>CAJIZF010000003.1 GCA_905181835.1 uncultured Flavobacteriaceae bacterium
TTTTTCTTGTTTTATAGGCAAAAAAAAACCTTCATCAAAAGATGAAGGTTTTAAAGAAGGCGGCGACCTACTCTTCCACAGTAGTAGTACCATCGGCGCAAACGGGCTTAACTTCTCTGTTCGGAAAGGTAAGAGGTGAGCCCCGTCGCTATAACCACCTTAGTTTTATGACATTCCAGATCTGATCTGTCTTTGTCACCCTATCTAGGATAGGAAAATATCTTAACATAAAGAAAAAAGAATTATTAGAATAGTAATATTTTTAAATAAGCTTGTAAAAAGAGTTGTCCTCCCCATTTGCATGGGGAGAAACGATTTGTACATAAGCTATACGGGTTATTAGTATCACTCGGCTACAAACATTACTGCTCTTACACCTATGACCTATCAACGTGGTAGTCTCCCACGACCCTTTAAAGAAATCTCATCTTGTGGTGGGTTTCGCGCTTATATGCTTTCAGCGCTTATCCCTTCCCGACGTAGCTACCCAGCAATGCTCCTGGCGGAACAACTGGTACACCAGAGGTCAGTCCATTCCGGTCCTCTCGTACTAGGAACAGATCCACTCAAATTTCTAACGCCCACTGTAGATAGAGACCGAACTGTCTCACGACGTTCTGAACCCAGCTCGCGTGCCACTTTAATGGGCGAACAGCCCAACCCTTGGGACCTTCTCCAGCCCCAGGATGTGACGAGCCGACATCGAGGTGCCAAACCCCCCCGTCGATGTGAGCTCTTGGGGGAGATCAGCCTGTTATCCCCGGAGTACCTTTTATCCTTTGAGCGATGGCCCTTCCATGCGGAACCACCGGATCACTATGCTCTACTTTCGTACCTGATCGACTTGTAGGTCTCTCAGTCAAGCTCCCTTATGCCATTGCACTCTACACACGATTGCCAACCGTATTGAGGGAACCTTTAGAAGCCTCCGTTACTCTTTTGGAGGCGACCACCCCAGTCAAACTACCCACCAAGCACTGTCTCCCGTTAGGGATTAGGCTTCAGACAAGTAAAGGGTGGTATTTCAACAATGACTCACCAACGCCTGGCGACGCTGGATCGATGTCTCCCACCTATCCTACACATTACTTATCCAAAGTCAATACTAAGCTATAGTAAAGGTTCACGGGGTCTTTTCGTCCCACAGCGGGTAAACGGCATCTTCACCGTTACTACAATTTCACCGAGCTCATGGCTGAGACAGTATCCAGATCGTTGCACCATTCGTGCAGGTCGGAACTTACCCGACAAGGAATTTCGCTACCTTAGGACCGTTATAGTTACGGCCGCCGTTTACCGGGGCTTCAATTCAATGCTTCGCCGAAGCTAACATCTCCTCTTAACCTTCCGGCACCGGGCAGGTGTCAGGCCATATACATCATCTTTCGATTTAGCATAGCCCTGTGTTTTTGATAAACAGTCGCCTGGATCTTTTCACTGCGGCCCATCTAAAAGATGGGCGACCCTTCTCCCGAAGTTACGGGTCGATTTTGCCTAGTTCCTTAGCCATGAATCTCTCGAGCACCTTAGAATTCTCATCCCAACTACCTGTGTCGGTTTAGGGTACGGGCTGCTTCACTCGCTTTTCTTGGAAGTCGATTCGCTAGATTATCACCGCGGCCGTAGCCTTAGTGTACTATCGAGGTGTTACCACTCTCTTCAACGCACAATTCCGTCTGTGCGCACTAACTATTCGCCTCCGTCACTTTTAACGTGAGCAGGTACAGGAATATTAACCTGTTGTCCATCGACTACCCCTTTCGGGTTCGCCTTAGGTCCCGACTAACCCTCAGCTGATTAGCATAGCTGAGGAAACCTTAGTCTTTCGGTGTGCGGGTTTCTCGCCCGCATTATCGTTACTTATGCCTACATTTTCTTTTGTAGCTACTCCAGCAAACCTCGCAGTTCACCTTCAACGCCACTACAATGCTCCCCTACCACTAATAAATTAGTCCATAGCTTCGGTAGTATGTTTATGCCCGATTATTATCCATGCCGGATCGCTCGACTAGTGAGCTGTTACGCACTCTTTAAATGAATGGCTGCTTCCAAGCCAACATCCTAGCTGTCTGGGCAATCCAACCTCGTTTATTCAACTTAACATACATTTTGGGACCTTAGCTGATGGTCTGGGTTCTTTCCCTCTCGGACATGGACCTTAGCACCCATGCCCTCACTGCATACAAACATTTTATAGCATTCGGAGTTTGTCAGGAATTGGTAGGCGGTGAAGCCCCCGCATCCTATCAGTAGCTCTACCTCTATAAAACTATGTATACGCTGCACCTAAATGCATTTCGGGGAGTACGAGCTATTTCCGAGTTTGATTGGCCTTTCACCCCTACCCACAGGTCATCCGAACACTTTTCAACGTATATCGGTTCGGGCCTCCACTTTGGGTTAACAAAGCTTCACCCTGCCCATGGGTAGATCACACGGTTTCGCGTCTACTACTACTAACTATGGCGCCCTATTCAGACTCGCTTTCGCTACGGCTCCATTTCTTAAAAATTTAACCTTGCTAGTAACAGTAACTCGTAGGCTCATTATGCAAAAGGCACGCCGTCACCACGAATGGCTCCGACCGCTTGTAAGCGTATGGTTTCAGGATCTATTTCACTCCCTTATTCAGGGTTCTTTTCACCTTTCCCTCACGGTACTAGTTCACTATCGGTCTCTCAGGAGTATTTAGCCTTGGCGGATGGTCCCGCCAGATTCATACAGGGTTTCACGTGCCCCGCACTACTCAGGATACCACTATCAATAACACTCTTTACTTATACCGGGCTATCACCGTCTATGGCCCCTCTTTCCAAAGGGTTCTAATTCATTGTGCATCAAATGTCGTGGTCCTACAACCCCAGTATTGCCGTAACAACACTGGTTTGGGCTAATTCGAGTTCGCTCGCCGCTACTATCGAAATCACTATTGTTTTCTCTTCCTCCGGGTACTTAGATGTTTCAGTTCTCCGGGTTTACCCTCCTTGCGGAGTAACTAGTCTTCAACTAGCTGGGTTGCCCCATTCGGAAATTTGCGGATCAAAATGTATGTGCCATTCCCCGCAACTTATCGCAGCTTATCACGTCCTTCATCGTCTCTGAGAGCCTAGGCATTCCCCATACGCCCTTACTTTGCTTATTGTACTTTTTTGCTCTTTTAATGAGTTATTCAAAATGTGTTACTAGTTATTGCTAACTAATAACATTTATTATTACTTTTCTCGTATTTCTTTTTTCAATATGTCAATGAACGTTGTCAACCATTTGGCTGATAGTGGAGAATATCGGAGTCGAACCGATGACCTCCTGCGTGCAAGGCAGGCGCTCTAGCCAGCTGAGCTAATCCCCCATTTGTGAAATTCAGAATCTTTGTATTCAGAATTGTGAATGTTGAATCCTCTAACTTCTAGAATTTCCTTTCAATATGTTATGAACGTTTCTCTATAAATAATTAATTATCCATAAAAAAAAGTAGTCTCAGGCAGACTCGAACTGCCGACCTCTACATTATCAGTGTAGCGCTCTAACCAGCTGAGCTATGAGACTGTTTGTTTTCAGCCTGCAGTATGCAGTATAGTGTTTAAATGAATAATCCTCTAAACAATCTGATACTTCAGACTTATATATTTTTAAAATTGACAGCTAAACCAAGCAAAATAAATCGATTTTTAAGAGTTTACTCTCTCATCGTACTTTCTATCTGTTACCTAAGTAACAAATTCTCTAGAAAGGAGGTGTTCCAGCCGCACCTTCCGGTACGGCTACCTTGTTACGACTTAGCCCTAGTTACCAGTTTTACCCTAGGCAGCTCCTTGCGGTCACCGACTTCAGGTACCCCCAGCTTCCATGGCTTGACGGGCGGTGTGTACAAGGCCCGGGAACGTATTCACCGCATCATGGCTGATATGCGATTACTAGCGATTCCAGCTTCACGGAGTCGAGTTGCAGACTCCGATCCGAACTGAGACCGGTTTTGAAGATTCGCTCCTACTCGCGTAGTGGCTGCTCTCTGTACCGGCCATTGTAGCACGTGTGTGGCCCAGGACGTAAGGGCCGTGATGATTTGACGTCATCCCCACCTTCCTCACGGTTTGCACCGGCAGTCTTGTTAGAGTTCCCGACATTACTCGCTGGCAACTAACAACAGGGGTTGCGCTCGTTATAGGACTTAACCTGACACCTCACGGCACGAGCTGACGACAACCATGCAGCACCTTGTAATCTGTCCGAAGAAAACTCTATCTCTAAAGCTGTCAGACTACATTTAAGCCCTGGTAAGGTTCCTCGCGTATCATCGAATTAAACCACATGCTCCACCGCTTGTGCGGGCCCCCGTCAATTCCTTTGAGTTTCATTCTTGCGAACGTACTCCCCAGGTGGGATACTTATCACTTTCGCTTAGCCACTCAATCCGAAGATCGAACAGCTAGTATCCATCGTTTACGGCGTGGACTACCAGGGTATCTAATCCTGTTCGCTCCCCACGCTTTCGTCCCTCAGCGTCAATATAGTGTTAGTGATCTGCCTTCGCAATTGGTATTCTGTGTAATATCTATGCATTTCACCGCTACACTACACATTCTAATCACTTCACACTAATTCAAGAAATCCAGTATCAATGGCAATTTTACAGTTGAGCTGCAAGATTTCACCACTGACTTAGATTCCCGCCTACGGACCCTTTAAACCCAATGATTCCGGATAACGCTCGGACCCTCCGTATTACCGCGGCTGCTGGCACGGAGTTAGCCGGTCCTTATTCTTATAGTACCGTCAGCTTCTCACACGTGAAAAGGTTTCTTCCTATATAAAAGCAGTTTACAACCCATAGGGCCGTCTTCCTGCACGCGGCATGGCTGGATCAGAGTTGCCTCCATTGTCCAATATTCCTCACTGCTGCCTCCCGTAGGAGTCTGGTCCGTGTCTCAGTACCAGTGTGGGGGATCCCCCTCTCAGGGCCCCTACCTATCGTTGTCTTGGTAAGCCGTTACCTTACCAACTAACTAATAGGACGCATACTCATCTTATACCACCGAAGCTTTACTATTTATATAATGCTATAAAAATAGACTATAAGGTATTAATCTTCATTTCTAAAGGCTATCCCTCTGTATAAGGCAGATTGTATACGCGTTACTCACCCGTGCGCCGGTCGTCAGCAGAAAAGCAAGCTTCTCTCTGTTACCCCTCGACTTGCATGTGTTAGGCCTGCCGCTAGCGTTCATCCTGAGCCAGGATCAAACTCTTCATCGTATAATCTTAAATAATATTTAAGTACAACTATCAAGTTCTCAAAAAAATCTCAGGTATTTTACTTAGTTTAGTTTTTCAATATAAATAACTACATAAATGTAGCTACCTACGCTGTCAATTTCAATATCTCAATGAACATTTTTTATTGGATTTTTAAACCCAATTTTACTCCTAATTATCGCCTATTTTTACCTAAGCGGCTGCAAATATACAACTGTTTTTTATTCCCACAACCATTTTTGAAAATAATTTGAAAATAAATTTTTAAGAGCTTTTTTAACCCGTTTCTGACCATCTGGTCTGGGTTAAAGCGGGTGCAAATATAAAAACTTATTTGTTCTTTTTACCATAAATAATGAAAAAACCAACTTTATTTATTCGACATCTTTGCAACGTGCTGATAAACCAAAACTTACCATATAAAATAATTAGTAAACTAACGGTTAAAGCAAGTGTATTATCTATTAATTAATGTTTTTTTTATTCCAAAATGATTGCAACTCAAAAAAATCAATAGAAAAAGCTGATTCTTGTCGTTCAAGTATATTTTCCTGAAAAGATCTTTCCAAAATATCCTCAATCAAATAATCTTCTTTATTTTTAAAAGGATCGTATTTTTCTTTTAGGGATATGTCGAATAAATTTGCTGTAGTATTGTACCAAAAAGCTCTCCAGCTAGTTCTAAGTTCTTTCACTAATTCAAAACTCGTCCTACCAGTCTGCCTGTGTATTAGTTTTGCTAAAATTTGTCCTTCCGTTCTTGTGAATTTTTTTAGTTTATCAGAAAATTCCTCTTCAATATATTTTTGAACTCTTTTGGTATATTTTTTTTTATCTCTTTTTCTTTTAGTCGTTTTTAACCTCTCCGACATTGTAATCAAACGTTCTGAAGCTAGCTTTGCATAAGGATATACTTTTCTTGTTTTTCGCCTAAGAATAAGATATCGCCTTCTATCTTCTTTTGAAGTAAATTGCAATTTATTTAATAAAATAACTTCCTCTAAATCAATAAATTCTCTTGGAATTGAATCTCCTTTAATAATGTAATAATAATTGGTTGTATCAATTTTTTCTTGATTATTATTTTTATCAATTTGCGAAAGAACAAATACGGGCATTAAAATAAAAAAAGTCTGGATTGATAATTTTAAAACTTTCATTTAGTTTGAGATATTTTTTTGATAGTTTCGAAAACTGATTCAAAATTAAACAAAATATGTCTTTGACTTATTAATTAATTATTAATTTTGAAGACTTTAAAAAATGTAAATTAAAAAAAATGGCAATGTCAATACTAACAAAAAAATCAATTTCCTTTTTAGAAACTTATTTAAATAACGCTTCACCTACAGGCTATGAATGGGATGGTCAAAAAATATGGATGGACTACTTGAGGCCTTATGTTGACGAATTTATTACAGATACTTATGGTACTGCAGTTGCTGTTATTAATCCCTCAGCAAAATACAAAGTAGTCATTGAGGGTCATGCGGATGAAATATCGTGGTATGTAAATTATATAAGTGACAACGGTTTGCTTTATGTGATTAGAAATGGAGGCAGCGACCATCAAATTGCCCCTTCTAAAATTGTCAATATTCATACTAAAAAAGGTATTGTTAAAGGAGTATTTGGTTGGCCTGCAATTCATACTAGAAATAGAGCAAAAGAGGAAGCTCCCAAGCCAGAAAATATATTTATTGATATAGGAGCCAGCTCTAAAGATGAAGTAAAAAAAATGGGAGTTCATGTAGGTTGTGTAATAACCTATCCGGATACCTTTCATATTTTAAATAATGATAAATTTGTTTGTAGAGCAATGGATAACCGTATGGGTGGTTTTATGATTGCAGAGGTCGCTCGATTACTTCACGATAATAAAAAAAGTCTGCCGTTTGGATTATATATTACCAATTCAGTTCAAGAAGAAATAGGATTGCGTGGAGCACAAATGATAGCAGAGCGAATTCAACCAAATGTTGCCATTGTAACAGATGTTACCCACGACACTACTACACCTATGATTGATAAGAAAAAAGAGGGACATCTAGAATTGGGTAAAGGACCTGTAATTGCTTATGCTCCTGCGGTACAACAGAAATTAAGAGATTTAATTATTGAAACAGCTGAAAAGAAAAAGATACCTTTTCAACGATCTGCGCTTTCAAGAGCAACAGGTACTGATACTGATGCTTTTGCTTATAGCAATTCAGGAGTAGCTAGTGCTTTAATTTCTCTTCCTTTAAGATATATGCACACTACAGTAGAAATGGTGCACAAATCCGACGTAGAAGCGGTCATCAGCTTAATTTATGAATCTTTATTAAAAATGAAAAATAATGATTCCTACAGTTATTTTGACTAACTAAATCTTATTAAAAATTTATTCTTTCAAAAGCAGTTAGCAATTAACAATGAATAGAAATATTTGTCATCTTTTATTACTGGTTTCACTATTTGGTGTCGCTCAAAAAAATGAAACTATTTCAAATAAAAATTATTTTATAATCCCTGAAGTTTTTGCCGGAAAAACCCATTCTGCAAATAATGGTTTTCCTGAGTTAGCACTAAATAAAGGGATTTCGGTTCATTTGGGAACTTACCAAGATAATAACGCTCAAGAATGGGCCTACAGATTGCGTTATCCTAAAACTGGAATTGCCTTTACTTTTACCGATTATGGAAATAACAAATATGTTGGCTACTCATTTTCATTAATGCCTTTTCTCGAGTATGGTTTATTTAAAAAAATTTTTAATAAACATTTAAAAATGAATATAGGCTTGGGATCTTCTTATTTTACTCAAGAATATAATGGTACAACTTACTCGTACAATAATATTATCGATAACAACAACAGAGCTATTTCTACAAGGTTTACTTGGGCTTTTAAAGCTTTTTTATATTATGATGTGCTGAATGAAAGAAAAGCTTCCTGGAGATTAGGAGCTGGTTTTCATCATCAGTCAAATGGCCATACAAGTTTGCCTAATCAAGGATTAAATACTTTTTTATTAAGTTTATCAAGGCATTCGGGGCTAAAGACCAAGAAAAAAGGAAGTATAGAAGATAATTCGATTAAAAATAAAAATTTTGGAAAATCAATTGAAAATTACTTCAGCTTTCGGTCTGGATTTGGAATAAATGTTTTATCGGAAATGTATAATGATAAAAAACCGGTTTATACATTAGCAGCATCTTATGGAAAAATTTTAAACAAAACATTCAAAATAGGCGTTGGATTTTACTACAGGTATTACGATTCTTTTAATACCTTTATTAAAAATGATCAGGAGTTAATAATTGAGCAATTCAATCATTTTACTGAAAATGCATTTAAATACTCAACTAGCTATGGGGTGTTTGTTACCTCTGAATTATATTTAGGTCATGTTGGAATTGAAGTTGATTTGGGTTATAATATTTACAAACCATTTTATGAAGTAGAATGGAAATTGCAACAAGGATTTTATTGGGATTTTTATAGTGCTGATGGAACTTATGAAACTAGGTATGTTTATGGTGAATTAAATTCTAAATATCAATTAAAAAAATCGATATTAACAAGACTTGGCTTAAAATATTATCTATTTAACAATAATGAACATCCTAACCATAATATTTTTGTGGGAGCAACACTAAATGCAAACCTTGGTCAGGCAGATTTTTCAGAGCTTAATATAGGATATGTCTACCGGTTTGGAATTAAATTAAAGAAATAATACGATTCTAATTTTATGGAATGACAAAAATAATTACTTTAATATTTTTAATAACAACAATTTTTGGACAAGCCCAAAAAAAAGACTCCATACCAATATATAACAAATTTACAACTACAGAATTACAATTAGGACTTACTTTACCTTCAAATAAAGGTTTTCCTGAAACTGGCTTGCAAAAATCAATTTCCTTACATTTTGGAAAATACCATATAAATAACAATATTGAGTGGGTTTACAGATTAAAGAATCCGACTACAGGAATGTCTTTTACAATAACTGATTACGCTAATAAGGAGTATATTGGATATTCAGCTTCAATGATGCCTTTCGTTGAGTTTAGAATGTTTAAAAAAAAAATTAAAGGTTTAAATTTTAACGTTAGCCTAGGAGTTTCTTATTTCACAAAATCATATGCAGGAACAATATTTTCTTTAAATAATCCAATAGAAAACAATAATACAGCTATATCTACCAAAATAACTTGGTCTTTTAAATCTTTTTTTTACTATAATTTTATAAGAAACAGAAAAAACAATTGGAGATTAGGCGTTGGTTATTTTCACCATTCTAATGGACATACAAAATTTCCAAATCAAGGATTAAATTCTTTTTTATTTAGTATTTCAAAACAGTCTAATTATAATTTAAATTCCCCTAAAACATTAAAAGATCCAAAAACACCAATATCTAATATTGAGAATAGTTTACAACAGTTCTTTACCATCAGAACTGGTGCAGGGTTGAATTTTTTAAGTTATAACTTTAATAATCAAAAAGGTGTATTTACAGTTGCACCCTCATATGGGCTTATTTTTAATAATACTTTTAAGATTGGTATTGGGTTTTTTTATCGGTTTTATGAACACTATTATCAATACATAAAAAATAATGAAGAAATAGTAGTAGACCAGTATACTCATTTTCAAAATAATCCAATTAAATACTCATCATGTATTGGTTTGTTTATTAGTAGTGAATTATTCCTTGGAAATATAGGAATGGAATTTGACATGGGTTATAATTTATATAAGCCTTTTTACGAAGTAGATTGGAAATTAAATGGATTTTATTGGGATTTTATAAATGATAATGGAACTGTAGAAACAATGTATTTGGAAAGAGAGCTGACTACTACATATCACTTAAAGCATGCTATCTTATTTAGAATAGGATTAAAGTATTATTTAATTAATACTATTAAAAACCCTAAATCAAATATTTTTATTGGTGTAAATTTAAATACAAATTTAGGTCAGGCAGATTTTACAGAATTAAACTTTGGCTATGTATATCGATTTGGAATAAAATCAAAATAATCTTTCTAAGTTTTTAGATACTCTAATACGTTATTTTGAATTCTTTCCTCCATATTACTTAAATCAGCTCTATTAAATTTTTCTCCTGTAATATTTTCGTATAATTCAATATATCTTTTAGAAACGACATCTATGTATTCATCACTCATTTTCGGAACCGATTGTCCTTCCAATCCTTGAAAACCATTTTGTATTAACCATTGTCTAACAAATTCTTTAGAAAGTTGCTTCTGTGGTTCTCCTTTAGCCTGAAGGTCTTCATAACCATCTGCATAAAAATATCGGGAGGAATCAGGTGTATGAATTTCATCTATTAAAACAATCTTTCCTTCTTTTGTTTTACCAAATTCATATTTAGTATCTACTAAAATTAAACCTCTTTTAGCAGCTAATTCAGTTCCTCTTTGAAATAGTTTTCTTGTATAATCTTCTAGTACTTTATAATCCTCCTCTGAAACAATTCCTCTTTTTAAAATATCTTCTCTAGAAATATCTTCATCATGATCTCCTGCTTCTGCTTTAGTTGCAGGGGTAATTATAGGTACGGGAAATTGATCATTTTCAATCATTCCTTCTGGCATATCAATATTACAAAGGGTTCTTTTTCCTAATTTATATTCTCGAGCCGCGTGACCACTCAAATAACCACGAATAACCATTTCAATTTTAAATGGTTCACAAGCTATACCTATGGCTACATTTGGATCTGGGCTTGCTAATAACCAATTGGGGACTAAATCTTCGGTATCGCGCATCATTTGTGTGGCTATCTGATTTAGTATTTGACCTTTGTAGGGAATTCCTTTAGGCATAACTACATCAAAAGCACTTAACCTATCGGTCGCAATCATTACTAATAAATCATTTTCTATAGTATAAACTTCTCTAACCTTCCCATGATATATATTTTTTTGACCTGGAAAATTAAATTGAGAATTGATAATTGTATTGCTCATTTTTTAGTCGTTATTTTCAATCGCCTTATAGGCTGCAATTACTTTTTTTACTAATCGGTGACGTATAACATCTTTATCGTCTAGATGAATAATACCTACTCCATTCACATTATTTAAAACTAACAATGCTTCTTTAAGTCCTGAAAGTGTGTGCCTTGGTAAATCTATTTGGCCAGGGTCACCCGTAATCATAAATTTGGCATTTTTTCCCATACGAGTCAAGAACATTTTCATTTGTGCATGAGTTGTATTTTGAGCTTCATCTAAAATGACAAAGGCATTATCCAAGGTACGACCTCTCATAAATGCTAAAGGTGCTATTTGTATTACTCCTTTTTCAATTAATAATTCTAATTTTTCAGCAGGAATCATATCTCGCAATGCATCGTATAACGGTTGCATATATGGATCTAACTTTTCTTTTAAGTCACCAGGAAGAAAACCTAATTTCTCTCCAGCTTCTACTGCTGGACGTGTTAAAATAATTCTTCTTACTTGTTTTTCTTTTAATGCCTTTACTGCTAAAGCAACACCTGTATATGTTTTACCAGTACCTGCAGGACCTACAGCAAATAACATATCATTTTTAAACATTAATTGAACCAGCTTACGTTGATTAGCAGTTTGTGGTTTTATTTTTCTACCATTAACACCATGAACTAAAACAGCATTAGAACTATCTGGTGTTTCGTAATCATCTCTACTCCTACTCAATAAAACCCTTTCAATAACGTTTTCATCTAATTTATTATACTTAGAAAAATGATCTAATAACATCGCGAGACGTTTATCAAATTCTTCTAAAACTTCTTGGTCTCCGTAAGCTTTTATTTTATTTCCTCTTGCAACAATTTTTAATTTAGGAAAAAGCTCCTTTAACTTCTCAATATTTATGTTTTGATGACCGAAAAAATCTCTCGGGCTTATTTCAGATAATTCAATAATTAGTTCATTCAAAAGCAGTACATTTAAAATTATTAATACTATATAAAAAATTGTTTTTCTCTAACACAAAAGTACAGTATTTTTGTTGTTATTAGTTTAAATAAATATTAACAAAATGCCACAAGCTATTATCACTTTAACTACCGACTTTGGCGAGAAAGATCACTTTGCTGGTGCAGTTAAAGGGGCTCTCTATAGTGAATTAGAGACCATTCGAATTGTTGATATCTCCCATTGTATATCGCCCTTTCATATATCTGAAGCTGCATACATCATACAAAATGCTTACAAAAGTTTTCCTTCAGGAAGTATTCATATTATTGGAATAGACTCGGAATTAAATCCGGAAAATAAACACATAGCTGTTTATCTAGATAATCACTATTTTATTTGTGCTAATAATGGAATTATTTCTATGCTAACCTCTGAGATTAAACCTGAAAAAATTGTTGAAATTAACGTTCATGACAATATTGAATCTAATTTTCCTGTTTTAGACGTTTTTGTTAAAGTTGCTTGTCATATTGCTAGAGGAGGTACTTTGGAAGTAATTGGCAAACCCATTTCTAAAATAAAACAACTTACTGGTATTAAACCTGTAGTAAATCCTGAAAATAGTCAAATAATTGGAAATGTTATTTACATTGACAACTATGGAAATGTTATTAGCAACATAAACAAAGTTCTTTTCGAAAAAATCGGAAAAGGAAGAAGGTTTACCATACAAGCAAGATCTATCAAGTTTTCAAAAGTTTACAATCGATATAGTGATTTTATTAATTTTGATAATCCAAAAAATAAGCGCGTTGAAGATGGTAAAAAATTAGCTCTATGGAATTCATCAAACTATCTTGAGCTTTCAATTTACAAGAGCAATCCAAAAACAGTAGGTAGTGCTTCTTCCCTGTTTGGTCTAAATTATAGAGATACTGTTAGTATAAATTTTGAATAAATATATGTTTACTAGAATTGTTAAAATGGAATTTAAGAGTGAAGAGGTTGTTAACTTTTTATGTAAATTTAATAAGGTAAAAGAAAAAATACGCGCTTTTGACGGGTGTGCTTTTTTAGAATTATATCAAGATAAAAATAACAAGAATATTTTTTTTACTTACAGTAAATGGGAAAAAGAATCTGATCTAGAAAATTATAGAACTAGCGATATTTTTAGAAGTGTTTGGGCAACAACCAAACCAATGTTTCGTTCTAATGCAAAAGCCTGGAGTATTGACACATTATACAGTTTAAAATAATATTTATGCTTGCAATTTTAAAAAGAGAAATTAATTCCTTTTTCTCAACTTCGGTTGGGTCTTTGGTTATTGCATTATTTTTAACTTTAAACAGTCTTTTACTTTGGTTTATACCCGGTGAATTTAACATATTGGATAATGGGTTTGCTGATCTATCATCCTTTTTTATAATTGTCCCTTGGATCTTTTTATTTTTAATTCCTGCTGTAACGATGAAGGCATTTAGTGAAGAAAAAAAAATGGGAACTTATGAGCTATTAGCTACCAAACCCATTTCTTTAAAAAATATTGTTTTAGGAAAGTATTTTGGAGCTATCATTTTAATTTATTTAGCATTAATACCAACAATGATATATGTTATAACCATCTCAGAACTTACAAATAATTCAAGTAACTGGGACATTGGAAGCACTGTAGGTGCGTATATCGGTTTATTTTTTTTAATTTTAGCTTACGCCGCTGTAGGTATATTTACATCAACAATTTCAAAAAATCAAATTGTAGCTTTTATCAGTTCCGTGTTTCTTTGCTTATTTATTTATTATGGATTTGATATTATCTCCTATTTCATTCAAATTCCATATTTTGAAATCAATACTCTTGGAATGAAATCACATTTTGACAATATCTCAAGAGGGGTTGTCGATACTCGTGATTTAATTTATTTTATTAGTGTTTCAGTATTTTTTTTGATTTTAACAAGTATTAATTTAAGAAAAGATTAATGCATATTAAAAGACAAATAATTTATGTTTTAATAATAATTATCCTAGTTAATTTAGTAGGAAATTTTTTTTACAAACGATTTGATTTAACTCAGGATAAAAGATATACATTATCAAATTCAGCAAAAGAAACAATAGCCAATATTGATACTCCAATTTTTATAGATGTTTTTTTAGAAGGTGACCTCCCACCTGAATTCAAGAAATTAAAAGTTGAGACAAAGCAATTACTTCAAGAATTTGAAGCATTTAACCCCAACATAAAATTTAAATTTGTTGACCCCTTAAATGAAAATGGAGATATAGAATCATTGCTGAAAATTGGCGCAAAACCATCTCAGATAGAAGTTAAACAAAATGGTAAGATTAGCATACAACAAATTTTTCCTTGGGCAATAGCTTCCTTCAAAGGTGATTATTTAAAAATTCCGTTACTTAAAAATCAGTTGGGCATAACCTCTGAAGAAAGAATAACAAATTCTATACAAAATTTAGAATATGCTTTAGCAAATAGCTTTAATCAATTAACACATCCAAAAAGCCGTAAAGATAGCAGCGTTAAAGGGAAATGGAGAATTAGATGATAAATTTATTGCTGATTTTTTTTCCACCCTGCGTGATTCCTATTACATCGCTCCTTTTACACTGGATTCTTTATCAAATTCGCCAGCTAAAACACTTGAACAGATTAAAGAATTTGATTTATTGATAATTGCTAGACCAACAAAAAAATTCACTGAAAAAGAAAAATATTTATTAGACCAATACATAATGTCTGGTGGTTCAACCCTATGGCTTATTGATAAGGTTCAATTTGTAAACGACAGTGTTGGTGGTAATGATTTCGCTTTTGCTAGAGATTTAAACCTAACTGACTTCTTTTTTAGATATGGTATTCGGGTTAACTCCAACTTAGTAAAAGACTTGTATTCTGCTCCTATTATACTTGCTAGTGGAGAAGAAAGAGAATCTCAATACAATCGGTACCCGTGGTTTTATAATCCTCTGTCAGCGAGTAATTCCAAGCATCCAATTACAACCAATATTGAAGGGGTTAAGTTTGAATATGCCAGCAGTATCGATACTTTACCTAATGGTATTAAAAAAACTATTCTTTTAAATTCTTCACCTCTTTCTAAAATTGTCGGTCTACCGAAAGAAATCAATATTTCTAAAGAAATAACAACTAATTTAAAAATAGTTAATGAAGGACCAACTGATTTAGAGTTTAATAAAGGAGAACTCCCACTTGCCGTGCTATTAGAGGGCACTTTCAAATCAGCCTATTTAAATAGAGTAAAGCCACTAAAAATAATTAATCATCAAGAACTTGGCCAAGAAGCAAAAATGGTAATTATAGCTGATGGAAGTATAATTAAAAATCAGCTTCAAGGAAACAGACCTTTAGAATTAGGATTTGATAAATGGACTAATAATTTTTATGGAAACAAAGAGTTTTTACTGAATACTGTTAACTATTTATTGGACGATAACGGACTTATAAACATTAGAACTAAAGATATTTCTATTCCTTTTCTAGATCCTATCAAAGTATCAGAAAATAGAACTTTTTGGAAATGGATCAACCTCCTATTTCCACTGTTATTATTAACCATTCTAGTTCTAATTTTTAACTATATCAGAAAGAAGAAATATACCTGAATTTGTTAATAAGTTTCTTTTACTTTAAAACGAAATAGAGTACAAATTGAAATATATTTGTGGGTAACGTGAATTTTATTCTTGTTAAACCATAACTTTTAACTCAACCATAAAATATTCAAATGAAATTTATAGTATCCAGTTCATATTTACTAAAACAACTGCAGGTTTTAGGTGGAATTATTAATAATAACAATACATTGCCCATATTAGATAATTTTTTGTTTCAATTAGATCAGAATTCTTTAACGGTTTCTGCATCCGATTTAGAAACAACTATTTCCTCTAAATTAGAAGTCGAAAGTAATGAAAAAGGTAGTGTATGCATTCCAGCAAGATTATTATTGGATACCTTAAAAACCTTTCCAGAACAACCTTTAACCTTTTCCATTGAAGATAACAATACTATCGAAATAAGTTCAAATCATGGAAAATATGCATTGGCTTACGCAAGTGGAGAAGAATTTCCACAAGCAATCCAGTTACAAGATCCAAGTGCCACGGTTATGTTAGGTGATGTATTAGCAAATGCCATAGCGAAAACAATATTTGCAGCAGGAAATGATGACTTACGCCCCGTAATGAGTGGTGTGTTTTTTCAATTCTCAACGGAAGGGTTAACATTTGTCGCCACAGACGCCCACAAATTAGTAAAATATTCGCGTGAAGATATTTCGGCTTCTCAGGCTGCTGAATTTATTATGCCAAAAAAACCTCTAAATTTATTAAAATCAATACTGGCAGGGAGTGAAGAGCAAGTAACTATAGAGTATAATAATTCTAACGCTAAATTTTCATTTGACAATACTGAAATGGTCTGTAGATTAATCGATGGAAAATATCCAAATTATGAAGCAGTTATTCCAAAAGAAAATCCTAACAAGTTGAATATAGAACGAAGTCAGTTTTTAAATTCTGTGCGTAGAGTTTCTATTTTTTCAAATAAAACGACTCACCAAATTCGTCTAAAGATTGCTGGAGCGGAATTGAATATTTCTGCAGAAGATATAGATTATAGCAACAAGGCAGAAGAACGTCTAACTTGCGATTATCAGGGAGACGATATGCAAATTGGTTTCAATTCTCGTTTTTTAACCGAAATGTTAAATAACTTAACCAGCGATGAAGTTTCACTTGAAATGTCAATGGCTAATAGAGCAGGAATCTTAACTCCAACGGATGGTCTCGATGATGGTGAATTTGTAACAATGCTAGTGATGCCTGTGATGTTAAATAGTTGAGAACTTCAATCATAAAAGTTTATATTAAATAATTATTTTTATTAACTATAGGTCATTACTAGATTAATAGAAGAAAATACTATTGTTCAGTCTTTTTTTCAAGACCAACCCTAACATTATTAATTTTGTATCATGATCCACAATGACACAATTGTAGCTTTAGCTACTCCCTCAGGTCCAGGCGCTATAGCAATTATCCGTCTATCGGGTAAAGATGCTATTAAAATTGCGTCTTTAGTTTTTAATTCTGTATTGGGGAAAAAATTAGCTGATCAAAAAACTCATACGGTACATTTAGGAAATATATTAGACGGAGAACGTGTTATTGATGAAGTGTTAGCAACAGTGTTTAAAAACCCTAAATCCTACACGGGTGAGAACGTAGTAGAGTTTTCATGTCATGGAAGTTCTTATATTCAACAGGAAATTATTCAGTTATTAATCCGAAAAGGTTGCAGAATGGCGACTGCTGGTGAATTTACTTTGCAAGCTTTTTTAAACGGAAAAATGGATCTAAGCCAAGCAGAAGCAGTTGCCGATCTGATAGCTAGTGATTCTAAAGCATCACATCAGTTAGCAATTCAACAAATGCGTGGAGGTTTTACTACAGAAATTGAAGAACTTCGCGTACAACTCTTAGATTTTGCATCACTTATTGAATTAGAATTAGATTTTTCAGAGGAAGACGTTGAATTTGCCAGTAGAAATGATTTTCAAAAACTTATAAAAAAAACAACTTCGCTTCTAAAAAACCTTATCGATTCTTTTGCAACTGGGAATGTGTTAAAAAATGGAATACCCGTGGCAATAATTGGTCGTCCAAATTCAGGAAAATCAACTCTTTTGAACGTTTTACTTAATGAAGATAGAGCTATCGTAAGTAATATAGCAGGAACTACTAGAGACACCATTGAAGACGAAATTACAATTGATGGCATTCGCTTTCGTTTTATAGACACCGCTGGAATTAGAAATACTAAGGATGAAATTGAAAAAATTGGAGTAGAAAAAGCCTTTGAAAAATTAAAAAACTCTGCTATTTATATTTATTTGTTTGATAGTACCGAAATGGATATGAATGACGTAAAAGTTGAACTAGAGAGTTTTTCTACAACCTCGAGTCAATTAATCGTTGCCAATAAGATTGACAAAGCATCTAAGAGTGTTTTAAATACAATTAAAAACAGCGCATTACCAGTATTAAGTATTTCTGCAAAAAAGAAAGAAAGTATCGATCAATTAAAAAAATCACTATTAGATTTAGCCGGAAAAGAAGCTCTAGATAAAAATCAGTTAATAGTTACTAATTCAAGGCATTATGATATTCTTTTAAAATCTCTTGAAGAAATCATAAAGGTTCAAAACGGGATTGATCAAAACTTATCAGGCGATTTACTAGCAATCGATTTAAGACAAGCGCTATATTATTTAGGAGAAATTACGGGAAAAGTAAGTAATGATGACTTATTGGGTAATATTTTTGCTAATTTCTGTATTGGAAAGTAATGTTATGCTGGATATCTACAAAAGGTAAACATATAAAGTTAAATAATAAAGCAGACTGCAACAACTGATTGATGGTATATAATATATATTAAATATTTTTTTAAGACAGTTAAATGACTTTACAGTATCATTCCTGCAGCGACTGTTTCGTGCGTAACATCGTCTATTAAAATAAAACTTCCAGTAGTCCGATTATCTCTGTATTCATCAATCATTAAAGGTCTTGTTGTTCTAATCTTTACTCGAGCAATATCATTCATACATAAATCCTTATTATCTTCTTCACGACTATAGGTATTAATATCAATCTTATACATAATACTTTTTATCATTGCTTTTTGCTCATTTGAAGTGTGTAATATAGTATATTTTGCTCTTGGTTTAGCTTTCGTATTATTTAACCAACACAACATAGTGTCAAATTCTTGAATAGCTCTAGGTTGATTTGCAGTTTTTACTATCATATCTCCCCTACTTACATCAATGTCATCATTTAAAGTGATCGTTATAGACATTGGTGCAAAAGCTTCATTTAAGTTGCCATTCATAGTATCAATAGACTTAATAGTTGAAGTAAAACCAGAGGGCATGACTGTAATATGATCACCAGGTCTTAAGATCCCACTTACTAAACGACCTGCATATCCTCTGTAGTCAATAAATCTATCTCTTTGGGGTCTTAAAACTGTTTGAACAGGAAAGCGTGCATCAATTTTATTAATATCGCTACTTATATGTAAGTTTTCTAAAGTATTTAGTAATGGAGCACCGTGATACCAATCTATATTTTTTGATCTATTAACTACATTATCACCATCCAGTGCACTTATAGGAATAAAACGAATGTCCTTCGCATAAAGCTTAGATGAAAATTGTTCAAATTGGACAATAATTTGATTGTAAATTTCTTCCGAATAATCGATTAAGTCCATTTTATTAATACAAACAATTATATGAGGTATTTGTAGTAATGAAGCAATAAAAGCGTGTCTCTTTGTTTGTTCAATTACTCCATTTCTTGCATCAATCAAAATGATAGCCACATTTGCAGTAGATGCTCCGGTGACCATATTTCTAGTATATTGAATATGACCTGGAGTGTCTGCAATAATAAATTTTCGCTTTGGAGTTGTAAAATATCGATAGGCAACATCTATTGTTATACCTTGCTCACGTTCATCTCTTAGTCCATCAGTAAATAATGCCAAATCAATACCCTTGTAGCCTTTTCGCTTACTTGTTAAAGCAATATCTTCCAGCTGATCTTCAAAAATAGCTTTACTATCGAAAAGCAGTCTACCAATTAAAGTACTTTTTCCGTCATCAACACTACCTGCGGTTGTAAATCGTAATAATTGATTATTATCTATTTGCATAATTGTTGTAATAAAAATTAAAAGTAACCTTGACGTTTTCTATCCTCCATTGCAGAATCACTTCGCTTGTCATCACTCCGATTTCCTCTCTCTGTTTGTTTTAATGTAGCAACTTCAGCTATAATTTTTTCTACGGTATCTGCATCTGATTCAATCCCTCCAGTAATAGTAATATCTCCTAAAGTTCTAAAGCGAATTTTTTTAGTTTTTATAGATTCATCATTTTGTAAGATTAAATGCTTTGAAACCGGTATCCATGAATCATTTCTCCATACCACATCTCTTTGGTGTGCTTTGTATAAAGAAGGTATCGCTATATTTTCTCTTTTGAGATAATTCCATACATCCATTTCTGTCCAATTACTAATTGGAAAAGCTCTAAAGTGCTCTCCTTCAAAATATTTACCGTTTAATATATTCCACAATTCAGGACGTTGATTTTTTGGATCCCATTGACCAAAATCATCTCTATGCGAAAAAAAACGTTCTTTTGCTCGTGCTTTTTCCTCATCTCTTCTTCCTCCTCCTATTGCACAATCAATTTTATTATTCTCAATAGTATCCAATAAAGTCGTTATCTGTAGAGCATTTCTAGTAGCGTTTTTTCCTTTTTCTTCTGAGACTCTTCCTTGGTCAATAGATTTTTGAACAGAGCCAACAATTAATTCTACTTCAAGTTGATTTATTAATTGATCTCTAAAATGAATCGTTTCAGGGAAATTATGTCCAGTATCAACATGTAAAAATGAAAAAGGGATTTTAGAGGGATAAAAAGCTTTTTGTGCAAGGTGAGCAACCAATATAGAGTCTTTACCTCCAGAAAATAATAATACTGGGTTCTGGAATTGAGCCCAAACTTCGCGAAGAATAAAAATAGCCTCAGATTCTAATTCGTCTAAATAGTTTAAATAGTACTTTTTCATTTTAAATTAATTCTAATTTAGGTTTGATTTTTTGAATAATCAATTTTACGGCTTCTGCTATACCTGTTGTTGTGGTATCTATTTTTAAATCTGGGTTTTCAGGGGTTTCATAAGGAGCACTTATTCCAGTAAAGTTTTTAATTAGTCCTTTTTCCGCTTTAATATAAAACCCTTTAGGATCTCTAGTTTTACAAACCGCTAAGGGAGTATCAACAAAAATTTGAATAAAATTTTCATCCTTTACTGTATTTTTCACAAATTCTCTGTCATTTTTGTAGGGTGAAATGAATGCAGATAAAACTACTAAACCTCCGTCAATCATTAGACTTGAAACTTCAGCTATCCGTCTAATATTTTCTCTCCTATCAGCTGGAGAAAAAGATAAATCACTATTCAAACCCTTTCTTACATTATCACCATCCAATAAATAAGTACTTATATTCATTTTATGCAGTTCTTTTTCAAGCGCATTAGCAATGGTAGATTTTCCCGAACCAGAAAGACCAGTAAACCAAATTAAAAAAGAACCATGATTGTTGAGTAGGCTTCTTTGGTTTTTTGAAACTGAAAACTGATTTGGAATTATATTTTCTTGCATTAATTATTTTTTTTCTTTAGTCCTAAAGGAATTCTTATCCATATTCTTTCATGAAAGTAATAAAGTATAAATTTACTAATTAACTCCAACAAGGCAATAAAAAGTGCTATTTCATTAAATTCATTCAAAACAGCTCCTGATATTAAAAATGTAGTCGTTGTTGCTACCAATCGCCACGAAATGGTTTTTAGTAGAGATTGTTGTTTTGAAAATGTAAACGATTTAATAAATTGTAACCAAACTCTCTCGTGAGTATAATAAATTAATAATTTAATAAAAAACTCAATAACTCCAATTTTTAACGCATTTTCAAAACTGCATTGGTCCACCAAACAAGTAATGACAAAGACCACTAAAAAAGTATCTGTAGTTGCTATAATGCGCCAAGAAATCCCTTTTACTATACTTCTTTCATGAGATTCATTAATCATATTATCTAATTAGACACTAAAAAATGTGGATTCAATAAATTCTGTTTGTTATATTTTAGTGGTTCATTTGTGGTTACATCGATTACTTTTACTCCTACAGCTTCACAAATAGCTTGACCTGCAGCCGTATCCCATTCCATTGTTGGAGCAAATCTTGGATAGATTTCTGCTCCTCCTTCTGCCACGATACAAAATTTCAGGGAACTACCTTTTGAAACAATTTTAGTTTTATTTTTCTTTTCAATTTTCGAAATATAATTTTTAGTAGTGTCATTTAAATGCGATCTACTCCCAACAATTCTTAGAATATTGTTATTTTTTTCTGAAGGAAAAATTTCAACTGCATTATTAAAAATTTCATCGATAATTATAATATTAGTTTTTAATGATGCTTTGTAAGATTTTGAAGAATTATCTGAGGTAAAGTATAAGGTTTTCGAAGCGGGTACATAAATAACACCAATAATTGGTTTATTATTTTTTATTAAAGCGATGTTTACTGTAAACTCACCATTACGCTTAATAAATTCTTTTGTACCATCTAGAGGGTCAACAATCCAGCATTGTTTCCAGTTTTTCCTTTCCTCATAAGTTAAAATTTTATTCTCTTCGCTTATAATGGGAATTTTAGATTTAACTAAGTGCTTGTTAATTATTTTGTTTGCGTTTTTGTCTGCCAAGGTAAGAGGAGATTCATCTTCTTTATAGACCACATCAATCTTGTTTGAATAAACTTTCATAATCGCTTCTCCAGCCTCCACAGAGGCAATAATAGCAATGCTTAAAAGTTCTTTCATATCAAAGAATTTAATAATCAAATTTACAAAAAACGAATCATTAATTAAGTGACTTTTTTCAGTAAATGAATAAATAAAATTTAAGGATTCTTTTTGTTTGACTCGAAAAATCTCCTCTTAAATAAATCCCAAAGAATTTTATTAACCTAGTATTTAAGTTATTTTTGTAATCACTTAAAATTAGTACTATGAAATATCTATCTATATTATTTTCGACCCTTCTGCTGTTTGCATGTAATTCAAATAGTGATACTTACACTTTGAGCGGGAAAGCAATAGGTTTTGAAGATGGCACCAAAATAATCGTCAGCGAAGTAATAAATAATCAGCCAAAAGCAATAGACACTCTAGAAATCCAATCAGAGTCATTTATTGGTGAATATCCAAATAGTGAGGTTTTAAAACTAAACTTACTTCAGGTAGAAAATATGAAATCGACTATTTTATATTTTCCGGAAAATATAAATTTGAAAGCAACCATCTTCAAAGATAGTATCAATTCATCTTTCGTTAAAGGAGGAGCTCAAAATGATTCCTACCAAGTATTTACCGCTCAATTAAAGAGATTCAATAAAATAAAAAGCGAAAAAGCACAGCTATTTAAACAAGCCAGAAGAGAACAAGATGGAATACTAGCTCAAAACTTACAATTAGAACTGAATAACGTTGCTGTTGAAGAAAATGATTATAAAATTAAATATGTAACTGAAAATCCTAATTCATTATTTTCAGTTTTATTACTAACAGAATTAGTAAGTAAAAAAGAAATTTCTAGTGTAGATGCTACTAAAATCATTAATTCTTACAGTCCAAAAATAGCAGCCTCTTCAAGTTCTAAAACCTTAAAAAATACTATTGCTGCCATGAAGAAGGCAGAGGTTGGTGGGCTTGCTCCTGACTTTTCAGCCCCTACTCCCTCTGGAGAAAATCTAGCATTAAGTGACGTTTTAGGAAAATATACAATTATTGATTTTTGGGCTTCTTGGTGTAAACCTTGTAGAAGAGAAAATCCAAATGTGGTAAATGTATACAACCAATACCACGATAAAGGATTGAATATTATAAGTGTTTCATTAGACAAAGCAGGCCAAGAAAAACGGTGGTTAAAAGCTATTGAAACGGACCAAATGAACTGGGAACATGTTTCTAATTTAAAAGGATGGAACGAACCTATTGCTAAAATGTACAATGTACGCTCAATACCCGCTACTTTTTTATTGGATGAGAACGGAACTATTATTGCAAAAAATTTAAGAGGACCAGCGCTAGGTCAAAAAATAGCTTCTTTATTAGACAATAATTAAATTCCTTATCGAGTGTTCTGCTATTTTATATTTTTTTTAATTTAATTAAAATAAATAATAATAATAAAGGGACCGATAATAGAGCGACAATCCATAGTTGAGTTTCGATCAGTGATGGAGCCATAAGAATCGTTAAAAAATAACCCGCTAATGCTCCTCCAAAATGTGCGTCATGTCCTATATTTCCTAGACTATTTTTCATACCATAAATAGAATATAATAAATATAAGATACCGAACAACCAAGCAGGTATTGGAATGGGTATAAAAAATAAGTACAAACTCATATTGGGATAAAATAAAATAGCTGAATATAAGATTCCAGATACCGCACCACTGGCCCCGATGGCACTGTAATGAAGTTCATTTTTATGAAAGTAAAAAGAAAGAAAATTACCAACCAACAAACTAGCTAAGTAGATTAACACAAAATTGGTTGCACCAACGGATGATAGTACAACATTTGCAAAAAAATACAGGGTTAACATATTAAATAATAAATGAGAAAAATCCAGATGTAAAAAACCGGAACTAAACATTCTAAATTGTTCTCCCCTTCGAATAGCACCAATATTAAATTTATATTTTTCGAAAAACGAATAATCTTTAAATCCTTTCATTGAAACCAATACATTTGCTGCAATAATGACAACTGTTACTAGATGCATATTTCCCATAAACTTTATTCTATAATAAAACAATAAAATTAGTTAGTTTTGCTGTAAATTACACTATGCAATTACTAATTTATATTTTAGTTTATCCTTTTTTATGGATTATGTCTATACTACCCACTAGGGTATTGTATGGATTTTCCAATTTTTTGTTTTTTGTAGTTTATTACCTATTTAATTATAGAAAAAAAGTAGTTCGTGAAAATTTATGCTTATGCTTTCCCAAAAAATCATTGCATGAAATAAAATCCATTGAAAAAAAATTCTTTCAGCATTTATGTGATATGTTTGTAGAATCGATAAAGTCGATCAGCATCTCGGAAGCAGAAATTAGAAAACGATATAAGTTTACCAATATTGAGGAAATCAATAAAATTGAAGCTGCTAACAAAAGTATCCTGCTTATGTGTGCTCATTACGGAAGTTGGGAATGGATATTTATAATTCAAAGGTATGTTACTACTGATGGATATGCAATTTATAAAAAAATAGAAAATAAATATTTTGATCAACTCGTTAGAAAAATTAGAGCGAAATACAACACTAACTTAATCACTAATAAAGAAACTTTTACTAGTATGAGAGAGCATAAAAGGTTGGGTAAAAAAGGGATTTATGGTTTTTTATCAGATCAATCTCCAAAATTAAAAAGCGCGTATCATTGGAGGGAGTTTATGAATATAAAAGTACCAGTGCATACGGGGGCTGAAAAACTTGCAAAGGAGTTAGATTTAGCAATCGTATTTTTTAAAACTAAAAAAGTAAAAAGAGGCTATTACGAGACCACTTTTAAAACGGTTACTTTAAACCCTAATGAATTTGAAAATTATCAAATAACAGATTTATTTATCAACTACTTGGAGGATATGATTCATGAAGAACCTGCTTATTATTTATGGACCCACAAACGTTGGAAACACAGAAATAATGTTCCAAAAGAATTTCAATAAAAGACATTAATCAGCGATTAATTTAATTTCGTTAATCATTTTATCGGCTAAAAGATTGGCTTCTTCCTGAGATTTTGCTTCGGTATAAATTCTTATAATAGGTTCGGTATTTGACTTTCTTAAGTGTACCCAGTTTTCTTCAAAGTCTATCTTTACTCCGTCTATTGTATTAATTTCTTCGGAAGCGTATTTTTGCTCCATCGTCTTTAAAATTCTGTCAACATCTAATTGAGGTGTTAATTGAATTTTTTTCTTGCTCATAAAATAAGAAGTATAGGTTTTTCTCAGCGAACTTACCGAGGTTTTTAGGTCTGCTAAATAACTTAAAAACAATGCGATTCCCACCAAGCTATCTCTACCATAGTGCAATTCTGGATAAATAATACCTCCATTTCCTTCGCCGCCAATTACCGCATTGGTTTCTTTCATTTTTGCAACTACATTCACCTCTCCTACTGCGCTGGCCATATAGGTTCCGTTTCTCTTTTTAGTAATATCATTTAAAGCTCGCGACGAAGACATATTAGAAACCGTATTTCCTGGAGTGTGCTGCAACACATAGTCCGCAACTGCTACCAAGGTATATTCTTCGCCAAACATATTGCCGTTTTCATCTACAAAAGCCAAACGATCTACATCTGGATCTACTACGATACCAAAATCAGCGTGTTTATCTACTACCATATCCATTAAATCGCCCAAATGTTCCTTTAAAGGTTCTGGGTTGTGAGGAAACTCACCGTTAGGAGTACAATACAACTTTACTGGTTCAACACCTAAGGCTTCTAAGAGAGCCGGTACTGCAATACCACCCGTTGAATTAACACCATCTACAACCACTTTAAATTTTGCTTTTTTTATAGCCTCAACATTCACGAGCGGTAAGTCTAAAATTTCATCTATGTGCAAATCTATATAGGCATGGTTGGTCGTTATTTTTCCCAAATTGTCCACCTCAGAAAAATCGATTGGTTCATTTTCTGCAATATCCAATATCATTTGACCTTCCTTAGCATTTAAAAACTCCCCTTTATGATTTAACAATTTAAGAGCATTCCATTGTTTTGGGTTGTGACTTGCGGTTAGTATAATTCCTCCATCGGCATGATCCAATACTACAGCAACTTCAACAGTTGGCGTAGTTGATAAATCTAAATCTACTACATGAATACCCAAACCTACTAAAGTATTCATCACTAATTGTTGCATCATATGCCCTGATATACGCGCATCTCTACCAACTACCACTTTATAATGATCTTTAGCTGCTTGTTGTTTTAGCCAACAACCGTAGGCAGCTGCATATTTTACAACATCTAAAGGGGTTAAGTTCTCTCCTTGTTTTCCTCCAATAGTTCCTCTAATACCAGAAATAGACTTAATTAATGTCATCCTATAAATTTTAAACAAAGATACTTTTAAATCATAAAAACTTCATAAGCATTTTGTAATTTGTGAAAGTATTTTTTTAAATTTAATAAATCATTTAATGTTTAATTTAGAGTTAAAGTGAACTATTTAGCACATATTTATTTATCTAATGAGGAAGGAGAAATTACCTTAGGTAATTTTATTGCAGATGGTGTAAAAGGAAAAAAGTTTATTCAATTTCCTTTGGGTATTCAACAGGGGATTTTATTACACCGAGCAATTGATAGTTTTACCGATACCCACCCTATTGTAAGAAAAAGCACGAAGCGATTGCATAAAAAACATGGTCACTATAGCGGGGTTATTGTTGATATACTGTATGATCACTTTTTAGCAAAAAATTGGACGCAATACCATTCAGTTCCCTTACACAAATACATAGAAAATTTTTATAACTTTATCATTTCTAATTTTGACAGTTTACCCCCTAGAATTCAAAAGATGATGCCTTATATGATTGAGCAAAATTGGTTATTAAGTTATGCTTCAATCGAAGGAATAGGTGAAATTCTTGACCAAATGAATCGACGAACAAATAACAAATCAAAAATGAATTTAGCGGTCTTAGAATTAACTACTTATTACAAGGAGTTTGAAGAAGAGTTTACTTTATTTTTTAAAGACTTAAAAAAATATTCAAAAAACAAAATAATAGAATTAAAAAATTTATGAGGCGATTCATTATTATCATAACAGCTCTTCTATTTATTAGCTGTAACGAAGACTCTAAACAAAAACATTTAGTTTTAAATACTGAAATTACAACTGAACTTACTAAAGAATCAAAGCAAGGTTTAATTGTGGATAGTGCGATGGTGGTATCTGCTAGAGCAGAAGCTTCAAAAATTGGTGTTGACATTATGAAATTGGGAGGTAATGCATTCGATGCCATGATCGCTACAGAATTAGCTTTGGCTGTAACCTATCCTGTAGCTGGAAATATCGCTGGTGGTGGATTTATGGTTTATCGAACCCAAAATGGAGCGGTTGGTGCCCTAGATTATAGGGAGAAAGCTCCTCTTAGAGCTACAAGAAATATGTATTTAGATAAAAAAGGAGATTTTATTTCCGAAAAAAGTAAGCTTGGTGCACTGGCAGTTGGGGTTCCAGGAACTGTAGCAGGAATATTTGAAGTTTATAAAAAGTTTGGCTCTTTACCTTTAGATCAACTATTTAAACCTGTTATCGATTTGGCAAAAAACGGATACATTGTCACTAGTAAACAAGCATCAAGACTGAATCAATTCAAGAAAATCATAAAAGACGTTAATTCAGAGGAGTCACTGTATACTCAAAATTACAAAGAAGGCGATACTCTGAAAAATGTGGCATTAGCAAATACCCTAATTCGAATTTCTAAAAATGGTAGAAAAGAATTTTATGAAGGAGAAACCGCAAGAACTATGGTCGATTATTTAGATTCAAAAAATGGAATTATCACTTTAAAAGATTTTAAAGCCTATGAAGCGATCTGGAGAGAACCTATTGTTTTTAACTATAAAGATTTAAAAATTATATCGATGTCTCCTCCTTCCAGTGGTGGCATTTGTTTGGCTCAAATTTTAAAACTTATCGAACCCTACCCGATTAAAGATTATGGCCATAATACTGCTAAAACAATACAATTAATTACGGAGGCAGAACGAAGAGCCTATGCTGACAGAAGTTTTTATCTTGGAGATCCAGATTTTATAAAAATTCCTTCAAAAAAATTAATAAGCACCGATTATTTAAAGGGAAGGATGGAACAATTTTCCTTTGAAAAAGCGACCGATTCAGAAAGCTTAAGTTACGGGAGTATTCCTAGTTTTGAAAGCTCAGAAACCACTCATTACTCCATTGTTGATCCTTATGGGAATGCAATAGCAGTAACGACTACTTTAAATGGCGCTTATGGTTCCAAATTATATGTAAATCAACTTGGCTTTTTTTTAAATAACGAAATGGATGACTTTAGCGCAAAACCAGGAGAACCAAACATGTTTGGATTAATTGGAGGCGAAGCCAATGCGATTGAACCCCAGAAAAGAATGCTTAGTTCAATGACGCCCACTTTGATCGAAAAAAACAATACATTTTGGATGAGCTTGGGCACTCCAGGAGGCTCAACCATTATCACATCGGTTTTACAAACCGTATTAAATGTATATGAATATGGGATGACAATGCAACAAGCTGTCGATGCTCCTAGGTTTCATCATCAGTGGTTACCAGATGTAGTGACCTTTGAATCCGATTCTTTTTCTAGCCAATTAGTAGATTCGTTAAAAAACAAGGGATATAAAACGCAATCAAAAGCAGGTACGGTCATAGGTAAAGTCGATGCCATAAGAGTACTGCCAAATGGGAAGCTTGAAGGAGGTGCCGACAAGCGGGGTGATGACACAGCAGCAGGTTATTAATTGTAAATCAATAATTTATCTAGTTGCCAAATAAAGAATTAATCACAAGAAACCTTTATCAAATTAGAAGCGTCAAATCCTAAGATTTCTGCTTTACGAGCATCTTCACATGCGCCAAGTTTATCTTTTAAAAAATAAAATTTTAAAACACCTCTATTATTATAGGCCTTTGCATAATTAGCATTCAATTTAATTGCTTTGGTGTACTCAACGATTGCCCCTTGGTAATCATTTAAGTTTTGTTTAGATATACCTTTATTTAAATAGGTTTCAGCATTAGGAACTTCATCAGCAAGTACTACTTTTTTCTGTATTTCTTGTGTTTCAATTTTTTCATCTGTATCTGATTTCAGTTTATCATTACAAGATATTATTATAAAAGTAGAAGCCACCAAGTAGAAAGCATTCTTAATAATTTTCGATTTATTAAACATAATTTTCTTTATTAATTGATTAATATTAATCATTTTTCTTTCTAATTTTTTTATAAAGCCGAACACTTAACATCAATAATATACCAAACAATACAATACCAAACACGCCCCAAATCCATGAAATTGCACTTTTTAAAACCACCAAAAATACAATTGCAAATAGTAATAGGGTAGCTACTTCGTTCCAAACTCTCAACCTAAAAGAATTGTATTTTACAATTCCATTTTGTTGTTGATGATAAATTTTTTGGCATATAGCATGGTATAGGTAAAGAGCAAAAACAAAAGACAATTTAACCAACATCCAAGGTTCTGATAGGTAATAAGGATTTAAATACAACATCCAAAATGCAAATAAACTCGCTAGAATTGCCGATGGCCAGGTAATAATATACCACAAGCGCTTGCTCATAATTTTATATTGAATTTGCAAAATTGACTTTGAAGGTTCTTCTTTATCTTCTGCTTCGGCATAATATATAAAAAGCCTAACACTATAAAATAGACCTGCAAACCATGTTATTACAAAAATAATATGTAAAGCCTTTAAGTATAAAATATGCATCTTATTGTTTTTACTATGTTATTCAAAAATAGAATTCTTATTATGTTCCCAGTTATTAATCCAATTTACCATTACATCTACCCAATCATCATTGTCATTCATGCAAGGTATGTGTTTATAATCTGTTCCGCCAGCTTCTAAGAAATCTTCTTTTCCTTCCATAGCAATTTCTTCTAAGGTTTCTAAACAGTCAGAAACAAAAGCAGGAGTAATTACAGCTACTTTTTTCTTTCCCATTTCAGGAAATTTTTCCAACTCAAAATCAGTGTAAGGTTTTAACCAAGGATCTTTTAGTAAACGAGATTGAAATGAATTACTATACGTACCTTCTTTGAGCCCTATACTTTTAACGATTGCTTTAGTTGTTTCGAAACATTGGTGTCGGTAGCAAGTATGATGGGCCACTGAATTTCGTTCACAACAACTACCATCTAATTTACAATGATTTTTGGTAGGATCTGACTTTTTAATATGTCGTTCAGGAATGCCATGATATGAAAATAACACATGATCGTAATCAAATCCCTCTAAATGATTTTTGATATTTGCACTCATTGCTTTTATATATTCGGGTTGATTGTAAAAAGTAGGTAAAATATCCATCGTCACATTTGGATAGTGTTCTGCAACTATTTGTTCTGCTTTTACAGTCACTGTTTCATAAGAAGACATAGCGTAATGTGGGTAAAGAGGAACTAATAATATTTCATCTACACCCTGATCGATTAACGCTTTAAAGCCTTTTTCCATACTCATACTGCCATAACGCATTGCTAGCGCAACGGGAATTGATGACTTTGAACTAACTTTTTTTGAAAAACGCTCAGAGATAACCACCAATGGAGATCCTTCTTCCCACCAAATCTTTTTATATGCTGCTCCTGATTTTTTAGGTCTCACTTGTAAAATAATTCCTTTAATCAATAAAAAGCGTTTCCAATAAGCAATATCAATAACTCGCTCGTCCATTAAAAATTCTCCTAAATAACGCTTAACATCTTTTGTTTCTGTTGAATCTGGTGATCCTAAATTGATAAGTAAAACTCCTTTCATATTATGATATTGAGTATTGTTTTGGGGTGATTCCGTATTTCTTTTTAAATGCTGCAATAAAATGACTTGAAGTGCTATATCCTAATTTTGAAGCAATTTCATTGACATTAAATTGTTGTTCTATAAGAAGTGTTTTAGCAAGTTCCATTTTATAATTTAATAAAAAAGTAAAAACAGGCGAGCCATAGTATTCTTTAAGGCTATCTCTTTAATTTTTTTATATTTAAACCCACCTGCTTTGCTAATTCTTGTAAACCAGGGGGATTGTTCATTTCTTCAATAATAATTTCTTTTGCTTGTTTAATTTTACCAACGGTATCACCGTTTGGCACGTAAGGACAATTAGCATTGGTTGCATCAGTAGTTGTATTAAAATAATGACTTAATAATTCGTAAACTTTGCCTTTTAAATAGATAGGTCGTAATGAATCCGTAATTCTAAATGATATGAGTTGTTTCAAGATCATTTGTTCAGAAACTTCAATCAATTTAGGTTCAATAATTGGTTGTCCGTTCTTATAATTTTTAAAATTAAATAGCACATTTTCTTTTCCAGAAAATAAACTATGGAAAAAATTCAATGAAATTAATACCACGTTTAATTGCGACTGGGGCGGCAAGGTGTATAGTATGTTCATGGACTCATCTTTATAATGTACCATACTTGAATCATTCTCTTTAAGGGTAATGGCGCAGTGTTCCACATTAAAGGCTATTCTGACCTCATTTTCGGTACAAAAAAATAATTGAATGTAATTGTTGGTCAATTTTGTTTGAAAATTATCTACATGATCCGTTAAATTATTGAAATAGAGGACCTTAAACGCATCTTTTTCTTCAACGAGCACATGAGCACTTTTGTCGATATTTTTATATTTTTCCATTTAATTTTTTAACGATAACATTTAGGTTTCATTTATTAATTATTTACAAATTTACAATAAAAAATAGCAGCAATATAAAATTATTTGTTAAGAAAAGAGGTCATTGATTATCATCGCAAACTGTTAAGTTTTATGATAGTTTTAAGAAAAAATCATTCCTTCCGTTTTATTTAGAATTACTCTAAATTACACCTTGTAACTTCTTACGATAAATTTAGTACTTGTATCGATATTTTTCACTTAAATGATTTGGTACTTTTGTCGATACTTATAAATATTCTATAAATGAGTTTAAACGAATCACCTCAAAAACTTTATAATGTTGGCTTAAATTACAAAAAAGCTGATATTAGTGTTAGAGGCGCTTTTAGTATCACCAAAGAAAATCAAGTCTTATTATTAAAAGAAGCTAAAGAGAACGGCTGTGAAGGTTTATTTGTAGTTTCTACGTGTAATCGAACTGAAATCACTGGTTTTGCTGAGCATCCATTTGAACTCATCAGCCTTTTGGTTAAATACTCCAAAGGAAAAGTAGAAGATTTTATACATGTTTCCAACGTCTATAAAAATAAAGCAGCAGTTAATCACCTCTTTAATATTGGTGTGGGCTTAGAAAGTCAAATCTTGGGTGATTACGAAATAGTTAGTCAGCTAAAAAATTCATTTAACCAAGCTAAAAAGCTTGGAACGACCAATGCCTATTTAGAGCGATTGATCAACCTTGTTTTACAAGCAAGTAAAGAGGTAAAAAATAAAACTAAGCTTAGTTCTGGAACCACCTCGGTTTCGTATGCAGCAGTCCAATATATTATGGATACTATTCCAGAGTACAACAATAAAAAAATATTAAATTTTGGACTAGGTGATATTGGTAAAAATACGTGTAAAAATATTTTACACTATACCAAAATAAATGATTTAACACTCATTAACAGAACGCATAATAAAGCAAAAAACTTTAAAGAGAAAAATCCTGAAATCACCATTAAAAACCTAAATGAATTAACGAATGAGCTCCGATATACAGATATACTAATTGTCTCAACTGGAGCAAATTACCATACGATAACTCAACAACACATTGAAGAGGATAAAGAAATGTTAATCTTAGATTTATCGATGCCAGAAAATGTTGATTTAGCTCTAAAAGAAAGACCTGGTATCACCCTAGTGAATGTTGATGAACTCTCAAAAATTACTGACAAAACCATCGAAACTAGAAAAAAAGAAATTCCATTTGCTGAAACTATTATCGAGCAATATAAACAGGAATTTAACGATTGGATATCGTACCGAAAATTTGTTCCAGCTGTCAATGCATTGAAAGAGTCTTTACAAACAATTCAGGGACATGAAATTGATTTTCATCGAAAAAAAATTAATAATTTCAATGAAGAACATGCGGAACTTATTACTTCGCACATGATTCAGAAAATTACCACACAATTTGTAAAGCACCTAAAGGATGATGAAACTTCAGTAGATCAAAGTATCGAGGTTATCAGTAAAATATTTAACTTGAAAGAGCTTAATCTAACAGAAAATGATTAAAATAGGGACCCGATCTAGTGAATTAGCCCTATGGCAGGCAAACACGGTAGCAGCACATCTAGAAGAATTAGGACACACTACGAGCATTATAAAAATTGACTCTTTAGGAGACCAAGTTCTCGACAAACCACTCTACGAATTAGGGGTTACTGGTGTCTTCACCAAGAGTTTAGATGTGGCATTATTAAACGGGCAAATCGATGTAGCGGTTCATTCACTTAAAGACGTTCCAACAAAGTTACCAGAGGGTGTTGTTCAAGCAGCGGTTTTAAAAAGAGGAAATTATAATGATGTTTTGATTTTAAGAGAAGATGAAAATTTCTTTGAAAATGAGCAGGCAACTATTGCAACAGGTAGCTTAAGACGAAAAGCACAATGGCTACACCGCTATCCTAAACATACCATTGTTGGCTTGCGTGGTAATGTTAATACCCGATTGCAAAAACTTAAGGAAAGCTCTTGGAATGCTGCGATTTTTGCATTAGCCGGTTTATCAAGAATAAAACTTCTACCCAAAAAGCATAAGCACATTAAATTAGATTGGATGACTCCCGCTCCAGCTCAAGGTGCAGTAATGGTTGCTGCACTTGAAAAAAATAATCATGTAATGGATATTTGCAAAGAGCTCAACGACGAAGAAACTGCGCTTTGTACTCATATAGAACGTCAATTTCTTAGAGTTCTAGAAGGTGGATGTACAGCTCCTATAGGAGCTTTAGCAACCATAAAAGAAGAAGAATTAAGTTTTAAGGGTGTTTTATTTAGTCCAGATGGTAAAAAGAAAATTGAGTTTAGTAAAACCGCTTTAAAAAATGAAGTAAATGATCTTGGAGAATTCGCAGCGAATTACATATTGTCTAAAGGTGGAAAAAAAATAATGCGAGAAATCATTGAAGTGGACAAAACCATTAATGTGTTCTCTACAAAATATCTATCTAAAGAATTAACTTCTAAGCTTCAGTCTGAAATTGGTATTTCGATGAGTGATTTTATATCTATCAAAAACCAAAGGATAAAATTAAAAGATATAAAAACACCTATTAAAAATGCTGTTTTTACCAGCCAAAATGCGGTAGAAGCCGTTTTATTTAATTATCCTGTTGAAGAATTAGAATTTAAAGACATTTATTGTGTTGGCAGAAGAACCAAGCGATTAATTAAAAATAAAATAGGAATTATTGCTCATGCTGAAAGTTCAGCTGAAAAACTTGCACTTTATTTAAAAGAAAAATTAAAAGATAAAGAGATTGTCTTTTTTTGTGGCAACAAACGAAGAGAAGAACTACCAAAAATTTTAAACCAGAGTGCTTTTAAAATTCATGAGATTGAGTGTTATCAAACGGTCTTAACTCCTCAAAAGATCGATTTAAAATTTTCTGGCGTATTATTTTACAGCCCATCAGGAATTGAAAGTTTTTTACAAAATAATACGACACAAAATCGGATTGCATTTTGTATTGGAGAAACGACAGCCTCTGAAGCAAGATTACATTTTAACACAGTTATTGTTGCCAAAACCACCTCCAAAGATGGAGTTATTAATGCCGTTAACAACTATTTCGAAAATCCAATAAAAGTGTCATGATAAACAGAACTAGACGTCTTCGTAAAACAGCAAATATTCGTAGATTGGTTAAAGAAAACAACCTAACCGTAGATGACTTTATATATCCAATTTTTATAGAAGAAGGAGAACATATTGAAACGGAAATTAAGTCCATGCCCGGTATAAAACGTTTTTCACTGGATACTGTTTCTAAAGAATTAGATGAGGTAACTGCACTTAATATTCCGGCAGTGTTATTGTTTGGTATTCCTTCGGAAAAAGATGACACAGGAACTGAAACCTGGAGCGATGATGGAATTATTCAAAAAGCAATTCGTTATATAAAGAAAGAATACCCTAATTTATATGTGATTACCGATGTTTGTTTCTGTGAATATACAAATCATGGCCATTGTGGGGTCTTAAATGATCTAGAGGTGGACAATGAGGCCACTTTAGTCAATATTGCTAAGCAAACCCTCTCTCATGCAAAAGCTGGTGCCGATATGGTGGCACCGTCTGGCATGATGGATGGTACAATTACTACCATGAGAGCGGCCCTAGACAAAGAAGGGTATTATGATCTTCCAATAATGGGTTATACCGTAAAATATGCTTCTGCTTTTTATGGTCCATTTAGAGATGCAGCGGACTCTGCTCCATCTTTTGGAGACCGAAAAACATACCAAATGGATCCCGCTAATAGAGCTGTTGGTCGAAGAGAAGCAGCTTTTGACCACGCAGAAGGTGCAGATATTCTAATGGTTAAACCAGCACTCTCCTATTTAGACATCGTTAGCGATTTAAAAAATAACTTTGACCAACCTATAGCATGTTACAACGTTAGTGGGGAATATGCAATGATAAAAGCAGCAGCTGAAAAAGGTTGGATTGATGGGGAACGTGTAATGATGGAAAGTTTATTATCTATGAAAAGAGCAGGTGCAGATATCATCATCACTTACTTTGCAAAAGAAGCAGCAAAAATTTTAAAAAGAAGTTAAACATGAATTTTGATAGATCGAAAAGGCTTTTTGAGGAAGGTCAAAAAAACTTAGTTGGAGCAGTTAATTCTCCTGTTAGAGCTTATAAGTCTGTCGGTGGAACTCCCTTGTTTATCAAAAAAGCAAAGGGAAGTAAGATTATAGATGTCGATAATAATCAGTACATCGATTTAGTCTTGTCCTATGGCCCTATGATTCTAGGGCATCGTCCTAAAAAGATTGAAAAATCAATAGTAAAAGCGTTAAAGAATGGATATACTTTTGGTGCTACCTCAGCGGGTGAGATTGAACTAGCAAAAATAATTTGCGACGCTTTTCCTGGTATGGATAAAGTTCGTTTTGTTAATTCAGGAACCGAAGCTGTTTTGAGTGCTTTACGTTTGGCTAGAGCTTTTACGAATAAAAATAAGATTATAAAATTTTCGGGTTGTTACCATGGTCATACCGACGCTCTTTTAGTGGCAGCTGGTTCTGGATTGGCAACGCTAAGTCTTCCCGGATCTAGTGGGGTCCCAAAAGAAGCTGTGCAAAACACTTTGATTGCAGAGTATAACAATATTGAAAAAGTTAAAAATCATATCAACAAACACGATGATATCGCTGCAGTTATTCTGGAACCTATCACCGGAAATATGGGGGTAATAGTACCCTCACCAGAATTTATATCGGAATTGAGGAGAATTACCAAAGAAAAAGGAATTTTAATTATTGCCGATGAGGTCATGACTGGATTTCGATCTAAATTTGGAGGCGCTCAAGAATTAATTGACTTGGAAGCTGATATCACCTGCCTCGGAAAAGTAATTGGAGGAGGCTTTCCTGTAGGTGCTTATGGTGCAAGAAATGAAATTATGGAAATGGTTGCTCCCCTTGGCGACATGTATCAAGCGGGAACTCTTTCAGGAAACCCCATAGCAATGGCTTCAGGTATCGCTACTTTAAAAGAATTAAAAAAACAAAACCCTTTTGACACCTTTAATAAAGTAGCTAAAAAAATAGAAACAATACTAAAGGAGGCAGCTAAAGAAAACAACGTAGCGCTTCAAGTGAATCGATTTGGATCGATGATTAATCCTTTTTTTTCAAAAAATAGAGTTGTAGATTTTAAGACCGCTCAAACTTCCGATACCAAAAAATTTAAAACATTTTTTTGGAGTATGATTCAAAATGGTGTGTTTTTGCCACCTTCTCAATTTGAAGCATGGTTTTTATCTACAGCACTTTCAAACAAGGATTTAAAAATAATAGAAAAAGCAATTTACGCAGCGATGCAAGCAATTGATCAACATCATAACTCATAATAAATGTATAAAAACGATCTATATTTAAGAGCGCTAAAAGGAGAAATAGTAGAGCGTCCGCCTGTATGGATGATGCGTCAAGCCGGAAGGTATCTTCCTGAATTTATTAAGATTAGAGAGAAATATGATTTCTTTACGCGTTGTAGAACCCCTGAATTGGCTTCCGAAATTACAGTACAACCCATTAGACGTTATGGAATGGATGCTGCCATTTTGTTTTCAGATATTTTGGTAATACCACAAGCAATGAATATTGAAGTGGAGATGAAACCTGGTGTTGGCCCCTGGCTACCAAACCCCATTCGAACTCAAAAGGATCTTGAACGCGTAATTGTTCCTGATGTCACGGTCGAGTTGGATTATGTCATGAAAGCCATAAAAGCATCAAAAGAGTTATTAAACAATGAAATTCCTTTAATTGGTTTTGCGGGATCACCATGGACTATTTTATGTTATTGTGTTCAAGGGCAAGGCTCTAAAAATTTTGATAAAGCAAAAGAATTTTGTTTTACGCAACCTATTTTAGCCCACACCCTATTACAAAGAATTACAACTACAACGATTGCCTACCTTAAAGAAAAAGTAAAAGCGGGTGTAGATGCTGTGCAAATATTTGATTCTTGGGGAGGTATGCTCTCGCCTGCTGATTACCAGGAGTTTTCCTGGCAATATATTAATCAGATAATAGAGGCTTTAAAAGATGAAGCTCCAGTAATTGCATTTGGAAAAGGCTGTTGGTTCGCTTTAGAAGAAATGGCCAACTCGAAAGCAGCTGCATTGGGAGTTGACTGGACTATTAACCCTCAAATAGCAAGAAAATTAGCTGGAAACAAAATTACATTGCAAGGAAATATGGATCCAAGCCGATTGTTATCTCCTCCATCCCAAATTAAAAAAATAGTAACGGAAATGATACGAAATTTTGGTAAAGACAAGTATATCGTAAATTTAGGACACGGTATTTTACCAAATGTTCCTCTAGAAAATGCCAAAGCATTTATTGATGCTGTTAAAGAATTTGAAGCCTAATTTGGTATGAAAAACTTGATTCAAAAATACAATATACCGGGACCAAGATACACCAGTTATCCAACGGTTCCCTATTGGGATAAGGATGGAATAGCAATTGACGATTGGAAGCACTCGACTCTAAAAGCCTTTGAAGAAAGTAATGATTCGGAGGGGATTAGCTTATATATTCACCTTCCTTTTTGTGAAAGCCTTTGTACATTCTGTGCTTGTCATAAACGAATTACCAAAAGACATACCGTAGAAGAGCCTTATATGGATACGGTGCTTAAGGAATGGAATCTATATTGTGATTTACTAGTAAAACAACCTAAAATAAAAGAAATACATCTTGGGGGGGGAACTCCTACTTTTTTTTCTTCGGAGAATTTAAAAAAACTAATTAACGGTATATTTAAAAGAGCAGAAAAGTTTAAAGAGTTTGAATTTAGTTATGAAGGACATCCAAATCACACTACTAAAGAGCAATTGCAGACCCTATATGATTTAGGTGCACGAAGAAATAGCTTTGGAATTCAAGATTATGATCCAGTAGTTCAAAAAGCAATTAACCGTATTCAAAGCTTTGAGCAGGTTAAAAAAGTAAACGACTGGTCGCGTGAAATAGGATATAATTCTATAAGCCATGATTTAATCTTTGGATTACCATTTCAGACCGAGAAAAGTATTCGATCCACTATAAAAAACACCATTGCGCTAAAGCCAGACCGTATAGCTTATTACAGTTACGCGCATGTTCCGTGGATAAAAGGAGTTGGCCAAAGAGGTTTTGATGATAACGATTTACCAAAAGATGATGAAAAAAGACATCTATACGAATTAGGAAAACAACTTTTTTTCGAAAATGGCTATGTAGAAATTGGAATGGATCATTTTGCGCTAAAAACTGATACCCTTATATAAATCCTTGCTAAGCAAAAAGATTCATCGAAACTTTATGGGCTATACCGCAGGTAAAACAAAATTAATGATAGGTTTAGGAATGTCTTCTATTAGTGATTCCTGGTATGGTTTTGCTCAAAACGAAAAAACAGTTGAAGGATATGCAGAAACTGTAAATAACGGTATAATTCCAATTTTTAGAGGTCATTTATTAACCGAAACTGACTTAATTATCCGTAAACATATTTTAAATTTAATGTGCAATTTAGAGACAGAATGGAGTTTAGGTTTACCCCTTCTAATAAAAAAAGAGATTATCGGACGATTACAAGAAATGGTGGCAGACCAATTAATAGAAATTACGGATAACAAAGTAATCGTAAAAGAAGAAGGTAGAATGTATATTCGGAATATCTGTATGGCCTTCGATTTAAAGTTAATAGAAAATAAACCCAACACCAGACTATTTTCCATGACGATTTAGCATCTTTTAAGTTAAAAAATAAGGTTTTACTTTTAAATAAACTTTAGAATCATTTAATTATCTTTGTTAGCTATGAAAAAAAACGAGGGTTTTATTGAAGTTTATGGAGCAAGAGTTCATAATTTAAAGAACATTGACATTAAAATCCCCCGTGAAAAGTTAGTTGTTATCACAGGTCTTTCTGGAAGTGGTAAATCCTCCCTTGCTTTTGATACTATATATGCTGAAGGTCAACGACGGTATATCGAAACCTTTTCAGCTTATGCCCGACAATTTTTGGGCGGCTTAGAGCGACCCGATGTAGATAAAATTGAAGGTCTTTCTCCCGTCATTGCCATCGAACAAAAAACAACCAGTAAAAGCCCAAGATCTACTGTTGGTACCATTACTGAGATATACGACTTCCTAAGACTTCTTTACGCAAGAGCAAGTGATGCCTTTAGCTATAACACTGGAGAGAAAATGGTAAGTTATAGTGACGAAAAAATTCAAGAGTTGATTTTAAATGATTTTGAAAATAAAAAGATTTCTATTTTAGCTCCAGTAGTTAGATCAAGAAAAGGTCACTATCGTGAATTATTTCAGCAAATTGCGAAGCAAGGTTTTGTAAAAGTACGTGTAGATGGAGAAGTAAAAGATATTGTTAGCGGAATGAAACTAGACCGTTACAAAAATCATGATATCGAAATTGTAATTGATCGTCTAAAGATTTCTGCAGAATCAGCCTTAGACAAAAGACTAAGTGAATCTATTATAACTGCTATGTATCATGGAGATGACGTGTTGTTAATTTTAGATAATGAAACGAATAACACGCGTTATTTCAGTCGGTCTTTAATGTGCCAAAGCAGCGGAATATCGTATCCAAATCCTGAACCAAATAATTTTTCATTCAATTCACCCAAAGGAATGTGTACAACATGTAAAGGGTTAGGAAAATTATATGAAGTGAATGTTAATAAAATTGTTCCTGACCAGTCTATTTCTATTGCTCAAGGTGCACTTGCACCACAAGGATCTCAGAAACAAACTTGGATTTTTAAACAGTTAGAACTTATTGCTCAACGCTATAACTTCAAGTTGTCAGATCCTTTTAAAAAAATCCCAAAAGAAGCTATTGATGTTATTCTATATGGCTCCAATGAGAAGTTTGAAGTAGCATCTAAAACACTAGGGATCACAAGAAACTACAAAATAGAATTTGAGGGAATCGCTAATTTTATAAAAAATACTTTTGAAGATAATGAATCTAAATCTTTAAAAAGATGGGCGAAAGATTTCATGGATCATACCGATTGTAACGATTGTAAGGGTTCAAGACTTAGAAAAGAATCACTTTACTTTAAAGTAAATGGAAAAAACATATCGGAGCTTGCGCAGATGGATATATTAGAATTGGCGGATTGGTTCCATGTGGTGAAGTCTAATTTATCAAAAACTCAAATTAAAATTGGAGAAGAAATTATTAAAGAAATAAAAACTCGATTACAATTTTTAATAGATGTTGGGCTTACCTATTTAACTCTAGACAGAAGTTCAAAATCGCTTTCAGGTGGAGAAGCGCAACGGATTCGTTTAGCTACCCAAATAGGTTCTCAATTAGTTGGAGTTTTATATATACTCGATGAGCCTAGTATTGGCCTTCATCAACGAGACAACGAAAAGTTAATTGATTCGCTAATAAAACTGAAAAATATTGGAAACTCCGTTATTGTCGTAGAACACGATAAAGAAATGATAGAAGCTGCTGATTATGTAATCGATATTGGCCCTGCTGCAGGAAAGCACGGAGGCATAATTGACTCTAAAGGGACTCCAAAAGAAATATTAAAACATCAAACATTAACCTCTGATTATTTAAATGGCAGAAAAGAAATAGCTATTCCATCAAAAAGAAGAAAAGGAAATGGCAAGAAATTAAAATTATCTGGAGCATCAGGTCACAATCTAAAAAATGTATCCATAGAAATACCCTTAGGGAAAATGGTTGGAATAACGGGAGTGTCTGGAAGTGGAAAATCAACATTGATCAATGAAACCCTCTATCCTATTTTAAACGCATATTTTTTTAATGGTGTAAAAAGACCTAAGCCATACAAAAAAGTAGATGGACTAAAAAACATTGATAAAGTGATCGATATCAATCAGTCGCCAATAGGTAGAACTCCTCGATCTAATCCTGCCACTTACACCGGTGTATTCTCAGAAATAAGAAATTTATTTTCAAAAGTACCGGAAGCTATGATTCGAGGCTTATAAACCAGGTAGATTTAGTTTTAATGTTGCTGGCGGACGTTGCGAGACCTGTAAAGGTGGAGGTTTACGAGTGATAGAAATGAATTTTTTACCAGATGTTTATGTAGAATGTGAAACTTGTCAAGGAAAACGATTTAATCGAGAAACATTAGAGATAAAATATAAAGGAAAATCTATTTACGATTTATTAGATATGACAATTGAAGACGCTTGTCCTTTGTTTGAGAATATTCCAAAAATATATAGAAAATTAAAAACTATAAAGGATGTTGGTCTTGGTTATATTACCTTAGGACAGCAATCGACCACTCTTTCTGGAGGCGAAGCACAGCGAATCAAATTAGCGACAGAATTATCAAAAAGAGACACAGGAAATACTTTCTATATATTAGATGAACCTACTACAGGACTTCATTTTGAAGACATTAGAGTTTTACTCAATGTACTGAATAAAATTGTTGACAAAGGAAATACGGTAGTTATAATTGAACATAATTTAGATGTAATAAAAACAGTAGATTACATCATTGATATTGGTCCAGAAGGAGGAAAAAGCGGTGGACAAGTATTAGCAAAAGGAACACCAGAAGAAATCATAAAAGTAAAGAAAAGCCATACAGCCCGTTTTCTCAAAAAAGAATTAAATTAGCAAAACAATCCCTAATAAAGATTTATTCACGGTAAAAACATTATATAACTATGAAAAAAGAAAGAAATCCAAAAAATTGGAATGAGGTTAAAACAAATGACTCTTGGGCTATTTTCAAAATCATGGGAGAATTTGTGAATGGATATGAAAAGTTAAGTAAAATTGGTCCATGCGTATCTATTTTTGGTTCTGCGAGAACCAAGCCGGATGATAAGTATTATCAATTAGCTGAAAACATAGCTAAAAATTTATCTGACAATGGATATGGAGTCATCACTGGCGGTGGCCCAGGAATTATGGAGGCAGCAAACAAAGGAGCTTATAATGCTGGAGGAACCTCGGTTGGATTAAATATAGAATTACCCTTTGAACAACACGACAACCCTTATATAGATAATGATAAAAGCATTGACTTTGATTATTTTTTTGTAAGAAAGGTAATGTTCGTGAAATACTCACAAGGTTTCGTTGTAATGCCCGGAGGGTTTGGAACTTTAGATGAACTTTTTGAAGCAATAACTTTAATACAAACTCACAAAATTGGAAAATTTCCTATTATTCTAGTTGGAAAGAAGTTTTGGAGTGGTCTAGTTGATTGGATAAAAGAAACACTTCTTGATTCTCATAACAATATTAGCAAAGAAGATTTAAATCTACTAAATATTGTTGATACAGAAAATGAAGTTATTGAAATCCTAAATGATTTCTATGAGAAATATAATTTAGAACCTAATTTTTAAAAAAAAGCAAACTATCCCCACCCTATGAAATTTATTATATATGTAGCTGTAGCTATTTTTAGCCTCAGTTCTTTTGCACAGGAAACAGTTAATGTTATGTTTTATAATTTACTAAATTTTCCAGACGCTGCTCCTGGCGGTCGATCAGAAATATTAAGAAATATTTTCACAGAGTTCAAACCTGATTTATTTCTAGTCTGTGAACTACAAAATGAAAGGGGCGCCGATGAAATTTTAAATATTTCTCTAAATTACAATACTAATAATTACTCGCGTACCGATTTTGTTGCCAATCAATCTGGAAGTAATAGTTTACAACAATTATTATATTACAGAAACGAAAAGTTTTTATTAGAATCATCTGAAATATTACTAACACCATTAAGAGACATAAATAAATATGTATTAAAATTAAACACCTTAGATCAAGCCTCCGATCCAATATTAATCTATATTTATGTTGCTCATTTAAAATCTAGTCAAGGATCATCAAACGAAGATCTTCGTTTGGAAATGGTAAATGAGTTCACCGATGATTTAGAAAATTTAGATTCTAATTCTTTTGTATTGTTTGCAGGAGATTTTAACTTATACTCATCCGAAGAGCCTGCATATCAAGAAATTTTAGATGCAAGTAATGCTATTGTCATGGTAGATCCAATAAACACACCTGGCACTTGGCACAATAACGAAAATTTTCAAGATATTCACACACAAAGTACGCGATTAGGTTCAGGTCCAAATGGTGGTGCAAGTGGAGGACTTGACGATCGCTTTGATTTTATTACAATTTCTGAAAACATAATCACTAATCAAAATATTAAGTATGTTCCAGAGAGTTACAAAGCTCTCGGAAATAATGCGAATTGTTTTAACTTAAATATTAGTGACGAGACCTGTACTGGTGAATATAGTCAGACATTAAGGAATCAGTTGTATAGCATGAGTGATCATCTCCCGGTAATAATGAAATTGGAAACCACGAAAGAATTTGTTCTAAACAATCAAGATTTTTCATTTGTTGAAGATTTAAAAATTTATAATACACTAGTATCTGACAATTTAACATTGGTAATACAAAACTCATTACAAAATAGAGCATCCATTCATATATTCAACATGTTGGGACAAAAAGTAAAAACAATAATTACAAACAATAATAATACTATCCAAATTGATACTTCAGATTTAGAAAGTGGTCTGTATTTTTTGATATCTGATGAATTAAATGGGATTCAAAAATTTTTAAAAATATAATTAGCACTCAAAAGAATACATATCATTTGTATTTTTTTTTATTGTTACGCTGGTTCACGCGCAACATCAAATTAGCATTAATGCATCTTTAGTACCCGAATCAAAATCTATAGTAATTGAACAAGAATTAGTTTATGAAAATAATTCTGATTCAACTTTAACTGAAATATACTTAAATGATTGGGCTAACAGTTTTTCAAGTAAAACCACTCCGCTTGCAAAAAGATTTGCCGAAAATTATCAAGCTTCTTTCCATTTTGAGAATAATAAAAATAGAGGGCATACTAAAATATTAAAAATCAATAACAGTATTGATGAATCTTTAAATTGGAGTAGACACAGTCAATTAGATATTATTAAAGTAGAGCTGGACGAAAGATTATTGCCTGGTGAATCATGTATTCTAAAATTAGAATATAAAATTATTTTACCCGACGATAAGTTTACGCGTTATGGTATTGCTAAAAATGGAGCTATTAAAGTCAGATACTGGTATTTGTCACCAGCGGTATTCGACAAAAAATGGCAGATATATAGCAATAAAGATTTAAATGATTTATACCTCGCTCCAAGTACTTTTAAGATTAGGTTTAAGACTCCAGAAAATTATGAATTAATCTCCGATTTAAATGTAATATCAGAAAGTATTGATAACAAAACAAAGATAACTCAACTAGAAGGGAATCACAGAATAAATGTGAAATTACAATTTTTAAAAGTTTCTAACTATCAAGCACTAGAAACTGATAAATTTTTAGTTTCAACAAATCATAGTCATAAAAAAATAACGCCAATATCACAGGCATTAATAATTGACAGAATCACTCATTTTTTAGATAAAAATTTAGGTGAGTACCCTCATGATAAGATGATCATAAGCGAAATAGACTATGAGCGAAATCCTGTTTATGGTTTAAACTTATTGCCTGAGTTTATTAGCCCTTTCCCTGAAGGTTTTGAGTATGATATTGAAATGTTAAAAATAATGACTCGAACCTATCTAGAAAATACTCTTATAATTAATCCTCGAAAAGAGCATTGGCTAATTGGTGCATTTCAAGTCTATTTGATGATTCATTATATAGATACCTATTATCCAACTATGAAACTAGCAGGTAATTTGAGTAATCTTTGGGTATTAAAATTTTTTCATGCTTCCGAATTAGCTTTTAATGAACAGTATTCATTTCTATATATGAATATGGCGAAGTATAATCTTCATCAAAAAAATACGGTTGCTAAAGATTCGTTACTAAAATTTAATAAAGACATCGCTAGTGACTATCATGCCGGTAGTGGATTGGTTTATCTTTCTGCATATATTGGTAAAGAACCCGTATTAAAGTCCATCAAAGAGTTTTATGTTGAAAATAAATTAAGCCTAGTTACAGCCATAGATTTTAAAGAAAATTTACAAAAAAACACTAACAAACCAATTGATTGGTTTTTTAAAGATTACATTGATAATCGAAGTAGCATTGATTTTAAATTAAAAAATTTAGTGCCTCTAAAAGATTCTTTAAAAATTGATATCATCCATAAAAAAAACACCAAACTCCCTGTATCAATTTATGGTCTCAATAAGCAAAAAATTATATTCAAGAAATGGCTTGACCCATTTGACTCCTTAGTTACTGTAAAAATACCTACTAAGAATATTAAAAGAATTGCAGTGAATTTCGAAGGTGAAATTCCAGAAATAAATCAAAGAAATAATTATAAGAAAATAAAAGGACTAGCCAATAAACCATTTCAGGTTCGACTTTTTAAGGATGTGGAAGACCCACGTTACAATCAACTTTTTATAATGCCCGCCTATAATTATAATATTTATGATGGGATTACAATTGGTTCCAAGTTCTATAACAAAGCTGTTTTAAGAAAACCTTTTCAATATAAAATAACTCCCATGTGGGCACTAAAATCAACCAAATTAGTTGGTAGTGGATCTGTTTTGTATAAGAAAATGCCAGAGTTTGGAAATTTATATTTCTATAGAGTTGGTTTTTCCGGAAGTTATTATTCTTATGATAGTGACTTATTCTATAAAAGATTTAGCCCTTTTGCTTCAGTAGGTTTTAGAGATAGTAAAGATTTAAGAAATAATAAGAAACATATAATCAATATTAGGAATGTTACAGTAGACCGAGATAAAAACCCAAACGTAGCGCTTGAATCTCCCAACTACAGCGTTTTTGACATCAATTATGTGTATTCAAATCCAAACTTGATTAATTATTATAGGGCTAGTGTTGATTATCAGGTATCTGCTGATTTTAGTAAAATTTCAACAACTTTAAATTATAGAAAATTATTTAATAATAATCGTAAAATTGATGTCCGCCTTTTTACTGGAATTTTTATAAAAAACAATACAAAGCTAGACGATCATTATTTTAGTTTTGCTTTAGACCGACCCACAGATTATTTATTTGATTTCAATTATTATGGAAGAAGTGATGCTTCTGGTTTATTTAGTCAGCAGTTAATTATTGCTGAAGGTGGTTTTAAATCAAAATTACAGCCTGCATTTTCAAATACTTGGATGGCTACGCTTAACCTAAGTACCAACATTTGGAGATGGATTCAAGCTTATGGTGATCTAGGTTGGATAAATAATAAAAACCAAGGAACTGAAGTTGTTTATGACAGTGGAATACGTCTCAGTTTGGTAGAAGATTATTTTGAATTATTTTTTCCGGTATACTCAAACCTTGGTTGGGAAATAGCTCAACCTAGATACGATCAAAAGATACGGTTTATCGTTACGCTTGACGTTAAAACACTTTTTGGTTTGTTTACAAGAAAATGGTATTAATAAATCTTAGCTTTAGTTGGTTAAAACTTATGATATATAACAATGTTTATATAAAATTTTGCGTATTAAAATTTGAAATAACTATATTAACATTAATGAAAGATAAATATTTTAAGAAAAAGTTTATTTAAAGCAAAAAATGAAAATTGTATAAAATTTTGTTTTTTACTATTTTTTTTAAATAATAAAGTTGAAATAAAAGATTCGGTAAAAGTTGTAGACAAATAATAAACTAACATTCGAAGATTTTAAGAAGGAAGTTTTAAGTGATTATAAAACTGCTGTGACAAGTCGAGAATGCAGTTATTTAGGACGAAGGGAGGTTTTAACTGGAAAGGCGAAGTTTGGAATTTTTGGAGACGGAAAGGAAGTCCCTCAACTTGCTTGGGCAAAGGCATTCAAAAATGGTGACTGGAGGAGTGGGTATTATAGAGATCAAACCTTTATGATGGCGATAGGCAAATTAACCATCCAACAATTTTTTGCAGGTTTGTACGCGCACACAGATCAAAAAGCTGATCCTATGAGTGCTGGAAGACAAATGGGAGGTCATTTTTCAACACATAGTTTAAATGAAGATAATTCTTGGAAAAACCTGGTTAAACAAAAAAACAGTAGTCCTGATATTTCTCCAACAGCAGGACAAATGCCAAGATTGGTTGGTTTAGCACAAGCTTCAAAAATATACAGGAATCAAACAGGCTTAGAAAACTTTACTTCTTTTACTAATAATGGAAATGAGGTTGCTTGGGGCACTATAGGGAATGCTAGTACTAGTGAAGGGTTGTTTTGGGAATCAATCAATGCTGCAGGAGTACTTCAAATACCTATGGTAGTGAATGTTTGGGATGATGATTACGGAATATCCGTCCACGCTAAATATCAGACTACCAAAGAAAATATTTCAGAAATTTTAAAGGGATTTCAAAGATCAGAGGATTCTAATGGATATGAAATTATAAAAGTTCGTGGATGGGATTATCCGAATTTGGTAGAGGCCTATCAAAAAGCTTCAAAAATAGCTAGAGAAGAACATGTCCCGGTACTAATACATGTTAATGAGCTTACGCAGCCACAAGGACACTCAACGAGTGGATCACATGAACGATATAAGGATAAAAATAGATTGAATTGGGAGAAAGAATATGATTGTAATGTCAAAATGCGAGAGTGGATCGTGGAGAACAACCTTGCTACTGAAGAAGAATTAACAACTATTGAAAAAACAATAAAAAAAGAAGTCAGGGAAGGAAAAAATGCCGCATGGAAAGCTTTTTTAAAGCCTCAAATTGAGGAACAAAAAGAAGCCTTAACACTTATTAATAATGTAGCGGAACAAAGTGCTAATAAGGTATTTATAGATACCATTTCCTCAGCTTTATATGCTAGAAAAGAGCCTTTACGTAGAGAAATTATAGGTGCTGCCAGAAAAACACTTCGCTACTTGATTGGTGAAAACTCAGTTGAAAAGAAACAATTAAAAGATTGGATCGAAAATTATTTTGAATTAATAGAACCTAAATATAGTGCTCATTTATATTCAGAAGCTAGTGATAATGCTTCAACTATTCAGGAAGTTAAACCAATCTATGATGAGTCATCAGAAGATGTCGATGCCAGAATTTTACTTAGAGATAATTTTGATGCAATTTTAACAAAATATCCTGAGGTGGTCATTTTTGGAGAAGATAGTGGAACAATTGGCGACGTAAATCAGGGCCTAGAAGGGCTTCAAAATAAATTTGGAGAAATTCGCGTTACTGATACTGGAATTAGGGAAGCTACTATATTAGGGCAAGGAATTGGGATGTCGATGCGAGGGTTACGTCCTATCGCCGAAATTCAGTATTTAGACTACATTCTTTATTGCTTGCAAATTATGAGTGATGATCTAGCAACAGTAAGATACCGCACTAATGGGAAGCAAAAAGCACCCCTAATCGTAAGAACTCGTGGGCACCGATTGGAAGGTATTTGGCACAGTGGATCACAAATGGGAGGATTAATTCATTTGTTACGTGGTATGTACATATTAGTCCCAAGAAATATGACCAAAGCAGTAGGTTTTTACAATACACTTTTAAAAACGGACGAACCGGCACTAGTTATTGAATGTCTAAACGGTTACAGGTTAAAAGAAAAAATGCCTATTAACTTAAATGAAATAACGACACCTATTGGAGTAGTTGAGACTGTTAAAAATGGAACTGATATTACCTTGGTTTCCTACGGAAGTACGTTGCGTATCGTTCAAGAAGCGTCTTTAGAATTACAAGAGGTTGGAATAAGCACAGAGGTTATAGATATTCAATCGCTATTACCCTTAGATTTAAATCATGATATAGTAAAAAGTATTGCAAAAACAAATAGACTACTAGTCATCGATGAGGATGTACCTGGAGGTGCTTCGTCATACATAATGCAACATATACTAGATATACAAAATGGTTATCAATACTTAGATAGTAAACCTCAAACCTTAACTGCCAAACAACATCGTCCTGCTTATGGAACAGATGGCGATTATTTTTCAAAACCACAAGTAGAAGATGTATTTGAAAAAGTATACGATATAATGAACGAAGTAAATCCAAATGATTTTCCAAAAATGTAATATTTTATTTTATCTTAGCAGGAGAAATAGGAAAAAACCGATTATGTTTTCAACTAATTTAAATAACTATAAATACTACATTAACAAAAACTTGTCGAAATATATAAGCTTATTAATTTACAATTTCGAAACTCATTAAGGAAGCCATTTTTTTTTGAAGTTTGGCTTTCTTTTTTCTAAAAAAGCATCACGTCCTTCCTTAGCTTCATCGGTCATATAAGCAAGACGTGTTGCTTCACCTGCAAATACTTGTTGCCCTACCATACCATCATCAGTCAAATTCATTGCGAATTTTAGCATTTTGATGGAAGTGGGTGATTTAGCTAGTATCTCTTGTGCCCACTCAAAGGCAGTATCTTCTAGCTCTTCATGAGGAATAACTGCATTGACCATTCCCATTTCAAAAGCTTCAAGTGCCGAATAGTTTCTTCCTAAAAAAAATATCTCACGTGCCTTTTTCTGACCCACCATCTTGGCAAGATAAGCACTTCCATAACCTCCATCAAAACTGGTTACATCTGCGTCAGTTTGTTTAAATATAGCATGTTCTTTACTAGCTAGTGTTATATCACAAACTACATGTAAACTGTGACCTCCTCCCACTGCCCAACCAGGAACTACACAAATTACTACCTTGGGCATAAATCGAATCATACGTTGTAAATCTAAAATATTGAGTCGATGATAGCCATCTTCTCCAACATAACCCTGATGACCTCTTGCTTTTTGATCACCACCACTACAAAAACTATAAACACCATCTTTAGAAGATGGGCCTTCTGCGGAAAGTAGAACTACACCAATTGATGTATCTTCTTGTGCATCATAAAAAGCATCCAGTAATTCACTCGTAGTTTTTGGTCGGAAAGCATTACGAACATTAGGGCGGTTAAATGCAACTCTAGCTACACCTTGACTTTTTTTGTAGGTAATGTCTTCATATTTCTTGACAGTTTTCCAATTTGGAGATTTCATAATTTTAATTTTGAGTTAAATATAAAAAGACTTAATTAGAATATTCTATTCAAGTTATAAATTGTCTGTTTTTTTAAATAAAAAGAATACTGTTAAATAAATTTATAATTTTATTCCTTTAAAATTATAAAATCAAATTTTGATAATGACATAAAAAATGAATAACTTGGAAACTTAATAAATATCCTCAAAAAAAGATCTAATTAACAATGAAAAAATCTCTGTGTTTACTATTATTGACTCTGTTTATACTCTCGTGTCAAAGTGATAATAAAAAAGTAACTGCATCAACTAATGAAATAAATAAAACGGAGTTAGATATAAAAAATCTTAATAAAGTAATTGTTTCTGATTTGAATAAAAATAATGAAACAGAAAATTTTTTCGAGTTAATAGCTGAAGAAGAAACATCAATTGATTTTATAAATAAAGTAAATGTAGATGAATATAAGAACTTCAAATCTTATCCTCAAATTTATAACGGAGCTGGAGTATCCGTTGGAGATATAAACAATGATGGATTACCAGATATTTATCTAGCTGGAAATTCAGTTAAAGATAGATTATATTTAAATAAAGGAAATTTCAAGTTTAAGGATATTACAGAAGAATCAGGTATTGGCAAAGAAAATTATGGTTGGTCTTTTGGGGTAAATATGATTGATATTAATGCCGATGGTTATCTAGATATTTATGTATGTAAAGCGGGACCCTATAAAGAAGAAAAATACTTGAGAAATAGGTTATTCATAAATAATGGAGATGGCACGTTCAATGAAGAAGCACAAAAATATGGTTTAAATGTTCTCGGTTTTAGTGTTCAGTCTGCTTTTTTTGATTATGACCTCGATGGAGATTTGGATGTTTACATTGCAAACCACCCGCCAACTGAAGTAAAAAAAGGAGGCGCAAAAAATTTAACGAAACTTGTTGACGAAATCAAAAAGGGGATATTAAGAACTGATGAATTTTACGAAAATGTAAATGGGAAATTTATAAATAAAACAAAAGAAGCAAATTTATTAAACTATGGTTACAAGAATAGTTTAATCGTAAGTGACATTAATAAGGATGGATTTCCTGATTTATATGTTTGTTCTGATTACAGCCAACCAGATTTATATTATTTAAATAATGGAAATAAAACATTTACCAATATTATAAATGAAAATTTAGAACATATCACATACAATAGTATGGGAAGTGAATTATCTGATATAAATAATGACGGATTTCTTGATATTTATGTAACAGACATGGCACCATCAGACCATATAAAATCAAAAGTATTTATGGCTTCAATGGATACTAAGAAGTTTCATTCTTTTGTTGATCATGGAATGCATTATCAATACATGTTAAATACACTTCAACTAAATAATGGAGATAATACCTTTCGTGAAATAGGTCAACTAGCTGGAATTGACAAAACTGAATGGACATGGGCATCATTATTTTTAGATATCGACTTTGATGGAAATAAAGATCTTTTTATCACTAATGGAATAAAAGAAAATACCAACGATAACGATTTAAACGAAAAGCTAAAAAGTAGACAAAAAGAATTAAAAAAACCTACTCTTTCTTTTGAGGAATTCATGGAGGTAGTTCCAAAGATGATTACACCTAATCAAGTTTATAAAAATAATGGAGATTTAACTTTTACTAACACGTCTTCAAATTGGATTGACAATAATAATTTTAATTCTAACGGAGCAGCATATGCTGATTTGGATAATGACGGTGATTTAGATTTAGTCTTAAATAATATGGATGCTGTTGCTAGTGTATATGAAAACAAATCTGAAGAGAGATCTTCAGGAAATTTGATAGCTATTAAGTTAAAAGGGCCTAAAAGTAATCCTTTTGCCTTGGGTGCAAAAATAAGTATACCTTTTGAAAATAAAACTATTTACCATGAGCATTATACCTCAAGAGGTTATCTTTCATCTACGGGATATAAAATTATCATAGGTCTAGGCTCAGAAAAAATAATTCCAGAATTAATTATTGACTGGAATGACGGAACTACTTCTATAATCAACGATTTAGAGGTTAACAAAGAATATGGGATTTCATACGACAAAACCACAAAAACTGCTATTGAATCCAGTGTAGTGACTAATAAAATGATTCAACGATATTTCCAGAAAATTTAAATATTGGTTTTTCTCACAAAGAAGATAAAATCAATGACTTTAAAAAACAAGTGCTTCTTCCCTACTCACAATCACAAAACGGCCCTTTTCTCGCTAAAGCTGATGTTAATAACGATGGATTAATTGACTTTTATGTAGGAGGTGCAGCAGGACAAGTAGGTGCGCTTTACATCCAAAATAAAGATGGGAAATTCAGTATTAGTAACAAAACACCTTGGGAGTATGATAAAGCATCTGAAGACTTAGGGGTTTTATTTTTTGATTATGATCAAGATGGAGATAGCGATTTGTTTGTTACAAGCGGGAGTGCTTCATTTGATGAAAATGATCCAAAGTATCAAGATAGACTCTATGAAAATGATGGAAATGGAAATTTTACAAAATCTAACAATATTCCAAAAAACTATACGAGTAATCAAAAAGTAATTGCTAATGATATTGATAACGATGGAGATTTAGATTTATTTATCGGAGGTAGAGTAATACCTGATAAATATCCATATTCACCAAAATCTCAACTCTTAATTAATGAAAATGGTGTTTTTATAAATAAAACAGAAAAATTTGCCCCGGAATTGTTAAAAGCAGGTTTAGTAACAGATGCTGTTTTTTCAGATTATGACATGGATGGTGATGAAGATTTAATAGTAACTGCCGAATGGAGTCCTATTAAAATATATGAAAATGATAATGGATATTTTAATTCTGTTTCACTAACTTCACTTCAAGATACTGAAGGAATATGGTTTAGTATAGAAGCAGTAGATTTAGATAACGATGGTGATGAAGACTATTTATTAGGTAATTTAGGACTTAATTCTAAATTTAAAGCTAGTACTAAAAAACCGTTTCATGTATTTTGTGATGATTTTGATAATAATGGAACTTATGATGTCGTTTTTTCAAAAAAATATCAAGGTGAATTAGTCCCGATGCGAGGGCGACAGTGTTCATCGGAACAAATGCCTTTTATCTCAGAAAAATTTGAGAACTATTTGTCCTTTGCAGAGGCTAGTATTCGGGGATATTCTTGGAGAAGATAAACTAACAAATGCCTTACACTATCAAATTAAAAATTTAAGTAGTATTTGCTTAATCAATAATGGAGACAAAACATTTCAAAAAATACAATTACCCCTTGAAGCACAGGTTGCACCAATTATGAATTTTACAGTAACCGATATTGATGATGATCAGAAACCAGAAGTCATAGTTATAGGTAACTTATATCCAACAGAAGTTGAAACTATTAGATATGACGGATCAATTGGTACGATACTGAAGTTTGATAATAATCAATTTGAGGTGGTCAAAAATTCAGAATCAGGATTAATTATACATGGTGATTCCAAAGACTCGGATATTATTAAAATTAATGACCAAAAAGTACTTTTAGTAACCAACAACGATGCCCCTTTAAGTATATATAAAATTAATTGATTGCCAGATAAAAAATAACTAATTCTTTAATCTTTTAATTTTTATTTGACTAATCAACTATAAGATCTTCTAACTAAATCAATAAGGTGTAACAAAAATATAACCAACAAAATTAAAATTATGATGAAACAAACAAAATCCTATCAATCCTCATTTATATCAGTTACTATTCTATTTTTTTTATGGGGATTTATTACAGTTCTAGTAGATAGTTTGGTCCCACGATTAAAGGATGTTTTTGAAATGTCATATGCAAAAACGGTATTAGTTCAATTCGCTTTTTTTACTGCATTTTTTGTTGTTTCCTTGCCAGCAGGAGCTATACTTACAAAGATTGGATACAAAAAAGGGATTGTTTTAGGTTTAATAATAATGGCATTAGGATGTCTATTATTCTATCCTGCGGCGGAATATAGAAATTTTAATGTTTTTTTAATTGGTTATTTTACTTTGGCTAGTGGTATTACTGTTCTACAAGTAGCTGCAAATCCTTATGTTGCCTTATTAGGTTCTGAAGAGGGAGCATCGAGTCGTCTGAACCTATCACAAGCATTTAATTCTCTTGGAACGACTATTGCGCCAGTAGTGGGTGCTTTATTTTTATTGAGTGATTCTGTAAAAACATCAGAGGAAATTGATCTTCTTAATATAACAGATAAAGCAAATTATTATGCAGCAGAGGCAGCGACAGTCCAAGTACCATTTTTGCTCATCGCTACCTTCATAGGAATATTAGCTCTTATCTTTTCTTTTATAAAGTTACCAAAAGTTATGGAAGATAGTCCTAAAGGAGGTTACTTAGCTTTATTGAAAAATAAATTGATGATGTTGGGGGCGCTTGGAATATTTGTTTACGTTGGCGCAGAAGTCGCTATTGGGAGTTTTTTAGTCAACTACTTTGACGATATGAACTTAGCAGTAATAGTTGCTGAAAATAATACAATGATGAGTATTGCTAATACAATAGCCAGCACTTTCAATAAAACGTTTTCTAATTCTGATCCCAAATCATTATTAGGAATTTTTATAATTTTTTATTGGGGGGGTGCAATGATAGGCCGATTTATTGGTGCTTATTTAACAAAGATAATGTCACCTGGTAGAGTACTAAGTATTTTTGCTTCACTTGCTATAATATTGATTATAATATCAATTAATACAGTTGGTTTATTGTCAATGTGGTCTATTCTGGCGGTTGGCTTATTTAATTCAATCATGTTTCCAACAATTTTCACTCTAACACTAAGAGGTTTAGGTGATTTAAAGGCACAAGCTTCTGGTTTACTATGTATGGCAATTGTAGGTGGAGCAATTATTCCTTTCGCTTTTGGAAGTTTAATAGATGGATTTGGATTTAAGACAGCATTTATACTTACAATAGTTTGTTATGGATACATATTATATTATGGAATGATTAAGTCAGCAACAAAATAGTTGGAAATTGAAAATATTAATAGTTGGAGGGACTGGTCTAATAGGTTCCCATTTAAAAAATCAATTAATTAGAAAAGGATTTTCGATTAATATCCTAAGTAGAATAAAAAGTAAAGATTTAAATACTTTTTTATGGGATATTAATGGTGGCTATATAGATCTTAAAGCTTTTAAAGGAGTTTCTGGTGTAATTAACTTAACAGGAGCAAATATTGCGGGAGCCAGGTGGACAGAGAAAAGAAAAAGAACTCTTTATGATAGTCGTATTCTCTCAACTAGATTACTTTTTGAATCCATAAAAAAGAATAATATTTTAATTGATTTTTTTATTAATTCTTCTGCAATAGGATATTATGGCACAAAAAAATCATCTAAAATTTTCAAAGAGGACAATGTATGTGGGTCTGATTTTCTAGCTAAAATTTGTCTTGATTGGGAAACCGAAGCCTTACGATTTAATGAATTAAACATCCGTACCATTATTATTAGAACTGGAATTGTTTTAACCAAACATAAAGGTGCTTTTGAAAAAATTAAACTTCCTATAAAATTTGGAATATTACCAATATTTGGTGATGGTAAACAACCGTTTGCTTGGATTCATATAGACGATCTAATAGCTATCTTTTTGTGTTCAATTACTAATAAAAACTATATTGGTCCCTATAATGCAGTTGCTCCAATTAATAATACCTATTTAGAATTGAATACAAAAATTGCAGAACTTTTAGGCAGAAAGGTGATACAGATTAAAATTCCTAATTTTCTTTTAAAACTTATTTTTGGAGAATTAAGTAAAACCTTGACTAGTGGCAAACAAATAGCTGTAGAAAAGTTAATCAATAGCGGATTTAATTTTAAATTCAAAAATTTAAATACTGCATTATCCAATCTTTTGATTGAAAATAAATAAAGTATTACTTTACTCTTTTGTATTTAAATAAATTTAGTATCCATCTGGGTAATGGGTGATTTCCTCGTTTTCTAAAATCTATATTCCATCCTATTTTTTTGATAAGTGGGATTTTATGAGTTTCCACAAATTCTATTAATGTTCCTTCTGGTGCCTGAATATAGGCAAAATTACCTCCTGCGTCACCCATATCAAAGGTATCCATAGCTTTTGCACTATCAACAGTAAAAGGAAATCCTAATCGTTTTGCTTTATCTCTTAAAGCATCCATATCATTAATATCAAAGCATAAATGTATAAATCCTGGATCTCCCCATATACGATCTTCATAAATCACTTTTTGTTCTCTATTTAAAACTTGTACCAGTTCTATTTCAGATTTTCCAAAAAGACTACTAAAAGCACCATCTTTAACGTCGGAATGTCTTAATAAAACTCTCCGAAACTCTTTATCGCCTCCAGCAATGAATTTATAATCATTAAATATTCCTGTTTGATCATAAATAACTTCGTCATATCCTAAAATATCCTGATATACTGTAAGGCTTTCGTCAATGCTTTTGACTCCAATTATAGTACCAAAAACACCTCCATTTACTGCTTTTTCTTTTTTAAAGACTTCGAGGTGTTCCTTAATTTCCCAAATATTGTTATAAAGATCTTTTAAGAAAAAATGTTTCTTTCCATTGGGGTCAATTGAGATTTCACCTAATAAATTTAAACCAGCACTGGCATATTTTTGATACGCAATTTCTGCATCCTGGCATTTTAAAACTCCAATATTTATTCCTAAATCACCTAATTGAATTTCAAAATCAATTGGAGTTGGGCTTTTACCAGTATGTTTCCATATTTCAAAGCCACCACCACCCTCAAGGTTTAAAGCTAAAATAGCGTGTCTTTTTCTTGGTTGCCCATCAGTATGAGCTAACATAAGCTCTGCAACAGCTTCTTCATCAAACATAAGAATATCCATCGAGAAAAATCTACGATACCAGTTCCAAGCTTCTTCAATATCTGTAACTCCTACTCCAAGTTGTTGAATTCCGTTAATTTTCATAGTTTCTTTTTAAAAAGGCTTTATTTTTTTTGATAGATAATAATAAAGGTTAGGAAAAAATCTACGAACATATACCATTATTATTTCCTTGCCTCCTACTAAAATTTCTTTTTTATCTTTTTCTAATTTATTAACTATTATTTTTACGGTGCTTTCAACTGTTTTACCTTTATCTTGACCTGGATCCATTTTATTATAGGAATTTCCTTCTTTATCGATGGCATTTTTTGAAATACTAGTTTTGATTCTTCCAGGTATAATCATTGATATAATCAAACCATTTTCTTTATTTTCAATCCTTAAACTTTCAAAAAAACCGTGTAAAGCATGTTTAGTAGCTGAATAGGAAGATCGGTATGGAAATCCAAATTTACCAACTATACTAGTTGTAACTCCTATTTGTGCCTTTTTATTTTTTAATAAAATTGGTAATATTTTTTTAGTTAAAGCAATAGTCCCAAAAAAATTAACTTCAAATATCTTACGATCAATGCTCAACTTGGTTTCACTAGCAAGAGAACGTTGACTAATACCCCCAAAATGATATAATCCATGTATATTTAAATTTTTGTCGATGACTGTATTAGCTGCATGATTAACACTATTCTCATCGCCAAGATCAAAAGGAATCACGAGGGTTGAACTACCATTTACTTTACATATTTTTGACACTTGATCTAAGGAACATTTATTTCTGCCAGAAAGAATTAATTGACATTTTTTTTTGGATAATTCGATAGCAAAAGCTCTTCCTATTCCCGAGGAAGCACCAGTTATCCATAATGTTTTATTTTTAAAATTCACTTAGGTAAACACGTTGATATATTTACGAAGATAGGAGTTATATAATACCAAAAAAAATATGACTTAAAGTTATTTAGACGATAAAATTAAACTAATACTATCCCATCATCTTTTAAAAGGATTAAACGATCTTTATAAAGACTACCTATTGCTTTCTTAAAGCTTTTTTTACTTAAGCCAAGTAATTCTTTTATTGCTTCTGGCGAAGATTTGTCATTTATGGATAAAAACCCTCCAGCAGTTTTGAGTTCATCCAAAATATATTGAGCGTTGGGCTCTATGCTTCTATAACCTTGTTTTTGGAGAACGACATCTATTTTATGATCGTCTCTTATTTTTTTTATATATGCTTTTAAGCGATCACCTGTTCTTAAATCTTCAAAAATATCTTCTAAATAAATAAGCCCTTTGTGTTGCCCATTGATTATTACATTAGCACCTTTATCAGTTAAATGAGTTACTAAAATTTCGACCTCATCATAGCTTTCTAACGTAATATGGTCGTTTTGCAAAAACTGATTGGTTTTACTAGATCCAGCAAGTCGGTTTGTTTGTTCATCCAGATATAAATAAACAATATACCAATTGTTTACTTTCATTGGTCTAGCTTGCTCTTTAAATGAAACAAATAGATGCTTTTCGAGACCCCAGTCCATAAATGCACCGTGTTTAGTTACATCCGCACATCTTAAAAAACCAAAGCTTTGGAGCTGAACGAAAGGTTCAAGTGTTGTTGCTATGGGGCGCTCTTCATAGTCAAGGTATATAAAAACTTTCAATTCGTCTCCTATTTCATAAGATTCTGGTTTGTATTTATGAGGGAGTAAAATAACTTCTTCGGCTTCACTATCATTTCCAAGATAAAGGCCAGGTTCTGTTTCTCTTAAAATTTTTAAAGTTGTATATTTTCCTATTTCAAACATCTAACAAATATAGACGCTATTACCAATATATATTTAAACCGACGATGAAATTATTTTAAATATTCAAAATAATCCAAAAGTACTTGATCATTTAGAGAACTAGGAGTGAAAACTTCTAATAAATGCGGCTTATTTTGTATACCAAAGAAAAGTGGTAACGAATCTTCTAATTCCCTTTTAGTAGTTGCAACAAAATACTTAATATCGAACATTTTACATAAATATTCAGCAGAAAGGTCGTGCTTAGTCTCAATAAATCTATCAAAGTTTGGAGTATTTTTTTCTCCAGGTAATATTCGGAAAATTCCACCACCACCATTATTAATGACAATAATTTTAAAATTAAAAGGAATATAATTATTCCAAAGCGCATTACTGTCGTAGAGAAAACTTAAATCACCTGTAATAAATACTGTTTCTTTTTCACTTGCAACAGCAGCACCAATTGCAGTTGAAGTGCTACCATCGATTCCGCTTGTACCCCTATTACAAAAAACAGCTATATCTGCTTTAAAATTAAAAAGCTGCGCATATCTAATGGTGGAACTATTGCTTAACTGTAAATTAACGTTAGTGGGTAGTGAGTTGATCAATTTTGAAAAAACATATAAATCTGAAAAAACAATTTGATCGATATAAGCCCTGTGTTTTCTTCTTCTATCATTCCTTTTATTAATAAAAAAAGATTGATAGTTACTATTTAAATTAACGGTTAAGGGTAAAAATTGTTTAAAAAAAACAGTAGGATTAGTTTTAAAGTGATGTGATAAACAAAAATAAGTATCTAACGCTTTTTTACTATCTATATGCCAGTGTTCTTTTGGTTTGTTTTTTCTTAATAAAGCTTTTATTTTTTTTGAAATCACCATTCCACCATATGTTAGAAGAATTTCTGGTTGAAACTTTTCAATATCAAAATTATCGAAAGGAGTAATTAATTGGTCTATAGAGTTAATAATATTTTTATGATGGAGATTAGAGGTAGTTTCAGTTAAAATTAGCACGCTCTCGTCTTTTGCTAAAAAATCTAAAAATGGCTCCTCCAATTTTTCGGAATAATGAACACCAATTAGTATTAGTTTTTTCTTTGAGTTATTCCATTTTTTTGAAAAAGAGCTCAAATCCTCTGTAAAAGTATCATTTCGATTTGCTTTAACGTCACTTATTAACTTAATAGATAACGAATCACTGGTGTCATATAAAGGTTCTGAAAATGGAACATTTATGTGAACTGGACCACTCCTTGTAATTGCACTATTTAAAGCTGAAGAAATTATTATTTGGTTAAAATTAATATAATCATCTCCCTCTATACAATTACAACTCTCTAGAATATGGTTTTCAAAAACATTCTCTTGCTTTATTGTCTGCCCATCCCCAATATCAATTAGATTTGGAGGTCTATCAGCAGACATTACAACTAGAGGGATGTCACTATAAAATGCTTCCGAAATAGCTGGATAGTAATTTAACAAAGCAGATCCTGAAGAACAAACTAAAACAGTTGGTTTATTGTGCTGTTGAGCCATTCCTAGGGCAAAAAAAGCAGCGCATCGTTCGTCTACAATACTAAAACAAGTAAAATTTTTATTTTCTGAAAAACCAATAGTTAACGGAGCGTTTCTAGATCCAGGAGAGATAATAATATTATCAATACCCCTAGATATACATAATTGAGTAATTAATTGTGATAATTTTTTTGACGAATGCTTCATTGGTGTAAAAATACAAATAGTAAAAGAATAAAACTTTATAACATCAATGAGATTACTTGAAGCATTGTTTGTGATTTATGGGACGTTTCCTCCCATTCCTTCAACGGATCGGAATCCTTTGTAATTCCACATCCAACATATAGATTAGCCATATCATTCTCAATCTTCATACACCGTAAATTGACAAATAATCTTGATTTATTTGTAAGCTCATTAACCGGTCCTAAAAATCCAGTATAAAATTCACGTTTATAGTTCTCATTTTCTAAAATATACGTTTTCGCGTAATTTTTTGGTGATCCACAAACTGCTGGTGTTGGGTGTAATAAAGACATTAAGTTTGTTAACCCAATATTTCCTTTTTTGATTATTCCTGAGATATCTGTTCTCAAATGAATAAGTGAACCGGCTTTGTGGTTATAAGTATCTGAAATATTAATAATGGAGGTGATTTTCTTTAAACTATGATGAATGGAGTCTACAACAACTTGTTGTTCTTTTTTTTCTTTTAAATTCCATTTAATAATTTTGTTATCAATATGTTTTTGAGTCCCTGCCAGTGCCATTGTTTTAAAAAAATCTCCATTTGTTTTTAATAATACTTCTGGAGAGGCACCGCACCATAATCCTGTAATTGGGTGATACCAAACATATCGAAAAGCTTTTGGATATAAATTTAATACTCTTTCTATCAATTTAAGTAGATCAATTTTTTTTAATTTAACTGTCTTTTTTCTAGAAACTACAATTTTTGTGGCTTTGTTAGATTTTATTTTGCGGATAGTATCTTCAACTAATTTTAAATAACTATTCTTATCATTGGCGTGCTCTGAAACCTTAATTTCATTTACCTCAAAATTATTTTTTTTATATATAGTTTCAAATTGATAACTTTTTTCTAAAGGAATACAGATATTTTTATCTTTTCTATCGAAAGGTGAAAAAATAAAATATTCTTTAAAAGAAGACTCGGTATCATATACTAAATTATCTTTTTGTAAAATAAAATTTACACTTTCTTTTTTAGGGTATGAATAGAGAACAAAAGGTAAATTGTTTTCATACTGTTGCTCAATTTTTTTTAGTACGCTTAAATTATCCAATTAATAATTATTTGTGCAGTGTGATAGTAGTTAATTTAACCAATGAAATTAGGTCTCCGTTTTCATTTTCAATTCTAATTTGCCAAAGTTGGGTCGTTCTTCCCTTATGTAAAGCGATTGCTTTAGCAAAAACATAACCTTCTTTTATACTCTTAACATGATTTGCAGCTATTTCTAAACCTCTGACTGTAACCTTATTATTTCCAAGAAAAACAAAAGCAGCTGCACTTCCAATGCTTTCCGCCAACGCAACTGAAGCACCTCCATGTAATACTCCATCGGGTTGATGAACTCTTTTGTTTACGGGCATTTTTGCAGTTAAAACCTCATCCGTTAGATCAATAAACTCAATTTCTAAGGTTTCCATCAATGTGTCTTTACAGATAGCATTGCAGGCAGCTAAGATCTGTTTTTTATTATTTTCCATAGAATTCAATTACTTTTGTAAAAATACAAAACGTATTATTAATGACCTCCGAAAAAAAAGTAATCTATTCATCTTCGAATACCTATTCAGTTTTAAATAACTATACAAAGAAAACAAAAAATGTTTGGATTGTTTTTCACGGATTAGGATATTTAAGTAAATATTTTATTAACTATTTTTCAAAAGTAAATACCGAAGAAAATTATATTATTGCTCCCCAAGCTCCCTCTAAATACTACCAAGGAAAAGATTTCAAACATGTTGGCGCCTCTTGGTTAACAAAAGTAAATACTCTTGAAGAAACTAAAAACATAATGAAATATGTTGATGAAGTTTATAAATCAGAGATTAATTCTACACCTAAAAATTTAATTATTTTAGGATATTCGCAAGGAGTTTCAATAGCTACAAGATGGGTTGCATCTCGGAAAATTAATTGCGATCATTTAATATTACATTCAGGTGGTATACCAGTAGAATTAAACCCTGAAGATTTTTCACATTTAAAAAAAACTACTAAAGTTTGGTATACATACGGTAAAAGAGATCCATATATAAATGATGCTAGAAAGACTGAAGAAACTTTAAAAGGAAATCATTTATTCGGGAATCATTTAAAAATTGAGGTTTTCGATGGAATTCACGAAATAAACACCAATTTCATTATGAAAATTTCTAAAGAGAACTCTTAATAATAAAAAAAAGCGACTTTAAAGTCGCTTTTTTTTATTACAAATGATTTCTTTTTATTTGACTTCTTCGAAATCTACATCTTCAACATCACTGTTTTCCTCTGCCGCTCCATCTTGGGCTCCAGCGTCTCCAGCAGGAGCACCACCTTGTTGCGCTTCAGCTTGTGCTTTATACATCTCTTCAGATGCAGCTTTCCAAGCCTCGTTGATCTTATCTAGTGCAGGTTGAATAGTTTCAACTTCTTTAGTTTCGTAAGCTTTTTTCAATTCTTCTAATGCTTCCTCTACTGGTTTCTTGTTGTCTTCAGATATTTTATCTCCAAATTCATTCAACTGCTTTTCAGTTTGAAAAATCATAGCATCTGCTTCGTTGAGCTTATCTGCTTTTTCCTTAACTAACTTATCCGCTTCAGCATTTGCTTCTGCATCTTGTTTCATTTTTTGTACTTCCTCATCCGTTAAACCTGAAGATGCTTCAATTCGAATATCTTGAGATTTACCTGTAGCTTTATCCGTAGCACTTACTTTAATGATTCCGTTAGCATCAATATCAAAAGTAACCTCAATTTGTGGTGTTCCTCTTTGTGCTGGTGGAATCCCATCTAAATGGAAACGACCGATTGTTTTATTATCAGCTGCCATCGGACGTTCTCCTTGCATTACGTGAATTTCAACACTTGGTTGGTTATCAGCAGCAGTCGAAAATACTTGCGATTTCTTCGTTGGTATGGTTGTGTTAGATTCAATTAAGTGAGTCATAACACCTCCCATAGTTTCAATTCCTAAAGAAAGTGGGGTTACATCTAATAACAAGACATCTTTTACGTCTCCTGTTAACACACCACCTTGAATAGCAGCTCCTAAAGCAACTACCTCATCTGGGTTTACTCCTTTATTTGGTTTTTTACCAAAGAATTTTTCTACTGCTTCTTGCACTGCAGGAATACGAGTAGATCCACCTACTAAAATTATTTCATCAATATCACTTTTTGAAATTCCTGCGTCTTTTAAAGCTTTTTCACAAGGTGCGATGGTTCTTTTTACTAAATCATCGATTAATTGCTCAAACTTTGATCTTGTTAATGATCTTACCAAGTGTTTAGGACCACTAGCTGTAGCAGTAACATAAGGTAAGTTTATTTCTGTTTGTGTAGACGCGGATAATTCAATTTTTGCCTTTTCCGCGGCTTCTTTTAAACGTTGTAGTGCCATTGGATCTTCCCGCAAATCAATGCCTTCATCTCCTTTAAACTCTTCTGCCAACCAGTTGATGATTTTTTGATCAACATCATCTCCTCCTAAATGAGTATCTCCGTCAGTAGATAACACTTCAAATACACCATCACCTAATTCAAGAATAGAAACATCATGTGTTCCGCCACCAAAATCAAATACTACGATTTTTTGGTCGGTCCCTTTTTTATCCATTCCGTAAGCTAAAGCTGCTGCTGTTGGCTCATTAATAATTCTTCTAACTTTTAATCCAGCAATTTCACCGGCTTCTTTAGTTGCATGACGCTGACTATCATTAAAATATGCTGGCACAGTAATTACTGCTTCAGAAACACTCTGTCCTAAATAATCTTCCGCTGTTTTTTTCATTTTCTGAAGAATCATAGCAGAAAGCTCTTGTGGAGTATACATCCTTCCATCAATATCTACACGAGCAGTATCGTTATCTCCTTTTACTACTTTATAAGCAGCACGTTTTGCCTCTTTATCAGATTCTGTAAACGTATTTCCCATAAATCTTTTAATCGAAGAAATGGTCTTTGTGGGGTTGGTTACTGCTTGCCTTTTCGCAGAATCTCCAACCTTAATTTCACCATCTTCAACAAATGCAATAACTGAAGGCGTTGTTCTTTTTCCTTCAGCATTAGGAATTACGGTTGGCTCACTACCTTCCATTACAGCCACACAAGAGTTGGTTGTTCCTAAATCGATTCCTATTATTTTACTCATAACTATAAATTATATTTTTATTTATCTATTTTAAATCTCAAAAAATACTCGAGACATTTTGTATATGGCAATCTTTATGCCAGTAGATTTGATATGACAGGGTGGCAGATTTATTCTTAAAAAGTCAGTCAAATTAATTTTTAGTTGTTTTAAGTTTTAACAGCTCTTTCCATTGGGTGGTATAACGAGGACTGCGATCTTCCTTAACTAACTCCCATTCTTTAGCTCGTGTCCCTACTAAGCCTGAGAATAAAGTAGACTTACCGTATTTTCTATTAATTTTGTCAAAAACATGCATCAATTCATTTTTCTCCCAACGAGGAGTTGGTATAAATAAATTACCCTGTACATAGTTGCTAGGAATAATTCCACTTAAACAAACCCCTACTTTTTTAAAACGATAACCTGGTTTATAAATAATATTTAATGCTTTTTTTGCTTCAGAAATTAAAATAAAAGTATTGTTCGTAGGAATACCTAAGGTTACGGTAATACTCTTCGAATACTGTTGGTCATGATTACTAAAGTAATTCGTATGTAAAAAAACCTGAAGATAAGTTGCACAAGATTTTTGATTTCGAAGTAACTCACTTACCTCGCTAATATAAGAGGAACAAGCTTCTTGGATCATTCCTAAATCTTCTATTTTTTTTCCAAAAGATTTTGCAGTACCAATTCCCTTTTTTGGTGAGGGTACGGTTTTAAATTCAATAGTTGGTTTTCCTTGTAATTCGCTCCAAATACGAAGGCCTACAACTGTCATATTTTTTCGAACCCACTCCTTTGGAAGTTGTGTAAACTCGTAAGCATTTAAGATCCCTATATCTTTCAAGCGTTTCGAATGCTTACTTCCGATTCCCCATACCGTATTAATATCTGCCCATTGTAACGCTTCAATTCTTTTTTCTTCGGAATCAATAACAAAAACACCCTTGTTTTCTGAAACTCGCTTCTTAGAAATTTTATTGGCTAATTTTGCCAATACCTTCGTAGGTGCTATACCTACTCCTACTGGTAATCCTGTATATTGAAAAATAGTATCCTTAATTTGGTGTCCATAACAGTTCATAGAAAAATGTTTCATTCCAGATAAGTCTAAAAAAGCTTCATCAATACTGTAAATTTCAACTTCTGGAGAAAAAGAACTAAGAATATTCATAACGCGTTGAGACATTTCGCCATAGAGTGTATAATTAGAAGAAAAAAAGGTTACATTATTATCTATTAATAACTTTTTAATCTTAAAAAAAGGCTCAAACATAGGAATTCCAGAAAGTGCTTTAGCTTCTTTATTCGCAGCAATTACACAACCGTCATTGTTACTTAACACCACCACAGGTTTTCCCCATAAGTCTGGTCGAAAAACTTGTTCGCAAGTAGCATAAAAACTGTTGCAATCTACTAAGGCAATCATCTGGCGTAATGAATGATGTAACTAATTAAACCCCACAAAACAAATTCAGTTTCTAAAAAAACTCTAGGAAATCTAATTACTTTAAATTCACCGTCTATAACTACTAAAACTAAATCGTTTTTCTTCGGAGCTAAAGATCGATCTATTAACAATACGTCTTTATCCCAAATATTATAATTTGAAAGTTCATCTCCGTCTATTCTTACATAAAACGTAGCATCGCGATTGGCAATCAACTCTTTATGTAAATCTACACTTGGTTCTGCATAATGTGTCGCTGGACTTGGAAAACCGCTTTGTTTAGATAATCCTGAAGCTCCTTTATTTTTTATTTTACTCAGCTTTCCTGAAGAGAATATTTCCATGATTCAAAAATATGGAATATTTCCATTTTAATTATGGAATATTTCCATTTTTTTAAAGAATTTTAATTTTAAAAAAGGATGTTTATTTTACTTCTAACTTGAAATTTTATGACAACTAGATGTAAATTGATAGTATAAAGACTTCGTATCAGAATATTTTAAAAATTAAGCTCCAAAATTAGTACATTTACCAATCAATTTTAAAATTATGAGCACTGCCAAAAAAGAATACAAACGAATAACTACCAAAACATTGGTGGATATGAAGAGTAAGAATGAAAAAATATCGATGCTAACTGCTTACGATTATACGATGGCTAAAATTTTAGATAATGCTGGAATAGACGTAATCTTGGTAGGTGACTCCGCATCGAACGTGATGGCTGGTCACGAAACCACACTACCCATCACATTGAACGAAATGATATACCATGCCTCGTCCGTAGTAAGAGCAATTGACAGAAGCTTAGTGGTAGTTGATCTACCATTCGGAGCGTATCAAAGTGACCCAAAAAAAGCTTTAAGATCCGCTATTAGAATCATGAAAGAAAGCGGTGGACATGCTGTTAAATTAGAAGGAGGAAAAGAAATAAAAAATTCTGTAAAAAGAATTTTAAATGCAGGAATACCCGTAATGGGTCACTTAGGACTTACCCCACAGTCTATCTACAAATTTGGAACGTATACCGTAAGAGCAAAAGAAGAAGAAGAAGCTAAACAATTAAAAAAAGACGCTTTATTACTTGAAAAAATGGGCTGTTTTGCAATTGTGTTAGAAAAAGTGCCTGCAAAACTAGCTGAAGAAGTTGCTAAAAGTCTTCAAATTCCGATCATAGGTATTGGTGCAGGTAGTGGTGTCGATGGTCAAGTTTTAGTGACTCACGATATGTTGGGTATGACACATGAATTTAACCCAAGATTTTTGAGAAGGTATTTAGATATGTTCACAGAAATGACCAATGCATTCAAAAAATATACAAATGATGTTAAAAATGGTGATTTTCCTAATGAAAAGGAGCAATATTAATAATACAAACACAGCAATTGCCTATAAAAATTATATCAAATAAAGAAAACCTTCAAGTTATCTATGAAGACAATCACATCATCGCAATTAATAAAAGAGTCGGTGATATTGTACAAGGTGACCAAACAGGAGACACTCCCCTTTCTGAAGTTGTCAAACAATATATAGCTGAAAAATACAATAAGCCCGGAAAGGTATACCTAGGCGTAGTTCATCGGTTGGACAGACCGACAAGCGGAATTGTAATATTTGCTAAAACTAGTAAAGCCCTAACCAGACTTAATAAATTATTTTCAGAGAGAAAAACCGAAAAAACCTATTGGGCTGTTGTAAAAAAAAAGCCAGTCAAAATATCAGATGTATTAATTCATTATTTAAAAAGGAATTCTAAACAAAATAAATCATACGCTCATAAAAATGAAATTCCGGATAGTAAGAAAGCTATCTTAGAATATCAAGTTATTAAAAATTTGGATCACTATTCGCTGTTGGCAATCAATTTAAAAACAGGAAGGCACCACCAAATTCGAGCTCAACTATCAAAAATTGGATCACCAATAAAGGGGGATTTAAAATATGGCTTTGACAGAAGCAATTCTAATGGAGGTATACATTTACATTCCAGGAGACTGTCTTTTATACACCCTGTTAAAAGCGAAAAAATTATTTTAACTGCTCCACTACCAAAAGATTCTATATGGAACGCCTGCGGTTAGATTGAATTAATAATAAATTAATAATGCTCATGAAATTATTTGATTTAGAATATGAACCCAAACGAAACTTATTACCATTGGACGGTACTGTCAATTATTTTGGTAAAATTTTAAATCAAGAGCAAGCTGACTATTATTATCAATCATTACGAAAAGATATTAAATGGGAACATGACGAAGCAATGATGTTTGGAAAAAAACTAGTAACCAAGCGGAAGGTTGCTTGGTATGCAAACGAAGCCTTTAGTTACACCTATTCTAAAATAACCAAGCAAGCTACACCTTGGACTCAAGAATTATTAGAACTAAAAAACATCATTGAAGAAACTACCAAAGAACAGTATAACTCCTGCTTATGTAATCTATACCATACTGGTGAAGAAGGAATGGGTTGGCACAGTGATGGTGAAAAAGATTTAAAAAAAAATGGCGCGATTGCATCAGTAACTTTAGGAGCAGAAAGAAAGTTCGCATTTAAGCATAAGGAATCGAAACAAAAAGTAGAAATTTATCTGGAGCACGGAAGTTTATTGGTTATGAAAGATGAAACACAAACTCACTGGTTACACAGGCTTCCTCCTACAAAAAAAATTAACACTCCTAGAATAAATCTTACTTTTAGAAGTATTGTAAAAAACAGTTAACCTAACCAACCCTCTCGATCCAAACTTCGATACTGTATGGCCTCTGAAATATGTTCACTTAAAATATTTTCAGAACCTTGTAAATCTGCAATAGTTCTAGAAACTTTTAAAATACGGTCATAAGCTCTTGCCGACAAATTAAGTTGCTTCATTGCAATTTTTAGTAATTTAATAGATGTTTCATTTAATTTGCAAAATTGTCTAATTTGCTTCACTCCCATCTGAGCATTGTAAAAAATAGTTTCTGAATCATTAAATCTTGTCGTCTGTATATTTCTTGCTTTAATAACACGTTCTCTAATTACCTTGCTTAATTCACCACTGCGATCATCACTTAATTTATCAAAAGGTACAGGTGTTACCTCTACATGAATATCTATACGATCTAATAATGGTCCAGAAACTTTGCTTAAATACCTTTGCATTTCAGCAGGTGTTGAAGTCATAGGCGCATTTGGATCATTAAAATAACCACTCGGACTGGGATTCATACTTGCGACTAACATAAAACTGGATGGGTACGTAACGGTAAATTTAGCTCTCGAAATAGTTACTTCTCTATCTTCCAGAGGTTGCCTCATAACTTCTAAAACTGTTCTTTTAAATTCAGGTAATTCATCTAAAAACAACACCCCGTTATGTGATAATGATATTTCTCCAGGTTGCGGGTAGGTACCTCCTCCTACAAGAGCCACATCCGAAATGGTATGATGAGGACTTCTAAAAGGCCTGGAACTCATAATTCCTCCTTTTTTAATAGTCCTGCCAGTTATACTATGTATTTTGGTAGTTTCTAATGCTTCGCCTAAAGTCATGGGAGGTAAAATACTGGGCAATCGCTTTGCTAACATTGTTTTACCAGAACCTGGAGGCCCAATTAAAATTATGTTATGACCTCCTGCTGCAGCGATCTCCATACATCGCTTTATAGATTCTTGACCTTTAACATCTGCAAAATCAAATTCAGGATTTTCTAATAGATGATTAAATTCAGATTCTATATCAACTTTTGTTATTTCTAAGGATTCTCCTTTATCAATATAATTAATAACTTCTTCAATAGTGTCAACTCCATAAACATCGATCCCTTCAACTATCGCAGCTTCTTTAGCATTTATTTTAGGAAGTATAAAACCTTTAAAACCTTCCTCTTTAGCTTTTATAGCTATTGGTAAAGCTCCTCGAATGGGCTGAAGGTTACCATCTAACGATAATTCACCCATGATGATATAATTTTCTAATAGGTTAGTTTCTTTAATTTGTCCAGTAGCAACTAAAATTCCCATTGCTAATGTTAAATCATACGCGGATCCTTCTTTCCGCATATCTGCAGGAGACATATTTAAAATTAATTTTTTTCCAGGAATTTTAAAGCCGTTGTTTTGTAGTGCAGCAGCAATTCTATAATTACTTTCTCTAATAGCGTTGTCTGGTAATCCTACTAAATGATACCCAATACCTTTATCAACGTTTACTTCTATTGTAATCGTGCTTGAATCAACTCCAAACACGGCACTCCCATATACTTTTGTAAGCATATTATATTTGTTTAAGATAAGGGAGTTATTGAAAGTATTAAGATAGTAATTTTATTGTAATCAAAAAAGCCTTTATCGTTAATGATAAAGGCTTTTTTAAATTCTCTTTATTTAGTACTAGTTTTTCAAAAACTGTAATACTTTAGTATTGTTTTCAGAAGTTACAGAAATAAAATAATTTCCTTTAGCTAATGATGATACATCCATTTGAGTGATAGACGCATTTGAGGTTTTACTTAGTAATACTTGACCTAAAACGTTTACAATTTTCACCTCCGTTATTGGAGTAATTGCAAATAAATTTAATACATCTTTAGTTGGATTAGGGTACATTGCTAATCCTTCGATAGATTGATCATTTACTCCTAATATTCCATCCACGGTAAACGTATAGGCTTCAGAAAAATTTCCTGTAGCACAGGGGGTATAAGGTTTTACTCTCCAGTAATAAGTAGCTCCTTCTGTAACACCTAAAGCAAAATATTCAGGTATAATAACATTTCCTGAGAATTCTACCTCAGAAAAATCCGCATACCTACTTAATTCAAAATCATAACTAGATATAGATTCATCTCCATCTTCCCATCTAAAAAGAATAACTACCGGTTGGTTTTCAGCACCATCTGGTGGAAAAATCAATCCCACGTTAGAAACATCTGTGTCTAAAACTCTTAAAATTAAATATAAATTTATGGTTTCAGTACTACCAGAACCAACGACTGTAAATGGATAATCGCCTGGTGATAAATTTTCTAAACCACTTACGTTTAATACAGTAGTTCCTTCCTCATTTAATGAAGTAGATGAAAAACTTCCAGAAGTACCAGATGGTAAACCAGAAACTGTAAAATCTATGGTATCAGAAAAACCATCACTAAATGCTAAATCAACATTAAAATCAGCGCTATCAGCTGTACTACAAGTTTCTAATATTCCTTGATGAGAAGAAATAGTGAACTCCTCGTTATCGATTCCGGTAACTATTAAAGAAAAATCTTGTAGACCATCTATGAGAGAACTCCCCTTATGTGAAACTTGAATAATGTATTCTCCAGAGGCATTTGGAATTTCTATCTTTTCAATATTATCAACCAAATTGTCACCCGTAGTAGCCGCAGCTGAGAAATTGGAAACATCTAATTTCCATGGAAAAAAAGTGGCCCCTCCATCTTTAGAAACTCTTAAATCCAAGTCATTCATCAAAGAAGGAGTGGGATCATCTTCAACTCCAGATGGTAAAACAACCCCTGGAGGATCTGTCCAAGTAATTGACACCATTAAATCGTTAGTTCCATCAGATTGAACAGAATAGGTAAAAACTTCATCAGTTACTATAGTTTCTTCTAATATGGTAGAAGAATTTCCGTTATTTGTTATAACTGCTGCTGCTCTCTCTATATTTAATAAACCCCAACCAAATCGATAATCTGGACCAGGACTGGTGCCTGCCTCATCTGCTGTGTGTAAAGCTAAACCCCTCAAGGTTGAGCTTTTTATGTATGTTTGGTTTATATTATTGTAATGTTGTTGTAATAAAATTAAACTCCCTGAGGTATTGGGTGCAGACATCGAAGTACCACTATAATTGGCATAGCCACTCCCACCAACAGAAGAATACATATTAACTCCTTTTGCGGAAATATCTGGTTTTATTCTTCCATCATCTGTTGGACCCCAACTACTAAATGAAGACATATTTACACTATTAGGTCCTGTATAATTTAATACCTGATTAACAGCAGCAACAGTAATACCGTTTTTAGAAGTACCGCTGTCTGTAAGATAATCGTAACCGCCATCTCCCGTATTTACTCCAGATTGACGATCATTCCCTGCTGACCAAACTGAAGTATAGTAAGGTGCATTATAACTTATATTATCAACTCCTCTTGCATCACCACTGTAAAATCCTAATTCCCAAAGATCAGCAAAATCAATATTCATCCCGTAAGAATGGTTAGATATCAATAAACCATCTGCAGCAGCTGCTATCATTTCACCTGAGTCTGATTGCGCAGTGTAAGAAATAATTTCTGCCATAGGAGCCATCCCTTTAGTTGAACCACCATTGGGAGATGCCGATCCAATCATGGTACCACAAACATGTGTTGCATGACTACTTGTTCCTGATAAATTATCCATTTGAGTAACTCTATTTTCTAGTAAAGGATGTGAAAGATTGGCATCTCCGACTTCCCATACACCAAGAATCATATCTTCTCCATTTAAATCAAGTCCGGAATCGCCACCAGAATGGACTTTATTGGTTCGGGTGGTAATCGCACCTTCTCTATTCGTTGTAATTATATATTTTGGCTTTCCATTTTCTTTAATACCGACAAGGATTGCAAGACTTCCATTTGGGTAATGAATCGTTTTTTCCCAACCAAATTGTTCGGCCTTATCAAGTGCTTTCTGATAATTTAACGCTTGGTTATTTGAAATTTCAGTCTCAAGTTGACTTAGTTTATCGGAGTCATACTGCGAGATAATTTGTTGTTTTTCTTCTTCAGTTTGGGCTGAAAGTCCAAATGAAAAAAGAAAGCTTAAAATTATTAATGATTTTGTTTTCATACTATTTTTTTCGAAAGTATTGAAAAAAAACAAAAACTAATAATAATTAAAAAGTATTTCTTATTTATTTAACATTAAATAATATCTTTTTAATATTTTTTTGGCAATTTTTTTCCCAAAGTTAAATTTCTTTTTGATTTTTTTTAACTTATACTAGAATGACTTTAAAAAAAATTAACAATAAATATGTTACATTTGAAAAAAAATATCAAAATGAATAAAATTCTCTTATTAGCTTTTTTCCTTCCATTTTTATCACTAGCCCAACAAAATAAAATAGGTAAAGTATCTCAATTAATAAATACCGAAAAGGCAATTTCTGGTGAATTTGAATCTTTTGAAATCTTTAACTCAGAAATTAAAAGCGCTTCTGAAAATTACTCAGATGCTGTTGAGGATGGTGTTGTTGTAGCTATTGACCAAACTAAAATTAACGAGATAAGAAACCAAGATCCTAAACAAATGCAACTTAGTATCCCATTTAAAACGAATGGTGAAACCGTTGCATTAGATTTAATCCAAGTAGCTGTATTTTCGCCGGATTTTAAAGCGATTACAAACGACGGTGTCGATATTACCAATGAAGTAGACTTTGGAAAACACTATCGTGGTATTATTGCAGGAAATCCTAATTCGTTGGTTTCAATAAGTGTTTTCAAATCTCAGATTAGTGGATTTATTTCTAACGATGAAGGCAACTACACTATAGGTAAATTAGAAGATTCAGATACAAATCACATCATTTATTTTGATACAGACCTAAAAAATGATACAAAAGAAATTTTCTGCTCAACAGAAGATGATGGAATCGCATATTCGGAAGAAGAATTATCACCACCTACTACAAGTGTTCAAGAACCAGGAGACGAAATAGATGTTTATATAGAATCTGGACAAAGTGTTTATAATGCTCAAGGAGGAAATCTTGCCAATACAATTGTTTTTATAACTGGAATTTTCACACAAAGTTATGTTCTTTATGCGAATGATGGGATATCGGTAAGAACATCCAGCATGATGGTATGGGTAACTCCAGACCCTTTTTCAGGCGGTGATTCTCTCAGTCAACTACAAACTTTCACTTCAAATGTGAATAGTAATCAACAAAATTTAAATGGAGATATAGCCCACTTAATTGAGAGACAGAATTTTGGTGGTATTGCATGGCTTAATGGCATGTGTGGTAATAATAACGTTTGTTATTCTGGCTTAGCAAATAATGCAGTTATAGCTGTTCCAACGTACTCTTGGAATGTGATGGTGATTACTCACGAAATGGGACACCTTATGGGATCTAATCATACTCATGCATGTGTCTGGAATGGAAATAATACTGCTATTGATGGTTGTGCCGCAGTTGAAGGAGATTGTGCTCGACCTGGAAACCCTCCAACAGGAGGAACAATAATGAGTTACTGCCACCTTCAAGGAGTTGGAATCAATTTTAATAAGGGATTCGGACCCCAGCCAACTGCAGTGATTTTGAATAAAATCGCAAATGCTGGAAGTTGTTTAGATGAAGAGGAAATAGACAACCCACCTGTTGCGGTTTGTAAATCGACATATGTGGTTCAATTAGATTCTAACGGAGAAGCCTCTATAACTGTTGAAGATATTGATGGAGGAAGTTTTGATAATGAAGAAATTGTTGAAATGTCTATTGATATTGATACTTTTGATTGCGAAGATGTAGGCCTGACTAATAATGTAACTTTAACGGTAACAGACAATGATGGACTTACTAGTACTTGTGTAGGATACGTAGAGGTTTTAGATGGATCAACAATAGTGACTACATGCCCTCAAGATATTACCGTTAGTATTCCAGATGGAACCACTTATGTTCTTTTAGACTATCGTGAAGAATTAATTCTTACCACAGATATTTGTAATGTCACACCAGCTGCAACTTCTCAAAGTCCTCCAGCTGGAACCGAATTACCGGTAGGTGTACACGTAATTACAGTCAATGCACTCTTGAATGATGGAACTATTATTACTTGCCCTTTTGAAATTACAATTGATAACAATCTAGAATTAGCAGATAATTCAATCTTATCAAGTCTATTATTATACCCAAATCCGGCTAGTGAAATAGTAAGATTAGGCAATCCTCAGAATCTAGATTTAGAGACTATTTCTATCTATGATATGACAGGAAAGTTAATTAGATCAATTGATTTAGAAGGTATGCAAATTGAACAATTAATTAATATTTCAGGGCTATCTGAAGCAAATTATTTTGTAATCATTCAAGGAGAACAAACTAAAGCAGTTAAACAACTAATTGTAAAGTAAAGATATTGCCACAAAAAAATAAAAAAACCTTCTCAGAATTAAGAAGGTTTTTTTTCGTTTACAAGAGTTTAATGATACTTCGTATAAATTTCTTCAATAAAAATAGAAAGATGTGCATCTTTAAGTAATCCGCAATTAACTCTTTCTAATACTTTATATTTAATTCTAACTTTTAGACTATCCGTATAAAATTCAGGAAGTAAATTCTTAGGCATATATATGGTTTCAGAAGCTTTCACAACCCAGCCACAGCCGTCTGAAGCAGGTTCTCCATAAAACCTTATAATAGCATCTTCACAAGATTCACAACTAGCATCGGAAATAGTTTCTATTTTGCTTTTGCATGAAGAAAAAAATAGTAAAGCTGTAATTATAATAAAAAATGGATTTTTCATAGGTTTTTTATTAAATATAATATTACGATTTTAAAACTAGTAACGAATTTTGCAAAAAAACCGATCTACTATCTTTATAAATTTATTGTTATTTCATAAACTGGAATAACTTGGCATTGAAGCCTATTAGTATACGATTAAGAATTTAATATTTTATTGGCAATTTTTTTTCCTAATTCAACTCCCCATTGATCGTAACTAAATATATTCCAAATTACACCTTGAACAAAAAGCTTGTGTTCATAAAGTGCAATTAAACTTCCGAGGTTTTTAGGTGTTAACTGATTTATAAGTAGAGAATTTGATGGTTTGTTTCCCTTAAAAGTTCTATAAATATTACTTATATTTTGTTGGTAAGTTCCTTTCAATAAAGATTCTGACTGACCATAAAAATTAGCCATCAATAATTTATGCTGGTACTGGTTGCCATGAAGCGGCTCTTTAAAGCCAATGAAATCTATAGGTATCGTTTTAGTGCCTTGATGCAATAATTGAAAAAAAGCATGTTGAGAATTAGTCCCTACATTACCCCAAACAATTGCTCCAGTCTGGTAATTTACAGGGATTCCATTTCTATCAATTTCTTTACCATTACTTTCCATAACAGCTTGCTGAAGGTATGGAACAAATTTTTCTAAATATTGATTGTAAGGAATTACTGCCTCCGTTTCACAATTATAGAAGTTATTGTACCAAATCGAAATTAAACCCATTAATACAGGAATGTTATTAGTAAATTCTTCATCTTTAAAATGAAGATCCATTTCGTGGGCACCTTTTAATAAATCTTCAAAATTTGAGTAACCAACAGCACAACAAATTGATAAACCTACAGAACTCCATAAAGAGAATCTACCTCCTACCCAATCCCACATTGGGAAAATATTTTCCTCGGTAATTCCGTAATTTACAGCATTTTCGATATTAGAAGAAACCGCAACAAAATGTTTTTCAATGTCTAATTGACTGGCATCTTTTAAGAACCAATTTTTAATTGTTGTTGCGTTAGCTAGGGTCTCTTGAGTGGTAAAGGTTTTTGAAACAATTACAAAAAGAGTAGTTTCTCTATTTAAACTTTTTAATATCTCAGCTACGTGATCACCATCAACATTAGAAACGTAGTGCACCTTTAAGTGGTTGCTATAATATTGTAAAGCGTTAACTACCATTTTTGGCCCTAGATCACTGCCACCAATTCCAATATTTACGACATCAGTGATAGCTTTATTGCTAAACCCTTTCCACTTACCTTTTATAACAGAATTAGAAAAGACTTTCATTTTTTGAAGTGATTTTTTTACTTCAGGCTTCATCTGATCAAAATCTCGTAAAGCGGTATGAAGAACTGCTCTGTCCTCAGTTAAATTAATATTATAACCCTCCAATTGAAGTTGAATAGCTTGTTTTAGCCCAACTTCATTTGCTAATTCGTTTAGTAATTCTAACGTTTTTCGATTTATTCTATTCTTGGAATAATCGAATTGAATTTCATCCCATTTAATTTTATATTGTTCATTTCTATCAGGTTCTTGATCAAAAAAATCCATCATATGGACATCCTTGATCTCAGCGAAATGAGCTTTTAACTTTTTCCAAGCTTCAGTAGTAGTTGGGTTGACAGATTTAAATTTCATTTAACTTAGTTTGTTTTGCCGGTAGTAATCAATTAAACCATCAATGGGGCGTCTTATAATATTTCCTAGCTCTAAATTGTAGGGTTTCATACAATCTTTAATGATATCCTCTGAAAAATGAGCTATGGAGCCAATGAAATGAATAGGTACATTTTGAGACTCTTTAAAACAGAGTATACGATATTCAATAAATTTTAACATTCCTTCGGTTATCAATTTGTAAAAATAACCATTTACCTCTTTAGATGTAAAAATAAACTCTGCAAATGAGGCTAAATACATATTTGGATTATGTCTTTTGTACAAGTGATTTTTTATTTCGTCAGGGTCTAAGTTAAATTTATTTTCAAATTCTAGTGCCAATTGTGAAGGCATTTTTTTATAAAAGTAATCTCTTATCAATCGCTTACCAAAATAGTTTCCACTTGCTTCATCCATTAAGGAGTACCCTAAAGACTCTATACCGTTATGTATATGAGTTCCATCAAAATAGCAACTATTGGAACCCGTCCCCAGAATACATACAATACCAGGTTTCGTAGTAGCGGCATAGACCGCAGCTACCATATCTTCATTCACTGAAACTGTTGCTAATGGAAATATTTCTGAAAGTATTCTGGTAAGTAACCTAATAGGAGTTTTGGTTCCGCAACCAGCCCCAAAAAAATCGACCACAGTAATCTTAGTCACGAAAGGAAGTAAATCTTGATTAGCTAGTATGCGCTCTCTTATATTTTCATCAGGAACTACTGCAGGATTTAACCCTTTAGTTCTTGTTTTTAATACTACATCACCTTTTTGGTCTAATAAAATCCAATCACATTTTGTAGAGCCACCATCCGTAATTAATATCATTTTTAAAGTTTTGAAATATGAGCTGCTAAATCTATTAACTTAGAGGAATAACCATACTCATTATCGTACCAAGCCACTAACTTAAAGAAATTTTTATTAAGAGCAATACCGGCACCAGCATCAAAAGTACAAGTGTGAGAGTCGCTTACAAAATCTTGAGAAACAACGGCTTCCTCCGTATAATTAACGATGCCCTTATACGATCCTTTAGCAGCATTTTTAAATAATTCCATTATTTCCTCATAACTGGCATCCTTTGAGGTACGTACTGTCAAATCAACAACAGAAACATCTACCGTAGGAACACGCAATGCCATTCCTGTTAATTTACCGTTTAACTTAGGAATCACTTTTCCTACAGCAACTGCGGCACCCGTAGAAGCTGGAATTATGTTGTTTAACGAACTACGACCTCCTCTATAGTCTTTTCTTGAAGGACCATCAACAGTTAATTGAGTTGCAGTAGCTGCATGAACTGTTGTCATTAATCCTTCAATAATTCCATACTCATCATCAATAATTTTAGCCAGTGGTGCTAAGCAATTGGTCGTACAGGATGCGTTAGAAACAATATTATCAGTACTTTTTACCTCTTTATGATTCACACCCATAACAAACATCGGGGCATCTTTTGAGGGTGCTGAAATTACTACTTTTTTTGCGCCAGCTCTTAAATGAGCATCAGCTGTATTTAAAGTGGTAAAAATTCCTGTACAATCTAATACAACTTTTGCATCAATAGAATCCCATTTAAGATCTTCAGGGTTTTTCTCTGCAGTGATACGAATATGTTTTCCATCTACCACTAATTTTCCATTAATTACTTCTACGGTACCAGCATATTTTCCATGAACAGAATCATATTTTAACAAATATGCCAAATGATCTACATCCAGCAGGTCATTTATGGCAACAACTTCTACATTGTTATTTTGTGCAGCGATTCTAAATGCTAATCTACCTATTCGGCCAAAGCCGTTAATTCCAATTTTTGTTTTCATATCTAATTTTATATCGATGTTATGTCAGCGACTCTTATTAATTCTAAATCTAATTTATTTGTGGTTTTTAATGTTTCTATGAATGGTACATAGATTAATTTATTATGGCGAATTCCTACCATCATATTTTTTTTATTTTCTAATAATGCATCTACAGCTCCAATACCTAATCTACTTGCTAATACACGATCATAACAACTAGGGCTACCACCTCTTTGAATGTGTCCTAACACAGTTACCCTAACCTCGTAGCTAGTTAGTTTATCTTCAATATAACTTGCTAATTTAAATATATTTTTTCCAATTTGATCTCCCTCAGAAACTACTATAATACTAGACGTTTTACCTGAATTTTTACTCCTTTTTAAAGACTCGATTAATCGATCACGTCCCATATCCTGTTCAGGAATTAAAATTTCCTCAGCTCCAGCACCTATTCCAGCATTTAAAGCAATATCACCGGCATCACGACCCATAACTTCAATTAAAAACAATCGATTGTGAGAATTTGCAGTATCTCTAATTTTATCAATGGCCTCAACCACCGTATTTAAAGCAGTGTCATAACCAATGGTATAGTCAGTTCCATTAATGTCGTTATCTATTGTGCCAGGTATACCAATAATAGGAATATTATATTCTTCACTAAAAACAGAAGCACCTGTAAAGGTACCATCGCCACCTATAGTTATAAGCGCATCTATACCTTCTAATTTTAATTTGTCATATGCAATTTGTCTACCCTCTTTTGCAAAGAAATCATTAGATCTTGCAGATTTAAGAATGGTTCCTCCTCTATTAATTATATTTTTTACAGAACGAGCATTCATTTTTTTAAACTCTCCTTCAATAAGACCTTGGTATCCTCTATAAATTCCTACACAGTCTAATTTATTATATACACAAGCTCTAACGACGGCTCTTATTGCGGCATTCATTCCTGGAGCATCACCCCCACTTGTTAAAACACCTATTTTTTTTATACTATTCATGGTTGTCCGTTTTTTAAATATATTTTAAAATAGAAACATCTGTTTAATATATTTATTATTTAAAGTAAATGTAAGTTAGTATTACCGTCAAACAGACAATAATACCAGAAAATTTAACATATTTCCAAGGCGTTATATCGACCTGTTCAGTATATTTTTGAACAAAGTTGTCTTTTCTAGGACTCAACTTTCCAATCAACAACATTATTAGCACGTTAACTAAAAATAAAATTGCCATAATATCTAAAAAATGTGGATAAGCTTGAGCCTCTATTAAATTTAGAGATTCTTGATTTGATATTCCAGCATTTTTTGCATTTTCCAAAGCTTTATTTATAAAATATGGTTGCATGAAAAATTGGCTTAATATGTATAATAAACATCCTGAAAATAGCGCAATTTTTGCTGCAATAGCTGGCACTCTTTTTGTTGTATAACCTACTACGATAATCGTTAAAATAGGGATACTGTAAATGCCATTAATTTCTTGCAAATAGGCAAACAAACTACCTGCGTTAGCAATTTGTGGAGCTATTAACATTGACGAAATTGCTAATAAAACTCCAAATATTTTACCGTATTTAACAATGGTATTTTCGTTAGCGTTTTTATTAAGATGTTGTTTATAAACATCAATACCAAATAAGGTTACAGAACTATTTAATACACTATTAAAAGAACTCAATATAGCGCCAAAAATAACCGCAGCAAAAAAGCCTATAAGCGCCTCGTTAGTCAAAACTTCTTTAACTAATGCTGGATAAGCACTATCAGGTGTTTCTAAATTACCTTTAAATAAATGAAAGGCAATAATTCCAGGTAAAACAACTATTACAGGTCCCAATATTTTGATAAACGAAGCTAGCAGTAGTCCCTTTTGACCTTCCTTTAGATTTTTAGCTCCAAGAGCTCTTTGAATTATTTGTTGATTGGTTCCCCAATAAAATAATTGTACCAACATCATTCCAGTGAATATTGTATAAAATGGGACAGGGTCGGTAGGACCTCCCATTGATTTAAATTTTTCTGGATGTTCAGAAGTTAAAATTGAAATTCCGTTCAATAAACTCCCATCTCCAATCATAATTAAACCTAAAAAAGGAATTAAAAGGCCGCCTATTAACAAACCAATAGCATTGATAGAATCTGACACCGCTACGGCTTTTAAACCTCCAAATACAGCATAGATTGATCCTATAATACCTATTCCCCATATACAAATCCAGATTGATTTGGTGTGTGATACTCCTAATAATTCTGGAACGTTAAACATACCACTAATTGCCAAGGATCCTGAATATAGTATTACCGGCAAAAGAACTACCGCATATCCAGATAAAAATAATATTGAAGTTAACGTTTTAGTGGTTAAATCAAAACGATTGGCTAAAAAACCAGGTATAGTTGTAAGCCCACCTTTTAAATAGCGAGGTAACAAAAAGATGGCTGTTAGAACCATAGCAATAGCTGCTAGTGTCTCCCAAACCATAACTGATAAACCATTTTCGTATGCGGATCCATTTAAACCTACTATTTGTTCCGTTGAAAGATTCGTCAATAGTAATGATCCAGCTATAACACCTGCCGATAAGCTTCTTCCACCTAAAAAATAGCCATCAGAGGTTTCTTCGTTAGTTTTTCTAGTTACATAATAGGATATACCCGCTACCAAAAAAGTAAAAGCAATAAAGGATATAATAGCCATATTATTATTATCTGTTTAAAGATCTGTATTTAAAAAAGGTAACTCATCTGTTAAAAAATCAGACAAGTCACCTCGTTTTTTTAAATAAAAACTAAAATATTTTTATTTTTTAATAAATTGTACTGTTTTACTTGCATTTTCAGTTGATAATACTGCAAAATAAGTACCTGCATCTAAGTTAGAGGTGTCCACTGAAAAGTTTGTGGCATCTGGAGATACCTTTCTTACGGTTTGACCAAGAGTGTTGTATATTACAACATTCGTTATTTGTTCTTCAGACTGAATATTAATATTGTTTAAGTTGGATTTGGATACAAGGAAACATTAATCGTATTAATATCGTTAACACCTAATTCACCAGCGGTAACTTGAACACTTCCAAGAGCTTCTTCATTGTCTGGATTTGCATTTACACCAGAAACATAAAATCCATATTGAACAACAGCATCTGAATCTTCAATATTGTCATACAGCAAAGAAAAACTTCCTGTAGTTGTTATTACAGTAGATTCGGTTTTTAAAAATGAATAATCAGAGTTAAAAACCTTAATAAAAGCTACTACTGTATATGCTGGATCTATAGTTACAGAGGTAACATTTCCTACAAATGTTAATTCACTTCCTACAAGTGTATTATCTTCTACATAGGTATTCCCTTCAAATATTTTATTTCCTAGCCCTGTATCTTGGTCAACCCAAAAAGGGTCAGTACCGTCGCCCCAGGTATTGAAGTTAGGCTGTAGTGTAAGAGTATTTTGGTCTTGATCAACAACAGTTTTTAAATCCGGAACTCCCCAACCCTCACCAAAAGCAAAAGTTTCACCATCTAATTCAAAGACATTAGCGTAACCGAACAGATTAGCACTAGCGTCAACAGTTACAAAATTTTGTGCTGTACCCATAAAAGTAAAACAAAAAATAAATACGATTAAAGAATAATTTTTTTTCATGATTTTTAATTTTAAGATTAATTAATATTAATTAAAAGTTGGGATTGAAAACAATCCCAACTTTATTTGATTTTTATTTTTTTATGATTCTTATAGTTTTTGTTTGATTGCCTATTTTGACTCTAGCAATATAAACATTTGATTGTAAGTTAGATAAATTTAGTTCAACATTAGATGCATTTGGGCTTATTGATAAAACTTTTTGACCTAATAAATTAAATATTTCAATACTCGTGATTGTTTCTTGCCCTTGAATATTCCAGGTATTAATTACAGGATTTGGATAGGAAACCACCGTAGACATAAATCATCATTATATTTAATGGAGCATCAGCTACTTCAATATCATCATAATAATAGGTACTTCCATCTCCTGGGAGATCAACTACAAACTCAAAGAAAACAACTACGTTAACAAAATCAATTCCGGCAGTCTGTCCTGTGAAATCCCATGTCAAAGTCTCCCACTGATTTGCAACGGTTGTATTGACATCTAATTCAACAAAAACAGCTGGATCTGCAGCTTCTAGTTTTAATCGAACTGGAATGTTTGCCTTTGGTGACCAAGTCTTTATGGATATAGATTCCGATTCTGAAAAATCAATCGCTACATCTAAAGTCATTGCAGTTCCTGCAAAGAACTGTGCTCCTTCAGTCTTTATAGTTTCAACTACCGTGTCACTCGTGTTTTCTCCTGATGCATCTGGATTTGCTACTACAGCAGATTCAGCTCCTTCAAAACCTATTAGATCATAATCAATCGTAGCACTCTCAAAGTCTACTGGTAATTCCAATAATTCTTCCGCTGGAGTTGCTACTTCAATATCATCATAATAATACGTACTTCCATCTCCTGGTAGATCAACTACAAACTCAAAGAAAACAACTACGTTAACAAAATCAATTCCGGCAGTCTGTCCTGTGAAATCCCAAGTCAAAGTCTCCCACTGATTTGCAACGGTTGTATTGACATCTAATTCTACAAAAACAGCTGGATCTGCAGCTTCTAGTTTTAATCGAACTGGAATATCTGCCTTTGGTGACCAAGTCTTTATGGATATAGATTCCGATTCTGAAAAATCAATCGCTACATCTAAAGTCATTGCAGTTCCTGCAAAGAACTGTGCTCCTTCAGTCTTATAGTTTCAACTACCGTGTCACTCGTGTTTTCTCCTGATGCATCTGGATTTGCTACTACAGCAGATTCAGCTCCTTCAAAACCTATTAGATTATAATCAATCGTAGCACTCTCAAAGTCTACTGGTAATTCCAATAATTCTTCCGCTGGAGTTGCTACTTCAATATCATCATAATAATACGTACTTCCATCTCCTGGTAGATCAACTACAAACTCAAAGAAAACAACTACGTTAACAAAATCAATTCCGGCAGTCTGTCCTGTGAAATCCCATGTCAAAGTCTCCCACTGATTTGCAACGGTTGTATTGACATCTAATTCTACAAAAACAGCTGGATCTGCAGCTTCTAGTTTTAATCGAACTGGAATGTCTGCCTTTGGTGACCAAGTCTTTATGGATATAGATTCCGATTCTGAAAAATCAATCGCTACATCTAAAGTCATTGCAGTTCCTGCAAAGAACTGTGCTCCTTCAGTCTTAGTAGTTTCAACTACCGTGTCACTCGTGTTTTCTCCTGATGCATCTGGATTTGCTACTACAGCAGATTCAGCTCCTTCAAAACCTATTAGATTATAATCAATCGTAGCACTCTCAAAGTCTACTGGTAATTCCAATAATTCTTCCGCTGGAGTTGCTACTTCAATATCATCATAATAATACGTACTTCCATCTCCTGGTAGATCAACTACAAACTCAAAGAAAACAACTACGTTAACAAAATCAATTCCGGCAGTCTGTCCTGTGAAATCCCATGTAAGAGTCTCCCACTGATTTGCAACGGTTGTATTGACATCTAATTCTAACAAAAACAGCTGGATCTGCAGCTTCTAGTTTTAATCGAACTGGAATGTCTGCCTTTGGTGACCAAGTCTTTATCGATATAGATTCCGATTCTGAAAAATCAATCGCTACATCTAAAGTCATTGCAGTTCCAGCAAAGAATGCTGAACCTTCAGTCTTAGTAGTTTCAACTACCGTGTCACTCGTATTTTCTCCCGATGCATCTGGATTTGCTACTACAGCAGATTCAGCTCCTTCAAAACCTATTACGATTATAATCAATCGTAGCACTCTCAAAGTCTACTGGTAATTCCAATAATTCTTCCGCTGGAGTTGCTACTTCAATATCATCATAATAATACGTACTTCCATCTCCTGGTAGATCAACTACAAACTCAAAGAAAACAACCACGTTAACCATTCTACCTCACCAGTCTGTCCTGTGAAATCCCATGTAAGGGTCTCCCACTGACTCTCAACGGTTGTATTAACATCTAATTCTAATACCTCACCTGCAGTTCCTTCTAGTTTTAATCGAACTGGAATGTCTGCCTTTGGTGACCAAGTCTTTATGGATATAGATTCCGATTCTGAAAAATCAATCGCTACATCTAAAGTCATTGCAGTTCCTGCAAAGAACTGTGCTCCTTCAGTCTTAGTAGTTTCAACTACCGTATCACTCGTATTTTCTCCCGATGCATCTGGATTTGCTACTACAGCAGATTCAGCTCCTTCAAAACCTATTACGTTATAATCAATCGTAGCACTCTCAAAGTCTACTGGTAATTCCAATAATTCTTCCGCTGGAGTTGCTACTTCAATATCATCATAATAATACGTACTTCCATCTCCTGGTAGATCAACTACAAACTCAAAGAAAACAACCACGTTAACCATTCTACCTCACCAGTCTGTCCTGTGAAATCCCATGTAAGGGTCTCCCACTGACTCTCAACGGTTGTATTTACATCTAATTCTAATACCTCACCAGCTGTTCCTTCTAGTTTTAATCGAACTGGAATGTCTGCCTTTGGTGACCAAGTCTTTATGGATATAGATTCCGATTCTGAAAAATCAATCGCTACATCTAAAGTCATTGCAGTTCCTGCAAAGAACTGTGCTCCTTCAGTCTTAGTAGTTTCAACTACCGTGTCACTCGTGTTTTCTCCCGATGCATCTGGATTCGCTACTACAGCAGATTCAGCTCCTTCAAAACCTATTACGATTATAATCAATCGTAGCACTCTCAAAGTCTACTGGTAATTCCAATAATTCTTCCGCTGGAGTTGCTACTCTCAATATCATCGTAATAGTATGTCTGATCCATCTCCACCTAAACCAGGTACAAATTCAAAGAAAATACTACTTTGTTAACAGTTCAACCCTGCAGTCTGTCCTGTGAAATCCCAAGTCAAAGTCTCCCACTGACTCTCAACAGTTGTATTGACATCTAATTCAACAAAAACAGCTGGGTCTGCAGCTTCTAGTTTTAATCGAACTGGAATGTTTGCCTTTGGTGACCAAGTCTTTATGGATATAGACTCTGATTCTGAAAAATCAATTGCTACATCTAAAGTCATTTCTGCTCCTCGCCAAGAATTCAGCTCCTACGGTCTTGGTACTTCTAACTACCGTATTACTCGTATTTTCTCCTGATGGATCTGGATTCGCCTCTACAGCTGACATCAGCTCCCCCAAAACCTACTACGTTATAATTTGCTGTGGCGCTTTCAAAAGTAACTGGTAATTCTACTAAATCATTTAAATTTTGTTCTAAATTATCCCAATAAGCAACTCTAGGAATAGTTACCGAGGAATTAAAATACATAAACAAAGTAACTTTATCATAAGTTGCATCTGCTTCAGTACCAAAATCAAAAGTTATATTTTCCCATTGGTTTTCCTCAGCAACAACTATTTCTCTTTCAATGGATGTTCCGTTTACTGTGTTTTCTAATTTTAGTAAAATAGAAGCATCCGGTAAAATAGTTCTTACATCTAAATTAAATGTTTTTCCTTGAGATAAGTCAATCGTTTCAACCGAAAAACTAACTCCTGCAAAATTTGTGTTTGCAGGAACAATATTCTGTGCTACCTCAGTTGAAGTGTTACCACCTTCCTGATATGGATTCGTTATAATCTGAGTAACAGAGCCATTAAAATCTTGAAAATACGGATTAATATCTTCTTCAAGTGTTATTGGCAAAGATGGTGTTGGAAAAACTACCACTTCAATATCATCATAATAATACGTACCATCTCCACCTAAACCAGGTACAAATTCAAAAAACACTACCACTTTATTAATCGACTCCTGCTGTTTGTCCTGAAAAATCCCAAGTCAAAGTCTCCCACTGATTCGAAACTGTTGTATTGACATCTAATTCTACGAAGCCTCCAAGCCACTCCTTCTAACTTTAAACGAACCGGAATATCAGCCTTTGGTGACCAGGTTTTTATTGAAATAACCTCCGAAGCTGAAAAGTCAATCGGTAGCATCTAAAGACCCATTGCTGCTCCACCCCAAGAACTGTCAGCTCCTACGGTCTTGGTGCTTCTAACTACCGTATTACTGGTATTGATTCCTGTTTGCATCTGGATTCGCCTCTACTGCTGGATCTGCCCCTCCAAAACCGCTTACATTGTAATTTGCAGTAGTACTCTCAAAGTCCACTGGTAATGCAACTGGTTAAAGGCACTACCACTTCAATATTATCATAATAGTATGTTGATCCATCTCCACCTAAACCAGGTACAAATTCAAAGAAAATAATTACCGTTGTATAATCGGTTCCTGCTGTTAGTCCTGTGAAATCCCAAGTCAAAGTCTCCCACTGATTCGAAACTGTTGTATTGGCATCTAACTCTAGAAATGCACCACCTACTCCTTCAAGTTTTAATCGAACTGGAATGTCTGCCTTTGGCGACCAAGTGTTAATTGATATCTTTTCTGAAGTAGAAAAGTCAATTGGAGTATCAAGACCCATTGCTGTTCCTGCATAGAACTGTGCTCCTACTGTCTTGGTACTTCTAACTACCGTATTACTTGTATTGATTCCAGAAGCATCTGGATTCGCCTCTACAGCTGAATCTGCCCCTTCAAAACCGCTTACATTGTAATTTGCAGTAGTACTCTCAAAGTCTACTGGTAATGCAACTGGATCAGGAATGGTACTACCACTTCAATATTATCATAATAGTATGTGGATCCATCTCCACCTAAACCAGGTACAAATTCAAAAAACACTACCACTTTATTAAAGTTCATTCCAGCAGTTTGTCCTGTGAAATTCCATGTAAGAGTCTCCCACTGATTGGTCACTGTTGTATTTACATCTAATTCAAGAAAACCGCCAGATGCATTTTCTAGTTTTAAACGTACTGGAATATTTGCCTTTGGCGACCAAGTGTTTATTGATATTTTTTCTGAAGTAGAAAAATCAATCGTTGCATCTAAACTCATTTCAGCTCCAGCCCAAAATTCAGCTCCTGCTGTCTTGGTACTTCTAACTACCGTATTACTTGTATTGATTCCAGAAGCATCTGGATTCGCCTCTACAGCTACATCAACTCCCCCAAAACCAACTACATTATAATTTGCTGTAGTACTCTCAAAGTCTACTGGTAATGCAACTGGATCAGGAGCTGGTGCTACCACTTCGATATTATCATAATAGTATGTTGATCCATCTCCACCTAAACCAGGTACAAATTCAAAAAACACTACCACTTTATTAAAGTTCATTCCAGCAGTTTGTCCTGTGAAATTCCATGTAAGAGTCTCCCACTGATTGGTCACTGTTGTATTTACATCTAATTCAAGAAAACCGCCAGATGCATTTTCTAGTTTTAAACGTACTGGAATATTTGCCTTTGGCGACCAAGTGTTTATTGATATTTTTTCTGAAGTAGAAAAATCAATCGTTGCATCTAAACTCATTTCAGCTCCAGCCCAAAATTCAGCTCCTGCTGTCTTGGTACTTCTAACTACCGTATTACTTGTATTGATTCCAGAAGCATCTGGATTCGCCTCTACAGCTACATCAACTCCCCCAAAACCAACTACATTATAATTTGCTGTAGTACTCTCAAAGTCTACTGGTAATGCAACTTGTGCAATACCAAAAAAAGTAAAGCCAAAAGTTAATAAAATTAAAAAATAAAATTGTTTCATGATATTCATATTAAGTTATTAAATTAGTTTTTTAACACTTTTAAAGTGTGGGTTTCCCCTTTTGAGGAAACTATTTTCATTAGGTATATTCCAGAATTAAAATGGCTCATATCTAACGAATAAGTATTCATATAAGGAGAAAAAGTTGCTACATTTTCTCCAAGAATATTGTATATATTTATTTGAGAAATTTCATCTATTGATGAAACATTCCAAATGTTTTTTACTGGGTTTGGAAATGAGCTAACCGAAAAAGATTCATAATCACTTATTGATAAGGCTTGTGCCACTTCGATATCATCATAATAATAAGTCGAACCATCACCCGGTAAATCGGGTACAAACTCAAAGAAAACAACTACCGTAGTAAAATCGATTCCTGCAGTTTGTCCAGAAAAGTCCCAAGTCAATGTTTCCCATTGGTTTTCAAGTGTTGTATTGGTATCTAATTCAATAAAAACGTCTCCAGCTGCCTCTAACTTTAATCGCACTGGTATATCTGCCTTCGGTGACCATGTTTTTATAGATATGATCTCTGATTCAGAAAAATCAATCGGCGCATCAAGACCCATTGCTGTTCCTGCGTAAAATTGTGCTCCTTCAGTCTTGATGGTTTCAACGACCGTTTCACTGGTATTCTCTCCAGATGTATCCGGATTTGCAACTACGGTAGATTCAGCTCCTTCAAAACCTATAAGACCATAATCGGTATCTAATTCAAAATCAACTGGCAATTCAATGTTTTCTCCAGATTCAAATGGACCAAAAGAAATATTATCAAAATAAATGACATCGTCTGCATCACGGGCAATAAAATCAGGAAAAATTACAATCTGATCCAAGCCTGTGGTTTCTCCTAAACCAATATAGTCTGAAAAATCAATGGTAATTAATTCCCATTGGTTAACTACTGTATTAGCAACTTTAAGCTCCATTTGTGCTCCTCCCGAAGGAGTTACATATTTGATTCCAACATCACTTATTTTAGTTTTATACACCATAATATTTACCAAAGCATTCGATGCAGTTAAATCAAATGTACCTATGTCTGAACCATGCATTGATTCTACACCTGCGTAGGGTTGCCCAAGTTGTAATGCTGTAAATTTAGCTACTGTTTCAGAAGTATTGATTCCAGAAGGGTCAGGATTTGCAACGATTTCTAGAGGTGGGTTGGTATCATTTTCGAATACTGTCCAAGTCCAATCAGCTCCATTACCACCGGCTTCGAAATCTATAGGGGCATTTTGAGAGGTTGCGTTATATATACCAGCTAAAAGTGTCAGTAAAACATATATTTTTTTCATTTTCTTATAATTTAATGCGGTTAATTATTATTTGAGTTCAAATGATTTTTTATTTTGAGTTTGAGAATTAGTTCCCACATATACTTCAAATTCTCCTTTCTCAAGGATCCATTTTCCTTGATTATCATAAAAACCTAATTCTTTTTCAGTGAGTTCAAACTTTGCAACTTTTGTTTCTCCAGCTTTTAAGTTTAACAGTTCGAATCCCTTAAGTTCTTTAACGGGTCTTGTTATACTAGCATATTTATCTCTAATGTATAACTGAACAACTTCTTTTCCTTCGATAGCCCCTGTATTTTTTACATCTATAGTAATTTCTATTTTTGAGTTCTTCTCAAAATTATTTGTTATTCTAAGATTGCTATAGTTGAATGTTGAATAACTTAAACCATAGCCGAAAGGGTATAAAGGGGTATTTTCTTCATCGTTGTAATGCGACCAAAAAACACTATCTGGACCTGGTAAATTTGGTCTTCCTGTATTTTTATAATTATAGTATAAAGGCACTTGTCCTACATTTCGTGGGAAAGTCATAGGAAGTTTTCCGCTAGGATTGTAATCTCCATATAATACCTGTGCAATTGCATGTCCACTTTGGGTACCTAATTGCCAAGCCTCAAGTATAGCAGGTATGTTTTCGTCTGCCCAATTAATTGCTAAAGGCCTACCATTATTGAGCACCAAAACTATGTTTGAATTTACACTAAATATTTCTTCGAGTAACTCTTGTTGCACACCCGGTAGATCTAGAGAAGTTCTACTTCTACCTTCTCCACTTTGAAAACCGTGTTCTCCAAGAACCATTACGACTACATCCGCATTTATAGCTACTTCTTTAGCTTTCTTGAATTCACTTTTATCAGTTGTATTAATTTTTAATTCAGTAACAAATTCAGTTTTTCCATAAGTTAAATCAGCGCCTTTAGCGAAAGTAACTGTATTACCCGGGTATTGGTTCAAACCTTCAAGCACTGAAATTGCAGTATTATCATCGGCTGCAATTCTCCAACTTCCAAGTGGGCTTGTTTTATCGGATGCTAAAGCGCCAATAAGGGCTATTTTTTGTCCTTCTTTTTTTAAAGGAAGTAAATTGTTATTATTTTTTAATAATACAATTGATTTTTTAGCTATGTCAAGTGCAGCGTTATTGATTTCTTCACTACCTGTAATTTCCTTTTCTCTTTGAAGATCACAATATTTGTAGGGGTCATCAAAAAGACCCAATTCGAATTTAACTTTTAAAATTCTTCTTGTAGCGTCATCAATAGAATTAAGGTTAACTTTATCATTACCTACAAGGTTTTCAAGATGTTTTACATACAAGTAGGACTCCATATCCATATCAGAACCAGCATTCAAGGCTAATTCAGCAGCATGCTCACCATCTTTAGCGTGACCATGAGCAATCATTTCTGTTATAGATCCCCAGTCTGAAACAATAAAACCATCGTAAGCCCATTCCTCTTTTAGAATATCTCTTTGTAAATATTTATTTCCTGTAGCTGGAATTCCGTTAAGTTCATTAAAAGAATTCATAAAAGTCTTCACTCCAGCGTTTTTTGCAGCTATAAATGGAGGAAACACCATATTATAAAGAGTTGATGTTCCTATATCTACAGTATTATAATCTCTTCCGGCTTCGGCAAATCCATAGGCTGCGAAATGTTTTGCACAAGCAGCTATGGTCGAGTTGAGTGACAAATTATTTCCTTGAAATCCATTTACTCGAGCTTCTGCTATTTTACTTCCTAAATAGGGATCTTCACCTGCACCTTCCATGACTCTACCCCATCTTGCATCTCTAGAAATATCTACCATTGGCGCAAAAGTCCAATTAATTCCGGCAGCAGAAGATTCAAGTGCAGCCATTTCTGCTGATTTTTTGATAGCATCCAAATCCCAGCTTGCTGCCTCTGCAATTGGAATAGGACTAATGGTTTTATATCCATGTATAACATCAAATCCAATAATGAGAGGAATTCCTAACCTGGATTGTTCTACTGCAACTTTTTGTACTGCAGTAACGTCTTTCACTCCCCTTACATTCAGCATAGAACCAACCAATCCGTTTTTTAAATCTTCGTATTTCTTTTCAGCATGACCACCTTTTGGTGCAGGACCAGTAAAATCCCAAAAACCATTGTATTGATTCATTTGACCAATTTTCTCTTCCAAAGTCATTTTAGAAAGAAGGGTTTCTACCTTTTGATCTAAGCTTCTTAAATCGTCAGCGCTATTTTCATTAGAAAAAAGTTCTGTGCAGGAGAAAATAAAACCTGTCAAAAAGATATAGAGAAATACTAATTTTATTAGTAAATAGTTTTTTCATTATTGATATACTCGTATATAATCGATTTCCATACTAGATTGTTCAAACAATGGATCTATACTACCACCAAAATCTCCCCCCATAGCAACATTTAGTATGAAGAAAAATTCTTGGTTAAAAGGAACATTCGAATTATTAGAAAAACTATGGTATTGTTCTCCATCTACAAAAAAGTTGATTGAGGATTCCGTCCATTCTATCTCATAATTATGAAATTCGGTAGAAACGTTTGGAACGGAAATAGAATCACCATTAGCATTTCCTCCTGAATTCCCAGGGTAATGTAAAGTACCGTAAATACGATCTTGATTATTACCCTTATGTTCCATAATATCTATCTCGCCACAGGAAGGCCAACTTACTTCATCAATATTTGCACCTAACATCCAAATAGCAGGCCAAGTACCGCCTCCCTCTGGGAGTTTAGCTCTAACTTCAACTCTACCATATTGAAAATCAAATTTATCTTTGGATAACAATCGAGCGGAAGTATATTCACTTCCATTGTAAGATTCTGCAATTGCAGTAATTTTTAGGATTCCATTTTCGACAATTACATTTTCAGGTCTATTGGTATAATATTGAGATTCTCCATTACCCCAGCCACCAGCACCAGTGTTATAACCCCATGTGCCACTACAAGGTGCTCCATCGGTATCAAATTCCTCAGACCAAACTAAAATATCATTGTTACCAGAACCTGTTTCACCTGTTTCTCCATTTTCTTCGCAATCATCGCCTTCACCTCCGCCTTCGCCAAAAGGATTTTCAGTTGTAAATTTCTGATACCATGCTAGTGTTGCACCAGAAGGTTCGGTTTGTATAATACGAATGTGAATTTCGGTATCTGAAATCGATAAGATTTCATAATCGTTATTACCAAGAAAGTAACTCATGAAATTATTTTCTAAAACAAACGATGTCTGCGTAGATAAATCATCGGTTATACCAGATGATGAAGGTGAAAACAGAACGTTGTTTATTCCTGAATTATCAAATTCATAGCAAGTATCTTCACCTGGATTAGGCAAACCTAGTTCATCAAGAACTTCTAATCTATGAAAGTAAGTATTACCAAGATTAAGTAGTTCATAAGTTACATTTTCATTTTCATCTTGAGTGAAAATAAGTTCATCTTCATATAAACATCCTACAGACTCTTTTTCGAAAGGACCAGCACCATAATAACTTGGATCTACAGTCTCAACAGGTCCTACTCCTAAATGAGCATTAACAGGAGCATTCCAGTACCAAGTCTTTGATGATGAAACACCTCCAGTAAGAAAATTCTTTATTTCTATTGGATTAAAATCGCTAAATACTTCAATTGTAATTGAAGAAGACGAACTAATACCTCCACGTCCTGATGCTATCACTGTAACCGTATAGGTGTTTAAACCATTTTGAGTAAAACGATGCGTATCAAGACCAGTTGGTGATACTACATTACCCGTGTTGTCTCCAAAATTATATTGAAAAGTTATCGCATCGTCTGCAGAGGCAATAAAATTTACAAAACCAGATCCGTCACCAAAGCTATTTTCTGCATCTTGACCTACAATTTCATAATCCAAAGTAATATTACTTGGTGCTACAATTTCACCAAAACTTTGGTCTTCTTTTTGACAAGATAGTAAACCAATAAATACTAATATTGAAATACGATACTTTAATTTTTGTTTTAAATTTTTCATAGCTTTTAATTTGTCAATTGAAATTCGTCATAATAGTAAATGGAATCATCACCTGGATTTCCAAAATCAAAAAAGATTACTATTCTTGTATAATCGGCAGCAGGTGCATCACTAAAATCGTAGACTAATTGCTCCCACTCATTCGATACAGTACTCAGTAAATCCACTTCATGCACAATTGATGCATCGGAATTTTCTAATTTTAATTTAATCACCGCACCAGTTGACGGGACATTGGTCATTACACTGATGTTGTTATAGTTATTTAAGTCTAAAGGAGATTCTACTTCAAAAAAGGAACCTGCCCATGTTTGAGACCCACTCGTCTTAAGCTGACTTACTGAAGTTGCAGTGGTATTTACACCAGAAACATCAGGGTTTGGAATTACTATCGGGGGTTCGATTCCTCCAAATTCAACAAATGCTGGTTCAACACCTTCAAAATTTTCTATGGTTAATGGAGGTGATGTGGACACTAAAGCACCTTCACCAACTTCCATTTCGTCAAATAAATAAAGTGATCCATCACCCACGTTCCCAAAATCGTAAAAAACTACGACTCTTGTGTATTGCGCATCAGGTGCATCGATAAAATCGTATGTTAATAACTCCCATGAATTAGCAACAGAAGTCATCATATCGACTTCATGAGTAACAGAAGCATCTGCGTTTTCTAATTTAAGTTTAACGACTTTACCTTCAAAAGGAGAATAACTTTTAAATCGAATTCTTTTTACTCCTGCAAAATCGATCACTTGATTGGTTAATTCAAAAAAGGTACCTCCCCATACTTCAGAGCCAACCGCATTGTCTAACTGTGCAGTATTGTCTGTATTGTTAATTCCTCCTGGATTAGGATTCGAAATAACCTGAGTTGAACCAATATTACCAAACTCGGTAAATATGGGTGCTGCACCTTCGAAATCTTCAAATGATTCAAATACTTCTGAATCAGATTGCACCAACTTAATATCATCAAAATAATAAGTAGCATCTGTTCCAGAATTGCCGAAATCGAAAAATATAACTACTTGGTGATACTCTTGAGTTAAATCAGCACCGCTAAAATCAAAATTGAGTTCTTCCCAAGCATTCGCTGAATTAACAACTAAATCAGACTCATAGAAAATATCAGGATTTGTCGCATTTTCTACTTTAAGTTTGACAATAATACCACTTTGTGGTGACCATACCTTAACACCTAAGTTTACCAACGAAGAAAAATCGATAGGATCATCTAATTCTAGGTAGCTTCCTCCCCAAACTTCCGCATTTGCTGGTTTTATGGATTGTCCTACTCTTTGACTTTGATTGTTGTCCGAAATATCTGGATTATCTACAACAATAGAAATGACATTTCCGAAATCTACGAATGAATAATCGAGACTAGCATCTTCAAAATCGATAGGAAGTTGTAGTGGATTTAATATAGAAATTGTTTCCGTTATTTGAATTGCTCCGTCTATACCGCTTATTGCAATCACAGTTACATCATAAACTCCTATTTCTTCGTATACATGAGATATCGTCTCGTCAACCATTAATGGGGTTGCTTCTTCATTTTCAACATCTCCAAAATAAACCTCAAACATAGTTGCATAGTCAGCAGTAGCCGATACGTTGATCTGGAAATTATTAGTAGGATCGTTTTCTATAGTGGCAACTAAATTTTCGGGAGGTAAAAAAGAAACAACAAGAGGTTGTAGAACTTCTGTTGCATTTCCGTTTAAAGAAAGACCAACAATTTTTACTTGATAATTGCCTTCAGAATAAGTTCTCTCTACACTTTCGCCAATACCGATAGTTGCAAATTCATTATTATCTGCTTCAAAATAAATTTCAAATTGAGTAACTCCTTCTCCATTAGGAGTTATTTTTACTAGACCAGTATTATCTTGAGTAATAAAAAAGTCTGCACTAATATTTGTAGGAGCATCTATCGACTCCACTATATCAAAAATATCACTATCCCTTACACAACTTGAAAATAAGAGCGTGACAATTAAAATACTTATAAATTTTATAGTTTTCATTTGTTATTTTTTTTTAATATCCGGGGTTTTGTGACCATCTATTTCCTGTTAAATCAATTTCAATTGAGGGTATGGGAAATATTTCGTGTTTACCAGTAACAAAGCCTTCAATGTTTTCACTTGCCGTATTAGTCCTTACTAAATCGAAAAAACGATGCCCTTCTCCAACAAGTTCTAATCTGCGTTCTTTATAAATATCATTAGTAAGTGCTGTTCCAGAACTTGAAATTTCAGACAAATTCGCTCTTAACCTAACTTCATTTAAGTATAATCTTGCTCTACCTTCATCAATTCCACCTCTATTTAATGCTTCGGCAGCCATCAATAAGACATCGGCGTATCGAATAGCTCGATAATTATTTGGATTGGTAAGATTTTGATCTCCTGTATTTAAATCCCCGCTTCTAGGAATATATTTTCTATTGTAAAACCCTGTATGCTCGAATCCTTCAACATAAGTTGCTCCAACTTCAGCGGCCCAAGTCTCAATATCTAAAATAGATACATCTCTTCGAATATCGCTTTCATCAAATAAATCATAGGTCTCTTGTGTTGGAACGTTAAAACTAAAACCTGAACCGAAAATATCACCTACAGATCCGGGTTCCACTGAATAATTACGAATCCCGTTAAAACCTACTGCAACATTACCTTCACTACATTGTAAACAGCCAAAACCTGCACCTTGAAAATCTGTGTATTGAACTTCAAAGACAGATTCGATGTTGTTTTCATAGTCATTTTCAAACATATTTGCATAATCGTCTGTTAGTAATTGATACTGCCCACTGTTAATTACATTTTCTAGAGCATTGGCTGCCTCTGAAAATTTATCTTGATACAAATAAACCTTTCCTAATAATGACTGGGCTGCCCCTTTTGTAACTCTTCCTATGTCTGCTTGAACCAAAGGCAATACACTTGTAGCGTAGATTAAATCTTGCTCGATTTGAGCATACACTTCTGTTTTAGGTGTTCGATCAACTTCAAATTGCTGACCAAAAAGTATCCTTTGATCTACTACTAAGGGTACATCGCCAAACCATTTTACCAGTTCAAAATAATAATAAGCTCTTAAAAATCTTGCTTGACCTAAAACAATATCTTTCCCTTCGAAATCTAATTTATCTTGGAATTCCAATATATAATTTGCTCTATTTACACCGGCGAACATCCAACTCCAGATATTTCTAAGTTCAGAATTAACAGGAGTATGTATCATATCGTCAACTTGCTGATAACTTGGAACATCCGTTGCGCTTTCTCCACCACACAAAGTGTTGTCAGAAGCTATTTCGCCTAAGAGAACATTCATAAATGAAGACTGTAACATATCATAAGCACCAATAAGTGCATTTTGATAATCTGCTTCAGTGTTGAAAAAATCTTCTGAATTTTCCTCTGATGGAGCTACATCAATAAAATCATCGCTACATGACGAAACCATGACTAATGACAATACAAAAACTAGTAAAAGCTTTCTATCTATTTTTTTTAATTTTTTCATAACTTATATTACATTTTAAAGTTTACGCCCAATAAAAAAGTTCGGGGTGTTGGATAAAATCCGTTATCAAATCCACCACCTAAAGGATTACCTGAAGATGAAGTAGGATCATAACCTCTATATTTTGTTAAAGTAAAGAGATTGGTTACCGAAGCATAAAATCGTAATTTATCTACACCTATTGCATTTGTTGTATTTTTGTTAAGTGTGTAACCAATTTGCATATTTTGTGCTCTTATATAAGATGCGTCTTCAACAAAATAGTCAGAAAAGACAGCATTTGATGTAGCACCCGTAGTTGCTCTAGGAACAGAATTGGACGTCCCTGGACCTGTCCATCGTTCAAGTTCATAACTAGTTTTATTCGTTAAGGATAAATTTCTTTCATAATTTCTTACTATTTCATTTCCTATAGATGAAAATAAATACATTTGAAAATCAAAGTTTTTGTAATCAAAGGAAATATTTAAACCCATAGTAACATCAGGAATAGGATCTCCTATATAAGTTTTGTCTTCTTCGTTTATTACCCCATCGTTGTTTACATCGACAAACCTTATGTCTCCTGGTTGCGCATTGGCACCAAGTGCTAATTGAGATGGATGCGCATCAACTTCACTTTGGTTCTGAAAAACACCAGCTGTCTTTAAACCATGGAAGTAACCTATTGGCATTCCAACTTCCATTCTAGCCACGTCAGATTGACCAATACCAAATGCTCCACCAGAAATATAGCCCAAACTGTTATCCACTTTTAAAACCTCGTTTTCAAGAGTCGTAAAATTATAATTTACATTAAAAGACATATCGTCACTAAACGATTTTGAATAGCCTAATTGAAATTCAAAACCAGTATTTTTCACATCACCCCCATTAATAATAGGAGCTCCAGATCCTGGTGCAGTTCCACCTAAAATTCCTGAGATATCAGGAACTAGCAATAAATCTTTTGTGTTTCTACTAAAATAGTCTGCTGTAAAAATTAATTCATTATTTAAAAACCTAGCATCTACACCAACATTAAATGATTCTTGTTGTTCCCACTTAATTTCAGGATTAGATAAGGTTCCTAAAGCAATACCTGTTACCAATTCTCCATTGAGCACATATTCACCTTCTCCATTTAAAATAGATACATATCTGTAATCAGGTATTCTATCATTCCCAAGAATACCATAGGAAGTTCTAAGTTTTAGAAAACTTATAGCCGATACTTCTTCTAGAAAACTTTCATCAGACAATACCCAACCTAAAGATGCCGTTGGGAAGTAACCAAATCTGTTTTTTGGACCAAACTTTGTTGAACCATCGCGTCTTATGAGAGCAGAAAACAGATACTTTTCTTTATAGTTGTATTGAATACGACCAAAATATGATAATAATCTTGAATCAAAAGTTGGGTCACCCAGTGGGTAGAAATTTAAAATATCCGATGCATTTTCAAGACTAGCGTTGTTATAATCGTTATCTGGAATATCAAAACCAATTGAACCAGAAAATTCTCCTTCCGTTTTAAAAACTGAAGTTCCTATTGTAGCTTTTAAACTATGAGCATCTTTAAATACTTTTTCATAATTTAATATCGCATCGAAAGTATAGTCTTGGAACACACTCTTTGATTCAGAATATTCACTTCTGTCTTTGTTAAAGACTTTTCCTGAACCATAAAAAGCGACAGGATTAAAATTTTCTCCTCTAACTTCCGCATAATTGAATTGAATATTTGATTCAACAGAGAAATTCTCTAAAAATTTATAGTTAGCTCCAAAATTCCCACTCAATTTGTCAACTACTGATTTATTATAAGTGTTTGCGATTTGAGCTATTGGGTTTATTACCTCATTACCTAATCCTTCCGATAAAGTATATTGATTGTTATCATCTTTAACTGTTAATGTTGGAGAATTGTTTAAAGCATTAAATAAAACTGAACCAATAGAATTTTCAGCAAGTGCTTTTCGATTGGTACCCGTATAGATTAAACCCGCTTTTAAATTAAGGTTTTTTAATAATTCCGTATTGAGATTTAATCTTACATTATAACGAGTAAAGTTTGACTTATTACCTCCAATGATTCCATCTTGAGATAAGAAGGAAGACCCAATAGCGTAGCCAGATTTTTTAGTACCACCACGCAAAGTGAAATCTTGATTAATAATAGAAGCGTTTTGAAAAACTTCATTTTGCCAATTAGTTCCACCTCCAAGGTCTGAGACATTAGGAAAAACAATTGCTTCACCGTTTGCTACATGGGCTTCGTTAACTAATAAACCATACTCGGATGCATTTAAAGCAGGAAGAGTTCTAGTTGTTTGCTGAAAACCTCCGTATAAATTGACATCTAATTTTAATTCGGAATTTTTCACCCCTGACTTTGTAGTAATTAATATGACTCCATTGGCAGCTCTAACACCATAAATACCGGCTGTAGCATCTTTTAATACCGTAATAGTTTCAATATCAGAAGGAGTAACAACGCTTAAATCTTCGATTACATTTCCGTCTAATAATATAAGAGGTCTATTATCTCCATTGGTTGAGATACCCCGTATTCGAATATTTGACGCACTTCCTGGTGCTCCAGATTGTGTAGTAATGTTTACTCCTGATACTTGTCCCTGTAGTGCTTGTTCAATTCTTGTTGGAGCAAGTTCTTCAATTGTTTTGCTGGAAACAACAGATACGGCACCCGTTATTTCTTTTTTAGTTTGAGTACCATAACCAACTATTATCACCTCATCTAAAGACTCTTGATCTTCATCTAAAATTATAACTAAACTATTTTTTGATTTAATGGAAATTGTTTTTTCCTTGAAGCCTAAGTATGAGAACTTTAACTGATCTCCAATTGTAACACCCTTAATAGTAAAAAATCCGTCAAAATCAGATATTGCACCATTATTTGTGTTTACTTGAATGATAGATACTCCCGGTAAAGGTAGTCCTGATACATCCGATATATTACCTGAAATTTCTATTGTTTGAGAAAATCCCAACATAGAAATTAATGAAAAAGTAATAATTAAATAGATTTGTTTCATTGCTTTATTTTTATGTGTCTACAATTAAATTGAAATTAATCTAAAAACATAAAATTCAGGTATACAAAAAACATACAACTAACCGTCTTAGACATTGACAGGTAATTGCAGCATTAAAAAGAACAGGAATATAAGGGGGTTAACGAAAAAAAAACTTGTTAACAGAAAAGTGCTTTATTTATTAAAAGTAAAAAATGTTGTATGAATGTTGTAGTAAAATAAAAAAATGTTGTGATTAATTCAAGTTGATAAAGTACTCATTTAAGTTGATTTCTCTTTCAAGTTGTAATTTCTTCCGCAATCTATATCTTTTTATTTCTACACTTCTTGGAGATATATTCAAAAGTGGAGCTATGTCTTTTGAATTCAAATTCATTCTCAAATACATACAAAGTCGAAGATCATTTGATGTAAGCTCAGGATGTTGTTTTTTTACTTTTTTAAAGAATTTTTTATCTGCATTATTAAATGCCTTTTCAAACATTTTCCAATCGTCTGAAGAATTGATATTTTCATCAATTATATACATAACAGAACTTAAATCTTTATTATTTGGTAATTTTTTTAATTCACTTTTAATATTACTTAAAAATTCATTTTTTTTAATTAGAGACATCGTAGATAAAGCAAGTTCTCTATTTTTATTTTCAATATCCTGTTTTAAGCTTTTGTTTTTAAAACTAAGCTTTTGTTGTTTATTCTCAAAACTTTTTAATTCTAATTTTTGTTTTGCTTTTTGTAAAAGTTTTTCTCGTTGCTTTTTATAATATTTACGATAGCTGGTGTGCATAAGAAAAGAAAATAGAATAAGACAAAATAAGTAATATATGATCGCATAATTTGACAAATACCACGGACGTTTAATTTTAAACTTATAGGTAACTGTATTATTCAGAATTTTATTTCCAACTCTAGCTCTTAATTTAAAATTATATTCTCCAAATGGGAGATTTTTAAATTGAACACTACTTTCAGTTGACCAAAGGCTCCAATTATCATATAGACCTTCTAATTGATATTGATAATTAGTTTCGATGTATTTTTCATAATTATTTACATTAAAAGAAAATAAAATATTGTTCTCGTTAAAATTAAATGAGCCATTTGTACTTTTATCTACAAGTCTTTGATTACTATTTAATTCATTTACTTCTACGGTATTTATATATAATTCTTTATTGGGAGAATTAAATTTATCTAAATCAAGAATTATGTAACCGGAAGAGGTTCCAAGTATATACTTATTATCTTGATACCAAATAATACTCTCATAACTCCTAACTCCGTTTCTGGACAACGTATTAATATCGATACTTTTTGAATCAGGAGTTTCACTCAGATTACCAGGAGTTATGTAATTTAGGGATGACCTAGAGAAATTCCATAAAGATTTATTAATAGGGTCGTAAACGAGTTTACCTGAAATAAAGTCATCATTTTTAAAAAAATCGCTCAGCAAAGTATCTTTTGTAAAACTTTTATTTTTTTTATCATACTTAAAAACTCCTTCATTGTAAGAATAAATAATTTCATCGTTGTACTTTAATAAGCTTGAATTATGTCCCTTAATAATTGAATCTTTTGATATTTTGACTACGTTGGTAAATGAAGTGTCTATATTAATTTTATAGATTCCCTTATATTCATGATTGACGATAACTTCGTTATCCGAAGTGAATTCAAAATATCTTGAAGAGTTGTCAAATCCTTCAATTTTATTTTTAAATTTCCAAGATCCATTTTTATTTTCTAAAACATTAAGGCCATTATAATTTCCCTGTAACAGTAAATTATTCCTACCATTAATTTTTTTAATATTCCAAGTACCTTGAATATCAGAGATTAGTTTAGCGCTATTATTTTTAATTAAATAAGTTCCGTTATTATGCCCACAAAACAATTCATCATTTAATTTGGTTAAAATCCAAACTTGCCCTTCAGTACCTTCTATTAATTTAAATTCTGAAGCAGAATTGACTTCTCTGTAAAATAAGCCTTGATTGGTTCCTAGATATAGCTTATTATTCTCAATTTGAATCGTATATATTGAGCCTAAATTTCCACTATTATCTCGGTAGATTTTAAAAGCTGAATTTAACTCAAGACAATTAATTCCATTGTCTAATCCCAACCAAATATTTTTATCAATATCTTCAAATAAAGACAAAATTGTATTGTTACCTAATCCGTTATTTTGATTAATTTGAGTAATTAAATCTCCCGTATTATTCAGATAAATAATTCCATCAGATATAGTTCCAATAATAAAACTACCATCTGATAATTGAATACTATTATAAACATTTACGCTTTTTAGCACATTGTTTTGAGTTAAATTCCATGACTTTAATTTATCACCTTTAAGCTCAAAAAAACCTCTTTTATCTGTTAAAATCAATAACTTATCATTATTGTAAAACATGTTATTTACAATGGTATTAGCTATTAATTTATCATCTGTCATCAATTTACTTTTACCATTTTCTATTTTAAAAATACCTCTTCCCCATTCTTGATAATAAACAGACTCATTTACAGCATACATTTTAGTTATCGTGGACTCTGATTGAATTGTCTGTAATGAGTTATTTTTATTATTTAAAATATAAATTCTATTGAGAGACTGAAATAAAGTCCAATGTTCGATCTGTATAATATTCCAAAATTGTTCGTCCTCAATTAATTTAATATTTAGCTCTTCAGTGATTGATTTATATTCGAGTAGTCCAAAAATATTTTCTTCCCAAAATCCAAAGTTCATATAACTACCTGTGTAAATTCTTTTACCAACAACTTTTACAGACCTGATAATCGTCTCGTTTGGAGAATCGTATAATTTCCAACGAGCACCGTTAAACTCGAGTAAACCAGCATTATTTGCGAAATAAATATTCTTGTTTGAAGATTGTGAAATAGACCAATTTTGATTTTCAGCCTGGTATTCATCAGTTGAAAAAAAACTTATTGGCGGGAACTCTTGCGAAAAAATAGTGCAAGGCAAAACTAATAACACAAAAAGTAATATATTTTTCAATTTATTATGATTTGGTGGTTAAATATATCATTTTTTCGGTAATGTAGAAATTTAACCCCTTTTGTTCGGAATACATAGTCAATCAATAAAACTAATGTTTATTTAAAATTATCAAGTCCTTCATTTAACCAATTCTTATATTTCTCGACATCTGGAGTATAACCTATTGGAGTATTTAAGTTTTGCTCCTGTAGGTCCATCAAAACATAATACGGTTGGGCATTGGCTTGGTATTCTTTTATTTGAAAATCACTCCATTTATTCCCTATGGATGTAATTCTTTTTCCTGTAGTTTTACTTGTGTATTGCTCATTATCTGGTAATAAGCGTTTATCGTCAACATATAGAGAAATCAAAACTATTTCTTTATTAAGAATTCCTAAAATCTCAGGGTTTGCCCATACTCGTTCTTCCATTTTTCTACAGTTAACACAAGCATATCCTGTAAAATCAATTAAAACAGGTTTGTTGACCTTTTTAGCATACGTCAAACCTGCTACGTAATTATTAAATGCTATAATGTCATGAGGTCCTAACTCGGCGCCATCTGGCATGGAGTATTTCTCGGCTGATCCAGCAGAACCTAATTTAGTAAAACCAACACCATATGGAGCTTCACTGTAGTTCATAGGTGGAGGAAACCCACTGATTATTTTTAATGGAGCTCCCCAGATCCCTGGTATTAAATATATGGTAAAAGCTAATACTAATAAGCCTAAAGATAATCTTCCTACAGAAATATGATTTTCATTTCCGTCGTGGGGTAATCTGATTTTTCCAAATAAATAAAATGCTAAAGTTCCAAAAATAGCTATCCAAATTGCTAAAAACACTTCTCTTTCTAGCCAATGTAGTTGAAGAACTAAATCTGCATTCGATAAAAATTTAAATGCAAGTGCTAGTTCTAAGAATCCTAAAAATACCTTTACAGTATTTAACCAACTACCTGATCTTGGTAAAGAATTCATCCACCCTGGAAACATAGCAAATAAAGCAAATGGTAAGGCTATAGCTAGAGAAAAACCTAACATTCCTACAATTGGAGCAATTCCTCCTTTTGAGGCAGATTCAACTAACAAAGTACCAACTATTGGGCCCGTACAGGAGAAAGAAACAATAGCTAATGCTAAAGCCATAAAAAATATTCCCAACACTCCACCTCTATCTGCTTGGCTATCCACTTTATTTGACCAAGATTGCGGTAAAGCAATTTCAAAAGCTCCTAAAAAAGAAATCGCAAAAACAACTAAAAGTATAAAGAAAATTACATTGAACCAAACATTGGTAGATAGAGCATTTAAAGAATCTGCTCCAAAAAGCCCAACTATTACAGATCCCAACAATACATAAATAACAATTATAAACACTCCATACATGATAGCATTTTTTATTCCTGCTGCTCTATTTTTACTTTGTTTAGTAAAAAAACTTACCGTTAAGGGTATCATTGGAAAAACACAAGGAGTGAGTAACGCTGCAAAGCCAGACAAAAAAGCAATAAAAAAAATAGTCCAAAGCCCTCTAGTTTTTGGATTTTTGGCGCTATCCATTTTAGCTGTTGCATCTAGTTCTTCTTTATAATTTTCTGTTGAACTATAGGTGTTCCATTCGTCATAATTATCTATAAAAAAAACTTTGTTAGCTGCTAAATCAAAAACGACATAACGTTCTTCATTTAAACAAACATCAATACAAACTTGATAATATAAAATGGCTTTTATGGTTTTAACCGTTGAACTAGTTAGGTGAACTTTCTGGTTTAGCACCATCATTTCTTCAAAAAAGACCTCATCAAAACCCCAAGTTTCACTGTATTCTCTGCGAGTTTCACTCTCTATTAACGGACCATTAAGAGTATAATTTTTATCTACTAGTTTAAAATCTATAAACAACGGAATAGGTCCTAACCCTTTATCTAAATCTTCTGGAGTAAATTGAGAGTATACATGCCATCCATCATCAATAAATCCAGTAACTGAAATTTCATATTCAAGATCAGCTGTTTTTTTTACGTTACCTTCCCATTGTAACGGATTTTTTATTTCACCTAGTACTTGTGATCCCGTTAGCGAAATATCCTGTGCATTTGAATTAAATAAAACAAATAAAAGACTATATAATAACATTAACTTTTTCATAGTTTATATTTCTGAATAGGTTATTTTTAATATGTGTTTTGTTTCATCATCTACCTTAAACCTTTCATCAGATCGCATACCAACTACCCATATTATATTGTTTTCCGATAACAAAACCCAAATTTTTTCTTTCGAAATCAAAGATAACTTTTCATCCTTAAAAAACTTACTTAATTTCTTTTTTCCTTTCATACCAAAAGGAAAAAAATAATCACCATCTTCCCATATTCTTAATTTAAGAGGGAAAACTAATTTATCAAAATCTAGATATAGATTGTTCGGTGTGCAATCTAATATTTCATCAACTTTATTAATAGATAAATACAAGGGTTTTTTCAATGTTTTATCTCCTTGATTTATATAAAAATGACTTTTAATATTAATTTGACTTTTCTGATCTAAAATCAAAAAATTTCTATTTTTGAGTAATCTATATTTCTTTGAGAATATTTTTTTTCCAGTTTGAGCATCCAGCAAATCAATTATATCTCCCAAATTTGTAAATCCAAATGGAAATAACAATTCGTATAGTAAAAAATTAGTATTCGGAAGACCTTTAAGCTTTAAGATATCTATTTCAATGCTTGTCTCTTTAACTATAAAAACTAATTTTTTAATTAACTCCATGTAGTCATTTACTAGAGTTAAACTAGTCTTCAAATGCGTTGTTGTTTTTTGAAATCCTTTTAAAAAATTAGCATTGGTCTGTTTTAAACTTGGAATAACATTTAACCTAAATTTATTTCTTAAATAATCAGTATCCGTATTACTATGATCTTCTCTCCAGGTAATATTGTTTTTGATTGCATACTCATAAATATCATTTCTGGATATCATCAATAGTGGACGAATAACTTTATGATTTGTCTCTGGTATACCAATAAGCCCTCTTATTCCAGTACCACGTGTTAAATTAATTAAAAAAGTTTCAATTTCGTCATCTAAATGGTGACCCGTCACAATAAAATCAAATGAATGTTTTTTACAAAGCTCATCAAACCAATGGTAGCGAAGTTCCCTAGCTGCCATTTGAGTAGAAACTTTATTAATTTCTTTAAATTGTTTTGTGTCAAATTTTGTATTAAAAATAGGAATCGATAATTTGTCTGCAATTGAAATAACAAACTTTTCATCTTCATCACTTTCTATTCCTCGTAATGAAAAATTACAATGGGCTAATGAAATATTAAACTTTAACTCTTTTAAAATTCTAGCAAGAACAACACTATCTATTCCGCCACTGCAGGCCACCAATATTTTTTTACCAATAAGAAATGGAAATTTTTTTTTAATATGACATTTTACAGTTTCTAACAATGTAATTCTTTTCTAAAAAGCAAATATATAAAACATCATAGCTCCTACTTAAAATGTTTGACTTAATTTTCTAAAGCCTCCCTCATAGCTTTTGCTTTAATTAAGCACTCTTCATATTCATTTTCTGGAATCGATTTAGCTGTTATTGCGCTTCCTACAGAAAAACTTACATAATTGTTCAACGTATTGTAGAGAATACTTCTTATGACTACATTGAAATCAAAATCTCCACGAGGATCAAAATAACCAACTGCACCACTATAGAGACCTCGTTTTGAATCTTCTAATTCTTCAATAATATTCATTGCAGAAATTTTTGGAGCACCAGTCATACTACCCATTGGGAATGTTTCTCTAATCATATAAACAGGTGATAAGCTATTATCAACCTGACAAGTTATCGTAGAAATCATTTGATGTACCTGTTCAAAACTATATATCTTACAAAGCTCATCAACTTTAACAGAACCTTTATTAGCAAATTTTGATAAATCATTTCGAACTAAATCAGTAATCATGATATTTTCACTTCGTTCCTTTTGATCATTTTCTAATTGTAGACGTAACTTTTCATCTTCCATCTTATCAATAAGGCGTTTAGCGGTACCTTTTATAGGCTGAGATATCACTGTGTTACCATTTTTACTTATATATCGTTCAGGGGAGGCAGATAGTGCGTATAAATTTCCTAGTCTCAAAAAAGTTGCAAAAGGCGGTTTAGATATTTTATTTAAATGTGTAAAAGTATTTAAAGGATCTATTTTAGTATTTTCTGAATAAAATTCTTGACAGAAATTTGATTCATAAATATCGCCTCGGTGTATGTACTCTAATATTTTTTCAAGTCTATTGAAGTAATTTTCTTTTGAAGTCCTAGAAATAATTTTTAAAGTAGATTTATTTTTAAATTTAGAGGTTTTATAATCTTGATTTAAAATATCTTCCCAATCGGTTACCAATTCGTCCTCAATACAGTTTAGATATTGAATTTCAACCCCAGTATTAGTGAAAAGAAATATTCTTTTAGGTTGGAAAAAATATAAATCTGGAAAATGCAAACCATCAAAATTGCTAGATTTCAGTAATTCAATATCGTTTTTCAAATCGTAGGTAAGGTAACCAAATAGCCAGTCATTGGTTTTAGTTTGGTAGTCCTCTAACTTCTTAAAGGCTTGATGACAATCAGTTTTAACAGCTGTAAAAGCGTCTACAGCAAGTATTGCAGTGTATTTTGAATAATTTGAATAATTATTTTTATCATTAGAATCTAACCAAACTACTTCTTCAAATTTTTTTGACCAACAAAGTAACTTATTCTTTAAATCTTCAGTTAATGAAACTTTATATTTTTTTTTTGATCTCATTAATTATTTTTTATGAAATAACTTTATGGTGAAATATACTTTACAAAAAAACACTATCTAACTACCATAGAAACATCTAGAAGAAAAAACAAATGAATCAATTATTAGTTAACTGTGCAAAGGTCTATTATCTGTTGCAGCTAATGCAGCCTCTTTAACTGCCTCTGCATAGGTAGGGTGCGCATGGCTCATACGAGATATGTCCTCTGCACTAGCTCTAAATTCCATTGCTACTACAGCTTCGGCAATCAAATCGGCTACACGAGCACCTACCATGTGTACCCCTAATACTTCGTCGGTACTGGCATCACTTAGTATCTTTACAAATCCATCAGTATCTCCACTTGCTCTGGACCTACCTAATGCACGCATTGGAAATTGTCCAGCTTTGTAGTCAATACCATTTTCTTTTAACTGCTCTTCAGTTTTTCCGACAGAGGCTACCTCTGGCCAAGTATATACTACACCAGGGATTAAATTATAATCGATGTGTGGTTTTTGACCTGCTATTGTCTCTGCTACAAAGACTCCTTCTTCCTCTGCCTTATGTGCTAGCATTGCACCTTTAATCACATCACCAATAGCATAAATATTCGAGATATTAGTTTGTAAATATTTATTTACGTCTACTTGTCCTCTTTCGTTTATTTTTACTCCAGCATTTTCTGCTTTTAAACCATCGGTATAAGGTCTTCTGCCAACTGAGACCAAACAATAATCACCTGTAATGACAACTTCTTTATCATTTTTGTCCATTGCTGTAATAGTAACCTGATCTCCATTAGTTACAACTCCTGATACTTTATGAGAAAGTAAAAACTTCATACCTTGCTTTTTAAAGGTTTTAGTTAATTCTTTACTTTGAGCTTTATCCATAGTTGGTATAATTCGATCCATAAACTCAATTACAGATACCTCTGCTCCCAAGCGGCGATATACCTGTCCTAATTCTAAACCAATAACACCACCTCCAATAATAACCAAATGTTTTGGTATTTCTTTTAACTTAAGAGCTTCTGTTGAAGTAATTATTCTCTCTTTGTCTACAGTAATAAAAGGCAACGACGAAGGCTTAGAACCAGTTGCAATAATGGTATTTTTTGTTTCAATTTCTTCAAAAGATCCGTCTTCTTTACTAATTGTAATATGAGTAGCATCTTTAAAGCTTCCTAAACCAGTATATACATCAATTTTATTTTTTTTCATTAAAAAATCAATACCTGCTGTTGTTTGAGACACTACTTGATCTTTACGTGCAATCATCTTCTTCAAACTAATTTTCACATCACCAGAAATTTCAATTCCGTGATCTTCAAAATGTCTCATAGCATCATCATAATGATGAGACGAATCTAATAATGCCTTACTAGGAATACATCCTACATTTAAACAAGTACCACCAAGAGTATTGTATTTTTCAATTAAAGCGGTTTTCATTCCTAGCTGTGCACAACGAATGGCTGCAACATATCCTCCAGGACCTGATCCGATTATGGCTACATCGTATGAATTCATAGTTTAATTTTTATTTTTGCGTTGCAAAGATAATTAATTGCCTTTTCATTTAAGAATTTAGAAACTTAATTCATTCAATAAAATTTAAGTAATTTTGTTTTATGATAAAAGAGCTGCAGCTTCGAATAGCTATTAATGAAGATAAAAAAGAGGATATCCTTTTAATAAAAGCATCTCGTATTTTAGATTTAGAAAAGAAATCCATTTCAGGTATTAAAATTCTTCGAAAATCTATTGACGCAAGAAAATCACCCGTAGTCTTCAATTATAAAGTAGCTGTCTATATCAAAGAAAAGATACCTGAGTTTTCAAACTACAATTTTAACTATAAGGATGTGGCTAAGGCAGAAGAAATTCATATAATTGGCTTCGGACCTGCAGGGATGTATGCCGCCTTACGTTGTATCGAACTAGGTTTTAAACCTATTGTCTTGGAACGTGGCAAGAACGTTCAAGATAGACGTCGTGATTTAAAAGCAATTAACCAAGACCATATCGTTAACGAAGATTCAAATTATTGCTTTGGTGAAGGGGGCGCAGGAACTTATTCTGATGGAAAATTATATACAAGAAGTCTAAAAAGAGGTGATGTTAGAAGGATCTTTGAAAACTTAGTTTACCACGGTGCTACTGAACAAATATTAATTGATGCACATCCTCATATCGGTACGAACAAACTTCCAAGGGTCGTTAAAAATATTCGAGAAACTATATTAAAATTCGGAGGTGAGGTACATTTTGAAACAAAAGTGACTGATTTTATTATTAAAAGAAATCAAATAATAGCTTTACAATTGAATGATAAAAAAGAATTTGCGGTAACGAAAGTAATTTTAGCCACAGGTCATTCAGCAAGAGATATCTATTATTTATTAGATAAAAAAAATATTGCTATTGAAGCTAAATCTTTTGCTATGGGTGTTAGGATTGAACATCCGCAAGAAATTATTGATTCCATACAATACCATTGTAAAGGAGAAAGAGATGATTTACTTCCAGCTGCTTCCTATAGTCTTGTACAACAAGTAAAAGATAGAGGTGTTTACTCGTTTTGTATGTGTCCAGGTGGGTTTATAGTACCTGCAGCTACTGCAAAAGGAGAAATCGTTGTAAATGGGATGTCTCCGTCAAAAAGAAATAGTTTGTATGCAAACTCAGGAATTGTAGTAGAAATTGATGTCCAACAAGACCTATCAAAATACGAACGTTTTGGAGCATTAAAAGGTTTAGAATATCAAAAAAACATAGAAAAACTTGCTTTTACCTCAGGAGGTCGAACACAATCAGCACCAGCCCAGCGTATGACAGATTTTGTAGAGGGCAAATTCTCTAGTAATTTAAATGATTGTTCTTACCAACCTGGTTTAAATTCAGCACCTCTGCATTCTTTACTTCCAAAGATAATAGGGAGTAGATTAAGAACAGGATTTAAAGAGTTTGGAAAAAAAATGAAAGGTTATTATACTGAACAAGCTAATGTGATCGGTGTTGAATCTAGAACATCATCTCCCGTGAGTATTCCAAGAAACGATACGTTTGAACATCCACAAATTAAAGGCTTATATCCTTGTGGTGAAGGAGGTGGTTATGCTGGTGGAATTATCTCTGCGGCTATGGATGGAGAACGATGTGCTGAAGCTGCAATAAATAATAATATTTAAATAACTTGTCAATTAGTAATCTAAAGAAAAAGCTGTTGTATGTTTTACTTCACTTATCATAAAAGTACTATGAGTACTACCTATATGATCTATTGAAGTCAATTTTTTTACCATAAATTCTCTAAATGCTTCCATATCTTTTACTAACACTTTTAATAAATAATCATAATCACCACTAATATGGTAACATTCTAGTACCTCCTTTAATTTGGTAACTTCTTCTTCAAATTTTATCACATAATCTTTTGAATGTTGCACTAACTTGATGTGACAGAAAGCTACAAAATCTAAATTGATCTTATTCTTATCTAACAAGCAAACATTCTTTTTTATAATTCCTAACCGTTCGAGCTTTTTAATTCGTTCGTAAACTGCAGTCACCGATAAATTTAATTTTAAAGAGAGCAATTTATTTGTTTGCTTATTGTCTTCCTGTAAAAAGCCTAATATTTTTTTATCTACTAAATCCAATTGCATAATTTGAAAATTTTTCTAAAAACAATAATTATTAATGAAGATTTTTAAATATAAATCTATTTTATCAAACAAATATAGTTTTATTTTCTACAATTGGTTATTTCAATTGATTTTTATTCTAATTTATATTAATATTGGTATTCATAAAACTAAAAGCCATGAAATTTAAACCAGCTAACAAAATTCAAGATTTGCAATATTTTGGAGAATTTGGAGGTGTAAATCCCTCTATTTCAGATTCTGCAACATACTCTTTTTTAACTGCTAACAAAATGTTAGACGCCTTTGAGGGTGATGCTGAAGGATGCTACTTGTATTCAAGATACACCTCACCCAGTAATCTGTACCTAGGAGAGGCCCTCGCAGCCATGGAAAATACAGAAACTGCTAATGTAGCTGGTTCTGGAATGGGAGCTATAACCACAACCTTAATGCATTTTTGTGGAGCTGGTGACCACATTGTTTCAAGTAGGACTATTTACGGAGGAACTTACGCATTTTTAAAAAATTTTGCTCCTCGATTTAAAATTGATACCAGTTTTGTAGATATTACAAATCTTGAGAAGGTGGAAGCAGCTATCAATAAAGACACAAAAGTCATCTATTGTGAAGCTGTCAGCAACCCATTACTTGAAGTTGCAGATATTATAGGTTTATCAGCAATAGCAAAAAAACACAATTTAAAGCTATTAGTGGACAATACGTTTTCTCCAATGATCATTTCTCCTGTAAAATTAGGAGCTGATGTTGTTTTACATAGTTTAACTAAATTTATAAACGGAACAAACGATACAATGGGAGGCGTAGTTTGCGGATCTAAAGAGTTAATTAATGCTATGCGAAGTGTAATTGACGGTTCTGCAATGTTGCTAGGACCATCAATGGACAGTTTAAGAGCAGCATCCATATTAAAAAATATGCGTACACTCCATTTAAGAATAAAACAACATAGTAAAAACGCACTTTATCTAGCTGAGCATTTTGAAAAATTGGGGTTAAGAACTGTTTATCCAGGATTAGCTTCTCACCCATCACATCATATTTTTAAAAATATGATGAACAAAGAGTATGGATTTGGAGGACTGTTAACACTTGATGTAGGGTCTCTAGCAAAAGCCAACGAACTAATGGAGTCAATGCAGGACAAAAATTTAGGGTACCTAGCCGTTAGTTTAGGCTTTTATAAAACGTTATTTTCGGCTCCAGGAACATCTACATCGAGTGAAATTCCAGATGATGAACAAAAAGAAATGGGATTAACTGATGGAATAATTCGATTTTCAATTGGACTTGACAACGATATTGAGCGTACTTTCAAATTAATGAGAGAATGCATGATAAGCGTTGGGATAATAGAGAATTAAAGATTCATTTATATTCAATAAAAAAAGCCTGTATCATTACAGGCTTTTTTTATTGATTTAGGGTAGAAATTATTTTACAATGATTCTACCTGTTTTATATGCGGTAGTCGTTTGACCACCCATTCTTACAAAATAGACTCCTTGAGACATGTTAGACATATCTATTGTTATTTTGTAAGTATTTCCTTGTCTTGGAACTCTTTTACTAAATCCAACTCTTTGTCCTAGGCTGTTGTATAAAGCTAAAAATAGCTCTCCATCGAATTCAGTATTTAATATTGCATCAAACTGGTTATCCCCTAGGGTTGTGATGATCATTTCTGAATTATTAATCTCGTAATCTTCTACTCCGAGGGAACCAATATTTGCAGTATAATCTTCTGTCTCACCAAAACCAATTTCTTGGCATGAATCATCAGATATTACTCCAACACCACTAGTTCTTGCTCTCATTAGGTGCTCTCCTACTATTGCTCCAGCTGGAACTACCAAATCAAAAGTTTCTGTAAAATTACCAGAACCTTCACCAGCAGCAAAATGATAGTTGTCTACAACTACTTCGCCTGCAGTTAGCTGAGAATCATCGTTAAAATCTATCCATACTTTTATATATTGATTTCCATAATTTGATGTAACTGTCAAGCTATTTGTACTACCTGGTTCTAGGTTAGCTATTAAGTTAGTGAAATTTGAATATCCTTCTTCATTACAATCCGAATCATTATTAATACCAGCTATTTCAAAAACATCAAAACCGTGCCCTACCGTACAATTACTTTCAGGTAGACAAAGTAAATTTTCTACAACCACTGAAATTGCATCATTATCGTCTAATTGATCACCTCCTAAAGAAGTTGTAACATCTAGCGTATGAACTCCAACTTCAGTAAAATCTCCTACAACATCAAAAGTAAAACTTAAAACCTCTTCAGAACCTATCGTATTATCAAAAGTTTGAATAACGGGAGATCCAGAGTCTAATAGATATTGAATATCAAATCCAGACTTGATCGTCTGCTCCATAATTTTTTACTTTAACCGTAATTGATTCATTACCTAAATTTTGACCCGTCTGAGGAGCTACTACTTCATAAACTCCAACATCATTTGTTAGGAGGTGTTTAACTTCTTTTATAAAGTTGTTATTAGGTTCATATCCATCCCCACTAAAGTTTGTTTTAGCCTCGATAACGTAGGTTTGACCTGGATTAGATAAGTCTACACTTTGAGAAAACTCATAATTTACTGCTTCATTAGGATTGATTGTACCATTAAAAGTTTCTGATGCTACTAAATCACCATCAACTCTTAGTTCAACGGGAATATTACTTACGGCATCTAAACTATAGTTTCTGATACTAATTTCTACAGTTTCAGAATTTGATAAAATTCCATTAACTGGCTCATTTAAAGCACTTACACCTACATCATCTGCGAAGGGTCCAAATACTCTAAAAGATGCTATTCGAGTTGCCCAATAGTTGTTTGATTGAAAATAATCTGCCGTAGACCAAAATGTAAAGTTATCAGGATCTAAAGTCATGTGCGCATAATCACCATACCTATTATTGTTAGTTCTTACTCCATTTCCATTAAATATTACACTCTCATCTAGTGTCATTTGACCAAGCGGATCACCATCGAAACGCCCGGTGTATCTTAACGATACCTTTAAATTTTCACTTGCGGTTGTATAAGCTAATGCAATATTACCTTCTGCATCCATTGCAGAAGTACTCATTAAGCGACTATGCCCATCAGCAATAGAGTAAGTACCCTCTTGAAATATCTGCCAGGGTGCAAAATCATCATTTCTTAATTCTATCCAACGAATTCCTCCTACCTCATTAGCATCTATGAATGTGTTGAAGGTTATTAACCAAGAGTTATGATCATCAAAAGGTCGATAATTTGCTGCAAAAGATACAATTCCTCCATGACCAGAGAGTCTTTGACTTGTTCCAGGTTGTTTTATTGCTCCATTGCCATCCCCAAATACTTCTCCTGCATCAAATGGATCTGTAGGAATCTCTAATGGGTCAGATATGGTTGAATTATTTACATCATTCCAATCCATGTCAATTTCCCAAACTTTTATATGGTCATATGTTATGGCAGCTGCCCATCCATCATCCTGTAAATATGTAATGTATCCTGGAAGATTGGTATCAATTTCGGTACCCAAAAGATTTGCTGGTTCAGCACTCTTTACATTTAACGGGTTTGAAACTACATCTGGCAAATCAAATAAAACTACTTTTGGATCTGCACCACCCGCTAAAATAACATCTCGTTCCATTACAAATGCTGCAGTTTGTCCCTGATTTGAGTAGTTGGCTGTACCATAGTATCCATCGTGCCACAAACCATAATGAGGATAATCTGGGAAAGACCCCATATCAAATTGATACACATTGTATGCGCCAGTAGGATCATTTGTAACAGAAACTCCAACTGCTAAGCCTAAATCACTTCCTAAACTTCCGAATTCACTAACAAACCAACGATCTGCTAATTGATCATACATTACAATTGGGTCACCATTATTGGAAGATATTCCTAAAAAACCACCTAAACTTACTGGACCATATTCTAAGTTACCTGTTTTGTCAAATATTTTTACAATTGAGTTTACAGAATGAACATAGTGATCAGGTCCGACTGCTCCAGTTGGATCTGGTGGTAAGTAACCTGATTGACCTTGGTTAGACCCTTGAAAGTTTTGTAATATTGGCAACGCAGTAATACCTCCCGGCTCAGTTTGAAGATTTTGAATTATTGTTGGGGAAGTTGTTGTATTTTCTTCTTGGGGCAGAACATTCACTTGTTGAGGAACAATAATTGAAGAGTCTGGGTTGTAGTTATTGACATCGTACAATGGGAAATCTTTTAAATTTCCTGTTGTTCCCATAAAAGTACCTGTAATTATACCTGATGGCTGGTGTGAATTTTGTGCAACTAAGCTAAAAGAGAAAAAAATAGCTGTCAAAAAAAGTAATTTTTTAGTTTTCATAGTAGTAGAATATATTTTTTTATTTTTTTGATTGTAAAATTAGTAAATTTCTTTTAAATATTTTTTTTTTTAAGATTATTATAACCTTTGATTTAAAAAATTAATAATTTATTAGTATTTTAATAAAAATTTATGTGTTTATTTTTTTTGTATAATTTTAAAAACTTCTAAGCAGTAAAAATATTTTAAAATAATATAAGAGTGATATCCATGAAATAACACTTGCAAACTTCTATCCAAAATCGTAACATTACATTACTAAAAATAAAAAATGCAAAAACAACAAAATCATACTGAGATAAAAATTAAAGATCAAAAAATAATCAAGAATAACAAACTCTCAATTTTTGAAGCAATTATTCCTATTATCATACTAGTTGGTATGTTGGCTTATAATGTTTTTATTTTTGGAGATGATTCATTAAGTGGCTCTAATCAATTTATATTATTAATGGGAGCTGCTGTAGCATCAATGATAGGTTTCAAAAATAAGGTTTCGTTCTCTTTAATGATGAATGAGGTTGCTGAAAATGTTAAAACTACCTCTAGCGCCATATTTATTCTATTGATGGTAGGAGCTTTAGCAGGTACATGGCTAGTTAGTGGGATTATACCAACAATGATTTACTATGGATTACAAATTTTAAATCCTACCATATTTTTACCAGCATGTTTAATTATCTGTGCAGTTATTTCAGTAGCAACTGGTAGCTCCTGGACCACAGCAGCAACTGTTGGAATAGCTTTAATAGGAATCGCAGAAGCTCTTGGAATTCCTCTTGGAATGACAGCAGGAGCTGTGTTATCCGGGGCATATTTTGGAGATAAAATGTCACCAATGTCAGATACAACAAACTTAGCTCCAGCAATGGCTGGAACCGATTTATTTACGCATATTAAATATATGGCTTACACAACAATCCCTACATTTATCATTACACTTATCATTTTTGTAATTATAGGTTTAACGTTAAATGTGAATGGTCAAGCTGCTGATACTGTTGAAATGCTAAGAGATATTGACAAAGCTTTCAATATCAATCCATGGTTGTTTTTAGTTCCAATAATAGTAATAGGTTTAATAACCAAAAAAACACCACCTTTAATTGCTCTAACTGCTGGAACAATTTTAGCAGCTATTTTTGCTTTATTATTTCAACCTCAAATCATTATGAATATAGCGGGTGCAACTGAATTAAATTTCAACTCAGCATATAAAGGTTTGATGACGGCAATAACAGTTAATACTTCCATTGTGACAGATAATGAAATATTAGCAGATTTATTTACTTCCGGTGGTATGGCAAAAATGATGGGGACTATTTGGCTTATTTTATGCGCTATGGTCTTCGGAGGAATTATGGATGCTATCGGTGCTTTGGCCAAAATAAGTAGTTATATGTTACAACTTTTTGACTCTATTTTTGGGCTATTTGCTAGTACAGTGTTTACGTGTATTGGATTAAATTTCACCGCATCAGATCAATATTTAGCGATAGTTGTTCCTGGAAAAATGTATTCAAAAGCTTTTAAGGAAAAAGGATTGGCTCCAGAGAATTTAAGTAGAACTTTAGAAGATTCTGGAACGGTTACTTCAGTATTAATTCCTTGGAATACATGTGGTGCTTATCATTCAAATGTTTTAGGGGTTAGTGTTGCCGACTACTTCGTGTATGCAATTTTTAATTGGCTGAGTCCTTTTACAACTTTATTTTTTGCAGCATTGAATATAAAAATACGCCAAATGGTCTCAAATAAGGTGTAGTTATTTTAAAATTTTAGTATCATAGAGATTGCTTATTAGTAAATAAAAAATTAAAATTTAATTTTACTCCTTAAGTAAGGTTCTATTGTATTTTTGTGACACATTCATAAATAAATAAACAAAAAAATTATGTCAATAGTAGGAAAAAAATTCCCAAACATAGAAGTTAAAGCTATGAACGAAATGGGTGACGATTTTAATTTAAACATTTTAGAAGAAGCTACCAGCAAAAATAAAAAAGTTTTACTTTTTTGGTATCCAAAAGACTTTACTTTTGTATGCCCGACGGAACTTCACGCTTTTCAAGCTTCCTTGGGGGAATTTGAAAAAAGAAATACTTTAGTAATCGGAGCTTCTTGTGACACAGCAGAAGTTCATTTTGCTTGGCTAAATACTGCAAAAGATAATGGAGGTATTGAAGGAATTACGTATCCTTTAGTTGCAGATTCTAACAGGAATTTATCGAGCATACTAGGAATTTTAGACAGTACCAATGAACGGTACGATGAAGATACTGATACCATACAAATGGATGGAGACAACGTAAGTTACAGAGCTACCTACCTTATAGACGAAGAGGGTACAGTTTTTCATGAAGGAGTTAATCATATGCCAATTGGTAGAAATGTAAATGAATTTTTACGCTTAATTGATGCTTACACTCACGTTCAAGAAAAAGGTGAGGTTTGTCCTGCTAATTGGGAAGAAGGAAAAGACGCTATGGCAGAAAATGCAAAAGGTACAGCAGAATACTTAGCTTCTCATTAAATAAATAAATATGGTAACAGAGCTTACTAAAGATAATCTAAACGAAATTATTTCCAATAATGAAACTGTTATTGTACAATTTAGTGCCAGTTGGTGCGGAAATTGTAGAATAATGAAGCCTAAATTTAAAAAATTAGCTTCTGAAAATGAAACAGTCGAATTTCTTATGGTAGATGCAGAAAAATATCCAGAATCAAGAAGAATGGCTAGAGTTGATAATTTACCAACATTTGCAGCTTTTAAAAATGGAATATTTATTAACCAGGTTCAAACAAATAAGTTTGATTTATTAAAAGAACTAGTAGATGAAGTTACCAATAATTAAGCATGTCACTCAGTTCATTCAACAAAATGACGAAGACTTTATCATAGAAACTATTGAAACACTAGAATCATTAACTGAAGTAGCGTCTCTCAAGGATACTGAATTAGATGTAATTGGTGAACTTTTATCAAACTTTTATGGAGCAATTGAAGTATCTAAAATGATTAAAAGTGGTAAATCACAAAAAGACGCTTTAAATAGTTTTATGAAAAGAGTTTTAGGCTCAATAGATTCCTAAATCAAATAAGTAATGGCCATTTTTTAAAATGGCCATTTTACTTAAAAAATTTCTTTAATTTAAAAAGTCACCCGGAAAAGAAAGTTAGGTGTAATTTCTAAAGAATATTTATCTATTATTTCCACGGAGTTTTCTAAATTATTATTACCTACATATTCTCGACTAATGAGATTTTTTTGGTTATAAATATTTCTTATTGAAAACCCTAATTTCCCTTTCAATTTACTTTTTTTAGAAAAATTAAAACTATAGGTTGAAGAAATATCTAAACGATGATAATTTGGTAATTTTTCTGTATTTATTCCTAAATAATAAAATTGATCATTGGGTGATACGTATGATTTTGTGAAAGGTTTTCCCGATCTCCAATTCCAAGCCAAAGCAATTTGAAACTTATTTATTTTATAAGCTATAGAGCTTGTAAAGGAATGTCTAATATTTATACTAGATGTAAAAGATTGATTGTCGTTTAAACCCTCATATCTACTAATCACGTCATTAAATGAATAACTGATCCACGTTTTTATAAATTTAAAATCTTTTTTGATGTAGAAATCAACTCCTAAAACAGTTTGTTCACCCTCATGAAATCTACTATCATCTGGATTTAAAAAACCTAGAGATAATGCATTTTTACCTTTAATTTTTTTATAATAAGTATCTATATCGGTACTCCAACCTTTATTTTTATATAAGAAACCAAAGGAAACCTGTTTACTATTTATTATTGGAAACGTTTCTCCGTCAGCTAATCGCCACAATTTGTTTTCTAAGGACAAATCACTTAAAACTGTTTCATCTATTTCACTTATTATCTGATTTTTTATTTCTCCAGATAATTGAATTTTTAAATTTTTAAAGATGTTTTTAAATAGTAGAATTCTTGGCTCGACCCGCATTGCATCCAGCTCTTGATAATAGTTTGCTCTTAGACCTAAACTAATATCAAATATTTTTGGATTTTTATATAGATATTGGAAATAAATTGAATGTGATCTAACTATCGTTTTATCTTGATCCAAAATGATTGTAAGGTCAGCGGTTTCCTTAAATAGATAGCTTACATCTTTTAAAACATATTGATAGCCAAAAGTCAAGTTTTTACTTTTGTTAAAACCCAATTGAAATTCAGTAGATAAACCAGAATCATAAATTTCATTTCTTTTTTCAAAATTTGAATCACTTTGAGTACCCTTTGAACTAATAAAGTTATAGGCAAGACTGTATCTCGACAAAAAAAGTTGTGTGTTTTGTGATAAATTTTGAGTCCACTTTTTATTCCACCCAAAACTAAAACCGTCGTTATTTATTGCTAAAATATCATTATATGAATCATTTAAATCTTGGTCCCGCACTAAATAATCTAAGAAATTGTCAATATAAATAGTACTTGCATAAAAACTATTATTTTCATTTAATTTGAAATTTAATTTGATATTATAATCAAGGAAATAAAATTTATTGTTCGTGTTTTCAATGTTATCTATTTTAGTATTTTGAAATACTTTATTTGCAATTTTTGTAAAAGAAGGAGACTGAAATAATTCAGTGTAACTCCTTCTTAATGCTACTTGCAAACTTAGTTTATCCTTTATTAATGGAGATTCTAAGTAGACATCTGCATTAATCCCGTTAACTCCCATTCCAACTGTAAATCTGTTTGCAATAGAATTTCCGGATACTATATTTATAACACTTGAAGCTCGCTCTCCAAATCTTGAATGGGTTCCCTTATTATGAAATACGACTTCAGAAGTACTATTAGGATTAAAAGCAGATAACATCCCGAATAAATGTCCTTTATGATACATGTTTATACCATCCCAAATAATTCTATTTTGATCCAATGAACCACCCCTAACAGCAAAGCCACTAGCAGTTTCATTAAGACTTACAACTCCCGGTAATAAATGAATACTTTCTAAAATATCAGCCTCGATTAGGCCCGGTAAAATTTCAAGTTTTTTGGGTTTTATTGTAAATGTAGCGTCTTTATTTTTTTGAATCCCTTTAGTTAGATAACCAGTTATTAAAATATTATCTAAAATTTGAACTCCGCTAAGATTTATTACTTTTTCTTTAACAATGATGTAACGTTGATTTATTTTTTCAAAACTGAATGTACTGTTAGTTTCAATTTCCTCTATGATCTCAGATAAGGTTCTTTTCTTTTTTTCGAGAGAAATAAACTTATTGTTTATTATTGAATCTTGATAAGAAAATCTCACATCATATATCTTTTCAATACTATTAAAAACAACTGATGCTTTTTCATTTTTAAATTTAACTAAAAAGGTAACCTGTTCCTGAGAAAAGGCTACCATGAAGGGCAAAAAAAATAATAGGTAAAATAAATTTTTCTTTTTCAACGATTCATTTTATTCGAGACTAATTATTCCATTATCCTTTATCAGGTATTTTATATTCATTGTTTTAAAGACTGAGGCTAAAGCTACATCTAAATTGTTATGTGTAAAGCTACCAGTATAAACTCTTGTTGTATCTATATCATCAGCAAGAACAACTAAGTTATATTGCTTTTCGATGGATGCGATTACAAATTCTAGAGGAACACTGATAAATGAACTTTCTCCTTTGGTCCAGGCAGGAAAATTTTTATTTGTAATATATTCTTCAATTAAGTTGTTATTGTATTTTCTTACGGTTTTTCCCGGTGTCAAAATATACTCTTTAGTGTTTTTTTCTACCTTTACTTTTCCTTCATAACAAATAACTTCAAAATAATTGTCTAATGAATTCACATTAAACTCTGTTCCTAAAACAATTACATTTCCATTTTTAGTATTAACAGTGAATTGACTGCCTTTGTTAACTTTGAAATAAGCCTCACCAGATAATTTTAAAATTCTGTTTGACTCCCAAGAATCAGGATTGAATTCTATTAGAGATTTTGAATTCATTGTTACTTGAGAACCGTCAGGTAATTCAATTATTTTTTGCTCCCCAAAAGCTGTTTTGTGGCTAATTTCATTTGTAGACATCAAAAAAAACAAGCCAAACAGTATTGCTAAAGTAGCAGCGATTGAGAAGGACCATTTATAGTTAAATTTATTGGAAATAGTATTTCTTTTTTGAGTTATACTATTTTTAATTTTTACTAGAGTAGAATCAAGAGGTTGTTCTAACATTTCGAAATCTTTCAATCCTTTCCTTAAATTAAGTAATCGTTGGTAATCATCTAATGTTACTAACTCTTTTAATTCATCATCTGTTAGCTTATCATCTAACCACTTAGCTAGAAAATATTCTTTATTATTTACTTTTTCTTTCATATTACTTATTAGACAACTCTAAATAATTTTACCCTACTTAAAATTATTATTTTTAAACATTCCCTATTTTTTCTTTCATTTCAAGTAGTGCTAAATGCATTCTCTTTTCAACAGCTTTTACTGAAATTCCTAACATTTCAGCTATTTCTCTATATTTCATTTTTTCAATTCTACTCAATAAAAAAACTTCTTTTTGTTTTTCAGGTAAATCAGAAATTGCTTTTTCAATTTTTTCTAAAAATTCTTTTTCTAACATTACAAATTCTGGTGTTTCCTGATTGTTGGATTTAATAACATTTTTTTGATGCTGAGCGACCACCTTTTCATGTTTTTTTATGTTTAGAAACAGATTGTTAGCTACAGTAAATAAAAAACTCTTTGACTTTTCATAATTCACTTTAGCACAATTATCCCATAATTTAATAAATGCATCTTGTAAAATATCTTCAGCCGAATCAATATCTTTTGTTTTAAAAAACAAAAATCTTCTTAAATCTTTCGCATGTTTGTGGAATAGTTTTTCAAAAACTACATCACTACAAATATTATTTAAATCTTTAATCATGATTAGTCCATAAATATTAGTAACAAAGCTATACAAAAAATAAAGATGTTTTTTGGTAGGGTAAAATATATTTAAAATGTTATATACATGATTATAAACAAAATTATAATTATTTTTATTTGATGAAAAAGTACGCAAAACTTATTTTTGGATTTTTGTTATTATTAGTTATATCTGTTGCTTGTACGAACGACGACAGTAACATTGAATTAGTAGAAGTACATCAAAGCACCTCAATTCAGAATGCTCTCAATCAATTGAGAAGTTATTACCATGAAGATGGTACTATCAACGAAGATATGAATCCAACTAATAATCTTGTATTCGATTTTTGTTTTGAATTTATTTATCCTTTAAGTTTAAGTTATAATAATGAAGTGATTGTAACTGTAAACTCAATAGAAGAACTTATCAATGTTATTATAAATTCTTCGCAAGAACTCTACATTGATGGTGTTGTTTTCCCTTTTGACGTTACATTGTATGATGTTGAAAGTAACGAGCTTGTAGTCCAAACCATTAATGACGAAGAAGAATTTTCAAATTTAATAGCAGATTGTTATTTTAATGACCCTTGTATTTGTACTGAAGAATACGATCCCGTTTGTGTTGAAATAATAGCTAATGATTCCGTAATGGTTATCACATTTCCGAATTCATGTTATGCTTTTTGTGAAGGTTTTACAGAGAGTGATTTAGTGAATTGTGAAAATAACACTGAATGTGCTATATACGATTTAGAGGTGATTACTGGTAATTGTAATGAAGATGACACATATAACATGACTATTAATTTTCAATACGAAGAAATTGGAGAACAAGAGTATTTTGATCTGTATGCTAGAAATGACGAGTTGATTGGTTATTTTCCACTATCGTCTTTACCATTAACCATCATCAATTTTCCATCAAGCGGTGAAGATTATGATTTTGTAAAAGTTTGTATTAACGACAACCCAGATTGTTGTAAAGAAATAGAATGGTTACCTCCTAGTTGTATTGGTCAGGGAAGTAATTGTGAAATTACGTCTTTAGATTTAATAGCTGGCGAATGCAATGACGATGGATCTACCTACAACCTTTTGTTGGATTTTGATTTTGAAAACACAAACGGACAAGAATTTTTTGAAATTTATTTTAGAGATGATGTATTCTATGATTATTTTCAATTATCTGCTCTTCCAATCACTATAAATAATTTTCCTTCATCAGGCTTAGAAAATGATTTTATAAAAATAGTAATCAATGATATGCCAGAATGTAGTGAAAATATTGAATGGATAAACCCCTGTTTTTCGGATACATTCTGTTATGAATATGTCTTTCCAATTGAAATGATTGTTGATGGGCAGGTATGGTCTGTAAATAGTAATGAGCATGTGGATTATAAATTAAGTATAGGTGGAGAACTTATTTACCCCTTAGATATAAGAATTGATAATGAAATCTTTACTGTTTGGCAAGGTATTCTTGAGGGAGCATACGGTGAACGATGTGACTGATGTCAATAATATTTGTTTTTTGTTGTGATTGTAAACAGTGACCTTTAATCATTAAATGATTGGAGGTCATTATTTTTTATTCTACTTTTGAATCTCATTGAAAAATAATGTCAAAAAAAGATTCATTCCTCATCAATCGTTTAAAAAGTATTGTAATTGCCGCCAAAGGCGCACTACTATTAATTAAAAGCGAGGCTAGTATAAAAGTACAAGTTGCTGTAAGTATTCTGGTAACTTGTGCAGGATTCTATTTCGACATTTCAAATACTGAGTGGCTTATTCAGCTATTAGCAATTGGGCTGGTCTTGGGTATAGAAGCAATAAACACCGCAATTGAAGAGATAGCTGATTTTATTCATCCAAATCATCATAAAAAAATTGGTTATATTAAAGATATAGCTGCTGGTGCAGTTTTTTTTAGTGGAATAGCTGTAATTATGATTGCCATGATCATATATGTTCCTAAAATTAGATTTTATATACCATAGATTACTATAATTTTAAGAAAACAAAAAACTATTTTAGTTTGAAACAACTGATATTTGTATTTTTGTTAAAATACAAGCCAATAGTTAATGATCCAAAATAATAAAAAAACTAAAAATATTTCAAAAAACACCAGAATGAAAATAAGTTTTGTTTTAACCAAACAACAAAAAATTATTTGGGGAGCTTTCTTATTTATCCTTGGTATTGCTCTTTTTTTGTCATTTATATCCTATTTTTTTTCTTGGAAAGCAGATCATAATATTATTGGTGATTTTACAAATAGAGAAAATATTACTCAAAATTGGTTGAATATTTTTGGAGCTAATATTGGAGATTTATTTGTTTATAATGGTTTCGGAATAGCTTCCTTAATCATTGCTTTTTTACTCATACTGACCGGAATTTTTTACTTTTTTGATTTTAATAAAATAAAACTATCTAAATATTGGTTTTGGGGTAGTTTAGTAACTCTTTGGATTTCTATTTTATTTGGATTCTTCCCAAATATAAACCCCTTATTTAGTGGAGTTATAGGTTATGAGATTAATGATTTATTACAAGATTATCTTGGCTTTATTGGAGCTGTGTTATTGATGTCATTTTTATTTTTAGTTTATGTTATTGTAAGATTAGAAATAACTCCAGAACATTTTATAAGTTTGATAAAAAAAACTAAGGAAGAAGTAAAATCAGACTTTAAATTTACATCCACAAATTCTAAAAAAAATAGTGATAAAGACCAAGATATTAATGAAGTGCCTTTATCAACTCAAAATAAAGAAATAGAATCACCAAGTTTAAATACTGAATTTAACGATATAAATTCTTCGCCTGTTCTCGAGAAAAAATCAATCGTTAAAGAGAAAGATGAAGAGGTAGCTATGATTGTTGAGGAAGCTTCTGAGGAAGTAATTATTGAAAAAAACTTGAGCGATAAACTAGTTAGTGATTTTGGTGAGTTTGATCCAAAGTTAGAACTAAGTAAATATAAGTTTCCAACTATTGAATTACTAAAAGAATACTCCAGTAATTCAGGTATAACAATTAATCAAGAAGAGCTTGAAGAAAATAAAAATAAAATTGTAGGCACTCTAAATAATTATAAAATAGGAATTGCTAGTATAAAAGCTACCGTAGGTCCAACTGTAACCCTCTACGAAATAGTCCCAGAGGCAGGTATTAGAATTTCAAAAATAAAAAATCTTGAAGATGATATAGCATTGTCTTTATCGGCATTAGGTATAAGAATTATTGCTCCTATACCAGGAAGAGGTACTATTGGAATAGAAGTTCCTAATAAAAACCCAAGTATTGTTTCTATGCGATCAGTTATTGCTTCACCAAAATTTCAAAATGCCGAAATGGAACTCCCAATTGCCTTTGGAAAAACGATTAGCAACGAAACTTTTGTAGTCGACTTAGCTAAAATGCCTCATCTATTAATGGCCGGAGCTACTGGACAAGGAAAATCTGTTGGCCTAAATGCAGTTTTATCATCTTTACTCTATAAAAAACATCCTGCAGAAGTAAAGTTCGTTTTGGTAGATCCTAAGAAGGTGGAACTTACATTATTTAATAAAATAGAAAGACATTTTTTAGCAAAACTTCCAGATACAGAAGAGGCAATCATAACAGATACCACAAAAGTTGTAAACACCCTAAATTCATTGTGTATTGAAATGGATGCACGCTACGACTTACTAAAGGAAGCAATGGTTCGTAACATAAAAGAATACAATACTAAATTTAAAACACGTAAATTAAATCCAAACGACGGACATCGTTTTTTACCTTATATAGTTTTAGTAATAGATGAGTTTGCAGATTTAATTATGACAGCTGGAAAAGAGGTAGAAACTCCTATTGCTCGTTTAGCTCAGTTAGCCAGAGCAATTGGAATTCACTTGATAGTTGCTACACAAAGACCATCTGTAAATGTAATTACTGGTATTATTAAAGCTAATTTTCCTGCACGTATCGCCTTTAGAGTAACTAGTAAAATTGATTCTAGAACAATATTAGATAATTCAGGAGCAGACCAATTAATTGGTCGTGGAGACATGCTATACACACAAGGTAACGATTTAATTAGGCTTCAGTGTGCGTTTGTAGATACTCCAGAAGTAGCAGATATAACAGATTATATTGGCTCACAAAAAGCATATCCAGACGCTTATCTATTACCAGAATATGTAGGTGAAGAAGGAGGTGGTACTACTATTGATAATGATATTAGTGAACGAGATAAATTATTTAGAGAAGCGGCAGAAGTTCTTGTTATCGCACAACAAGGAAGCACCTCATTATTACAAAGAAAACTGAAACTAGGTTATAACCGAGCTGGGCGAATCATCGATCAATTAGAGGCCTCTGGAATCGTAGGTCCTTTTGAGGGGAGTAAAGCAAGACAAGTGCTTATTTTAAATCTAGAAGCACTAAATCAACATTTAGAAAATGAACTCAATGAACTTTAAAGCAAAAATTATAGTCTCAATTTTTTCACTTTTTTTAATGATTAGTAGCTTAAAGGCTCAAAATACACAATCATTACTAAGCGAGGTATCTAACAAAGTTAAAAGTTATGAAAATATTCAGATAGATTTTAAATACAGTCTCGAAAATACAAGAGAAAATGTAAAACAAGATACCAAAGCTAATATCACACTGAAAGGTGATAATTATGTTCTTAATATGTTAGGTGTTACCAGAATTTTTGATGGAAAAACAATTTATACAATCGTACCAGAGGATGAAGAAGTAACAATTTCTGATTACAGTAAAGAAGAAGATAAAAGTATTTCAGTCTCAGAAATGCTTACATTTTATGAAAAAGGATATAATTATAAAATGGATATACAACAGAATATTCGAGGTAGAAAAATTCAATTCATAAAATTAAGTCCTATTGATTCTAATACAGAAATAAAAAATATTTTATTAGGAATAGATATGCAAACAAAACATATTTATAAATTAATTCAAGTCGATTCTTCAGGAACGAGTTATACAATAACTGTTAATTCTTTTAAAACTAACCAACCTATTTCTCAGAATTTATTCATATTTGATGAAGAAAAATATACCAACCAAGGATATTACATAAACAAATTGGAATAATTGTAAATGAAAACATTAGACCGCTATATTTTATCTGCATATTTGAAGACGTTTTTTAGCGTCTTTATTATTTTGATGTTTATTTTTATTCTTCAAAGTATTTGGTTATATATTTCGGAGTTAGCTGGAAGAGGATTGGATTTATTAATTGTTTTTAAATTTTTGTGGTATGTATCTCCAAGACTCATACCACTAGTATTGCCACTTACTATACTAGTTACCTCGTTAATGGTTTTTGGAAATTTTTCTGAGAACTATGAATTTGCAGCTATGAAATCTTCAGGGATTTCTTTACAGCGAGCCATGAAAAGTCTAACTTTTTTTATTGTTCTTTTGAGTGTATTCGTTTTTTTCTTTGCCAATAATGTTATCCCTTATTCAGAATATCGTTGGTTAAATTTGAGAAGGAATATCCAACAGTTTAAACCAGCTATGGCAATTGCAGAAGGTCAGTTTAGTCAAATTGGAGACGATTTTAATATAAAGGTGAAAAAGAAAAGTGGAGAAAACGATCGTTTTTTAGAGGAGGTAGTAATTCATAAAAAAGAAGCTAATCGTATTAGCGGAAATCATACTGTTATTATAGCTGATAACGGAGAATTAACCTCTGAAGAGGGCAGTAATACTCTTTCCTTAGTTTTAAATAATGGAAATTATTATAATGAAGTATACACTAAAGATCCAATGAGAAAGATTCGTCAAGAATTTGTTCGAAGTTCATTTAAAGAATACGTAATTAATATCGATCTAACTGAGTTTAACAATAAAGATATCGATAAAGAAAATAAGCTAAATAATCAAAATATGTATAATGTTAAGGAATTAAGAGCAGAAATTGACTCTCAATCGCAACGATATACCAAGACAATAAAAGCATTTTCAAATAGCATGTATTTTAGAACCGGTATGACAAAATTCACCCGAAATAATAAAATGAAAGGAAGTATTTCTTCCATAAATGACACCCTTTCTTTTAAATCAACCGATACACTTTTAAATATATTTAATGCTAAGCATCAAAAAGAGATTGTAAAAATGGCTTCAAACAACCTAAAAAGCTCATTACAAGCGGTGAACTCAAAAAATAAAGAATATACCAAAAAAGAAAAGCAATTAAATAAATACGAAATAGCTCTTAATGAAAAATTTGCTTTAGCCGCCACCTGTATCATACTATTTTTTGTGGGCGCTCCCCTAGGAGCTATCATTAGAAAAGGTGGAATGGGTTTACCAATGGTAATCGCTATCGTATTGTTCCTAACCTATCATTTTATTGGGATTTTTGCAAAAAATAGTGCTGAAGACGGCACATTACATCCTGTAATTGCTTCCTGGCTAAATACGCTTATTATGCTTCCTCTTGGAATATGGCTAACCTACAGAGCAACAACAGATCAAGGCATCCTTACTTTTGACGGAATAAACGCACTATTTTCCAAACTATTTAAAAAAAAGAAAGAAAGTAATAATTATTAAGAATCAATATCTTTGTAAAGACTAAAAATTAAAAATGACAACTACTAAAAAAGAATCTAGCCTTAAGCTCAATACAATTTCTGAAGCAATCACAGATATAAAAAAAGGAAAAGTAGTTATTGTTGTTGATGATGAAAACAGAGAAAATGAGGGGGATTTTATTGCAGCTGCAGAAATGGCGACTCCAGAAATGATAAATTTCATGGCAACACATGGTAGAGGCTTAATTTGCGCTCCACTAACTGAAGAACGTTGTGAAGATTTAGGCTTAAACATGATGGTGAAAAACAATACCGTATTACACAACACACAATTTACGGTTTCTGTAGATTTAATAGGTCAAGGATGTACCACTGGAATCTCTGTACATGATCGCTCTAAAACCATAAAAGCACTTGTAGATAAAAAAACTAAGGTACATGATTTGGGTAGACCGGGGCATATATTTCCGCTAAAGGCAAAAGAAGGCGGGGTTTTAAGAAGAACTGGACATACTGAAGCTTCTATTGATCTTGCTCGTCTTGCTGGTTTACAACCAGCAGGTATTCTAGTCGAAATTCTCAACGAAGATGGAACGATGGCTCGATTGCCAGAATTAATTAAAGTTGCTGAAAAATTTGATTTAAAACTAATATCAATTGAAGATTTAGTAGCCTATCGAATGGAACATGATTCTTTGATAAACAAAAAAGAAGATTTTAAAATTAATACAAAATACGGTAGTTTTAGGTTAAGAGCCTATCAACAAACCACCAACGATCAAATACATATAGCATTGACTAAAGGTCAGTGGCAGGATGAAGAGCCTGTATTAGTAAAAGTAAATTCCACATTAATCAATAACGATATCCTTGGAACATTAACTAACAATGCTGATAAAAAAATTGACGATATGTTTTCTGTAATTAATAAGGAAGGCAAAGGAGCTATTGTTTTTATTAATCAGCAAAGTCAATCTCTAAATCTACTTTCCAGATTAAATACCTTAAAGGAAGCTCAATCTGATAATGATGTTGCAAAAGCACCAAGAATCGTAATGGACTCAAAAGATTTTGGAATTGGTGCTCAAATTTTACACGATCTAGGAATTCGAAAAATACGATTGGTATCAAATTCAAAAAATATTAAAAAACGGGTTGGAATGATAGGTTATGGACTTGAAATTACAGAATATGTAAATTATTAGATATTGATAATAAAAGAAAGCCCACTAAACGTGGGCATTTTTTAGTAAACTATATTTTTAAAATATAGCAGCTATTGCAGCTCTCATTTTTTCAGCTCTCAGAATCACTTCCTCTTCGGACCACCCAACTTTGACGAGCGATGATATTGTTCTACTCATGATAGCATCACTTTTCGAAAAGTCAGTATTATTTAATTTCTCTAGTTGGTGTCTTACGGAACCAGACAAAGATCCTAAAGATTTAACATTTCGTAAATGCTCCCATCCATTGATATAATGCCAATTGTTTGTGTACCAATAAAAATTAGCATCAACGCCATGATCCGAAAGACTTTTGTGAGCTTTTTTGGTTAATTCCTCATTTGGCAAAAAGAAATTCACAAAAGAGTAATTCTCCTCACCACCCTCAGGCACGGTTCTGAAAGTAATCCCTTCAATACTTGACAATGCATTTCTAACAATCGTGTAATTTCTTTTTTGAATTGATAAAATAGTATCAAATTTTGTCAATTGCCCTAGTCCTACCGCAGCATGTAACTCGGAGATCCGGTAATTGTAACCTAAAATAGGATGTGTTTCAGCACCACGATCTTTTCCAACATGGTCGTGACCATGATCTTGATATTGATCTGCATTTATATAATACTGTTCATTATTAGTTATAACAGCTCCCCCTTCACCACAAGTGATCATTTTTACAAAGTCAAACGAAAAACATCCTAAATCTCCAATACTTCCTAGTGATTTACCCTTATAGGTTCCTCCTATGGCTTGGCAGGCATCTTCTAATAATAATAAATTGTATTGATCACACAATGCTCTTAAAGCGTCAAGATTGGCCATAGAGCCACACATGTGTACCGGCATGATGCATTTTGTTTTTGAGGTAATAGCCTTTTCAACCGAAACAGGATCTAAGGTTAAAGTACTATCAATATCTACTAAAACAGGGACTGCTCCAGAAGCTAAAATAGACTCAAAACTCGCTACAAAAGTAAAAGAAGGCATAATTACTTCGTCGCCTGTTCCAATACCTGCAGAGGCAAGGGCAACAGTTAATGCAGCAGTTCCACTTGAAACTAACTGACAGTAGTCCACTCCCATTTTATTTGCAAATTCGGTTTCAAATTCTTTGGCTTTCCAATGGTCATTTCTCAAACCATCAAAACCATAACGCATTAAGATTCCACTTTCTAGAACGTCGTTTACATTTTTGCGCTCTTCGTCGCCAAACATTTCAAATCCAGGCATATTATTTTATTTTTTATATTAAATTGACTACAAAGATAATAGTTGCATATGAGAAAAATATAATCCTAATTAATATTATTCTATGTCTATAACAATTTCTTGAACACCTCTTCTTACTTTCTTTAACTTTGAAAAAGTATCATCGTCAGAACGATGACCAACAGCCATCACTAAAACAGACCTCAGACCTTTATCTATTAGGTTTAAATATGCATCATATTGGTCAGGTTGAAATCCTTCAATAGGACATGCATCAATCTCCTCTACAGCACAGACTGTCAGCAAATTTCCCAGTGTTAAATAAGCTTGCTTAGAAGCCCATACTTTTATCTCTTCGTCTGTTTTTTTTGAAAAATCATCAATTAAATAATCTTCAAATGATTTTAAAATATCACGAGAAGTATTTCTTGTTTTATTTACTAAATCAAAATAATTTTGAATAAAATTAGCATCAATTGTGTTTTCAATACAAATCACAAAAATATGCGATGCATTTCCCACTTGCTCTTGATTGTAAGATAAGGGAACTAAATCTTTAATTGTATCAGGATTACTAATAACTACCAATTTTAAGGGTTGTAACCCATACGAAGTAGCCGTTAAGTTAAAAGCTTCTTTGAGAATGTTTATTTTTTTTTGTGATACTTTTTTTGTGGCATCGAATTTCTTGGTGGCGTATCGCCATTCTAATTGTTTTAGTATATCAAAACTCATAATTGATTACATTTGTTTTAGCAAAAATAAACATTGTTTATAAAGTGTTTTTCTTTTTACTATCAATACATCAAATACAACTATGAAAAATATACATACTCTAATAAAAAATAGCGAAACACGACTTTTTAAAGCGGTATTTCCAAATACCACCAATCATTATGGTACTTTATTTGGAGGAACTGCATTGCAACTTATGGATGAGGTATCTTTTATTTGTGCTACTAGGTTTAGTCGCAAAAAAGTGGTGACCGTTTCCTCAGATAAAGTAGATTTTGCTAAATCAATTCCTGAGGGTACTATTGTTGAATTGGTAGCATCTATTAAGTCGGTCGGAAAAACTAGTTGTGTGGTTAATGTTGACATATTTATGGAAGAGATGTACAGTGCAAAGCGAGAAAAAGTTGTAAATGGATCTTTTACATTTGTAGCCATTAATGATCAAAAAAAACCAATACCAATTATTGATCTTTAATAATATTTTTTCTTTAACCAAAAGGCAACTTTTACCAGTAATATTAGGGCTGGAACCTCAACCAAAGGACCAATAACTCCAGTAAATGCCTGTCCGGAATTCAATCCAAATATAGCGATAGAAACTGCAATGGCCAGTTCAAAATTATTACCTGCTGCTGTAAATGATATCGCTGCATTTTTATCGTAACTAGCTCCAAAATACTTACTAGTGAAAAAACTAATAAAAAACATAATCACAAAATAAATTAATAAAGGAATGGCTATTATTAAAACATCCATCGGTATTTTAACAATCAACTCCCCTTTTAATGAAAACATAATAACAATAGTAAATAATAGAGCTACTAGGGTCATCGGAGAAATAGTTGGTATAAATATTTCGGTATACCACTTTTCTCCTTTCATTTTAACGAGAATCAATCTACTTAACAAACCTAATAAAAATGGAATTCCTAAATAAATAGTTACACTCTCAGCAATTACAGCAATCGAAATATCTATGATAGCACCACTAAAACCAAAATATGGAGGTAATACCGTTATAAATAACCAAGCATAAAAACTATAGCCAAATACTTGAAATATACTATTTAAAGCAACCAATCCAGCTCCATATTCTGTACTCCCCTCTGCTAAGTCATTCCAAACTAATACCATTGCAATACATCGAGCCAATCCAATAAGTATTAAACCGACCATATATTCTGGATAGTCTTGTAAAAAGATTAAGGCTAAAACAAACATTAATAGAGGTCCAACAATCCAATTCAGTAAAAGTGAAATAGAAAGTACTTTTATATTTTTAAAAACTTTAGGCAATAAGGCATAATTTACTTTTGCTAAAGGAGGATACATCATTAAAATTAAACCAACTGCTATAGGAATATTAGTAGTCCCACTATTAAATTGATCTAAAAAACCTGGGAATGACGGTATAAAGTAACCGATACCAACTCCTAAAGCCATAGAAATAAAAATCCATAAGGTTAAATTACTATCTAAAAAATTAAGTTTCTTTTTCATTGGGCTATTTAATATTTGAAAAAACATATTTCATTTCGGCAGCTATCTGCAAACTTCTTTCCCTATACTTTTCTTTTTCCAAAACGGTATGATCAAAAAGTTTAGGATCTTCATACATCACAGGAATTCTCATTTCAGTCCCTGGTATAAAAGGACAATTTTCATCTGCATGGGAACAAGTCATGACCACAGCAAAGTTAGTAACTGGATTCACTTTATGATCGTAAACTTTAGAAAAAGTATTTATTGATTTTTCTGTATTTGAAAAGAAAACTTCATATTTTTTGTTTGACTCCTCTTTTTCAGTTTTAAAAATAAAACCTTGATCTTCAAGAGTATCCTTAACAGATCGATATAATTTTGTTGCTTCTGTTCCGCCAGAAAAGCAAACCACCTTAGGCACATTAAAAAACGTGGCACAAGTTTGAGCCCAAATCTGAGCTAAATGACTTCTTCTAGAATTGTGAGTACAAACAAAATTTAATTGTATCACTTCATATAAATCTTTTTTATTTTGGATGAATCCAATTAAAGGATCTAGCAATATCTTTCTGTTTTCTGAAACAGAATTGATATTTAAGTTATGTACCGTATCCAAAATTTTTCTGTATATCATAACTAAAAATAAAAGTCAAAATTATTGTTTTTTTTATTAAAATTTAAATAAATATTAAGATAAAATTATGGATTTAAGCCCGTTATTGCACCTTGATTAAAAGGAAAACATTTAATGAAAAAAATTATACTATTACTATTGTTAGTGACTTCAGTTGTAACTGCTCAGGAATCAATGACGATCAGTGGAATTGTAGAAGAAGCTACCAATGGAGAAACTGCATTTGGAGCTTCTGTTTACCTAAAAGGTACTTCGATTGGAGGTATGACAAACGAATATGGTTTTTATTCAATATCAGCCCCTAAAGGTACGTATACGCTAGTGGTTTCTTATATCGGTTTTCAAGACATCAACAAAGAAATATTGCTTGATCAAAATCAAAAAATAAATTTTAAACTAGAAGAGTCGTCCACACAATTAGACGAGGTCATCATTAATGCAGACGAATCGGAAAAGTTAAGTATTCGAGATCCTCAGATGAGTGTTACCAAAGTAAAGATAAGTACCATTAAAAAAATACCGGTAGTCTTAGGTGAAATTGACATTATTAAATCCATTCAACTTTTACCAGGAGTCACTAACAATGGTGAAGGATCGGGAGGATTTAATGTTCGTGGTGGATCAGTAGATCAAAACTTAGTATTATTAGATGAAGCAATCATATACAATACTTCGCACTTGCTAGGGTTTTTCTCTGTTTTTAATGCCGATGCTATAAAAGACATTAAACTCTATAAAGGTGGAATCCCTGCAAAATTTGGTGGTAGAGTTTCTTCGGTATTGGATGTCAGGCAAAAAGATGGGAATAATCAAGAATTCCATTTAACTGGCGGTCTTGGAACTATCTCGAGTAGATTGGCTGCAGAAGGGCCTTTGTTTAATGAAAAAGGGTCTTTTTTAGTTGCTAGTAGAGGTTCTTATGCTCATTTAATATTAAAAGCAGCAGGTGAGAAAAACAGTGCTAACTTTTATGATCTCAACTTAAAGTCAAACTATAATATAGATGAAAATAATAAATTGTATTTATCGGGTTATTTGGGAAGGGATAATTTTAATTTTGAAGGAGGATTTAGTAATGGTTATGGTAACCTTTCGGGAAACTTAAGATGGAATCATATTTACAACGATAAACTATTTTCAAATTTATCGACGATTTACAGTAAATACAATTATGATCTAACCTTAAACATTTTTGAATTTGATTGGAAATCCTCCATCAATAATTTTAATATCAAATATGACTTTAAGTATTATATGAGTGATACCTTCAAACTTGATTTTGGAATCACTGGAATTTACTACAACTTTAATCCAGGGGTCATCAGACCCACCTCAGAAACATCTGCCATTAACTATTTTCAGCTCGATACTAAAAAAGCGTTAGAAACGGGTGCGTACATTAACGCAGAGCATCGATTAACAGACAAATTAACCGCTCAATATGGAATCCGATTTAGTTCTTTTTTAAGGTTAGGAACTCAAACTATCACTACCTATGAAAACAACCAACCGGTGGTTTACAACCAGGAGTTAGGAATCTATGAGTCGGGCACTCCCATTGGAGAAACATTCTATAACAGCAATGAAGCTATAGAAACATTTGGAAATTTAGAACCTCGTATTTCTTTTTCATATCAACTAAACAACAGCACATCTTTAAAAGCTGGTTATGCCAGAACAAGTCAATACATCCATTTGTTGTCCAATACCGTTAATGTTACCCCCTTAGATGTTTGGACCCCTAGTGGCCCTTTTATAAAACCTCAATTATCAGATCAATATGCAGTTGGATACTTTAAAAATTTTAAAAACAGAACGTATTCATTAGAAGTGGAGGCCTACTACAAAACTGTTGATAACCGAATTGATTATATTGACGGTTCCGATTTAATCGGTCAAAACACCATAGAAACAGAAATATTAAATGGAGAATCTCGAAGTTATGGATTGGAAATTTTATTTAGAAAAGCCTTAGGAAATTTTACTGGCTGGATTGCCTATACTGCATCTAAGGCAGAACAAAGAACTCTTGGAGGTAATGCAGGAGGTCCTGGAATTAATAATGGAGATTGGTACAATGCAGTCCAAGATCGAACTCATGATGTATCGATCATTGGAAGTTATCAACTCAACCCAAAATGGTCTTTTGGAGCTGCCTTTGTATACCAAACGGGTAGACCTGTAACCTATCCTAATGGACAATATGAGTATGAAGGACTATCGATTGCTAGCTATTCGGAGCGAAATGCAGATCGACTTCCATCCTATCATCGATTTGATATATCTGCGACCTATGTTCCTAATAAAAAACCTAACAATCGATGGAAAGGAGAATGGGTATTTGGTATTTACAATGTATACAACCGAAAAAATGCGGCGTCCATATCATTTGGTCAAAACAAAGAAACAGGTGCCAACGAAGCTACAAGGACTGCCATATTTGGTATTGTCCCGTCGGTAACTTATAATTTTAAATTTTAAAAAATGAATCGATTTATAAACTTTTTAGCGTTACTACTATTAGTTTTTTTTACAGCTTGTACCGATGTAATTGACGTAGAGGTTCCCTCTGAAGAACCTAGACTTGTTATTGAAGCTTCTATTAATTGGGAAAAAGGAACGAGCGGTAGCGACCAAACTATCTATCTAAGTAAATCAACTCCCTTTTTTGAGACCAATGGAAATGTTCCAGTAAGCGGAGCTTCTGTGGTAATTACGAATACTAGCGATGGTTCTTTTTTCGAATTTAATGATCAAAACGATGGTTCTTATACCACTAGTAACTTTATGCCTGTATTAAATGACAATTATACCCTAGAAGTAATAAGTGAGGAAGAAACGTATAGTGCTCAAGAGACATTTATACCGGTGGTTCCTATTTTAGAGGTCTATCAGAGTACCGATAAATTTCTTCCTGAAGTACTCGAGGTAAATTTTGATTTTTTAGATCCTGCGGAGGAAGAAAATTATTATTATATAAAGTTTAAAGAACAAGCAGATAGCTTTCCAAGGTTGCTCGATTTAAAAGATGAATTTGTCAACGGAAATTTAATCTCTGTATTTAATGAAAGACAAGAAAATGAAGACATCAACCAGGTTGAATATGCACCAGGCGATATGGTAAATATGGAGCTTATAGGGGTTTCAAAAAGATATTATGAGTACATTCAATTACTGATCAGCCAGAGCGAAAGTGGGGGCCCTTTTGATACCACTCCTGTAGCACTTCGTGGTAATTGCACCAACCAATCCAATCCTGATAACTACGCCTATGGTTATTTTAGACTAACAGAAGTAGCCAAAGCAAGCTATACGTTTGAATAAAAAAAACCTACAAGCAAATAGCTGTTCACTATCACTTGTAGGTTATCTATTTATTTTAAGAATCTTTAAAAAAAGCTTAAAATATAAGTAGTACTAATCGTTACAGGTTCCCATTAACGTAAACACCCCATCATCACGACCTGAGCCCCAACTATTTCCTCCATCTCCAGAGATCGCAGATTCAGCTCCTATACTTGACGCAGAGGTGGTTTCCCATGCGGTTAATTGTTCATTTGAAGAAACAGCTGTAACTCCTATCCAGTAGGTTCCTTCTGAAAAGTTTACTGGCGAAATATCCAATATTACCTCACTTACATTGTAACCAAAATTGCTGCCAACAACTACTTGCGAAGCAGGTACCAAAGTTTCGGCACCTATTAATGCTCCAGGTACTCCTCCAGCATCTTCATAATAGGTTATCGCTACAGTACTTATGGTTGATGCCGGCGTATGAAATAAATTAAGATTAATTTGCATTAATATAAAGTTATTGCTAATAATAAAATCGTTGGCTCCCATGAAACCCAAAGAAGTTTGTGTTCCAGATTCAAAATTATTACTTGGGTTGCTTATCTCACAAGGTTCCGATTCACAATCACTTCCATCACAATCTTGATCAATACCATCGTCACAAATCTCTTCGGCGCCTGGATAGATAGTCGCATCATTATCGTTACAATCACCTTGGTTTTCTGTAAAACCATCACCGTCGTTGTCAATATCATCACAAGGTTGGATGGTAATGGTACCTGTTACATCATCACCAGGACATTCACCCTCCCAAGTATAATTACTAATGGTGTAGGTATAGCTGGTAGTCACGTTAATATCGACTGTCGGAGTACCAAATATATCTATTCCACCACCACCATTATTGATAAACTCAATACCCGATGGCAGACCTGTCACCAAAGTTTCTAGGCTAACATCACCGCCATTGGAAGGGAAGTAAGTAATTGTTTCTAACTGATCTCCATTACAAAGTATTTGAGCATCGTTACCTTGTAAAGTAAGGCTACCTGAAGGTGATATTGTATAAATAAATTCATCACTATTAACTCCACAATCGTTTTCTACAGTCAATATAAGCATACCACCGCCATTAAGAATGTCTTCAGCACTAGGAGTGTATATTGGAGCAAGAATGTTTGGATTATCAAAACTCCCTGAACTCCCCGTAGTCCATTGTAATTGCTCAAAATTAGAGGCAGAAGCGCCTGTTATTTGAAATGGTCCTTCACAAACATCAATTGAAGGTCCCGCATCTACAGTAGGAGCTAATAAATCTACTCCATTACAATCCTGATCTATCCCATCGTCACAAATCTCTTCAGCGCCTGGATAAATCGTCGCATCATTATCGTTACAATCGCCTTGAGCTTCTGTAAAACCATCACCGTCGTTGTCTATATCGTCACAACTTAAATCACTTCCATTACAATCCTGGTCTATTCCATCGTCACAAATTTCCTCAGCTTCAGGGTAAATGGTCGCATCATTATCGTTACAATCGCCTTGAGCTTCTGTATATCCGTCACCGTCGTTGTCTACATCAGGTAGGGCTTCACAAGCTCCAAAATAAAGATTTCCAATTAACTCACCACCATCTTGTTCGCCTTGTATTTCAATTTTTGAAATTGGTACGTCTGCAATCATACCAAGAAACACTTGAGTATTTATTGGAACATCCCATTGTATAGTTTCTATTAAATCTCCTGTCTCTCCAAAAACTCGAATATCTGTTAACGGAAAATTATTTTCCCATAAATCCATTGCAATTGCATAAACGCTAGGAGTAAATTCAATAATTGTATACTCAGCAAAAGTTATTGCTCCAGCTAAAGGATCTGCATTTCCAAGTGCGCCTGCTGGAATACTTACTGTATCAGATCCATTTGAAGCAGAAATTTGAAATCCAATTTCAAGTTCTCCTGGATCATAGCAACCATCACCTGCATTACTTATGGTAAGTCCACAATTGAGAATTTCTGTTGGACCTCCTAAAAAATCTTCGTAAGTAACTGTTGACCCCGAACAATTCTCTTCTAATCCTATATCAAAAAGCACTTTAGTTACATATGTTGTAATAATACCTCCTGGTGGTGGTGTCGAACAATCAGAACCATTACAATCCTGATCTATCCCATCGTCACAAATTTCATCGGCACCAGGGTAAATCGTCGAATCGTTATCGTTACAATCGCCTTGGTTTTCTGTAAAACCGTCACCGTCGTTGTCTACATCTGGTTCGGTCGTAGGTCCAATGAAGCCTTCCCATAACAAAGATCATCAATGTATAACTCATGTTAGTATCTATAGAGAAAAAATCAATATCCACCTAAAGAAGTTGCAGTTGTTCCATCCGCACTTGTAAATGGAGTGCCTGCTGGAAGTACATCATTCCCGTTTATATTAAATTGCCAGGTGGCAGCTCCATACCTAGAGAAATATCAAAATTCATCACCACTGGGAACCACTGTCCCTCTGGATAGGTAAATTCTACGCTCCCAATGCTGAATCATCAATAGATCCTCCTCCAGGGTTAGCTCCATCTTGATTAAAGAAGATGTTTCCTACAATCCATTCTCCAGAACCAATCGGTACGGTACCTTGTAAATTGTAATAAGCTGTTTTACCTGCTGGAATATACATCCAGAACTCTAAGCCCCATTGTCCAAATATTTTATTTCCTAAATCTAATACCGCATCGGTAGATCCATCACCTGGGATTAAACCAGAGAGATTCCGTCGTTAGCTTGAGCAGACGATGACATTAGTGCACATCCTGGGCCTCCGCCACATCCCCAATCGGTCCAGTGGCCTTCAAAAATAGGTGCGCCATCAGTGTAGGATTCAAAATTCGTCTTGAATTTCACTACCAGAACACTCACTCCTGGAGGTGGTGGTGGCTCGTTGTACAGTCAGAACCGTTACAATCCTGATCTATCCCATCGTCGCAAATTTCTTCAGCGCCTGGATAAATAGTCGCATTGTTGTCGTTACAATCTCCATCATTTGGTGTAAAACCGTCCTGATCCTGATCTTCGATACAATTACCATCATCAATAATATCATTACAGTCTTGATCAATGCCATCGCCACAAATTTCTGTTGCTCCTGGATAAATACTTGAATCATTATCGTTACAATCTCCATCATTTGGTGTAAAACCGTCTTGATCCTGATCTTCGATACAATTATTACCATCATCAATAATATCATTACAATCTTGATCAATGCCATCGCCACAAATTTCTGTTGCTCCTGGAAAAATAGTGGCATCGTTATCATTACAATCTCCATCGACTGCTGTAAAACCATCTCCGTCATTATCATCTGTTCCAATAAAACCTTCTCCATAACAAAGATCATCAATGTATAATTCGTTGTTTGTACCTAAAGAGTAAAAGTTCATACCACCTAAAGAAGTGGCAGTTATTCCATCAGCATTTGTATATGGAGTGCCTGCTGGAAGTACATCATTCCCGTTTATATTAAATTGCCAGGTGGCAGCTGCCATACCTAGAGAAAGATCAAAATTCATCACCACTGGGAACCACTGTCCCTCTGGATAAGTAAATTCTACGACTCCCAATGCTGAATCATCAATAGATCCTCCTCCAGGGTTAGCTCCATCTTGATTAAAGAAGATGTTTCCTACAATCCATTCTCCAGAACCAATCGGTACGGTACCTTGTAAATTGTAATAAGCTGTTTTACCTGCTGGAATATACATCCAGAACTCTAAGCCCCATTGTCCAAATATTTTATTTCCTAAATCTAATACAGCATCGGTAGTATCCATCACCTGGGATTAAACCAGAAAGATTTCCGCTTCGTGCTTGAGCAGACGATGCCATAAGTGCACAACCAGGGCCTCCGCCACATCCCCAATCGGTCCAGTGCACTTCAAAAATAGGGGCGCCATCAGTGTAGGATTCCATGTCGTCTTGAATTTCACTACCAGAACACTCACCTCCTGGAGGTGGTGGTGGTGGTGTTGTACAGTCAGAACCGTTACAATCCTGATCTATCCCATCGTCGCAAATTTCTTCAGCGCCTGGGTAAATAGTCGGATTGTTGTCGTTACAATCGCCTTGATTTTCTGTAAAGCCGTCGCCGTCGTTGTCTACATCGTTACAATTTAAATCAGAACCATCACAATCCTGATCTATCCCATCGTCGCAAATCTCTTCGGCACCTGGATAGATGGTCGCATTGTTCTCGTTACAATCGCCTTCATTTTCTGTAAATCCATCGCCATCGTTGTCTACATCGCTACAATTTAAATCACTTCCATCACAGTCCTGATCGATGCCATCGTCACAAATTTCTTCGGCACCTGGATAGATGGTCGCATTGTTGTCGTTACAATCGCCTTGGTTTTCTGTAAAACCGTCGCCGTCGTTGTCTACATCGTCACAACTTAAATCACTTCCATTACAGTCCTGATCTATCCCATCGTCACAAATCTCAGGAGCTCCAGGGTAAATCGTCGCATCGTTGTCATTACAATCGCCTTCATTTTCCGTGAAGCCATCGCCATCATCATCGATGTTGGGGTTGGTAGTTAACGCTCCATCAAAATCGGCAACCATCCAAAAATCACCGACATTAACAATGGTCTTTAAACCAGCTGTATTAAAGTGACCACTAATAAGACTACCGATCCAAAGTCATAGATGAGATGCTCTTCCATCCTAGCCTTTAACTGCAACGGGGAAATCATTTGCTTGTAAATTAAACTGTTGCGGGGTCACTAGCTTCCACCATCCCATAACATATACATATATTACATCTCCAAAACAACAATTTTCAGGTTCAATGACGGAAATACTAGCGTGGTATTGTTTGCATTGACAAAAACAAAGGAATTAGGAGTTAACTGAACCGTAGTAGTTATCAGTCCAGACTTGATAATTATCCCAACCGTTAAAATTCATTAAACCTTGGTTGTTGGACAATCCGTCTACATAGGATTTTGTTACCGCATCTTGAGGTTCTGTAGGATCTTGTAGTTCTTTAATTTGTTGATCGTTAGCGCTATTATCTTCTTGAAGTACCTGCGCTAGATTTTGAGTTGCGTCCAAAACTTGTTGGTCTACGTATAGTTTATTGGCGGCATCCCGGTCATCAGTAGGTCCTGCCAATCCTTTAATTTGTTGATTGTCTGCATTATTACCAACAGTTAAAACATCTTGGATAGCAGGTACTTGAGAATCACCCGAAGTTTCTGAAAAAAGAGCATAAGGAACACTCAAAAAACTGGTGGTTCCCATTGGGATGTATCCATTCCCAATATCTAATTCAACATCGAGATAGTAATCACCAAGCATCCAATCTATTTCACTAAATAAACCTAATCTTGGGGTACCATAGCCAATTGCTAAATCGACTTGACCAAGATCATCAGTAGAGCTTAGATGCTCTTCGATATAAACAGGAAATGTAGTTGGGCCACCTTGCTTGATATTAAACTTAAAGGAAACATTTCGATTTATAATTAAGTTTCCCTCACCATCGCGAACTTGTGCTTGGTAATTAAAGGCTTGGGGTACTTGTGAGCTAGCTAACCCGCTTACTAATACAAATAAAACTAAAAGATATTTTTTCATAATTAATACTTAATTAATTTAATTGCGCTTGATTTTTTTTCATCAACATCAGAAACTTCTATGATATAGGTGCCTGAGGCTAGTGATGCGATATTGATATTTTCGTTGATATTGACAGTTCCTGTAATCACCAAACGACCTAAATAATCATAAAATTTATAGGAGAAATTTTTAATTACTGGATGCGATAACCTTACTGAAGATGAGGTAGGATTGGGATAAGCAATAATTTTAAAACCGGGATCATATCCTGGAATACTTAATATTTCTAATTTTAAAGAAGGAACATAACCATTCCCAATTTGTAAGGACTTGTCCATAGATTGCATATGGCCAATTTGAGCCTCTCCTATATTTTGACGGAGTACTAATGAATTATTTTCAGCCTCAAGACGACCTCCCATAGCTGATATACTTTGCTTGGAAATAGTTTGTGATGTAACTGATAGTCCAACACAAAAAAATAGTAATAAAAAAATACATCTCATACAACAAAAAATAACAATAATTAATACTAAAAATTTAAATACAAATATAATAATTCCAACTTCAATTATAGATACATAATTGATACATTGATTTATTTTTTACAATATTTATTATACAATACAATACTATTATAGTCAAAATCCGTTTAACTTTAAAAAGAGTATATCTATCATCTCTACCTAGAATTCTAACTAAAACAATCATTATCAATGTATTGATTAGCTAATTTAAATTCAATTAAAACTTTCATTAACCCTAATTGAATAAAAGATGATTAAATACAGCTTAATAATATTGTTAGGTATCAATACAATGCTAGGACAATCCGAAGACAAAATAATGCATACGGTGACTTGTATGGGAATAAGCGCAGCAACCTACACGTTTTTAAGGAATAGAAAACAACCAGAATTAAAAAGTAGATTTATTTCATTTGCTACTACGATGGCTATAGGAACATTAAAAGAAGTAGTAGATGATAACGCTATCAATAATAATTTTGACTGGAACGACATGGGAGCAAATGCGCTTGGTGCCTTAAGTTTCCAACTCGTTATTAGCGTTCCGTTAGATTAAAAAAAAATCGCAACTAACTTTTATTAGATAGTTACGATTATTTTTTGCGGAGAAGGAGGGATTCGAACCCCCGGAGGTGTGACCCTCAACAGTTTTCAAGACTGCCGCATTCGACCACTCTGCCACTTCTCCAATAGCGGTGGCAAATATAAAACGCTTTTTTTATTTATTAAAACTTTGAGCGTTTTTAATTTCAAAAAAAAGCCTAGCAAAAAAAGAAAAAATCTATATTTTCAATACTTTTTTTTTCTTCAAAATAAGCTCTTATTTCACTTTGAGCTTCCTTATTTGCAACTGTTACAATGCTTTGAGGGTTTTTTATAGACTCTAATTCATTAAATGATAGCATTTCTTGATTGTAGACAAGTTTGCCAATTTTTTTTGGATTATCACAAATCCAGGTAAAAGGAATATTTTTAGCAATCAATATTTTAGCTAAAGACTTCCCTTTTCTTCCCGCCCCCCATATCACCAATTTTTTTTTTGAATGGTATTCCAATCTTAAAAAATAGTTAGATTTTATATCTAAAAAAGTGTTGTCGGAGTAATGATCATCTGTTCTGGAGGTTCTGCTAGGGTAATCTCTCCAATAATGTAAAATTTGATTGCACTTTATGGGTTTTAAGCCTTGCATATAAAAACGAAAAGCTAAATCATAATCTTCTGGATACTCATTAGAAGAAAATGCTTTACAGCGGTCTAAATCCTCTCGGTAAACCATCCAACAAGGAGACGGAATTACACATTCTTTATAGATATCTTTAAAATTTGTTCCTTTTTCTATTAAAGAATTTAACCATTCTTCATACCTCTTAAAGCCATCCCCTAATGGTTTATCTGAAAAGTATTTTACTTTTCCCAAAGCTATATGTCCATGTCCTAAATTTTCTAAATTAGTTTTTAAAACTTTCAATTTATTTAGGCTCATTATATCGTCAGAATCCATTCTGGTAATCAAACTTCCAGATGATTTATTATAGGCCAATCTCAACGCTTCTATGATCCCTTTTCCTGAATTCTTAAATACTTTAATACGCGAATCTTTATTACTATAATTATTTAATATTGAATAACTCTCATCTGTCGAATGATCGTCAATAGCTATTAATTCAAAATTCAATTCATTTTGATTAACAATGGAGTCTAAACATTCATTTAAAAACAATGCGGTGTTTTTAACAGGCATTAAAATGCTGATGATTAAAGGTGGATTCATGATTGTAAATATAGAGACAATAATTAAATTTAAATTTCACATAACTTTTACAAATAAATTTAAGATATACTGTATATTGAGCTTTTTAAACTTTTAAATATGACACGATTTCTTTTCTTACTCGCTTTTACATTGAATGTATCCTGCAATACAGCACAAAATACCCAGTCTACAAAAAAGACCACAGAGGATTACGCCAAGACCATTACCTCCGAGGCCTTAAAAACTCACTTGTATACCTTTGCTGGGGACCAAATGGAAGGAAGAATGACGGGTGAAAACGGAAATAATAAAGCGGCAGAATACTTGAGAAATTTTTATATCGATCACGGAATTGACGCTCCTATCGAAGAAAAAAATTATTACCAACCGATTCCTGCTTCCTATTTTAAAGGAGGTTCTAAAGGAAATCCTTCTCAAAATGTGGTCGCAATGATAAAAGGTTCTGAAAAACCAGAAGAAATTATAGTACTTTCAGCACACTACGATCATGTAGGTACCGAAAATGGGGAGATTTTTAACGGTGCAGATGATGACGGAAGTGGAACGGTATCTTTAATAGAAATTGCCAAGGCATTTCAACAAGCTAAAAATGAAGGAAATGGTCCCAAAAGATCTATTTTGTTTTTACATGTAACTGGAGAAGAAATAGGATTGTATGGATCAAGGTATTATACTGAAAATCCATTATTCCCGCTAGCCAATACAATAACAAACTTAAATGTAGATATGATTGGTAGGATTGGTTCTGAAAAGGAAGGAAATGATAATTACATCTATCTTATAGGTAGCGACAAATTAAGCCAAGGTCTGCACGATTTGTCGGAGGCTGTAAATAAAAAATACGTCAACTTAGAGTTAGATTATACGTATAATGATGACAATGATCCCAATCGTTTTTATTACAGAAGTGATCATTATAACTTTGCTAAAAATAATATCCCAGTTATTTTTTATTTCAACGGAACTCACGAAGATTACCACCAAGCATCTGATACACCCGAAAAAATAAATTATGAATTATTAGCAAAGAGGTCTAAGCTAATATTTTTTACCGCATGGGAAATTGCTAATCAAGAAGAGCGCATCAAAGTAAATCCATAAAATGGATTTAAAATAATTCTACGGATTTCTACCGTTAGATTCTTTTTTGATTGATTCCACAAAAAAAGCTTCTCTTTTCAGAGAAGCTGTTGTTTTTGGGTGGAAGACGGGATTCGAACCCGCGACCCTCGGTACCACAAACCGATGCTCTAACCAACTGAGCTACAACCACCATTTTAGATTCGCTTTAAAAGCGGTTGCAAATATAAATGATTTACAACGTCCTCGCAATATAGAGCGTCAAGAATTTTAAATTAAATCAGATAAGGATTTTACGGCAACATAACGTTCAACGTTATAACCTTCTGCATGTTCAACTCCTATTAATCTTCCTAAATCTTGTGCTCTATAACTAATACTATCCTTAAAATTTGTTGTTGATATAGGAGTTATTGGCTCGCTAGAGCCTCTTTGGTGAAATTGTGTTTTGTAAGCAAATACTGCTTCTAATTTTTTATCTAAATATCCTGATACATCGACCACAAAATCAGGTTCAACATTTTTCCATTGCATATAATGATAAACTTTACTAGGTCGCCATGGTTTTTGCAACACTCCTTTTTCGTCTTCTGTTATTATCTTTTGCAGTCCACTTAAAAAACAAGAATGACTTGTTAAGTCACTAGCTTTAGGATGGTCAATATGACGATCATCAAAAGCATTGCATAAAATAATATCGGGTTGGTATTTTCTAATTTGTGAAATAAGCTTCATTTGGTGCTCTTTATCATTGATAAAAAAACCATCTGCAAAACCCATATTGATTCTAAAACTAGCACCTAATATTTTTTTTGCATTTTCAGCTTCCTCGTCTCTAGTTTCTGCAGTTCCTCTAGTACCTAACTCTCCTCTTGTTAAATCTATAATTCCAACAGTGCGCCCTTGAGCAATTTCTTTTGCCAGGGTTGCTCCTGCTCCTAATTCAATATCGTCGGGATGTGCACCGATAGCTAGTATATCTATTTTCATTATTTATTTTATTTAGTTACTTTTAGTAAAAGCTTGTTTTAAATCTAGAATTAAATCGTCGGAATCTTCTATCCCTACTGAAAGTCTTAATAAACCCTCGCTTATTCCTTGCTTTTTGCGTTCTTCTTCTCCTAATAATGCATGGGAAGCTTTTGATGGCGCTAATATAGTAGACTCCACTCCTGCTAGACTCATGGAAGGTTTTATAAGTCGTAAAGAATTTAAAAAGGTTTTTCCATTTATTGATTTTTCCAATTCAAACGATAGCATTCCAGTATAGCCGTTCATTTGTTTTTTTGCGATGCTATGATTGGGATGCGATTTTAAACCAGGATAAAAAACTTGACTTACCAATGGGTTTTCTGTCAACCATTCGGCAATTATTTTAGCATTATTATTTTGTGCTCTTACTCGCAATGCCAAAGTTTTCATACTTCGCTCCAGTAGCCATACTGCATATTCACTCAAACTTCCTCCTAAATTTTTTGCTAAATTCCAAATTTGATCAATATGTGCTTGCGATGAAGCGATAGCACCTGCACAAATATCACTGTGACCTCCTAAATATTTGGTAGCACTGTGAATTACTACATCAATTCCAAAATCTATTGGAGTTTGATTGATGGGAGAAGCAAATGTATTATCAATTAAACTTATTAAACCATTATCTTTTGCTAATCTCGAAATCATCGTTAAATCTGTAATTTTCATCAATGGATTGGATGGGGTTTCCACATAAATTACTCGTGTATTTTTTTTTATTTTTGATTTAAAATCCTCCTCTAAAAAACCATCGGTAAAGTCATATTCAATTCCATATTTAGGAAATTCTTCCACAATAAAATTATAAGTACCCCCATAAATAGTTTGTTGAACCACCACATGATCTCCTTTTTTTAAATAGGCTAAAAGTGCCGTACTAACCGCAGCCATTCCACTACTTAAAATGAGTCCAGCTTCTGTTTTTTCTAAAGCAGCAATTTTTTTACACAATGCTTCTTGGTTTGGTGTATTAAAATATCTTGGATATCTTGATACTTCAACATTTTCATACGCATAGGAATTCGACATAAAAAGAGGAGAAATTGCTCCTTTGTACTGTTCATCTTTCACTTCGCCTATGTGAGTACAAATGGTGTTAATACCCATGCTTTTATTTTTCATTTTACAGATTTTAAGTCGTTAAATTTATTAAATACTTGAGAGGTTTGCTATCTTTATGCAATGAAAATTTTACTTACCTCATATCAAAGAGTTGCTTCAAGTCCGTGACACACCTGTCGATAGACTATGTGGTACTCAAATGAAAACACTGCCAACTATAAAGAATGCGTGGCTTTACTTAGTCAATAATAAAATCCATGATTATGGTACAATGGATTCCATACCCAATTTAGACGCTGACAAAATTATTAATTGTAGCGGAAGCATCGTTTTACCAACTTGGTGTGATTCTCATAGTCATCTTGTATATGCCGGTAATAGAGAACAAGAATTTGTAGATCGAATAAATGGTCTTTCTTATCAAGAAATAGCGGCCAATGGTGGTGGAATAATTCATAGTGCAAAAAAACTTCAGGCGACCTCTGAACAAGACTTATTCACTCAATCTGAAAATCGTTTAAATCAAGTAATGAATTTAGGCACAGGTGCTATCGAAATAAAATCAGGCTACGGTCTTACCCTCGATGCAGAGCTAAAGATGCTTAAAGTCGCCAAACAACTAGGAGAAAAACATCCTATTAAAGTGAAAACTACTTTTTTAGGGGCGCATGCAGTACCTCCAGAATTTAAGAACAACAAACAAGGATACTTAGATCACATTTGTAATGATATGTTGCCCAGAGTGGCAGAAGAAAAGCTAGCTACGTATGTAGATATTTTTTGTGAAAAGGGTTATTTTTCTGTAGCCGATACGCACCAATTATTAAAAGAGGCTAAAAAATATAATTTAATACCAAAAATACATGTCAATCAATTCAATGCAATTGGAGGTGTCGCAGAAGGTGTAAAACACCAGGCACTTAGTGTAGATCATTTAGAGGTATTAACCGATGATGATATTTTAGCTTTAAAAGGATCTATAACTATGCCAGTAGCTTTACCTTCCTGCTCCTATTTTTTAGGCATCCCTTACACTCCTGCTAGGAAAATTATTGATGCTGGGTTACCATTAGCACTTGCTACAGATTACAATCCAGGCTCGACCCCTAGCGGTAATATGAATTTTGTGGTAGCTACCGCATGTATAAAAATGAAATTAACACCAGAAGAAGCGATTAATGCTGCTACGATCAACGGAGCTTATGCAATGGGGCTTAGTGGCAGTCATGGTAGTATCAGTAAGGGGAAAAATGCTAGTGTAATTATTACCAAAGAAATTCCATCCTATAGCTATTTACCATATGCTTTTGGAAGTAACTTAATTCAACAGGTGATCATTAATGGTCAGTTGATTCTCTAAATTTATAAACCAATAACATTAATTATTTAAGATTAGTATTTAATAAATAACAGATGCAAAAACAACTCATAGAATGTGTTCCAAATATTAGTGAAGGTCGTGATTCAAAAATTATAGAAATCGTATCGAAAATCGTTGAAACAGTCGAAGGGGTGACACTTCTAGATGTCGATCCTGGAAAGGCAACTAACCGGACCGTTATTACCTTTGTAGGAGAACCTCAGTTAGTTATTGAGGCAGCTTTTCGATTGATTAAGAAAGCAGCAGAGCTTATCGACATGAGTAAACATACTGGAGAACACCCACGTTTTGGTGCTACGGATGTTTGTCCGCTTGTTCCTATTTCTGGAATTAGTCTGGAAGAAACCGCTCAATATGCACATCAATTAGGAGAACGAGTTGGAAAAGAATTAGGAATTCCTGGTTATTTCTATGAAAATGCTGCTAGAGAAGAGAAAAGGAAAAATCTTGCAAATTGCAGAAGTGGCGAATACGAGGGGCTATCTGCTAAATTATCAGATCCCGATTGGAAACCTGATTTTGGTTCTGCTAAATACAACAACGAGGTAGCAAAAACAGGTGCCATCGCAATATCTGCTCGTGACTTTTTAATTGCTTATAATGTAAATTTAAATACCACTTCAACTCGAAGAGCAAACGCAATAGCTTTTGATATTCGAGAAGCAGGTAGAATTAAAAGAGATGGAAATCCGATTACTGGTAAAAAAATATTAGACGCTAACGGAGAACCCGAACGAGTACCCGGAAAACTTAAAGCCGTGAAAGGAATCGGTTGGTTTATCGATGAATACGGAATTGCTCAAATATCTTACAACCTAACCAATATATCGATTACTTCCATGCATGAAGCTTTTGATGAAAGTTGTAAAGCAGCATTGGCAAGAGGAATTAGAGTAACAGGTTCTGAGATAATTGGATTAATCCCACTACAAGCAATGTTGGATGCAGCCGATTATTATTTAATCAAACAAAAACGATCTCTAGGAATTTCAGAAAGTGAAAAGATAAAAATTGCTGTTAAATCTCTAGGATTAGATGACTTAAAACCTTTTCATCCAGAGGAAAAGATCATCGAGTATATGTTAGAAAATGATAAAAAAAAATTAATTGATTTTAAATTAAATGATTTTGCAGACGAAACTGCTGGAGAGTCTATGGCTCCGGGTGGTGGTTCTATTTCGGCATATGTTGGAGCTCTCGGAGTTTCTTTAGGAACCATGGTAGCTAATTTGTCTGCCCACAAGGCTGGCTGGGATGAACGCTGGGAATTTTTCTCAGATTGGGCTATAAAAGGTCAGGAATATAAAGAGCAGCTTTTATTTTTAGTTGATGAAGACACCAATGCTTTTAATAAAATTATCGATGGTTTTAGAATGCCTAAGGATACTGATTTAGAAAAGAAAATTAGGTTAGACGCCATAGAAAATGCTACCAAATATGCAACCGAAATTCCATTTAAAGTAATGGAGACCTCCTTTCAATCAATGGAGATTATGCAAGCTATGCTAAAGGATGGTTTAAAAAATTCACTATCCGATGCAGGAGTTGGAGTACTTTGTGCCAGAGCGGCTGTAATTGGAGCTTACTTTAATGTTCGAATTAATGCTAAAGACATTAAAGACAGGGATTTTGCAACTGTTATTTTAAATAAAGCTGCCACTATTTATAAAAAAACTATTGCATTAGAACAAGAAACTATTTCTTTTATCGATTCACAAATGTAATGGTGACGTTCGGGTTTTAAACATCATAATAATCTAATTTTAGATGATTTATTTTCATATCTATCATCTTGGCTAAGAATTTTTTGTTATTTCGATAATTTCTATTTTTCTTAAACTTTATAAAATGACCATTTGAATGTATGCTAAATCTTTTATTACTATAAGTGACAAGACGGTAATAAGGTACAATCCATGAATAACGGTCTAATTTATTACCAAAATGAATAATGATTCCCTTATCTCGTAACTCAATATTGGCATAACTTATTGAATTGGGGTGAAGATTTTCGGGTTTTAATTGTGTACTTAATTCTTCTATAATTAATCGACTCGAACCAACACCTCGCATTTTAATTTTTCTAAAAAGTGAATAAGGAGGTCCGACTGAAAGGGCACTTTCTTTTGAGTAGTCTTTATTTTTGTAGGTCGTATTAAAAAGCATTGTTAGTTTTTTAAGTTTTCTAGAAATAACTCTCCATTTGAGAGATGTTGATGTTGTTTTTCTTGAGGCATCTTATCGAACATTCTAACCAGCATTCCTAAACGAGGATTTGATAAAAAGAAATCTCGATGAACATTCATAAACCGCCAAAATAAGCCATCCCAAACAGATTGCCATTCTCCTTTTTTATAATTACTCATTTTCATTAAATAATTACTACCGCTTATATAAGGTTTTGAGGCTAACAACCCTCCATCAGCAAATTGACTCATACTGTATACATTTGTTACCATAACCCAATCATAGCTGTCAATAGATAATTCCATAAACCAACGATAAACCTCATCTGGATCAAACTCACATAATAACATGAAGTTACCGAGCACCATCAAACGTTCAATATGATGGCAATAACCTGTTTCTAACAACTTTTTAATGGTAAGGTCTATAGGGGGAATACCCGTGGTACCATCGTAAAATGATTGTGGTATCTTCTTTTTAAAGTTCCAGAAATTAGTAGTTCGTGCATCAACTCCACGAGCTTCGTAAATACCTCTTACAAATTCTCGCCATCCAATAATCTGTCGAACAAAACCTTCTGTTGAATTAATGGGAATATCGTTTTGCTCTGCGAATAAAAGGCATTCTTCAATGATTTTTTTAGGACTAATTAAACCAACATTTAACATGGGAGTTAAAACACTATGGTTTAATATAGAGTTTTCAGCTACAATTGCGTCTTCATAAATACCAAAATCCATAAATCGGTACTCAAAAAATTGATGAAGCCACTTATTCGTCAAATCAAAATTAATTGGGTAAAGTGGCGTATCAGTAAGATTTCCTAAATGATCTGAGAAATTTTTAGCAACATAGGTTTTAGCTTCTTCATAGAAGGGATCGGTATCAGGAAAAATAATTGGAGGAGGTGTTTTTGTTTTTGGATATTTTTTTCTGTTCTGGGTATCATAAGTCCAAGAGCCTCCTTCGGGTTTACCATCTGTTTCGAGAAGAATTCGATTATTTTTTCTTTGTTCAATATAAAAAGAAGTTTGGTTATACTTTTTTTTGTCCAATCTAAAAAAAGAAGTCAGATCGTCTTTTGAGTTTAAAAATAAAGGGGAAGTATATTGTTTATGTGTAAACCCTTCTTCTTTTAACCCTTTGTTTAAACGCTTTTGCAACCAATTATCTGTGGGATCAATATAGTTGATATGGGTATACCCTTTGCGTTTTAATTCTGGAATAAGAAAACGAATATCTGCTATTTTTTCAGTAGATTCAATATACGTTATCGCAATATTTTTTTCTTTTGTTACATAATCTGCATACCATTTCATTGTTGCTCTGTGAAAAGCAATTTTTTGTTTATGAAACTTGTAGTGTTTGAAAAATAAATATTCTTCAACTAAATAAATAGGCTCTTTATTTTCAAAAATTGGAGAATTTTGAAATAATTGATGTGGAAATACTACGTTTAAACTTTTCATTTGTTTTTTCTGCAGCGTTCGCTACAATATTTTACTTCTTCCCAGTCTTTTTTCCATTTTTTTCGCCAACTAAAAGGACGATCACATACTGGACAAATTTTCTGAGGAAGATTTTTTTTATTCATGTTTAAAATTTTGGCACTTGTTCTACTCGTGCATATGGATGTGTTTCAATTTTTTTTAAGGTATAGTAACTGTTCAGCCCTGAAATTCCTACACTGTTTGTCAGCTCTAAATCAATGTCATTATTGACAATAGCACTTTCTGGGATGATTAGTTGTTCTACTTCACCAATAACCATGATGGTACCATTATTTTTTATATCTAAGGATTCTTTAAAACACATTCCTATTTTTAAATTACTTTCTTTAACAAAGGGAGCTTTAAAATTTCCTTGATATTCCTCAGTTAGTTTGCAACGTTCAAATTCTGATACTTCGGAATCAAATTTAGCAGAGGTATAATGTGCCTTTTTTATAAATTCAGGATGAATATGATTTATGGTATACTGTCCAGTCTTTTGGATGTTGGTATACGTATGTCCAAACTTTAATCTTCTGGGTCTTGATATAAATCCCAATAGCGGGGGATTACTACCTAAGTGTACAACAGAACTAAAAATAGCCAAATTTGTTTTACCCTCATCGTCAATAGTACCAACTAAATTTGCCGGCTTAATTCCAGTAATTGAATTGATGATTTTTAATCTCGATACACGATCTAATTCTTGTATTTGTTTATTAGTATATCTCATATTAACGATTATTTACATGTGTTTTAATTATACGTTTCTTCTCTTTTAGTACTATTGGGTGTTTTTTATGATTCCATATTTTCGAGCGTGCAGTTTTGGCACTTTCCTTTAAATCTACAATAGGCTTGGGATAATGAGTGCCAATAACCACATCATAAAATAGTTGTTCCATCGCTGTCATATTCCATGGCTCGTGGATGTGCGAAGTAGGAATTTCGGCTAATTCAGGAACCCATTTTTTTATAAACAAACCTTTTGGGTCATGTTCATATGAATTTTTAACTGGGTTGTATAAACGAATAGTGTTTATTCCGGTTGTTGCGGCTTGCATCTGAAATTGAGGATAATGAATTCCTGGCTCGTAATCTAAAAAAAGGTTTGCGAGATGATAAACACCATCACGCCAATCTTGGTCTAAATTCATTGTAAAAAATGAAACTAACATAGCACGCATTCTAAAATTAATCCAGCCCGTTTGAATAAGTGCACGCATACAAGCATCAATAAGAGGGTACCCAGTTTTACCAAGTTTCCATGCTTCGATATAGTGTTGATTTTTTTCATGGAGTAAAAACTCATAACCTTTGTTAATACAATGGGTCTCGTAAGTACATTCTACCTCAAATTTTTGTATGAAATGACAATGCCACTTTAATCGAGTTAACATTCCATTAAAAGCTCTTTTATTGTTTTGTCGATTTGGATGTTTACTAACAAATTGAAAGACTTGTTTTATACTCAAATTTCCCCAAGCTAAAAAAGGAGATAGCCTACTGCAACTCGATCTACTCTCGTGAGGTTTCGATATATGTTTGTGATAATTAAAACCTCGAAGTTGAGTAAAAGTGTTTAAATATTTCCAAGCATTACGAGCTCCTGCTGGTTGAAATTGTTTTGGATATTTTTTAAGTGTTTTTTCAAATTCTTCAGGTAACAAAAAGGGATGGTTTATTTTTTTAAGTTTTGCACAAGAGTACGTATTTAATATCTGAGGTTCGTTCATTGTTGCAAACCATTTCTTGTTCCAATCTACTCTATTTTTTATCCCCCTTAGAATACCATCTCTCTGAAATTGAGACCACAAAATATGATTTTTTTCAGAAAATGATTCAATACGTTGATCTCGCAGCCATGTTTTTGCTATGCCACTTTCACGATAACTAAAGATATTTTTAATTTTATAATATTGGTTTAAAAAAAGAAATACATCTAAAGCCTCAGCATAAAATATATCAACACTCCGGTTGTATTTTATTAGCTCCATATCGAGTACTTGAATCGAATGGTAAATAAATTGCAAATGTCTATTGCTTGTATCAAAATGATTGATCAAGCTTGGCTCAAAAACAAATATGATAAGATAAGGCTGGCCCGATTTTTCTGCGAGAAATAAAGGTTCATGATCTTGAGACCGTAAATCTCGCTTTAACCAAACTATATTAATTTCTTTTTTTATCAATAGATTAGTTCTTTTTTACATTTTTTCCAATAGGAGAAAAAACTTGGATAGTACCCTTTAACATCAAAAATAAAATCTCTTGGAACTTTAATTCCTGTGTAATGTGAGTTTAGTGGATGTTCCTTATAATTGACTTCGCTTGGAGCGTGATCTTTGATGAACTCATTAAACTCACCGACGTACAGCTGAATGTTATCAATATTATTTTTACTAAATTCCAACATAAAGTTCATACTATTAAGTGATATTGGATATTGATTAAAATGTGAGGGTTCAAGTAAAAGTATTCTATTGGCAAAATTTCTTGATCCCAAAGAGGATCTAAATTATAAAAGTTATAGATATAAGTAGATTTTTTCTTATCAATTTTGATGGATTCTTTCTCAGGCATAGGTGTTTTTAGTAAACAGGAATCCGTCTCTAAGAGTTCTTTTGGTATTTTTAAAGTATCAAAATCGTCATAAGAGATATCTAAAAAGGTATTGCTTTGTTTTGTGTGACAATACTTATTTATGTTGTCTTGATTTGCAATATATTTTTTATTGGAGTTAGTTCCGGCTACCCATTGCCAACTCAAAGCGTTACTTGCCCAATCAGCATCTAAAAGATGATAATACATCCACTTTGCAGGAAAACTCCAATGACTTTGAGCTACATTACATGCTAATGAGGCAATATACATTCGAAGATGATTGTGTAAGTAACCATTATTGTAAAAGTTAGTAATAGCAGTATCTATAGCTTTTATACCTGTATTGGCTTCTAAAATAGATTTCGAGATTGCTGTGTTAGATACTTTTAGCTGTTTGTTTTTTAAATCAAAATTAATTTCATTTTCCTTAGCTATCCAAATCTGTTGCCAATAATCTCTCCAAGTAAGTTCTTGGATAAACTTTTCTGATTGTTTAACCGAATAACCTAAATTTAAGACTTGTTGAAATACATCTTTAGTAGAAATTATACCTCTTGAGATATATGGAGATAGATAAGAAACTGAGCCATCAACGTAATTTCTAGTATTGGTGTATTTTACCGGATTTATCTGCTGTAAACGCTCTTGAACTTCCGAAAAGAGTATAGGAAACTTTATTATTTTCACATTAACATTTTGTGTAAATATATAAAATGTTTAACTGTTTTGCAATTTTGTTAAACAATGACTTTTTAAAAAATATTAACTTAACAGTAAATAAGCATTTTATCGTTGCATTTTAAAAATGACGAAAGCATGAGGAAAAGTAATGGAAGCTAATAAGGCAACAAAAAGAAGGTTAAATAATGCAGTATTGTCAGCAGTATAATAAGAGAGCATACAAATACCAATAACTGACAAGCCCCAGTACAAAATAGAAACTCTTAAGTATTTGATAATATTGGTTAAATTAGTTTGACCATAAATATTAATTATCTGATCATTGAGAGATGGTAATGCGTGCCATACTATAAAATAGATAGCAAAAGACCATAATAAAGTTGAATTAGTAAACAATATGTAAAATAAAAATACATAAGCCACTTCTTCAAATAGTTGAATTAATGAATTTTTATTGTTAGAGTAAACCAGGTAGAATGTTAAAAGACTTATTAAATTTATAAATAAAAAATAACTAAAAAAAGTGGTACTTAAGTTAATATTTGTGATATCATTTATAATTACTATTACCTCATTACTGTGTGTTTGAAATATTAAAAAAAATACGAGTAGACCATAAATTAGGTACAGAAAATATTTTGACCAATGCTTTGATTTAATTTTTTCTGCCAAATGTTGTTCGCCAAAATGATAACCACTAAATAAAATAAAGAGCAAAAAGCCTATAGTTGGAAAAATTAGAAAAAAACAAAAACTAAATAGTACTACAAAAACATAAATAGAAAGTTTAGTTCTAAAAGTGTATCTTATTTCACCACTAAAATTTCCAATAAGTTTTAGATCGTTAGAGCCGTGAAGAATACCAAGACTCAAAACAAAAATATAAGCAAGTAAATTTTCAATATCAATTCCGAATTGTGTAGTAACCCACAAAAAGAAGAAAGTTAGTAGTAATTTAACAGTTTTTAAATTCAATTTTTCTTAATTTGATAATAAATATATTAAAAAAATAACAAAATAATAATAAAAGTATTTTTTCTTGTTTAATTATTTGTTATGTTTGTTTAACTTTTAAAAACAAATATATTATGAAAACACTTTTAACTATGATTGATTTAGTTGCTGTTGGCGGCGATGTTAACGATCCAGTCAACTTTACATTCTTTATTGGATGTATGGCTATGATGGCAGCTTCTGCTTTCTTTTTTCTTTCATTAAATCAATTTGACAAAAAATGGAGAACTTCTGTTTTAGTGTCTGGTTTAATTACTTTTATTGCAGCAGTACATTATATGTACATGCGTGATGCAGCTATGGATGGAGATGTAATGAACATTACCGCATTTAGATATGTGGATTGGATTCTTACAGTCCCATTAATGTGCGTTGAATTCTACTTAATCCTTAAAGTAGCAGGCGCAAAGCAAAACTTAATGTGGAAGCTTATCGGTTTATCGGTTGTAATGCTAGTTACAGGATACATGGGAGAATCTGGTGGGGTGACGCTGTAGTTTGGGGAACAATATCTGGTTTAGCTTATTTCGTAATCGTTTACGAAATATGGTTAGGTGGAGCTGCGAAACTCGCTAAAGAAGCTGGTGGAGATATATTACATGCACACAAAATCCTTTGTTGGTTCGTACTAGTTGGTTGGGCAATATACCCTGTTGGTTATATGGCAGGAACAGCTGGATGGTATGGTGCTGCAGGTGAATTCTTCGGAATGAATCTAGATATGCAAGTATTATACAATATTGCAGATGCAATTAACAAAATTGGATTTGGTTTAGTAATCTATTCTTTAGCAGTTAAGAAAACAGCTTAAGTCAACTTAAAATAATACTTATTAAAAGCGTAACTATTATGGTTACGCTTTTTTTACACTATAACTCTAAAAGTATTTGATTATACTTTATAAGTCCTTATAACTGATTATATTAAAAAATTCTGATATGACTAATAAAAACAATATAGTAAAAACTCTTTTTGATCTATTTCTATCTGAAGACACTCGCCTCAAGACAGAAAAAATAATATTAAAAATAGCCTTGGTGAGTTTTTTTATTCATTTAGTTATCATTTATTTAATGAAGTTTGATTTTTTAAGTTTCTCATCAAACTCAGAGCTATTTATTAATCCAATTTCAGCGATATATACACCATTTTCATTTATTCTTATCTATGAAGTTTATCTATTGATTTACTACCTACCTAAATCATTTACAACATACATAACTAAGCAATATGAAATTATAACATTAATTATTATAAGAAAGTTGTTTAAAGATTTATCTGCTCTTGAGCTTACTGAAAATTGGTTTGAAATTAAAGGTGATTTGCAGTTTACCTACGATTTGATTGCTTCTCTTTTACTATTTTATTTAATATTTTTATTCCAAAAACAAGGGAAAATAAAATCAATACAAGAAGTAAACATCAAACCTTTTATTGAAAAGTTTGTGAATAAAAAGAAGTTAATTGCAGTTATTTTGGTGCCTTTGTTTTTTTTTATGGCCCTATACACTCTTATTGATTGGTCATCTGGCATTTCAATTGTATCCAACGATCTTTCTAACTTTTCAAAGTATTAACAATTTATTTTTTGATAAATTTTTTACGGCACTTATTTTGGTGGATGTCATTTTACTATTAATATCATTTTTTTACACCGATCAATTTCATAAAATAATAAGAAATTCTGGGTTTATTATTTCTACCATCTTAATAAGAATGTCTTTTGCGTGTAAACGGGTTGATAAGTACCATATTAATCCTTGTAGCTGTTCTTTTTGGACTAGCAATTATAAAGATTCACAACAGTTATGAGAAAAATGAATTGACCTAATTAATTTTTCATTTAATCAAATTTTATTGGTAACTCAATTGAAAGTTTTCTATTAAATTATTCAATAATAACTTTTTGTAAACTCTTATAATTGTTCATAAAAACCTCTATAAAGTAAATACCGGAGTTCAAACTACTAACTTTAATAAATTTAACATCATTATTTTTTTCAAGTACTAATTTACCCTGATAATCGTAAAGCTTTATTTTAGTTATTAGTTCTTCTGAAATTAGATTAATCTCATTTTTAACTGGATTTGGATAAATTTTTAAAGTTTTTTTAATATGAGTATTAATTGTATCCTCAATACTTAGTGGACTTTCTTGGTAAACTCTAACATAATCAATAATCATTGCACTTTCAGTATATTGAGGGTCGATTGGTCCGGCAACTCCTCCCATAGCAACATTAAGTAAAATATATTGATCTTCAAAAAATGGCCAAGTGTTCTCATCCTTTATAGCTGGATTATAGGTATAAAAACCAACCCCATCCAATAGGAACGTAATTTGATCGGGAGACCAATTTACTGAATACACATGAAATTGATTTTCAAGGTTACTAGCTATAGTCCCTCCTGAATTTGGGTTACCACCGTTACAACAAGGAGTATGTAGTGCACTACCGATATAATCAATATCCTCAAAAGGAAAAATACCGTGCTCCATAATATCAACTTCTCCACATGCTGGCCAATTTGTAGTACCAAATACAGGGTCCCAATAAGCACCATTTTCATTTATATTTTTTCCTAACATCCATATTGCTGGCCAAGTTCCTATATCTATTGGTAACTTTGCTCTTACATCCACCCTACCATAAGTAAAAGCAAACTTAGAGTTTAGACGTGCTGAAGTATAATTTTTTGTCAAATTCTGATCTGTAAACGTTTCTTTTTTTGCGACAATATTTAAAAATCCTGAATTATCAACGTACGAATTATCTATTCGATTTGTATAATGCTGTTCTTCACCGTTTGCCCAACCTACACCAGGTATAATGACTTGAGTTTGATGGTGCCAATTTAAAGAATTAACTACTCCTGGAGTTTCAAAATTATCTTCCCAAACCAAATAGTTGTATTCAACATCAACTTCATTGGGGTCTGATGGTAGCGATCCATCTTCGATATTATCTACCAAAAAAGACCCTGAAAGCGAAAAACCTCCATCTATAAAAATAGTTAACCGGTTATAATTACCTGTTGCATCAACAGGTGTAGTACCATCTGAACTCAATACGGCATCAGAAAAGTCAAAAGTGACATTGTCTGTCCATCCAGTATCATACGGAATATCTACAGCTACTTGTACGTCTGGATTTTCACCATTTTCTAATTTCAATAAAACAGTGTGTGTTTCGGAATCAAATGCATAAAAAGACAAAGAGATCGTGTTTTGAAAATCCAAATCAACAGGGTCATTTAAATCAATATAAAAGCCTTGCCACGGTTCCGATCCATCATTAAAAAAATTACCAACTATATTTTCGTTATCATTAGGGTCTTCAAAAAAAATAAATTCTGAACCTGCAAAAGGAACGAACTCGTCTGAGGAATCAGAAAAATCAAGCGGCATCACTTGGCTAATTAATGATGATGAAAAAAAAAGTAACACATAAAGTAATCGAAAATAGAATTTCATTTAAATATATTTAAATATTGGCAAGTGTTTTGTATTATTAAAATCAAAAATATTAAAAATAAGCAATGATTACAATACTTTAACAATTTATATAGAAGGAAAAAGTATCTTAGCAATATTGTTAATTAGCACTTGTGGACTCCTATTTTCAAAAATTTCCGTCATCATCAATTAAAGGCATAAAACTTCCAAGTAGGTTTACATTTCCATTTTATTATGAACCTCATCCATTATGTAAGGTTGCTGTAAAAGAGGTACAGAAATATTTACTAAATCAAAAAGAATTTGAGCATAATTTTGGAGTAAACCCTGACAAAAAAGGTTTAATCATAGGTAAAATGTTTGGAATCTTAATTGTTCGTAATAAAAAAAGAGAAATTGGATATATAACAGCTGTTTCGGGTAAAATGGCAGAAACTAACTGTCATAAAAGATTTGTACCACCTGTGTATAATATGCTTGAAAAAGACTCTCAATTTTTAAATGAAGAAAAAATATTAAATAAAATAAATGCTGAAATTGAACAACTAGAGAGGGATTCCACCTATAACGATTTAAAAGCTAGACTAGCATCTGAAAAAATAAAAGCTGTTCTAGATATTTCTGAACATAAAGAACTTCGAAAAATAGCAAGAAAAAAAAGAAAACTTAAAAGACTAAATGCTGTTTCAGAATTATCAGGTAGTTCATTACAAATGCTTCAAGAAAAATTAAATAACGATAGCATTAAAGAGAAACAATTAATTAATAATGTCAAACGCTATTGGAATTATCAAATAGAAACCATAAATGAGGAATTGTCTTTCTTTACCAATCAAATTTTTGATTTAAAAAAGTTACGAAAAAGAAAATCTGCTGATTTACAGCATTATTTATTTAAGCAATATCAATTTTTAAATTCAAAAAAAGAAACTAAAAATTTAATTCAACTATTCTCCGAAAAAAACGATCAAAATATTCCCGCAGGTTCAGGAGAATGTGCAGCTCCTAAGTTATTACAATACGCATTTTTAAATGATTTGAAACCTCTAGCTATGGCAGAATTTTGGTGGGGAAAATCACCAAATAAAGAAATCAGAAAACACCAGCAATTTTATCCATCTTGTCAAGGAAAATGTAAGCCAATATTAAAACATATGTTATCAGGGATTAAAATGGATACTAATCCTATGCTTGAAAACCCTGCCATAGGCAAAGAATTAGAGATTATTTTTGAAGACAACGAACTAATTGTAGTCAATAAACCTGCAGATTTTTTATCAGTTCCAGGAATTCATATTCATGATTCTGTATTCACAAGAATTAAACAGCAAGTAAAAAACATATCAGGTCCCATTATTATACATCGATTGGATATGGCTACCTCAGGACTTTTAGTATTAGCAAAAAATAAAAGAGCTCATAAAGAAATACAGAATCAATTTATTAAAAAAACAGTAAAAAAAAGGTATACTGCTTTGATAGAGGGAAACCTCATTAAAGATAGCGGCATCATTATTTTACCTCTAAGAGTTGACTTAAACGATCGTCCAAGACAATTAATTTGCTATGAGTTTGGAAAAAAAGCGACCACTAACTGGGAGGTCATAAAGCGAAATAAAGATAATACCAAAATATATTTCTACCCTATTTCCGGCAGAACGCACCAATTAAGAGTTCATGCAGCTCATACTCTGGGATTAAATTCTCCTATTATCGGAGATGACTTATATGGTAATAAATCGAAACGATTGTATTTGCATGCTGATAGTTTAGAATTTAAGCATCCTCTTACCAACAAAAAAATGAAATTTAATAGAGCAGCAGATTTTTAAAAAAAATAACTCTATTACCAAACGATTACAATAATTCTAGTAAATCTGAGGCTAATTCTACTTTTTTAAATTGATGATGACTTACTTTTTTCGTTATCTTTTCATGTTCCCAAGTAATATGAAACGGTATGTGAATGGCATAAGCGCCTAATTCTAAAACTGGAAGAACGTCTGATTTAAGAGAATTACCTATCATCAAAAATTGCTTTGAGGTAATATCTAAATGTTTTAGTAATCTTTGATAGTTATCTGGTTGCTTATCACTCATCACTTCTATGTGATGAAAATAATTTTCTAAACCTGATTTTTTTAATTTACGCTCTTGATCCAATAAATCACCTTTAGTAGCCATGACCAAACGGTATTTAGAAGAAAGTTTTATTAAAGTTTCTTCAATTCCATCTATTAGTTTAATTGGTTTAGAAAGCATTTCTTTACCTAATTCTATAATTTTAGATACCGTCTCTAATGGTATTCTATTTTTTGAGAGTGCAATAGCAGCTTCTATTAAAGATAAGGTAAAAGGTTTAATTCCATAACCATACATGGGTAAGTTTTTAATTTCAACTTCAAATAAAAGTTGCTTACAATCTTCTTCAGAAATGTAATTTTTTAAAAGTTTACAAAATTCATTTTCGGCATCTCTAAAAAAAGGCTCATTTACCCATAAAGTGTCATCTGCATCAAATGCAATCACTTTTATATTTCGATACATAGTGAAACTATCTTATTAATTTTTTATACTTGATGCGTTTAGGTAATAAATCACCACCAAGACGTTTCTTTTTGTTTTCCTCATATTCACTAAATCCACCTTCAAAAAAATAGACTTGACTATCTCCCTCAAAGGCAAGAATGTGAGTACATACTCGATCTAAAAACCATCGATCATGTGAAATAACTACTGCACATCCAGCAAAGCTTTCCAATCCTTCCTCCAGAGCACGTAGAGTGTTAACATCTAAGTCGTTCGTAGGTTCGTCTAATAGCAAGACGTTTCCTTCTTCTCTTAATGTCATTGCTAAATGTAGGCGATTTCTTTCTCCACCTGAGAGCATAGAAACTTTTTTATTCTGTTCACTTCCACCAAAATTGAAACGACTCAAGTAAGCCCTTGAATTTACTTGTTTTCCTCCCATCATTATTAATTCCTGACCATCGCAGAAATTTTGCCATATCGATTTTTCCGTATCGATATTTGCGTGAGCTTGATCTACATAAGCAATCTGAGCAGTTTCGCCAACATTAAATTCTCCGTTGTCAGGCTTTTCTTGTCCCATAATCATTTTAAAAATAGTCGTCTTTCCAGCACCATTAGGACCTATAATTCCGACAATCCCTGCTTGCGGCAGGTTAAAATTTAAATTTTCATACAACAATTTATCACCAAATGCTTTGGACACTCCTCTTGCTTCAATGACATTCGTTCCTAATCTAGGACCGTTTGGAATATAAATTTCTAATTTTTCATCCAACTGTTTTTGGTCCTGACTCATTAACTTGTCATAATTATTAAGCCTTGCTTTTTGCTTCGTTTGTCTTCCTTTTGCGCCCTGTCTGACCCAATCCAATTCTCGTTCTAGTGTTTTTTGACGTTTAGATGCCGTTTTACTTTCTTGTTCTAATCTTTTAGACTTTTGATCTAACCAAGACGAATAAGTTTCCTTTCCAAGGGATTCCTTCTCCCCTATCCAACTCTAAAATCCAACCAGCTACATTATCCAAAAAATACCGATCATGGGTAACAGCAATTACTGTTCCTTTATATTGAGACAAATGATGTTCTAACCAATGGACACTTTCTGCATCTAAATGATTCGTCGGTTCATCAAGTAGCAAAACGTCGGGTTCTTTTAACAATAACCTACACAAGGCAACTCTTCTTCTTTCTCCTCCAGACAAGACTTTAATTGGAGTGTCTCCCGGAGGAGTTCGAAGAGCATCCATAGCTATTTCTAATTTGGTATCTAACTCCCAAGCATTGGTAGCATCAATTTTATCCTGTAATTCAGCTTGTTTAGTCATGAGTTCTTCCATTTTTTCAGGATTCTCGTAGACTTCGGGTAAGCCAAACATATCGTTAATTTTATTATACGCATCAAGAACATCCACTACCTCTTGAGCGCCTTCTTTAACAATCTCTATGACGGTTTTAGAATCGTCTAATTGAGGTTCTTGTTCCAGATAACCAACCGAATAACCATCAGCAAAAACAACATCTCCACGATAGTTGGTATCAACACCTGCTATAATTTTTAAAAGGGTAGATTTACCACTTCCATTTAAGCCTAAAATTCCAATTTTTGCTCCATAAAAAAAACTCAAATAGATGTTTTTGAGAACAGGTGTTTGTGAATTCTGGTAGGCTTTTGTAACTCCAGACATGGAGAAAATTACTTTTTTATCATCTGACATAAATCTACTTTTTACAACAAATTACACTTATACTAAACTCTCCCTTTTAAGGCATTGAAAACCCATGCGTTGGCAAAGAATCCAATTCCAACTGAAGCAAACCCCCACCCTGCAACATCATCATAACGAAATGCACCAAGGCCTATCAATACAAAACCCATTATTATCATAATAAAAGTTGCCCATGCTAAAACTGTATTTTTATTCATACTCATATTTAATCTAATTAATTAACTTTTCTTGATTTAGAAAAATCATTGTTGTTCTATAACAAATATCGTGTTTTTAAATAAAAAAAGTATGAATATGGAATCTTAATTATTAACTAGTTTGCGGTATGGGTAATATTCGATAGCACCTTTATTTTTTTGTTTGGAAATGTTGTTTTAATTTTTTTATATATCTCCCATTTTATAATTATAAAGCTTTTTCGAATTTAGTAATTTCATGACTAAAAGAATTTCTTAACTCTCTGTCCACAATTCCCGAACTAGAATAGTTTTTTTCAAAAAATGGTAATGAAAACTCGGCAACAATATTACCTCCCATAAAAGGAAATCTTCCCTTTGCAATTTCTAGCACCGAAGCACCTCCTCTGCCTCCAGGAGAAGTAGCCATCAAGAACATGGGTTTGTTACCCCAAAGCTTTCCGTCAATTCGAGACATCCAATCAAACATGTTTTTAAACACCGATGTATAAGCCCCATTATGTTCCGCTAATGATAAAACGATACCGTCAGAATTTTTAATTTCATTTAGAAAACTTTGAGCATTATCTGGGATACCACATTCATTCTCGTAATCAATACCATATAAAGGTAATTCAAAGTCGTTTAAATCTAATATCTTCACTTCTATATCTTTTATTTTAGTTACAGTAAAAACTGCAAGTTTTTTATTTATTGAGTCTTTATTGTTACTTCCTGCAAATGCGATAATTTTTTTCATTTTTTTAAAATTTTTACAGTAGAAATGTACATAAAATATATTAATATTATTTAAATTTAAAGTTTTGTACTTTAGCCCAAAGCAATAAATACATGGATTTAGACTTCAACAAAAACGAAGATCACAATAAATTATTAAACTCCAAATTAAAGCAACGATTTGCAAAAGTTAAGCTTGGAGGTGGTAAAACTAGAATCGAGAAACATCATGCCAAAGGTAAAATGACAGCTCGAGAGCGAATAGATTATTTATTTGATCCTAAATCTAAAAGTATAGAAATTGGAGGGTTTGCTGGATATAAAATGTATGAGGATCATGGTGGTTGTCCTAGTGGTGGTGTTGTTGTTAAGATTGGCTATGTTAGTGGAAAACAATGTATTGTTGTAGCCAACGATGCTACTGTAAAAGCCGGTGCTTGGTTTCCTATAACAGGAAAAAAAAATTTAAGGGCACAAGAAATTTCTATTGAAAATAACTTACCGATTATTTACTTGGTCGATAGTGCTGGAGTATATCTTCCTTTACAAGATGAAATATTTCCCGACAAAGAACACTTTGGCCGTATTTTTAGAAATAATGCTGTCATGAGTAGTATGGGAATCACACAAATTTCTGCTGTTATGGGAAGTTGTGTTGCTGGTGGGGCCTACTTACCCATTATGAGTGATGAAGCTTTAATTGTTGACAAAACTGGAAGTATTTTTTTAGCTGGAAGCTATTTAGTAAAGGCAGCTATTGGCGAAACGATAGATAATGAAACTTTAGGAGGAGCTTCAACCCATTGCGAAATTAGCGGTGTTACCGACTACAAATCCAAAAATGATAAAGATGCTTTAGAAACTATAAAAAATATTTTTTCAAAAATTGGAGATTATGAAAAAGCAGGTTTTAATAGAGAGAAATCATTAAAACCTAAAAATGATCCAAAAGAAATTTTTGGTATTCTACCAAAATCAAGAGCTGATCAATACGATATGCGTGAAATCATTAAACGTATTGTTGATGATTCATTATTTGAAGAATATAAAAAAGATTATGGAAAAACCATCTTAACAGGTTATGCCAGAATTGATGGATGGGCCGTTGGAATTGTCGCCAATCAAAGAAAATTAGTAAAGTCTAAAAAAGGCGAAATGCAATTTGGAGGAGTTATTTACAGCGATAGCGCAGACAAGGCAACCCGTTTTATTGCTAATTGCAACCAGAAAAAAATTCCTTTGGTATTTCTACAGGATGTAACTGGATTTATGGTGGGCAGTAAAAGTGAACATGGAGGTATCATAAAAGATGGGGCTAAAATGGTAAACGCGGTAAGTAATAGTGTGGTACCTAAATTTACAATTATTATCGGAAATTCTTACGGAGCTGGAAATTATGCAATGTGTGGTAAGGCTTTCGATCCAAGGCTCATAACAGCTTGGCCAAGCGCTGAATTGGCCGTAATGAGTGGAAATAGTGCAGCAAAAGTTTTGCTGCAAATTGAAGCAGCATCGCTGAAAAAACAAGGTCAAAAAATAACTCCAAAATTAGAAAAAGAACTCTACGAAAAAATAAAATCAAGTTACGACGAGCAAGTATCTCCCTATTATGCTGCTTCTAGATTATGGACTGACGCAATCATAGATCCTTTAGATACTAGGAACTTGATTTCTATGGGAATAGAGGCTGCAAACCATGCACCGATAAAAAAGAAATTTAATTTGGGGGTGATTCAGGTTTAAAAAAATTAAAAAAACACAAAACAACTTAAGGTTTATTAATCAAAAATTTTATAAATTGCTCTATATTAATGAACTAAAATAAATTTTTATGAAACAACTTACAATTATTATAGCTTTTATAGTTTTATGGGGCTGCCAAGAAGCTACAGAAACTTCAAATCCCTTTGTGGATTTTAATACCAATAAAGAAATGGCAGATCGTGCTTACAACCTATTTGAAGCTGGAGATGTAGAAAATATGGCTGCTATGTGGTCAGAAGATATGTTTTGGTCTCCTGCTAACACAAATGACTCCTTATCGAAGGATCAATGGAAACAGGCAATGAAGGGATGGCATGCAGAATTTGATAACTTTAAGTTTTCTGATCGCCAATATTATCCTGGGGTAGATGAAAAGTTTGTACCTAATGGATCTGTTAGAGTTTATGGAACTTGGAGCTCAACTCATAAAGCTACAGGTAAAAATACTGAGACAAAATATTATGCCGTAATTGAATATGATGAAGATAATCTAGGAAAAGGAACTATGGAATGGTTTGATCTTGGTGGTGTTTACGATCAAGTTCAAGAAGAAGAAGAAGAAGAAGAATAGAACAACACATCAAATAATTAAAAAAAGCACAAGGTTACTTGTGCTTTTTTTGTTGAATTATTTCAGCAGCTTGGTCTAAATTCTTGATAATCTCTGAACGTTTAACTTTACCGGTTTCAGTGAAAGGAAATTTAGAAAAAATATAGATCTTTTTTGGCCGCTCGTAATTTGATAGAATAGAAAAAGCTGTTTTAATATCAAGAATTGGTTTTGATGAGTCCTCTTCTAAAATTAAAATCAATTGTTCACCTAAAGTTTCATTTTTCTCTGAAGCAATTATAAATGGAATATTTATAAATTTAGCCAATTTAGCTTCAATTTGTTCAGGAAATAATTTCACTCCCCCACTATTTACTACATTATCTATTCTTCCTAAATACTTAAATGAACTAGGTGATATTAATTTAACCAAATCATTGGTAACTACATTATTATTCGAAACTTCTGAAGCTTCAATTACCAGACAATTCCTTTCATCTAATGAAAAGTTCACATTAGGTAAAGCATTGTAATAATAAGATTTAGCCAACCCATTAATTCTTCTTACTGCAATATGAGTAATAGTTTCTGTCATTCCATAGGTAGCAAATACTTCGGTGTCTACATGTTGTAATTGATCATTTAAATCTATAGAAATAGCACCTCCACCAATTATAAGCTTCTTGATTTTATTTAATGATTTTAATGAATAGTGAACTTGATGAGGCACCATTGCAACAAAATCGTAATCTCTATCGTATTGAGTAATTGCATCTTTTTCAGGTGCTTTAATATAAAGATCCCATCCTAAAATTATCGCACGCACCAACATCATTTTACCAGCGATGTAACTTGCGGGCAAACATAAAAGAGCTCTTGTTTCACTTGGTAATTCAAAAAAAGTACCCGTAGCTATCGCACTATTAATCGTATGAGTTTTTAAAATATTTATTTTTTTTGGAGCTCCAGTAGATCCAGAAGTAGAAACACTTATATAATCGTTGTTATTTAGCCATTCTATTAAAAACTTACCTATCTCTATCTCGTGAAATGCCAGAGATTTCTCGAAATCTAGAGCCAATTCATATAAATCATCAAATCGGTATGGAAGACCGTTTAATTTAAATTTTGGATGAACATAAATGCTAGAAGACATCACTTTTTACTTATATTTTTTTTTAAATTGAATCTTTTTTTAATGGCAAAACTTTTCCAAATAGTTTTTCTTTCCAGTTAGTCCATTTATACTTCCAAGCCATCACACCCAACAATATTGGATACAATATGAATACAGGTAATACTACCTCAATTCCCTTACTAGGATCTGAAAGATCTAATAAAATGGAATTGGTTTGAAAAACTGTCCAATCACTTGTAACTAACAATACAATTATCAAATTAGTTCCCGCATGAAAGCCTAAGGATAATTCCATTCCTTCATCCATTAGCGTAATTATTCCTAGAAAAAATCCTGTTCCTATATAATAAACCATGGCTATATTTCCAATTTTATCTACCTCTGGATTAAAAAAGTGCAAACTTCCAAATATAATAGATGTCATTAGTAATGGAATCCATTTATTTTTTACTGCAATTCCAATTCCTTGCATTAAATATCCTCTAAAAAAATATTCCTCAAAACTAGTTTGTAATGGAATTAAAACAATGGCTATTAAAAACATAATAGAAAAAGATTTCCATTCAAACTGAATTAAATAATTCTCAGGATTGGAGTAAAAATCAAATGCCGTTGTGGTGATAGTTAAAAAAGCTATGATCCCAAATCCGAAGAAAAAACGACTCCAATCAATTTTATCTCTAGAAGTGGTTAGTTGAATAAAAGATTGATGATGTAAAAATTTAATAACTACAAACAACGCAACAAATCCTCCTATAAAAGTTAATAGCATTAAGAAAAGATAGAGATTACTTTTTAAAGGAAATAAAGTAGAAAAAGCAGATTCGCTAGCAGTTATAAATTCTTCTAAATTACTAGCTTTAAACCAAGAAACAATTCCTAAAGGAATCACTCCTATTATCTGCCATCCCAATATGAAAACAATTAATATTCCCAGTAAATAACGCCAAAGGTCTTGTTTAAATTTAAATGCCTGTTCAATATACATAGTTTAAAATTTCATTATTTAGAATTTAATCATATCAAGGTCCCACTTTTTATTAGTATGGTAATATAAGTTTCCGTTACAAACTTCTAGAGGTGAAGGAATGTTATTAGTAAAAAGACTACCTGTACCTAAACCCTGAGGTAATTTACTGCTTTTTGTATGAGTATATTGTGCAATAGCATTTAAGCCAATATTACTTTCTAAAGCTGAAGTTATCCACCAACCAATATTTTTATTTTCAGAATATGAAATCCAATCATCACTACCTCTAAATCCTCCTATCAAACTAGGTTTCAAGATGATATATTGTGGATGAATCGTATTTAATAGTTCTAATTTTTCTTTTTCTGAAAAAACTCCAATCAATTCTTCATCCAATGCAATAGCTAAAGGAGAATCTTCACACAATCTAGCCATTTCTTGCCATTGGCCTTGTTTAATAGGTTGCTCAATGGAATGCAATTCTAATTCGGAAAGCCATTTTAATTTCTCTAAAGCTTCGGATGGAAAAAATGCACCATTAGCATCTACTCTCAATTCTATATCTGATGATGAATATTCTTTTCTTATCGATTTTAACAAATTCATCTCTACATCAAAATCAATAGCTCCAATTTTCATTTTTATACATCGAAAACCTTGAGCTAACTTTTCAGAAATTTGTTGTTTCATAAAAGATTCACTCCCCATCCAAACTAAACCGTTAATTGAAATATTATCATTTCCATTAGAAAATTCTGATGGAAAAATTCTAAATAAATCTTGAGAAGCTAATGATTTAAATGCGGTTTCCAATCCAATCTGGATAGAGGGGAATTCTATTAATTCGTTGTATAATGGTTCAAACCCTAAATTTATGTGGTCACAAACCCATTTTAGTTTCTTTTCATAATCTGGGCGATCATCAATACTCAAACCTCTAAATAAACCACACTCTCCTATTCCTTTCTGACTTTCATCTTCTAGAAATATAAAAAAAGTTTCTTTGGTTTTAAGCATCCCTCTTGAAGTACCTCCTGGAAGTTTAAATTTTAATAGATGCTTTTGGTATGAAGCAGTTAACATGTAATCAATTTTATTATTCTATAATTCTAATGATGAACCAATATCTAGCAATATTAAATCTTTTTCTGCATCAAAAAATTTCTTTTTCGCTTCTTCATGATTGATTTCAATAAATCCAAAAGTATCATAATGAACTCCTAATATTTTTTCACATTCCAAAAAATTGCTGGCTAAGATAGCATCATCAATTCCCATAGTAAAGTTATCTCCAATTGGGAGTATAGCAAGATCCAACTTGGTTTGTAACGGAATCAATTTCATATCCATCGTTAAAGCTGTATCTCCTGCAATGTAAATGTTTTTGTGCTCACCTTCGATAACAAATCCTCCTGGCTGCCCTCCATAACTTCCATCAGGGAAAGAGCTCGTATGCACAGCATTCACAAATTTTAAATTTCCAAAATCAAATTTCCAATTTCCTCCATGATTCATAGGATGCACATCAAATCCTTTAGCTTGGTAGTACATAGCAATTTCATAATTACTAACAATTTTAGCATTGGTATTTTTAGCAATCGCTTCTGCATCAAGAATGTGATCTTCATGAGCATGCGTTAATAAAATATAATCAGCTTTTAATGATACTATATCAACTTTATCTTTAGATAATGGATTCCCAGAAATAAATGGATCCACAATTATGTTTTTTCCTGAAACTTCTATAGATAGTGAGTTTTGACCGTAAAAAGTAATTTTCATGAGATTAAATATTTAATGAAAGAAACCAAACAAAATAGCGAATAAAAAGGTGCTTAAAGCAACTTTCTTCAATTCGTTATCTAATAATTTAGGTTCTTTATTTTTATAAACAGTTACTAAATTCAACCATAAAGGTATAAAAGCAATACAATAGGTAAATTGATTAATTGAATGATAATTTATACCTGAATATAACAAAGTTAAAACCATACCAAGAGATATTAAAATGTAATGGTATATTTTTGCTTTTAAACTTCCTAAACTTACTACCAATGTATTTTTTTTGTTCTTTTTATCATTTTCAATATCGCGCATATTATTTAAGTTAAGTACAGCCATACTAAACAATCCTATACTTGAAGCAGGTAATAATAAATCCCATTTTGGTTCGTGGGTAAATAAATAATTACTTCCTAAAACACTAAGCAATCCGAAAAATAGAAATACAAATACATCACCAAGACCAGAATAACCATAAGCATTTTTACCAATGGTATATTTTAACGCAGCAACTATTGAAATGATTCCTAGAACAAGAAACAATAGAGAATTAAAAAAATCTTCCCAACCAAACGCTGCATAGATCAAATTTACCGCAATTGATAAAGTCACAAAAGCAGTCATCATAATTCCGTATTTCATCTGCTTAGCGGGAATTAGCCCAGAAGCAACCATCCTTTTTTCACCCTCGCGATGATCGTCGACACCTTTAATTCCGTCGCCGTAATCATTTGCAAAATTTGATAACACTTGAAATCCTATGGTAGTTAAAATAGCTAACCAAAAGATTTCAGGTTGAAATAATGAGTTTTTTTTTGCTATTGCTGAACCAACAATTATACCAGAAACTGACAAAGGTAGCGTCCTTAGTCTTGCTGCAGCTATCCATGCTTTAAACTTTGGCATTGGTTGAATTTTTTTTTTACAAAAATACATTTATTAAATTATTTTGTACTTTCAGAAAGGGCAAATACGCAATAAAAAAGTAATTATTTTGTCACCTCAACTAAAAGTTCTTTAAGAATATCCTCATGAGTTAAATTTGCTCCAACTCCCTTGCTTTTAACATCCACTTCTCGGATAGAGGCGATTATAGCACTTATTTTTTTCATCGGAAAATTTCGAGCAGCTACTTCATAGTCTTTCATGAAATATGGATGAATACCAAGTTTTTTTGGGGCTTGTGATTTATTTGATAAGGTTTGGTACTTCATTACCTTGGAAAAAAAACCAAATAGTATGGAAACAGTAACCACAGTCGGATGATTTTTTGAATTTTGTGAAAAATATTGAATGATGCCAAATGCTTTCTTAATATTCTTGTGGGCTAATGCGTTGATAAGTTCAAAATTATTATAATCCTTACTTATTCCTATATTATTTTCTATTATTTGAGCTGAAATCTGATTCTCAGGTTTTACTATCAATTGAATTTTTTGTAATTCATTATTGATTTTTGACAAATCATTACCTAGAAACTCTACTAACATTTGCGAAGCTTTTGGAGATATGGTATATCCTTTTTGCGCAAGTACTTTTCTTATCCAATCGGGTAATTGATTGTCATACATTTTTTTACTTTCAAAAATGACTCCATTTTTTTGTATTGCTTTAAAGACTTTTTTGCGCTTGTCTAACTTCTTATATTTATAACAAAATACTAATACTGTAGAAGGCTGAGGATTTTCTGCATACGAAACAAGGTTTTCAATAGTTCTAGATAAATCTTGCGCCTCCTTAACAATAATAACCTGTCGCTCTGCCATCATTGGAAATCTTTTAGAAGCACTAACAATATCTTCTATTTTTGAATCACGACCATAATAAAGTATTTGATTAAATCCTTTCTCTTCTTCTGAAAGTATATTATTTTCAATAAATTTTGACAATGTGTCTATAAAATAGGACTCCTCTCCCATTAAAAAATAGATGGGCTTTATATCTCCTTTTTTAATAGCTGAAATAATATGTCTTACTTTGTCTAAAGGCATTTATCCTGCAGATTGTTTAATTGTTTTTAAAAAATAAGTACCTTGCAATGTGCAAAAACTCAACTTTCCAAAATATAATTTTCGATTCAAAAGTAACGAAAATAAAACGTTGATTTTTGATATCATCCGAAAAAAATTTGTGATTTTAACACCAGAAGAATGGGTCCGACAACACACACTACATTTTTTGATTACTGAAAAAAAATATCCAGTTTCCTATATTAATGTTGAGAAGCAGTTATTGTTAAACGATACTGTAAAGAGATACGATATTGTAATTTTTAAAAATGATGGAGACGTAGAGATTATAATCGAATGTAAAGCCCCAAGTATAACTATTAATCAAGTAAGTTTTGATCAAATTGCTCGTTATAACCTAGCTTTAAATTCTAATTTACTAATGGTGACCAATGGATTGACACATTATTTTTGCAAAATGGATATTAAAAATAAAAAATATATTTTTTTGCGTGATTTACCTAAATATGTACAACTCAAATAAAATTAATTAAATAAGAATTTGTATGTTAACCATATATATTAGTTTATTAATATGAAAGTTGCTATTGTAATACTTAATTGGAATGGAAAAAAAATATTAGAACAATTTTTACCATCAGTTGTTGAATTCTCAGAAGAAGCGACTATTTATGTTGCTGACAATGCATCTACAGATAAATCTATACCATATCTTAAAGAAAAATTTAATAAGGTGACTATTATCCAAAATAAAACAAACGGAGGTTACGCAAAAGGTTATAACGATGCTTTAAAAAACGTCACTGAAGACTTGTTAGTTTTATTAAATAATGATGTAGAAGTTACTCAAAACTGGTTGCAACCAATAATTAATGAATTTAAACGTGACGATTCTTTAATCGCTGCACAACCAAAAATATTAGATTTTAATAATAAAAGATATTTTGAATATGCGGGAGCAGGAGGCGGTTTTATTGATCAATTAGGATATCCTTATTGCCGGGGAAGAATTTTTAATACGATTGAAAAAGACAAGGGTCAGTACAATGATATAAATAAAATATTTTGGGCTAGTGGCGCCTGCTTTATTGTGAGAAGTAATGAGTTCAAAGAATTAAATGGATTTGATGAAAACTTTTTTGCACATCAAGAAGAAATCGATTTGTGCTGGAGAATACAACAAAATGGTGGAATTATAAAATACATCGGAAATAGTACTGTGTATCACGTTGGTGGCGCAACGCTATCCAATATAAACCCAACAAAAACCTTTTATAATTTTAGAAATTCTCTTTTAATGCTTGTTAAAAATATAAAAAGCTCAAAAGTTTGGATAATTTTATTTATTAGACTTTTAATGGACGGTATTGCTGGATTACACTTTTTAATTCAAGGAAAGTGGAAACATACATTAGCTATTATAAAGGCCCATTTTAGTTTTTACAGCCTACTTCCAAGATATATCAATAAAGAATATAAAATTAGAAAAGAAATTAAATACTATCATATAAAGTCAATTGTTTGGAATTATTTTATTAGAAAAAAGCGTATTTTTAAGGAGCTAAATTAATAGTTACAGAAAAACATAAATACTTTTTTTTTCTATCCTACGTTTTAATATTTTTGAACTATATCTAAACCTAATATACAAATGAAAAATTTTCTAATCCTAGCAGCCTGTTCTAGTCTACTTTTAACATCTTGTGTTACTAGTAAAAAATACGCTGAACTAGAAGGCAAACAAAAAAGCACTCAAGATTTATTGAATACAGCAACTGTCAAATTAAATGACTGTTTATCTGAAAAGTCAGGTTTATCCGCTGAAAACAGTACCTTAAAAAACCAAGTTAGTTTTTTAAACGCTACTAACGGTGATTTAATTAAGCAAATTGGCGACTTTACAGATCTAACAATTAAAGGTGCAGAGAACCTAGAAAAGTCACTAGAAAGCATGAAAGAGAAAGATCTGACCATAAACAAACTAAGGGATGCTATTACTCGTCGTGATTCTGTGAATCTAGCACTTGTACAAAGCTTGAAAGGAGTTCTTGGAGACCTAAATGATACAGATATTGAAGTCAATGTCGAGAAAGGTGTCGTTTTTGTGAGTATATCTGACAAGTTATTATTTAAGAGTGGAAGTATCAATGTATCGAGTAAGGCTAGAGAAGTTCTTGGAAAAATAGCTACTGTAGTTAACAATAAACCAGATTTCGAATTTTTAGTAGAAGGTCATACCGATTCACAGTCCATAAGCACAGAATGTATGAAAGACAATTGGGACTTAAGTGTTCTTAGAGCAACTACTGTTGTTAGAATATTACAAGACGATTTTGGAGTAGCTCCTGAAAGAATGACAGCTGGAGGACGCAGTCAATACATTCCAAAGGCTTCAAACGAAACCGCGGAGACTAGGGCTAAAAACAGAAGAACAAGAATTGTAGTTCTTCCTAAGCTTGATCAATTTTATTCAATGATTGAAGAAGGTTTAAATGACCCTGCAATTAACTAGGAATTTAAAAAATATAAAACAAAAAGAGGCTGAATAAAATCTGCCTCTTTTTTATATATCTAATCCTCCTTTTCCTTGCCTAATTAATAAAGGTTCATCTCCACATAGATTGATTACTGTAGAAGGAATGTTATCGCCATATCCTCCATTTACTACTAAATCTATTCGATTGTTCCATTTTTCATAAATCAGTTCAGGATCTGTTGTGTACTCAACAACTTCATCCTCATCGTAAATTGATGTGGAAGCTATTGGGTTACCAAGTTCTCTCACAATAGCTAATGCTATTTCATTTTTAGGGACTCTTATTCCTACTTCCTTTTTCTTTTTGAATGCTTTAGGAAGATTGTTGTTTCCTTTTAAAATAAATGTATACGGACCCGGAAGAGATCTTTTTAATATCTTAAATGTTGGTGTACTTATATGATTTACATAATCGGATATATTACTGATACTATCACAAACAAACGAAAAATTAGCTTTCTCTAATTTTATTTCTTTAATTCTTGCAAGTTTTTCTAATGCTTTATAATTTGAAATATCACAACCTAAGGCGTAAACTGTATCACTAGGATAAATAATGAGTCCTCCTTTCCTAAGAACAGACACTACTTTTTTTATATCATTTGAATTAGGGTTTTCCTCGTAAATTTTAATCATTTCAGCCATAAAGTTGTATTTATATGAGAATTCAATCTTAAAAAGATAGTTGTAAGATTATAAAATCAAATGATAATTATACGATTACTTTTAATTTTGCAAAACGTAGTAATAACTTTTTAAGTCCTCCATTACTAAAGTTTATTTCAGCTTTTGTATCTGCACCAGAACCTTCGATTCTTATAACACTACCCTTGCCAAATCTGACATGCTCAACAATAGTTCCTATCGATATATTTAAGTCTTTCGCATCAATATTTTTTGATGCCGAGCTAGTTACTGGCTTTATTCTTCGGAGTTTTCGTAAATTATTTTCATTAGGGCCCCGAGGAGGAGAACTTGATACAGGTTTTCGAAGCCTTAGTTTACTCTTATCAACCTCACCAAAAATATCAACATCTAATAAAGGTTTATATCTATTTTCAGTGATGGTAGTTAAATATTCTAAAAAGCTTTCATCAATTTCTTCAATAAATCTGCTTGGCTCAGCATCAATTAATTTACCCCAACGATATCTTGATTGGGTATAAGTTAAATAAGCTTGCTTTTCTGCTCTCGTAATAGCTACATAAAATAATCGTCGCTCCTCTTCTAATTCACTCCTAGTATTCATACTCATAGCACTTGGAAATAAATCTTCTTCCATACCCACAATAAAAACATACGGAAATTCTAATCCTTTTGCTAAATGAACCGTCATTAAAGCAACTTTATCTTCATCGCCTGTTTCTTTATCCAAATCTGTAGCAAGTGCTACATCTTCTAAAAATTCGGCCAAAGAACCAGTAGTATCAGCTAACTCCTTTTGTTCTTCAACAAAATCACGCATCCCATTTAAAAGCTCTTCTATATTTTCAATCCTTGCTATACCCTCAGGAGTTCCGTCTTTTTTGAGTTCTGTATACAAACCAGTTTTTTTAATCACGTGCTCTGTAATTTGAAATACATCATAACCTTCATTTAAAATTTGAAAGCTTTTTACCATTGTTACAAAATCTTGTAACTTAGATTGAGTCCCTTTATTTATTTGAATTTCAACTTTATCCAAATTCTGCATCACTTCAAAAATCGATCTATTGTATTTATTTGCAACCACAATTAATCGTTCAATCGTAGTCTGTCCTATTCCTCGTGCAGGAAAATTGATAATTCTTTTTAATGCTTCTTCGTCTTTTGAGTTGATAAGTAAACGTAAATAAGATAATACATCTTTAATTTCTTTTCGTTGATAAAAACTTAGACCTCCATAAATTCGATAAGGAATATCCTTTTTTCTTAAGGCATCTTCAATGGCTCTGGATTGAGCGTTGGTTCTGTATAAAACCGCAAAGTTTCCGTTAGCTAATTGCTGATTCATTTTTTGTTCAAAAATAGTGCTCGCCACAAACCTACCCTCGTCACCATCTGTCATACTTCGATTTACTAATATTTTAGAACCTTCGTCATTAGCAGTCCAAACAATTTTATCCAATCTTGTTTTATTTTTTTCTATGATACTATTAGCAGCATTAACAATATTTTTTGTAGATCGGTAGTTTTGTTCTAATCTAAAAACTTGAACATTATCATAGTCGTTTTGAAAATTTAAAATGTTATTAATATTCGCTCCACGAAATGCATAGATACTTTGGGCATCATCACCTACTACACAAATATTTTGGAATCGATCGCTCAATGCTTTTATAATTAAATATTGACTATGATTGGTATCTTGATACTCATCTACCAGGATATACCTAAATCGATCTTGATATTTAGCAAGCACCTCTGGAAAACGAGTTAAAAGCTCATTAGTTTTTAGTAATAAATCATCAAAATCCATGGCTCCTGCTTTAAAGCATTTATCCACATAAGACTTATAAATTTCGCCCATCCTCGGAATTTTAGCCATTGCATCTGCTTCCATTAATTCGGGATTATTAAAATAAGCTTTCACCGTTATTAAACTATTTTTGTAGGAAGAAATTCTAGAATATACCTGTTTGTACTTGTAGATGTCTTTATCAAGATGCAGCTCTTTTATAACTGCCCTAATCACACTCTGCGAATCTTGAGTATCATAAATAGTGAAATTTGATGGGTATCCCAATCTGTCTGCTTCAAATCTCAAAATTTTTGCAAATACACTATGAAATGTACCCATCCAAAGATTTTTAGCCTCGCTACCGCCAACAATTCGTGCAATTCGAGATTTCATTTCTCTAGCTGCTTTATTCGTAAAAGTTAATGCCAATATATTGAAGGGGTCGACTCCCTTAGACATCAAATAAGCTATTCTAAAAGTTAAAACTCTTGTTTTACCTGAACCAGCACCTGCTATAACAATCATAGCACCCTGCTGTTGTAGAACAGGAGCTAATTGCGCTTCATTAAGTTGATTTAAATATTCTTGCAATGTTAAGTGGTATTTTTGAGGATAATCGCTGTGAAATTAAAGAAAAAATCAAAACTAATTCAATGGTTTAGGTACAATTTATAAACAGTTTTTAAAAAATAAATACCTAGTTGTCAAAACATTTTTCTGAGCTATTTATAGTCACCGTATATTATTTTAAAACTTCTAGTTTGTCAGTATCAATATTGTAAAATAAAATTAAACACCGTAAATTTGTTAAATAGATAATTATTTATGGAAGACATTACTCTCGTTATGAGTTATTTCTCTTACTTATTGCCAGCTATTGTAGTAGGTTTAATAGCATATTATTTTTTCAAAGGTCATACGGCAAATGAAGAAGGGAGAAGACGCTATTTAATACAAAAAGAAGCTCAAAAAAAGGTATTGCCAATTCGACTGCAAGCATATGAACGACTAACGCTATTGTTGGAGCGTATTGACCCCAACAAATTATTACTAAGAGTAAAACCATACTCTGATGATTTACAAAAATATGAGTCTTTATTAATTCAAAATATTGATAAGGAGTACGAACATAATTTATCTCAGCAAATATATGTAAGTCCAGAATGTTGGAGTTTTATTACTGTAGCTAAAAACGCAACTATTCAAGTTTTAAGACAATCAGGAATGAATAAAAAAGTGGACAATTCAGAAAAATTAAGAGCATTTTTACTAAATCACTTTATGGATGAGGATACACCATCTCACAAAGCTTTGCTATTACTGAAAAAAGAAGTGAGCGAATTATATTAGTTTTCCTTCATCAACTTACTTAAAAAACTTTGGTTTTTATCATCCATTGTATCACTCAATAAAATTATTTGTTTTTTGTAGGTATCAATTTTTAATAATTTATTTAATATTTCTCTGGAGGATGCTCTAAATCTCCAATAGTGGTGTTGACTTGCATTGATCAAATTATAAATAGTTTCATGATCCCATAGGCTTAAATAATCAATAAACTCAAATGCCTTCTCTCTAACTGCATACCCATAAATTGAAGATGAATATTGCTTTAGTTCGTTAGCATATAAATCTTTTTTTTCTTGTTTATAATCTTCTGTAATTAAGGCCATAAACAACCAAACCTGTCGAATATTTTTATCTCTAAAGCCAATAACAGTATCTATTTTATTTAAATAACTAAGTCGATCTCCATAAAAATTTGCGCATAAATTTCCAAGTGCGATCTCTTGAGTTAAATAGGACTTGTCATCTAATAAACTTTCATAATCCGTTTTTAATTCCGTTGGTATTTTATTCATAGACATGGCAATAGCTTGTCGAATGTGTATATTATTTGTTTGGAAAGCCTTTTTATAGAATGGCAATGTTTGTGAAATCGATTCATTTTGAAGTTGATATACAACTTCTTGCCCTAGAAAAACATTTGAAGAACTTAATGCTTTTTCAAAATCAAATGTTTTCGAAGAAATAGAGCGTGGTCTTAAAGACAAAAGATTAAGGTAATCCCTCATAAATTTTGATTTCATTAATGATTTGTATACTTGTTCATATTGAAATTTTGTTTGGTTTATCCAATCATTTTCAAAATCATTTAAATTCATTCCATAAACCAACTCTATTTCGATCAAGAAATCTTTAATTTTTACATTTTGGAATTGATACTTAAACAAATAATTTTTAATTCCTTTTTTAAAAACCTCATCGCCAACTTTTTCTCTGAGAATATGTAATGCCCAAGCACCTTTTTCGTAAAAAGTTATTGAGCTTGCTCCAGGATCGTTTAAGGCCTCTCCTTTTCCTTCTTCACTCAGAGATCTTAGTTGTTCCGAAGATTGATATAATTTCCAATAATAATTATCTTCCCCAAAGATTTCTTTTTCTGCTAATAATGCGTAATAACTGGCAAAACCCTCATGCAACCAATGATCTGAACCCGATTTTTCGGTAACTAAATTACCAAACCATTGATGGGCTAACTCATGAGCATTAACATTGATGTAGTTTCTATCATTAAACCCTGTTGAATCGACTATGAAATTATCAGAAAAAAAAGTTGCAGTAGTATTTTCCATTCCTGCATACATAAAATCATGCAAAGGAACTTGTTTATAATTTACCCATGGATATTTAAAGCCAATCTCGCTTTCTAAAAAATTAAAAATTTCCCCAGAAAATCGGTAGGTAGGTTCAAAATGTAAAGAGTCATTTGTAGGATAATACAATTCAATTAGCGTATTTGTTTTTGATTTTATTATTTTTTTAGAAAAATCTCCAACTGCAAATGCAACCAAATAACTAGAAATCGGCTTAGTCATTTTATATTCCCATGTGCTAAATTTTTCATTTTTAGTGACTGATTTCAAAATGCCGTTTGCAACTATTTTTTTTTCGGATGGAATTATATAACTTATATTAAACTCTATTTTATCGTTCATATCGTTGATACTAGGTAACCAGTTAGAGGTATATTTACCTTGGCCTTGTGTCCATATCTGATTTTTAAAAAAGTACAAGGCTTTTTTTGGAATAGCCTCGTAACTAAAACAAATTTTGTAAGTTTTATTTACTTTAAAATCAGCGAATAACCATATTTTTTTATTTTTTGAAACTATTTTAATTTGAGAATTAAAATTTTTAGTATTTAATAAATAAATATTGGGTGCATCCAGATAAATAGAATCACATTTTTTTAAAATTTTAAAAGTGTAAGAGGCAGTAGCTTTAACTTTTTTTTCAGCAAATATTGGTTGTACCGTTGCCTTAACGTCTATAAAATCAACTTTTTCTATTTGTTGAGAATAAGAAGTGTGAAAACTAATTATGAAGAACAAGAAGCTAAAAAAAACTTTATTGTAGATAAATAATGTTACAAATTCAATCCAATGATTAGATTTCATAAAAAAGGTTATTTCTGACTTAAAAATAACCTTTTAATATAAGTTCCAATAATTTAATTAATCAATTATTATTTTCTTGGTTCCAGTGCCTTTTTTGTTATCAATATTTACAAAATAGATGCCGGAAGAAAGGTTAGATAAATCAAACTTAGTATTCGACATCTCTGAACTAGAATTAAAATAATAAGATTTGATTAAACTTCCATCTATAGAATGCACCGTAACTCTTGTACTACCATCGAAACTATCAGTGTAAATATTAAAAAACCCGTTTGATGGATTTGGATAGATAGAAACATTAAAAATTAATTCATTAGTAGAATTAATTCCTAAATAATTTCCATAAACAATGGGCTGACTACTGTAGTTAATTATTTGACCATCTACGTAATAGACAGGATTATAACCATCGTTACAATCTGAGCAAGTAACACCAGATACGCATTCCGAATTATTTGGGTGACAAAAATCTTCATAAGTAGGATGAAAACGATAGTCTATATCAATAGAGGTTCCGATGTAGGGTGTTAAATCGTAAATATTTGGTGGTGCAATAGCCCCAGGACACCAGCCGGCTCTGTCATACTGCCAAGTTCCTTGCTGTCCAGTGCAATTGTCGGGATTAGGATTACAATCGTTCCATAAATGTTGAATAAAAGTTTGTTCACCATCTACATCAATAAAATGATAGGCATTAAAAAATTCTGCAGCATTTCCAGTATTATTACTTCCCCAACCATGACCTGTATTTGATAGCCTCAAAAAAGACGCCTCAACCTCATCTATAAGACCAGCATTGTAAGTTTCTACTGGCTGTAAATTAGCAGGATTACCAAAACTATAACTTCCATCCCAAGTTTCAGTAACTGTACTGTAGGGAAAGGTTGGTGTTCCTGTTGTATAATCAATGTCTAGAGTTAGTTGCCAACCACCTGTTCCCCAGGTGTCAATAAAAACTCTAAATTCTACTTGTCCTTGCAATAAAGAGGAATAATCCGTTACATTTAATTCGTGATCGCATGCAACGCCATAGGGAGTTATGTAACGAATTAATTGCACCCAGTTTCCATCTGGAGCTTTTATATCGATGTGAGCCCATCGGTCCCAATCATCGCAACCACCTCCAATATTTGGGCATTCAACATCTAAAAAAGCGTTTAAATTCTCATAAGCTCCAACAAATTGAGGTAAATTGTAGGTTCCGTAATACCAACGGCTATTCTCTCCTCCAAATTCGATAACTATATCTTCAAGAGTTCCAACAGTTTGAGTAGCATAAGAGTCCGTAACATCAATATTTCTTGTAATTATCGACTCATTTCCGTTGCTAGCAATGGCTTTTATAACTATTGTATGACTTCCAAAAGAAGTGGGCGTCCATAGATAGTAATAAAAACCATCTTGTTCTTCTGCAGTAAAAGTGTCATCTCCAATAAGTAAATCGACTTGTTGAATATTTATTAAATCATCCGAAACAATTATTGAAGAGTTTATATAAATAGGATATGCCATCAAAGAGGGCATCTCTAGGGGAAAATCATCTATGAATGAGGTTGTCACATCCGGATAATACAAAGACAGATCAATAACTTCAAAATTAGTAGTGTTTTCTGATGGATAATAATCCTCATTCCCAGCTTGTGTAGCTTTTAATACAACAACTCCTGGAGCTCCAGTTAAGGTAATTATATTATCATTAACAGTCGCTGGACCCGATACAATTTCAAAAGTAAGATCTAAACCGTAATTTGAAGATGCATTTATTTCAAAGGGACCGTCCTCAGTCCCTTTATCAAATATCTCCTCAAAGGTAATTAGTTGATTATCTTGACCAGTAGGTGAACAAACTAAATCTTGGTAAACTTCTAATTCTGCAATTGCCATATAATCATCAGCGTAACCTGAAAGTCCAATAATTTTTAAATACCTTGCATCAACAGCATGGAAAGTAGACTGTTTAATAGACGTGTCACTCTCATTGTCATAATTAAAAGTTCCCCCGCCCTGAACTAGCCAGGTAATACCATCGCTACTTAAAAATATTTCATGATCTTTAACTTTTGCATTGGTGGGACTCTGTCGTGGTAAAATACCAATACCAGAAATCGGGTACTCAGCTCCTAAATCAACTTGTATCTCGTGAGGATAAGGAATTCCACTAGCAGTATGCCAAATAGAAGTAGGGTCTCCATCAATTGCAAATTCACCCAAATAATCTGCAGACCATTCACTATCGGTATAGACCACTGTCCAGGAATTAGAGTCTATAAGTGATATGTCGCATTGAGCCCATGATTGAATACTCAATAATAAAACGAATAAAAAGTAATTTTTTTTCATGAAATTATTTTTTTAAGATTTATAAAAAATTGTAGTTTGCAAATTACAATATAATAAAGATTAAATAAATTTATCCTTGTGAATTCTAATTTTTTTCAAACTTCAATTGAATATCTAAAGGGCGTCGGGCCCAATAGGGCAGACTTGTTAAAAAAAGAATTAGGAATATTTACTTTTCAAGACTTAGCGAATCTATTTCCAAATCGTTATTTAGATCGTACTCAATTTTATAAAATAAGCCAACTAGAAAGAACCAACGCAGAAGTACAAATTATTGGTAAAATAATACAAATTAAAACGGTTAGTCAAAAAAATAGAAAACGATTGATTGCAAAGTTTGAAGATGATTCAGGAATAATGGAATTAGTTTGGTTTAAGGGACATAAATGGATAAAAGAAAATTTAAAACTTAACATATCCTATGTTATTTTTGGAAAAACCAACTGGTTTAACGGCACATATTCTATGCCACATCCAGAAATGGAAACATTAAAAAATTATGAAAAAAGTTTACGTCCAGCTATGCAACCTGTATACCCCTCGACGGAACTATTGTCCTCGCGAGGAATTTCGAACAGAGTTTTATACAACCTAATGGAAAATTTATACTCTGAGTCTCAAAATTATATCGTTGAAACGCTCCCAAAAAATATTCTAGAAACCTTTAAATTATTATCAAAAAAAGAAGCGCTTAGGAACATCCATTTTCCTCAAAATCAACACTTACTTTCAAGAGCTCAATATCGGTTAAAATTTGAGGAATTTTTTTATATCCAATTACAATTAATTCGTAAAAACTTACTTCATAAAGCAAAAATTAAAGGATATCCATTTTCTGAGATTGGAGATAATTTTAACTTGTTTTATAAAAATTATTTACCCTTCAAATTAACCAATGCACAAAAACGAGTAATTAAAGAAATTAGATTTGATTTAGGAAGTTTTGCGCAAATGAATCGGTTATTGCAAGGAGATGTAGGTTCAGGCAAAACTATAGTAGCTTTAATGTCAGCATTGATAGCTATTGACAATGGATTTCAAGCTTGTTTAATGGCGCCAACTGAAATTTTGTCAGTCCAGCACTATAACGGGTTAGTTGAATTATGTAAATACTTGAATATCAGTATATATATACTTACTGGCTCAACTAAAACTTCAGATAGAAAAAAAATACATGAAAAACTAGAAAATGGAGAAATTAACCTTTTGATAGGAACCCATGCGTTACTTGAGGATAAGGTCAAATTTAGAAATTTAGGTCTAGCAATTATCGATGAACAACATCGATTTGGGGTTGCTCAACGAAGTAAACTTTGGCACAAAAACACCTTACCTCCTCATATTTTAGTGATGACCGCTACACCCATTCCTAGAACTCTTGCAATGAGTATTTATGGAGACCTAGATATTTCAATAATTGATGAGCTTCCTCCAGGAAGAAAAGAGATTAAAACAGTACATCGATTTGATGCAAATAGACTTCGAGTTTTTAAATTTATTCGAGATGAAATTTCTAAAGGAAGACAAGTTTATATTGTTTATCCTCTCATACAAGAAAGCGAAGCTCTAGATTACAAGGACCTTATGGACGGCTTTGAGAGTATCTCTAGAGAATTTCATAAACCAACCTATCAAATTTCTATCGTCCATGGAAAAATGAAAGCAAAAGATAAAGAATTTGAGATGAACCGCTTTCTAAAAGGAGAAACCCAGATTATGGTTGCGACTACCGTCATTGAAGTTGGTGTTAATGTTCCAAACGCGAGCGTTATGATAATTGAAAGTGCTGAACGTTTTGGCTTGTCACAATTACATCAACTTAGAGGTCGTGTAGGTAGAGGTGCAGATCAAAGTTATTGTGTATTAATGACGAGTCATAAATTATCCGAGAATGCTAAAACAAGAATAAAAACCATGGTAAAAACTAGTGATGGTTTTGAAATAGCAGAGGTAGATTTAAAATTAAGAGGTCCTGGAGATCTCATGGGTACTCAACAAAGTGGTGTTCTAAATCTTCGGATAGCAGACATTGTAAAAGATCATGACATATTAAATATTGCCAGAAATGCAGCAATTGATATATTAAAAAGCGACCCTTCTCTTTCATTATCTGAAAATTTACCAGTAAAGATGACTTACATACAATTGGCAAAATATAAAAACATATGGAATTTTATTTCCTAGGTTAAACAACGCTGTAAATTAAAAAGGAAAGCTGTAAATTAGATCCAAAGTAATTTAGAAAGAAAATGAAAATATTATTAATTATTCTCGGAGTAATTTTAGCACTATTCGTTATTGTTCAGGTTTTTGCATTCAGCGGAAGAAAAAATATTGAATCATACTCTTACCAAGTAGTAAAAAAATATAAAGATTTTGAAATAAGAGACTATGAAGCAAGCTTATTTACAACAGTAAAACTTTCGTCAAAAGGCTATAAAAATACTTCTAGAAAAGGTTTTTCAATTTTAGCAGGCTACATATTTGGTGATAACGATAAAAACAAAAAAATAGCCATGACCTCCCCTGTCGCCATGTCTTTAGAAGATTCAGTTACCATGATGTTTATGGTTCCAAGAGAATTTGATAAAAAAACACTTCCTAAACCAAATCAATCGCAAATAAACTTTGTGGAAGAACCCGCAAAAAAAATTGCTGCAATAAGCTTTACAGGCTGGGCTAATGACGAAAAAATCGCAAAATATCAAGAAAAATTAAAACTAGTTTTAGAAACTGAAAACATCTCCTATACAAATCAATTTTATTTTTTCGGATACAACCCTCCCTACGAAATTTTTAATCGAAAAAATGAAGTTATAGTTGAATTATATTGAAAATTTTTATAATTAAAAATACTCATAAAAAACATGTGAAGTAGTATATTTGACCTTTGTAACAAAGAGCAAGCATGAAAATTTCATACAACTGGCTAAAACAATTCATTAAATTAGATTGGGATGCCGAAAAAACTGGTAATTTATTAACAGACCTAGGATTAGAAATTGAGGGAATTGAGGATTTCGTTTCCATAAAAGGAGGCCTTAAAGGAGTAGTAGTTGGCCATGTTATTGAATGTGAACAGCACCCAAATGCTGATCGTTTAAAGGTTGCAAAAGTTGATATTGGAACTCACGGTATCGTTCAAATAGTTTGTGGAGCATCTAATATAACTATCAATCAAAAAGTACCTGTAGCTACAATTGGCACAACACTTTACGATGAGAATGGAAGTCCTTGGAAAATAAAAAAGGGTAAAATACGCGGTGAAGAAAGTCATGGAATGATTTGCGCAGAAGATGAATTGGGACTTGGAAAAAATCATGAAGGAATTATGGTCCTGAACAATGATTTAATCCCAGGAACTTTATGTTCTACTATTTTTAATATAGAAAACGATCAGATTTTCGAAATTGGCTTAACTCCTAATAGAGCAGACGCCATGAGTCACTGGGGAGTAGCGAGAGATTTGAAAGCGGGATTATTGAGAAATAACGTTTCATTAGAATTAATTACTCCTTCCAATAGTAGCTTTAGAGTAGAGAATAGAACTCATAAAATAGATGTTCAAGTAGAGAAAAATCATTTAGCTCCAAGATATTGTGGTGTCACAATTAGTGGAATTAAAGTGACTGAATCTCCACAATGGTTACAAAGTAGATTAAAAGCTATCGGCTTGACACCCATCAATAATATTGTAGACATAACTAATTATGTATTACATGAACTAGGTCAGCCTCTTCATGCCTTTGATAGTAGTAAAATATCAGGGGATAAAGTTGTTGTTAAAACTGTCAAAAAAGGAACCAAGTTTACTACGTTGGATGGTCTAGAGCGAGAACTACACGAAGATGACCTAATGATTTGTGATATCGAAAAACCAATGTGTATTGCAGGAGTTTTTGGCGGAATTGATAGTGGTGTTACCGATGTCACCGAAAGCATCTTTTTGGAGAGCGCATATTTTAATCCAGTAAGTATTCGTAAAACTGCAAAACGACACGGATTAAACACAGATGCATCTTTTCGTTTTGAAAGAGGTATTGATCCAAATATTACCGAATATGCTTTAATGAGAGCCTCTTTGTTAATCACTGAAATTGCTGGAGGTGAAATAACTAGCGATGTTGTAGATATCTATCCAAAAAAAATAAAAGATCATCAAGTGATTTTAAACTTTCAAAATACAACAAATCTTATTGGCGAGGAAATACCAAGAGAAACCATAAAAGAAATTTTAACATCTTTAGAAATTAAAATAAATAATGTTACTGAAGCCGGATTAGGAATGACCATTCCTGCTTACAGGAATGATGTAACCCGTGAAGCAGATGTAATTGAAGAAATTCTAAGAGTTTATGGCTATAATAATATTCAATTCACTGAAAAATTAAAAGCTTCTATTTCATCAAATCAAATAGTAGAAGATTATCAAATACAAAATAAAATTAGCAACCAGTTAACAGCGTTAGGATTTCATGAAATGATGGGTAATTCATTAACAAGTCCCAAATATGTAGAACTTTCTGATAATTTAAGTTCAGATCATAATGTAGAAATGCTTAACCCATTGAGTAACGATTTGTCAATTATGCGACAGTCTATGCTATTTAATGCGTTGGAGGCACTTATATATAACGTGAATAGAAAAAATAGTAATGTAAAACTATTCGAGTTTGGTAAAACATATCATAATTTTAAAGAAGGTCGGCAAGAACCTAAGCACTTGTCAATAATCGTATCCGGGTTAAAAAACAATGAAAACTGGACACAAAATTCTCAACAAAGTAATTTCTTCTATTTTAAAGGCATTGTTAGTTCACTTTTAGAGCGCTTAGGAATCATTTATTTTTCAGAAATAGAAACAAAAAATCCTATCTTTTCAGAAGGACTAGCACACCAAATTGGTGATAAATGTTTAGTTGATTATGGAATTATAACGAAAAATATTGCATCTAATTTTGATATTGATTCTGAAGTTTTTTATGCAGATTTCAAATGGGACAATATTCTTGAGCAAATAGTAACCGAAAACTTTAAGTTAAAAACGATTCCTAAGTTCCCAAAAGTAAAAAGAGATCTTGCTTTATTAATAGATAAAGATATTTCCTTTGATTCCATAAGAGAATGCGCAATAAAATCAGAAAGAAATTTACTCAAAAACATTAATTTATTCGATGTATACACGGGCGATAAACTACCTAAAGATAAAAAGTCATATGCCGTCAGCTTTACTTTACAGGATGAAAAAAAGACGCTAACCGATAAGCAAATCGATAAGATTATGAAAAAGCTTCAACAAAATTTCGAAAAAGATTTTGGTGCTACGCTTCGATAAGTTAAGTAATTAAGAGAAGGTTTTTTTTACAATTTAAATTCTTTTTGCAATTCTATCTTTTGCTAACTGTAATATAATATGAAATTGATCTTCCCTATTAGTTTCTGAATTGTTAACTTCTATGGCATCTGTTGCTTTAACTAAGGGTGAATCAATTCTTGTCGTATCCATTAAATCCCTTTTTTCAACATTTTTAAGAATTTCGTCAAAGCTCACATTTTGTCCTTTTTCAATTAATTCATTATACCTACGCAATGCTCTAACTTGAGTGTTTGCATTCATAAATATTTTCAATTCTGCATCAGGAAAAACGACTGTACCGATATCTCGACCATCCATTACAATCCCTTTTTTAATTCCCATTTTATGCTGAATAGATACTAACTTTTTTCTAACTTCAGATAGAGTAGCTATTGGACTCACAAAGTCAGATACGTGCATCGTTCTAATTTCTTTTTCTACATTTATATCATTTAAAAATATATCGGCACGGTTATTTTTAGCCTCTTTTTTAAAATCAATTTTAATTGTAGGTAATGCCATTAAAAGCGATTGTTTATCGAAATGATTTTCAGAAAGATAGTTGTTTTGCAAAGCAAATAAAGCCACAGCTCTATACATAGCTCCAGAATCAACATAAATATAATTTAAATAATCTGCTAATTGTCTGGCTACGGTACTTTTTCCGGTGGAAGAATATCCGTCTATAGCTATTATTATTTTATTCAATATATATATTTTAAAGTGTATAAGTTAATCAATTAAAAATAAAGCATCGGATTACTGAAGGTTTAACATGAGTCCAAAATAACTTGAAGCGGCTGCCGAACTATACTTAGCATAGGAATAACTTAATCTTAGTTTGTTAAACTTTACTGAAAATCCAGCACTTATACCTGCAAAAGCTCTCTTTTCTATAATTCTTAACTCTTCACCTCTTCTAAAATTATATCCCAATCTCAAGTTAAATCCTTTATCTGGGAATAATTCTATACCAACAATAGTATGTCTAAAAATATTATCAATAAAATTTATTTTTTCAGTAGTGGTATTTCCCTCTAAATCGGTTTCATCTCTGTTTGGATTTTCAAAAGCAATATTCCAAATCTGCATATTCTCGAAAGTAAGGTGCCATCTTATTGGAACATTTAATAAAGTTTGAGATATTCCAAATATAACCTCTAGAGGTAAAGGTTCATTTACTGCGTCATATGGTTTTATTTGGGTTCCTATATTCCTAACAACTCCTGAAATATTCAAATCCCAATCTTTATAAACATAAATAACACCAATATCTAAAGCTACACCAAAAGAAGAATATTGTTCTAAAGTTGACGATATAAATTTTAAATTTGCACCAATATGAAAATCAGTAAAAGCAATATTTCTTGAATGCCCTACAGATAATGCTATGTCAGAACCAGAAAAGCTATTGGTAGTATTTCCTTGCTCATCATAACCATCAAAACTTCCGTAATTCACATAGGATACACCAGCATGAAGTACTTGTGTCCTTCTATCCCATAAATATGCATATGCAGCAGAGCCATAATTTATATCGCCTATGTAATTGACGTAATTAACCGATAAATGATTATCCATTGAAGGATTAATTGCAGCCGGATTTACAAGGGCTTGTGTAGGATCGTAGTCAAAATTAGTAATGTTTTTTCCTCCCAAAGCTGCCATTCTAGGTGATGTCGTGAGGTTTAAAAATTGATAAGCATACTTACCACCAATTTGAGCATTTGTCAAATATGATGAAAGCACTATAAAAAATAAAATAATATTTTTATTCATTTAAGCAAAATTGCTTTATCTGAAGATTTAACGAATTCTAGTTTGTTTTATTTCAAATAATCAATAAATGATATATTTCAAACTACATCCCTTAAATAATAATGAAAGCAAAAAAAAATTAAAATAATGATATGCTTTTCTTTAGTTTTAATTAAAATTTAAGAAATTATTTTAGCATTTTTCACTTTTTGTTTTGTTAATGCTATATCAATTACTTGGCTCATATCTTTAACATAATGAAATTTTAATCCTTTGATGTATTCAGGTTTAATTTCTTCAATATCTCTTTTGTTTTCTTCGCAAAGTAAAATTTCTTTAATATGAGCTCTTTTAGCAGCTAATATCTTTTCCTTTATACCCCCTACAGGGAAGAACTTTTCCTCTCAAAGTTATTTCTCCTGTCATCGCGATACTACGCTTAACTTTTCTTTGTGTATATAAAGAAACTAGTGAGGTTAGCATCGTAACACCAGCACTTGGACCATCTTTTGGTGTAGCTCCTTCAGGAACGTGTATGTGAACATTATATTTTTTAAATACATCAGCTGAGAGCCCTAATAAGTCAGCATTTGCCTTGATATATTCCATCGCAATTGTTGCGGATTCCTTCATTACTTTCCCTAAATTTCCGGTTAAAGTAAGCAGTCCTTTACCTTTAGAAATAATCGATTCAATAAATAAAATATCACCTCCCACTCGCGTCCATGCAAGACCCGTGACTACACCAGCTACATCATTATTTTCATACTTATCTCTTTCAAGTTTTGGGGCACCCAATATTTCAATGATTTGTTCATTTGATATTTTCACAATATACTTCTCTTCCATTGCAATTTTCATAGCTGCAAATCGTACCATTTTGGCAATTTGTTTTTCCAATCCTCTAACACCACTTTCTCTGGTATATCCCTCAATAATTTTTTCTAATTGTGGTTTTCCAAGTTTTAAATCACTGTTTGTTAGACCATGATCTAACAACTGCTTTGGTAATAAATGTCTTTTTGCAATTTCTACTTTTTCTTCAATTGTGTATCCCGAAACATTAATAATCTCCATACGGTCAAGCAGAGCAGGCTGAATAGTCCCTAAACTATTTGAAGTTGCGACAAACATAACTTTAGACAAATCATAGCCAACCTCTAAAAAATTATCATAAAAAGAATTATTTTGTTCAGGATCAAGAACCTCTAACATGGCAGAGGACGGATCTCCTTGGCTTCCCATAGAAAGTTTATCTATTTCGTCCAAAACAAAAACTGGGTTTCCAGTAGCTGCTTTTTTCACATTTTTTAAAATTCTACCGGGCATCGCTCCAATATAGGTTTTACGATGTCCTCTTATCTCAGATTCGTCTCTCAAACCACCTAAAGACATTCTCACATATTTTCTACCTAAGGCTTCCGCAATCGATTTCCCAAGTGAAGTTTTACCAACTCCAGGAGGTCCATATAAACAAAGTATGGGGGATTTCATATCGTTACGAAGTTTTAATACTGCCAAGTACTCAATAATTCGCTTTTTAACATCATCTAGACCAAAATGATCTCTATCTAATATTTTACGAGCTCTTTTTAAATCAAATTTATCGACACTATATTCCTCCCAAGGAAGATCTAAATACAATTCTAAATAGTTGCGCTGTATACCGTATTCAGCTACTTGAGGGTTCATCCTTTGTAATTTTGCCAATTCCTTGTCAAAATGTTTAGACACCTCCTGATTCCATATTTTCTTTTTAGATCTGAGTCGCATTTCTTCTATTTCTTCCTCCGAAGTGTTACCTCCCAATTCTTCTTGAATTGTTTTCATTTGTTGGTGAAGAAAATACTCTCTTTGTTGTTGGCTAATATCACTTTCTACTTTCGACTGAATATCGATTCGGAGTGATAATTTTTTTAATTCAATTTCCATGAAGCGCAATGTTTCCAAAGCACGATCTTTCAGATCACTAATCTCTAATAATTTTTGTTTGTCACCAACAGTAACATTGAGATTGGATGAAACAAAATTTATTAGAAATGAAGAACTTTCAATGTTTTTAATAGCAAATGCAGCTTCTGAGGGAATATTAGGACTATTTTTTATAATCTGAAGTGACTTTTCCTTTATCGAATCTATTATTGCTTTGAATTCTTCATTTTCAGTAGCCGGTTTTGCCTCTGGAACCTCTTTAATGGTTGCTGTCATGTATGGGATTGAAGTAATTATTTCATTCACTTCAAATCTTTTCTGACCCTGTAAAATTATAGTAGTGTTGCCATCAGGCATTTTTAATACTCTTAAAATTTTAGCAACAGTTCCAACTTTATTAATATCTTTTAATTCAGGGTCCTCAATATTCTCATCAATTTGAGAAACTACCCCAATTATTTTATTTCCTTTGTTAGTTTCATTTATTAATTTAATTGATTTATCCCTTCCAGCTGTAATAGGAATTACAACCCCAGGAAACAAAACTGTGTTCCTTAAAGGTAATATTGGTAGAATTTCAGGTAATTCTTCTTTATTCATTGCCTCTTCATCTTCAGGAGTCATTAAGGGTATTAATTCTGCATCTTCATTAATATCTTGAAATGACAAACTGTCGAGAGATGTTACTTTTGATCTAGCCATATAGTTATTTAGGACATAATGTCACAAACCTTACCGTAGTAATTAGTGATATTATACTTTATTATTTTTATTTATTAGTTAAACATCTAAAATTAAGCCATCAACCTAATAATTAGATATATTCTATAAATTAATATTCAATTGTTGTGCCATTATATTTATTGCCAAACATTTTTTGGTTCAGTGTAAAAAATAAAAATGGTATTAAAATTTTAAAATCAAAAAAACATAAAAAAACCTCTTAAAAAATAAAAGAGGTTTTATAATTTGATTGATAATATATTTTAAAACTCGATAGTAAATTCTCCCTCGGTAATTTGATATACCTCTGGATCTTGAGCAGTTAAATCAAGGGCAGTATAAGTGAAGGTTCCTTCTACAAAACCTGCGTCTTGATCATAATCCGAAATAGTCAAGGTCCCAGGATTTGAAATATAAGTTATTGTTTCACCAATCTCAGGTGTATATTGACAGAATTTTTCAGAACCATCTATTAGGTTAGTGGTCATTTCATAAGTTCCAATTTCAATATCAGTTGGAAAAAACAAGCCCATTTTTTGGCCTGTGTCAGATATAATCGCTGTTATATTGAAACGAGATAGTCCGTTGAAAATAGTCTCTCCTACAAAGATAGAGTCAGGGCCAAAAAATTCGCCATCAATAAATGCGGTAAAACTCGTAACGGTATCTCCAGGAGAAGATATATAGTCTACTTTAAAAGAACCTTCTGTAATTTCTGCAATACTCGGATCTTGACCTAGTGGGTCTGTCGCAGTAAACTCGAAAGTAGCTTCAATAATTCCAGTAAAAACATTGAATCGTGTAATATTGATAGTTCCGGGGTTAGAAGTTAAATTTTCTCCAACAGTTGCCGGATTAAACAAACCAATCAATTTCGTTCCATCTGAAAGTGGTTCCATGGCAAAAGTTCCAATTCCAAGATCTTCTGGTATATCGATTCTAATAATCTCTCCAAGTTCGTTAACGGCTACTATTTTCACTACCGATACACCTGCTACTGTGTTTAGGGATGTGGTTACTGATTCAGCATCAAAATTAACACCATCGACTTTGGCAAAAAATTCATCAGTGATTGGGGTACCCCCACCACCTTGGTCTTGGGTAGTGTACGGTATTTTGTTAAAAATACCATTCGTTATTTCCTCAGTCTCAAGAGTAGGCTGACCATTACTGTCCAAAACTGGATTGCCGTCGACATCTAGAACAACTCGGACTCCCGTAAAACTAAACGTTCCGGAAACTGTAGCGTTTTGAGCATCAAATTCTGTAATATTTAATTGCCCAAAAACTCCAAAAGTTCCATCTGATACGAAAGGATTTTCTGGATTTGTTTCTATGTAAACTCCGCTATTTTGAGTTCCTAAGCCAGCTGTGATATTAAAAGTTCCTACACCAGGGTTTTCTATTGTTAAAACAATACTTTCGCCTGTATCAGGAACGGTTCCAGTTATCGTGAGTAAATCAGTATTACTAAGAACACCTACAGCAAAACCTGTGGAAAAATCACCAATACCTACGTTCGCTCTGAACTCACCTTCTTCGATATTTAGAACTCCATCATCTTGAGGAAAATCACCCTCTAACGGCTCATTTACACATGAGAAGTGAATAAAAATTAATAAAAGAGAAATTGTCCTACTCGCGTATTTTAAGATTTTCATTCCTTGCAATTTGTTTTTGTAATAACAACAAACTTAAATAAAAATTGTGAAGAATATACTATTTATTTGGAACTCTAGCCAATAAAATTGCTCCTACAATAAAAAACAGCATCAAAAATACAATTGAATTTCGCATACTTCCAGTAAATTGATCAATAAAACCATAAATTAACATTCCGATGACAATCCCTATTTTTTCAGAAACATCATAAAAACTAAAATAAGAGGCTGTATCTTTAGTGTTGGGCAAAAATTTTGAATAGGTCGATCTGGACAATGCCTGAATACCACCCATTACCATTCCTACAAATCCAGCAGTAATATAAAATTGTAAAGGTATCGTCATAAAAAAAGCAGCTACACAAATTACTGCCCAAATTCCATTTATTACAATTAAAGTAGGTAAGTTACCAAATTTACTTGAAGCTTTAGAGGTTAATTGTGCTCCTATTACGGCAACTAATTGAATGATTAGTATACTAGATATTAAACCTATTGTTTTTTGATTATCGCTACCCCAATTAATTTCTTGTTCCCCAAAATAAGTAGCTACAAGCATTACTGTCTGAACTGCCATACTGTAAACAAAGAATGCGTATAAATAGCTCTTTAGAACTTTGTTTTCGGAGAGTGAACGGTATACACTTTTTAATTCTCTGTAACCATCAAAAAGTATATGCCAAGTAACTTTATTATTAGTTATATTCCCTTTTGGCAAATAATAAAAGGTATACTGACTAAATACTAACCACCAAACACCAACAGATATAAATGAAATTTGCATCGCTTTCATTTTTGAGGCTCCATCATCTCCCAACCCAAAGCTTTCAGGAAACATGATCATTGCTAGGTTGAATAATAACAATAGTACACTTCCTATATAGCCTAATGAAAATCCTTTAGCACTCAATTTATCTTGTTGCTCTGGATAAGCTACGTCTGGCAGGTATGAATTGTAAAAAATCCAACTACACCAAAAACCTATAAGGGCTAAAAAATAAAATAATAAACTTGTTAAAATATTTTCTAAATTAAAAAAGTAAAGCCCCATGCAGGAAAACGCACCTAAATAACAGAAAAATTTCATAAACACTTTCTTGTTACCCACAAAATCAGCAATCCCGGATAGTATCGGAATTAGTAAAGAAATAAAAATAAATGCAATTGCGGTAGTGTAGGTTATAAGCGGAGTACTTCTAATAGTTCCTCCAAAAATAGTTATGTATTCAATACCAGCAGAGCTAAATAAAGCTTGATAATATAGTGGAAATACTGATGAAGCTATAACTAAACTATAAACAGAGTTTGCCCAATCATAGAAGGCCCAAGCATTTAATAACTTTTTACTACCTTTTTTTGGTGTTTGCATCTTATTTTAATGGGATTACATTGTGAAATGTAGGTTCTAACAAAAATAAACATTCTTTTGTTAATGTTTTAAACTATTTTTTTTATTAAAATTTAAGTTCTAATTATCATTCACAATCTAAATATCATTTGATGTTTATTTATTAGAAAAAAAAGGATAAAAAATATTTTTATTTTACTAAATATATTTTTCGTTTTCTATTTGGAACAGATTTTGATTATATTGAAAAAAAATTATATCATGAAAAAATTATTTACACCTCTAGCAGTTTTTTTAACTATTTTCATCACATCATGTACTGGCCCGGCAGGACCTCCCGGATACGATAATCTAGGGAAGGTTTTTGAAACTACCATCAATTTTAATCAAGGCAATGGTTACGCTAGACTTGTTACATTCCCCTCTGATATAGTGGTTTATGAATCGGATGTGGTAATGGTTTATATGCTTGAAGAAGTCGTAGACGGTGATATTGACGTTTGGAGTCAACTTCCACAAACATATTTTTTAAATCAAGGAACCTTACTTTACACATTTGATCATACTTTTTTAGATGTCAATATTTTTTTAGATGCTAATTTTAACCTTAACACACTAGGGTCTAATTATACAGACAATCAAGTTTTTAGAATTGCTATTCTTCCAGCTGAGTATGGCACAAGTAATCTAAGTATGAATGAATTAATGAATAATTTAAATATTGAGGATTCTGATATGTATTCTTTATACAATTAACTCTTAAAAATTTTAGTTTAGGTATTTTGGTCACCTTAAAATTTATAATGGTGTACGCTAATTTTAATTCTAGAAAATTAAGGATCACAAAGCAAAAAAATGAAAAAAATAATTATTCTATTAGTGGCTATTTTAGTAGTGAGTTGCCAAAGTAAAGCACAATCTAAAAAAGAAAAGGAGACTTTTAAAATAACTAAAACGGAAGCCGAATGGAAAAACTCGCTAAGTAAAGATGAGTTTTATGTTTTACGTAAAAAAGGTACAGAACCCCGATATTCAAGTAAGTTTAATTATAATGATCAAGAAGGAGTTTATTCTTGCTCTGCATGCGGTACAGCCCTTTTTGAAAGCGATTATCAATATAATAGTGGATCAGGTTGGCCAAGTTTTGATCGTGAAATTAAAGGAAATGTTGCTTATTCTACAGATAACAATTTAGGATATACGAGAGTCGAAGAACACTGCGCAAATTGTGGTGGACATTTAGGACATGTTTTTAACGATGGTCCTATTGAAACAACCGGAAAAAGGCATTGTATAAATGGAATCTCCTTAAAATTTACACCTACAAAAACATCGGATGAAAAGTAATATATTCCCAAAACAAGCGTCAGATAAATACTGGAAAGAAAATCTATCTGAGGAGTCCTATCGTATTCTTAGAGAAAAAGGTACAGAACCTCCCTTCTCGGGCAAGTATAATCTTCATTTTGAAAATGGCTACTATCTATGTAAAGCATGTGAAAATCCTCTTTTTAAAAGCGGTCAAAAATTTGATAGTGGTTGCGGTTGGCCCTCTTTCGATGACGCAATTAAAGGAAGTGTCAAAAACATATTAGATAAAAGTCATGGAATGATCCGAACAGAAATCGTTTGTAATAATTGTGGTGGTCATCTAGGACATGTTTTTAACGATGGCCCGACTGAAACGGGTCAACGCTATTGCGTTAATTCCTTATCTGTAGACTTCAAGAAAGAGTAGTTTTTTATAAGCTACCAATTCATAAAAATTTTATTATCAATTTATTTTTTTTATTATTTCGTTACACATACATTTTGTAATTTTGTAACTTAAAATTTAGAACAAAATGAGCAAATACGATATTATAGTTTTAGGGAGTGGCCCAGGAGGTTATGTTACTGCCATAAGAGCTTCTCAACTAGGATTTAAAACCGCTGTTATAGAAAAAGAAAATTTAGGAGGTGTATGTCTTAATTGGGGATGTATCCCAACAAAAGCCCTACTTAAAAGCGCTCAAGTTTTTGATTACCTAAAACATGCTGAAGATTATGGCTTGAGTCTTGATAATCCTGACAAAGATTTCACAAAAGTAGTAACGCGAAGTCGTGGAATAGCAGACGGAATGAGTAAAGGTGTTCAATTTTTAATGAAAAAAAATAAAATTGACGTAATTGATGGCTATGGAAAACTAAAACCAGGAAAAAAAGTGGATGTGGACGGAACTGAATATAGTGCTGATCACATTATTGTTGCAACGGGTGCAAAATCAAGACAATTACCCAATTTACCGCAAGATGGCGAAAAAGTTATTGGCTATAGAGAAGCAATGACTTTAAAAAAACAACCGAAAAGTATGATTGTTGTTGGAAGTGGTGCCATTGGAGTTGAATTTGCCCATTTTTATAATGCCATGGGAACGGATGTAACAATTGTTGAATATTTGCCGAACCTAGTACCTTTGGAAGATGAAGAAGTTTCCAAGCAGTTTGGAAGATCTTTCAAAAAAGCAGGGATCAAAGTCATGACCAATGCTTCCGTTGAGAGTGTAGACATTACCGGTAAAAAAATAAAAGCTACTGTAAAAACAAAAAAAGGTGAAGAGGTCCTAGAAGCAGATATTGTTCTTTCTGCGGTGGGTATTAAATCCAATATAGAAAATATTGGGTTGGAAGAAGTAGGAATCATGGTAGATCGAGACAAAATAATCGTAAACGATTGGTACCAAACAAATATACCCGGTTATTATGCCATAGGTGATGTAGTTCCTGGACCAGCATTAGCTCACGTTGCTTCAGCTGAAGGGATTACTTGTGTTGAAAAAATAAAAGGAATGCATGTTGAAGCTATAGATTATGGCAACATTCCCGGTTGTACCTACGCAACTCCAGAAATCGCTTCTGTAGGATACACCGAAAAGCAAGCATTAGAAGAAGGATATGATATTAAAGTAGGTAAATTTCCATTTTCAGCCTCCGGAAAAGCAAGTGCCGCTGGCACCAAAGACGGCTTTGTTAAAGTAATCTTTGATGCCAAATATGGGGAATGGTTAGGATGTCATATGATTGGGGCTGGAGTCACCGATATGATAGCTGAAGCAGTGTTAGGTAGAAAGCTAGAAACTACAGGTCACGAAGTATTAAAGACTATACACCCACACCCGACCATGAGTGAGGCTGTAATGGAAGCTGTTGCAGATGCCTATGACGAAGTAATACATCTTTAAAAATTTATTTAATAAGTATAAAAACACTCTATGAAAATAGGGTGTTTTTTTTACAGAAAACTTTTTAATGCCAATTCATAACTTTTCAAACCAAAGCCCAAAACAATTCCTTTTGCATTTGGGGAAATGTAGGAATGATGTCTAAACTCTTCTCGAGAAAAAGTATTGGATATATGTACCTCCACTACCGGGACAGTAATTCCCTTTACTGCATCTCCAATTCCCACTGAGGTATGTGTATAAGCAGCTGCGTTTAAAATAATTCCATCAACTTTAAAACCAACCTCCTGAAGTTTATCAATGAGTTCTCCTTCTATATTAGATTGAAAGTAAGATAAGTTAAGTAAGGGATATTTTTTTTGTAAACTAATAAAATAATCCTCAAAGGTTTGATCCCCGTAAATAAGTGGCTCTCGTTTACCCAATAAATTTAAATTAGGACCATTGATGATAATAAAGTTTTTCATGAGGTAAAAATACAAAAGTTATGGTGTTAAAAGTATCAAATAAAAATTTCGGTTAAAAAAAAAGGAGCCAATGGCTCCTTTTAAAATTATTTAGTAGTTAGATTATAATCTAAAACCAACTCTCATCATTCCAGTTACTCCTCCATCTAATCCCCATGAAGTATCATCCTGTGATGCAACACCTAAACCGTATCCAAGCTCTAAACCAACATATACTTTAGGGATGATGTAATAATCAGCACCTAAAAATACACCTACACCTACTGTAACAGATCCGTCTAGATCTTCACCAGCTTCGTCAGTACCACCCATATCTTCATAACCTAAGCTACCACCGTAACCCCAGTATGTTGATAAACGTTCTGCTCCTGCAAGATGATTCTCTATACCATAACCTAAAGCAACACCATAAGTCATGTCAGATCCTTCTTCACCAGTATCTGCAACATTCAAAGAAGCAGTCCAACGAACAGCTTTTGTGTCAGATTTGAATTGTCTCATCATAACATTAGCCCTGTCAGTAAACATAGTTGTACCATCTAAATTTGGCATAAAATTGAATTCAAATGCAGTCTCACCTTCTCCAGGTTTGTTAAAAGTTCCTGCATTTGTTGTAATCTGTGCTGAAGCAAAACTAAAGCTTACTAAAGCAATAAAAAGTAAAAAATTTTTCATAATATTTATAATTTTGATTATTATTCTTCAAATTTAAATAAAGTAAAATACTATTCTACTAAGTGTTAAATAGGTTATTAACAATAAAATGTTAATAACTATTATTTACGAATATATTCTAAAATACTGTTTATCAGCACTATAAAGTAGCATGAAGAGTGAAAACTGTTAAATTAACTGTAGCTATCTTTAATTATGAACAATTATCAATAGGTGCAAAATCATTAAATTTCAAATAAATTGGGAAAATATTAAGATAAAATTAAAGAATTGACCAGCCTACAGACAAGCTAAAAACATTGTTTTTTACATCGGGAAGGAATTCAGTTAGACCAAAATTATAACGCCCGTCAACTCTAAAGCCTAGAGGTAAATCTAAACCAAGGCCTACAACACCCGATACATCTGTTGATTTATAACTATCTTCAAATTCACTAGTATCAAAATCGCTTACCAAAAAACCAAATTGGGGACCAACATGAAGATTGAGTCTTTTAACCAGGTAATATTTAAAGACAATAGGCACATTTACATAATTCTAAATCCACTTTTCCTATATCAAGAAGTTCAGCGCCTTGCTGAGAATAAAGGACATCTCCTTGTAATGCAATCTTATCATTAAATTTTATGGTAGCAAACGCTCCAAAGCTTAAACCAGTTCTAGTCTCAATGTGATCTGTTAACGTGGCAAAATTTGCTCCAACCTTGATCCCTAAATCTACTCCTTGCGAAAGGGATTTAGTAGTAAATAATACTATAAGCGATAAAAAAATAATTTTTTTCATAATTGTGTTAATTTTTAAGTTTTTCAAATATAATTAATTCAGTCGTTTGTCTAATAAAAATTTATACATTATGTTTAATAGTTGTAATTAATTATTTTCTGCAAATGAACTGGTTGGATGCTTTAAAATATTATCAGGATTATTTAAAAATAGAAAGAGGATTGTCAGAAAATTCAATTTCAAACTATTCTTTCGATATTAAAAAGTTAGTGAAATGGCTTGATGATTCCTCAATTAAAGATTCACCAGTAATCATAAAGAGAGAAATCCTCCAAGAATTTATTTATCATATTGCAAAAGAAGTCAATCCCCGTTCGCAAAGTAGAATAATTTCTGGCTTGAAAGGTTTTTTTAACTATTTAGTTTTTGAAGAATATCGAACAACAAATCCCGTAGATCATATTGAAAGTCCCAAAACCGGAAGAAAGTTACCTGATACGCTATCGGTGAAAGAAATAGATCATTTAATTGCTAGCATTGACTTGAGCAAACCACAAGGGGAAAGAAATAGAGCTATCATTGAATCATTATACGGTTGTGGTTTGCGTGTTTCAGAATTAATAAATCTTAAACTATCCGATTTATTTTTTGATGAAGGTTTTATTAAAGTTACAGGAAAAGGAAACAAACAACGGTTTATTCCAATAGGGAATGTAACGGTCAAATACATTAGCATTTACAAAAACGAAATAAGAGCAACTCAAACTATAGAACCCTCAGCAAAAGACACTTTATTCTTAAATAGAAGAGGAAATAATTTAACGAGAGCTATGATATATCATATTGTAAAGGAGTTGACAATCAAAGCGGGAATACGAAAAAAAATCAGCCCACATACTTTCAGACATTCATTCGCTACACATCTCCTGGAGAACGGTGCAGATTTAAGGGCAATTCAACAAATGTTAGGTCATGAAAGTATAACTACTACTGAAATTTACACGCACATCGATAAAAGTCATTTAACCCAAGTAATTAATAATTTTCATCCAAGAAGATAATTACTTTGCAATATTCACTGCTCTTGTTTCCCTTATAACAGTTACTTTTACTTGACCTGGATAAGTCATTTCTGTTTGGATTTTTTGAGAAATATTAAAAGATAATTCTGATGCTTTTTCATCACTTACCTTTTCGCTTTCTACCATAACTCGGAGTTCACGACCAGCTTGAATGGCATATGCCTTGTTTACACCTTTAAATCCAAACGCCACTTCTTCTAAATCTTTTAAACGTTGAATATAAGAGTCTAATACTTGTCGTCTTGCTCCGGGTCTTGCTCCACTAATTGCATCACAAACTTGAATTATTGGTGACAACAAACTGTTCATTTCAATTTCATCGTGGTGGGCACCAATCGCATTACAAACGTCTGGCTTTTCACCGTGTCTTTCTGCTAATTGCATTCCTAATAAAGCATGAGGTAGTTCTGTTTCTGTTTCTGGGACTTTTCCTATATCATGCAATAAACCAGCTCTTTTGGCTAATTTAGGATTCAAACCAAGTTCAGAGGCCATCACTCCACAAAGTTTTGCAACCTCACGAGAGTGTTGTAGAAGATTTTGACCATAAGAGGAACGAAATTTCATTCTACCTACAGCTTTAATTAATTCTGGATGAAGCCCATGAATTCCAAGATCTATTACGGTTCTTTTTCCTACTTCTTTGATCTCTTCTTCTATCTGCTTTTTGGTCTTTTCAACTATTTCCTCAATTCTGGCAGGATGAATACGACCATCTGTAACTAATTTGTGTAATGACAAACGAGCTATTTCTCTTCTAACAGAATCAAAGCAAGACAATATGATAGCATCTGGAGTGTCATCAACTATTATTTCTACACCAGTCGCAGCCTCTATAGCGCGAATATTTCTACCTTCTCTCCCAATAATACGGCCTTTTACATCATCACTTTCTAAATTAAAAACTGAAACACAGTTTTCTACTGCTTCTTCAGTCCCTATTCGCTGGATGGTATTGATGACAACTTTCTTTGCCTCTTGCTGGGCTGTTAATTTAGCTTCTTCTAGGGAGTTTTGGATATATGCCATGGCATCTGTTTTAGCCTCATCTTTAATACTCTCCATTAATTGAGCCTTTGCATCATCAGCTGAAAGACTTGAAATGACTTCAAGTTGTTCTATCTGCCTGCGATGTATTTTATCTATTTCTGCTTGTCTTTTGTCAAGGAAAGTCAGTCTTTCATTGTACTCATTTTTCTTGGATTCTAAACTTGAATTTAGATTTTTAGTTTTTGCTAATTCACTGGTCACTTTGGATTCTTTTTCTCTCGTTCTTTTCTCAGATTCAGATATTTTTTTATCTCTATTTAAAATGACTCTTTCATGCTCAGCCTTTAATTCTAAAAACTTTTCTTTTGCCTGTAACATTTTATCCTTTTTAAGTGATTCTGCATCTTTACCTGCCTGCTTAGCAATTGCAGTAGCCCTTTTTTTGGCAGACTTAATAATGTGTGAAGCTTTATTTTTTTCAAGAATCTTTGCAATACCATAACCTACAATTATTGCTACAACTCCTATTATTACGGGTAACATTATATCATTCATATCTATATTCTTTTGAATTCAAGTACTCATATACTTGAGTTTTATTCATAAAAAAACCTACATTAATAGCTGGTTTTGTATAAACTCCTTATAACAAGTTTAGGGTTAATGAGTTGGTCAAGTATCCGCTCTCCCTAGGGACACGGCTCGCTTTTGCAACTACAACTCGCCCTTTTTAAAGAATTCGCGTTGAGTTTACCAAAAATAGTATTAATGTAGGCAGTAACCTTATTTTAAGAACGTTACGATTTAAAAATCGTGCAACATTTGATTTAATTTTTCAATTTGATCTTCAATATGTTGACTATCTTCTAATTTATCTATTTCTTTTTGAGCTACTTGAGTTGCAAATTGTAGTGCGCACATGGCCAATACATCTTGCTTGTCTCTTACAGCGTAACTTTTTTCAAACCTTTTAATCATTTCATCTATCTTCTTTGTAGCTTTTCTTAAGGCTTCTTCTTGCTCAGGTGTAGTTGTTAATGGGTACACTCTGTCTGCTATTGATAGTTTTATTTTTTGTTGGTTTGACATTTTTTTATTCAGAAAGTTGGGTGATGCATTTGTCAATTTCCCGAACTAATTCATTTATTTTGAGTTTTGTTTCTCGTTTATGTTTATTACTGCCAAGCATTGAATTTGCGATTCTTAACGTATTACATTCGTCTTTCCAGGAATCGATTTCTATGATATTTTGATCTTGTTGAGATTTTAAAATTGTAATTTCATCTTCCAATTTAGTATTCAAACGCTTCAAATTTTTATATTCTTGAAGTAGTTTAACGACCCTACTCTCTAAAGAATCAACAATTCCTGATAGATTACTCATTAATAATTAATTCAATACTATTTTTACAAAGTTAACAATCGCTTGATGAAAAGCCAATTAAAAAGTAAATAATTTTGTAATATTGATAACTTGTCTGATAATTTGATTAACTCCCAACAATTATTTATAGCGTATCACTAATTTTACACTATGAAAAAGATTAAAGTTTTATTTTTTCTCTGTTGCGCTCCTTTATTTGCTCAGGAAGAACTTCCAGAAAATTATTTTAGTAACCCTGTAAAAATTCCACTTGTTCTTTCTGGAAATTTTGGAGAATTAAGAAATAACCATTTCCATAGTGGATTGGACATAAAGACACAACAGCAATCAGGAATTCCTATTTATGCTCCGGCTGATGGTTTTGTCAATAGGATAAAAGTTTCTCATTTTGGTTATGGTAAAGCGCTTTATTTAAAACATCCAAATGGATTCCAAACAGTATATGCGCATTTGAAAAAATACAGTGATACCGTTCAAAAATTTGTCAAAAATGCTCAATACAAAAAAGAATCTTATGAGATTGAAATATTCCCTGAAGCAAATCAACTAAAAGTAAAAAAAGGAGATTTAATTGGATATACTGGAAACAGCGGTAGTAGTGACGGACCTCATTTACATTTTGAAATAAGAGATAAAAATTCTCGCCCAATGAATCCACTCCTTTTTGGAATTACTATCCCAGATAGCAGAAATCCGATTGTAACAAATTTATATGCATATCCTCTAGCTAAAAGTTCTCAAATTAATCAATCCAAAAATCCTGTTAAAATCAGACTCATTTTACAAAAAGATGGATCTTATAAAGCTGAAAACATAACTGCATTTGGAAAGATTGGATTTGGTATTTCTGCCTTTGATCAACAAAATGGAGCTTCAAATAAAAATGGTGTTTACGAAATCAATACTTTTTATAATGGTAAACAAAATTTTAAAGTTGTCTTTGAAAAATTTTCATTTGCTGAGACTGGTTATATAAATAGATATATTGATTACAACTATTTTAAAAATAATAAGATTCGTATTCAAAAACTTTTTAGAGAATCAAATAACCCTCTAAGCATTATTAAAAAAGAAAATGACAATGGAATCCTAGATATTCAAGATCAATTAAATTCTAACTATTTGATAAAAGTAACAGATTTTAATAATAATACTGTTTCTATTTCCATCCCTATAATCGGTGAACGACCTGAAGCATTAACACCACCAATAATAAATAAAACAGAAGATTTTATATATGCTCAACAAGGGTCTTCGATAACAAAGGGTAAATTTAATGTATATATTCCGGCAAATAGTTTTTATGAAGACACCTATCTTGATATTGACGTAAAAATCGATACTCTAAGACTACACAAAGATGTTGTTCCACTTCATAAAAAAATCTCTATCACTACAGATATATCAAATTATAATAAAACAGATATTGATAAACTCTACATTGGTAGACTCAATTACAAAAAGACTCCTTATTATGTCAAAACATACAAAAAAGGAAATAAATTAACTGCAAAAACAAAAAAGTTAGGCACCTTCGTTTTAGCAGTCGATACAAAAAAACCAGAAATAAAACCTATTAATTTTTTAAACAAAAAGTGGATTAGTAAAAATAAAACTTTAAAAATTAAAATCACCGATGATTTAAGTGGAATAAGCTCCTACAGAGCTACTATTAACGGAAAGTTTATTTTGATGGAATATGATTATAAAAAAGACGTTTTAACCTACGACTTCAAAGACCAAATCATTTCTGAGGTGGAAAATAATTTGAAACTAATTGTCATTGATAATGTTGGAAATAATACTACATTTGAATCAACTTTTTTTAGAAAATAAACATAAACTCAAATTGAAAACATACACTTCGATCCTTATATTTATACTTACCATCTCTTTTTGTAGCCTCTCAGCTCAGAATGCTATTATAAAAGGAATCGTTCTTGATGAAAATAACATCCCAATAACTGAGGTAAATGTTACTGTTAGAAATGAAGGCACACAAACAAATTTTGATGGGTTTTACTCCCTTGAAGTGCCACCAAAAAAGGAATTAACTCTAGTATTTTCACATGTAACTTTTAAAAATATTCAAATTTCTGTTCCAGCTTTGAGCGCAAATTCAGACTTTGAGATTAATCCAGTAATGAGTTTAGCTATTGAACAGATTGGAGAGGTTGTAATTTCAAGAAATAAAAGAAAAAGAATTGAAGGAATTACTACTATAAGTCCTGAAGCTGTTCGAAAAATACCCGGAGCAAATGCAGGAGTGGAAAATTTAATTAAATCCTTGCCAGGTGTAAATAGTAATAATGAATTAAGTACACAATATGCAGTAAGAGGTGGTAATTACGATGAAAACCTGGTTTATGTAAATGAAATCGAGGTTTATAGACCCTTTCTAATCCGAAGTGGTCAGCAAGAAGGTTTTAGTTTTGTAAATACCGACTTAACCTCTAAAGTTGATTTTTCAGCTGGAGGTTTTCAAGCAAAATACGGAGATAAGCTTTCTTCTGTTTTGGATATCACATATCGAAAGCCAGTTGCGTTTGAAGCCACTACAGATTTAAGTTTATTAGGCGCTAATATTTCTTCAGGAGGAGTTTCCAAAAACGGTAGATTCAACGGTATAGTCGGGGCACGTTACAGAAACAACAGCTTGTTTGTAAACTCAACAGAAACTGAATCAAATTATAAACCAGTATTTGCAGATGCACAAGCTTATTTGAGCTATAAAATTACCAATAAATTTGAATTAAATTTTCTAGGAAATATATCTATTAATGATTATCAATTTCAACCACTAACTAGACAAACTAACTTTGGAACCATCACCGACCCCGTAGCGCTACTAGTTTTTTATGAAGGACAAGAAGTAGATCAATACCAAACTTATTTTGGAGCTTTAAAGGGGACTTATGTTGTATCTGATGATTATACTGCCAAACTAATTGGTTCTATATACCATTCAAAAGAACAAGAGCATTATGATATTTTTGCTGAATACAGATTGGGAGAAGTGAATACTGATATCGGCGGAGAAGATCTCGGTGAAGTTGAATTTACAGAAGGTATTGGTTCTCAGCTAACCCATGCAAGGAACGATCTAGATGCACTTTTTGTAAATTTGGAACATAAAGGGGTTTTATCGATTGATGATAGTAAAGTTGATTACGGAATAAAATACACCCATGAAGATATTCGAGATCGAATCCAAGAATATGAAGTAATTGATTCAGCTGGATTCTCCATTCGTCCGCCAATTGGAGACCTTGGAAATAATGAACCTTATGATCCCTTCACCTCTCCTATTGTTCCATATACCTCTGTTAGAGCAACTAATGATGTTCAAATTGATCGCATCTCTGGTTTTATTCAATGGAGTAAAAGAGCCAGCCTTGGAAACAGTGATCTTTGGCTTAACGCTGGAGTTAGAGCACACCACTGGACCGTCGGTGGAAAAGGGTTGAATAGCAACTCCCAAACTGTTTTTAGTCCAAGAATTCAGGCCTCCTTGAAACCTGATTGGGAAGCTGATGTGCTTTTTAGAGTATCAGGCGGCTTTTACCATCAACCCCCTTTGTATAGGGAATTGAGGGATTCGTTAGGCGCTGTAAACCCTGAAGTAAAAGCACAACAATCAATTCATTTAGTAGTAGGGAACGATTATAGTTTTGACTTATGGGGCAGACCATTTTCTTTAAATACTGAACTGTACTATAAGTCACTAACGGATGTAAATCCTTATACACTCGAAAATGTAAGAATACGCTATCGAGCCAGAAATAATGCAGTTGCCTTTGCCTATGGAGCTGATGTGAGACTGGCTGGTGAATTTGTACCTGGAACTGAAAGTTGGGTAAGTATTGGGTATTTAAAAACAAAAGAAAATATTGATGATAGAGGATATATTTTTAGGCCCTCTGATCAACGATTAAAATTTTCAGTTTTATTTCAAGATTACATTAAAGTAATACCCGATTTAAAACTCTACTTAAATCTAACCTACAATACTGGTTTGCCAGGTGGGTCGCCTAGTTATGCAGATCCATATAATTATCAAACAAGGCTACCAGACTATAAGAGAGCTGACGTTGGATTTTCATATGTATTAATTAACGATAAAAAATTAAAAAAATCAGGTGTTCTAAAAGCTTTTAGAGAGCTGACCGTTGGTCTTGAAATATTTAATATTTTTGATGTTCAAAACTCAATTACTAATACATTCGTAAGAGATGTTTATACTAAAGTGCAGTATGCAATTCCTAATTATTTAACACCTCGTGTGTTTAATATCAGAACGACCATGAAATTTTAGATATTAAGAATTCATTAATTCTTTTAGAGTTTCTATTACAAAATCTACTTCTTCCATAGTATTGAAGGTTGAGAAAGAAAAACGTAACGATGGTTTTAGCATATCTTCTTTTGATAGAATTTCTGACAAAACATGGGATCCACTTAAACTTCCACTCTGACAAGCAGAACCTTTAGAACATGCAATTCCTTTTAAATCAAGTTGGAATAATAACAATGATGCTTTTTCAGGCGGAATAGGTAATAAAACATTTAATAATGTGTACGTACTTAAATCATCATCTCCACAACAACCATTTAGTTTAGCATCTGGAATTTCCTTTAATAAAGTATCCTTAAAATAATTTTTTATAGATTTTACGTAATTTGTTTCTTCTGTAAGATGTTGGTAAGATAATTTCAAAGCTTCATTAAGGCCGGCTACTGCATAAACGGCCTCCGTACCTGCTCTTAAACCTCGCTCTTGTTCTCCTCCCCTAATAGACGCTTTTAAGCCTGAATTTTTTCTGACAAATGCAAATCCAATCCCTTTTGGGCCATGAAACTTATGTGCTGCAACAGCTGCAAAATCAATTGGTATTTTTGAAAAATCTAAACTATAGTGACCTACAGATTGAACGGTGTCACTATGAAACAAAGCATTATTATTCTTACAAATAATTGCTACTTTATTGATATTTAAAATATTCCCGATTTCATTATTCACATGCATTAAACTAACTAAAGTTTTTGATGTAGATATTTTGAGAAGATTTTCTAAATGATCATAATTGATCATCCCATTTTGATCTAATTTAACATAATCTATTTGAATATTAAATTCACTACTTAAGTCCTGTATAGTGTGTAAAACGGCATGATGTTCAATTTTACTTGTTATTATTCGCTCTATTTTTAAATCTCTTACACAACTATTTATTATTAAATTATCTGCTTCTGTCCCTCCTGAAGTAAAAATTATTTCTGCTGCAGTCACTTTAAAATGAGCAGCAATTTCTTTTCTGCAATTTTCAAGAATAGATTTAGAAGATCTTCCGACAGAGTGAGTTGAGGAAGGGTTGCCGAATTCGGTACTTAATACTTCTGCTACCTTGTCAACTACCTCTTTTCTGACTTGAGTTGTCGCAGCGTTATCAAAATAAATTTTTCTCATAATGGCCAAAAATACAATTTATTATAGTTTCATAATAAAGAAATATTGTTTCTTTGTATAAAGATTTCTATATGCGTAATTTTTTTTTTATTTCTATAATAATAAGCCTATCAGCGTCTTGTAATGATGGTGATGTCATCGTAACTGATTTTAACTTTGTCAGTAATAATTTAAAAACTTGTGGCGGAATTGGTTCTTATACATTTTATAATATAAATAACTCATTCGCTGCAGAAAGTATATCTCTAGTTTTAGAAACGAATGATATTTTGTTTATTGAAAATGGAGTCAATGAATATACACTAAATGGCACTTCATATTTGGTTAATTACAGAAAATATGATGATGATATCGATGATGATTACTTTTGTAGCAGTATCCCGCCAATTACACCAAATGTAACTAATGAATATTATGGAGCATCTGGGTTAGTTCAGCTCACAACAATTGTAATTAAAGACGATAACGATGGAATTATAGAAGATATAACAAGTGAATTAGATTCTGATAATGATGGTCTATTGGATTATTATGATGATGATGATGATGGAGATAATGTTCCTACTATTAATGAACTAGGGCCCGATTTTTTAGAAGGAATTTCTGAATTCCCTTTAGATACAGACGGTGATTTAATTCCTGATTATTTAGATGTGGATGATGATAACGACTCTGTTTTAACAAGGTATGAAGATGCTAACGGAGATTTAGATCCAACAAATGATTTTACAGTCTCGAATATCCCTGATTATTTAAATGAAAACATCACTAATAACAATACCATTGATCAATATAAAATTCATAGCTACCAACTAACAAGCGATATTGAATTAATAATCAACAATCTTATTCTTGTTAACGGAACAGAACAAATAACTAAAGAAACTATGGTACTTGGGAACCAGAATAATATAATTAACGGAACCGTTTCGCTCACTCCCGAATTTTAAAAAGCTACTGTTTACTCTGAAAAATATAAACCTCTGTAGCGCCTAGTCCGTATTTTTGGTAATCAGCGTCATAAAACTTTAATCGGCCTTCGTATTCTTTGAGAACCCTAATTAATTCGTACTTTAAAACTCCCTCACCAACACCGTGAATAAACACAATTTTCTGTATTTTTTTTGTTATTGCAAAAGCTATTTTTCTTCTGGCAGTTTCTAATTGAAAATTTAACATTTCAAAGTTATCCATATTTCTAGTGTTTGAAACCAGTTGATGGATATGCAAATCAACTTCCATCTGAGGAGATGTTCTTTCTTTTGATTTTACTTTTGAAGAAAAATTATGTTTTTTCTGTTCTTTTTCAGAAATAATCTCTGAAATATTTTCAATAGAATTTGCCAAGTCGGATAATTCTCCCGGTTGGAAGACTAATTCATTTTTTAAATATTGTTGTTGAAAACCATCCAAATCTATTATAGTAATTTTATTTCCTACAATAGAAACTACTTTCCCGGAAACGTCTTCATCCAAAACAGAAACATAATCACCAAGTTTCATCTATTAGAAATCAAATTCGTTGATGGTCTTTTTAATTATTGAAACACAATCCATTAGCTGCTCTTCAGTCATTACTAAAGGTGGGGCAAATCGAATAATATTACCATGTGTTGGTTTTGCTAACAAACCATTATCTCTAAGCTTCAGGCAAAGATTCCAAGCTGTTTTACTGTCTTCGGTGTCATTTATAAGAATCGCGTTTAGCAACCCTTTACCTCTTACTCCAGAAACTAATTCGGTAGTTTCAATAAATTTTGAAATTTCACTTCTAAATAACTGACCCAACCTATACGCATTTTCAGCTAACTTTTCCTCTTTTACTACATCAAGTGAGGCAATAGCAACAGCACATGCCAGAGGGTTGCCTCCAAAAGTAGAACCATGCTGACCAGGCTTTATAACGTCCATTATTTCATTAGTTGTTAAAACCGCTGAAACAGGATACACTCCGCCGCTTATTGCTTTTCCTAAAATTAATATATCTGGCTTTACATCTGGTATTTCGCTACAGCTTTTATCAGAACAATTACAATTACCACAAGTAGCTAACAATCGTCCTGTTCTAGCGATTCCTGTTTGCACTTCGTCAGCAATAAATAAAACATCATACTGTTCACATATTTTTTTTGCTTTCGACAGATATCCTTCAGAAGGAACATAAACTCCAGCTTCACCTTGAATTGGTTCCACTAAAAATCCTGCAATATTTGAATTTGATTTTAACACCTTTTCTAATGCCTCTAAATTGTCGTATTCAATTTTTATAAAACCTGCGGTATAGGGTCCAAAATTTTTACGAGCATCTTCATCGTTTGAAAAAGAAATAATAGTCGTTGTTCTACCATGAAAATTATTTTCACAAACTATAATTTCTGCTTTGTTTTCTTCTATCCCTTTCTTTTCGTAAGCAAATTTTCTTGTAATTTTTATTGCCGTTTCGACAGCCTCTGCTCCACTATTCATAGGCAGTACCTTTTCAAATCCAAAATAATCGCAGATATATTTTTCATAAGTTCCTAAAATATCGTTATGAAATGCTCTTGAAGTCAGTGTTAATTTATGTGCTTGTTCTGTTAAAGCCTTAATTATTTTGGGGTGACAGTGACCCTGGTTGACTGCAGAATAAGCGGAGAGAAAATCATAATATTTCTTTCCTTCTACATCCCAAACAAATACTCCTTCACCGCGTTCTAAAACAACAGGGAGTGGATGGTAATTATGAGCACCGTACTCATTTTCTAAATTAATTGCTTTTTGTGATGAGATCTTTACAACTACATCCATGACTAATAAATTTTAAAAATTAAAAAAATACAATTCCTACATTACCTTTATCCTTTCGTAGACTCGAAAATTCAGCATAGGAGAGAAATCACCCTTGTTTTGCAATTTACTAAATTTTAGAATATTCAAAAAATGATTTTTTGCCTATTAACTAGTTTAAAAAAATATAATTAGTTTTTCTGATTATGTTTTTGTAGCTATTCTTATTTTTGCTCTCATGGGAAAAAATAGACGAAAAAAGATTTTTGAAGATTTAGAAATAGTAGATGCAGGAGCTAAAGGAAAATCGATTGCATTTGCACCAGATGGAAAAGTAGTATTTATAAATAACGCGGTACCGGGCGATGTATGTACTATTCAAACTACTAAAAAGAGAAAAAGTTATTACGAGGGATCTGCTATTTCATTTTCTAAATATTCAGAAAAGAGAGTCGATCCTAAATGTGAGTATTTTGGGACATGTGGTGGATGTAAGTGGCAATTTATGGATTATAGCCATCAATTATACTATAAACAAAAAGAAGTCGAGAATAATTTAATACGTATAGGTAAAATTGAATTACCGGAAATAGCACAATTTTAGGGTCAAAAAAACAATATTTTTATCGCAATAAAATGGAGTTTTCTTTCAGTAATAGTAAATGGCTGACTCTAGATCAAATTAAAAGCGATGAAATAATTGAAAACCGAAATGCCCTTGGGTTTCATATTCCGGGTATGTGGGATAAAATATTAGATATTGACGCTTGTTTTTTACAAAGAGATCCTAGCAATGATATTAGAAATTATGTAAAAAATAAAGCTGAAGAATTAAATCTTACTTTCTTTAACAATCGTCATAAAGAAGGTTTTTTGCGTACTTTAATGTTACGTACTTCTTCAACAGGAGATTTAATGGTTTTACTTCAGTTTTTTTATGAAGATCAAACAAATCGAGAATTATTATTAGATGCTGTTAGTGCAAAATTCCCTAAAATCACTTCCTTACAATATGTGATTAATTCAAAAGGCAATGATACTATTTATGATCAAGATGTAATTTGCTATCAAGGAAATGATTATATTTTTGAAGAAATGGAAGGATTACGTTTTAAAATAAACGCTAAATCTTTTTACCAAACCAATTCGGAACAAGCATTTGAACTTTATAAAATTACAAGAGAATTTGCTGGCTTAACAGGTAACGAAACCGTTTTTGATCTATACACTGGAACTGGAACCATTGCTCAATTTGTTTCGAAAAAAGCAAAAAAAGTTATAGGAATTGAATCAGTTCCAGATGCAATTGAAGCCGCTAAAGAAAATGCTCAATTTAATAATATTGAAAATACAGAGTTTTATGTAGGTGACATGAAAAAAGTATTTAATGATGATTTTGTTAATCAACATGGAATACCTGATGTCATAATAACCGATCCTCCTCGAGATGGTATGCATAAAGACGTAATCAAACAATTGTTAAAAATTTCGGCTGATAAAATTGTTTATGTTAGCTGTAATAGTGCAACACAGGCTAGAGACCTTGAATTATTAGATGTTGATTATATCGTTAGTAAATCTCAAGCTGTAGATATGTTCCCTCAAACTTTTCATGTAGAAAATGTTGTACTTTTGGAAAAAAGAAGCATCTAGAAATTAACGATATGTTAAAAAAAATAGTTTTTTCAGCTTTATTTATTGTTTTTATCACAGGCTGTACAAAGGACGATATTTGTACGGAAGAAACTCCCAAAACACCTTTCCTAATTATTAAATTTAAAAGTAAAATAAATCCATTACTACCTAAAGAAGTTTCAAATTTAACGGTTACTACTATTGTTAATGACGAAAATATTGATCTCTACAAATCAGAGACGAGAGATTCCATAGCAATTCCATTAAATACGCAATCAAACACTACCAATTATTTACTTATTAAAGGAAATACTTCGACTACTGATGGCAATACAGATGTGGTAACTTTTAATTATCAAAGAGATAATATCTATATAAATAGAGCTTGCGCTTTTAAAACTATATATAGAGATCTTCTAACACAATTAGAGGTAGAAGAAGATAATTGGATTAACGAGATAGAAATTAATAACTCATTAATAGAAAATGAACAAAATACTCACGTCACTATTTTTCATTAAGGTACTGTTTCTGTCATGCTATTGGGGATTTGCCCAAGAGATAGAAAGAAATATAAATGATACCATAACAAAAAATAATAAATATGGTTTGCGTATTGGTGCTGATGTTGCTAGGCCTTCAATTTCTTTATTTGATGAAAATTTTTCTGGTTTTGAATTTATGGTCGACTACAGATTAACACATCAATTTTATATAGCGGCAGAGTATGGTTTTGACCAAGATAATCAGACAGAAAGTAACTTGATAGCTTCTACTAAAGGGAGTTATTTTAAGATTGGTGGTGATTTTAATGCCTATAACAATTGGGTGGGAATGAACAATGCTATTTATGTTGGTTTGAGATATGGATTTTCAACTTTTGATCAAAATCTTGAAGGATATACTATTTATACGGGTGATTCAACATTTCCTGGTACCATGGTAATTGATCCAAGCGCATATAAAGGACTGACTGCACATTGGGCAGAATTTATATTTGGTATTAAAACCGAAATACTAACCAATTTATTTTTATCCATCAATCTGCAACTTAAAAATAAATTTTCCGAGGATGTTCCTGAAAACTTTAACAACTTATACATACCAGGTTTCAATAAAACTAATGACTACAGTGACTTCGGAGTTGGTTTTGGCTATGGAGTTTCTTACTTAATCCCTATTTATAAAAAATAAAAAAATTAAAGGTTCTTTTTTGTTTTTTTACTTCCCTCGTACATATCATAACGAACTAATTTACTTTCTAATTTACCATTATAAAGCTTAATTCTTCTTGAAGGTCTTAATCCTACGTGTTTTAGGGCCTCCATATTGCTAGTAATCATCCATGCCTGTGTTCCAGGATATTTATGCTTAAGAGTAGTGCCAATAGAAGCATATAGTTTTTCTGCATCTACCTGAATTCTTTCATCATAAGGAGGATTAAATACTACAAACAAAGAACGCTCTGTTTCTTTTTTACTTGTAAAAAAATCTTGATTTTTAACAGAAATAAATTCTTTGAGATTTGCACTTTCAATATTTTCATTTGCTTTTTTTACAACATCAGCTTCGATATCAAACCCTTGTATGGTATAATGAAAATCTCGTATCTTTTTTAAAGCTGCATTTTCAATTAATTCATACAAATCCACATCAAAATCAAGCCAATTTTCAAAAGCAAATTCATCTCGATTCAAATTTGGCGGAATATTACAAGCAATCATAGCGGCCTCTGTTAAAATAGTTCCACTACCACACATAGGATCTAATAAATCACTTTGCCCATTCCAACCCGCTAACATAATTATACCAGCAGCTAAAACTTCATTTATAGGAGCCATCGTACTTGCAACCTTATAACCACGTTTATGTAGTGATTGTCCAGAGCTGTCCAGTGACAAGGTACAAATATTGCGATCTATATGAATGTTAATCCTAAGCGTTGGATGATCTAAATCGACATCTGGTCTTCTTCCCTCTTTATCTCTAAAGCGATCAACAATAGCGTCTTTGGTTTTTAAAGCAATATATTTTGAATGGGTAAATTTATCTGAAAAAACGGTTGCGTCAACAGCTAAACTTCCGTCAACATTCATAAAGTTTTCCCAAGGAAATGCATACACTTTTTTGTAAATATCTTCTTCAGTAAATACATTGAATGTCGTTATTGGTTTTAAAATTTTAATAGCTGTTCTGCAACAAAGATTTGCTTTATACATAAATCCAGTATCGCCCTCAAAAGAAACATTTCTGGTGCCCGGCTCTACTTTGGAAGCACCTAACTTTCTGAGCTCGGTAGCTAGAATAGGTTCCAAACCAAACAAAGTCTTAGCAACCATTTTAAAGTTTTTTTCCATAGATATTTTATTCGTAACCGCAAAAATACAGTAATTTAGTAGCGTAAATTATAATTAATGCTAAAAGATATAGAAAATTGGTATGCCTCATGGTTTGACACTCCTTTTTATCATATACTTTATAAAAGTAGAGATGATAAAGAAGCTGGTGTTTTCATGAAAACTCTAACGTCTTTTTTAAACTTAAGACCTCAAGCTGAAATCCTAGATTTAGCTTGTGGTAGAGGTCGTCATTCAATTTATTTAAACAAATTGGATTTTATAGTTACAGGAGTTGATTTATCATCAAAAAGTATTGCTTTTGCAAAAGTTTTTGAAACAGACACATTAACTTTCGAGGAGCACGATATGAGTAAGGTCTATCCTAAAAAATTTGATGCTGTATTTAATCTATTCACAAGTTTTGGGTATTTTGAAAATGAAGAAGATAACCTAAATACTATAAAATCTATTAAAAAAGAATTAAACGAACAAGGCGTCGGTGTTATAGATTTTTTAAATATAGAGTATGTTCAGAAAAACCTTGTAGCAACAGAAACTAAAGTGATTGACGAAATTACATTCTACATCAAAAGAAGTATTAAAAATGGCTATATATATAAAGAAATCAATTTTACACATGAGGATCAAGATTATGTTTTTACTGAAAAAGTAAAAGCTTTGAGTTTAAATGATTTTAAAAGTTATTTTGAAAAAGCAGGAATCAATCTTCTTTTTACTTTTGGTGATTATCAATTGAATGAATATCAACCTGAAAATTCCAGTCGTTTAATTTTAATTTTCAATTAACAAATGAATTATTTAATACTTTTTTTAGCTGTTTTTATAGGTTACTTCTTAGCGCTAATATTGAAGGTTAAAAAAGTAAAAAAGCTTTCAATCTACCTTGCTTTTAGTGGGGCTTTTCTTTTAGCTTTAACAATTTTTGAGTTATTACCTGATGTTTATGAAACACCCAATAAACTAATTGGTGTTTATATTATATCTGGTATTTTGTTGCAAATTATCTTAGAGTTTTTCTCTAAAGGTGCGGAGCACGGACATGTACACCATCATAATGAATCTAAAACATTTCCCTGGTTATTATTTATAAGCTTAAGTATTCATGCATTACTAGAAGGTTTACCGATTACTAAAGATAATAATTTACTTATTGGAATAATGATTCACAAAATTCCTATCGCCCTAATTCTATCAATTTTTTTTATTAATGCTAATTATAAAAAGACGACCACCCTATCCTTTCTTTTGTTATTTGCAATTATGACACCCATTGGAAATTGGCTAGCAAATAATTTTGAATCTATCATCAACTTTCATAAGGAAATTACAGCAATAGCGATAGGAGTATTTCTTCACGTATCGACAACCATCTTATTAGAGAGTTCAAAAAACCATCAATTTAACATCTCTAAAATTAGTGCAGTAGTTATTGCTTTTCTATTAGCATATCTAATGTAATCAACATTATTATATTTAAAAGTGGTATAGTTAATCAATACGAAACATAAAGAAGAAATAGATCGTATTAAT
>CAJIZF010000004.1 GCA_905181835.1 uncultured Flavobacteriaceae bacterium
TGAGATTGCACTGAATTGGAAACGAATTTAAAAGGTTTTATACATAATTAAAATTTAAGAGCGTTAAATATTGTATAAATTAGAGTGGCCAAGTATTTTGGAGCATCGGTATAATGACTCCTATAACAATAGAGGAAATCACTAGTACCCAATCACGTTTACTAAATCGGAATATGATTTGAAAAAGAAAATTCAAAATCAATACTGCAGCGACTACAATAATTTGAGCAATTTCTACTCCTAGTGCAAATTCTAAAAGAGGTAAAATTTCATTGCCTCCCGATATCATTTTAAAATAAGTTGCGAAGCCAAAGCCATGTATGAATCCAAAAAAGAGGGTGATGAAATAAAATAAACCTACTTTTTCACTACGGTTATTTTTGCCAGAAGTACCTAAATTATAGATTGCAGTAATTAAAATAGTTACCGGTATAAGAAACTCAATCCATTTGCTAGAAACTGAAACCACATTAAAATTTGCTAGTAATAAAGAAATTGTATGTCCTAGCGTAAATAAGGAAACCAAAATAATGATTCGTTTCCAATTACTAAAATTATAAGCTGCGACCAATACAATCAAAAAAAGCACATGGTCGTAAGCTTGCCAATCAAGTACGTGCGTCAAGCCCAATTTTAAATAAAGTAAAAATTCTGTCATGCTAGGGTTTTATTATTATATCTCAAAGATAGCAAATAAGAGTTAAATTTATTTCATGAATTACAGAACTCCCCGCCTAATTCTTTTTCTTTATTAAACATTTTGTATTTTTGAAATATCATCATTAAAAAAATCAAATGGAAACATTACAATTAGTATTACAATCCGCAGTAGCCATATCGGTAGTCTATGTTTGGGTTTTTAGATATCATAATGTCTTGAAAGAGTTTGAACAGTTTGGGCTAGGTGATACCACACGAAATTTGGTGGGAGCCACAAAAATATCCTTGGCAACACTTTTAGTGGTTGGAATTTGGCATGAATCATTAATATTTATACCCTCCATCTTGATGGGCTTATTTATGGTTATTGCTCAATATTTCCATTTTAAAATGAAAAATCCTTTTATCCAAAAACTTCCGTCCTTAGTACTTTTAATTTTTTGTTTAGCATTGGCCTATTTTAACTGTCCAAGTTAAATGGAACTAGTTAAAATTTGTGCGGTCGTTTCTAGTCTGTCTTTTATCTGTTATGTAATTTCTTATTTTGTATCTCCAAATATGAAAAAAGAATTTATACGTTATGGCCTACAAAAACTTGGCCTTTTCGTTATAATTTTACAATTTATTGGAGCTCTTGGATTAATTATAGGTTTTAAATATCCGACTATTTTATTATTTTCTTCGCTGGGTCTTTCCTTACTTATGATGGCAGGCTTACTAGTTAGAATACGACTTAAAGATTCTCTTTGGGCTTCCTTTCCTGCCCTTTTTTTTATGCTATTAAATGCCTATATTTTTTTAAGGATAATCATTCAATAAAATTATAATTCAAAGCCATTGTATTTTAAAGTCAGATAATTGTAAAGAGCAAGTTGCTCATTAACCTTTTAAAAATATAAACTATTCTGAATATAAAAACCAACCAAAATTTTGTATGATGGAAACTATTAAAAAAACAGAACTTTCACTAAACATCGACGGAAGTAAGATTGTATGTGAACACTATGGCGATATAAATAATGCTAAAAAAATAGTGCTTTTCTGTCATGGTTTTCCTGGATCAAGTAGGCTTGTTTTATTGAGTAATAATTTAAAAAATAGTTCTATTTCGCTTGTAGAAATAAATTATCGCGGCGATAAAAAAAGTGAAGGGAAATTTAGTTTTTTAGGTTCTATAAATGATATAAGAACTGTTGCTAGTCATCTAAAAGAAAAATATAAAGTACCACTTCATGCTTTGGGATATTCAATGGGCGGATTCTATGTAACCAATATCATAAATAAAGAACACTATGTTTTCGATCAAATAATTCTTTTAAATCCAGTGATAGATACAATATCTTTATTCTCGAATAAACAATTAATGGATCAATTATGGGAGCATGCAAAAAATATTTTATCCCTTAAACCAACTGAAGAGTATGAAGAAGAAATAAGTATGGTTATTGGTAAACTTAATCCTTTAGGATTTGCAGAAAAACTAAAAAGCAAAATCACCATTATTCAATCAACAAAAGATGAAGTATTAGCACCAGAACTTGCAAAAAAGTTTTATACCTTATTAGTGTGTGAAAAAAGCTATCAAGAGGTGGTAAATAAAATGCATGATTTAATGGGTGACGAAAAAGAGTTAATAGATGCAATTTTAGACACTTCTTTGTACGAAAATTGACCTTTTCCTATACACCTTTGCCTGCACTTTTTTTTGGGTAATGGTTCAATAAAATTATTGTTTGTCATCAAATACTATTTTTGGAGCAAATTTTCTCGATGTCATTCTTTTTAATATGAGGAAGATTTCAAAAAGAAATAAACCTAGCGAAAACCATCGATATATCTTTAATCCTAATTCATAGTAGTTTGGGAAGATACTGAAAACGAATATGACAATAGTACTAATTCCTACGAATAGGTAAAAGAACATAAAAATTAAATCTATCGTTGTTATTACCAAAGGATTTGGCTTTTCAGTAGAAAAGTAAAGGGCAATACCTGAAAGAAACGATGTAGTTAATAACGCAATACTTGTATCTATTTGGTCCAACGATAGATAGAACGAATAAACAACTAGACTTAATAAAAAAACCAAGGGTATAATCACCTTAATGATCGCAAACGAACTCGGCCTTGAAAGAATCATCCCCAAGCGATTATCCTCATTTATTACGAAGTATGATTCTTTAAATACGGGTGTATACTTATATTTTTTTCGAAGAATCCCAGATCGGAAACCAAGTTTTGTCCAACCATCAGAATTAAAATTCTTATCTACTTGATTAAGCTTTACGGGCTGAAGAATTCCATACTTCTCTTCAATAAGGGAATATGATATAAAAACAACTTGTTTGTCAAAAGGATAATTCTCACAACTCGGGAAGAACTGGAAAGTTCCGTTGATATGATAACGATGATACCAGTATTCAGAATTTATCTTTTCCTCAATTATTTGTTTTACTACAATATTGTCTGCATGCAAATTGTTAAACCTTAGAATATCAATCCCTTCTTGAAATGGAGATGTTAACTCTAGATAAAAGTCGCAATAAAAAAGCCCTGTTTCAATTGAAATATTTGAAATTCTAGTAAAATCAAAATTAGGATAGGACACAGGTACTTCTTCTGCTCCTTGTGCTTTCATTAAATACTGCTTTGGGAAAAGTCTTTGATCTATTTCTCCATTTTTATTGCGATGATAGGAAGTTAGTACGTTGCCTGCAGTAATTTTGGTGTTTTCAACGAAAGATATTACCTCTCCTGTTCCTACAAAGACATCGTTCTTTCCATCAATTTTGACTAGTGCACTTTGCAATTCATTAACAAAGTCAGCTTTAGAAACAAAGGAACTGATTTTTTCCTGACAAACTGAAGCTACCAATTGAACCTTATCTAGTATTATTTGATAATACCAAGTCAAGTATTGTTCAATGGCTAAAGTCAGGTTTTTATCTTCAAGTAATAATATTTTCTCTTGAAGTTCCAGTTTTTTATAAAAATCTTCACCAACAAAGTTTAATATTTTTGGAAGTTCCTCTTTGCTATCTCCAAATAAGCTTGATAAGGTACGTGAGTCCAGTCGGAAGGCGCATACATAACCATAGGAATTGGAATCAGAATAAATTTTCAACATCTCCGATCTATTACTGCTTCTCTCTTGAACTGTTTGATTGCTATTTACAAATGAATCTTTGTCAAAAAACACCACATCATTGGACTTAAGGTTTGAAAAAAACAATCTTAAATCCCCAAAATTATCCGCCTTCCATTCAGATACATGCTTAACATCAAAACCTTCACTTTCCTTTATAGCCGTAATAGAATTAATTGAGGCAGTTAACTCCTCGGAAGCTTCTAGAGAATCTTCTGATAGGATTAAATAAGCTAAATTGTAATTCTTCAAAATAGATTTTACAACAACCAATTCCTGTTTCGGACCTGAAGACAGCGGAGTTTTAAAAGAATTTGATTGAGCCTCCTCTGGAAGTATCCGAAAGCTGTCAAAGCATATTAATTGTTTAAGCTCATCAGGTAATTGAGTTTTCGGGAAATAATTTGGGACCTGACAAATGATTGTTATCTCAGGGTGCTTAGCTAGAAAAGATTTAAAATGATCGAGAGTTAACTGCTCCTTTCTTACTACATCGAAAAAAATTTTGAATTTATAATTTCTACCCCTTACCGATAAGTTAATCTCATTTTCAAGCCTTTTTATTAATTGCTGAATTTTTTCAGCTATAATTAATTGATCACTTCCACGATGATCTTTAAAAACTTGATAATAAGCGTAAAATCCTATAATTTTTTTCATTTTTCTAAATATCTTGAAATGAGATAAGAGGTATCCTTAAAGTAAATAAAAAGTTGTTAAAATTTAGCCCTCAATTTTCCAATAAACGGTAACATCATTAAAATTATAAATAATATTTTTTTATTGGTTAAATATTTGAATGCCAAGTTAAAAAAATTATCCCCAAAAACAATAATTTATTCTTGGGGATAATTTGTACTCAAGGCGGGATTAACAACCTTCGGTTGTTTTTCCCCAAAGCGTCGCTTTGAAAATCAAAAACCCACAAAAACAAAAAAGCAAGCTTTATGTTTTAGCTTGCTTTTCGATTTATTCGTACTCAAGATGGGAATCGAACCCTTTCTTGAAAGATTTAGAAAAGCTTAGAGAGTTTACAGAAACCTATAACAAACACAGAGGGTTAATCATATAGAAATTCATCATCATCAAAATCTTCATAAAGATCGAAGATTGAAAATACATGCTCTTTAGAATTTTTTTCATCCGTAAAAATAATTTTACCACTACCTACAATCGACTCTCCTCCTAAATTTAAATCTTCAATGAAGTAATCCGTGACATTCACGGTAAATATATTTAATTGTATCAAAAACCTTACCTTCTTTATCTATGCAAATTTCCTGAATTAAATCAAACATATCCCTTTCATCAGTTTCTTTTGAAATATTAATTATTTCTTGTTCATAACTTTCAAATACATCGTAATACATATCAGCTACTGTTTCGTTTTTGTCATACTCCTTAATTAGTTCTTTAAACTTAAATTGAATTTTTCCTTTCATAATTATAATATTTATTTTTGAACCTACTCATTTTTGTAAGTATTAAATATATCAATTTCTAACTACTTAAAAAAAACTGTTAAAAAATATCCCCAAAAACAATAAATTATTCTTGGGGATAACTTGTACTCAAGGCGGGAATCGAACCCGCACGCCGTGAAGCACTGGATTTTGAATCCAGCGTGTCTACCAATTCCACCACTTGAGCTTGTGCCTGGCAAAAATAGACATTAATTAATAAATTTTAATAACTAATTCATTCATTTTTTGGTTACTTAGATTCTTTAATTTTACATTTGTTAACCAACAACAAATACTCAAAAAATAATGGACACTTCTTTTCCAGCATCTAAAATTTTTGCCTGTAAACAAAGTAAACAATTAGCAAAAAGTATTGCAAGTAAATATGGTGTCCCTCTTGGCAACGTTATTACTTCCGCCTATAGTGATGGAGAATTTCAACCCTCTTTTGAGGAGTCGATTCGAGGCGCACGTGTTTTTATTGTTGGTTCAACACATCCTAACAGTGACAATTTAATGGAAATGTTACTTATGCTCGATGCAGCAAAAAGATCTTCTGCCAAACACATCGCGGCGGTAATTCCTTATTTTGGATGGGCTCGTCAAGACAGAAAAGACAAACCTAGAGTGCCAATTGCTGCAAAATTAATTGCTAAAATGTTGGAAACTGCTGGAGCAACAAGGATCATCACCATGGACTTACATGCTGATCAAATTCAAGGTTTTTTTGAAAAACCAGTAGATCATCTTTTCGCATCCACTATTTTCTTACCCTATCTACAATCCCTGAACTTAGATAATTTAACTATTGCATCTCCAGATATGGGAGGTTCTAAACGCGCCTATGCTTATTCAAAATTTTTAAAAAGTGATGTTGTTATTTGTTACAAACAACGTGAAAAAGCCAACGTGATTTCTCATATGGAATTAATTGGTAATGTAGAAGGAAAAAATGTAGTGCTCGTGGACGATATGGTAGACACTGCAGGGGACCTTAACCAAAGCAGCAGATTTAATGATAGAACGAGGTGCTCTAAGCGTAAGAGCTATTTGTACGCATCCTATACTTTCTGGATTTGCTTATGACAAAATTGAAAATTCAAAATTAGAAGAACTTATTGTTACCGATTCTATTCCCTCAAAAAAGGAGAGTTCAAAGATTAAAATACTAAGCTGTGCGAACTTATTTGCCGAAGTAATGACGAATGTCAACTCCAATAAATCAATCAGTACGAAGTTTTTAATGTAACTTTCAGAAAATCAGCAAGAATACTCCTTAAAAAAAAATATAATTTCTTTTCTATTTACTAGAAAAAACGCATATTTGCACCCGCCTAAATCCAATAGGAGGGCGATTATAAATTTAAAAACACAAAACAAAAAAATGAAATCAATTACAATCAAAGGATCTCAAAGAGAAAGCGTGGGCAAAGTTGCAACTAAAGCCTTACGTAATGCTGGTCAGGTTCCTTGCGTAGTATACGGAGGAGACAAGGCTATTCACTTTTCAGCTGAAATATTAGCATTTAAAAATTTAGTATACACTCCAGATGTACACACAGTAGTAATTGCCTTAGAAGATGGTTCTAAAATAGATGCAATACTTCAAGACATTCAATTTCACCCGGTAACAGACCAAATCTTGCACATCGATTTTTATCAAATTTTTGATGATAAAGAAGTAAGTATGGAAATTCCAGTTCGTATTACAGGAAACGCTCCCGGAGTTCGTAATGGTGGTGTTTTACGTATCGTAAGACGTTCATTAAGAGTAAAAGCGTTACCAAAAGAACTTCCAGATTTTTTAAATGCCGATATTTCTACAATGAAAATAGGATCTACATTAACTGTTGGAGATTTAACTGGTGAAGGGTTTGTAATACTTCAAGATGATAGTAGAGTTGTTTGTCAAGTTAGAACGTCTCGTGTTGCTGTTGAGGATGAAGAAGAAGAAGAAGAAGAAGAAGACGAAGGAGCTGAAGGAGCTGAAGGAGCTGCTGCTGAAGGAGCTGCAACAGAAGCGCCAACAGAAGAATAAACCACTTCAAAAAAATATACTTAAAAAGCATTCCATTTATATGGGATGCTTTTTTTATTTTTACGGAAGTTAAATAATTTTATGTTTTCATTTTTAAGAAAACTTTACGGAAAAAATTCCAACAGAAAACTAACTGATGGTGACCCTATGAAAAAATTTCTAATTGTCGGTTTGGGAAATATTGGTCCTAAATATGCAAAATACCAGACATAATATTGGTTTTAAAATTCTAGATTTTTTAGCGACAAGAGCAGCACTCACTTTTGAAAGCAAAAAACTTGGCGATGTAGCTGTTTATAAATTAAAAGGAAGATCTTTTGTTTTATTAAAGCCAAATACATTTATGAATTTAAGTGGAAAGGCAGTGCGATATTGGCTCGAAAAAGAAAAAATCCCAGTAGCTAATTTATTGGTAGTAACCGACGATTTAAATCTAAAATTCGGAACTTTTAGAATCAAAACAAAAGGGAGTGATGGCGGACATAACGGACTCAAAGACACTCAGCTTATTTTAAACACCAATCAATACAATCGATTTCGGTTTGGAATTGGAGATGCTTTTTCTCAGGGGCGACAAGTGGACTATGTATTGGGAGAATGGATTAAAGAAGAAGAAGAGTTACTCCCGGAGCGATTGGAAAAAGCTATAGAAGCTATTGTATCTTTTGGCTTGGCAGGTATCACCAATACAATGAATTCCTTTAACGGAAAATAATATGAAGGTTTATAATTCGATTGCTGCTTATAAAAAAACAAAGTCTTCTATTGTAACTATAGGGACCTTTGACGGAGTTCATGTGGGGCATCAAAAAATTTTAAAGCAACTTTATAAAACTGCTCTTGCAAATGAATTGGAGTCTGTTTTAGTTAGTTTTTTTCCTCACCCCAGAATGGTACTTCAAAAAGAATCTTCTTTAAAGCTTCTAAACACCATTGAAGAACGAACCCATATGATTGAAAAAACAGGGATTTCTAATTTAATCGTTCAGCCTTTTACAAGAGAGTTTTCCAGATTATCCGCATTGGATTTTGTTAGAGATGTTTTAGTAAATCAGTTACATATTAAAAAAATTATTGTTGGCTATGACCATCAATTTGGTAGAAATAGAAATGCTACCATCGATGATTTAATAGAATTTGGAAAAACATATGATTTTGAAGTAATTGAAATAACTGCCCAACAATTAGAAAATGTTTCCATAAGTTCCACAAAAATCAGGAACGCTTTAAATGAAGGAGCAGTTCAAACAGCTAACAACTATTTAGGATATACATTCATGATTTCTGGTTTAATTGTGAAGGGAAAAGGAATTGGAAAAACATTAGAATTTCCAACAGCTAATCTTCATTTAAAAGAAGATTATAAATTAATCCCCAAAAATGGAGTGTATTTAGTTCAATCAATAATTTCAGGAAAAGAAGTTTTTGGACTTACGAATATCGGCACCAATCCTACGGTTGGAGGAACTTATAAAACAATTGAGACTTATTTTTTAGATTATTCGAATGATCTTTATCAAAAGGAAATACAGTTAAATTTTATTAAAAGAATTAGAGAAGAAAAAACTTTTGAGTCTAAAGATGCATTAAAAAATGCTATTAAAAAGGATGAACTATTTGCTAGAAATTATTTAAAAATTAATGAATAAATTTCTATTTAGACAAATTGACAATACAGGACTCAGTCTTTTTAGGGTTGTTTTTGGTTTTTTAATTACTTTGGAAGCGTTTGGCGCTATAGCAACTGGTTGGGTTCGACGAGTTTTTGTAGATCCTGACTTTACATTTAATTTTATTGGGTTTGACTTTTTGCAAGTCTTTGTAGGGGAAGGCATGTATCTTTATTTTGTCCTGATGGGAATTCTCGGAATTTTTGTAATGCTTGGCTATAAATATAGAATAGCTATGTTTTCCTATGCAATTTTGTGGACTACGGTTTATTTAATGCAAAAAACATCTTATAATAATCATTATTATTTAATGGTGTTGTTGTGTTGGATGATGGCATTTTTACCCGTAAACAAACGATACTCATTGGATGTGAAATTTAATCCAGCATTAAAATCGATAGCTATCTCACAATGGGTTAAGTGGACTTTAGTATTACAGGTAGCAATTGTTTTTACGTACGGTTCGATTGCTAAATGCTATCCTGATTGGATTCATGGAACTGCACCCGGTATATTATTACAGTCAAAAAGTCATTACTATTTAATTGGAGACCTCTTGCAGCAAAAATGGGCACATTATACCCTCGCATATTTTGGAATTATTTTTGATTTAGTCGTGATTCCTATGCTATTGTTAAAAAAAACAAGACTATTAGGCTTTTATCTTTCTTTATTTTTTCATCTATTTAATTCAATTGTATTTCAAGTAGGTATATTTCCATATATGTCTATCGCTTTTGCACTCTTCTTTTTTACTTCGGAAACCATTCAGAAAAGATTTAAGTTAAAAAAGGAAATTTATATTAAAAATGAATGGCTCAAACCCAAATATAACACAAATATACCGATTGGTATATTTGTGTTATATTTCATAATTCAACTTGGATTACCTCTAAGACATTGGGCTATAAAAGACGACGTATTATGGACTGAAGAAGGACATCGAATGAGTTGGCGAATGATGTTGCGGTCTAAAAAAGGGGTACTTAAAATATATACTTTGGATCAAGAAACTGGAAAAAAAAGCAGGTACGACTACAAGACAATGTTATCCTCGAAACAAAATAGATCAGTAGCTACAAAACCTGACTTAATGTGGCAGCTTGCTCAAAAGATTAAAGAACAAGAAAAAAAATTAGGGAACGATGTTAAAGTATTCTTCAACTCAAAAGTGAGTGTTAATGGAGGCCCTTATTTTCAATTTACAAACGATACTATAGATATTGCTAGTCTTGATTGGGATCCTATAAAACATAGCAATTGGCTATTCTCTTCTCCAAAAGATTACCATCGTAAATAAGCAATAAAAATCTTAAATAAAAGTATCATTTTTGCTAAATTGCAAGCTAAATTAATTCGGTAAATGTTACAGGTAAACGAAATTCGAGAGAATAAAGAAAAATTCATCCAGGCGCTTTCAAAAAGAGGTTTTGATGCATCAATAATTTTCAGTGATGTTTTACAAACAGATGAATTGCGAAAAGCTACACAAGCTAAACTCGACGAAACCTTAGCGCAATCCAATTCATTTTCTAAAGAAATTGGCCTACTTTATAAAAATGGTGAAGCACAAAAAGCAACTCTTTTAAAAGAAAAAACATCTCAATTGAAAGAGGAATCAAAAGAGCTAAACGAAACTTTAAATAATACCCTCGAAAAATTACAAAAACTTCTTTTTACAATCCCTAATGTTCCAAATAATTTAGTTCCGGCTGGAACTGATGAAAATGACAATGAAGAAATTTTTAAAGAAGGTGAAATTCCAAAACTAGTTGAGGGAGCCCTGCCACATTGGGAGTTAGCAAAAAAATACGATTTAATAGATTTTGAACTAGGTGTGAAAATTACTGGAGCCGGTTTTCCAGTTTACAAAGGTAAAGGAGCTAGATTACAGCGTGCATTAATTGCTTATTTTCTGGATAAAAACACCCATGCTGGTTATACTGAATATCAAGTGCCTCATTTAGTTAATGAGACCTCTGGTTATGGAACCGGACAGTTACCCGATAAAGAGGGCCAAATGTATCATGTAACCGGTGACAACTTGTATTTAATCCCTACTGCCGAGGTCCCAGTTACCAATATATTTCGTGGAGATTTAAGAACACATTCTGAATTACCCATTTTGTGTACAGGATACACTCCATGCTTTAGAAGAGAGGCGGGAAGTTACGGCGCGCACGTAAGAGGTCTAAATAGGTTGCACCAATTTGATAAAGTAGAAATTGTTAGAATAGAAAAACCAGAAAATTCTGATGCTGCGCTAACAGAAATGGTAGAACATGTTAAAGATATTTTAAAAGAATTAAAACTTCCTTATCGCATCTTGAGATTGTGCGGAGGAGATTTAGGTTTTACTGCATCGCTGACCTACGATTTTGAAGTGTTCTCGACGGCCCAAGACCGTTGGCTAGAAATATCTTCTGTTTCCAATTTTGAGGCTTTTCAAGCGAATAGATTAAAATTACGCTATAAAGACGAAGATGGCAAAAACAAACTGGTACATACGCTCAACGGGAGCGCCTTAGCATTGCCAAGAGTATTGGCAGGAATACTAGAAAACTATCAAACTTCGGAAGGTATCAAAATTCCAGCTGTTTTAATCCCCTATTGTGGTTTTGACATGATTAACTAAAAAACTTTGAATCTTGCGCAAAATTATTTTCATCTTATTATTGTTACCATTAACAATTGCTTATGCGCAAAACGATTTGTTAGCCAAAAATTATTTGGAACAAGGAGAATATGAAAAAGCGCTATTGCTATACACTAAACTCTATAAAAAAAACAAAAATTTTAATTATTTAAAAGCAATTATAACTTCAAATCAACAACTTGAAAAGTATAAAGAAGCTGAAAAAATAATCCTAAACAAACTGGATACTAAAAGAATAATTCCACAACTTTATGTGGAGTTGGGGTATAATTATTCTTTACAAAGAAACGATTCACTTGCAACTATCAACTACGATAAAGCGATCCTTTTTGTTAAGGAAACCGTTAAGTTTAATTATGGCCGAAGCGTAGGACAAGCTTTTGAAAAGTATAGTTTAATTGAAGAAGCTATAGCAACCTATACCGAAGCAATGGAAGTATTTCCTGATAGTGATTTTAGTTATCAACTAGCAAAGTTATATGGAGAACAGGGAAATCTTGAAAAAATGTTCGATAGTTACTTAACTTTAATTAAAAAAAATCGGTCTTACTTGGGTGTTGCCCAACAAAATTTTAGTCAATATATTTCTGAGAATTCAACAGAAGAGGGCAATGTTTTACTTCGTAAATCATTATTGCGAAAACTTCAAAAACAACCCGATGTATTATACAACGAATTATTAAGCTGGTTATTTGTTCAACAAAAAGACTATAAAAAAGCATTTCTTCAAGAAAAAGCAATTTATAAGCGTATGGGGGATCATGACATGTCAGGCATTGCCGATATTGCCTACATCGCCACTAAAGATGAGGATTATGTGAACGCAACTCTGATCGTTAACTATTTACTAGAAAATGCTTCAACTCCAGAAGGTAAAATAGCAGGACATCAACATTTAATGAAGATAAAGCGTAAGACCTCCACAAAAAAGGATTATCCTGAAATTGAAAAAGAATACCAGCGTCTTTTTAACGAGTTTGGAAAAGGTAAAAACACGTATCAACTACAATTAGATTTCAATTATTTTGAAGCTTTTAAAAATCAAAAAAAAGAAATCGCTATAGCCAATCTAAAAAAATTTTCAAAAGAACCCTTATCTCGTTATCAAAAAGCAAGAGTAAAAATGTTATTGGCTGATATTTTAGTATTTGACGAACGATTTAATGAAGCTTTAATTTATTATTCACAAATTCAAAATGAGGTAAAAGGAGATTTGATAGCTCAAGAAGCTCGTTTTAAAGTAGCTAGAACGAGTTATTTCAAGGGCGATTTTAACTGGGCTCAAGTACAATTAGATGTCTTAAAAAAATCAGCTACACAATTAATTGCTAACGATGCCATGCATTTAAGCTTAATGATAAAAGATAATTCATTAGAAGATTCTACACAAACCGCTTTAAAACAATATGCCCGGGCCGATTTACTTACTTTTCAAAATAAAAGAGCTGAAGCAATTTTAATTTTAGAAAACTTATTATTGAATCATAAGGGTGAGAAAATTGAAGATGAAGTACTCTATAAATTAGGAGAATTGTACGAAGCTAATGAAGAATATACTAAAGCTGTAAAAAAATATCGTACGCTAATTGAGTTTTATAATGACGATATTTTAGCGGATGATTCTTATTACAGATTAGCAAAATTATTCGAAACAAAACTCAACCAACCTCAAAAAGCAAAAGAATATTATGAGTTGATAATTTTTAATTATAAGAATAGTATTTACTTTGTAGAGGCAAGAAAAAAATTCAGACTCTTAAGAGGAGACGAAATCAAATAAGTATGATCATATATAATGTTACCGTAAATATAGAAGAGCGTATCCATGACGAATGGTTAAAATGGATTAAAAATCATATCCCACTAGTATTAGCAACTGGAAAATTTATAGATGCGAGGCTTACCAAAGTATTGGTGGAAGAAGAAATGGGCGGTACTACTTATGCAATACAATACAAAGCAAAATCTCGGGAGGCTCTCGATAGTTACTACCAAAATGATGCAGCAAAATTAAAACAAGAAGGCTTGTTAAAATTTGCAGACAAAATGCTAGCATTTAGAACTGAACTAGAAATTATAGATGAATATACTATTACACATCACTAAATAATGGCCGTTAGAGCAAAAAAACATTTAGGGCAACATTTCCTTAGGGATGAAAATATCGCAAAAAAAATAGCAGATACTTTAAGTCTTGAAAGCTATACAAATGTTTTAGAAATTGGTCCTGGTATGGGAGTTCTTACTAAATATTTAGTTGAAAAGGATCTAGAAGTTATCGCCATGGAACTGGATTCAGAATCTGTTATTTATCTCGAACAAAATTACCCCCATAAAAATTTAAAAATTATCTCTGCTGACTTTTTAAAATTTGATCTTAGTGATTTTTTTAAAGGTAAGCCTTACGCTATCACTGGCAATTTTCCATATAATATTTCTACACAAATTGTATTTAAAACGCTAGAGTGGCGGGACCAAATTCCTGAGTTTACCGGAATGTTTCAAAAAGAAGTTGCTCAACGAATTTGTGAAAAAGAAGGTTCTAAAACTTATGGTATTTTATCTGTTTTAGTTCAGGCCTTTTACGATGCTGAATATTTGTTCACCGTTCCACCTTCTGTTTTTAATCCACCACCTAAAGTAGATAGCGGCGTACTACGCCTTAAAAGAAAAAGAAAATTTACCCTCTCTTGTAATGAGAAAATGCTCTTTAAAGTGGTGAAAACTGCCTTCCAACAACGAAGAAAAACATTAAGAAACAGCTTAAAAGTCTTCAATCTTTCTGATAAATTGAAAGAAGATGCTATCTTTGGGCAGCGACCAGAACAACTTTCTGTTGCTGAATTTATAATGCTCACTCAAAAATTAGAGAACGATGCAATTTCAACTAACAACGGATTATCTTGAAAAAGTAGTCCAACTCATTGCAAACAAAGATAGAATTGCTCTAAGGCAATTACTAAAAGACATCCATTTTGCTGATATTGCTGAACTGTTAGAAGAATTAAATTCAGAAGAAGCTACCTACCTTATTAAGTCTCTAGAAAGTGAAATAACTTCGGAGGCTTTAATGGAACTAGATGAAGATGATCGAGAAAAAATTCTGAATCGTCTTTCTCCTATTGAAATTGCCAAAGAAATTGAAGAAATGGACACTGACGATGCTGCCGATGTTGTAGCAGAACTTGATGATCATATTCAAAAAAAGGTAATCGAGAAAATTGAAGACGAAGAACATGCTTCTGATATTGTTGAACTGTTAACTTACGAAGAAGATACTGCTGGAGCTTTAATGGCAAAAGAATTGGTGAAAGTTAAAGAAACATGGACGGTAGCCAGTTGTGTAATAGAAATGAGAAAGCAAGCAGAAAATGTGACTCGTGTTCACTCCATTTATGTTACGGATGAAGATGACAAACTAAAAGGACGCTTATCGTTAAAAGATCTTTTAACCGCTTCTACGAAAACTCATATTAGCGATGTATATATATCAAAAGTTGATTATGTGTCTGTGGATACAAAAGATGAAGAGGTTGCAAAAATTATGCAAAAATACGATCTAGAAGCAATCCCTGTAGTGGATCAAAAAGGAGTGTTGGTTGGCAGAATTACTATTGATGACATTGTTGACTTTATCAAAGAAGAAGCAGAAAAAGATTACCAATTAGCAGCCGGTATCTCACAAGATGTTGAGGCTGATGACAATATCTATGAACTTACAAAAGCTCGTTTGCCATGGTTGGTACTAGGCCTTTTTGGAGGCTTAGGGAGTGTATATATTTTGCAAGGTTTTGATGAAGCTTTATCAAGCTATCCTATTTTGTTTTTCTTTACTCCATTAATTGCTGCCATGGCAGGTAATGTTGGGGTGCAATCGAGTGCTATTATTGTACAAGGTTTAGCGAACGATGTGGTTAAAGGGAGTATGTTTCATCGTTTAATAAAGGAAGTCGGTCTAGCATTGATCAATGGAAGTATTTTAGGTTTATTAGTGGTTCTTTTTGGTGCATTTGTTGGACAAGATTTCATCGTAAGTATAACGATAGCTTTATCGATGCTTTCGGTTATTATTATAGCTTCTCTAATTGGAACATTTGTCCCTATTATTTTAGACCGAAAAGGGATTGATCCTGCAATAGCTACTGGGCCATTTATAACTACCAGTAATGATATATTTGGAATTTTCTTGTTTTTTTATATTGCAAAACTCATACTTGGTTTTTAAATAAAAACCTATTCAATAACTTTTAGGGAATCTAATTTCTCGAAAATATGAAAATACTTCATCTAGATAAAAACCACCCTTTACTCATAAAAGAACTAGCTGAGGCTGGATTTAAAAATGATGAAGATTACACTTCATCAAAAGAGACGATTGAAACAAAAATCGCTAATTATGAGGGAATTGTTATTCGAAGTAGATTTAAATGTGATCAAAAATTTATCAATGCGGCAACAAATTTAAAATTTATTGCGCGGGTAGGCGCTGGTCTGGAAAGTATTGATATTCCTTTTGCAACATCTAAGAATATTGTTTTAATTTCTGCTCCAGAAGGAAATAAAAATGCCGTTGGAGAACATGCTTTAGGAATGATTCTTTCCTTATTTAATAAACTTAACAAAGCAGATCTTGAAGTTAAAAATGGTCTTTGGCTCCGAGAAGAAAATAGAGGAATTGAGTTGGATGGAAAAATTGTGGGGATCATAGGATATGGGAATATGGGAAAAGCTTTTGCACAAAAACTCAGGGGTTTTGATTGTGAGGTTTTATGCTACGATATAAAAAACGAAGTGGGCGATGAAAATGCAAAACAAGTTGATTTAGATGAATTTCAGAAACGTGTAGATGTTGTAAGCCTCCACACTCCTTGGACCAGCTTAACTCACCAATTAATTAACGTTGATTTTATAAAACAGTTTTCAAAACCTTTTTGGTTTATAAATACCGCAAGGGGGAAAAGTGTCGTTACCAAAGATTTGGTAACTGCATTAAAAAAAGGAACTATTTTAGGAGCTGGGCTCGATGTATTGGAATTTGAAAAAAGTTCTTTTGAAACATTATTTGAACATGATTTGCCTTTAGAATTGTCTGAATTACTATCAATGGAGCAAGTTGTTTTAAGTCCGCACGTTGCAGGTTGGACCATCGAAAGTAAAAAAAAATTAGCGCAAGTGATTGTGAATAAAATTATCAATAATTTTAACGGGAATCAATATGAATAGTAAATCCTTACTTCAGAAAAAGGAGTACATTTATTAAATATTTAAAAAAGTAATATGAGTGAAGAAAATAACAATACGTTTGAATCGGAGACAAAAAAAACTGCAAATGAGTTTAAAGAGAGTTGGAACCAAACAACAAATAATAGGGACAACAAAAAAATATTAGCAGGAGTTTTAGGGATATTTTTTGGTCATATTGGTATCCACAAATTTATTCTAGGCTATAACAAAGAAGGTTTTATTCAAATTTTACTAACCATAATTACTTGTGGTATCGCTGGAATAGTCGGCTTTATTGAGGGTATTATTTACCTTACTAAAAGTGATGAAGATTTTTATAATACCTATCAAATTGAAAAACGATCTTGGTTTTAAAATCTAGTGTCTAAAATTCTTTTAAAATTTAACTCGATAGATTTTCTAACATTATCGAGGTCATTTTATCTAAAGAGGTTTCATTTTTCCAGGCCCAATCATTTTGAGCAGCAGTGTCATCGATACTTTGTGGCCAAGAGTCTGCTATTTTCTGTCTAAAATCAGGTGTGTAGCCTATTTCAAAATCAGGTAGTTTTTTTCGTATACTCGCAGCAATTTCAGTGGGATTAAAACTTAGTCCCGATAAATTGTAAGAGCTTCTTACCTTTATAGCTTCTTTTGGAGCCTCCATAATGCTCAAAGTTGCCCTAATGGCGTCATCAATAAACATCATTGGCAATGTAGTTTCTTGATTTAAAAAACAATTATATTTTTGATGTTTAACTGCCTTGTGATAAATATCTACTGCATAATCTGTCGTACCTCCGCCAGGAGCAGTCTTATAACTAATTAAACCAGGATAACGAATACTTCTAACATCTAAATCGTATTTTTTATGATAATACTCACACCATCTTTCTCCTGTTTGTTTGCTAATACCATAAACCGTAGAAGGTTCCATAATCGTTTTTTGAGGTGTATGTTGCTTTGGAGTTGTTGGGCCAAAAACGGCAATACTTGAAGGCCAAAATATTTTTTTTACTTTTTGTTCCTTACCCAAATTTAACACGTTAAATAATGAAGTCATATTTAAATCCCAGGCTCGCATTGGAAATTTTTCGGCAGTCGCAGATAGCATCGCCGCTAATAAATAGACTTCTGTAATTTCGTAACGAATAATTAAGTCTTCAGTAGCTTTATAATCCATTGCATCTAAAATCTCGAAAGGCCCATCTGTGCTTAATGTTCCATCATCTTCTCTAATATCAGTTGCTATAACTTTAGAATTTCCATATTTTTTTCTCAAACACAAAGTTAACTCAGTTCCTATTTGACCGGAAGCTCCTATAATAAGTATTCTTTTTTTCAAAATATCTGTTTTGGAATCGTAAATATACGGATAATCTATACTTTCGTATTCATTTATTTCTAGTTTGATATGTGAATAGAACTCGTATATTTGTAGTAATACCACCTTAATGAAGTATTTATTTTTATTTAGTCTTTTAATTTTTGCTTGCGGGAAATCGCCTGAAGAAACTACACAAAATTTATCAACTCAAACTTTAAATTTAGGTACTTACGGCGATCCTGAATTTATAATCCCTACGTTGCCCGATAATGTTCGAGCAGAAGTAATTCAGTGGGGGGCTTTTGAAGATTTTGAGGAACAAGCCAATACCATTAACGGAAACTCCACTAGAAATTTTAAAAGAGAAGTCCAATTTAATGGTTTCTCATATAGATTCTATCCTAAAAAAAATACCAGATACTTTAAATACTCCAATAATATACTCAAGATTACTAGTCGTTAAAACTCGTACTTATTTATTGAATCAAGAGGTTAAAAAAATTCATCTGGATTCCATAAAGCTTGAAAATAAGCTTAACGAATTAAATATTTCTATTAAAAATTTATTTATTCAAATTGATGAAAAAATGGAGAAAGACCTGATTGATTTACAAAAATTCAACAGTGAAAAAAAATAGAATTACAAAAAAAATTATAATTACTCAAAACGTAATTAAGTCTTCCATATTTAATTCTTTCTTTACAATAACAGCATCTGTAACTATGAAGGGTTTTGGCATCATATAATCAGCTCGTTTATTGATTGTAAACTGTGGGTGATTTAGTAAATCATACGAGTATTCTAGCACGGTAAAAGAAACCTTCTGGTTTTTTGAAACCTCATAAGAGACTACCAAACTATCCTTATCGGATACGTAATAACGCACTAACTCTTTACTTTTAATTTTTTGAGCTGCATTTGTTAAGTTATTATTCAAAGGAAAAAATTGCCCATTAAATGAAAGAGACTTAAAATTTACTTCTTCTGCTGTATAGAGACTGATTTGATTTACAGCTCGCTGCGGGAATATTGTAAAAGAAACTTCTTTATATTGATTGATGACGGTATCCTTATGGAGAACTGTTTTAAAAATAGGAATATTTTTATTGGGGGCTACATTTGCAAACTTGTACCCCTTAGCATACTTACTTCCTGAAGCATACGAAATATAACTAGAAGCTGGTTCTGGAGAATTTCCTAAATACTCCTTAGTCCAATCGTCCAATTCTTGATCGTAAGTTGCCCAATAGTTTTTATTATTATCTGCATCATGGTAATAAACTAAACTATTTGGCTTTTGTCTGTTAGGAGAAAAATTACTTGATAAATGTGCTTTAATAAAAAATAGGCTTGCTACCATAACAAATAACATAGCCAGTATTTTTTTCAACTTGTAAAACCCAATAACTGGTAATAATATTCCAAATAAAAGAGCTGTAAACAAACAACTTCCTACTAGCATTTTTAATCCTAAGCCTACTGGAAAAAATTGGACCAATGGTGCGAATATAAATATAGCTATAGAACCAATGATCGTTAATAAAATCAAATTTGGACGATCTTTTCGTATCAATATCCATAAAGACAACAGCCCTAAAAAAACTGGGATGATAAAAAAAGCGGCTCCTTTCAAATAAATAGCTACTCCTATATTAATTAATATCCAAAAGATTAGCGGTGCTATCAACAAATTAGCAACATTTATTTTTTTTGAAAATTTATAGTAAATACCAAATAATACCCCGAGGGATAATAGTACAAAAAATGAAATATAAGTATGGCCATTATAAGTAAATCCTTGTTGTATTTCCTGATATTGTGGGTACATTAATAATATTAATTTCCAGCCATAAAACCCTAAAATACCACAAAAAATCATCGCTAACGTGAATGGGATAAAACCTCTAACTAACTCCGTTTCCAGTTAATACCCTTTTACGAAGCCCATAAATAATTAAACCAATAAATAGAACAATCGCTACTAGTAGCATTGGAAACACCCAAGTAAATGGATAGCTGACCATTTTAAAAAAAGGAAGGTTAATGTAAACATGATCGTCCAAGGATTTTAATTGATTTAAATCTGAATCACCAAAATAATGAACCAAAGGCAAAAGATATTCTCCTTGGTGCTGTAAGGTATTTACATCTAGATTATCATAAGTATCATTTGCTGTGTGGTAGTCATAATGATCATCTATAAAAGCAAAAAAGAAACCATCAATATCCGCTCCCTCTCTGAGTACCGTAGAGTCAGTGTCATTAGGTAACATCTTGTAGATACTATACATTAGTGAGGAGGCGACCGGAAACTTTACATCTGCTTCCATAAATGCCTTGATTAAATTTTTATTTCCTCCATTGGTCTCAACTATCATATTGCTAGGGCCACCACTACCTCTTGCTTCAAAATTTAAAGCAATCCCTACATTTTTTGCCCAAGGATGGTTGTTTACAAAAAGACGAGCTCCATCTAAACCAACTTCTTCAGCATCAGTGAAGAGTACTATTATATCGTTTTTTGGTTTCTTTCCACTTGCTTTGTAAGCTCTAAGTGTTTCTAAAATAGTTACCACTCCACTGCCTGCATCACTAGCTCCATAAGAAGGGGTTAAAGCGCTATCATAGTGGGATAATAGCAATAGTGATTTTCCATTTTCTGAACCTTTTATTTGAGCAATTATATTTTTTGGTTTGTCTAAACTCTTCCATTTTGGATTGATCACAAAGCCTTCCTGGACTTGAGTTTCTAAACCTAATTCTTCTAATTGACCAATTAAATAATTTCGAACTCTTGCATGTTCTTTTGTTCCAATATAATGAGGCGCTTTGGTAATTTCTTTAAGAGGAATCAAAGCTCTTTCTGTTGAAAATTTGGTCTCTTCTACTGAGCTTGGCGAACCTTTTTGAGGCATTAAGCTAAAAAAACTGTAATATACTAGACCGACTATTAAAAAAAAGGAAGCTAAGGATTGTAAACTCTTCATACTTTAGTTTTTTATTGATTATTAATCAGTTAGTTAAAGTACTAATAAACTTATAATTGATAACTAATTTTCAAAAAATGTTAAAAAAAAACTGCTTGAGTAAGCTCAAGCAGTTTTTTGAATTATTGTATTATTTTTAGTTGGAATTAACTACAATTTCGTCCAACTCGTAAGTTCCATCAAAATCTTCTTCACCGCTACCTGTATATTTAAATGCTAAATATCCTTTGCCAGTGATACAATCCAAGCTTACATTGCCTGAATCAAACCAATCGCCATAAAAGTCATCATCTTTAACGATATAAGCTGCAGGGATTATGGACCAAGAAGCCGTCATAATATTTTCAGTAGTTCCATCCCAATCACTTGAAAATAAAAACTCTAGGGTACTTCCATCTGAAAAGCTATTCGACGTTTTAAAGTTAACTGTTTCACCATCTTGAGCGTCAAAATCTATCTCCGGCATGATTAACCAAGTAATCGAACTATCATCGTCTGAATTGTAAGATCCTATTGAAGCTGAAACTCCTAAAGATGGATTGCCGTTCCCGCCATCATTAAAATAGGCTCTGTAATCTCTTGATCCTTCTTGAATATAATTGGTCCAGCCGTTACCAGAAACAGATTCTCCTTCTTCTTGGCTTTCGAAGAATTCGCTAAAAATAATATTACTTCCAGTGCTTGAGGCTAAACCACAATCTACTTCTTGTGGATCGCAGCGATCTGTACTATCAAAATTAATAGATTCCGGTGAATTTAAAACCATATTAAAGGTGTCACCAAAATAATTCAATGTTAATATACCGTCTAGATAACCTCTACCTTGAGGTACTTCAACTGCTTTAAAATCTGAGAAAGTACTCGTGCTTAAAATAACACTCAATCCTTCGGAACAACTTTCCAAATTTCGTTCACCGTCAAATTCATCTTCAGGCTCTGCTGCAAATGTTTTTCGGTTATCTCCTAAAGCATCATTTCTGTTAAATTGTACGTCATTTAATCGGACATACATATTGGTTTTAGCTAAAGAAAAATCAGAAATATTTATTGGCATCGCCTCAATTGTTGCCAATTCAACCTCTCTAATAATCGTTTGATCCATCAAAGATTCTGCTATAGCTTCAACTTGTGTTCCATCTCTAAAACCTAAAGATAAAACTCCTCCATTATAACCAACAGCCAATCCATCTAGTTTTACGTAAACTTTTCTACCAAATTCATAGGTTGTATTAAGTGGACTTACATTGATGAGCACCTTTACTCCTCTTGTAGGATTACTAGGTGAATCTTGTAAAACTAATTCTTCATAAATATTTCCAGCCTCATCATTTGAGATTACATAACCTGAAATAAATAAATTACTCTCCGTAAAACTCAATATATCGTTACCATTAGTATTTTGTTCTTGCTCTAATAAAGAGTTCAAAGCATTTATACTAATAATTTCTCCATCGATAATTGGAGCAACTGGATCTGTATTTGGCACATCGTAGTCATCATCTTTTACACAAGACAATACCATTGTCATTGCTAAAAAGAAGGCTACTATTTTATAATTTTTAATAGTTTTCATTGTTATAAATTTTATTTTTTAGTCGACGATAAATACGTCATTATTTAATTTTATTAAAATCTTACGTAAACATTTACATAATAGGATGCTCCTGTTCCAAAGAAATAGCGAGATCCAAAAACAGATCCATTTTCACGAGATCTATCTTCTTTCAAATCTCTATAGTTTGATTTTCTACCTTGCTCAAATCCACCTGTAATATACTCTTGATCCAATGCATTGTTGATCGTAGCAAAAAATCCAACATAATATTGATTGATTTTCCAAGATTTACCTCCTACAATATTAACCAAAACATAGTCATCGAACTTTTCTTGCTTTAATAGCCCGTTAGCTACCTCCGGATCATAATCATTAAATGGCTGGCCATCAAAATCAGTGCTAAAATTAGCTGATCTAGCCAAATTGTTTACATCTACGTAGGCATTTGAGAAATAATTAGTTGTTAAACCAACCCACCAAAATTTTGGATCTCTGTATTCGAATCCTACTTGATATGCTCTCTCGGGGCCTCCTGCAACATGATAATCTTTAAGTTTTGTAGTTCCGTCGCCAAACGTTACAGGACCATCTAAATCGTCACTAGTTATGTATAAGTTAGGATTATTATTAAACGTATATTGACCCATTGAAGCAGCTCCTTTTAATTTTATAGTAGGAGTTACCTGTGCTTCAATTCCAAACTCAATACCAATATGTTGTTTTTCAACGTTAGTCATTACTTCCTGAATAAAAGCGTCTTGTTCTAAACCTAAACCGGCTAAATTTTCAGTAAAATAAAATCCTAAATCAGTTCCATTAGAAAAATTTGAATAAAACCCGGTTAAACGAGCTTTTACAATTGGTGATCTATATATGTAACCGATATCAATATTCTGAATTTTTTCACTTTCTAAACCAATAGTCACGTTATTGTTTTGACGAGCATTCGTAAACGTATTCCTGATTGTTGGTGCCTTTGATAACGAACCTAAATTCACATCTATTAAATGTCTTCCTGTAATTTTATAAGTAGCTCCAGCTTTGAAACTAAAATCTGTAAAACTTTGCTTTTCTCCTTTACCAAATGATTCAGCTCCTTGATAGTTGCCATTTTCAAATAAACCGTTTCTTTGATAGTTCGTATTAGTAATTGAAGTTCCGAGATAAAAATCTACACGGTTATATTTAAATTGCGCTTGAGCAAATCCAGATAATACGTCTGCATTAATTTCATAGTTATACTTATATCGATCTCCTACTTTCGCAATTCGATTTCTATTTCGTAAATCACTTTGTGCAACATCTCCAACAGTAATATCTACCTCTCCATCTTCACCTTCAGCAAAAAAGTCTACATCTAAAAATCCAGTACCTCCTAATAAATCTTTTACTTCTGCAAAGTTTTCACTTTTTAGGTTGCGATAATTAATACTCGCATTTAATAAAATATTATCTGAAATTTGAGTATCAAAAATTGTATTCACAGTCAATTGAGTGTCGTCAATTCTATCCTCTTGAATTGCGTAAATAGAATTTCCTCCTGTAGAAGTAGCGATAGCATTTGCTCTGTAAAGCGATTCCCAATCTAACTGACCGTTATTTACAAATTCCTGTTGGGCTAAATACGCATTTTGAAAATCTCCTGGAGTTGGGTTAGGATCCTGTAAAAAATAACTCGGGAGTCTTTGATAATAATTCCCCAAAGGATTTCTTCCGCCACCAATATATGCTTCCTGACCTTCAATTGTTACAAGGCGTGTACCTCCTTGATCAACTCTAGTATTTCCAATACTTCCTGTTTGATACGAGGCATTTGTATTAAGGTTAGTTTTATCATTTATCTTCCAGTAATGATTTAACATAAATACTGGTTCTTTAATATTACGCACACGACTGTTTCTTATATTTCCGTCTTGATATCCCCAGTTAGGATTGTATTGAATCCCTTTAAGATCTTTTACCTCCTGAGTTATTGCAGTTGAACGACCTCGTCGATTTGGGGTATAAAATGCGGTAAAATTAAGGCTGTGAGCATTATTTATTTTCTTCTCTACAGACGCAAAAAATGAATTTGCATCATACAAAGTACCGTCTATATAACCTTCATTACCAAAACGCCTTGAAGCTAAAAATGAATAGGCCCAACCGGTTTTTGATAAACCGCTATGATAAGATGCCATAATTCTTCCAGTATAACTTCTATTAGCAGCAGCATAAGAAACTCGACTACTTTTCCTGTATTTAGAGGCTCTCATTACCATATTGGTTGTTCCTGCTAAATCACCAAAAGTATAATCATTAGCTTTTAATCCCATCGAAAATTCTCGATTCCTTTGAACATCGTTAAGACCTCCCCAATCTCCCCATTGAGGACGACCATTAAATTGTTTGTTCATTTCAATTCCATTGATTAAAACTTTACCATTGGCATTGTCTAAACCACGGGGTCTAAAAAAAGTGGCACTAAAATCAAATGCAGCAGCGCTTAAAAAGACATCTCTAGACGCTTGTAAAAGCCCTGAAACATTTGTAGCCGCTCCTCCAAGATCACCATCTAATTCATTGTCTGATAAATTGATTACTCCAATCTGAGATTCTAACTCGGTTAGATCTATATCCATAATAATGGGATCTAGGTTAATGATTTCTCCGTTTTGGATGGTAATAGGGATACTTTGAGTAATGTAATTTAGTTTACTTACGACAAGTATTTGTTCTCCTTGTGGGAGCGTATTACTTGTAATAAGAAACATTCCTTTTTCATCTGTTTGTGTATTGTAATCACTGGATAAAATTCGTATTTCTACGCTTGGAATTGCCTCACTTGAATTAGTATCTACCACCCTTCCTTTTATGATAGCATCCTGAGCTAGTAAAGTAAAACTCATTAATGACACTACACATAAAGTGAAAATGATTTTTTTCATTCTAAATTTAGTTATTAGTTTATAATTAATTACTTACAAAACTACATTATTTCATTGAATTATTTACTTTTGACAATGACATAAATAATTTGACTATAAATAATTCTAATCAATGCACTTAACGAAAATTAAAAAATCCTTATTAATCGTATTAATTTTAACGATCACTACTGTCTTTTCTCAAGAAAAAAAAGCCTACAAGGTCAATACAGTTGCCTTTTATAATCTTGAAAATTTATTTGATACTGAAAATGACCCCCTAACCTATGATGATGACAGAACTCCAGATGGAAAAGATCATTGGACAGAAGAAATCTATCAAGATAAATTAAAAAATATGGCCAAGGTCATGGCTGAGATTGGAGCTGAGGTTTCAGGGAGCGCTCCCACAATTATAGGAGTTTGTGAAACTGAAAACAGAAAAGTTTTAGAAGATCTAGTTAACCAAGAAACTTTAGTTGAACAAGATTACGGAATTATTCAGTTTGATTCACCCGATAGAAGAGGTATTGATGTCGCCTTATTGTATAAGAAAAAGTTATTCACGCCTACTCATTACAAAGCAAAAGAACTTTTAATTTATGATGATAATGATAAGTCAAAAAGAGTTTTTACGCGAGATCAATTGGTTGTCAGCGGTATGTTAGACGGAGAAAAAATTCACCTAATCGTTAATCATTGGCCCTCCAGAAGTGGTGGCGAAAAAAGGAGTAGGTCAAAAAGGATTAAAGCCGCAAAATTAAATAGACAAATTATTGATTCTATCTTTAGTGATGATCCCTATGCTAAAATAATTACTATGGGTGATTTTAATGACGATCCTACAAACCCAAGTGTAAAAGATCATCTAAATGCAAAAAGAAAAACTAGCGAGCTAGCTATAAAAGAATTATACAATCCAATGGAGGATTTAGCTAAACAGGGTTATGGGTCGCTTGCTTACAGAGATAGTTGGAATCTGTTTGATCAAATAATAATATCTACTGAATTAACGAAAAAAGATTTTTCAAGTTATCGTTTTTATCAAGCAGGAATTTATAATAAAACATACCTAGTAAATGCTCATGGAAGATATAAGGGATACCCCTATCGTAGTTTTGCTAGCGGATCCTATACAGGAGGTTACAGCGATCACTTTCCTGTCTACATTTATTTGGTAAAAGAAAAATAATCTCAGTTATTAAAAAAGCCTCCAATTAAAATCGAAGGCTTTTGTTTCACAAAACTACATTTTGTGTTTGAAAATAGAATTTAACTTATTTTCTGGCTTTTCTATTTGCAATAAAACTTTTTACAAAATAAACCATTGAAAAAGTAGAAGTTCCTATCATTAATAAAACTCTTAAAAGACCTAAGCCTCCTTGATTTAATGATTTAGGTAATCTCATTCCGACTAAAGCAATTAGGATTAATAGTGTTAAAAGAACGGCTATGTGAGCAACTACTTTATTTTCTTTTCTTACCCCAGAAGAACAAAGGATTAATGCAGCACCAAAACCTACAGGGATGAGTGCAGTTGGCGAAGTTACTTCAAGGTATCCCCATAATCCAATTGCAATTAAGCAAACAGAATTTATTAAGTTAGCTTTTGTAGAATTCATAATATCGTGTTTTTTGTTTATTAATATTGAATTTAAAAATACAAGAATAATTAATTAAATCTATTAAAATGATCTTATTCTTGTAAATCAGTAGTTTATTATGTGGATTTTAAATATAATCATAAAAAACGCCCTGAACAAATCAGAGCGTTTTTTGAATACTTATATAAACTTCCTACTAAAATTCGTAGCGCATAGAGGCGTTGAATGTTCTTCCTCCAGTTGTAAAATAACCGAATCTGTCTGTTTGTTGTATAGCAACTTTATCGAATACATTAAACATATTCGCTCTAAAAGTCATTTTGTTACTATTTCCTAGACTAAATCTGTAGGTAATACCAGCATTAGTTAAGGCATAACTTCCAAGCTGAGCACCCGTATAATCTTCTATTGAAGTATTTTCATTAGTAAATTCATAATGATTATCTCTGTACTTGATACGAGCATCAATACTTAAGCCGGACATGATTTTTGCATCAAATCCCATACCAGCAGTAAATTGTGGCGCAGTCGATACCTTTATTCCATCACGGTTAACAGTACTTGTTTCACCTATTTGTTCATTAGTTTCTGCATTGTAGGTAGAAACTACAGCTTCACCTTTATAGGTCCAAGAACCCGCAGAAATAAAACCTTTGAAGGATAACCAATCAGTAGCTCTGTAACGTACGTCTAATTCAGCACCTGAATGATATTGTGTAATTCCTCGTTGTAGCGTAGTAGTGTCAAAATCATCTGTATCATCGTCTGGAGTCCCATTATCATCTTGTCCAAAACTAGATAATGTTCTATCGGTCCAATTGGTTACATAGGCATTAAAATTTGCTCTAAAATTATTCATTTTAAATCGATAACCCGCTTCAAAACTGGTGATGTTTTCGTTTTCTACTGCAGGTGAAACCAGTTCCGTAATAAAACCTGTATTTCTATTAAAAATATTGTCTAAATAAGGTTGTCTTGAGTTGTATCCAGCGTTAAAGAAAATAGTATTTCCTTCAGCCATAGTTAAAGAAACTCCCCCTTTTACATTGTATCCTGTTTTGCTTGTTTTCTCAGATTTTGCAGGCTTATATCGATCTTCTCTTTCATAAGACTGATTAGATACACCCCCTTGAGCAAAAATAGAAAACATATCGTTTGCATACTCTACTTGTCCAAAAACACCTTGATAGTTTATTGTTTCTGAATTATCATAAGCAATTCTATCTTCTTCTGGAGCAAAATCAAATAACGCAGCCCATGGAGTAGCGTCGTATGAATTAGTTACTACGTAATCTTCTGGTAAATTATCTCCACTATCGTTTGTCCATCCTGATAAACCATAAAAATCAGCGATTTGTCTAAAATGATCTCCTGTATAAGTTCTTACATCTAAACCAGCACTAGCTGTAAAATTATCAGAAAAGTCATGCGTTAAGTTGGATAACAATCCATACCAAGCATGGTTATTCATAGAAGCTCTTCTAATATAACCAGCTCCATTTTCAGCTCCATAATCCCCACCAACACCTACTAAAGCGTTAGCTTCTTCAATTGCAGGATAATCAAGTTGACCAAATAAAGGGCCGTCACCATCTGGATCTTCTGTTCTAATTCTACCGTTACCTCTAGGTCCTGTTCCTCCACCACGTCCCCATGATGCGTATGCTACAGTTGATAATTCAGTTTTATCAGAGAGATTAAAATCCCAGTTTAAGTTAGCAACTGGTTTGTGATAAAAATTTTGTCTTTCAGACGAAATATCGGTTCCATCTTCATTAAGGTAACCCCAGTGTTGATTAAATTTTGGATCTGCTGCAATTCTCTCCAAAGATTGAGACCACTGATTTCCGTGTAATTGAGGAGCACCTGTAATTAAAAAGTTAAAATTATGTTTTTCGTTTGGCTTGTATCCAACAGCGAAATAATAAGTTTGTCCTTGTCCGTAGGTACCTTTAGCCCATTTCCTGTGTGCTTGCCAATGGTCTAATAACACAGAAAAAGCCCATCCTTTTTCATTTCTACCAGAATCGTATCCAACAGTTCCTTTAAAATAGCTGTCATTTGCTCCTGTAAAACGAGCAAATCCACCTTGTTTTTTATCTGCAGCTTTCATTACAATATTAGTGGTTCCCCCAACTGAAGGAATCGCTAATTTAGAAGCACCTAAACCTCTTTGAATTTGAACAGTTGTTGCAATATCTGCAATACCAGCCCAGTTAGACCAATAAACTTTACCATCTTCCATACTGTTCACAGGTTGTCCGTTTAACAATATAGCAATATTGGTTTGGTCAAACCCTCTTAAGAAAAATTGAGAGTCTCCAAATCCATTATTACCTGTAACTGTTGCAGAAGGTGTAAATGCCATAGATTCCGTTAAATCTAGATTTCCCCCTCCTTTTAATTGAATTTCTTCAGCAGAAATTGTTGATACTGCTATAGGAGTTTTTCTTCCTGCAGCTAAATCGATAATTCCAGAACCTACTACCAATACCTCAGCTAATGCATCAGCATCAGGAGCTAGAGAAACTGTACCTAAATTTGCACTTCCATTAGAAAGCGAATAGGACATAGTTTGAGAAGAATATCCCAAGTAAGAAATCGTAACATTCCCACTAGCGCCATCTACGGCAAGAGAAAAATTTCCATCAAAATCTGCAATGGCTCCGTTGTCAGTGCCATCTTCAACAATTGTTGCTCCTGAAAGAGGACCTCCTAAATCGCTGTCATTAATTGTTCCTGTAACAGTCCCTTGTGCAAATGAAATAACACTTACTAACAAAAAGGACATTACTAAATAAAGAGTAATTTTTTTCATCATTTAAAATTGTTTTGAGTTGTCACAAATTTACGTATTCAATTTGTTTTTTTAATGAAATTTTAATATTAAAAAAGACTATTAAATTTTTTGATTATTTGCTTATAGTAAGTATTAGTAATAAATATCTAAATATGAAAGGGTTGTAATTCAGTAGTTTTTTATTAACAAAATTGTAAACTTTAAAAAATTAAAAGACAAGTTTAGTTAGTTGCTGTTTTAAAGGAGCGATGTGATCAAAATAAGAATTTTGATATTTTTCATGTAAGGGTTCTGAAGGAGGCAAATCTTGTTTAAAAGGGTCTACCTGTTTTCCATTTCTCCAAAAACGATAACAAACGTGTGGGCCACTTGTATTACCTGTCATTCCAACCCATCCAATTACGTCTCCTTGTTTTACTCGTTTTCCAGATTTTACATTTCGCCTTTTCATGTGTAGGTACTGAGTTTCGTAAGTGCTATTATGTCTAATTTTTACATAATTACCGTTACCTCCTCTTTTTTCTGACTTTGAAACAATTCCGTCTGCAGTTGCTAAGATCGGAGTGCCAATTGGCGCTGCAAAATCTGTTCCTTTGTGAGGTCTAACCCTATTTCCATATAACCTAATTTTTCTTTTTAAATTATACCTAGAGGATATTCTACTAAATTTAACAGGCGCTTTTAAAAAAGCTCTTCTTAAATTATTTGCTTTATCGTCATAGTAATCTTTGATGCCTAGGACAGAATCTCCTATAAATCCAAAAGCGTAAAGGGGTTTGCCTCGGTGTTCAAACATAGCAGCTTTTATTTCTCCTAAGCCTGCTGGAATTGTATCATTGATGTATTTTTGTGTGTAAACTACTTTAAATCTATCTCCGGGCTGTAGCCTAAAAAAGTCAATAGTCCAAGCGTAGATATTTGCTAACTGATCGGTCATATTTGGGCTTAATCTTTGTGCCTCCATTGTTTGAGACAGAGAACTCGTTATGACTCCTTTTGCTGATTTTTCGATATAAGTAACCGCTTTTTTATCATTAAAACTAGATACACAATCTCTTAAGTCGATCACTGCAAAATCAATTTTATTTTTTTCATAAATAAAAAGTTGTGTTTTCCCAATACTATCTTTTGAATTTAATAAAACGTAGGGATTGCCCACTTTTACTCTTCTAACATCAAAACTATCTTTTATTTTTGAAACCACTCCGTAAATTTCTCCTTGCGAAACATGATTTTCGTCTAAAATAGCCCCAAATGTATCCCCTGACCTGATGGTATCTCTAACAATATTGAATTCGTTAAAATCATAACCATATTCAAAATTCGCCTTAACAACTTTCTTTATAAGTGTAGTTTCATCTGTTCTTTTTTGAGAACAAGAAAAAAAATGTAGAGAAACTAGGAGAAATAGGAGAAGTTTTTTCACTGCAGATAATTTTTTAAAGATTCGTTCCCCAGTCATTTAACTCTTTTTCGGACCATAAATCTGGAAAAAATATTCTTTTTTGATATTTTGGATGCATGTATTTTTTCCAGTCACTACCTCCAGTTGCTTCAATTTCTTTCCCTGATGAATTATCTCCAGAAATATAGTGATTAGCTGCATTATAATGTGCCATTACCCAAGTAATATTTACCGTGTAATCGTAGTGTCTCATCGCTTTAATTAATTTTTTATCTTCCTGAACTTCTTTTGGTAATTCCTTGAATTTAGCATATAAATTTATGGTATTATACTCTTTTGTAAAAGCAATAAATTCATTTTTGTATTTTTCTTCAAAGGCTGATAACAGATATGATTTTTTTCCAGTCTTATAATCTTTACCAGCAGCTTGCCAATACAAATGATTTAGAGCGTGTTCATAGGGGGTATTCCGGTCTATGGTCTCTCTAAATCTTGCATCTATTAAATTAATTAAATCTGTAGAAGCAAATTCAATTTTCCGATATTGAGCACTTTGAAAACCACTCGCAGGAGTTAATGTATTTCTAAATTTCAAATACTGTTTCACTTCCATTCCGTCTTGCATTATAGAAAAAGAGGAGGTAAGCATATCAAAATACCTACTTATCCGCATTAGTCTTGAGGAGAAAAATTCAGCAGTTAACATTTTATGATGTGCAACTTGTTCGATCTCCCAGAGTATCATTTTAAATAATAACTCATTTACTTGATGATACATAATAAATACCATCTCATCAGGTAATGTAGTTCTTTGAAGTTGCAAATTTAATAAGGCATCAGTTTTAATGTAATCCCAATAGGTTATTGGTTCGCTATGAAGTAACCCCTCTAAGTGAGTATCTAAATCTTGACCTATATCATTAAATTTATTTTCTAACTGATGTATTAATTTATCTCTATTTGATTGAGTTGCCATAATTTATTTTACAAATATTTTAAACGAATTATTTAATTTTTTAAACTCTATTAAAGAGGCCTTTAAAGATCCTACTGCTAAATCTGCTTTAATTAATAGTGGTATTTTATTGTCATCATCACTAACCCAAATCGTAAGACTTTCTTTTTCGTTAAAAACTCTACCAGATTCAACATAGGGTCTAAAAACTAAGCAGGGGACTTTTCCAAATTCGGTATCTAAAACTTCCTTACGCAAATATTTGAGTTTGAATTTATAATTTTCACTATCAAAAAACATATCTAAATCAAACTCATCGTTCTCCTTTAAAGAATGGGTGTCTAGATTATTACGTAAATAATAAAAAGAAGAAACCATATCTTGTGCCTGACTTGGGAAAGGAACTATTTTCTTATTATCATTAATAAAGTCAACAATAGTAGCCATTTTAGAAGACTGATTAAAATCGATCTGAATCTCTTTTTTATAACCTCCTTCATTGATATTCCTTACAAATCTTACGGGAAGGTCTTTGTCTTTTAAAATATAAGACTGATAATGATCTTCAACTTTAAAAAACCAACTGGTCATACCAGTAGTTTCTCCAAACCCAATGATATGAAAAACTTCTTGATCGTTTAGTAGCTCACTTTTAACCTCAAGAGTCGCTTGTCCCGCAGTAATTAAACCATAATGTATCCTGAACTTAAGCCATTCTCCATCTTCATATGCGTTGTTTTGACAAAAGCAAAACGAACTAAAAAAAAATATTATCAGAATACTTAAATACTTCATTTTACTATTAGATTACTTTTAAAAATAAATCCTGCCTAATTAGAGAGTTCCTCTATTTGCTTGTTCTCTCTCGATAGATTCAAATAATGCTTTGAAATTACCAGCTCCAAATCCTTGAGCTCCCATTCTTTGAATGATCTCAAAAAACAAAGTTGGTCTGTCTTCTACTGGTTTTGTAAATATTTGTAATAAATATCCATCTTCATCAGCATCTACTAATATAGAAAGCCTTTGAAGTTCTTTAATATCTTCTTTCATTATATCCATATGCACTCCTAATCTACCAGGAATTTCATCATAATAAGCTTGAGGTGGTGGTGGTAAAAACTCAATACCTCTAGATTTTAACTGAGCTACCGTTTTTACAATATCATCGGTTGTTAATGCTAAATGCTGTACTCCAGAATCTTCATAAAAATCTAAATATTCTTCAATTTGAGACTTTTTTGCAGCTTTTGCTGGCTCATTAATTGGGAATTTTATTCGTCCATTACCATTACTCATTACCTTACTCATAAGCGCTGAATATTCGGTATGAATTTGTTTATCATCAAAAGATAAAAATTAACAAATCCCATAACATCTTCATACCATTTTACCCATTTATTCATTTCTCCCCAACCAACATTTCCAACCATATGGTCAATGTACTTTAAACCTACCGATTCCGGATTATAATCTGACTTCAAAGGAACAAAACCTGGTAAAAAAGTTACCTTTATAATTTTTACGCTCAACAAACATATGAACCGTTTCACCATAGGTATAAATACCAGCTCTTACAACTTCGCCAAACTCATCTTTTTCCACAAAAGGTTCCATATAAGATTTAGCTCCCCTACTTGTAGTTTCTTCGTAAGCTTTTCGAGCGTCATCTACCCACAAAGCAATCACTTTAACTCCATCTCCATGTTTAACTAAATGATCGTTAATAGGGGATTTACTATTAAGAGGCGTTGTTAATACTAAAACAATTTTATCTTGCTTTAAAGCATAACTCACACTATCTCTTGAACCCGTTTCAAGCCCTTTGTATGCATAGGATTGAAATCCAAAAGCTGTTTTATAAAAATGCGCAGATTGTTTAGCGTTACCAACATAAAATTCAACGTAATCTGTTCCTAATAAAGGTAAGAAATCTTGCGCTCCTTCAAATATTTTTTCTAAACCGTAATCAACCGATTTAATTTTTTTATCACTCATAATATTGTTTTTTTTCTTAAATATATCTTACTTAATCCAAGATTTATAATAATCGTCTACTTCTAATTTTAAGGCTTCTTCAGTAATCATAAGAGGTTTAAAAGGATCAATCATCACCGCTAATTCTTCCGTTGCTTTTTTACCTACACTCCTTTCAATCGCGCCAGGGTGAGGCCCATGAGGAATTCCTCCCGGATGTAATGTAATCTGTCCTTTTTCAATATTATTTCTACTCATAAAATCTCCATCTACATAATACAGAAGCTCTTCTGAGTCAACATTTGAATGATGATAAGGTGAAGGTATAGATTTTGGATGGTAATCATACATTCTAGGCACAAAAGAACACACTACAAAACCGGATGCTTCCCATTGCTGATGAGTAGGAGGAGGCATATGGATTCTACCTGTAATGGGCTCAAAGTCGTGAATTGAAAAAGCATACGGATAGTGAAAACCATCCCAACCAATAACATCGAAAGGGTGGTTTGAATGAGTGTATTCCCACATTACCCCTTGTTTTTTTGATAGTATTTTAAATTCGCCTTTTTCATCATGTGTTTTTAGATCTTTAGGTAATCTAAAGTCTCTCTCACAAAATGGGGAATGTTCTAATAATTGACCGAAATTGTTTCTGTATCTTTTGGGACTTACTATTGGACTAAACGACTCAATATATAATAGTTTATTCTCTTCTGTTTCAAAGTCAATTTGATACGTAGTTCCTCTTGGTATGATTAGATAGTCTCCATATTTAAATTCAATATTTCCATACATTGTTTTTAAGATTCCTGAGCCCATATGAATAAACAACATTTCATCAGCATCTGAATTTCTATAAAAATAATTTTTAGAAAATCCCATTGGAGCCGCTAAGCCGATGTGTAAATCATTATTAGCAAATAATGTTTTTCTACTTGCCAAATAATCCTTTTCAGGGCTTAATGAAAATCCTTTAAAACTGAGTGCCTTCATATTTTTATCAATGGCAATTTTTGGGCTTACATCTTCGCCTCTCTTAACTTCAGAAACAACAGTTGGCGGATATAAATGATAAATTAGAGAAGACATTCCTGCAAACCCTGCTGTGCCAAATAGTTCTTCTTGGTATAAGGATCCATCGGGTTTTTCGAAGGTAGTATGTCTTTTAGGTGGTATTTTACCGAGTTTATGGTAACGTGGCATAATTTTTTTATTAAATGGTTAAACTTAATTAATTGAAAATTATTAAATGCCTATTCTGGGTTTCTTTTATTTAGAAACTTGATATCAAGAAGGGTATATTTCCAACGACGAGTAGTCATAATACAAATATCGTAAAAAAATTATTGTTTTTAGATGAAGAAAAGTAAAACCTACATATATATGAATATCCTATCAAAACCGGTAGCCTATACTCACATACCAAACGCTTTTCTCTATTTCTGGGGAATATGAATATTTAATTTCAACTGGACCTAAAAAAGTATCCGCTCCAAAACCTAAAGCATATCCTGAATAATCAATTGCATCAACCCATTTATTGTCCTCAAATAAATTATCTCCAACATTTGCAATATTTGCGGAAGTGATTAGGTGAAGTTTTTTGTAAAAATTATAATCAAAAGTTATGGTTGCCTTTAAAAATGTATCTCCTCGAAGATTCAAATCTTTATACCCATACAAAGACACTAAATTACTACTCTCCTTATAACCATAACCTCCGACAAAGAAATCAAAGGATTTTGTTGCGTCACCTCCAATATTAACCCCAGCCTCTGACTCAACTAATAAAGAAAGGTTTTTTATGATGGTCTTAGCGTAGCCTATCCTAGCTCTCCCTATTGAAAATTCATTAAAATTTTCGTTAATTCCATTTGCATAAAAATAAAAATTAAAATTACCCTTAAAATAAAAACCCTTTGTTGGAAAAATTTTATGGTCGAACGAATCATAAATAACATATCCAAAAGTTCCAAAATAATTGGTGTCGTCAAAAATCGTTCTAGGTTCATTGTTTTCGTCGATACCAATTGTTTTTGATAAATATTTTTTCCATTTATGTTCAATTCCAGCACCAATTAAAAACGTTCTTTTTAAGAAGGATTGTGCGTATATTTGATTCGTTAGTTCGGCATATTGAAAATTTAAACTATTGATATCAGAATCAGTCATATCAATTGCTCTAATAAAATCTAAATTTACGTTTTCTTCAAACGTATTGTAATTAGAATTTAAGCCTATACTCCAATAATAACCTTTATCAATAAAATAATCAAAGTTATACCTTAGATTGTCTCCTATGATAAAATCAAAAGAGGTGATGTCGTTATTAGACAATAGTCTTTTATGGGTATAGTTTAACAGTACAGCTGTCTTATATAAATCATCGTAGTGAGCGCTCAATCGAAAGGAAGATTTATTTTCGCTCTCTACCACATCAAATTTAATGATAAGCCCTCCTTTTTTATCATTAACAAAACGATAATTAATTTTTTGAAAATTATTAGTCGCTGATAGGTTATTAACCCCCTCGCTAAAAGCTCTATAGGAGGTTGTCGATGGAATTCTTAATTTTAATTTTCCTAAAATATAGGAACGAGTATAGTGGTAATTACCCTCTATTTGGATACCGCTAATTAATAAAGAATCGCTGAAATTAATAGTCTCTTTTTTTCTTAAAATCCGTTTTTGTCTGGAAGCAAGTTCAATTAATTGGTTCTTAACTGATAATGCCTCTTTAGTTCCAGCATCCATAATTTCTAATTTTTCATTAAAAGAGACTACTGAAAAATCTGTAATGTTTGGGCGAATATAAATATCTGTATCATTTCTTTTATCTATCATCGCCTCTATTGCACTATAATTACCAACTTGCCCTAATATTTCTATAGCATTTTTTAGGTTATTTCTTGTTTTTAAAGTATCCTGTACATCAATTCCAATAACAATATCAGCTCCCATCGATCTTACTTTTTCAATAGGATAATTATTAGTAACACCTCCATCTACATAAATTGAATCTCCAATTTTTACAGGATTAAATAGTGTTGGCAAGGCACTACTCGCAGCAACAGCTGCTGGCAAATAACCCTTATTTAATATGGTTTCTTTCCCTGATTCAATATTCGTCGCAATACAGAGAAAAGGAATTGGTAAGTCATTAAAATTATCGACGTCATTTACATGAGAAGTAAGTTTCGAAAATAAGTTATACATATTTTGACCTTTAGATATCGAGGTGGGCAGCGAAATTTTAAAATTCTGAAAAGGGAGATTCATCGCATACCTTTCAGATTCATTTTTTTCAAAAAAAGTTTTTGCACTTCTAGGAATTTCATCTTGAATCAATTGAGAGAAATTTACTGCTCTAAATATTGAGTCTATTTGAATTGCTGAATATCCTGTGGCGTATAACCCTCCGATAATTGCTCCGGTACTTGTGCCTCCAATATAGTCTATACGAACACCCGTTTCTTCAATAATTTTTAAAGCACCTATATGAGCCATCCCTTTAGCTCCACCGCCACTTAATACCAATCCAACTTTAACATCTCCTTTAGAAAAATCTTCTTGAGAAAACACAATTCCGGATGCTAATATGATTGTTACTAATAATAAAAATTTCACTGAGACTAGTTATGATATCCTAATAAGTAAAGATAAACTCTAAATTGTTACATTTTATTTAAAATGGTTGATTATTTTTTGAGCTTTACTTGGGCCAACTGCCTTAGAGAGGTCATCAAAACTTGCTGTTTGTAATCTTTTCAGACTTTTAAAAATTTTTAATAACTCAATTATTGTTTTCTCTCCAATTCCTTCGATGTTTAACAATGTTGTGTTTAACGCTTCTTTACTCCTTTTATTTCTATGAAAAGTAATCCCAAATCTATGCGCTTCATTTCTTAATTGTTGTATGATTTTTAAGGTTTCCGATTTTTTATCAAGGTATAAAGGAATGGGATCTTCAGGATAAAATAATTCCTCTAATCTTTTCGCAATACCTATGATTGCAATTTTTCCTCTTAGCTCAAGTTTATCAAGACTTTTTAAGGAAGAAGACAATTGACCCTTTCCTCCATCAATAATAATTAATTGAGGTAGTGGTTGCTTTTCGTCTAGTAAGCGTTTATATCTTCGATACACCACTTCTTCCATAGAAGCAAAATCATCGGGTCCCTCAACAGTTTTAATATTGAATTTTCTATAATCTTTTTTACTTGGCTTCCCATTTTTAAATACTACACAAGCAGCAACAGGATTGGTCCCTTGGATATTACTATTATCAAAACATTCTATGTGACGAGGCTCTTCGGATAAGCGTAAATCTTTTTTCATTTGAGACATAATCCTATTTTCATGACGATTTGGATCTGTAATTTTTGTCTGCTTAAATCGCTCCATCCGATAATATTTGGCATTTCTAAGTGACAAATCTAATATTCGCTTTTTATCTCCGAGTTTTGGCACATAGATTTTTAAGTTTTCTCCAACACTAATCTTAAAAGGGACATAGATTTCTTTACATTGTGACTGAAAACGCTGCCTTAATTCAATTACTGATATTTGTAAAATTTGCTCATCAGTTTCTTCAAGTTTCTTTTTTATTTCCAATGTATGTGATCGAATAATTGAACCATAAGATAGTTGTAGATAGTTAACATATCCATAGGCCTCATCGGTTACAATTGAAAAAACGTCAACATTATTAATTTTTGAATTTACAATCATCGATTTAGATTGATAATTCATCAAAGTCGCAATTTTATCTTTTATTTTTTGAGCATCTTCAAAATATAAGTTGGTAGCAAAACCCTCCATTTGATTTTTAAATGCAATTAATGAATCCTTAAAGTTGCCTTTCAGTATATTTCTAATAGCAGCAATATTTTTATTGTAATTTTCTTCAGTTTGTTTTCCTTCACAGGTCCCCAAACAATTGTCAAGGTGATATTCCAAGCAAACTTTATATTTTCCCGATTTAATATTTTTATCTGCTAAATCGTAATTACAATTTCTTAGAGGAAATAAACCATTTATCAACTCTAATAAGGTATATACAGTTTTTACATTGGTATAAGGACCAAAATATTCAGAGCCGTCTTTTATCATTTTTCTAGTCGAAAACACCCTAGGGAATCGTTCTTTTTTTATACAAATCCATGGATAGGTTTTATCGTCTTTAAGCATGATGTTATATCGAGGCTGGTACTTTTTAATTAGATTATTCTCTAACAGTAAAGCATCGGTTTCAGTCTCTACGACTATATGTTTTATACTTACAATCTTTTTTACTAAAACGCGTGTTTTCCCAATATCATGTTGTTTTGTAAAATAAGAAGAAACTCTTTTTTTTAAATTTTTTGCCTTCCCAACATACAATAATTTCCCCTCTTTATCGAAGTACTGATAGACTCCTGGCTTATTGGGTATAGTCTTTAACTGTATTTTTATTGGCAAAACTGTCATCGTTCAAAGATAATTGATGTTTATTGAACGAAAAAATAAGTACTTATAGATAAATTACTAAATTAGCAATAACTATATCACGAATGAACATTGCAATTTTATCAAAAGGAGAAACTCTATATTCAACTCAAAGTCTATTAAAGGCTGGCACAAAAAGAAAACATGTGATGGAGGTATTAGACCCATCGCATTGCTCACTATCTATAGAAAACGGTAAATCTGTAGTCCGTTTTCATGATGAAATTGTTGATGATCTAGACGCAATAATACCTAGAATTGGGGCTTCAAATACTTATTATGGAGCTACATTAGTTCGTCATTTTAATGCAATGAATGTTTTTTCTGTGGTATCTGCAGAGGCTATTTTACAAACAAGAGACAAATGGACCTGCTCACAATTACTTTCAACATTCAACGTGCCCATTCCTAAAACTATTTTGGGATCCTCTTCAAATTTAGAATATTTACTTTCAAATTTTAAAAATGAACCGGTCATTATAAAAATATTAGAGGGAACACATGGTAATGGTGTAATTCTTGCTGACACCTATTTGAGTGCGCTATCAACTATTGAAACACTTAAAACTGCTGGGGTTAAGTTTTTACTGCAAGAATATATAGAAGAATCAAAGGGGACAGACCTAAGAGTAATTGTTGTTGATGGTAAAGTGGTTTCTGCTATGAAACGACAAAGTAAAGAGGGGGATTTTAGATCTAACTTACATAGAGGAGGATCCTCTGCAAAAATAAATCTTTCTTACGAAGAAGAAAATATTGCACTTAGAGCTGCTAAGGCCATGAAATTAGGAGTCTGTGGAATCGATATACTACAATCCTCAAGAGGCCCTTTAGTTTTAGAAATAAATTCATCCCCAGGTTTAGAAGGAATTGAAAAAACAACTGAGGTAAATATTTCAGAAAAAATAATCAGTTATATTGAAAGAAATAAACGGTAATGAGTGAATTTGTAAAAACTCTGGAAATCCTAGGAGAAAAAATAGAACTGGGCGAAAGTAGAACTATTGATTTTAATATTGCAAAGTTGTATACCTCTACCAGTATAGAAATTCCAATCATTATTGAGAGATCTACCCACCCAGGACCTACCGTATTAATTACCGCCGCAATTCATGGAGATGAAATAAATGGAGTAGAAATTGTAAGGCAATTAATTTCACGAAAAATCAATAAACCAAAAAGAGGTACCATCATAAGTATTCCAATTTTAAATGTTTTTGGGTTTTTAAATACGGATCGAGCATTTCCTGACGGTAGAGATTTAAATAGATCTTTCCCAGGAAATCGGAGAGGTTCTTTAGCAAGTAGAGTCGCTTATTTCTTTACAAATGAAATTTTACCTCATGCCGATTACTGTATCGATTTTCATACAGGTGGAGCCAGTCGTTTTAACGCACCTCAGGTTCGAATAAATCCAGGGGATGAAAATTTATTAAAACTAGCAAAGATTTTTAATGTCCCTTTTTCAGTTTATTCAAAAAATTTAAAAAAAACTTATCGGTCTACTTGTAGCAAAAAAGGGATTCCAATCATATTATTTGAGGGAGGTAAATCCTTAGAGAGTAACACTCAGATTGTAAATTACGGTGTGAGAGGGACTAAGCGGTTTTTATATTACCTTGATATGTTAGATTCTAAATTTAACGTGACCAATCCCAGTAGAGATACCGTGGTAATAGAAAAATCAAGATGGATTAGAGCGCAAAAAAGTGGTTTGTTTCACTTAAAAATAAAGTGCAATGAATTGGTCAAAAAAGGAGCTGTTTTAGCTACCATTACAGATCCATATGGAAAAATGAAATTTAACGTGATCGCTCCAAATAAAGGATATGTTATTAATGTCAATCAGGCACCGATTGTTCATCAAGGTGACGCTATTTTTCATATGTCGACTAAGGATGATCAGACGCAAGAAGAGGAAATGGAGAACATAGATGAATAAACAAGCACTAAGATTAAAATACAAATCTAAAAGAGCTCATATTACAGAAAAGCAGAGGGATGAGTTTAGTATTAATATTGCAAATAATTGTTTAAGTCTCCCTATTTGGGAATTTTCCAACTATCATATTTTTTTACCAATAGTAAACAAATTAGAGGTAAATACCGAGTTTTTACTCCATGTGTTGCAAGGAAAAGATAAGAGTATTGTGGTTCCAAAAGTATTGCGTGAAACTGGTGAAATGTCTCATATATTATTACAAGACAACACTTCTTTAAAGGTATCTAAATACGGGGTGCCAGAACCAGTATCTGGAATAGAAATTATCCCCTCACAATTAGACGTGATTTTTATACCCTTGTTGGCTTATGATCGAATTGGAAATAGAGTGGGTTATGGAAAAGGATATTATGATCGTTTTCTAACAAAGTGTGAAGCTAAAACAATTTTAATAGGGTTATCTTTTTTTACTCCTGAAGAAGTTATCACTCCTGAAGCAACAGATATCCCCTTAAATTTTTGCGTCACACCACATAATATTTATACTTTTAAAAAATAATTTATCATGTTTGAAACTAACTATTCAGAAAATTCTGTACCAGACAATCAAATGACACTCGCTATAGTGGCAACTGTTTTAGGGCTATGTTCTCCTTGTTGTATTGGCTTTGTTCTTGGTATTGTAGCTATTGTCTTTTCTAGTCAAGTACAATCAAAATTCGAAAAGGGAGATTTTGCTGGCGCTTTATCTTCAGCTAAAAATTCAAAAACTCTTGCTTATATTGCGATTGGATTACTAATTTTAAATATTGTCTATTTATATTTTTTGGGAGGTATAGCTACTTATCAAGATATTTTAGAAATTTATAATATTTAACAACAGCGGCATTTTTTGATTTATAAACTATTATCCATAATTGGTTTTTTTATACTTGGAGTAGGAATTTATTATTTCTATCAAAATGATCCCGCACAAAGTGAAACTGTTTTTATTCTTTGTGTCACAAAAAACATTAGTGGAATCGATTGCCCAGGTTGCGGTTCTCAAAGGGCTTTTCATGAATTATTACATGGTAATTTTATAAAAGCAGCAAAACTTAATTTAACAATTTATTTTTTTACACCATTATTGCTATTTCTTTTTTTAAAAACAGCATTAAAACCATTTCGTATTGATTTGCCAGATCTTTTGATAACAACCAAGCGACTGATGCTAATATTATTTTTTCTATTACTTTTTACGGTATTAAGAAATTTAATATAGACGTTTGTTTTATTCTGACTCAACTGGTTTTTGCTTTGGAAATGCTTTTCTATTAAATACGATTAGCAATCCAAATCCAGTACTTATAGCCATGTCTGCTACATTGAAAACAGGATCAAAAAAGGTGAAATATTTCCCGCCAGAAAAAGGAATCCATTCTGGCAAAAAACCTTCCCAAATTGGAAAATAAAGCATGTCTACAACTTTACCATAAAAAACAGGCGCATAACCTCCACCTTCAGGAAACATAGAGGCTAATTGTCCATAACTATCGTTAAAGATGATGCCATAAAAAACAGAATCGATGATATTACCTAATGCTCCAGCAAAAATTAAGGTGATCGATATAATTAAAATTTTAGAAGATTTCTTTATGATAGAGTCCCACAACCAATAACCAATACCAACAATTGCGACCAATCTAAATAACGTAAGAGCTAGTTTTCCATATTGCCCAGGTATTTTTGCACCCCAAGCCATTCCTTCGTTTTCTACAAAAGCAATTCTAAACCATTCTAAAACAGTGATACTCTCTCCTAATTTAAAATGAGTTTTTATATATACTTTGGAAATCTGATCTACTAACAAGATCAAAATAATTATGAATACGGATTTTTTTAAAGACATTGTATTTTTCTTGTTGGTAAAAATAATATTATTTAATGAATTTGAATTAAAGAGATATCCCCATCTTTTGTTTCTGCAATTATTTTATAATTACTTCTTAAATTATCTGAAAGTTCGTTAATTATAAAACCCGATTTTGAGCGAGCATCTCCTTGAACGTTTGCTTTAGAAGAAACATTAATAAATCCTGATTTTGAACTTAAATTTGCATTCCCCTCAAAGTTTGTTAAGGTACAATTTCCCTGTTCCAAAGAGGTAACGACAAAATTAAAGCTTCCTGTAGATGTCAAAGAAGCAATTTTAGAATTAATAGTTATGCCTAATTGTTTTGGGAGCTTCAGTTCGATTTCTATGGATTGCACTTTGTGAGCTGCTAATTTATCGTTTATAGACTTAAAAAAAGGGGTAGTATCTGGTTTAATAAATAATATATTATTTTTTTCTAATAGGCTTAAAACAACACTTTCATGGTCTTTACCTTCGATTCTTGTAATTATAGATATCGTATTAAGGTCTGTTGAGATTAAATTAATATGATGGATTTTGTCTGAACTGATTTCAATACTCTTATAGTGGTTTCCCGCTATCTCTTTTTCAATTATTTTTTGAGAAAAAGATTTATTGCACAGTAGTAGTATTATAATAATTTTTTTCAAATAAAAACTCTAAAAAAAAACCAAACTCTTTTTGTTTTAAAACTAAAGAATTTGGAATTAAAATGTAATTGATTATTTTTTATTGCATGTTTTTAGCTTCTATGCTAAGTGTGGCATGTGGAACTAATTTAAGTCGTTCCTTATTGATTAATTTCTTGGTTACTCGGCATACACCATACGTTTTGTTTTCAATTCTAATTAGTGCATTTTTTAAGTCTCGAATAAACTTCTCTTGACGTATTGCTAACTGAGAATTCGCCTCTTTACTCATTACATGACTCCCCTCATCAAAAGCTTTAAATGTTGGAGATGTATCATCAGTTCCATTATCACTATCGTTTCTAAAAGCACTTTCAATTAAATGCAATTGAGTCGTTGCATGCTCTATTTTTTCTAATATTATCTGCTTGAATTCTTCCAAATCAGCATCATTGTATCTTGTGTTTACTTCTTGCTTCATTCTATACTTTTTTAATAACCAACTTACTAATTATATCATCAAAAATTATTTCAGTTCCTTCCTCTAATTTTTGTTTAAAATTTAATTCGTTTGTTAATGTTTCACGTTTAATGTATTCTAAGTTTTGGCTGACCGCTATTTTTAATTTTTCATCGTCTTGAATGGTAATTTCAACTCGATCCATGACTTCAAAACCAGAGTCTTTACGAATATTTTGGATTCTATTAACCAATTCTCTTGCAATTCCTTCGCTTTTTAATTCTGGGCTAATAGTTACATCTAATGCCACTGTAATTCCATCACTATTTGCCACCAACCAGCCTTCGATATCTTGAGAACTTATAACGACATCATCTTTGCACAATGTAGTATTTTTTTCGTTAATTAAAACACTAATTTCTCCTTCTTTTTCAAGAATAGCTATTTCTTCCTGCCCAAAATTATTAATTATTTGCGCAATGGATTTCATGTCTTTCCCAAAACGAGGGCCCAGCTTTTTAAAATCTGGTTTTATTTGTTTTACTAAAATACCTGAACCTTCATCTATTAATTCAATCTCCTTGACATTTACCTCCGATTTAATAAGATCCGAAACAGCAAGAATCTCATCTCGTTGATCGTTATTTAAAACGGGAATCATGATTTTCTGTAATGGCTGACGTACTTTAATTTTCTCTTTTTGTCGCAACGACAATACCAACGATGAAATGGTCTGTGCTTTTTGCATTTTATGTTCCAATGCCTTATCAATATAAGTGGAAATAGCTTGCGGAAAGTTACTTAAATGAACCGATAATTTGCCTTTTTTTGTGGTCCCCACTATTAAATCTCTGTACAATCGATCCATAAAAAATGGCGCGACAGGTGCGCTTAATTTTGATATGGTTAGCAAACAAGTATGTAGGGTTTGATAAGCAGATATTTTATCCTCACCATAGCTTCCTTTCCAAAAACGTCTTCTACTTAAACGCACAAACCAATTACTTAAATTTTCTTGCACAAAGTCTGAGATGGCTCTTGTAGCTTTCGTAGGCTCATACTCGCCATAGTATTGATCTACTTTATCAATTAAGGTATGTAATTCAGATAAAATCCAACGGTCAATTTCAGGTCTTTTTTCTAAAGCAATATCGTCTTCTGCATAACTGAAATTATCCAAATTAGCATATAAACTGAAAAAACTATAGGTGTTGTATAAGGTCCCAAAAAATTTGTTTCGCACTTCTGAAATACCTGCGATATCAAATTTTAAATTATCCCATGGATTGGCGTTACTAATCATATACCAACGTGTGGCATCAGGACCAAACTTATCGATAGTTTCAAATGGGTCGGTGGCATTTCCTAGACGCTTAGACATTTTTTGCCCATTTTTATCCAATACCAAACCATTTGAAACAACATTTTTATAAGCAACATCGTCAAATATCATCGTTGCTATGGCATGCAACGTATAAAACCAGCCTCGAGTCTGATCAACTCCCTCAGCAATAAAATCAGCTTTTCGCCAGATAGTATCAACTTTATCTTTATTTTCAAATGGATAATGCCATTGAGCATAGGGCATACTTCCACTATCAAACCAAACGTCAATTAAATCAGCTTCCCGTTTCATAGGGGTTCCATTTTTTGAAACCAATGTAATTTCGTCCACAATATTTTTATGTAAATCTACTTTTGCATAATTTTTTTCAGAAAAATCTCCTGCTACAAAATCATCAAAGATATCTTTTTGCATGAAACCAGCAGCTACTGCTTTTTTCATTTCATTTTTTAATTCTTCAATAGACCCAATAGCCATCTCTTCCTTTCCATCCTCAGTACGCCAAATAGGCAAAGGAATCCCCCAGTATCGCGATCTGGACAAATTCCAATCGTTGGCATTGGCCAACCAATTACCAAATCGCCCTTCTCCAGTAGCTTTTGGCTTCCAATTGACCCCTAAGTTTAACTCAAACATACGATCCTTAAAATCAGTAACTTTAATAAACCAAGAATCTAATGGGTAATATAAAATAGGCTTATCGGTTCGCCAACAATTTGGATAACTGTGGGTATATTTTTCTACTTTGAAAGCCTTGTTTTCTGTTTTTAATTGAATCGCAATCTCAACATCTATCGATTTTTCAGGCGCTTCTCCTTCCGGATAATATTCATTTTTCACATACTTGCCGGCGTACTCTCCCATCTCTGGTCTAAATTTACCTTGTAAATTTACCAAAGGAACTAACTTATTGTTTTCATCTTTTACCAACATCGGAGGAACTTCCGGCTGAGCTAACTTAGCCACCAACGCATCATCTGCTCCAAATGTAGGAGCCGTATGAACAATTCCTGTACCGTCTTCTGTAGTTACAAAATCCCCTGCAATAACTCTAAATGCATTTTCTGGTTGATCATTTGGCAATGAAAATTGCATTAACTGTTCGTATCTAGATTCTAAGATCTCATTCCCTTTAAATTCTTTAAAAATAAAATAAGGAATCTTTTTAGCGCCTTTTTTATAGGAGGATAGTTCATCTTCAGAAGCTACTTTTTCATACTTCCCTGAAAACTGTTTCTCTACTAAATTTTTTGCTAAAATTACCTGTGATTCTTCGAAGGTATATTGATTGAATGTCTTTACAAGAACGTAGTCAATTTTTTTACCTACCGTTAAAGCTGTATTTGAAGGTAGCGTCCATGGGGTAGTCGTCCAAGCTAAAAAATAAATAGCTCCTTCCACATCTTTTAGAAAAGAGGGCATAGAATCTTTAATAGCTTTAAATTGTGCCACCACGGTTGTATCGGTGACATCTTGATAGGTGCCCGGTTGATTTAATTCGTGAGAACTAAGACCCGTTCCTGCTTTTGGAGAATACGGCTGTATGGTATATCCTTTGTACAACAATCCCTTATTATATATTTCTTTTAATAGCCACCAAACTGTTTCCATGTATTTTGGCTCATAGGTCACGTAGGGGTCTTCCATATTTACCCAATAGCCAATTCGTTGGGTAAGGTTATTCCAAATATCAGTATACCGCATAACTGCTTTGCGACAAGCTGCATTATAATCTTCAACCGAGATGGTTTTCCCGATATCTTCTTTGGTAATTCCCAATTCTTTTTCTACGCCTAATTCAATCGGTAAGCCATGAGTATCCCAACCAGCTTTTCGCTTTACTTGGAATCCTTTCATCGTTTTGTAACGAGGAAAAATGTCTTTAATAGTACGTGCTAAAACATGATGCACTCCCGGTAAGCCGTTGGCGGACGGTGGTCCTTCAAAAAAAACATAGGGAGTTTTCCCGTCCCGAGAAGTAATACTTTTTTCAAAAACCTTTTCATCTTCCCAAAATTTGAGAATGTCTTCTCCTATTTTTGGGAGGTTTAAACCTTTGTATGTTTCAAATTTTGTACTCATTATTTTTTGCTTTTGCAAATTGCTTTTTACACTAAAAAGAATGCTGCGAATTTAATAAATTGTTAAGATAAGGCAATGGCTTATTGCCTTAAAATTAAGCTACTAAAAAAGCTCTGTGGAATTAACCACAGAGCTTTAATAGTTAATAATGGTTGGTTTTTATCGCACCATTCTAATTTCACCTGTTTGTAAAAAGTCTACACCTTCTTCTGTATACATATTGTTTAAACTAATTCTAAGTTCATTTGCATTAAACAGTATTATATCAAAAACATCATCATCTAAAACTAATTGCATTACATCATTGTTTGCAACATACGTTCCCTGTTCGTTATCTTCATCTACAATATAAGTGTCTTGCTCTGTAATTTGACCTGCTACCGTTGTTGTTTCATTTACTACATACTGTCCATCAGCTATATAGGTGCCATTTTCAAAAAAAGTAATTGTATATTGAAAAGTTTCTCCTGTAGCCGAAAATTCAGAAGTTATTTCTAGTCCGTTTATATCTACAGTTGCTGTAGTGTAGGAATTAAAGTAGGTTAAATCAAAACTCCCCGCACTTAAATTGGTGTTGTTTAATTCGTATGGAACTGAATCATCACTACTACATGCGGTTAAAGAGATAACCATAACGATTGTAAAAAAGTTTTTTAACAACTTCATAATTTTTATATTTTTATAAATTTTTGTCAAATATAATTTGTTTTCAGTAGCTTAGACCTAAATTTTTAATCTTTTTCCTTTTGAAGCAACTCATTTTCTGTTTAGTATTTCTTCCCATAACGTTAATCGCACAAGACTATGTTGATGTTTTTAAGTTTGGATATAGCTATACTGATCAAGCAAAATTTAAAGATACTAATGAGAACACCCCTATTAACGCCTTGAACGCTGCAGTAACCCTCCCCATTGAATTAAACTCAAAGCATGTTTTTTTAACTGGTATCGATTTTAGCTCTCAGAACTTGTGGTTGTCTCCTGAATACAGCCAATCGACGACCTTATACAATACATTATTAAAAGTTGGCCTTGCAACAACCTTCTCGGAAAAATGGAATACTACCCTTGTTTTATTGCCTAAAATTGCCTCTGATTATAAAACAATTTCTGGAGATGATTTTAATTTTGGAATCTATGCCATTGCAAAACTTAAAAAAAGCGAATATTTTAAGTTTCGTTTTGGGTTGTACGCCTCTACCGAATTGTTTGGAGTTTTTGCTACCCCTATTTTTGGCGCCTACTATTTGAGTCCCAATAAACGGTTTGAAATAGATGCATCTTTGCCAATTACTGCGGCTGTTAATTATCATTTTGAGAGCGTGACTGTTGGATTTGATTATTTTGCCATCGGAAGAAGTTATAATATTAGCCAGGAAACCTCAACACTTGTTTATGTGGACCAGCGTCCAATTGAAGCAAGTACTTATATTCAATTTGGTCTAGCAGAAAATAGCATTTTATTAAGAGCAAAATTAGGGTATTCGAGTAATACAAATGAAGTTTATGCACAAGGGGATCGGTTAAATTATAGGATTTCAGCTTTTAGTTTTGGAGATAACAGAACGCAACTAAATTCTGATATTTTAAGCAGTATTTTCTTTAAATTTGAAGCGATTTATAGAATACATTTAAAAAAAAATAATGCTACGTCTAAAATATAATTGGTAATTTTATATTATGAAGAAACTTTGTCCAGAATGTGGTGATAAAATAATTGGCAGGGCTGACAAAAAGTTTTGCTGTGACGCTTGCAGAAATACTCATAATAACGCTCTCAACAAGGACAGTAAAAATCTTGTTAGAAATATTAATAATCGATTGCGAAAAAATTATCGGATTTTAGAGTCCTTGAATCCTGACGGAAAAACAAAAACAACCAAGGAAAAATTACTGCGGTTAGGGTTTAACTTTGAGTTTTTTACCAATATTTATACCACTAAAACTGGTTCTGTTTATTTTTATTTGTACGACCAAGGTTATCTTGCACTAGAAAACGATTTTTATCTTATTGTAAAAAAACAATAATTACTCTATTCAACAACTTTAAATGTTTCTATGGCTTGATTAGGTTCTATAATGGTATAGTCTTTCCAAAATGTGGGATCATATTGCGATAAATAAGTTGCTTTTACCAACTTATATTCTTCAATTTTATCAAAATAATCTTGATTAATAGCTTCGGATTCAAAAACAACAAACTCATATTTTGATAATTGATTGCCTTGTATTTTTAAGTTTAAGGAAAGTTCATTTTGTTTTCTTCTACCCTTAACATTTTTGTTTTTTTCTATCACTTTTAAAGGTCTATCCAAGCCCATATAACCCCCATCATTGAGTTCCAAATACCTTGGACTATAACTGCCATTTAAATCTTTATCAAATAACATTTTACCTCTAAACACATCATTTCTATAGTTAATACCTAAAAGTCCAAATTTACTTAAAGGCTTCACATTCTCGAAATCTAACCTAACAATAGCAAAATCTTGCGTATTAACATATAGCACTCCCTTAAACTCTTTTCCTCCTTTTGGACTAAAAGGAATAATATATACTGACATTCCGTTAATTACTGTATAATTTTCCAGACTAAAATTATACCTGTTTGATTTATCGATAATATCTATCTTACTGTCTTCTGTAAAAAATAATTGTTCGTACAGATTCGCTATTTGATTTCCAATTTGTTTGTGAAAATTAATATCTCCCTCTACTTTTCTTTTTTCAACTTCCGCTTTAACCTCTTCATTCTCTTTCAGAATCGAGTCCACTTCCATTTTGGTACTAAATATTCCTGATTTAATTTTTATATAAGAGTCTTTTTTGATGTTGTCATTAAAAATTTTTTCAAGCTTTTTCCCAATACCCTCTGCTGAAATATCACTATTTTTATCATACAATTCAGCGGCTTTGTTTATATTTAATTTGTAGCGATCATAATTTCCGTATAACTCAGCGACTACTTCTTTATAATAAGATGATTTAGTTGGAATAATAGTACGAATACTATCGATTAATTTTTTGTTAAGTTCCTCTATAGTTGATTTTTCAAATCCAAAATCTAATTTTTTCATTGTCCCAATTTCTGATTGACGAAAAAATATTTTTTTTTTCGTTAAATCTGTCCCATAATTTTTGGGGAGGTGCTCTTTTACCTTTTCAATAATTTCGTCTACTTCAAGGATTTTAGTTGTTAAAAATACCTCCTTGAGTTGGTATGTTTTTGGAGTCAATAAAATCTCTAGAGCTGCTGCCTCTTCAAAAAGTACTCCCTCTGTTTCGTAGCCCATGTAAGAAACAAAAATAGAATCTTGTGGCTGTTTCACATTTTCTAATAAAAAAGTAAATTCTCCATCTTCATTAGCTATCAAACCTTGATTTAAACCTGTTTCGACTGTTGCATACGGAATGGATTGTTTAGTCTCCATATCCAGAACCCTCGCAGAGAATGTTTGTGCGTTAGAAATAACTAGGTTAAAGCTAAATAACAATAATACATATGCTTTTAAATACATCAATAAAAATTATTTATTCAAATATAATACGGCGATATTTTAGAATAAATATCGCCGTATCAAATATTTGTTAAATTAGGTTTTGCTTATTCTACTGAATCAGCTTGATCGGCTTCTGGAACTACTTCAAAAGAAGCAACCATTCCGCCAAGATCAAAATAATCACCACCTGCAATTATTTTTCCGTCCTTAAAATCAAATGTGTGGTATGAGGTTAACTCTAAAGGGGTTCCTGTTGCAGTGTGATTTCCTGTCCAAATACCGTATGTTCTTACACTCCCGTCCAATTGACCCGTTTCGGCATTTACTCCAGGCAACCAGTTGTTTGCAGTATACTTTAAATTATCAAACATATCATGATACATCACAATAGCAGCCATGTGATCTGTTTTGTTTAACTGATCAGACCCATAGGCAGGACCTTGCCATTCAAGATCTTCGTGGAACAAAGCACTGATACCGTCTGCATCTTCAAGAGCGTGGAGATTTACTAACTCTTTAGCGGTTTCAATATTTTTACTAAAATCGACATGATTTCCACTTTCGCAAGAAAAAAGGAAAATTGCCATGGATAGGGATACTAAAATAGTTTTCATTGTTTTTAATCTTATTTTAAATTATGTGATAAATTTATGATTAATTGTTAGTTTTTTTTAGAATATGTTTAATTTTTTTTAACTTCGTTACACTATTTATTACCAAAACAATAATAATGAAAAAAAAAATATCCCTCCTGTTCTTCTTCATCCTTGCTTTAGGACTAAATGCACAAGATGCACCTCTAGGAGAAGCGGAAAAGAATGTTATTAAAGCTACGAATCCTTTTAGTTCTGTATATCCAACTTCAATTTTAAAAAGTTCAGACGCTTATTTTAAAGCTCAAATGGGCTTATATAAAGAAGGGGTTATTCCTGAAAAGGAAGCGCATCTTGTTGGTATTGCAACTTCTGCAGCCATCAAATGTCAATATTGTATTCCTTATCACGTGGCTGAGCTAAAAAGACTCGGTGCTACTGACGAAGAAATAAAAACGGCTATACTAATTGCCGCAGACATAATGAAAATGAGCACCCTATTTTATGGAAATGAATTCGATTTAGAGAACTTTAAAAAGATGCTCAAAGGGGAATAATATTTTAATTATTTGGCTAAAAAAACAATCAACATTAAGAATTTCATGAAAATGCTTGAAAATTACATTTAAACGAACTTTTTTTGTCATTTTTATTTAAAAGTTTCTAACTAGATTAACAGAATAATAACTACCACTGTTTTGCTCTTTGTTACTAATAACTAAAGAGGCGATAATTCAATTTTTTATTAACAAATTAAACAAAAACAATGAAAAGACTTATTCTATTATTTTTAATGGCAACTTTATTAACGAGTTGTGACAACAATCCTGATTATGCTAAAAACCTAGCAACCGCTCAAAAATTATTTCAACTTCACGAAGAAGAAAATATTGAAGAACAATTAGCGCTGGTAAGCGAAAAAATGGAATCAATTACCTCTATGTATGGCGCAAAAGCATCGGACTTTGACCAGTATAAAGCTATGTTAGAAGGGTACCACAACGATTTTGATGACATCAAGTACAATGCAAATGTTTGGCTTCCAGGAACAGACCCAGAAGGGATACTAGATGGAAGTGTAAGAACCTATGGAACATGGACGGGGACTAATGTTGCTTCGGGAAAACAATTAAACCTTATGGGCTACTGGTATTTTAATTTTGATGCAGACGGAAAAGTGATCACTCAAGGAGATTTCTTTGACTATGGCGGAATGTATAATGCTGTTTATCCTAAAACAAAAGTTTTTGCAACCATCGAAATTAAAGAAGGTAAAGCCAGTGAAATCGTGGCACTTTTAAATAGTGAAGGTGGCCTAGCCGCAACCAGAGCTTATGAAGGCTGTATGTCTACAGAAATGGTCTATAATAGTGAGACAAACACCGTTTGGATTGTCGAAGATTGGGCATCTAACGATCTATTTTTAAAATATATTGAATGGAGACAAACTGCAGATGAATATAAAATTATTGAAAAAATGATCCCTTATATGAAAGGAGGCGCTAACGGTCTTACAGTAGCTCATTCAAATAGTAACTATACCGCCTATTAATATCAACTTAAAACGAGTTTAATAACTGACCGCATAAAGCTCATTATTTTACTAACAATTAAAAAAACTTTAAATGAAACAAATTATTTTAGTATTAGCATTTTTTGCTACCGTGTCACTTAGCGCACAAACAATGGCCTATAGTGTGGTCGAATTTAAGGCCAAACCACACACCCAGAAGGATATTCTTAACGTTTTCAATGAAACATTCGAGGAAGTTGAAATGAACAAGGGGGGAATTACCTTAGAACGACTCGGAAACGGGAGGTCAAACGGAGCGACGCATCGCTTGGTTTGGTTTTGGACAATGGGAGAAGAAATGATGGCAGAAGATGCTGTTAGCGACGATAAAAATGACGCTTTATGGGCAAAGATGGTAAATTATGTAGATGAATGGCAGGCTTCTTATTCTGGAAGAGTATTGAGTTGGCAAAATGGAAATGCAGAAGAAAATCGAGTCGTTCATATTTGGGATATTAAAATTGATAATCCAACTATGTTTAAAGCAGGTCATGATAAAATCGTTGAAGAGTTTAAAGATGATTTTGAAGGTAGAGCTGTTGGTTTTGGTACCTACGATTTTGGAAAGCCAAATGGAGCGTCTCATTGGGTTGCTTTATCAGGAAAAGACAAAGAAGATCATATGATGTTATACGACAAGCTTCAAAAAGATGCTAAATTTATGAAACTTATCCAAGAGAGAGGGCCTCTACAGGATGTAAAAGATTACGAATTACGTATTTTAAAACAATTTAATTAAATAAATTAATCATGAAAAAATTATTCACTTTTTTCGGTGTGTTATTTTTATGCACTTCGATTTGTACAGCAGGGATAAATCCCGTTTTAGAACCAATTCCTGCAGACGATTTTACAATGCTAAAATCTCTTGAAGGAAAATGGGCTGGAACTTTAGAGAGAACCAATGGTTCCTCAGATAGTTTTAATGTCGAATATAGTATTACTTCAAATGGTAGCGCTTTAATGGAGGAGAGCTTTACAGGGGGCATTGAAATGCTTACTATTTTTAACTTACAAAATGATGAACTTTTACTGACTCATTACTGTGGTTTAAAAAACCGTCCTGTATCTCGTTTAGAAAGTAGCAAAGATGGTGTGTTTGAATTTACTACGGATGCTGAGCTTAGCAACTTATCTCTTGCTAAAGATATGTTTGTGACCTCTTGGAAAATAGATACGATGCCGGAAGATCCAAATCAAGCCTACTACGAGTATACGGTTTCGGGTCCAAAAGGAGTTGCTTTTACAGCTACTTGCAATCTGACTCGTGTCAATTAAAAATTAAACGTAGAAATAGTGTTTTCCACAATAAAAAACCCTCCAATTGGAGGGTTTTTTATTATGTATTTTGTCATCATAAGAAGTTCAACTTAGTTTCTTATAATTAATTTTTGAGTACTGCGTATTCCTGTTTCCAATTCAGCTGTACATAAATAAATTCCTGTTTTTAATTTACTGACATCCAGCTGCTTTGAATTTGAATTAATTTGAGCGTCCATAATCTTTTTTCCATAAAAATCATGAACAATTAAAGATTTTACTAGCTGGCTTGATTGAATAAAAAGTTCTTTACTAGCTGGATTTGGATAAATCTTAAAATCAATTTCTAGCGATTGCTCACTACCTAAAGCACAATCAATTTCTCCGCTAATGAAACTTGTTTTTTCTTGAACAAAAGATTTCAAGCCATAGATAAGACCGCCGCCTCCACCGATGTTGTTTTCTATATTATTTATAAAATCCGCATTGCTGTACATCTTATTTGGATCAGAAAAAACAGCATCTTGAATTAATGATTTAAAATTATCTATGATAAAATCTAGCTCTGTTGTATTAAATAAATTATTAGATACATAACAAACTTCCTGGAGATATTGATTGTATAACACTGAACTGTTAAAAATATTTTGTAGAAGAGGTCTGTTGTTTACCGTAAAATTTAAAGGTAAAGTCGTCATATTTGGTCCTCCTGGACCACCGCTATAAGAACCAAAGCACTCATTAGCATCCCATTTTATCCATTCCCATTTATTAGTGGTTTGATTATGATACACATAGTAGTTTCTAGCTGAAAGTGTATAGGTGTCAAGATTACTAAAAAGGTTATTTATCGCAGCAGAGCGAAGATATTCTTGAAGCTCGATATAATTTTCCAATTCACTTTCAAACTCTGAGTTAGAAGCATTATTGATAAAATCAATAAATTCGATTAAATCAGTCCAATCATTTTCGGTTTCATTTGTTTTTAACTCATACCTATCTTCATAGGCGGTTTGTGAATCTCCATAATAAACTAGGTTAGCTGCCCCGCTATTCCCTTGAAAATTATCTCCAGCCTTAAATAAATTCCCATCATCATCCAAAATTCGCCAATCTAAAAATTGATCATCTATCTGTTCAACGACTGTGTAAAAACCCCATAATTCTCCATTAAAGTAAATGGATGCAAAATTAGCTCTAGGAGCTGGTACTCCTGCATCTTGACATAAATCAAAAAATATTTTTTCTCGCATTAAAGTAGGATCTTTAAACCCATTACTAAAATTTAATTTTTTTAATCCATCATAATTTTGACCACTCACATATTCATTGAAATCTATTTTAAATGATTTTTTATTTCCAGGGTGGGAATAGCTAGAGTTACCTTTTAATCGGACCCCTACTTGGTTAATTGTTGTGGTACCTGTATTGTCAGTAATAGTAAGGTCTGCTTCAAGATAATTCCCAGTTTGATAATTAGCTTGCAATAATTCCCAAAAATCACTGTCTTCAAAAACTAAATCAACTGTAATTATTTGATCCTCTGCAAAAATATTATCTCCATCTATTTGTGCATATAAATTAATTGAAATAATAAAAATTAAGAGTGTTTTTATAAAATTCATATTTAAGTGTCTTTGTACAAATTTATTAGACTTTAATTAAAATAAATAGTTTAATAATTGCTAGTTTAAAAGTAATACAATTATTTTTGCCCCACTTAACTACAATAAAATGCAATTCATCGTATTGTTCCTATAAAAAACAATACCTTTAAAAAAAATTAAAATCTTAATGCATAAGGTAATAAAAAAATGAAGCGAGAACTAAAAATTTTATTAATTGAAGATGATACCATTGAACTTATGAAACTAAATAGGGCAATGTTATCGTTAAATATGAATCATAAAGTTACAGAGGTAAACAATGGTGAAGATGCATTAGAGCTATTATTAAATGAAAAATATTATCCAGATATCATTCTATTAGACCTTAATATGCCAAAAATCAATGGGATTGAATTTCTAAGCATCTTAAAAACAAATGAGTCACTAAAATTTATACCTACCATCATTTTAACTACCTCTAGTAATAAAAAAGACCTTTTGGAGTGTTATAATATTGGGATTGCTGGTTATGTCCAGAAACCATTAAAATATCAAGATTATATAACTAAAATCAATATATTACTCTCCTATTGGAGTGCAAACGAGTTAATAAAATAATCATGAAAGGAATTGTATTTACAGAATTTTTAGAATTGGTTGAAAATAAGTTTGGCTTAGAAATGGTGGATACTATTATTTTAAATTCAAATTTAAAGTCCAATGGAGTTTATACCTCTGTTGGTACTTATAGTTTTTCTGAAATGTTACAGCTGCTTAATCATTTAAGCGAAAATACAGGAATATCAAAAGATGATTTGTTGCTAACTTACGGTGAACATTTTTTTGGTGTATTGGAAGTTAGCTACCCAGAATTACTTAACTCTTATACCGACCCGATGGAAATGATATCTTCTATTGAAAATCATATTCATGTAGAGGTTAAAAAAATATATCCAGATGCAGAGTTGCCAACCTTCGAAATAGTAAAAAAAACAGCAAATTCATTGATTATGATTTATAAATCAAGCAGAGCAATGCATCATTTTGGATTAGGATTAATGAAAAAAACATTTGAATATTTTAATGTTACTAGTGAAATAAAACTAAAAAAATTAAATGCTCAGGGTACTAGAGTTGAGTTTAATATTTCTACCCATCAATGAATCAAAAAGAAATAAACATATTAAAAAGAGCTTTCGATAGAGAGCGAGCCTCCAGAAAACTCGCTGAAAAAATTTTAGAGGAAAAGTCTAAGGAATTGTATCAACTTAATATAAAATTAGAACAATCTAATATAACATTAACTTCCTTAAATAATAAAGTTAACTCTCAGCTACAGGGTGTTTTTGAAAATCTTGTTGATGCTTATGTCGAAATAGATTTAAATGGGAATATAGTAGAGATGAATAATTCTGCGGTTGATTTATTAGAGTTAAAAAATCTTTCTGATAAAGTCAATGTATTAAGTATGGTACACCCTAATGATATAGAAATGGTTGCTCCCAACTTTAAAGAGCTCTTAAAAAACGGATCTATAACCGATTTTAGGGTTAAAATCGTCACTCACAATAATAAAACAAAGTTGGTCCACATCAATGCTAGTAGTATATATGATAATGGAATTGCTTCTGGAGCCCAAGGAATTTTAAGAGATATTACGATAGAAGATAAATATCAGAAAGCTATTGAAGGAGAAAAACTAAAATACGAGAACATCATTGCCAATATGAATCTTGGGTTAATTGAGGTAAATAATCATGATGAAATCATAATGGCAAATCAAAGTTTTTTAGATATGTCAGGATTCAAGCAAAGTGAATTAGTAGGTAAAAAATGTTCAGAAATTTTTCAGTTAGATACTATTAATTCAGATAAAATACACAAAACGATTGATGTGCGATTGGAAGGAGAGTCCAATTCTTATGAATTAAAAGTAAAAATAAAAAGTGGGGAGACGAGACATTGGTTAGTTAGTGGAGCTCCAAATTTCGATAAAAAAGGCAATGTAATTGGATCTATAGGTATCCATCTAGATATTACTGAAGCTAAAAATAATAGGGAATTATTAGAGGAACAAAAAATGGAGTTAGACACTATTTTCAGTAATGTTCCTATGGGTATTATTCTAGGAAAAAATGATAAATTTATCAGAACAAATTCAACGTTTGATGAATTAATGGGGGTAAAAAAAGAGGAGGTTTTAGGAACTTCAATGGAAAAATTTGCCCTAGCATCTTCGAGCGATAAAGAACTTCTAAAGAAGATGAATAGCGGGAAACTAGATCACTTTGCCGTTAACAAAAGATACCTCAGAAAAGATGGAACTGTTTTATGGGTGAAAATTACCTTGAATGCTATTAAAGATTTTAGTGGTGTTACTAAATATCAGTTGGGATTGATAGAAGACATTACTTCCGAAAGAGAAAATACAGCTATCATTAAAACTATTGATAGAATTACAAAGGCCTTACTTGGAAAAACTAACATCTATGAGATTGCATGGTCAATTGTTGGTTACATAGCGGACTATCTCGACACAAATGATTGTATAATTTATCTTGTAAATAAGGAAAAGAACGTTTTAGAACAAATTGCGGTTTATGGAGATAAATTAGGTGAAGATTACGGTATTAAAAATAAATTAGATATCCCAATCTCTGACGGTATTGTGGGAACAGTGGTTCAATCTGGAATTTCTGAAATTATAAAAGACACCTCAAAAGATCCTCGATATATTGTTGACGATTCCATCCGTTTATCAGAAATTACGGTTCCAATTATAAGTAATGGAGAAGTAATTGGAATTATTGACTCTGAACATATAAATAAAAATCACTACTCAAAAGAACAGGCAAAAATATTAGAAAATATAGCTAATTTAGTGGCAATTAGTCTTAAAACAGCGCTTAATATAAGAGAACGTGAAACGGTAGAACTTAAAAACAAAGAATTACTTAAAGAATGGGAAAAAAGTAACGAAGCGCTTCAAGAATATGCTCACATTGTATCACATGATTTAAAATCGCCACTGCGCTCTATTGACGCGCTAGTTAACTGGTTAAAAGAAGATAACAAGGACTTATTTGACGAGAATAGCCTTAAAAATTTTGAACTCATAGAAACAACACTCGAAAGAATGGAACAATTAATATCGGATGTGCTGCATTATTCTAGAGTGGATATTGAAGCTTCGAAAAAAACGGATGTTGATTTAAATGCTATTATTGAAGCCATCATCACTGTTCTTTACATCCCAAGTCATGTGAGTGTTAAAGTTAATCAAGTACTTCCATCTATTAAAGGAGATAAAACAAAGCTTCAGCAAGTTTTTTTGAATCTAATCACCAATGCAATTAAATTTTCAGATAAGAGCAAAGGTCTTATAGAAATTGATTTTTCTAACAAAGAAAATCATTATGAGTTTTCTGTCAAAGATAACGGGATCGGAATTGACAAAAAATATCATGATAAAATTTTCAAGATTTTTCACACTTTAAATAGAAGTAAGGATTCTACCGGAATTGGACTCTCCATAGTAAAGAAAATTGTTGGTTTACACGGAGGAGATATTTGGTTAGAAAGTGAATTAAAAAAAGGCACCACTTTCTATTTTACATTAAAAAAATAACAGCGGAAAATACTGTGAAAGAACAAGCCAACTTAAATTATATTAACAGCCTATCCGGCGGTGATAAATCCTTTGAGATAAAGCTATTTTCTATTATCAAAAAAGAATTTAAAATTGAAAAAAATATATATTATGATAATATAAAATCTGAAAAATTAAAATTATGTTCAGAAAACGTGCATAAGATTAAACATAAAATTAGTATTTTGGGCCTCGAAAAGAGTTATAAAATTGCAGAACAGCACGAAAATAATTTACGCGAAGGAAATTCGGCACTGCAAGATAAATTTTCTGACATACTGAATAATGTAACTAATTATCTAAATAAATTATAATGAATTGTATAATTATTGATGATGAAGCTACTTCTAGAACTATAATTGGGGAATTATGTTCGAGCTACAAAAATCTTAATGTAGTAGAGGTATTTTCTAACGCTATTGAAGCGATTAAATATTTAAATCAAAACAAAACAGATTTAATATTTCTTGATATCCATATGCCTGATTTTAACGGCTTTGATTTTATCAGGACTTTAAAGGACCCCCCGTATATCATCCTAACGACGGCTGATGCCGAATTTGCGATCCAAGCATTTGAGTACGATTGCATCGTAGATTACATTGTAAAGCCTATTAAACCAGAGCGTTTTAAAAAGTCTATACAAAAAGTAGAAGGAAAACTTAACGAAAAAGTTACTGCTACTGTTACTGATAAAAAGAAGCAACAGACAGGCGATGATTTTTATGTAAATATTAATAAGCGTTTAATTAAAATCGACATTCAAAGTATTTATTTGGTGGAGGCAAAAGGCGATTATATTTACCTTAAAACCGACAACAAAAACTACACGGTACATTCTACTTTAAAAAAGATCGAAGAAAAACTACCCGATCATATGTTTCTAAAAATACATCGTTCGTATATCATCAATATTAATAAAATTATTGATATTGAAGACAATAGTGTATTGATCGAAAAAGATGTTGTTCCTGTAAGCAGGTCTAACAGACCTGAATTAATGAAAAGACTGAATCTTCTTTAAGTGATTAAAAGCTAACCCTAAATAGGATTCATAGTTACCAAAAGAAAAACCTCCGATTACTCGGAGGTTTAGAATGTTATAGTGTAGCGGTATATTGTTTTATTCAGGGATTACGAAGTTCCCTTTAGTTTGGTACCACATTTTAAGCTTCCCATCTACCATTTGATACCATTCGATATAGGTGCCGTCGGTACCTGTAAATTGAGCGTTAACCCATTGTCCCTCTTGATTTAAAGCCTTTGGATCTTCGGATCCTTTTGGATATACCGAAAAAGCGTAATCTGTTTTCCAACCCCATTCTTGTTCTTTTTCAAGCGATTCTTGATATTCTAATTCAATTTTATCGACAAACTCCTGCCCTGTAGTTGCAGTAAATCCATCTTCAAAAACAAACATTCCTCCATCTTGAATCATTCCTTTCATTGTCTTCGTAGTCACGAGCTCCCCAGGCTACATCAAGATTTTTAAAAGCCTCGACAGTAGCTTGATCTCCTAGATAAACACTTTGACCTTCATAAGGCCCAAATCCATTAGTGGGTTCGCTCGCTTTTTCTTGTTGTGCACAAGCTATCACTAAAAGGAGCGGTAAAGCAAATAATAATTTCTTCATTTTTGTTAAATTTTGGTTCTCTCAAATGTATTAAATATACTTGTTAAATAAAATTTAATTCTATTTTCAGTGCTTAAAAAGAAAATTAGAAATTTCTTAATTAAAAATAATCAAGTTTGTTAATCTTTATTATTTTAGTATTAAACTATAATATACTTAAATAATGAAAAAAATAGCACTTCTTCTTTTATATACAATTCTCTTTGCTGCATGCAAAACAGATCAAAAACCAAAACAACTTCAAGTAATCAATAATTCTGAATCTTCAGAGCTTACTTTTATTTTAGAATTAGATACTAAAGAAAATAGCAGAGTAGACGTTGAGACTTTTACTCAGGCTCTTTCTGATTTTATTGTTGAACGAGAACCATCTTCTGTTTATGGGTATTTTATTTCCGAAGACGGACAAAAAGTAACTTTAATTGAAAGATATAATAATAGTGAAGATGCTATCCAGCACGGAATAGATTTTATCAATGGCCCAAATTTTGATAAATTTTTTGAAATCTTTGAAATAGAATACTTTATAACCATAGGGAAGGCATCCGATGAATTCAAAAAGTTTACAAAAGAAAACGGATTTGAAATAGAATACAGAGAATCAATTGGTGGTTTTGTTAGAAGATAGTTATACCATTGCTTCTGATTGTTTTATTAATAGCTATATATTTAAATAAAAAATATTAAATTGTACTATCAGTCTAAATAAATAATTATGAAAACACTAGACTAATAATTTAAAAAAAACCAAAACAATGAAAAAACTAACTTATTTATTTTTAGCTTTATTAATCGTTGCTTGTAGTAGTGATGATGGTAATAACGGGTCATCTTCAAATTCAATGAATATAGAGGGAGTTGAATATGATATTTCTGCAGCAGTTTTAGTAGAATACGGTGAAACTGATACTGGTTCTTACGATTGGGATGTTCTCTTATTAGGAGAAGGTATAACTGTAAATAATCAAGTTTTAAATGGTTCTGGTGCTTTATTACTACTTGATTTAAATACAAATAACCCTGATGGTCTTAGGGCTGGAACTTATACTTTCTCTGAAAATTATGAAAGAGAAGAATTTACTTGGGTAGCAATTGAAGGTTGTCAGAATTTTCAAGGTGATGATTGCCAGTCTGAACTCGCTAATGGTCAAGACGGTACAGTTGTTATTAGTGGTTCAGAAGCTAATACTAACATAGATGTTACAGTAACTGATTCTAATGGAGATACTATAAGCGCAAATTATACAGGTGGTTTTAGTTTTATATTTTTTTAATATAATTCACTAGATAACCTTTTAAGATATAACTCTTTTTAAATCTAAACAAAATGAAAAAACTAACTTATTTATTTTTAGCTTTAATAATCGTTGCTTGTAGTAGTGATGATAGAGTATGGTAGTACATCTGGTTCAAATAGTAATTCTTTTAATCCCCCAACTTGGATTCAAGGAGTATGGCTGAACGATATTGGAAATGGAACATCATCAATTGGTTTTGATTTTAGAAATGATAATGTTTGTAGCGTTTCATTTGGTAGTGCATATTGTTATAAAGGTTTAATCGAATTGTATGCTGATGTTCCAAATATTAACACTAGTGTTTACGAAGAAATTTCTGCCTCAAGATATTACTTCGTTTTTACTTATGGTCCTAACGAAATTACTGGAGAATTTCAAAAAGTTTCAGATAATACAATAAATTATTTTAATTCTAGTGACATTCCTACTATTTTAACTAAACAGTATTTTTTACCAAACTAAAACCCCATAAAAGCAAAAACCCTCTATATCAATGATATAAAGGGTTGTTCTGCTCCCCCTATTATTCAAAGTTGCAGCACAATTTCTTCTTTTAACGATCCACTCGCTTTGTAAGAAATCCATTTCTCCCTCCTCAAAAACACTTAAGTAACGAGTGAAAACTTCCTTTAATTGTGAAGGAAGTGCAACACAATAACATATCCCTCTATAAAGGATTAGATCAGTAAGGTTTTGATAATTTTCATATATTTGATTGTGAAAACTTCCTCAAATAACTTAATTAACAATCAAATATATAAAAGACGAACACAGAATCATTTTTACAAAATATATCCAAAAGATGTCTTACTTGATAGTTTTGAAAAAATTGAGATTCGTTTAAACCTTGTCAAAAGTGTTAGTCAATATTTTTTTGATTATGAATGGACTGAATCAAATTTAATTTTAAAATCCCAACTTTTTAAAGGTAAACATCAACCATTAGATAAACCCCAACTTAATTTACTTGCAATTTATTTAGATGATATTCATTCAAAAGATATTTTTCACGGAGATATTCACGTCAGAAATATTTTTATTGATAATGATAAACCAATATTAGTTGACTGGGAGCCTTGTACTTTGCAACAAATAAATTCAAAAAGAATAATAAAATCTCACTCAAGGGGAATAGCAATTAAGGATAGAAAAATTAAGAAAATAAGTCCACTAACAGATAAGAAAGGGTTTTTAAAATTAATCTCTGAAAAAGCATTTAGCGAACTTGCAGATACTTCTGAAATGAAAAATCTTACTTGTAGAGAATTATTAGACTACCAATCTTCATCATTATCTTCATCATTTTCTGAATAATGTTCAGTGTCCCAAAGTATTCCGTTTGGTTTCAGTTTGGCACTGAAAGCATAGTATCCATCAAAATTTCCGGAAAGAGTTCCATTAATATCAGAATCAATTCCATCATCATCAAAACTGTTCTTTTCAACATCCTTAAAAATGTTAAATAATTCTTGATAAAATTGCTCAGGAAAAGGCTCCAAGCCAAAACCAGGTCCCCTTTTGTTATCTAAATTGCTAGCAAATAATTTAGCGAAAATATTATTGCTATCTTCTGGAAGTAGTAATTCTTGACCTCCTGACAAATCAATCATTACAGACATATATTCTTCTGAGACAGTAAATATGTTATGTATATCTTTATGTAATGAACTATATTTTTTTATAAATTCATTTATTAGGGTAATTGAATCATCATTAACTGTTCCGTCTTGTTTCTTTGCGACGAACGAATTAGAACTATCTTCAAACTTATAGAGTTGTTCTAATTCAGGTCCATTAACATAGCATTCATCTCTGTTCCATTGAATAATTATTTTTGTCATAACTTTTAAATTTTGATAAAAATATAATTATTAAATTTAATTTGGTGTTATTTATAATATCTTTTTAGGGTAAATGGAGATTTTACTGAGAGGATAAGGCGGATGGAAAGACCAAACAAAAGATTCTTGGTTGCATCTTTACCGAAAAATTCGAAAATTTTGATTTCGAGAGTTGCAACAACATTTTTACTCCAGAGATCGAATCTATTATGTTGGCCAGTAAGGTTTTGAAAGGTATTAAAAAAAAGAAAGAGGTCAAAAATGACCTCTTGTCTAATATGGCTCCCCCTGTTGTCAGAAGTTGCAGCACAACTAAACAGAATTATGAATTTAGTTTTTACTCAGGCTAAGAATCCTGAAAGCTCCTTTAGAGACAATAAAGAATACAATTGTACCGATAATCAGGTCAGGCATGTTGGAGTTTAGCCAATATACCAGTATTCCCGCTAAAATCACCCCTAAATTAATTACGACATCATTTGAGGTGAAAATGAGACTTGCTTTCATATGTGCTTCTTCCTTGTCTCTTGACTTTTGGAGGAGATATAGGCAAATTCCATTTCCGATTAATGCAAAAATTGAGATTATGATCATTGTTAGATAATTTGGAAACTCTACGGGATAAATAATTCTTCTAATTACCTCGCCAAGTCCAATTAAAGATAAAACGATTTGAAAATAACCAGCAATTTTGGCTACTGCTTTTTTATAGATCAAAGATTTTCCTACAGCGATTAAGCTGATTGCGTAAACAAAACTATCTGCGAGCATATCCAAGCTATCGGCTATTAAACCCATCGACTTTGATACAAGCCCATAACTCATTTCGAGAATGAAAAAAACAAGATTAATTATAAGAACTGACCAAAGTACCTTTTTCTGATTAGTCTTGTGGTCTTGATCAAAAGATTTTCGGTCAGTTATTTCCGTGTAAAGTTTTTTATGACCGAGATTTAGCGACCTTAGACTTTCCTCAATTTCCTCGATATTGTTATCGTGAAAAATAGTTAGCTCTCGTTGGTTTAAATCAAACTTCAAGTGTTTTATTTGAGATAATACTTCAAACTTCATACGAATGAGATTCTCCTCTGAAGGACAATCCATTTTGTCAATTTTGAAGCGCGTTTTATTCAAATTTTTGGTCTAATTAATATAGTATCAAAAATAAAAAAAAACCGTTACACTATAACAGTATAACGGTTTTATCATTATACGTTGCTCCCCCTATTGACAGAAGTTGCAGCTCAATTTCTTCTTTTGACGATCCACTTAACTTGGACGATATACAATTCTCCTTCCTTTAAAATACTTAAGTAACGAGTGTAAGTTAGACTGCTTTTTCGAAAGCATTTTCTATATCGCTTAATGTTACAGCAACTTGTTTTTCGGCAAGAAACTTATAAATCAATAATCGCATTGCTGTAACTCTAATATTTTTTGAGTCTAAAAATTGTTCTATTTTTTGCATAATTTTTAATGTTCTTCGTTACCAAATGGTTTAATAATAATTCCTACGCTAAAAATAAAGCCGTCTGTTGGTGCATAAATTTCTGGAAATTCTGGATTTTCGTGTGGTGGTAAAACCAAAGGCGAAAACCTACTTTGTCGTCTGTCTGTGAAATTTTCAAAATTCACAAAAGCACTACCAAATTTAAAGTTTCGCATTAACAATAATCCCATTGTGACAAAATCTGTCGTTTCAGTTCCGTTTGATAAAAACTGCTTTCCTGTATAAAATGTCTCGTAACCAATTCGCCATTTATCAGATTCGTACATTAATACACTTCCTGCGTTATGTTTTGCTGTCAATGGTTTTTGTGGATTTCCTGCCAAATAGTTCAGTTTCGTGTCTATAAGTGCATAATTTAAAAACCATCTAAAATCTTTATAAGTAAACTTAATATTTGTTTCTGCTCCTTTGCTTAAAATTTCGTCAGTTGCATTTTCAAATGCAAACAAACCGTTATTTGTACTATTTAATAACAATCCGTTATTAATCGCTGTAACATAAAAAAGTTGATTAATGGAAAAACCAATGGTTTCAAATAAACGTGTTTGATAATTGAAATCAAGATTTACACCATAAGAACGTTCTGCTTTTAATGAAGATTTATCAATGCCAATTACATTTTCAAAATTGATAAATTCAGCCTCTTCTGTAAAAATATCTGGAATTTTGTAGCCTAAACCACCACCAATTCTGCATGAAAATCCGCTATCATTTTTATAAAGCAAAGAAATTTTTGGAAGTGGAAAAATACCGAAATCAGTATTGTAATCTGCTCGCAATCCAGTTTCTAAAATCCAATTATCTGAAATATCAAGAATGCTGTTTGCAAACATTCCATAAGTTATATCTGTTTGGTCACGTTGTAAAGTTGCATTATTATTTTCATCAAAGTTTGAAGTGTATAAGTTTGCTCCAAAAATCCAATCTGTTTTTAAAGAAGTTTTTTTATAGGTAACTTCTGTAAACGTATTGAATTGTTTACCATCAAAACTAAAACCTGGAATAGTAAGATTTCTATCGAAAAATGAAATACTATTTTTTATATTTAATGAGCTTATTGAATCTATTTGCGTTTTATAAACTGCTTGACTGCTTACTCTTTTTGATATGTTTTCTTCTGTATATTGATGAATTCCATTTTCTCCGCTTTCAATTTTTGTTACATCTCCACCAATTCTGTCATCGTAAGTTCCATTTAAACCAAACCAAAACGTTGTTTTTTCTGATGGATAATAAAAGAATTTTGGGTTGAATGAAATTGATGTAGTTTTTGGTAAATTACTAAAACCATCATTTTCTGGGTCGTAAACTTTTTGAGAATGACCAGAAGCGTAAAGTGAAACACCAAATTTCTCATTTCGTTTGCTGTAGAATACATTTGCTGTACTTCCTAATGCTTGGGTTTGTGTTAGCATAATATCCAAAGCTGGTTCTTCATCTGGTGTTTTTGAAACCATATTTATTAAACCTGCAATTGCTCCACCACCATAAAGTGTTGATGAACTTCCTTTAATAATTTCAAATTGTTGTAAATCTAATGGTGGAATTTGTAATATGCTCAAGCCACTTGAAAAACCGCCATAAAGTGGAAATCCATCTCTTAAAAGTTGCGTATAGCGTCCGTCAAGTCCTTGAATTCTGATATTTGTATTTCCACTACTTAAAGAAGTTTGTTGCATTTGTATTCCTGTACTTTCACGAAGAACCATCGAAATGTTTGTTGGGTTCATAATTGCTTTTTCTCCCAATTCTTCTGTGCCAATAAACTCTATTCTTGTGGGAATTTTCTTAACTGTTCTTGTGCTTCGTGAAGATTGTAACACAATTTCGTCTAATTGGTTTCCACTATTTTTTAATTTGAAAATTAAAGTTGAATTTATTGGTGCTTGAATAGTTGTTTTGAGAGTTTCAAAACCTAAATAAGAAATTATTGCGATATGTTTTCCGTTTGGAATTTTGGTAAAAGTTACAATTCCATCAAAGTCGGTTACTGCTCCTTTTTCTAACTCCTCAAAATAAACTGTTGCGCCAAATAAAGGCTCGTTTTCGGATTCTGAAATTACTTTTATTTTTAAATAAGATGTTTGTGCTTTTATTGAAAAGCAGGTAATAACTGTGAGCATTATGCTCAATATATATTTATTCATTGAAAATGTAAAAATTGATTAATTTAATTTTTTTGACTTTGAGTCTAAAATTTAACTAATCAATTGTGGCGGTTGCCAAATATTTGAGTGAAAATCAAATCTGTATGTTGATTGATAAACAAATAATATTTCTGTAGAAATTCGGTTTTTTAATCCCAAATCAAGAGTTTTAATTACTTGATAAGTAATAGATGTTCCGCAACAATTGCAAATACAAGTTACAGGACAAGTATCATCACTATCATTTTGGTGATTATGATTAGCACTTATTTCGTCTTGGTGTTTGTCTTCGGCATTATTTCCGTCAGAACAAGGTTTCATTGACAAAGCAAGTATTAATAATGATAATATGATAGTAGTAAATTTCATTATCACAAAGATAGATAATTTTAATGCAATGGTATTGCAAAGTTTTTTCTTAATTCGGTTTCTGCATTATGCACAACTCGTTATATGTAGAACAAACGGCCTGTTTATAGATCTGTGTTTCCGGATAACAGGATCTTTGTTCTCGTTTATTTTAATTCAAATATAATGAAATAGACTATAAAGATGCATTAAACTTTTTTTCAATACTATTTTGGACTGGTCTTATAATCACTGGGAGATCTTCTCTTAATCTTTGAGGGTGTTTGAACGAAGTCTTTTAATTAAAAAACGGCTACACTATAATAGTATAAACACTGCATCCAATACTTTTCTTTCTATGGTAAATGGAACATTTCAGGGTGATGCAGAAGAAACAAGGAGACAACTCCTGGAGTACTGTAAGTTAGACACCTTCGCGATGGTCAAAATTATGGAGAAACTACTTAAAGTATAAAAGGTCAATTTTCTGAAAAAAATCTGAAAATTTTATTTATGAAAAACTCGATTTTTTCCAAAAAAAACCAGAAAAATCTGGAGCGGGGTATTCACCCCCTCTGGAGAAGTCGATTTCACCCTAAATAGAGGGGGGATACGGCAGGGGATGCTGCAGGGAGGGCCCCCACGGGATGATCCTTCACCAATTTTAATCGGCAAAATCCATTAATCACAATAATAGCGTACACTTTAATTTATGAGTGTTTTGATAGCGATAAAATATAGGTTTTATGCTGCATGAGGGGTGTGGCTGCTATAATTTTAGGGTATAGATAGGTAAACCTTAAAATTATGAGTATTTCAATATTATATACAAGAGTTTCGAGTGTAGATCAGAAAACGGATCGACAAAGAGTAAAAGAGGATGAATTTGATAAAGTTATCGAAGATAAATGTTCGGGAGCCATTCCAATTTTTGAAAGACCCGAGGGTTCAACCCTAAAAACCCTTATAGATCGACAATTGATCAAGTCAATTTCTGTTTGGCAAATTGATCGTTAAATGACCTCCTGTCTAATATGGCTCCCCCTATTATTCAAAGTTGCAGCACAATTTCTTCTTTTGACGATCCACTCGCCCTGGACGATATACATCTCTCCTTACCGAATAATACTTAAGTAACGAGTGTAAACTTCCTCTAATATTGAAGGAGGTGTTTCGATGACTCCTTGGTTACTGATTTGTGGTTAACGTGTTTGTGTATGATTAGTTGCGAGTTTTAGCAATTAATTATACACGTTGTTGCCATTAGTTTTTTATCTCTTAAACCTATTAATTACTTTCTTTATAAATTCCGAAATAATATTGATGTCCTTTTTTATTGAATCTTTTTCAAATTGACTGACGTTATTTCTTTTCATTTTAGCCCAGTTTAATTTCAAAGTAGCTATGTCTGAATTAATCGAATCTTTCTCGAATTGACTTACTTTACTTTTAAACTCATTTATGAGCTGTGATACTTGAATATTAATTTTTTCGGATTGAGGCTGTTCATTCCAAGTATTTTTTAATTCTTGCCAAATATTTTTCTGTTCACTATTCCACATATTATTATATTTTATTAGTTATACAATCCAATAGGATTTTTTTAATTCTTTTCATTTTTACTGCAATATGATTTTCTGTTAATCCGGTTATTTCAGCAATTTCTTTATACTTCAATTCTTCCAAATAAAGTATAATGATTGATTTATTTTCATTGTTTAATTTTGAGATGCAAGAACTCAAAGCAATATACTTTTCTTGTTGATTATTCTCAATAGGAATAACTAAAGGAATGAATTGAATAGATTCTAATTGAAGTGCCTTGTTATAAGTTTTCTCTGATTTTTGTTTTGAGCGAAGACATATATTTAGTGTAATTCTGTAAATCCAAGTGTCAATACTCGAATTGCCTTTAAAAGTTGGAAGAGATTTCCAAATTGCAAAGATTACTTCTTGGAAAAGATCTTGAGGTTCTAAAGGAGAAACTGCATAGATTTTACAAATTCTATAAATTTTAGCTTTATTATTTTCAAGTAGCTGTTCAAATGTTTCTTTCATTGTTTTTATCTGTCTCTGTTATTCTCTACTTATTTAGTGACAAGAGTTTTCGGAATATGACAGATTTTTGAATTTATTTACGGATTTTCTTTAATTACTGGCAACTCGTTATATGGATTACAAACGTCCTGTTTATAGATCTGTGTTTACGGATACCAGGATCTTTGTTCTCGTTTATTTTAATTCAAATATAATGAAACATACAATAAAGAGATTTGTAAAACTCGTCAATTGAACCTACAAAACTCATTTCTTGATTGTGGTATTAGTTCTTCGGATTTCAATGAAATGAAAATTAGGATTGAATCTGAATTAAATGACAAACAGATTAAGTTGGAACGGTTGAAGTCCACGAAGAGTCCTTTTAAAGTGTATTTGAATAAAACTCTTCCTATGATTGAAAACTTAAGCGTCTATTGGGATAAATCGGATGGAAAGACCAAACAAAAGATTCTTGGTTGCATCTTTACCGAAAAATTCGAAAATTTTGATTTCGAGAGTTGCAACAACATTTTCACTCCAGAGATCGAATCTATTATGTTGGCCAGTAAGGTTTTGAAAGGTGGTAAAAAAAAGACAAGAGGTCAAAAATGACCTCTTGTCTAATATGGCTCCTCTTCTTGGACTCGAACCAAGGACACCCTGATTAACAGTCAGGTGCTCTAACCAGCTGAGCTAAAGAGGAATTTATTTTTGTATTCGTTTTTATAAGATCGTAATTGTTGCCTTTTAAAACCTGTTTGTTTTGAAGGCGGGTGCAAATATAAAATATTTTTTATCTGCAACAAATAAATTTCAATTTTTATTAGTTAAATAACCACCTGTAAACATCGTTACCATTGGCGAACAATACCAGAGTTATTAAAATGATAAATCCTGCCATTTGTGCGTATTCCATAACTTTTTCATTAGGCTTACGTCCAGTACCCATCTCATAAAGCAAGAAAATTACATGACCTCCGTCCAAGGCTGGAATAGGCAATATATTCATAAAAGCTAATATAATAGATATCAATGCGGTGGTGTGCCAAAAATCAATCCAACTCCAAGTGCCAGGAAATAAATTTGCAATGGCGCCAAAGCCTCCAACTTGAGAAGCTCCTTTAGAGGTAAACACATATTTAAATTGTTTTACGTAGTCGGTAAGAATGTTGTATCCGTAATTAATTCCTCCTCCCAAACTTTCAAAAAAGCTGTATTTTACTTCTTTGTAGGCGTTTTGGTATTCGGTTCCAAAGTTATTAATTCCAATCGTTCCGTTTTCGGTGGGAGTAAGATTAAAGGTCTCAACGGCTCCAGCTCTTGCAACTTGTATAATAATTTCGTTACCAGGGTTTTTCTTAACCAAATCGGACATATCAGCCCAATTAGTTATTTCAATTCCATTGATCGAAAGTACCCGATCCCCTTTTAATAATCCTGCTTTTTGAGCAGGTAAATTTTCAATAATGGTATCCAGCATGGTACTTCTAACGGGTTGGAAAGGCTGAAGTTCTCCTGCCTTAAACATGGTCATTCCAATATCTTCAGGGACAGATAGGATTTCTGTATTACCATCAGGATGTTTAACCGTTAAGGAGTTGACATCTCTTAAAAATAAAAAACGATTTAGGTCATTTAAATTTTCAAATTCTTCTTCGTTTAATTTTAAAACTTGATCCCCGTTTTTAAATCCTAATTCTTTAAAGGTTTGAGAAACTTCAAATCCGTTTGGTAACTGTTCGTTGGTAACTATTTTCTGTCCGACAAAATAAAATATACAGATGTAGATAATCATCCCAACAATAATATTAACCGTAACCCCACCTAACATAATGATGAGTCGTTGCCAAGCTGGTTTAGATCTAAACTCCCAAGGTTGCGGTGGTAAAGCCATCTGTTCTTTATCCATACTCTCATCAATCATCCCGGAAATCTTCACATAACCTCCTAATGGTAGCCATCCTATTCCATAAACGGTTTCTCCAATCTTCTTTTTGAATAAGGAATACTTTACATCAAAAAATAAGTAAAATTTTTCAACACGGGTTTTAAATAGTTTTGCAGGAATAAAATGTCCTAATTCATGCAATACAATTAATAACGAAAGGCTTAATAACAGTTGTATGGCCTTAACAGCAAATGGACTCATAGTCTATAAAATTAACGTGCAAAAATAGAAAATTAATATTACAAACCTCGTTAACCAAGCGTTTATTACCTTTTTATTAACTATTTAAAAATAAAATTTAATGTCTATAAAGCAACTCCTGATCTTATTCTTTACGATTATTTTTAAATAGATGATCTGTTTCATTTGGAATGTGGTTAAAGTCCGCTAAATTTGTGCTTTTAAAAAAAATTAAATGCTCAGGTTTTTTTCCTACTATAAATCTTTTGCAATAGTACTTTTGGTGCTGTCCATTGTTATCATTTCTATTTTTTATCAAATCTTAAAGCCAAGAGAGGTATTGCCTATATTTCAGCCAGCGCAAGTCAATGAAGAGTTGGTCGACAGCACCATACAGCATGTAAAAAAATACCATACGATTGCAGATTTTTCTTTGATCAATCAAAATGGAAAAACAGTCACTCAAGACACCTACAATAATAAAATTTATATAGCCGATTTTTTCTTTACTACCTGCCAAACAATTTGCCCTATTATGACTGACCATATGGTGATACTACAAAACCAATTAAAATTAGATCCAGATGTAATGCTACTCTCACATACAGTGACTCCCGAAATAGATTCGGTCGCGCAACTTAAAAAATACGCCTTAAACAAAGGAGTGTTGGACAGCAAATGGAACTTAGTGACCGGTGATAAAAAAGAAATCTATCAATTAGCTCGAAAATCGTATTTGGCGGTAAAATCATACGGTGACGGAGGTGAATATGATATGATTCATACCGAAAATTTTATACTTGTTGACCAAAAAAAAAGAATTAGAGGCTATTATGACGGTACCCTTGAAGAAGATATTGAATCCCTTTTAAATGATATTGATATTCTTAAAAAAGAGCAATAACTTTTTGCTAAACCCTGTATTTTAAATCTTTTACGAAACAACATTTTTTCATATCAATATCTTAGCTTACATTTGTTGTTTAAAATCAATCTAAATAAAAATGCTTACAATTGCATCTTTAAAAATAGGCCAAAAGGCGATCATTAAAGATTTTTCTGTGGACGTTATCCCTCTAAAATTATTAGAAATGGGATGTCTTCCTGGAAACGAAGTTTCTTTAATACAAGAAGCTCCATTTAAAGACCCTTTGTATCTAACTGTTAACGGAAGTCATTTAGCAATACGAAAAGAAATGGCTAGTAAGATTGAAATTAAACTTGTCAATGGCTAAACAAATAAATGTAGCGCTTATTGGTAATCCAAATACCGGTAAAACGTCGGTATTTAATACGCTAACTGGTCTCAACCAAAAAGTTGGAAACTATCCGGGAATCACCGTAGAAAAAAAACAAGGGACTTGTAATTTAGAGAGAAATATAAAAGCTCACATTCTTGACCTACCAGGAACTTATAGTTTAAATGCTTCCTCTTTAGATGAAAATGTGGTGATTGAATTATTGCTCAATAAAAAAGATAAAGACTTTCCTGATGTTGCGGTTGTCGTCGCTGATATTGAAAATTTAAAAAGAAATCTTCTCTTATTCACGCAGATTAAAGATTTAGGAATCCCTACGATTCTAGCCATCAATATGGCCGATAGAATGAATCGGAAAGGAATTTCTATAGACGTGAAGCAACTAGAAACAATACTAGAAACCAAAATTGTATTAATTAGTTCTCGGAAAAACACAGGGTTTGAAGCGTTAAAAACAGGAATTGCTAATTATCAAAACCTATCTTTAAAACCGTGTTTAAATTCCTCTAAAATTGCACCCGACTATTTTGATAGAATTCAAAAAACGTTTCCAAACCAAGACCTTTATAAATTATGGCTCGTAATTACCCACGATGTAAATTTCGGAAAACTAGAGCGTAATGATTTTAAAGGAATTAAAACCTTGCAAACAGAATCAGTTAGTACCTTAAAAAGATTACAACAAAAAGAAACCATTGTTCGATATCAATTTATCAATGATACCCTTAAAAAGACCTTACTCGTAGATGTAAAAAATGCAAAAGATCTACGCAATAGGTTTGACCGCATATTAACTCATAAAATTTGGGGATATGTCATTTTTTTTTCAGTTTTATTATTAATTTTTCAGGCTATATTTGATTGGAGCACGTACCCCATGGATATGATTGATAATGCCTTTACGTTCTTAAGTGAGTGGCTAAAAATAAATTTACCTACAGGAGATTTTTCTAATTTAATTTCTGAAGGGATCATTCCTGGATTGGGTGGGATTGTTATCTTTATTCCACAAATCGCATTTTTATTTTTATTTATTTCCATTCTAGAAGAAACTGGATACATGAGTCGAGTGGTCTTTTTAATGGATAGAATCATGCGCCGATTTGGTTTAAGTGGAAAAAGTGTAGTGCCTTTAATTTCTGGAACTGCTTGTGCTATTCCTGCAATTATGGCCACTAGAAATATCGAAAATTGGAAAGAACGACTCATTACTATATTAGTAACACCCTTTACCACCTGTTCGGCGAGGCTACCTGTTTATATGATCATTATATCATTAGTCATCCCTGAAGGAAGAATACTTGGGCTTATAAGTTTGCAAGGCTTTACCTTACTTGTTTTATATGGATTGGGGTTTGGAGCTGCAATTGTTGCAGCCTATGTACTCGATAAATTTTTAGATTTAAAAAGTAAATCTTTTTTTGTCATTGAAATGCCCAACTATAAACTTCCAATGTTTAAAAATGTAGGGATTACTGTGGTAGAAAAAACAAAAGCTTTCGTGTTTGGAGCGGGAAAAATAATACTTGCCATTTCAATAATTTTATGGGTATTGGCTTCCTATGGTCCCGGTGATTTTAATAATGCTGAAAAAATTGTTACCACTCAAAACAGCACACAACCATTATCCGAAGGCGAACTTGATATAAAAATTGCCGCTTTTAAATTAGAAAATTCTTATATTGGTATTGTAGGTAAAGCGATCGAACCCGCTGTTCAACCATTGGGTTATGATTGGAAAATTGGAATCGCTCTAATTAGTTCTTTTGCTGCGAGGGAAGTTTTTGTAGGAACTTTAGCCACTATTTATAGTGTTGGGAATGATGATGTAGAAACCATAAAAAATAGAATGGCTGCAGAGGTAAATCCTTCCACTGGAGGACCCTTGTTCAACTTAGCAAGTGGTATTTCTCTATTATTGTTTTATGCCTTTGCAATGCAATGTATGAGTACCTTAGCAATCGTTAAAAGAGAAACTAATTCGTGGAAGTGGCCCATGTGGCAATTAATCTCTATGACTGTTGTAGCTTACTGTAGTAGCACTAGCCGCTTTTCAAATTTTAAAATAAATGGTTCAACAAATACTTGTCGTTATTACCTTTTTAATCGCCGCAGTTTTCTTGCTTAAGAAATTTGTGTGGGGTCCTATTTTTGAAAATAAAAAAAAGAAAAGTGCTGCTATCGACGGAGCGAATACCAAGTGTGGTAAAAATGATTGTGCTTGCCACTAGTATTTAAAGGTATTAATGATTTAATATCAACCGAGTCCAACGTCCAGCGACATCATTACAATAAAACCTCCTATAAAACCTAATGTTGCAATATCAGTATACTTATCACGCTGAGTTTCTGGAATCACTTCCTCCACCACAACAAATATCATAGCGCCTGCTGCAAATGCTAATGCATAAGGCAATATTGGCTTAAAAAAGGCTACAGCAACAGCTCCTAAAACAGCTGCAACAGGCTCTACTATGGCAGATAATTGACCATACCAAAAACTCTTTAAACGCGAAACACCTTGCCTTCTTATGGGCATCGATACAGCAAATCCTTCTGGAAAATTTTGAATACCAATACCAATTGCTAAAGATATCGCGGCAACAATCATTTCTGTTTGTTCAACCCCGACCATCGTTGCAGCGGCACCAAACAAAACTCCCACAGCAAGCCCTTCCGGTATGTTATGAAGCGTAATGGCCAATACTAATAAGGTGGTTTTGTGCCATTCAGTTTTAATCCCCTCTGCTTCTTCTTTTTTAAAATTGATGTGCAAGTGAGGCATTACTTTATCCATGCCAAATAATGACAAAGCACCAAGTGCAAAACCAATTGCAGCAGGGACTACTTTAACAAAGCCTTCTCCTGCACTATTTTCAATTGCAGGAGCCAATAAGCTCCAAAAACTTGCAGCAACCATGACACCTCCAGTAAAACCAAGCATACCATCCAACACAGCTCTATTTGCTTTTTTGAAAAAGAAAACTAGCGATGCCCCTAAAGCTGTTAAACCCCAAGTAAATACTGAAGCGTAAAAAGCTGATAAAATGGGGTGTGCTTTTGCAAAATCTACTATTTGTTCAAACATATTATTTTTTTAATTTGGGATGCTATAGCTAAATCCGGCACTTAATAAAAGATCTTGGTTTCCCGACAAACCTGTTCCGATAGTAGTATCCAGTTGTAAATTAGAATTTAGTAAATAAATAAGGCCTGCGTCCCAATTATGTATGGCCTTATCTTTTCTAGGGAAATTTCCGTAAAGTTCTCCATAAGCTGATAGTTTGTCTGTAATGCCATAACCATAAGATAGTGTATAGATATAGGCTACTTCTGGACTATCATCGGACCACTCTGCTCCTAGATTATATGATATTCCAGATTTTTCGTTTATCGTATGAGAAAAAGCGAATCTAAAACTTACTCCGGTAGTCTCCGGCTGATAGTCCTTAGAGGCTAAAAAAGGTAAGGACATATTAATCAATAAACCGATATCTGGTAATAAACCTTTTTCTTCAGCAATTTCAACTTTTGCACCTACTCCAAGGGGTTCAAATCCACTTCCGACAACACTGTAATTTTCCCCTTGAGTTTCTCTATTTTCAGATACTGCCCAAGAGAGTCTTAGTTCAAAACGATTTAACAAACCGTAACGAAGCAGGGTATTGTTAAAATTTAATAATTCAGTTTTTATACCCCGATTTTTTTGTGAAGTATACAAGCCTCCTGTTTCTATTTGAAATGTTTTAAAAGGAACCGAAGTTGGCGATGCCGAAGCGGTTGGCCGATCTGTAATAATCCCCAAAGTTGTTCCTTCGGAAACAACAGTACTTTCTTGTGCTTGTGAATAAAGAGAGAGAACAAAACAAAAAATAAGTAGAATATGTTTTTTCATGAGTTTTTTAGTTAGAGTTATTTAAAGCATATCGAATTCCAAAAAATAATCGAATTCCTTGATTGGGCCCATATACATAGGAGGGATCAAATGTTAATGCATACGGATTATCTAAAGTTGGTATTGCGTTTCCATCCGTATCAAAGACAACATTTTGGTCGAATGGATCATCAGATCTTGCAATAATAAAGGGATTCCCTTTATTTGGAGTCCAGTCCAATAAATTTTTTATACCTCCGTACATTTCAAAACGGTCTATCCCATCATAGGTTATTTGAATATTTTGAATACTCCATGCGGGTGAGTACTCACTTCTTGGATCTAATTCGCCTAGTAAAGGTAAACGCATAGGGCCATAAAGACTTCCTGTATAATCAAATGTTAAATTTGTTCCGTAATGTTTATAACTAAATGACCATACTCCAGAATATTTTTCTGTTAATATTTGTGGGGTTTTTATTCCATTTTCAGTTTTTGAAACATCCTGATAAGTCGCCCCAATAGAAGCTCTTATTCCACTGCCAAAAACAGCATCAATATTAAAACTAAGTCCTGACGATTTAGAAAATCCATCTAAGTTATCGTATATAATTTGATTGGGATTGGTATCATAATCGGGAATGATCGCGTTGGTAAAATAGGTATACCATGCTGAAGTATCGATAGTAAAATACATCCCGTTTTTTAAGTATAATTTTTTTAAATAATTGAGCGTGATATTATAGGATTCTTCGGGATTTAATTCATCTTTAATAATAACCTCTCTAGCTCCAGTAAGTGCTGCGTGTTCCTCTGTAAATAAATTTATAACTCTAAAGCCGGTTCCAGCGTTAAGTCTTATGATGTCATCTTCTGTGGGTTTAAATCTATAAGCAATTCTTGGAGTAACTATATTTCCATGCCTGCTATTGTAATCATAACGCATCCCCAGCAATAAACTTTGTTTATTATTAAAGCCTATTTCATCTTGAATAAACAAGGATGGAATCACTGTTTCGTCTGCAAGAATTGTTGCAGTGGTATTGTCATTATAGTAATTATAACGAATAGCAGCTCCCAATAATAAATCGTGCGATTTAATTTTTTTATCCCAGATAAATTGTCCAAAACCAATACGTTGTTGTGCAAGATAGGGAGTGTTTCCATAAACAGAGTTCTGATCGTGATCGGAATATGAAAATTGAAAATCTATTTTTTCTAAAAGCGGTAATTGATAATTTCCAAAAATCTCAAATCGGGAGGTATAAATACTTTCTCCATAAACCTCATCGCCACCCCTGAAACTTTTATTCCATTGCAGTTCTCCACCCCATCGATCTTCATAGAAATAACGCCCCGCTAGAGAAAAATTTCTGTTATTTCTTCGTTTAAAATTCCATTTTTGAAATAATGATATTCTATCTTGATTGGTTAAATCTGTAAAGTTATCATTGTTATTGTCTATAAGTTGATCGTATTTAAAATAATTTGCACCTACTAAAACTGTTGCATTCTTTCCCACATTAGCTTTAACGCCTAGATCAAAATTTATTTCTCCCCAACTAGTTCCAAAACTTTCAGCAAAGAACAGTGGGGCATTCTCGGGTAACTTTGTTATAATATTTATAAGACCTCCAAGAGCCTCACTTCCATAAAGAGAAGAAGCAGGTCCTTTCACAATTTCAATTTGTTCGATTAATGAATTTGGAATGCCCGACAAACCATAAACCGAAGAAAGTCCGCTTACAATTGGCATCCCATCGATCATTACCAATGTATAAGGTCCTTCTAAACCATTGATATGAATATCTCCTGTATTACAAACATTACAATTTAATTGAGGCCTTACTCCATTTACGTTGTTCAAGGCTTCAAAAACACTGGGGGTTGGGTTTTTCTTTAAAAAAGTAGTTGAATACACTTCAACCGGAACTGGACTTTCTAGTCGAGAAACAGCTTTTAGAGTTCCAGTAATAGTCACTTCTTGTAAAGAATTGTCTTCAACTAAGTTAAACTTTATCTGTGAATTTTTGTTGGTGATTTGTACTCTTTTTCTGGAAGTACCATAACCTGTAAAAGAAGCGACTAAAGTATAGCTTCCTGGCTTTAGATTAGTTAATTTAAAAATTCCGTTTTCGTTGGTGATGGTTCCTGTGGTGGAATTTTCAAGGTAAACATTACTAAACGCTAAAGGCTGACCTTCTGAAAATACAGTGCCATTAACCTCAAAAAGTGATTGCGCCTTTGCGAAAAGGCCAAAAAATAAAAAAAATAAACCAACTGATTTTTTCATTAAAATTAAATTGTTTTGAGGTATAAGTTTTCTGAAATTTGTTTGGTGATAAAAAACTGTTTGTTGGATACTTGAATGGTCATAGATTGATCAAAGTCTTCCTTATCTATTACTTTAATTGAAGAGCCTATACCTATTTTTCTAGTATCTAAATATTGAAGAAATTTTGCACTGGATTCTTTCACGCCCACACAAATTCCTTGTTGATTCTTTTTTAATTTTGAAAGTAATTTCTTTTCAGTAGGTTTTATGTAGCCATTCTTATCCGGAATTGGATCTCCGTGTGGATCAAAATCGGGATTTCCTAAAAATAAGTCCAGTCTTTGGATCAATTCGTCCGACTTAATATGTTCTAACTGCTCCGCGATTTCATGGACCTCATCCCATTGAAAATCTAATTTTTCAACTAAAAAAACCTCCCATAAACGATGTTTTCGTATAATATTAACTGCTATTGATTTTCCTTTTTTGGTGAGTGAAGCTCCTTTGTATTTTTGATAGGATATTACTTTTTTATCAGCAAGTTTTTGAATCATATCTGTAGCAGAGGATGCTCTGGTATCCATTTTATCTGCAATAGCGTTCGTACTGACTCCAGTACCATAATCATTTTCTAAATGAAAGATTGCTTTTAAATAATTTTCTTCTGCAAGTGTAAACATTTTGCAAATATAAAATATTGTTTTTATACTGGCTAATTTATTTTTTAGGCTTGTCTAAATTTTAAGGAATAAAAATTTAATACTCTAATAATTACAATAAATTAATTGAATAAAGCTTTTAATTCAGTTGCATCGGAAGCGTCCATTTTTCCTGCTATTACCAAGCTTAATTGTCGCCTTCTAAGCGCTGCTTCAAACCGATCTTTTTCAAGGTCACTTTCGGGAATTATTGCGGGTACTGATACTGGTTGGCCAGATTCATCAACTGCTACAAAGGTATAGATCCCTACGTTTGACTTTTTTCTAGTCCCACTTTCACGGTCCTCAATCCAAATATCCATAACGACTTCCATAGAACTCTTAAAAGCTCTAGAAACCTTAGCTTCAATAGTGACAACACTTCCTAAAGGAATCATTTTACTAAAAGCGACGTGATTTACTGAAACTGTCGTGACTATTCTTCTGCAATGCCTTCTTGCCGAAATACTAGCGGCACGATCCATTCGAGCTAACAACTCACCGCCAAACATATTGCCAAGAGGGTTAGTTTCGCTGGGTAATACTAAATCGGTGACCACCGTAAGGGATTCTTTTGGGGTTCTTGAAATCATAAGAATATATTTTCTACAAAGGTACAGTTATCTTAGGAACAAGATAAATTTAAAAAAGAAGAATTATTTTTCTAATTCTTTTACTAAAAGCCAAGCATCCGAGTTTTGTGACTTTTTGATTTCTCTTAAGTTTTTTATGGCTTCTAACCGATCTTCATAACTACTGTACGCAACTTGATGAAGTCCATATTTGTTGACTCCTATTAAAATTGGTGAAAATCCAATATCAGTAAGTTCCTTAATCTTTTTGTCGGCATTTGTAGCAATTCTAAAAGCGCCAGCTATAATGTGGTACTTCCCCGCTTGTTTTTTAAAAGTAAGATTTAACGTCGGTAACGGGTTTTCGAGACTAAACGTAGCTTGTTGGATTTGATTTTCTACAACGGTAACTGCTTTTTGTTTTTCAGCAAAATTATATTTTTGTACTTCGTCTTCATACATTTTCATCCCTCCAAGACTCACTAAAGAAACTGCTATTATAGCTATTGCAGTGTATTTTAAATAACCATTTTTAAATCTTTTTCCAGGATTCATAGGAATAGGGACTATTTCTTGTTGCTGATGAGTCTCTTTTAGTCTAGAAACTTTATGAATTCCAACAGATGATAATCCAAAGGAAGTGGTATTAAAATTTTGCGCAGAAGAAGGTGTAAATTGAACAGAATTTTCTTCATTCAAACAAAAATCGCCAATATTACTTAACGAAACAGTGGTTCCCTCTGTTAACTGTAGAGATAATTTTTTAGTGTAGGTTCTTAACTTTTGGAGTGCAGATTCATAGCTGCATTTTTCAACAGAAGCAATATAGTTAGCCAGCAATCCGTCATTGGTTTGGAGTTGCCTGTTAAATGATAAGGTTTTTGATGGCGGAAATAGTACATTTGTAGCGCTATCAATTCTAGCAGAATGATACTGTGTCAATAAGGCTCCAAAGCCAGGAATTATAACACATTCGTAGCGATATAACAAATCATTTATGTAGGTCGTAATTTCCATCAAAACAAATATAGTAGAAATTCATTTTTAAACCATTTTAAATCTATATTTTTATTAACAGTTTAAAAATGTTATTTTTAAACACTCCCCCTTTTATAACTACTCTTATGTTTTCAAAGAACGAATTACGCTATACGTTAGCTTTACAACGTGTACCATATCTTGGTGATGCAACTGCCAAAAAATTAATCTTAAAAGTCGGATCGGCTGAAGGGGTTTTTAGCGAAAAGAAAAGGAATCTATTAAAGATAAAAGGGATAGGGCCTTTTAAATTAAGAGCGCTATCAAAAAAAATTCAGTTAAAAGAAGCCGAAAAAGAAATAGAGTTTATGGAAAAAAACGATGTTAAATACCGCTATTTTTTAGATAAAAATTATCCTGAAAAATTAAAACACTGTAACGATGGTCCCATTCTTTATTTTCAAAAAGGAAAAATAAATCTTCATCACAATAAAATTATTAGTATTGTTGGTACTCGAAAAATAACGAGCTACGGAAAATCTTTCTGTGAAGAATTAATTCACGAACTCTCCCCATTAAATCCAATTATTATCTCTGGCTTTGCATATGGAGTTGATATAACAGCTCATAAATCAGCAATAAATAATGGATTGCAAACCATCGCTTGTCTTGCGCATGGTCACAATCAAATTTATCCAAAAGTTCATACTAAATACGTCAACAACGTTTTAGAAAATGGCGGCTTTATATCTGAATTTTGGAGTAGTGATTCCTTTACTAGAAATAATTTTTTAAAAAGAAATAGAATTATAGCAGGAATAGCAGAGGCAACTATAATTATTGAGTCTGCAGAAAAAGGAGGAAGTCTTGTTACAGCAGATATCGCAAATTCGTATCACAGAGATGTGTTTGCATTACCTGGTAGAGCAAACGATACCCAAAGCAAAGGTTGTAATAACCTTATTAAATCACAACAAGCACATTTAATTACAAGTGCTGCAGATTTAATCTATATGTTAGGCTGGGAAGTTGAAAATAAAACAAAAAAGCAATCGCAAACACTATTATTCGAAAAACTTAGCAAGGATGAAAATGTAGTTTTTAATTATTTAAAAGAAAAAGAGAAAGCTTTACTCGATGTCATTTCTATTGAATGTGGTATTCCAACCTTTAAATTAGCAGCTATTTTATTATCATTAGAATTAAAAGAAATCATAAGGCCTCTCCCAGGTAAGCTATTTGAAATTACATAATTTAATAACCAAGTTTTTTTCGTACTCTTGCAAGTACTTCATTCGCTAAAAATGAAGCTTTTTTAGCGCCAATTTCTAATGCTTTATCTACTTCTGATAAATTTTCCATATAATAATTATACGTTTCTCTTTCTTTTGAAAACTTTTCGATGAGTAATTCAAATAAAGCTTGTTTGGCATGTCCATACCCATAATTTCCTCCTTCATAATTCGCTTTCATACTAGCTATTTCATTTGGAGAAGCTATTAATTTAAACAATGTAAAAACATTGCAAGAATCGGGGTCTTTTGGATCCTCCATGGGGATACTATCTGTTTGTATTCCCATGATTTGCTTTCTTAATTTTTTATCATTTAGAAATATATTGATAATATTATTTTTTGATTTACTCATTTTTGCACCATCAGTTCCTGGAATAAGCATCGTGTTTTCTTGCACTTTTGCATCAGGCATAACAAATGTTTCTCCCATTTTACTATTAAATCTTGACGCAACATCTCTGGTCATTTCAAGATGCTGAAGCTGATCCTTACCTACTGGAACGATATTAGCGTCGTATAATAATATGTCGGCTGCCATCAACATCGGATAGCTAAATAATCCAGAGTTTACATCCTCCAGTCGATCTGCTTTATCTTTGAATGAATGCGCTAATGTTAATCTTTGATATGGAAAAAAACAACTTAAATACCACGATAATTCTGATACTTGCGGGATATCACTTTGACGATAAAATACCGTTTTTTCTAAATTTAATCCAAATGCCAACCAAGCTGCTGCAGTGCTGTATGTATTGTCTTGTATTAATTTAGCATCCTTAATTTGAGTTAATGAGTGTAAGTCTGCAATAAATAAAAAGGATTCGTTTTTTGGGTCGTTTGCCATCTTAATAGCAGGTAAAATAGCTCCTAATAAATTTCCTAGATGAGGAGTTCCCGTACTTTGTATGCCTGTTAAAATTCTTGACATTGCGTGTTTATGAAAAATAGTTTGTATTTAAAAATAACCTATTTGTTTTAAAGTATTTACAAAGATAATTTTTTTAAACCTTTTGATTGTCTTCATTTTGCTATTTTTGAAAAGTGTTGATTTTTTTCAAAAACATAGCAATCCTCTTATATCGAATTTGGTATTACATACTAACTGCTACAAGTATTATTGTATTATTTATCTTTCTCTTTACAAGTGTTTTAAGAAGCGCCTGGTACCCTACTTTTTTTAAAATAGCTCGGATTTGGGCTTATATTGTCTTAATTGGTATGGGGTTTAAGCCTGTAATTAAAAGAGAATTTGAGCTAAAAAAAGGGATTAGCCACATGATTGTCGCAAATCATACTTCAATGATTGACATTATGTTAATGCTTTACATTACTAAATATCCAATTGTATTTGTTGGTAAAAAAGAACTGAGTAAAATCCCTTTATTTGGATTTATTTATAAGCGTACATGTATTCTTGTTGACAGAAATGACTCAAAAAGTAGAAGAAATGTATACAAAAGTGCACAACAAAAAATTAACCAGGGTTATAGTATTTGCATATTCCCTGAAGGAGGAGTCCCCTTCGATGAGAGTATTGTTTTGGACACCTTCAAAGATGGCGCTTTTAGATTAGCAATAGAGCACCATCTTCCAATCGTTCCAATGACATTTCACGACAATAAAAAAAGGTTTTCATATACTTTTTTTAGTGGAGGGCCAGGTAAAATTAGAGCATTGATACATGCACCTTTATTGACAACTATTTATTCTTTAGAAATGAAAAGTGAATTAAAAGCTAAGACGCATGCTATTATTTTAAATGAATTGGAAAATCCTTCTCTATAAAAAAAACCATCTTATGGCGAAAGATGGTTTTTCTTAAATGGTTCGCTGTTTGCAAACCCAAACAAACTTAACCTAAACTAAAACTTAAAACTCAAACCACTGTAAACACCTATATAATAGGGTTGAAAATCAACAGAAGAATCTGTATATGGATTAAGTTGGTACTTGAACATAGGTTCGATAATAAACATTAACTTTTTTGAAAAACTATAATTCAAACCCAGTCCGATGTTAGTTGTAAAGCTTAGAGATGATAAATTACTAGCCTCACCAAGGACTTCATTAAAATCACCCGCTTCTACAGATATTTCATTATTACCTAGTATTAAGGTACTAAATCCACCTATAAGGTTGATTCCAAATTTTTTATTTATGATTGCATAATTTAATTCTAAAGGCATTTCGTAATAACTTATATCTTGATTTAGATACGTTTCTCCATTTGTTGATTTTGGGGTAATATTTCCAAATGGATTGCCTGAATCTTGAGTTGCCAGTGCTCCTTTGTCTACAACAATTGTGACATTATTTCTTTCGTAATAATCGATACCAGTTGTTGAAGCTGCACTAAGGGGGCCGGTTCCTAGCTCTAAACCAGTTGTTGAATAACTTAAATTAACATTGCTAACTCCGGAGCGAATACTAAATCTTCTGTTTAAATTATAACTTACTTTGATCCCGTAGGCAATGTTTAGATCGCCATTTTTACTATTATCAGAAAACATAGGGTCTATTGAAGACCCTTCACTTAGTGTATTGTAATAAACTGGTGCTACATTAGGAGTTAGTTCCCAACGATGATCTGGCGAATCATCTGCTACAATAACTGTTGATTCATCTGAAACTTCGTTAATCGCATCAAAAATTGATTTTTTATTTTCAATGATGTCCTGCTCAGCATTTTCCCTTATGAGGCCCTCTTCTTTGCTATGTTTAGGTTTATTGATTGCAGTTGCAGAAATTGTTCCGGCACTAATTTCTTTATCTTTAATATCTTTATTTAGGGCGGTATTTGTAGTTGGTTTTGATTGAGTGCTTATTTCTGAACCAGCTATTTTGTTGTTCATGCCTTTTAGATTATTTTGAGGTATTCCTTCTTTTTTTGAATTTTTATTATTAGAAATAACTGTTTTTGAGCTAGCAGCAACTTTTAAGGGTGGCTTATTTGTTGACTCAGTATAATCATCTTCTTGGCTGGATGCAGTTTTATTTAAAGGTGATGTAATTTCTATAAGTTTTTCATCTAATAAATCTTTATTTATTTCTAAGTTAGTTTCATAAACAACAGGTGTGTTTGTATGATTAAATGAATCATTTAGTAAAGACTTGCCAATAGTAAAAAACAAAACTAAAAGGGCGGCAATTCCACTAAATTTAACCCAAATTGGAATTACCTTACGCTCATCTTCTTCTTTCAGTTTTGTTCGAATATTTTTCCAAACGTCTGGTGAAGGAACAGCCTCAAAATTTTTAAAGCTATCTTTAAATAAATCGTCTATATTTTTTTTAACTTTCATTGATCCTTCAGATGGATATTTTTTGATTTTACTTTGTAATAATCTTCAATCTTTATTTTTAAAATCCCTCTTGCTCTTGCAAGGTTCGATTTGGAGGTTCCCACTGAAATCCCAACAGAATCAGCTATTTCTTTATGTGAATAATCATCCAAAACATACATGGTAAAAACCAATCGATATCTGTTAGGTAGTTCCTGGACTATTTTTAACAAAAAATCCAAAGGAACTTGATTATCCTCGACTTCAACAACCTCTTCTTCTGCTTCAATTTGTTCTTCATTCGAAAGATGAAATATTTTTTTCTTTCGATATTTTTGAAGCACTGTATTGATGGCTACTCGTTTCATCCAGCCCTCAAAAGAACCCTTACTCTTAAATTGCTCAATACGTTGGAAAATTGTTAAAAAAGCATCCTGTAAATTATCCTCTGCTTCATGATAATTTGGAGAATACTTTAAGCAAACAGCGAAAAGTATACCTGAAAATTTCTTGTATAACTCTTCCTGAGCTTTTAAATCTTGCTTTTTACAATTTAATATGAGCTCTTCTAATGTCAAACGTAGTATCTTAAACTTTTAAAAATGTTGAATTAACTAAATAATAAACAAACAACAACTAAAAGACATCTACAAACGATAGATGCCTAATAAACAAATAGGTTGCGTAAGAAGAAAAAAATACTATTTATTTTCTGCAATTGCTTCTTTTATTTTTTGCTCAAGCTCATCCATTAACTCAGGATTATCTAAAAGTAAAGACTTGACAGCTTCTCTACCTTGGCCTAGTTTCGTGTCATCGTAACTAAACCAGGAGCCGCTCTTTTTAATGATTTCGAAATCAACTCCAAGATCTATGATTTCGCCAACTTTTGAAATTCCTTTTCCATAAACAATGTCAAATTCAACAGTCTTAAAAGGAGGGGCAACTTTATTTTTAACAACTTTGACTCTTGTTTTATTACCCAAAACCTCATTATTTGTATTTTTTATTTGAGTAGATCTTCTTATATCAAGTCTCACAGATGCGTAGAATTTTAGGGCATTCCCCCCTGTTGTCGTTTCTGGATTACCAAACATAACTCCAATCTTTTCTCTCAATTGATTAATAAAGATAACTGTACATTTTGTTTTACTAATAGATCCTGTTAGTTTACGCAAAGCTTGAGACATTAAGCGAGCATGAAGTCCCATTTTAGAATCTCCCATTTCCCCTTCTATTTCACTCTTAGGGGTTAAAGCGGCTACAGAATCAATTACAATAATATCTATAGCTCCGGAACGAATTAAATTATCGGTAATTTCTAATGCTTGCTCACCATTATCGGGTTGCGAAATAATTAAATTTTCAACATCTACTCCTAGATCTTCTGCATAATATCTATCAAAAGCATGTTCAGCATCAATAAAAGCAGCTATTCCCCCTTTTTTTTGAGCCTCAGCAATTGCGTGTAAAGTTAAGGTAGTTTTACCCGACGATTCAGGCCCATATATTTCGACAACTCTCCCTTTTGGATAACCCCCTACCCCTAAAGCAACATCTAAACCTAAAGAACCTGTTGGAATAATCTCCATGTCTTCTACGGCTGCATCTCCCATTTTCATTACAGTTCCCTTACCATATGTTTTATCTAATTTATCTAAAGTTAACTTTAATGCTTTTAATTTTGCGTCTTTTTCGTTGCTCATTAGTCTGTCTTTTTTTATTGAAAATGTTATTATGCTAATGTACTATTTCTTTATTAGCAGTACAAAGGTAAAAATAAGAAAAACAAAAATACCTTAACAAGGTTTGTTTAGAATTAATATCTTTACTCCAAGTATAAAATTTAAACGATTTTATAAAGTTTAATCGACGTCTCTTATGTAATTAAGGGCTTTTATATATAATTATGGGCTGTACAAGTTGTAGTTCTGGGGCTGATGGGCAACCAAAAGGTTGTAAAAACAATGGCACATGTGGATCTGATGGTTGTAACAAGTTGACCGTTTTCGATTGGTTATCTAATATGTCATTACCAGGTGATCAAAAACCATTTATTGGAGTGGAAGTTCGTTTTAAAAACGGAAGAAAACACTTTTACAAAAATTCAGAAAATTTGTCTTTATCAATTGGAGATATTGTTGCTACTGAGGCAATGTCCGGGCATGATATTGGAATTGTTACTCTTACCGGTGAATTGGTAAAAGTACAAATGAAAAAGAAAAGCCATGATGAAACTACTGATGATCTTCCAAAAATATACAGAAAGGCAACTCAAAAAGATATTGATATTTGGCAAACGGTCAGAGCTAAAGAGGCTGAGATTCAAAAAAGATCACGTGAAATCGCTATTCATCTTGGATTAAAAATGAAGATATCTGATATTGAATATCAAGGCGATGGATCTAAAACAACGTTCTATTATACTGCTGAAGAACGAGTAGATTTTAGACAATTAATTAGAGATTTTGCTAGTGCATTTAGTACAAGAGTTGAAATGAAACAAGTTGGCTTTAGGCAAGAAGCTGCTAGGCTAGGAGGTATTGGATCCTGTGGCCGCGAATTATGCTGTTCCACCTGGTTAACTGATTTTAGATCTGTTAAAACATCTGCCGCTCGTTATCAACAACTTTCTTTAAATCCTCAAAAATTAGCAGGTCAATGCGGAAAACTAAAATGCTGTCTAAATTATGAGCTAGATACCTATCTAGATGCCCTAAAAGATATTCCTAAAAGTGATATTAAATTAATAACTGAAAAGGGAACTGCTATTTGTCATAAAACAGACATTTTTAAAAGATTCCTCTGGTACGGTTATGAAAAACAGGGTATGAATTGGCATAAGATTAGTGTTGATAATGCCAATGAGGTTATTGCGCTAAACAAGAAAGGCATTAAAGTTTCAAGCTTGGAAGAGTTTGTTGTAGAGGAGCATATTTCTGAAACAAAAATATTTGAGAATGTTGTTGGTCAAGACAGTCTTACTCGCTTTGATAAACCAAAATCTAAAAATAATAGAAAAAGGAATAATAAAAATAAAGCCAGAAATAAAAATACCCACCGAAATAAAAAAATCAAAAAGAATGTCTAAACTTTTTGCCTTTTCATTTTTTCTAATCCTGATTTTTTCATGCGACTCAAAAACTTTAATTAGTATGAATAAAGAGTTGTCAGGAGTTTGGAAAAAACAAGAGATTATAACGTTTAATTTACCAGAGTTAGATAGTTTGAAAGGTTATGATTTATTTATAAATCTAAGGAACACCAACGATTATAAATTTAATAATTTACATCTAATTGTTGCGATGAATTTTCCATACGGTAAAATAGTTACAGATACATTGGAGTACAAAATGGCAAAGCCTGACGGAACTTGGTTGGGAAATGGAATAGGTGATGTAAAAGAAAATAAGTTGTGGTATAAAGAAAATGTTACTTTCATAGAAAAAGGAACTTATAAAGTTAGTATATCTCATGCCATGCGCAATAACGGCGAAGTTACAGGCGTTAAAAATCTTGATGGGATTATTGATGTAGGATTTAGTGTTGAGGAAAAAACATTCAAATAATTTATGGCTAAGCGTAAAACAATAAAAAAGAAAAGAAAACCAAAAACTCAATATAGAAATATTAAAATGTTTTGGGGATTTTTTGGTATTGGACTTTTTGTTATTTTTTTTGTATTTCTTCTGGCTTCTTGGGGATTTTTCGGAAAATTACCAGATGAAACAAGTTTAGAAAATCCCGAAAAAAATCTTGCTACTGAAATCGTCACTATCGACGGTACAACCATAGGAAAATTTTATAAAGAAAATAGAACTCCTGTGAACTTTAAAGAGTTGCCTGAGCATCTTATAAATGCGCTTATTGCAACTGAAGATGTTCGTTTTTATAATCATTCTGGAATTGATGCAAGAGGAACCTTAAGAGCGATTGCTTTTCTTGGAAATAGAGGGGGAGCTAGTACAATTACACAACAATTAGCAAAATTATTTTTTACTGAAAATGCTTCAAAAAACATAATGGCAAGAATTCTTCAAAAATCTAAAGAGTGGGTGATCGCGATTAGGCTTGAAGAACGCTACACTAAGGAAGAGATTATTACAATGTATTTTAATGAATATGATTTTTTAAATCAAGCGATAGGGATCGAATCTGCTGCTCATATTTATTTTGATAAGGCTCCAAGAGATCTTACCATCTCAGAGTCTGCAATTCTTGTAGGAATGTTTAAAAATTCATCGTTATATAATCCTGTTCGTAATCCAGTAGGGGTAAAAAACAGAAGAAATGTTGTTTTAAGTCAAATGGCAAAATATAAATTTATCTCAGAGAATATTAGAGATTCTATTCAAAATACTGAATTAGAAATCAAATTTACTCCCCAAGGGCATGATAAGGGAATTGCTACCTACTTCAGAGAGTACACTCGAAATTTCATGCATGATTGGAGTAAAAAAAAATTAAAAGCAGATGGCACAGAATACAATATTTATAGTGATGGATTAAAAATCTATACCACAATTGATTCTAAAATGCAAAGATATGCTGAGAGTGCTGTTGACAGCCATATGCAAAATCTTCAAAACGAATTTGACAAACAAAACAGAAACAATGACTTAGCCCCATTTAGAGAAGTCACAAATGAAGAAGTTGATTTTATTCTAAAATCTGCCATGAAAAGAAGTGATCGATGGAGAAAAATGAAAAAGCTTGGAAAATCTGAAAAAGAAATTAAGGCAAGTTTTTATAAAAAAACTAATATGCGGATTTTTGCTTGGAGTGGTGATATAGATACTTTGATGACTCCCGTGGATTCTATCAGGTATCACAAGTCAATTCTTCAAGCCTCATTAATGTCTATGACACCTCAAACAGGCGAAGTAAAAGCTTGGGTAGGGGGAATCAATTATAAATATTTTAAATATGACATGGTTAGAAAAGGAAAACGTCAGATTGGTTCTACTTTTAAACCCTTTGTATATGCAACCGTAATTGATCAAATGCATATGTCACCTTGTGACACCTTACCCAACACTTTGCATACAATTGAAGTTGGAAAATATGGCTTAAATGAGCCTTGGACTCCAAAAAATTCAAGTGACAAATATGGAGGAATGTTAACTTTAAAAGCTGCTTTGGCTCAATCTGTTAACACGGTTACCGCAAGACTTATTGACAGAGTTGGGCCAAAACCTGTACTAGATTTAGTTGGGAAAATGGGAGTTAATACAAAAAATATATTAGAAGTTCCCTCTATTGCATTGGGGACTCCTGATGTCTCTTTATATGAAATGGTAGGGGCATACAGTACATTTGCTAACAAAGGAGTTTATATTAAGCCTTCATTAATTACTAGAATTGAAGATAAAAACGGCACTGTTTTATATCAACATGTTCCAGAAACTAGAGATGTCCTTAGTGAAGAAGCAGCCTATGTCACTATTAGTTTAATGGAAGGTGTTACGCAATCAGGATCTGGTCAACGATTAAGATCAGACTGGGCATCGAACCTTCCCGTTTATAAAGATATTATTACAGGATATCCTTGGAAGTTTACAAATTCTATTGCAGGAAAAACAGGAACAACACAAAATCAGAGTGATGGATGGTTCATGGGGGTTGTTCCAAACTTAGCAACTGGAGTATGGGTAGGAGGCGAAGATCGCTCCACCCATTTTTCTACAATTGCCTATGGCCAAGGAGCTTCCATGGCACTACCCATTTGGGCAAATTACATGATCGATTGCTATAAAAATGAAACGCTGAGAATTTCAAAAGAAGACTTTTCGGTTCCAGAGGTTCTTTCCATCGAGACGGACTGTGAAAAATGGAAAGAAAATCAACAAGTAATAGAAAACGAATATCCAGATGAGTTTTAACTTAAGGCAAACAAGGGTTTTAGTAATTTAAAAAATATGTTAATAACTGCCATTTTATTTGTTTTTTTTGGAGTTTTGATAAAATATGGGAAAATGTATTTCCTGATAGCTGGTTACAACACCATGTCAAAAGAAGAAAAAGAAAAATATGATATTGAAGGAATCGCTACTGTTTTCAAAAATGTTATGTTCGGAATGGCTTTCATCATAATATTAGGAGATTTTGTTGGAGACTTAACTGAAAATGATAATTTAGTGAATTATGCTTTTTGGACCGCTATGGCAACTGGAATTCCTTACTTGTTATTACAATCTAACTCAAAAAGATATAAAAAATAAAAGTATAACTATGATTAATAAAACTGTTCCTAATGTTCAAATAGCTTGTCAAGGTGTAAAAGATGCAATGACATTTATGTTAGGAGGATTTGGTTTAAGCGGAATTCCAGAAAACGCTATTGCAGAACTGGTACGATTAAATGTAAAAGATGTTACTTGCATATCTAATAATGCAGGAGTGGACGAGTTTGGTTTAGGATTATTACTCCAAAAAAAACAAATTCGAAAAATGATTTCGTCTTATGTTGGTGAAAATGCGGAGTTTGAGCGGCAAATGCTAAGTGGAGAATTAGACGTTGAATTAATTCCTCAAGGTACTTTGGCTCAACGTTGTAGAGCTGCCCAAAGTGGAATTCCTGCTTTTTATACTCCCGCAGGCTATGGTACCGAAGTCGCGCAGGACAAAGAAAGCAGAGATGTTTAATGGGAAAATGCACCTGTTAGAACACGCTTTTAACGCTGATTTCGCATTTGTAAAAGCTTGGAAAGGGGACGCTGCTGGTAATTTAATTTTTAAAGGCAGTGCGCGTAACTTTAACCCAAATATGTGTGGGGCCGCAAAAATTACAGTTGCTGAAGTGGAAGAGTTGGTTCCTGTTGGATCTCTTGATCCTAACCAAATTCATATCCCTGGAATTTTTATCCAAAGAATATTTCAAGGAAATAACTATGAAAAACGAGTTGAACAATTAACGGTAAGAAAGCGAAATTAATGGCATTAAGTAAAGAGCAAATAGCTCAAAGAATAGCAAAGGAGGTTAAGGACGGTTACTACGTAAATTTAGGAATAGGCATTCCGACTTTAGTGGCAAATTTTGTGAGAAAAGATATCGAAGTAGATTTTCAAAGCGAAAATGGTGTATTGGGAATGGGGCCTTTCCCTTTTGAAGGTGATGAAGACCCAGATTTAATTAATGCAGGTAAACAAACTATCACGACATTGCCTGGAGCTTCTTTTTTTGATTCAGCTATGAGTTTTTCAATGATTAGAGGACAACATGTTGACTTAACGATTCTTGGTGCGATGGAAGTATCTCAAAATGGCGATATCGCTAATTGGAAAATTCCCGGAAAAATGGTAAAAGGAATGGGAGGAGCTATGGACTTAGTTGCTTCTGCAGAAAATATTATTGTAGCTATGATGCATACAAACAGAGCTGGCGATTCTAAATTATTAAAAAAATGTAGCTTGCCCTTGACAGGTGTTAACTGTGTAAAAAAAATAGTAAGCAATCTTGCAGTACTAGAAATTGTCAATAATTCGTTCAAGCTCTTAGAAAGAGCGCCTGGTGTGAGTATCGAAGAAATTAAAAAAGCTACAGAAGGAGACCTAATCATCGAGGGAACTATTCCGGAAATAAAGTTTTAAAAAAATAGATATGAGAAATATTACCTTAAGTATAATATTTATGATCATAGGTATTATAAATGGTATTAGTCAAGATACGTTTTCAATAGTAGCCATGGATCCAATTACAGGAGAGGTCGGTAGTGCTGGAGCTTCTTGTGTTGACTTAGATGCTAACAATCTTCCAACAGATGATTTTTTAGGAGAATTATTTCCTGGTCTTGGGGCTATAAACACACAAGCATATTATATCCCTGCAAATCAAGCAAACGCAAGGGCGAGAATGAACGAAGGATATACGCCAAGTGAAATAATTGAATGGTTAATTAATAACGATGTTCAAAATCAACCTCAATTTAGGCAGTATGGAATTGTTGGTAAAGTTGGAGAGAATATTGAAACAGCCGCTTATACAGGTATTGCTACTGATGACTATAAAAATGACATTACAGGACCAAATTATTCTATTCAAGGAAATATTTTATTAGGAGAAGAAGTATTGAATGGTATGGAAGCTGGGTTTTTAAATACCGAAGGTGATCTTGCGTGTAAATTAATGGGGGCATTACAAGGTGCTAATATTGTTGGTGCTGATTTTCGTTGTACAAATAATGGAACTTCATCTTTGTTTGCTTTTGTAAAAGTTGCACAACCTTCAGATACATTTGGAGATCCTTCTTTTTTATTATCTGTTAGAACTGGAAGTAATGATCAAATAGAGCCGATTACAGAATTACAGATTTTGTTTGACGAAAGTAGTGATTGTGAGTCTCTTGGTTTAACTGAGTTTGATAATGACTTCCCTTTTTCTGTTTATCCTAATCCATCAAATGATTTTGTTTCTTTAAAAGCATTAAATGATTCAGAAACGTATAACCTAACGATAATATCTATAACAGGTGCTGTTGTGTACACCTCCGATTTTATTTCAAATACAGTTATTGATGTTTCAGGAATATCTAAAGGTATTTATTTTATAAATATTAGTAATAAGATTGCTTCCTATACCTCTAAATGGATTAAAAACTAATTTTTTTTATGTAGTCATTTTTCCTAATTCTGTGGTATACCAATATTTCAGGATCTAAATTTAAATAAAAAAAGTTTTCTGAATCGTTGATCTCAAATTCTCGTAAAATCAATCTATTTGTTTCGATAATCTTTTTCATTGTAAAAGCAAACCTCAAATTCCCTTTGGGATGGCATTAATTAATTTTTGAGTATATTCTTTGTTAGGGTTTGCATAAATTTCGTCAGCGTCGCCAATTTCCTCAATTTTTCCATCTTTCATAACTAACAGTTGATCCGCCATAAACTTAACAACAGCTAAATCATGTGATATAAAAATGTAAGTGAATCCATAATCTTCTTTTAACTCGTTTAATAAATTAAGTACTTGAGCTTGAACCGAGATGTCTAAAGCAGATACAGATTCATCACATACAATCAGCTTTGGTTCCATAGCAATGGTTCTTGCAATACCAACTCGTTGTCTCTGCCCTCCAGATAATTCATGTGGATATCTGTTAAAAAAACTGGCATCCAACTCTACACTTTTTAAAATACTAATAACCTTATTTTTTCTTTCTCGATCATTTTTCCCTATTTGATGAACTTGCATAGGTTCCATAATTGTTTCTCCTATTAACATCCTCGGATTAAGTGATGAATAAGGATCTTGAAAAATCAGCTGAATATCTTTTCTAAGTTTTCTCAATTCGTTGGACGATAAAGTCGTGAGCTCTTTGTCCTTGTATTTAATACTTCCGCTTGTTGATTTATCCAGTTGTAAAATAACCCTACCTAATGTTGATTTTCCACATCCAGATTCTCCAACTAATCCTAAGGTTTCTCCTTCAAAAACTTTAAAACTTATATCGTCAACGGCTTTAACTATTTTCTTTTTATTTAAAAATCCAGCATCCGAATAATATTCTTTTTTTATGTTTAAAATTTCTAAAATAGGTGTTTTGGTATATATATATTTATGTTTAAATGCTCTTTCCTGTGGCGTTATTTCAATAGGGTTAAACTCTTTTTTAGCTAATGAGCTAATTGTTGGCAGCACTTTCAATCTCCCTTTCAATCCTGGTCGAGAAGACATTAAAGCTTTTGTATATGTTTTTTTGGGAGCTTTAAAGATTTCGTGAACAGTACCTTCTTCAACAATATTGCCTTGATACATAACTAGTGTTCGATCAGCAATTTGTGAAACCAAGCCTAAATCATGAGATATAAAAAGTAAACTCATTTTTGTCTCTTTTTGAATTTCTTTTAGAAGAGCTATAATTTCTTTTTGAACCGTTACGTCAAGAGCGGTTGTAGGTTCGTCAGCAATCAATAATTTTGGTTTACAAGCTATCGCCATAGCGATCATTACTCGTTGCATTTGCCCTCCACTTATTTGATGTGGATAGCTATTGTAAATCTCGTCAGGACGTGGAAGTTTTACTTTCTTGAATAATGAAATAACTTCTTTTTTTATTTTTGATTTAGGCTGTTTTAAGTGTAATCTAATAATCTCTGAAACTTGTTCTCCACAGGTCATAGAAGGGTTCAATGCAGTCATTGGTTCCTGAAATATCATAGCAATTTTGCTTCCTCTTACCTTTCTTATATGTTCATTGGTTTGCTTCAATAAATCTTGCCCCTCAAATAGCAATTCACCACTTACTAAAGATTCTTTTTTCGATAATAGACCTAAAATTGTCATCGCAGTCACTGACTTTCCCGAGCCAGACTCCCCTACAACGCCAAGTATTTCATTTCTGTTAATATGAAAAGAAATAGAATGCACTGCCTCAACACTATTTTTTGTGTTACCAAAAGAAATAGATAAATTTTTAACGTTAAGTAATAAGGCTTTATTCATTACTCAAATATAAATAGTAAATAGCTTGAACTGGAATTTTTTGATAAAAAACTATTCAAGTATTTTAGACTTTTTTTGATAAATTATATTTCTTTGTTCTAAGTAACTAAGAAAATAATAAAAACAAACTTCATGTTTACCAATTAATTCTGGAGGAAAAACTCCTTTCTCTGAAAACTTGTTTTCTAAAAGAATATTAGCTGCAGCTGCAGCGGTATAACCTGTTGTACGTGCCATTGAAGAAGTATTTGTTTCTCTACAATATTGATCGTGTAATGTATAGACAACCTCTTCAGTTTTTCCTGCTAAATTCTCTCCTTTTAGCGTTATTCGCATCACCGTAATTTCTTCCTCGGTATCACCTAACTTCCATTCATTAAATAATACTTTACTTGTCACATCTAATGGTGACACTTTATTACCATTAATCTCTATTTCGGTAGTGTCAAAAAAACCACTTTGCTTCAATACCTGAACATATTCTACGTGTCCAGGATATCTCAAGGTTTTCTCTTTCATATTTTTAATATGAGGCATAGTAAATATTATAGATCGCAAGCCGTCTGAGTTAAATGACTCTAAGGTGCCAACGCCTTGAAATTCTATATGTTCACAATCTGTTAGCGCTTCTCTAGTAATCATTTCTCCATTCTCAATATATCGCGCTGGACGAGTATATTCCTCAATAACGTCTACCGGAGAAAATGGAGCCTTATAACAAAAGGGCCATTTTTTTACTTTGGGTAGTCCCCCTACTAAACATTCAAAATCCGTAAGCTTCATTTTCTCATTATAATGCCCTAAAATAATATTATCCATACCTGGAGCGACACCACAATCTACAATAGCTGTTATGTTTTTTTCTTTTGCTAATGCGTCTAATTCTAATGAGTTTTCTGAAAAGAAGGATATGTCAACAACATTCATCTCAGCTTCAATAATTGACTTGAGGGTTTCAAACCCCAGAAATCCTGGGACAGCACAAACTACTAAATCAAAATCCTTAATGGTTTTTTGTAGTATCAATTTCTTGGTAACGTCTAGTAAAAAGGTTTCAAGGTTACTGCATTTTTGAGAAGCTTTTATTAAGGCATCTTGGTTTAAATCTGTAAGGCTTACGTTGTGTGTTTTTGATAGGTCAATTGCGATAGCACTTCCTACCATGCCAGCTCCTAAAACAATGATGTTTTTCATAAATTAATAAATTAGTAAAAATTAAATTTGATAATTAGTAACTATTCTTGTTACTGAAGAAACGATTTAATAACGAAGAAGTTATAATCCCGGAATAAGAATCCACGGCATTTCAGAAAGATTATAATATTGATTTTCTATCATTTAATATTTTTTGAGGTAAAAATCTGATCCGTCAAATACACCATAAGTGTAATGATTTATCCAATCGCCTAAATTATAATAAGTAGAACTATCGCTAACTTTAATTTCCATAGGCAAATGTCTGTGGCCAAATATAAAATAATCAAAGTGTTTCGTTTCTAATTTTCTTTTAGCGTATAAGGCTAACCATTCATTATTATCTCCCAGATATTTTTTGTCTTCAGTTCCAGATATTAGTTTATTTTTCACTGATAAATACTGAGCTATTCTAACGCCTATGTCTGGATGCAACCAACGATAAATCCATTTTGAAAATGGATACATAAATATTTTTTTCATTCTTTTGTAGCCCTTATCGTAAGGGCCTTTCCCGTCTCCATGACCAATTAAAAAGGACTTCCCGTTAAAAGAAAATTCTTTTGTATCACGGTAAGTTGGAATATTTAATTCTTTTTCAAAATAATCATTCATCCAAAGGTCATGATTCCCCACAAAAAAATAAATAGGTATTCCGCTATCAGAAATTTCGGCAAGTTTCCCTAGGGTTCTTACAAATCCTTTTGGCACTACCGTTTTGTATTCAAACCAAAAATCAAATAGATCTCCCAATAAAAAAATAGCTGCTGCATCTTTTTTTATTTCATCTAACCACTTTACAAACTTTTTTTCACGTGGCAAACTCACTTCGTTAGTAGGAGCTCCTAGATGATTATCACTTGAAAAATATATTTTTTTTCCTTTTGGAATTTGCATGGGTTAAATATAACGAATGTAATTAAGAATTATCAGATGCAAACCACTCTGCGTAACTACTGTCTGTTTCTTGTAGCTTCAAAGAATGCAGTTGAATATGTGATGGTAATTCGGACATGATAATATTAGCAAAATCAATTATCATCATTTCAGTTGTAGGTTGATAATCGACTAATATAACATTATGCTCTCTGTCTTTTAATTCTTTTGCTAATTCAATATGAGGAGTATTCTTATTGAATACTGTGGCATGATCGAATATATTTACTATTTTGTCTTTCACTATTTTTTTTAGATCACCAAAATCTATTACCATACCTAGTTTAACATGATTTGTTTCTGAGATAGGTTTACCTGTGACTGTTACGTAAAGTTTATAACTGTGACCATGTAGATTCTTACATTTCCCATCATAGCCATATAAAGCATGTCCTGCTTCAAAAGTAAATTGTTTCGTAATTCTGATAGTGCTACTCATATATTAAAAAATAAAGAGTAAAGATACTATTTTAATGATAAGAATTTATTCATAATTAACTTATTCACTTTTTGCTAATGGATAATATTTTACTTTAAATTTATAAATTAAAGCAATAGCTCTAAAAGCAATCCAAACAACCAGCGCAACCCATATTCCTTTTAATTTTAAATCTAAATAATTTCCTATTAATAGTGTGGGTATAAATCCAAAAAAAGTAGCAGCAACTAATATATTTCGAAGGTATTTCATTTCGCCTAGACCTTTAAATATTGCATCTAAGGTAAACCCTAAAGCGTTAAACGGTTGAGAAATTAATACAATAAAGAAAATACTGTAAAAAGTCGTCAAAACCAGGGTGTCTTTAGTAAATATTAAACCTAAATGATTGTAAAATAGTACTCCTACTATAACTAATAATAAACTAACAATTAAGTTGTAAATATTAACACGTTTGGTCAGTGTCCATAGGTCCTGATACATTTTAGCCCCCAATAATCGACCGCCAAGAATATTTCCTGCAGCGCCATATCCGTCTATAAAAAATGCCGAAAATAACCATAAATTAATTGCTATCGTATGAGCAGCTATATACTCTTTACCTAAAGATGTTGCCTCACGTATAGCCAATAATAAAGCTATATTAAGCGCTATTGATCGTATAAATAAATTAAAACTCATAGTTACTAGTCGTTTTAATTCTGGATGTAATACACGCTTTAACCTTAAGGAAACGTTGGTTTTATAGAGTAGGAGAGATAATGATAAAATTGCCATTATTAATTGGGCGATTAAACTTGCCCAAGCAGCTCCTTTTACCCCCATTGGGTCTATAAAATTGTCAACTCCATAAACTAAAATAATATCTAAAACTATATTTATAATTGCTCCAAGAGACGCAATGATCATTGGCCAAAATGTATTTTGAAGTCCTCTAAATATTCCGAAAATAGCAAATGTAAATAAGGTTAAAGGAAAGCCCCAAATTCGAATATAGTAATAGTCTTTGCTGTAGGTTAATATTTTTCCATCTGCTTTTAGAAAAATAAAAATTTCCTCAATAAAAAAATAAGTAGAAAATAAGAGTATGAAACTTAATAATACGTTAAATAATATCGCTTGTGCTGGGAAAAATCTGAGACTTTTTAGGTTTCCTGCACCTAAATTTTGAGAAATTATGGCCGAAATAGCACTTCTTGTTTGAGCTAAAACCCAAATAATAGTAGAAAGAAACGATCCTACGATTCCAACTGCTGCAAGTGATTCTGTCCCAAATTCTGAAATATTTCCTACAACAGCTGCGTCAGTAGAAGATAATATAGGTTCCGCAATTCCTGCAACAATAGCCGGCAAAGCTAACTGCTGAATTCTTTTAAATGAAATATCTATTTTTTGCATAACCATTCATAACAGTAAAAAGGAAATTCACTTTGTTTTGGAAAATAAATATTTCCTAGCCTTTTAAAGCCACGAATCTCATAAAACTTTTGATTTTTAATATTTTTACTAAAAGTGTCTAATCTTATAGAATTATAGTTATTCCTTATAGCAAAATTTTCAGCAAAGTCCATCATTTTTTGAGCATATCCTTTTCCTTGTTTTTTTGGGTGTATTGCTAATCTGTGTATATACAAACTATTATTATTCTTCGTAATCCAATTAATAGACTCATATTCTTGGTCCATAACAGGCGTTAATACCATACAGCCTATTGGTTTACTATTGATTTTCAAAACAAAAAGCTCTTTTCTATTTATGTCTTTAATAAAGGCTTTTTTTGAAGGATAATCATCATTCCATTGATAGATACCTTGATCAATCATATGTGCTGTACAAGCCTTAGTTATTGATATTATTTCAAGTAATTCGGTCTCTTTTGCTAATCGAATCATTTAATCACTTTATTTTCTCAAATTTATTAAATTAGTTGCAATAATATAGGAAACAAACTTAGTCTCCACAAAAAGCTTCTTATTTTAAAAAAACTCTATCAAAATTTTTTTAATAAATTATTGGTTAATTCATTTATATAAATATATTTACGGTATAATACAAAATAATACCTTATGGAAATTATAGATAAAGCCTTAGAGTTTGAAACCAGAAAACTTTCTTTTCAAACCACGAGTGATAGAATAGTTGCTTCTAGAGAGGTAAAAGCACTTATATTAGGTGTAAATGAAATCTATAAAGAAAATAAAGATCCTGAACTTATGGATTTAATGAAGCGCCTTACAGTTATAAAAAAGAAAATAGAAGTCAGACTTAAGGGGCGATCACAGAGTTAATTTATTTAGAAAAGAAATAGAACTTTCAACTACTTTTTTTAAATCTTTAGGCAGATTTTTGCCTTTCCAGGGGTGTCTTGTGCCAAAAGAATGATCTGCTTTTTCAAGTACTTTTAATTCACTAAGTGGATTCCATTGATGTAAAAGTCTAGCTTCTTTTTCCATTACAGTAGTGTCTGCTTCGCCATGAATTATTAGCATTGGGATTTTTATCTTTTTAACTGCAAGTTTAATGGTAAGGCGTTCTTCGTTATTCACAAAATCTTCAAAAAATTGGAAATAATGAGGCATCTGTTGTTTTGTTCTTGAATTTTCTATAAACGTAATTCCTTTTTCTTTCCAATTATTAAAATGATCAGAGCCTATAAGAAACCTTGATTTAAAATCACTAACCCCCCCCCAAGTAACTACGCTTTTTACTCGACTATCCTCAGATGCTTTAATTAGAATAATGCCAGCACCTCTACTGTGTGCAATCAAAGATATATTAGTGGAATCTAGCTCCTTACTAAAATTAGGATTTAAACTAATTAAATCAATAACTGCATCTAGATCTTCTAGCTCCTTACTAAAGTTATTATTTGCAAAAGCCTCGAGATCATTGAAATCAATTGGATTTTCAATTGTACCGCCATTATAAGAAAAATTAAATTTTATAAAGAAAAAACCTTCTTCCAAAAACTGTTTAGCTACTAAATTCCATGCCCCCCAATCTTTGTAACCTTTATAGCCGTGGCAAAAAATAATTATAGGTTTTGGAGTGTTGGATTCCTTGTAAAAAACATCATAAACAATAGGTTTTTTATTTTTTCTCTCTAAAATTAAATTTTTTATAGTCATCTACTCAACATCTTTTTCTTTAAATGGAATTTCTTTATTGCTAATCTCAAGGATTAATTTTTTTAATTCAATGGTATATTTATCAAGAATCTCCTGAGTAATATTAGTTTGTTTAGGCTTTCCTTTTTGAGTAAATTTTATAAATCCTTTTTTTAATCTTTTGAAAGAGATTATCCCAGCTTCAATATTTTCATAGCTAGCTGTTTTGTTTGCCATGAAAGCATATGAAAGCACCTGAATAACCTTACTGTATTTATAATCTAAAGTTAAATCTCCCCAATCACCAATCTCTAAATCACGTGGCTCAACAATACCTGTTTTATAATCTATAATTCTTAGGGTCCCGTTGTACTCATCAATACGATCTACTTTTCCTTTAATCTTTGTATCAACGTCAATGTCATTAACTGGGAAATCAGATACTAATCTACTTTCAATATTTAATATTTTAATTTCATTCCCATTTTTTATATCATCTATTTCATAATTAATAAAATTTAAAATAAAATATTTTGCAACTTCGAATATGATTAGGTTTTTACCTTTATTATAAGTTCCTTCTTTGTAGGTTTTTTTAAATTGTTTTTCGACCTCTGAATCGATTTTAATTTTCATAGCCTCCAAAGTATCTAATTTTAATTTTTCTCCTTCCAGCGGCTTATAAAAACTCTCTAATGTGTCGTGAACTATAGTTCCTAAAGTATTTGTAGCTACTATTTCTTCTACCGTTTTGGTTTGATTAATTTCCAATACTTTTTGAAGATAAAAATCTATTGGATTCCTAATGTAGGATGTTAAAGCAGAGGGTGAAAACCCTTCTTTAGCAATATTTTTAATTTTTTGAATTACATCGTCGGTTTTATTTATGCTCTGTAATTCTATCCTACAGGCCTTAATATTAGGGCTTATTATCTTTTTAGTAATTTTATGTCTTGGATTTTTTTCAAATTCTATTTGAGAAATAAATCTACTTTTTTCTCCGCCACTTAGACCCTCCGAGAAGTTATTATAAAGTAAAGTTACGTTTTCAGCTCTGTGCAACAATCTGAAGAAATGATACGTGTAAATAGCATCTTTTTCTGAATAGGTTGGGAGCTTGTATTCTTTTTTTAAATCATATGTTATAAAAGAGTTATTAGATTTACCCGATGGTAAAGTCCCTTCATTTAAAGAAGCTATTACTATATTTTTAAAATCCAAAACTCTGGTCTCAAGAACTCCCATAATTTGAAGTCCGTTATAGGCATCGCCTTGATAATCTACAGTTGTTGTATTTATGATATCTAAAAAAATCTTTTGAAATGTTTTGATACTTTTAAAATGTGCAAATTTATAATTAAGATCTTCTATTTTTTTAAAGACATTAAATATTTGATAAAGTGCTGCTCTCTCAATAAATAACGCTTTGGTATTTTTTATAAAATCGATAATTTCTAGACACACAGATAGCCCTTTATTGCTATTATTATTCCAAGTAGCAAAAAGAATATTAATAACACGACGATCTTTATCAGATGATAAAGATATTAGCTTCTCAAATGTTAAATATGTCAAATTATTTACTGTAATTTTTTCAATAATATCTGAATAGTCAGGATAGATTTTAGTGGTAACTGGATGGTTTAATATCGCAATAATATCTTTATAGTAGTATAGAGAATTATTAGAATTATGGAGCGTAATTAGTAAATTAAAAAAACCTGTTATTGGAAATTGTTTAAGGTTAACTCCCATCGTGATATTAACTTTATCAACGTTTTCTGGAATAGAATGAAGTAGTGGTATTAATAAATTTTCGTCTGCAAGAATTATAGCAGTTTGGTTTAATTCTGAAGCAGGCAGTTTAGAAAGTAAATCTCCTATATACTTTACTTGACTTATATTTTTTTGTGCTTCAATAATATCTATTTTCTTATCTGAACAATAATTATTAGAGATATAAGCTGCAGAATTTGTTTTATAAAAATTCCACCTTGATAGGTACTGTCTTATAAAGTAAGAACTATTATGAATTTTACTGTCGTAAAAATATTGATCAATATCCCAATAAATTCTAGTGTGCTTATCTTCAAGAAATTCTTGAATTATTATCTGTTCTGCATTGTTAAGTGCGTTAAATCCAATAAAAATATGAGGTTTGTTTGTCTTGTTTAATTTATAATGCTCTATGTTTTCGGCGGCCTCTCGATAAACAATACCCTGGTATCCTTGATTTTTATGTAGTAATTCTGTTTTAAGTAAATTGTAGAAGGAAGGTAAACTATTCCAAAATTTTAAATAGTTTTTTATCAATTCGGTTGGCTCATTTTGTGTATCCCAATAATTAATATTTTTAATTTTACTCAAATAATTAAAAAATGAACTGGTTGGGACTAAGTGTCTATCTATCTCACTAAAGTCGTTTAGAAGGGTATTTGCCCATGTTGAATAAACTTCAAAACTATCTTTTTCTTGATTCGAAACTACCTTAAGATAAGCTTTGTAGCTCTCAAATAAAAGATCAGTATTGTCAATAATCTCTAGACCAGAAATCTCTTGAATAAACTCCTCAATACTAATAATTTTAGGAGAAAAAATTGTTTCGTTATGAGATGATTTTAGATGATTTAGTAAAAACCCACAGGCTCTTTTACTTGGAAGGATAATTGTGAGTTTAGAAATATCAGAGGTTTCCTCTTTTATTTTATTGAGCGTCTCTTCTAAGAATGTAATCATCATATAAAAATAAAAAACGTCTCGACAAGTCGAGACGTTTTTTTTATAAATATAATATTAAATATTATTTAATATGGCTAATTTCAACTCTTCTGTTGTTAGCTCTACCTTCATTTGTTTTGTTAGAATCAAGTGGATTTTGTTCTCCATAACCAGTAGAATCCAATCTTCCGGCGTCAACTCCTTTTTCAGTAAGGTAATCTACAACTGAATTAGCTCTACTTTTTGAGAGTGTCATATTGAACCCTTCGCTACCTGTGTTATCTGTGTGGCCTTCAACTAAGAATCTAGCATTTGGATATTCTTCCATTATACCAAATATATCGTTTAATACACCAGCTGAAATAACTTTTATTGTAGACTTTCCAGTGTCAAATAAAATTGTTTTGGCGTAAGAACTCAAAGCTTTTCTTATCGCCTCTGAAACTTCTGGACAACCGTTGTTAGCAACAGTACCAGCTACATCTGGACACTCATCTACATTATCTGGAACACTATCGCCATCTCTGTCTGGCCAAGGACATCCATTGTTTTCCTTTGGACCGGCAACTGTAGGACATTCGTCTTCGTTATCCGGAACACCATCACCATCTGTATCTGGACACCCATTATATTCAGCTAAACCAGCTGTATTTGGACAAGCATCTAAATGATCTGGTATACCGTCACCATCAGTATCTGGGCATCCGTTAAATTCAGGAAGTCCTGGAGTATTTGGACATTCATCGTTTCTATCTTCTATACCGTCACCATCTGTGTCAGGACATCCGTTAAACTCTTCTAAGCCTGGTGTTTCCGGGCATTCATCTTCGTAATCGTAAATTCCATCTCCATCAGTGTCTTTACCACCGAACTTGAATTTAAGACCAACAGTGTGTTGAAAATGAGTAGCTCCGTAGTTGTCTTCAAATGAATGCTTATACGTTGACTGTGCCGATAATGCTAAATTTTCAGCAACCCAAAAATCAACCCCTAAGATCCCATTTGCAGTTCCAAAGCCAACGTTGTCAACCCACGTGTAACCACCACCTACACCAAGGTATGGTGCAAACCAACAATCGTTTAATAATTCTCTTAAACTATATTTTATTTCACCATCTACCCCTATATATGATAAATCGTTAACTTTTTCATCACCTAGTCTAGATATCTTGTTGAAAGAACCAGCCATCGCAAATGTAAATCCGTTGTCTAGATATTTTCCAATTTTTATCTCAGAAAGTGTAGGGATCATGTTCCAATGATCATTTGCGTTAAAGTATTCGGTAAAAATACCACCTTTTGTTGTCGCTGGAAATCTTCCGTCATCAGTTTTTTCAATTGGAAAAAAATCGACTGCGTTTACACCAACTTCAATTGACCAAGGATTATTTTTATCCTGTGCACTAGACACACCTACTCCTACTATGAAGAGTATTGCTACTAAAAAAATGTTTAGATGTTTCATATTTTGAATGTTTAAATTTTTTAAGTGTTATTAAAGGCAAAAGTAAGTTGTTAAAATTTATTAACAAAAATAAATCTATTAAATTTTTTAGAAAATGCTTGTTTCTATTGCCAAAAAGACTCTTTTTAGACTTAAATTACATTGAGTTTTTTGCCAATTTTAACAAATGCACGAATTGCTTTGTCTAAATGTTCTTTATTGTGTGATGCAGACAGCTGCACTCTAATCCTCGCCTTGCCCTTTGGAACCACAGGATAAAAAAATCCTATAACGTATATTCCTTCGTCTAAAAGTAAATTTGCCATGGTTTGAGATAACTTTGCATCGTATAGCATAACAGGAACAATCGCTGAATCACCCTCAACAATTTCAAAACCAGCATTTTTCATGCCTTTTTTAAAATAATTTGTATTATTTTCAAGTTGATCCCTCAATTGTGTATCGTTAGAGATTAAATCAAAAACTTTGATAGATGCTCCAACTAAAGCAGGAGCAAGAGAATTAGAAAATAAATAAGGTCTAGACCGTTGCCTTAATAGTTCTATAATTTCTTTTTTACCTGTAGTGTAGCCTCCCATTGCACCACCAAGAGCTTTTCCTAACGTACCCGTAATGATATCTATTTTATTTAAAACTTTCTTTTCCTCTAAAGTCCCACGGCCGGTTTTTCCAATAAATCCAGTTGCATGACATTCATCAATCATAACCAACGCATCATACTTTTCAGCTAATTCACATATTTTATCTAATGGTGCTACAATCCCGTCCATAGAAAATACCCCGTCAGTAACAATTAATTTAAATCTTGCTCCATTTTTATTTGCTTCAATTAATTGCTGCTCTAAATCGTTCATATCGCTATTTTTGTAGCGATATCTTGCTGCTTTACACAGCCTTACACCATCAATAATTGATGCATGATTTAAGGAATCTGAAATTATTGCATCTTCTTTTGTGAGCAAAGGCTCAAAAACTCCACCGTTAGCATCAAAAGCAGCTGCATAAAGGATTGTGTCTTCTGTTTGATAAAAATCGGCGATTCTTTGCTCTAATGTTTTGTGGATATCTTGAGTTCCGCAAATAAATCGAACTGATGACATCCCAAAGCCATGTGAATCCATAGCATCTTTTGCTGCTTGGATTACTTCAGGATTATCTGATAAGCCTAAATAATTGTTTGAACAAAAATTTATTACTTCTTCACCTGAAGAAATCTTAATAACCGCTCCTTGTGGTGAAGTGATAATTCTTTCTTTTTTAAAAAGACCATTGTCTTTTATCTCTTTGATTTCATTGGAAAAATGTTCTTGGATTTTACCGTACATAATTATTTTTTAAAATTTCAAAATTAAACCTTTTTTATCTCAATTTCTTTAGAAGAACAATAGATCAATAATTTTTCTACTATTGTATACCCCATTTCTTGTAATGCAATGTCATAATTATTAATTTGGACTTCATGTTTTTTTTGATATTTCCCCGTTTTATAATCAGTTATTGTTATTTCTCCAGCTTCATTAATATTTAAACGATCAGGGATTAAAACAGCTCCTTTAGATGTTATTATTTTTCTTTCCACTTCCACTTTTTCTGAAGATGTAAAAAGTTGGTTTAGATCTGGATGGTTTACAATCTGAGATAACATCTTAATCAATTCATTTTTATTTGGTAATGTTGTACTTTCTTTAATATCATCAATAACAAGCAACAAGTCTTCTTCTCGTACTATTTTTTGCATATACTGATGAACTAATGTTCCGCTGTCTAACGCCTCCTGAACATCTGTCCCCCAAAGAAAAGCATCTCTTGAGGAAATACTTAAATCAAGATCTTGAATTAGCGATGAATGATGAGTGTGAGAAATAGTGTTTGAAAATAAATGATGGTGGTTTTCACTATTTGTTAATTTTTGCCCAAACTCATATATCCATTTATCATGTTCTAAAAGCATTTTTTCTTTCAAAAATTCGTAAAAATATTGGTTATATGTCTTTATAAAATCATTTTTTGTTGGAGATGGTTTTCCTGAAAAAATATACAATTGTGTCGTAGCCCTAGTAAGAGTAACATAAAGTAAATTAAGATTATCAAGTTCTAATGTTTCTTTTTGTTTTTGAGCGATTATTTTTCCTTCTTTTCCAAATTCTTCTATTTTATTGATTCCACAATCAATTAGTGTTTCTTTGAACCCAAATTCCTTGTTGCCTAAAGGAAACCAGGTTTTATTCTCTTTCAATTTATAAATATCTAAATCTGCATAAGGAAAAATAACAACGGGAAATTCAAGTCCCTTCGATTTATGGATGGTCATCTGTTGCACCCCATTAATTTGTTCACTAATTACTATACTTGCTTTTTCTTTTTTAATTTCCCATTCTTCTAAAAAAGTTAATTTACTTGAGTTTGGTTTTAAGCTAAAATCGAAAACCATATCCATAAATCCAACCACGTAAGCATCTGCATTTTTTTCTAAACCAAACCGTTTTAAAATATATTCGACACTATCAAAAAGTGGCTTTAGTTTTATTTCTTCAAATGAAAAATTAAACTCTTTTTTTAAATAATCAACAAAGTTAACATCCTTTATTAACGAATTAAAATAGCTGTGTTTATCAGTAAAAACTGAAGATCGTTCGTATAAGAAATCTAGACACTTAATTTTTATTTCCTCATGACTTTGAAACAAGCTTAAATAAAGACAATGAACTAAAAAAAGAACGTTAGAGGACTGTTTTAACAGTAATGTTTCTGAAGAAATAACATTGATATTGTTTTCTTGAAGGTGAGTACTAATAATAATTCCATCGGCTTTTTTTCTAGTTAGAATACAAATATCCTTTTCAAGATAACCTTCTTTTAGTAACTCTTTAACGGTATCTAATACTCTTTTTGAGTAAATAAAATTTGCTTCTTTTTTATTTTTAAAATCTAAAAATTCAATTTTAAGATAGCCTCCTTCACTCTGCGCGCTAATTTGTTTACTGCCATTTTTGTATATATTTTGATGTATTAAACTACCCATTTTTTTGGAAACATAGGTAAAAAACTCATTATTAAAATCTACAATTTCTTTTTTAGACCTATAATTTCTAGGGAGATTGATTGTCTGTTTATCTACATAAAATGGATTCTTGACGTTTATAAGATCCATGAATTGCTCAGGCAAACCCCCTCTCCAACGGTAAATAGATTGCTTAACGTCACCTACTAACATTAAAGTTCCTTGTTGCCCGTCGTGATATTGTTGTGTAATAGCATTTTCTATTAAAGGAATTAAATTATTCCATTGTAATAACGATGTATCTTGAAATTCATCAATAAAAAAATGACGATAATACTCTCCGAGCCTTTCATAAATAAATGGAGCGGGCTGGTTTTTAATTTCAGCGTTTATAATGCTATTAAAATCAGAAATTGGCAGAATATTTTGATCTTCTTTTAAAAATTCTATTTCTTTATTTACTAAGTTGATCACTGACAAAGGAGTTAGTTTTTTTAATATTTCTAATACTAGTTGATACTGAAAGACCGAAAATTTTACTTTTGTGTAATTTTCTAATAAAAAAGGGGTTAGGGCAACAATAGTTGAAGACACATTTTCTGTTGCATTTGCTTTATATAGGGCAGTTCCATTTTGTAAATTTTCTAGTAGTTTATTGCCGTATACGTTGTAATTACCTTTTGTTAGCTTTTCAAAATGATTGGGTAAGGTCTTTCTTAAAAAATCTTCTGGTTTTAAACCCACATAAAAAATCTTCTCTAATACTTCAGAAGATCTTTTAAAAATACTTTTTTCTAAAAATGTTTTTTTGTGAAGTAATTTATTTTTGAATTTTTTAAAATCACTTAAATTTTTAGATTTTAAAACCTCTAAATGAGTTATAGAATTTTCATTAAATATTAATTTTGCTACTTCTGCTACCTCTTTTGATATATCCCAAGATTTATCTTCATCTATTTTTTCGAGGGAGAATTGGAGAATTGTTTTTGTTATTTCTTTGTGCTCTCCAGCTTTTGAAATTAATAATTCAACAGCCTCATTTAGTAGCTTTTCAACATCCAAACTAACCTCAAAATTTCCTGATAACTTTAAGTCTCTTGCAAAGGTTCTTATCAATCGATGATTAAAGCTATCAATAGTTTCAACACTAAAGCTTGAGTAATTATTCAATAAATAATTTAAGACCTTTTTTGATTTTTTTTGAATAAAAACTAAATTTAGTTCTGTTTCATTTATAACTTGAAGAATCATTACCGAAGGATTCTCAATAATTGAAGAACTCGAAAAGGAAATAAGATTAGAAACAATTCTCTCTTTCATTTCTTTTACAGCTCTATTAGTAAAGGTAATCGCTAAAAGGTGTTTATAATAATCTTCCTTAGGTGCTTTTAGAATGATTTTTAAATATTCTTTTACCAAGGTAAAAGTTTTACCACTGCCCGCAGCTGCACTGTAGATAGAAAATGAAGGAGACTTAATCAAAAATATACTTTGTGCTAATATAACTAAAATACTGTTTTTTGTTCTTAATATTAGAATAACTTATAGTGTTATAAGAATGAAATTATTTTAGTTTTTTAGATTGCGCTTTTAATTATATACTTTTGATTTAACAAAAATTAAAAAAAACATATTATGTCATACACCTTACCTAAATTACCATACGAATACAACGCATTGGAGCCTAATATTGATTCGAAAACTATGGAAATCCATCATGGAAAACACCACCAGGGATATACCAATAATCTAAATGGAGCAATTGATGGAACAGAATTAGAAGGAAAATCAATAGAAGATATATTGGAAAATCTGGATATGAATAATGGATCTGTCAGAAATAATGGCGGAGGATATTTTAATCATAGTCTGTTTTGGGAAATAATGTCTCCAAACGGTGGTGGGTCACCGACTGGTGAATTGGCAGATGCCATCAATAATTCTTTCGAAAGTTTCGAAAATTTTAAAGACACATTTTCTACTGCTGCCAAAACACGTTTTGGATCAGGATGGGCTTGGTTGTGTGTTCATAAAGGCGGAAAACTAGAAGTTTGCTCCACCCCAAACCAAGATAATCCTTTAATGCCTGGTGTTGCGTGTAAAGGAACCCCTATTCTAGGATTAGATGTTTGGGAGCATGCATACTACTTGAATTACCAAAATAGAAGGCCAGACTATGTAAATGCTTTCTTTAATGTGATTAACTGGGAAGAGGTTTCTAGGAGGTACAAAATGAACAAATAAATATGATTTTTATATCATAAAAAAAGGTAAACATATGTTCACCTCTTTTTGCCCCAAATTTACCAGAACTTAACCTACTGAGTTATGGTATTATCAAATATAATTTTTTTTTAGAAACGACTATGTTTATTTCTCTTTTAAATAAAAAACGTGTTTGATCGAAAAAGTATTACAAAAACAAAAACCTGCACTTAAATGCAGGTTTTATTTTTTAAAAAACTGAATTAATTCAGAAATTAAAATTTATTAGATTTAATTTGGTTAGTTAGTTGTTAACAAAATTTATCTAATATTTAATTAATAATTGTTTGTTGATTGGGTTTAACAATGATCCATCGTCTTATAAATCAAAAAAAAACAACTTAAAAACAAATTTATAAAAAATAAATGTTATTTTTGATACATAATTGATACACTTAAAAAAAATTGATAGATTTATTAAAAAAAGAGCTGGAACTCAAGCTTGGACAGAAGATTAAAAATCGTGGTGATGCGGAATTATTAGCGCACGCGATTCAAGAAACAATAGATCATCAAATAAGCTATAATACTATTCGTAGATTTTTTGGCGTTTCAACTAATGTTAAACCAAATAATAACACTTTAAACATTCTAGCGAAATTCATTGGGTTTAAAAATTACATTCATTTTACACAAACACATTCCTTCAGGGAAAAGAAAAACTTATCTGAAATAGTTTATAAAGCTATATACAATGAAGATAATGAAGAAATTATTTCTTTAGTAAAAAAAATAAAAAAAACTCCAGAAGATTTTGTGAGTTTCATAATACTTCTGGTTAGAGAACTGATTTACATTAAAAATTATCATATTTTAAATAACATTTTTGACTTAAAAGAAATGGAATTTAAATCTTTTTCTTACAGTGAGGTTTTATTGATTGGAAATTCAACTGGTTTACTTCTAAGAAAAAACCCAATGGATAACTATATCTTACTAAAAAATAGAAATTTTTTACATTGTGTTTATTCAAGTTTTGTTGATTACTCGAATATTAATGGATTTTATGGAGAATGGGGCAAATTTGTTGTTAGAAACGAGGTCGATAAAGAAATGATAATTTTTAGTAATGCAATTCTTCAATTAAGAAAATATCTTAATCAAGAAAAAATACAAAATGATTTTGGGGAGTTAGCCTGCAGCAATATGCTACACCCTATTCTTTGCAGTCGATTATTATCTCTTAGTTTTTTAAATTCTCCAGGTCAAAAAACTGATGAAATCTTAAATAAATATATAAAAAGTCATTCCAAAAAGAAACAAATTTATGTTGACTATCTCTACGAACTTTTTATAACAGCTATATATTCAAAAAATATTAGTTTGATGAAAAGTCTTATCAATATAATGAATGTCAGTAGGATATCTACTTTTACCTATCAAAAAGACCACTTAAACATGTACTATTTTATGTGTTTATTTTATAATCAATCAGTTAAAAACAAAGCAGAAATAAAAAAATATTTAAAATTAATAAATGTTAGTTTTTTTAAACCTTGTTATGAAGATTTTGCAGATTTATTATTTCAGATTTTTTGGTACCATCATGTAAAAAATAAAACCACTAAAGAATTTCACAAAAATAAATATTTGGAATTGGCAGAGAAACTAAATTACTCCTATTTTGACGAAAAATTTTTACTAGAATATACAAGTATTCAAAAATAGATTATTCTTATTATTATTTGACATCAAAACTTATTATTAAAATGAATCTTAGATTGATTCTAATATGCAAAAAAAACATTTAATATGCTCTTTCGGGATTTTTTTCAATGAAATTAATGAAGGCTTTGTTCACTACTCGATTTCCTCCCGGTGTTGGATAGTCTCCCGTAAAATACCAATCTCCTAGATTCTTGGGACAAGCCTGGTGTAAATCTTCTACAGATTGAAAAATTACTTTTACCTCTGCTCTGATGGTTTTTTCACAAATAATTTCAGAAATTTTGTCAGATATTTCCTCGTCTAAAAATGGCGCGTATAAATCTTTAACATGATTTATCTGCTCTGAATCTGGAACATTTTCCTGTGCTTTACATTTAGAGTAAATTTTGTCAATAATTGCCTCAGTACCTCTGTCCTTATGAAGTTCTAAAGCTGCCTGAAAAGCAATAAGAGCTTCTAGACGAGCCATATCAATTCCATAACAATCTGGATAACGAATTTGAGGAGCCGAGGATACTACAACTACTTTTTTTGGAGCAAGACGATCCAACATTTTGAGAATACTTTTTTTTAAGGTAGTCCCTCTAACAATGCTATCGTCTATAATAACTAGATTATCTTCAGCTTTAATTACGCCATAAGTGACGTCATAAACATGAGCCACCAAATCGTCCCTACTGCTATCCTCGGTAATAAAAGTTCTTAGCTTTACATCTTTAATTGCAATCTTTTCGGTTCTGATTTTTAGAGATAAAATTTCTTTGAGCTTTTTATCTGTTAATCCAACTCCTTCATTTAGAATTGCAGCATTTTTTTGATTGTTTAATTCGTCTTGAGCCGCTTCAAGCATTCCATAAAAGGAAGTTTCAGCAGTATTCGGAATAAAAGAAAAAACTGTGTTTTCAGTGTCGTGTTGAATTTCTTTCAAGACTTTTGGCATTAATAATTTACCTAATTTTTTTCGTTCTTGATAAATTTCAGCATCACTCCCTCTAGAAAAATATATGCGCTCAAAAGAGCAAGCCTTTTTTTCTAAGGGCTCTAATATTTTGGAAATAGACATGTATCCGTCTTTTTTTAAAAGAAGAGCATGACCTGGGTCTAATTCATTCACCTCTTCAAAAGGCACATTGAAAACCGTCTGTATAGCAGGTCTTTCTGAGGCAACTACAACTACCTCATCATCTTTATAATAGAATGCTGGTCTAATACCTGCCGGATCTCTAAAAACAAAGGAATCACCGTGCCCTAATAATCCAGCCATAACATAACCCCCATCCCAGCGGTTAGCAGACTTTCGTAATATTTTAGCTAAATTTAATTTTTCTATGATAAATTGGGAGGCTTCGATTTTACTTAATCCTTTTGCTTTTGCTTTCTTGTAAAGTTTTCTAACCGCATCATCTAAGAAATGACCGATTTTTTCCATAATTGTTATGGTATCAGCTTTCTCCTTTGGATGCATTCCTAGCTCTATAAGTTCATTAAATAATTGGGTAGTATTTGTCATATTAAAATTTCCAGCAATTATCAGATTACGATGCATCCAATTATTTTGTCTCAGAAAAGGATGAACATTTTCAACACTGTTACCTCCAAAGGTTCCGTACCTTACATGGCCAAGCATCAACTCCCCTAAATAAGGAATGTGCTTTTTTTGAGCAGGTACATTCTTAATTAATTCAGGACGATTAGTTAGCTCTGAATTGATGCGATTATTAATTTTAGAAAAAATATCTTGTATGGGCTGAGCAGAATTAGATCTAACTCTACTTATATAGCGCTCACCCGGATCTACGTTTAATTTTATGCTTGCAAAACCTGCGCCATCCTGTCCTCGATTGTGCTGTTTTTCCATCATTAAGTACATTTTATTGATTCCATAAAATGCAGTTCCATATTTTTCTTTATAATATTCTAGAGGTTTAAGAAGTCGAACTAGTGCAATTCCACATTCGTGTTTTAAAGCATCACTCATAATTAATGTTCCATAATTAATAATAAAAAAACCCTTAAAAAGGGTAAATCAATTTATTTGCTCAAATCAAATTGCGTCAAGTTTTTAAATTGCAAAATTCGATCGTTTATTTCTTTTTTGTCAAGATTTAACATCCGTTCAGTTCCAAATTTTTCTACACAAAATGAAGCCAAAGCAGAACCATATATGACGGCTCTTTTTAAGTTATCAAAACTAAAATCTTCTGTTTGTGCAAGAAATCCAGCAAAACCACCTGCAAAAGTATCACCAGCTCCTGTGGGATCGAATACCGCTTTTAAGGGCAACGCTGGAGCATAAAATATTTCGTTTTCAAAAAATAAAAGCGCTCCATGTTCTCCTTTTTTTATAACTACATATTTTGGACCCATTTCCATTATTTTTTTTGCAGCAATAACTAAGGAGTATTCACTGGTTAGTTGTCTAGCCTCTTCGTCATTAATCGTTATAACATCAACCTTGCGAATCACTTTTTTTAGATCTTCAAGAGCAGTATCCATCCAAAAGTTCATTGTATCTAAAATCACTAAATCAGGTTTTTCGCTCATTTGTTCAATCACACTTGATTGTACTGAAGGCTGTAAATTACCTAACATTAAAACTTTCGAGTTCTTATATGTTTCTGGAACTACCGGATTAAAATCAGCAAGAACATTCAGTTCAGTAGCTAAAGTGTCCCTTGTGTTCATATCATTATGATATTTCCCGCTCCAAAAAAAAGTCTTCCCGTTTTGAACTACTTCAAGACTAGAAATATCTATACCTCTATTTTTAAACATATCTAGATATTCATTTGGGAAGTCACCACCAACGATAGAAACGATTGCACTATCAACTTCAAATTGCGAAGCAGCTAGTCCAATAAAAGTAGCAGGACCACCTAAGATTTTATCTGTCTTTCCAAAAGGAGTTTCAATAGCGTCAAAAGCTACAGCACCAACAATAATAAGTTTGCTCATGATAAAATTTCAATTAAACAGCAAACTTAATCATTTTTAATTTTAAAAGTTCAATTTATGAGATAGTATAAATAAAGACAAAAGAGGTGATATAAAGATCTATTTTTTCGTTTATTATTTTCTACCGAAATCAGCTGGTATTTCACCCCATGCTTTAGTTTCCCATTTTAAAATAACAGTAGTATAGGTATTATTTTTTAACCAATTTTCTGCGCGTTTCAATAGCTCAAACACCTTTTTATTCTTTGAAGTTTGCTTCAATTTTGTATTGCATTTTTTCTTTTTTACCCATCCTATGGCAATTCTTGAATCACTGTAAATTTTACGAGAACTTTTATTTTTACTTAAAAAAGCCAATCCATGAACTAAAGCTAAAAACTCTCCTACATTATTAGTTCCTTGTTCAAAAGGGCCTTGATAAAACAACTGTTGACGAGTTTGAGTGTCCACAGCACGATATTCCATTTTTCCTGGATTTCCACTTGAAGCAGCGTCTACAGATATTGAAAATAAATCAGGAACTCCTATTTTAGACAACTCTTCTACGGATAGCGTTTTCTTTTTTGTATTTTTACCTATATAGTCTTTATAATCTCTGCCAAAAGCAATTTTAGCTTCTTTTAAATTTAGAAATGATTTATACTGTGCGCCTTTTACATCTTTTATAGCTACTTGACATTCTTTCCAAGAATCAAATATTCCAGCTGGATTTCCAAACCAAACAACATAATATTTTTGCCTTTTCTTCATTTTTTAAAGCACTATTTTTTTTTAGCTTTTAAAGTCAATAATTCTCTAATTACTTTAGGAAAATGTTCGTATTCCAGAGCATAAATTTTTTTAGCTAGTGAACCTGCTGTTTCGTTTTGTGACAAAAGAAAGCTCTCTTGAAATATGGTGGCGCCTTCATCATAGTTTTTATTTACGTAATGTATGGTAATTCCTGCTTCTTTTTCGCCATTTTCAACAACTTTTTCGTGCACACGCATCCCGTACATCCCTTTTCCACCATATTTAGGCAACAATGCAGGATGGATATTTATAACTTTATTTGAAAAAATATTTAATATATTTTCTGGAAATTTTAACAAAAATCCCGCTAAAACAATCAAGTCAGGCCGTTCTTTATTGAGTGTTTTTGTGATTAAATCTGTGTTGTTTAATTCGTTTTTTGTAAAAACTAATGAAGGAACCGAAAGCTTTTTTGCACGTTCTAAAACTTTTGCTTCTTTGTTGTTTGAAAGTAATAGTGTTACGGAAGCAATATCTGATTTTCTAAAATATTTAATGATATTTTCTGCATTTGTACCACTCCCGGAAGCAAAAACAACTATTCTTTTCATAAATCTTATCTTAAATAAACTAAGGGTTCAGAGCTAAACTAAATCACAAAAATAAGATAAAAGAGTATTTGTTAACTTAAAATGATTATTTTTAAATTCACATTTTAACATTTAAGTGTTGTATTAATCTAAAATATTTTATTTTTGCAAAATATAATCAAAATTTAAAAACAAGAATTATGTCAGACATTGCATCAAGAGTAAAAGCTATTATCGTAGACAAGTTAGGTGTAGACGAAAATGAAGTTGTAACAGAAGCTAGCTTCACAAATGACTTGGGAGCAGACTCACTAGATACTGTAGAGCTTATTATGGAGTTTGAAAAAGAATTTGATATCCAAATCCCAGATGATCAAGCTGAGAATATAGCAACTGTTGGTCAAGCAATTACCTATATCGAAGCAGCAAAATAAACCATTTCTTATATGGAATTAAAGCGTGTTGTAGTAACAGGTTTAGGTGCGTTAACTCCTATTGGCAATAATGTCTCTGAATATTGGAAAGCATTAGTAGCTGGTAAAAGTGGTTGTGCTAATATTACTTATTTTGATACTGAAAAGTTCAAAACTAAATTTGCTTGCGAACTCAAAAACTTTGATCCATTAGATCATTTTAATAGAAAAGAAACTAGAAAACTAGATCGTTTCGCTCAATATGCATTAGTTTCCTCAGATGAAGCCATCGCTGATGCAAACTTTGAGTTAGACCAACTCGATAAATTTAGAGTTGGTGTTATTTGGGGAGCTGGTATTGGTGGTTTAGAAACTTTTCAAAATGAAATGACCAACTTTTCAGAAGGGGATGGGACACCACGTTTCAACCCCTTCTTTATTCCAAAAATGATAGCTGATATCGCTCCTGGAAATATTTCTATTAAACATGGATTTATGGGGCCAAATTATACCACAGTTTCGGCTTGTGCGTCATCTGCAAACGCTATGATTGACGCTTTAAATTATATTCGTTTAGGACATTGTGATGTAATAGTCACAGGAGGTAGTGAAGCTGCTGTTACCATTGCAGGTATGGGTGGTTTCAATGCGATGCACGCTTTATCAACTAGAAATGAGAGTCCTGAAACAGCTTCACGTCCATTCGACGCGACAAGAGACGGATTTGTTCTAGGTGAAGGAGCAGGAGCTTTAATCCTTGAAGAGTATGAGCATGCAAAAAAAAGAGGTGCAAAAATTTATGCTGAGGTTATTGGTGGCGGAATGTCAAGTGATGCTTACCATATGACAGCCCCACATCCAGAAGGAATAGGTGTAGAAAGAGTAATGTTAAATTGTCTTCGTGATGCTGGAATAAAACCAGAAGATGTTGATGCTATTAATACTCATGGAACTTCAACTCCTTTAGGTGATGTTGCAGAGTTAAAAGCAATTACAAAAGTTTTTGGCAAACATGCTAAGGACATTAATATAAATTCTACTAAATCAATGACGGGTCATTTATTAGGTGCAGCTGGCGCTGTTGAAGCTATTTCGTCGATTTTATCAATTAATAACAATATCATACCGCCAACTATCAACCACGCGGTTATAGATGAGAATATAGATTCATCTCTAAATCTTACTTTAAATAAGGCGCAAAAACGTGAAGTCAACATTGCGATGAGTAATACATTCGGTTTTGGGGGTCACAACGCTTGTGTTGTTTTTAAAAAATTATGAGTATACTCTAAAATATGACTTCTATAAAAAATATATTCATACCCCGTACCGAAGAGGACGGGGCTTTTTTTTATAGTATAAAAAAAATTATTTCCTACAGACCTAAGAACATCCAATTATTTGAAGAAGCATTTACGCATCGTTCTAAAAATGAAATAAATACCGATGGAAATCAGAAAAATTATGAACGGATGGAATTCCTTGGAGATGCGATTATTGGTTCTGTGATCGCGGCTCATTTGTACAAAAAGGTTCCTAGTGGTAATGAAGGATATCTTACTAAAATGAGATCAAAAGTTGTGAGTCGAGAACACTTAAATGAATTAGGTAAAGACTTAAATTTAATTAAATTAGTAAGAACTCTTATTCCAACCACACAATTTGGAGAAAATCTTCATGGAAATATTTTTGAAGCTCTTGTAGGGGCCATTTACTTAGATAAAGGATATGCCGCTGCTGAAAAGTTTATACACAAGAGAGTTGTAAAGCCCTATGTAGATATTCAAAAATTAGAAGGAAAAATTATTAGTTATAAAAGTCTTTTTATTGAATGGTGCCAAAAAAACAAAAAACAATTTAAATTTAATGTTTATGAAGATACCGGAAATGACACCCTAAAACATTTTGCTGTTAAATTAAAATTAGAAGAAGAAACCGTATCAAAAGCGAGGGCTACGTCAAAGAAAAAAGCAGAAGAAATTGCTGCTAAAAGAGCCTACTACAAACTAAAAAATAAAAACAGATAACTAAAAAGCTTAATTATTAAAAGCAAAATAATTAATAAGAATTGTTAAGAATTCAACTTTTTTTTCCAACTTTGATATCTATTTTATAAACACCAATGATTAATCATAAGCTTGTTTTAGAAAATGATTTTCAAGAAGAGTTTTCGTTAATTGCAATCCACTGTAGTGAACAGCCCTACAAAATGGCATATATGATTAATAAACAGGTTTCTTTACGATTAGCAAGAAAGAAACTAGATGTAGATTTCTCAAGCAATGGATTAGATATTGCTTTTCCTATATTTGAATATGAAGATGAATCAAATTATTTTGTTTATAATTTAGTCGCTAATAAAAACAAGTCACTGTCGGCTAAATTTTTAAGCTCAGGTGGTTTATTTAGCGAATTAGCCACAGAAAAAACTATTAATAATTTTTTGTTGGAGGAATTTAAAAATGTAGATTATTTTCTTAAAGTTCATTCAGACTATGAAAAAATTCCAACTAGAAATTTAATTACATCAATCAATCAAATAGAGCAAGTGATTTCTGCTTATCGAATCGAAAGTGACAGAATAAAATCTAAAAATAATTTAATATTTAATTAATGCTTAGTCAAAAAAGAACAAAAATAGTAGCAACAATGGGTCCCGCTACAAAAAGTAAGAAGGTTTTAAAAAATATGATCCTGGAAGGGGTTAATGTTTTTAGAATAAATTTTTCGCATGCCGATTATAACGTTGTAAAAGAAAATATTTCTTTAGTGAGAGAGTTAAGCGAAGAGTTGCAAACTAACATTGCTATTTTAGCGGACCTACAAGGGCCAAAATTACGTGTTGGATTAATGGAGGATAATGTAAAAATTAACCCAGGTGATACTATTAGTTTCTTTACCGGTGATGAATTTACAGGAAATAATAGTAGAGTTTACATGAATTACACAGACTTTCCTAATGATGTAAAAAAAGGAGAGCGTATTTTGGTAGATGATGGAAAATTATTGTTTGAAATATTGAATACCAATGGAGTTGATGAGGTAAAGGCAAAAGTAATACAAGGTGGAATTTTAAGCTCTAAGAAAGGTGTCAACCTTCCAAATACAAAATTATCTTTACCGGCATTAACAAATAAAGATAAAAAAGATGCTCTTTTTGCTTTAGAACAAGGAGTAGATTGGATTGCTTTATCCTTTGTTAGACACGCAAAGGATTTGAAAAAACTTGAAAAACTAATTCGGAATAATAGCGAATATAAAGTTCCTATTATAGCAAAAATTGAAAAACCAGAAGGAGTTGCAAATATTAAAAAAATTGTAGCGTATTGTGATGGAATAATGGTTGCTAGAGGTGATTTAGGGGTAGAAGTTCCTGCTGAGGAGGTTCCTCTAATTCAAAAAAAATTAGTGCTAATTGCCAAGAAAGCAAGAATTCCCGTTATTATCGCAACACAAATGATGGAAACGATGATTGATTCGCTAACCCCTACAAGAGCAGAAGTAAACGATGTTGCTAACTCGGTCATGGACGGTGCAGATGCCGTAATGCTATCTGGGGAGACTTCTGTCGGAAAATATCCTGTAGAGGTGATTAAAAAAATGGCGACAATTTTAAAAAAAGTAGAAGGAAGCTCCTTAATCAATGTTCCTGAAGAGCCACCAACGATAAAAACCGAAAGATATATAACTAAATCTATCTGTTATCATGCTGCTAACATGTCAAACGAAATCGAAGCAAAAGCAATATGTACATTAACTAATAGTGGGTATACCGCTTTTCAAATCTCTGCTTGGAGGCCTGCGGCAAACATCTTAGTCTTCACTTCAAATAAACGTATCTTATCCAGGTTAAGTTTACTCTGGGGGGTACACTCTTTTTATTATGATCGCTATGTTAGTACTGACGAAACTGTTATTGATGTTAACAAAATTGCTTTCGAGAAAGGTTTTGTAAACAAAGGGGATTTTCTAATTAATCTTGCTGCGATGCCAATTGTCGATAAGGGAATGGTGAATACTTTAAGGGTTAATCAAGTATAATTCTTAGTTTTCTTTTAACCACTCCTCTTTCAAATCAGTTGATAATTTACCTGTGCCATCATGTTTCCATCCTGGTGGTTTGTAAAGGTATCTAATTCTGTTCCTTACAGATATGTTTTTTGTGTTTAGATCTTTAAATAATGCTCCCCATTCATTAAAGGCTATAAAAATAGGGTTGTAGGTTTTAATGTTTACAACCAACCCATATTTTACTTTTTCACTTTTTAATTCAGGTTGAAAAGTTCCAAAGAGTTTATCCCAAATTATTAATATTCCTGCATGATTTCTATCTAGGTAAATGGGATTGCTCCCGTGGTGAACTCGATGATGAGATGGCGTATTAAAAAAAAACTCTATCCATTTAGGCGTTTTTTGTATTAATTCGGTATGAATCCAAAATTGATATAACAAACTAATACTCATTTGAAAAATAATGATTCCAGGATGGAATCCAATTAATGGGAGCCATAACCAAAAAATAAAACTATAAAAACTCCCTGTCCAAGTTTGTCGTAAAGCAGTACTTAAGTTATAGTGTTTGGAAGAATGATGAACCACATGAGACGCCCAAAAAAATCTATTTTCATGGGAAGTTCTATGAAACCAATAATACGAAAAATCATCTAAAAAAATCAAGATTATAAAACTCCACCAGGTTATAGGAATCGTAAATACTCGAAAATTTTCATAAACATAATACAGAGCTGCAAAAATAAATAGCTTACTTACAAGGCCAATAAAAACATTTCCTAAGCCCATTGCTATAGACGAAAAGGCGTCTTTTGCGGTATATGATTTTATGTTTTTAGTAGAGGCAACAAAAAATTCTAGTAGCATTGCTAACACAAAAAAGGGAATTGCATAAATTATAACAGGTGGAAAGTTTGGCATTTTTATTAAATTTTAAAATCCTATTTCTTTTTGAAGCTGTTCATAAGCCTCTTGTACTTTTCTAAATTTTTGTTCTGCACCTTTTCTGTATACTTCATCCATATGTTGCAACTTATCTGGATGATATTTTTTAACCATGGTTCGGTAGGCTTTTTTAATCTCTGCAGGGGAAGCCGTTTTTTCGACTTCAAGAATCCTATAAGCCCTATCCGGTTTGTTAAAAAACATAGCCTTAATGCTTTCAAAATCTCTTAAGTTAATCGCTAAATATCCAGCAATTAAGTTAATTTCTTTTACCTCCGGTTCACTTACATGTCCATCAGCATTGGCAATACTAAATAAAAAGTGTAAAATTTGTAAACGAGATTCATATCTCATTTTACTCCTTAAAAAAGAAGAAATTTTTTGAGCGGATAATTGCTTCTTTTTGATCTCTTCGTTAAATACTTTAAAGATTGCATTTGCATGTTCCTTTCCATAAGCTTGAACAAAATATTTACGCACAAAATCTAGCTCCTTTTGATTTACAATACCATCAGCCTTAATAACAATAGAGGCTAATGATAATAAATTAAGCTCAAATTCAGCCGATGAAACACCTCTCTTGGTTTGTGTGAAAATAGTTCTAGCGCTACTATTTTTTGGATTTACTCTTTCAAAAAAACTACCCACCAAAAAACCTAAAACTGCGCCGGGAAATCTAAAAAGAGAATACCCTACTATTGCTGCAACCCATCTAATCATAATCTTTTACTAATTACTTTTTTACCCTACAAAGATAGCAAACCAAAAAAAATGTACTCTTAAATTCGTTATTAAAGAATTCCCAAAGTTAACTTAAGTTATAAATTAAAATTTTTAATTAGTTATCTTTGTGAAATTAATGTTATAATCCAAATCAATAAAAAATGTATCCACCAGAATTAGTAAAACCAATGCGTGAAGACCTTACAAAAGTTGGGTTCACAGAATTATATAATGCAGAGGATGTAAATAACACATTAAACAAGCCAGGGACTACTTTAGTAGTAGTAAACTCTGTTTGTGGATGTGCTGCTGCCAATGCTAGACCGGCTGCTGCAATGTCATTACAGAACAAAAAAAAGCCTGACCAAATAGTAACTGTTTTTGCTGGAGTAGATAAGGAAGCGGTAGATGCTGCTAGGAAGCATATGATTCCTTTTCCTCCAAGTTCACCTTGTATGGCCTTATTTAAAAATGGAGAACTTGTTCATATGCTTGAACGACACCACATAGAGGGTCGTCCTGCAGATATGATTTCTGATAATTTAAAGAATGCATACAACGAAGTTTGCTAAAACTAATGCCCGCCGCAGCGGGCTTTTTTATGAAACAAATTTTCTATATTTTAAATTATCCTTTTACCGTTTTATTTTATATAATTTTTGGGTTTTGCTTGGTTTTTTTTCATGGAATTCAATGGATTTGTTTTAATGTTTTTGGATATCAAGCTCACAAGAAAAGTGTAGATATTCTGAACTTATTTATTCTACTTTGTTTAAAAGTGTTAGGAACTTCGTTTGAGTTTAAAGCACCTAAAAATATTCCCAGAAATATTCCTATAATAATTGTATCCAACCATCAAAGTTTATGGGATATTCCACCAATTATTTGGTTCTTGCGAAAACTTCATCCTAAATTTGTCTCCAAGTTTGAATTAGGAAAAGGAATTCCATCGGTGTCTTACAATTTAAGAAATGGTGGATCCATACTTATAAAGCGTAAAAATGCCAAACAAGCTCTTTCTGAAATGATTAAATTTTCAGAGTACCTTTCAAAAAATAATAGAAGTGGTGTTATTTTTCCGGAGGGAACTCGAAGCCGAACAGGTGATGCAAAAAGATTTCAAAGAAAAGGGTTGGAGTTATTATTAAAAAATTTGCCGCAAGCACTAGTGTTACCATTAACCATAAATAACTCCTGGAAATTACAACGTTATGGAATGTTTCCAATGCCTCTGGGGGTAAAAATAAAATATACGCTACACCCTTTAATGAAAGTTTCAGATTTTGAAATGAATGATTTAATTGATAAAATAGAAATACAAATTAAATCGAATATTTTACCTAAATGAATGAAGTAAAAATCATTGATCAAACCATAAAGTTTGTTAAAAAAGAATTGCAGAATGCAGAAGGTGGTCATGATTGGTTCCATATTGAACGTGTTTACAGAAATGCTTTATTGATCTCAAAAACTGAAAACGTCGATAGGTTTGTGGTTTCTTTAGGTGCGCTTCTCCATGACATTGCAGATGCTAAATTTCATAAAGGAGACGAAACAGTTGGACCAAAAAGAGCAAGAGATTTTCTTATTTCTGAAGGGGTTCAAGACGAAATCATTAGCCAAGTAATTGCAATTATAAAAAATATTTCATTCAAGGGAGGAAACAAAGAACAGACATTTTTCTCAAAAGAATTAAATGTAGTACAAGACGCAGATAGACTAGACGCTATTGGGGCAATAGGTATTGCTCGTTGCTTTAATTATGGAGGTTTTAAAAACCGTAAGTTATATGATCCTAAAGTAAAGCCAAATCTAAAAATGACTCCAAAAGAGTATAAAAATTCTACGGCTCCTACTATTAATCATTTTTATGAAAAATTACTATTATTAAAAAACAAAATGAATACCGAAACAGGAAAAAAAATTGCTCAAAAGCGTCACTATTTTATGGAAGAATTTTTAACGCAATTCTATGGAGAATGGGAAAGCAAATTCTAATTATTCTCCTGGAAAATCAGCTCTTCTTTTTTCTAAAAAGGCAGTAGTTCCTTCACGAAAATCTTCAGTTCCAAAGCATTTCCCAAATTGAGAAACCTCCGCATCGTAGCCATTTTGACCAGCTGTATATCCCGCATTAATTGCTACAATTGCAGACGATATAGCAATCGATGAATTTCTTGTTATTTTTGAAGCAATTTTTTGAGCCAATAACAACAATTCTTCTTGAGTGGTAATATGATTTACTAATCCGTAATTAAGTGCGGTTGGAGCATCAATCATACCCGCTGTCATAATCATTTCCATAGCACGCCCTTTTCCCACTAATTGTGGTAATCGTTGGGTTCCTCCATATCCTGGAATCACTCCCAGAGATACTTCTGGAAGCCCCATTTTAGCTTGATCACAAGCCACTCTAAAATGAGCAGCCATAGCTAATTCTAAACCTCCTCCAAGTGCAAATCCGTTGATAGCCGCAATGACTGGAGTGGATAAATTAGCTATAAAATCAAAAAGTAACGTTTGTCCTTCTAAAGCTAAGTTTTCAGCTTCTGAAACAGAAAAATGTGCAAATTCACTAATGTCAGCACCAGCAACAAAAGCTTTTTCACCGCTACCCGTAATTATAATCACTTTCGTATTACTATTCTCTTCTGCATTTTTAAAAGCTAAATGCAGCTCCTGAATAGTTTCTTTATTTAAAGCATTAAGTTTTGTAGGTCTATTGATGGTTATTGTTGTTATATTATTTAAAGTTTCTGATAAAATATTATTGAATTTCATAATAGATAATTTTTAGTCTCAATTTAATTAAAGCACAATGCAAATTTACAAAATACGCATTTATTCGAGCGGTATTTTTACTGTAAAGGTAGTTCCATCTTCAATGTTTTCTATAAAATTTATATCTCCCCCATACGTTTCTACAATCTTTTTTACCATGGCTAAGCCTAAGCCCATTCCGCTAGTTTTAGTAGTAAATTTTGGCTCAAAAACCTTCATTTTATTCTCGTCTTTTATTCCTATTCCATTATCCATTACAGAAATCATTGCAAAGGAACCTTCTTTATAAACATTCACTTTAATATAGGGATTTTCAGGTTGACTTTCGCTAATAGCTTGAATACTATTTTTTATTAAATTAGTAATTACTCTTATCAATTGAGTTCTATCAAATTTAATAGTGATTTCGTTATTTTCTGAATTGAAATAAATATAGTCTTCATTGAAAATATCTAAAGTAAGTTTAGTAATCTTCACAATATTGATTGTTTCATCTTGCTGTGCGGGCATTTTTGCATAGGTTGAAAATGCCGATGCAATAGAACTCATCGTATCTATTTGCTGTATAAGACTATGGCTATACTCCTTCATTTTATTAAAAATATCTGGATCTGAAGGATCAAATTTTCTTTCAAAACTCTGAACGGTTAATCGCATGGGAGTTAACGGATTTTTTATTTCATGTGCAACTTGTTTTGCCATCTCTCGCCATGCTGCTTCACGTTCGTTCGAAGCTAACTGAGCAGCACTTTTTTCAAGTTCATCAATCATTTCGTTATAAGCTTCTACTAGGGTTGACACCTCTTGTGACTGAAGGGGAATTAATATCTTTTTATTTTGTTTATCTAGCCTCGTTTCCTTTATAGTATTCGAAATTGAGTTTAGAGAACGGGTGATGTACTTGGATAAAAAATAAGCTAAAATAATCGCAAAGATTAACATTAGCACATAAGCAAATCCTAAGCGCCATAAATATTCTTTTAATTCGTAATTTAAAAATTCATCATCTTCAAAATAAGGTAAGTTTAATATAGCAATAGGTTTAAATTGATGGTCTGTTATGTAGGTAAAAGAAGATTGGTATTCAAATTTATTTTCTATAAACCTCTCAATGAAATGTTTGTCTGTGGATTTTTTTAAACCGTCAAGTACTTGACTTGAAATTTTAGAATAAATCGTGTCTTTAATAAAGGAGGCTTTTGAAGAAATCAGAATATTCCCTTCGAGATCGTATAAAAAGAGATCAATTTTATGGATGTCTTTAATCTCGTATATTTTATTTTTAAAAATCAAAGCAATCTTATTAGTCTCTACTACATAGGTGGTGTTTTTGATGACATAGTCAATGTTTTCTCGTATGGCCGTTTCTTTTCTAATTAGACGCTCTCGATGATAATCGTTTGTGTTTTCACGATATTGAAAAACCGTTACTACAACAATAAGTATAGATGCTCCAATAACTAGGAGTATCATCGATAAAAATATGCGAGATCTTAGAGACCTATTTAAAAAACCCATTTAACTAAATTAGTGTATTTTTCTATCGTTATTACAAAGGGAATAATTGGTATTCTATTCTACTAACAAATAATTTAAATTTAAAGAATTAAATACAGTATTAAATTCTTTAATTTTAGTGGACACCAGAATATTAAACTTTTCTAATTCCAAATTTATTTTTAAAGTTAATTCATCTTTAACTGCTATATCTTGTTCTGTTGGCGGAAAATCTCCCATTCCCACCAGACTATTTAAATGTCCTAGTTTGTTTGTTAGTTTAATTGGGAAATTTAAGGGGTCTTGTCCGCTTTTATTTTGTGTTTGATACATTGCCTTTTCAATTTTAGAAAATTCTTCACTTAATTGTTTAGCCTTTTTATTTAATTCAGCCACGCGATTATCATCTTTATATTGATTTTGAAATGCTAATAATTGACGGTCAATAGCCCTTATTTTTTTAATAGACTTGTGCGCATTATTAATTGTAAAATTAATGCCTGTTATAAAATCAAACTGTTTTTGCATTCCAATAGTATCTGACTCTGAATTTGGATTTGCCAAAATATTAAACTCCTTTTTATAAACTTCGCCATCAATATTCAAAACTACTTTATAGACTCCCGGAACAGCTCGAGGAGCTTCCAGGCTTGCCCACCATAATATCATCCCATCAAATTTCTCTGCGGATTCTCCTCGAGTGTTCCAAACATAGGTATTTGATCCCTCGATAACTTTAAAATTATCGTTTTTATTTCGAGTGTTCAGAGTTTTAATTGTGTCGTTTTTTGAGTTTAAATAACTCAATTTTATTTCTTTGTCGTTTGGGTTTTTAACATAAAAATGTGTGATAACTCCTGATGGATGGTTAGTCCCTTTTGTTAGTGATGTAGTGAAAGAACCCCCTCGCATTCGATAAGTATCTTTAGGCTTAAATAATACATTTTCTTCTCCTTTTATTTCAGATGCCTGATGAAGAATACTCAAATCATCAAGAATCCATAGGCTTCGTCCCTGTGTTGCAACTACTAAATTATTATTCTTGACTGCTAAATCTGTTATTGGAACAATTGGTAAATTAAGTTGGAGAGGTTGCCAATAAGATCCTTCGTTATGAGAGTAATAAAGTCCTGTTTCAGTTCCTGTATATAAAAACCCTTCTTTTTCTGGATCTTCTCTTAAAACTCTGGTGAAATGTTCACTTGGAATTCCGTTAGTGATTTTTTTCCAAGTTTTTCCGTAATCTTTAGTTTTGTACAAATAAGGTGTAAAATCCCCTGTTTTATACTTTGTTCCTGCTATATAACAAGTCCCTTCATCGTAATTTGAAGGCTCAATACTATTAATCATCATCCAATCTGGCATTCCTTTAGGAGTGACATTCTCCCAGGTTTCACCAGCATCTTTTGAAAGATGTACCAGTCCATCATCTGAGCCTACCCATAACAATCCTTCTTTTAAAGGTGATTCTGCTGCTGCAAAAATAGTGCAGTAATATTCTACAGAAGTGTTGTCTTGAGTGATGGGACCACCAGAGGATTTTAGCTTTGTAGAATCATTTCTTGTAAGGTCTGGACTTATAACTTTCCAACGGTGTCCTTCATTCTCAGAGACATGTACGTGGTTTGAAAAAGTATATAATTTTTTAGGATTATGTTTTGAAAAAAACATTGGAAAATTCCATTGAAAACGATATTTCATTTCCTCAGCGCCGTGTCCCATCGGATTGTCTGGCCAAACACTTACACTTCGAAGCGTTTTTGTTTGATGATTATATCTTGTTAAAAACCCATCATAACTTCCCCCATACACAATATCGTTGTTCGTTGGGTCGATTGTTATATGTGCGCTTTCACCACCTGCTGTTTCTTCCCAATCATCTTCACTAATACTCCAGTTTTCATTTCTGTGAGAAATTCGTATGGTGGAATTATCTTGTTGTGCAGCGTAAATTCTATAAGGAAATGCATCGTCTGTGGTAACCCGGTAAAATTGAGCTGTAGGTTGATTGTGATAAGTGCTCCAGGTCTCACCGCCATCATAGGTTATTTGGGCACCACCATCGTCACCCATAATCATTCTTTTTGGATTTTCAGGAGCTATCCACAAATCGTGATGGTCTCCATGAGGTGCGTTATGAGTACTATAAGTCTTGCCTCCATCAATACTTTTATGATATCTTACGTTTAAGACATAAACCACCTCAACATCTTGAGGGTCTGCATAAATTCTAGAATAATACCAAGCTCTTTGCCTTAATTTACGTTCGCTATTTATATAGGTCCAAGTTGATCCTCCATCCATACTTTTATAAACTCCTCCCTTGTCTTTATTTTCGACAATTGCCCAAATAACATCGTTATTTACAGGTGAAATAGCCACGCCAATATTTCCTAAAATTCCTTCTGCAAAACCATCGTTTTTCGATATTTCTATCCAATTTTCACCACTATCAGTACTTTTCCAAAGTGCAGAGCCCTCTCCACCACTACTTAAACTGTAGGGCGTTCTTCTAACATTCCAAGTGGAGGCATATAAAATTCTTGGATTGGTTGGGTCCATAATTAAATCAACCGCGCCGGCACTTTCATTAACGAACAGCTTTTTAATCCAAGTTTTTCCTCCATCGGTACTTTTATAAATTCCTCTTTCCTTGCTAGGCTTATAGATATTTCCTAAAACAGCTGCGTAAACAGTTTGATGGTCTCTTGGATGAATAACAAGTCTAGGAATGTGACGGCTATTTTCTAAACCTACAGACTCCCATGATTTCCCTGCGTTTTCTGTTTTCCATACTCCATATCCGGAAGAAACATTCCCTCTAACAGTTGATTCTCCACCTCCAACATATATTACATTGGAATCATCTTCACTAACAGCTATTGAGCCGATAGAGCCACCAAAAAATCCATCTGAAATATTTTTCCACTGGCGACCACCATCTTCTGTTTTCCAAATTCCACCACCTGTTGCTCCAAAATAAAATAGATTGGGTTTGGTAGAAACTCCCGCAACTGCAGCGCTTCTCCCACCACGAAAAGGTCCTAAAAGTCGGTATTCTAAAGAACTAAAATAAGTTTCGTTATTAGATTGTGAAAAGGTCGTTTCAGATTGAAATCCGAATATAAAAAAAATAAAAACCCCAAATAATTTAAAAGATGTTCTACTCATAACTGCAAATAAATTTATTAAATATATGGAATTTTATATCTTCTAAGTAATTTGACACTTCTATCTAAAAACTAAACGTCGTAATCGACGGGCTTGATAATGTTTAAGTCCTTATTCTCATAAGGAATTTTGCCCAAAATATATTCAATAGCTTCAATTCTTGCCTTTGTTTTTTTATTAGCTCTAATAATTTTCCAGGGAGCAATTGAAGTATTCGTTTTTAAAAACATATTATCCTTATAATCTGTATAATCCTCCCAAAGTTCTAATGCTTTTTGATCGATCGCACTGAATTTCCATTTTTTGATAGGACTTCCTATGATATCTTTAAATCGTTTTTCTTGTTCATTTTTAGAAATCGAAAAGTATAATTTTATTAAACGAATTCCTGATTCAGTAATCATTCTTTCGTAATCATTTACTTGATTCATAAATATTTCATATTCCTCTTGAGTACAAAATTTGTTTACCGGTTCTACAATTGCTCTGTTATACCAACTTCTATCAAAAAAAACCATCGTTCCTTTCCTCGGTAATAAATTTGTGTAGCGCTGAAAATACCATTGTCCTCTTTCTTCGTCTGTTGGTTTGGGTAAAGCGACTACTTTAAATTCCCTTGGGTTTAAATGTTCGGTAACTCTGCGAATTGCACCTCCCTTTCCTGCTGCATCTCTCCCTTCAAAAACAAAGACTATTTTTTCATTATTTTTTTTAACCCACTTTTGAAGCTTTATCAATTCTTCTTGTAATTGTTTTAATCTATTTTCATAACGCATATACCTTAAAACCCTACTGATGTTGATCTTATCTTTTAATAACAACATCTTTAATCCCCTTTTTTTATTTAAAAGCTCGATATCTTTCCCTGTAAATTTATCCTTCATTTTTATCAGTTTTTTTTGAGGTTCAGTGATAAGGTTGTACAATATTTGGATCCGGTAAAAGTGTTATTCCTGAATTACCTTTAGCGTCATAATCAAATCTTGAGAGCACATATCTTAAACTTTCTAATCGAGCTTCTTTTTTATTATTTGTTTTAATGATTATCCAAGGGTTGTAAGTAGTATGCGTATGAGCAAACATCTGATCTTTATAATGTGTGTATAAATCCCATTTATTTTGTCCCTCCTGATCAACTTGGCTAAACTTCCACTTTTTTAAAGGGCTGTGAAGTCGAGATTTAAACCTTCTTAACTGCTCATCTTTGGTGACTGAAAACCAAAATTTAATTAATATAATTCCGTCTTCATTAAGCATCTGTTCAAACTCAGAGACTTGAATCATAAATTTATTGTATTGTTCTTGGGTACAAAAACCCATGACCGGCTCTACTACCGCTCTATTATACCAACTTCTGTCAAAAAAAACAAGCTCTCCTGGGTTGGGCATTTCTTTAATATATCTTCTAAAATACCATTGTCCTTGTTCTATTTCTGTAGGCTTCGCTAAAGCCACTACCCGTCTTGATCTAGGATTTAAATGTTGAGTCATTCTTCTTATAGCGCCTCCTTTTCCAGCTGCATCTCTACCTTCAAATATGATGCAAACTCTCTTTTTATTTTTTGATACCCATTCTTGAAGGTTTACCAATTCAGATTGTAACTTATAGAGTTGATCTTCGTATTCTAAATTGTATAAAATTTCCTCTAGCTTATCTAGATGAGCTATTGGACTTAATTAATTCTAAGAATTGTTTTTTGGTAATGTCCCCGTTTTCAAGAGATTTAAAATTTTCGATTGTTAACATATACTATTCTTGTCGATTGTAAATGTCTGAATTTTTTGACAAATAAAAACTCAGATAGCTTTTTATTTAAAGAAATACTGTTGTAACATAAATTAAAATTGTTTTTTAATTTTTATTATCTTTATAATTCCTCCCCAATTGTAACTAATCAACTATGTTAATAAAAATTAAATTAGAAAACATCCTTTTTCTAGATATTGAAACAGTTCCTTTATTTGCTAAATATTCTGAACTAGATGAAACAGCAAAACTACTTTGGGAGCAAAAAACCAATTATCAAAGAAAAGACGAATTTACACCTGAGGAATTTTACGATAGAGCAGGTATTTGGGCAGAATTTGGAAAAATTGTCTGCATATCGGTTGGACATTTTGTTTTTACAGGAGATATTCGAAATTTTAGAGTAAAATCTTTTTTTGGAGAAGAAAAGGATATTCTGAATGACTTTAAAAACCTGCTAGAAACACACTATAGCAAACCTTATAATTTATTGTGTGCTCATAACGGAAAGGAATTTGATTTTCCATTTATAGCAAGAAGAATGATTATCAATCAGATTGATATTCCTTTTAAACTAAATTTATTTGGAAAAAAACCATGGGAAGTTCCGCATTTAGATACCCTTGAGTTATGGAAATTTGGTGATTATAAAACCTATACTTCCTTAAAATTAATGGCTCATGTTTTAGGTATTCCATCTCCAAAAGATGATATTGATGGTAGTGAAGTACGAGATGTTTTTTATATAGATCAAGATATTGATCGCATTATTAGGTATTGCGAAAAAGACACGATAGCGGTTGCACAAATTATATTGAGACTTCGAAATGAAGAATTACTAGTAGATGATGAAATCCTTACGGTTTAATATCTTTTAGCTTTAATTGTAAGCTAACATTCCCGTTCCATTCATTTTCATCGATAGTATACGCAGCTTTAAATGGTTTCTTATTTTTAATAAGTTCTATATGTTCTCCTAATCCAAAACCAATACCAACAATTTTACCACTTGCATGTTGTGTTGCCGTAAATCGTAAGTGTGTTTTATCTTCTCCAACTTGTTTTCCATAGCCTGTATCTTGTAAATCTTCCGACATAAAAACGGGTGTCATATTTCCAGGACCAAAAGGTGCAAACTGACTTAAAATCCTATAAAATTTGGGAGTAATGTCCGAAAGACTAATTTGTGAATCGATACTAATTTCAGGTATGAGCATTTTTGGATCGATAGTTTCTTCAACTACCTTTTCAAATTGCGCTTTAAAACTTTTATAATTTTCTGGTTTTAGCGTTAATCCGGCAGCATATTTATGACCCCCAAATTGTTCTAAATATTCTGAACATTTTTCCAGCGCATTGTATACATCAAAACCTTTTACACTTCTAGCTGAAGCTGCTAGCATTTCACCACTTTTTGTAAAAACCAAAGTAGGGCGGTAATAGGTTTCTGTAAGTCTGGAAGCAACAATACCAATAACTCCTTTATGCCAATTTTCATCAAAAACAACAGAGGTAAATCTATCTTGTTCCTTATTTTCCTCTATTTGAACAAGTGCTTCAATGGTAATTCGTTTATCTGCGTCTCGTCGATCAGTATTGTAAGTATCTATATCAATGGCATATTCAGCCGCTAAATTGTCATCTGTTTCGCATAGTAACGTAACCGCATGATTACCGTGTTTCATTCTTCCGGCTGCATTAATTCGGGGAGCGATAATGAACACGACATCGGTTATGGTTAGTTTTTCTTTTTTTACTTGCTTTAAAATAGCTTCAAATCCTGGACGGGGATTTTCATTTATAACTTTTAACCCATGATAAGCAAGAATTCTATTCTCTCCTACTATGGGCACAATATCAGCACCAATGGCAGTTGCTACTAAATCTAAATACAAAACTAAATCATTGATAGTTGCCCCTTTTTTGGATGCCAATGCTTGTATGAGTTTAAAGCCTACTCCACAGCCACATAATTCTTTAAAAGGATAATCACAGTCTTCTTGTTTAGGATCCAAAACTGCCTTTGCTTTCGGAATTTCAGCTCCCGGTCTATGATGATCACAAATAATAAAATCCACTTCTTTTTTAAAAGCATAAGCTACCTTATCGATGGCCTTAATACCGCAATCTAAAGCAATGATTAAACTAAAATTATTGTCTTCAGCAAAATCAATTCCTTTATAAGATATACCATAACCTTCCTCGTATCTGTCAGGAATGTATGTGGCAACATTTGGATAAAATGACAATAAATAAGAAGACATCAAGGCAACACTTGTAGTGCCATCTACATCGTAATCTCCGTACACTAAAATGTTTTCTTGGTTTTCAACCGCTTCTTCAATTCTTGAAACTGCTTTTTCCATATCCTTCATTAAAAAAGGATCATGCAAGTCGCTTAAATCGGGTCTAAAAAAGTTTTTAGCTTCCTCAAAAGTCTCAATTCCCCGTTGTGCTAATAAAAAGGAAGTCGTGGAATCGACTGCTAACTCCTTAGATAAACGAGCAACTTTACTTGGATCTGGTTTTGGTTTAATTGTCCAACGCATAAAAAATGTTCAATCTTAAAAAGGGAAGTTATAGGTAAAAGTAACTAGAAAAATAGAATTCTCAATATCATTTTAAAAATTAACACCTATATTTATATACCCCTTTTAATTAAAGCTTGTTGGTTAACTTGTACCACCAACTACAATCACAATTTCTCCTTTAGGTGGATTTGTAGTATAATAATTTAATACTTCTTGTAAGGTTCCTCGTATCGTTTCTTCATGAATTTTAGTGATTTCTCTTGACACGGACATTGGTCTTTCCGCGCCAAAATATTCAACGAAATGACTAAGTGTTTTGATTAGTTTATGAGGAGATTCGTAAAAAATCATGGTTCTAGTTTCTTCAGCTAAAAATTTTAGCCTCGTTTGCCTCCCTTTTTTTACTGGTAAGAAACCTTCAAACACAAATTTATCGTTTGGTAAACCACTATTTACCAATGCAGGGACAAATGCTGTAGCTCCTGGCAGACAGTCTACCTCAATTTGAGCTTCGACACAAGCTCTAGTTAACAAAAATCCTGGATCACTTATAGCTGGAGTACCAGCATCACTAATTAAAGCTACTGTTTCCCCATTCAAAATTCTTCTTACTATATGATCTACTGTTTTATGCTCATTATGCATATGATGAGATTGCATGGGTGTGGCAATCGCATAATGCTTTAACAATTTTCCACTTGTTCGAGTGTCTTCTGCAAGAATGAAGTCTACTTCATTTAAAACTTCAATTGCTCTAAAAGTAATATCCTTTAAGTTTCCTATAGGTGTTGGAACTAAATAAAGTTTCCCCATTTTTAGTTAAAACGTTTTTCGATAATTGATAAAAAACGATCTACATATTCTTCTTTGCCGGCCCAATTATTGTAATCTGGCTTAATGTTGTTTTCAACAAAAGAAACTGACTCTTGAAATGTAGTCATAGAATTTATCTGAGATAAAACTCTCGTATAATCGTCTGTACTACCATCAAATAATTGTTTTATAAAGGCTATTCGATCATTTAATCCAATAGGAAGGCCTGAATTGACTTTGTCATTGATCGACTTTCGTTTTTCCTCAGCTGTTATCTTTTGTTTTCTTTCAAAAACAGGGTTTTCTCTATAAGATGCGGCAAATTCCTCTAGATCACTGTTAGAAGTTTCTTTTGATGGTATAATTTCTTTTAATAATTCTTCTATAGCCTCCTCGTTTTCGTTGGGCATATTGGCAACTATATCTTTAATTTTTTCGGTTAAGGGTTCTACTAATTCTTCTTTATGAGGGCTTTGCGGAACCGGATCTGGCTCTTTAAACCAGTTTTGTTCTCTATATGTTTTGGAGTCTGTTGCAGATCTTTCTGGTTTTTCAAATTCGGTTTCAACACTAGATTCTAAGAATTCTAAAATTGTTAGCTTTTCATAAAGCTGCATTAATGAGTTTTTTAATTTGGTAATGTCGATCTCATTTTCTGAGTTAACAATCCCCTGAGCTATTGCATTTATTTGGGAAAGGACTTTCTTCTTCATAACTTATTAAAATAAAGCAAATTTTCTATTTTGTTTTTATAAATTTACACAACCTTTATGTAAACGTCAAAGAATTTAGTTTTAGTTTAAAAAAAATTTATGTTTCTCGAAAATACGGTAAATCAAAAAGAAAAATTTGGATGGATTGAAGTAATCGCTGGTTCAATGTTTTCAGGTAAAACAGAGGAATTAATAAGACGTTTAAAACGAGCAAAGTTTGCCAAGCAAAAGGTTGAAATTTTTAAACCCGCTATCGATACCCGTTATGATGACAAAAGAGTAATGTCTCATGATAGTAATGAAATTCAATCTACGCCCGTTCCAGCAGCCGCTAACATTCCTATTTTAGCTGATAATTGTGATGTCGTTGGTATTGATGAAGCTCAATTTTTTGATGATGAAATCGTGAAAGTATGCAATGATCTAGCAAATAGAGGAGTTCGAGTAATTGTTGCGGGATTAGATATGGACTTTAAAGGAAATCCTTTTGGTCCTATGCCAGCTCTTATGGCAACCGCTGAATATGTTACAAAAGTTCATGCGGTTTGCACGCGTACTGGAAATCTTGCAAATTATAGTTACCGGAAGGCTAAGAGTGATGAATTGGTCTTGTTGGGGGAAGTGGATGAGTATGAACCCCTAAGCAGATCTGCTTACTATAAATTAATGTTGCGAGAAAAGGTCAAAAACATTAATGTTCAAGAACCTGAAGATATTTCTAAAAAAAAGGAAGCCTAAGGGATGTCAAAAACTACTGAAACAATTTTAGAAATAAATCTTACCGCCCTAGGGAATAACTATCGTTATTTAAAATCTAAATTAAATGATGACACAAAGTTTTTAGGGGTTGTCAAAGCATTTGCTTACGGAAGTGATGCTATTGTTGTAGCCAAAGAATTAGAGGTTTTAGGTATTGATTATTTTGCTGTTGCTTATGTTAGCGAAGGGGTCAATCTAAGAAATGCAGGAATTAAAACCCCTATATTAGTGTTGCATCCTCAGCTTGAAAATTTTGAAACACTCATCGATCGATGCTTAGAGCCAAGTTTATATAGCGGAAGAGCCCTAAATCATTTCATAAAAATTGCTACAGAAAAGAAACAATCTAACTATCCTGTTCATTTAAAATTTAATACTGGTTTAAATCGATTAGGATTTCATGAACGTGAGGTAGATAAAATTTTTTCAGTATTAAATACAACAACATCTATAAAGGTTGCTTCGATATTCTCTCACTTAGCGGTTAGTGAAGATTTAAAGGAAAAAGATTTTTCAGAAACTCAAATTAATTTATTTACATCTATTTCTAGTAATCTATCTACAAAAATTAACCAGCAACCTAAATTACATATGTGTAACACCTCTGGATTGTTAAATTTTCCTGAGGCACAATTTGATATGGTCAGATGTGGTATTGGCTTGTATGGTTTTAGTAATATTACAAAAGAGCAGAAAAATTTTACTCCAGTCGCCACCTTAAAAACCGTTATATCGCAAATTCATCATATTAACGGTGGTGAAAGTGTTGGATACAATAGATCTTTTAAAAGTACAAGCCCTATAATTACTGCCACTTTACCCATTGGTCATGCTGATGGCATTAGTAGGTCTTATGGAAATGGAAAAGGATGGGTCTGGATTCATGGCAAAAAAGCTCCTATAATTGGAAATGTTTGTATGGATATGTTAATGATAGAGATTACAACTATCGATTGCAAAGAAGGAGACGAAGTAATTGTGTTTGGAGCAGAAAATAGTATAGAAAACCTTACGGATAACATCAACTCCATTTCATACGAATTATTAACAGCTATCTCACAAAGAGTAAAACGAGTTATAACTAAAAAATAATCGTTGAATAAAATCTTTTTTTCACTATTAAAAAAGTTTAGACGTCAATGCCTTATTTTTGCAATTGTATAATCTGAAAGACAAAACTTTCAAATAAACACTTATATGAAACTAGCAGTTATTGGTGCTACCGGAATGGTAGGAACCATTGTGATAAAATTATTAGAAGAGCGAAAATTTCCAATTTCAGAACTATTGGTAGTTGCTTCAAAAAATTCTATCGGAAACCTGGTTCATTATCAAGGTCGTAGTATCAAAATAATTGGATTGGAAGAGGCAATTTTAAAAAAGCCTGAAATTGCTATATTCTCTGCTGGAAGTGCCGTCTCTTTAGAATGGGCTCCTAAATTTGCCGGGTTAGGAACTGTGGTAATTGATAATTCTTCTGCTTGGAGAATGGATATAACAAAAAAATTAATAGTCCCAGAAATTAATGCTTCTGTTTTAACCAAAGAGGACAAAATTATTGCCAACCCAAACTGCTCTACAATACAATTAGTAATGGCATTAGCTCCGTTACATAATAAATATAAAATGAAACGTGTCATTGTTTCTACCTATCAATCTGTTTCTGGAACAGGTGTTAAAGCTGTTAAGCAATTAGAGAATGAAATTAAAGGTCTAAAAACCGAAATGGCATATCCCTACCAAATTCATAAAAATGCATTACCTCACTGTGATGATTTTGAAGAGAATGGCTATACTAAAGAAGAAATGAAATTGGCTCGTGAGCCTCAAAAAATACTAAATGACGAATCGTTTTCAATTTCTGCAACTGCGGTCCGAATCCCTACATCTAGTGGACATAGTGAATCTGTAAATGTTGAGTTTGAAAAAAGCTTTAAACTTAGTGAGATTAGAAAGATCCTACACGAAACTCCAGGAATTACCGTTCAGGATAATCCAGTTACCAATACCTATCCCATGCCTATCTATGCGCACGATAAAGACGAAGTGTTTGTGGGGCGTATTAGAAAAGACGAGAGCCAAGCCAATTCGTTAAATATGTGGATTGTTAGTGATAATTTAAGAAAAGGTGCTGCAACCAATGCCATCCAAATTGCTGAATTTATTTTAAACAATTTCTTAAAATCACAATCAAAGAGTAAATAAAATAGCGGATTAAGTACCTCTGCAATTGGAGCGTTTTTATACTGCTTGTATCAATTAGTAAATTTTTATGATTTTATATACAAGCCCATTAAAATTGAATTGATCATTTTTCCCTTTTCCTAAAAGACAACGACCTATTGGTGCTGCTGGAGCTATACCAAGATAGATAATATCATCAACTTGTAATTTGCCTACCGATATACTTATAAAAAAATTCGCTTGGTTAGTTTCGATTATGCTTCCTAGACGAATTATTTCTGAAACGTCACTAATAGTTACTTTATCAAGTTGTCGCATTACTTTTTCGATCTCCCTTAACTGCTTACCAGCTGCTTCTCGTTCAATTTGCAACATGGCACGTTCGGTATGATGTTTGTCACCACTGGTACCTTTTGATTCATCTCTTAGCGCCTGCTCAATGTCGGTAATAGTCTTATTTATATTTTCATACCTGATCTTAATAAGGTCTTTGCACTGCTGTTGTAATTCAAATTTTAATTCTTGAGGAGTCATTAAATTCTCTGTTTGCTGGTGTTGTTATTAAATAAAAACTCCGAACATTAAGTTCGGAGTTTCGTATTATTCTTCCTCTTCTATTTCGCTCATTTCAAAGCTATCCATAAAGGCGGTTGTAAAATTACCTTCTATGAAATCGGGATGGTCCATCAATTGTCTGTGAAAAGGAATGGTCGTTTTAATTCCCTCTATAACAAACTCATCCAATGCCCTGCGCATTTTACTAATAGCTTCTTCACGTGTTTGTGCCGTAGTGATTAATTTAGCTATCATCGAATCGTAATTTGGAGGAATTGTGTATCCTGCATAAACATGCGTATCTAATCGAACACCATGGCCTCCTGGAGAATGTAGTTCTATAATTTTTCCAGGGTGAGGTCTAAAATCATTAAAGGGGTCTTCTGCATTGATACGACATTCAATAGAATGAAGTTTAGGAAAGTAATTAACCCCCTATAATAGGAATGCCCGCTGCAACTTTTATTTGTTCTCTTATTAAATCGAAATCAATAATGACTTGTTCTGTAATTGGATGTTCAACTTGAATCCGAGTATTCATTTCCATGAAATAAAAATTTCGGTGCTTATCGACTAAAAACTCAACCGTTCCAGCTCCCTCATATTTTATATATTCAGCAGCTCTAACGGCAGCTAGTCCCATTTCTTCACGGAGTTTATCCGTCATAAACGGACTTGGAGTTTCTTCGGTTAACTTCTGATGACGTCTTTGTATAGAGCAATCTCTTTCGCTTAAATGACACGCGTTTCCTTTACTATCACCAATGATTTGTATTTCGATATGGCGAGGCTCTTCAATAAGTTTTTCCATGTACATATCATCATTCCCAAAAGCAGCTTTACTTTCTGCTCTAGCAGATTTCCAAGCATTTTCAAGATCCTCTTCATTCCAAACAGCTCTCATTCCTTTACCTCCACCACCGGCACTTGCTTTAAGCATCACAGGATATCCTGTGTCTTTAGCTACTTTTATACATGTTTTAAAGTCCGGAATAATACCTTCACTACCTGGAACGCAAGGTACCCCAGCCTCAATCATAGTCGTTTTAGCCATTGCTTTATCGCCCATCCGGTTAATCATGTCTTCAGAAGCACCAATAAACTTAATATTGTGCTCTTCACATAATTTAGAAAACTTAGCATTTTCAGAGAGAAAGCCATATCCTGGATGAATCGCATCGGCGTTTGTAATTTCTGCTGCTGCTATTATATTGGGTATTTTTAAATAACTTTCGTTACTTGGTGGAGGACCAATACAAACAGCTTCATCAGCAAATCTAACATGAAGACTTTCGGCATCCGCAGTGGAATAAACTGCTACAGATTTTATCCCCATTTCTCTGCAAGTACGAATTACTCGTAATGCTATTTCTCCTCTATTGGCAATTAATATTTTTTTAAACATAATTTCAATAAATTTCAATACGTCAAAAACTTATCCTTAAAATAATGAATTTGAATTTTGACTTTTTTAGATTTAATTAGTTAAGATGGGTCTACCAAAAATAATGGTTGATCAAACTCTACCGGTGTTGCGTCGTCGACTAAAAACTTAATAATTTTTCCAGAAACCTCACTTTCAATTTCGTTAAAAAGCTTCATTGCCTCGATAATACACAAAACATCCCCTTCTTTAATCGTATCTCCAACCTCTACAAAAGCAGGTTGATCTGGTGATGATTTCCTGTAAAAAGTACCAATTATTGGTGACTTTACCGTTATATAATTTGTGTCCTCTGCTGTCTCTAAAGATACTTCAGCAGGTGCAGAAGCAACTTGAGGTGCAGCCACTGGTGCAGAAGCAACTTGAGGTGCTAAAGCTGGCATTTGTTGAATGTAAGTAGTATCAGCTTTTGTTTTTTCATCAACTGTTTTAATTGTAATCTTTACATCATTCATTTCAAGCTTTACTTCTGTAGCTCCAGATTTTGCTACAAACTTGATTAAATTTTGAATCTCTTTTAAATTCATGGTTTCGGTTTTAATTGTTCTATTTGTTAGGAGTCATATGCCCAAGTAAGGTACATGGCTCCCCAGGTAAATCCACCTCCAAAAGCGGCGAATACTAATTTATCTCCTTTTTTTAGTTTCTTCTCATAATCCCAAAGACATAAAGGTAAAGTCGCTGAAGTCGTATTCCCATATTTATGAATATTTTTCATCACCTTCTCTTCTGCTAACTTCATTCTATTTGAAGTTGCGTCTATAATTCTATTATTTGCTTGATGAGGTACCAGCCATTGAATATCATCTCCAGTTAACTGATTTCTTTCTAATATTTTTTCAGAAACATCCGCCATTCTTGTAACAGCAAATTTAAATACTGTTTTTCCGTCTTGAAAAACAACATGTTGGTTATTTTCAACAGTTTCTGCAGAAGCTGGAAGCAAAGATCCTCCAGCGTCAATTTTTAAGGATTCTCTTCCTGAGCCATCTGTTCTTAAAAGTTCGTCTTGTACACCGAAACCTTCATAATTAGGTTCAAAAAGTGCCGCTCCTGCTCCATCGCCAAAAATGATACACGTTGTGCGATCTTTATAATCAATTATGGAAGACATTTTATCGGCTCCTATCAAAAGTACTTTTTTGTAACGTCCCGATTCAATATATTTTGCTGCTACTGACATTCCGAATAAAAAGCTAGAACAAGCAGCCATCAAATCGTATGAAAAAGCATTTTCTGCTCCAATTTGAGTTGCTACATAAGATCCGGTCACTGCAACTGGCATATCCGGTGTTGCTGTAGCCATGACGATCATATCTATTTCATTGGGGTCGGTGTTATTTTTTTTAAGGAGGTTTTTTGCGGCCTGAATGGCAAGGAAGGATGTTCCCTTATCCTTATCTTTTAATATTCTACGTTCTTTTATACCTGTTCGAGCAGTAATCCACTCATCATTGGTATCTACCATAGTTTCCAAAATTTCGTTGGATAAAACGTAATCTGGGACATAGCCTCCTACAGCTGTAATCGCTGCTGTGATTTTACTCATATTTTTGAATTAATTTATCAAAAAGAGGCAAAATTCCTCTAAATCGGTCGAAAATTACTAAAAATTAGTCAAAAACAAGAAAAAAACGCTTAGTTTTTATCTTATTAGAAAAATTAAAAAAAGTATTACAATAAAAAACGCTCACATGCATGTGAGCGTTTATTTAATACTGTATTTAGATACTAAGCTACCTCTTCTACAGAGTCAATAACAATTTGACCACGGTAATATAGCTTTCCTTCATGCCAGTGAGCCCTGTGGTATAAGTGAGACTCTCCAGTTGTTGGATCTGTAGCTATTTGAGGCGTTGTCGCTTTGTAATGAGTTCTTCTTTTATCTCTTCTAGTTTTTGAGATTTTTCTTTTTGGATGTGCCATTACTTTTTTATTTGTCTGTTAATAAATTTTTTAATTTGTCCCATCTTGGGTCTATATTTTCGTCTTCCCCGTCTGGGTTACTGCCATCAGTGGTTGGACGTAATTCTTCTAGTTTATTGAGAATATCAGATTTTAATGTTCCAGCTTCGATTCCTGGGTGGGTTCTCTTTGTTGGAACCGCAAGAACTATTGTTTCATAGACGTACTGCTGAATATTAAATTCATAACTTCCATGAGGTATTGTAATTAATTCTTCGTTTTCATCATTAAATTCATCTCCAAATTTTACAATAAAATGAAAAGAACCTGTAATGTTTTGGTCGTAAGGCTCATTAGTTACATCACAATTTACATTTACGCAGCCTTTAAAGCTTAGGGTAAACTCCAACATGGTGTTTTTCTTAATCAGCAATACTTCAAGATTAATGTCTGAATTATTAAAGTCTTCATACTCAAAATAATCAAAGAACGTTTTGGTTATCTTAAAGTCAAACGTGTGCTCTCCTAATTTCAACCCTATAAAAGGGATTACAAATTCTTTCAATTGCTTCATAATCACACCGCTGTTAAACACATTTAACTTTTCAATAACGCGGCTGCAAAGATAAAAAAATAATTATACTGCATGTCTATTTTAGGAATTCTTTTTTATGTTCAATTTTTTGAATCCTAAAGAAATCACTAAAAGAGATAAAAAATCCATTAAAGTTATTATTAGTTCTTGTTAAATATTCTCTTTTGGGTTGATATTTCTAAAGGATTTTTAGAAAGTAATTGGTATTCTTCTCTTTTTTTGAATATCTCAATTGCATTAAAAAGGGCTGCTTTAAATGAAGTATTGTCTGCTATGTTTTTACCAGCAATATCAAAAGCAGTTCCGTGATCTGGAGATGTTCTAATTTTATTTAAACCAGCAGTATAATTTACTCCTCTACCAAATGACAATGTCTTAAATGGCACTAGACCCTGATCATGATAAGATGCTATTATGGCGTCGAAATTCTCGTAATTTCCTGAACCAAAAAAACTATCTGCTGCATAAGGTCCGTAAACTAATGTCCCTTCATTAAATAGGTTTTGTAAAGCTGGTCTTAATAAAGTGTCGTCCTCACTCCCGATTACACCGTGGTCTCCATTATGGGGATTAATACCTAAAACTGCAATTTTTGGCTTTCGAATACCAAAATCTTTGATCAGGCTATCCTTTATAGTCCTTATTTTTTTCTCTATTAATTCCTTGGTGATTCTTTTCGAAATATCTTTGACCGCTACGTGGTCTGTTAATAATCCAACTCTTAATGAATCATTAATCATCAACATTAAACTTTCGCCCTCTAACTCTCTATTTAAAAAATCCGTATGACCTGGGTAATTAAAATCTTCTGATTGAATGTTAGATTTATTAATAGGAGCCGTGACCAATACGTCTATTTTATTGCTTTTTAACGCTGCCACCGATGCACTTAAAGATTTTATAGCATACGATCCTATTTTTGGATTCTCTGAGTCCAAAATTTATAGCTACAGACTCTTTCCATGTATTAAAAACATTAATTTTTTTATGATTGATGGCCTCTAATTTATCAATCCCAAACAGGTTGCACTCTAAATGATAGTGAGCTTTAAAGAAATTCATGATTTCAAGAGAAGCAAATATTACTGGTGTGAAAAAGTCAAGAATTCTTGGGTCCTGCAATGTTTTTAAAACTACTTCGCTACCAATACCATTTAAGTCTCCAATAGAAATTCCAACTACTATTTTATTTTGCTTATTCATTTAACCTAGATCCCTTTTTTTATCATTATTTTTGTTTTACAAATGTAACTAAATGTAATTATGTTTACAGGAATAATTGAATCAATGGGAGAAATTATTTCCCTAACAAAAGAGGGAACCAATATTCATATTGAAGTAAAAAGTTCTATAACCCAAGAATTAAAAATAGATCAAAGTCTCGCCCATAACGGTGTTTGTTTAACTGTTGTTAAAATTAATAAGGATAACTATGTGGTTACCGCTATAAAGGAAACGCTAGACAAATCGAATATTGGAGATTTAAAAGTAGGAGATTTGGTAAACCTTGAGAGATCCATGAAATTACAGCAACGCCTAGACGGTCATATGGTTCAAGGGCATGTAGATCAAACTGGAATATGTACTCTTGTATCTGAAGTAGAGGGAAGCACCTATTTTAGCTTTAAGTATGATGACGATTATAGTAATATAACTATTGAAAAAGGGTCTATTACAGTAAACGGAGTGAGCTTAACGGTAGTGGACTCTAAAAAAAATGAGTTTACTGTTGCTATTATTCCATACACCATCCATCATACTAATTTTAAAGAATTTAATGTTGGTACTCGTGTAAATTTAGAATTTGATGTGGTTGGCAAATATATTAAACGACTAACTCAGGGGTATTAATATTTTTGTGTTTAGCTGTTGTGTGTTTACTCTAAAGTAATTGGTTATAGTATTTTAGGAGATTTCAAGGCTTTTAATTTGCTGTGTTCGGTACTCGAAAATTGACATCAACTGTTTTTTTATAAAAAGCTTGTGACCTAATTTACCAAGTAGCCCGTAGGGTAATTTATAACTAACAATATCGGTCATTTTACAGTTATTAGCATCAACAGGCTTAAACAAATGCTCATGATGCCACATTTTATAGGGTCCAAATCGTTGTTCGTCTATAAAGTATTGTTCAAATTCTACCTGAGTTATTTCGGTCACCCAATTCAATCGAAAATACTTTAACACATTAACCTTATAGCTTATAATTTGTCCGGCATATGCTTTTTTTGGTGGCCCCGAAGTAATTAAAAAGTTCATCTCTGCAGGTGTGATTTTTGAAAGATTATTTGGAGAGCTAAAAAAATCCCAAGCTTTTGAAGTTGACATCGGTAAAGTAACTTCCGATTTTAACGTAAAAATATTAGAATGACTTTTAATAAATAGAGACATTTTAAGTTGTTTTAAGGAATCTTTTTTTTAAGGTTTCAAAAATCATAAGATTTCCAAATAGCATTGAAAAAGCGTAGCCAATGTCTTCAATTGGGATCGTAAAAAGGCGAATTCCTAAATTTTCTAAATTATTATAACTAACAATAGGAACCTCAATAAAAGAACCTGTTAAAATACCGTTGACTATAAAAAAGGGTATCAAAATAAGAATAAAACTGGCGTAGAACTCTTGAAGGTGAGTTCTAAAAAACAACAGGCCTAGAAATAATACCATTGCTAAAAGAAGAAAATTAACTGCGGTATAGTACTTTGTAATATTAGCAGCAGCAACCGTGATAACTAAAGCCATAAGAATTAAAGTAAAGTACAATGAAGCTTTTTTATTAAATTTAAAATTTGGATTTATGGTGATGGCACAATAATGTATAAACAAACTACAAAAGGGAATAATTAAAAAGAAAAGCCATTCTTCAATGGGCATCCCAAGCAATTCAATTCCTAAACAGTAATCATAATTAAACGACCAAACACCAATTGCTGTAAAATAATAATCCCATATCAAAAAAATTAAGGCTACTACTACTGTGGAAATAGTAAAAAGCTTCCAATATTTTATAAAGTCCTTAAAAATTATGGTATAAAGTAAAGGAACAGCTATAGAAAAGAGAAGAATATAGAAATAGAGTGGTGTCATTTAATTGAAAAGGGTTTCTTAAAATATTTTTTTGGAACATTTAGCATTCCAAAACATTCGCCATCTTCTTTTCCTAGGTGTTTGTGGTGTATTTTATGTGCCTTACGTAAACCTATTAAATAACTGTTTTTTGTGTTTTTAAACCATTTAAACCGTTGATGAATTAACACATCGTGAACCATAAAATAAGTAATCCCATAAAATAAGATTCCTAAACCAATAAAAAACTTATAATTTAATTCTGGATGAACACCAAAATAAAACAGCGCAATACTCGGAATAGCGCCAATCACAAAAAAAGCATCGTTTTTCTCGAAAACATGCTGGTATCTTGGCTGGTGATGGTCTTCGTGAAGCACCCATAAAAACCCGTGCATTACGTATTTATGGACGAACCAAGTAACTCCTTCCATGCCCGCGTAAGTGATGATAGTTATCAGTATATAATATGTAATTGTCATTTTTTATTAGTTATATTTTTAAAGCTGTTTAGACTAAATTAAGTTTGAAATTAAAAAACGAAACTACCAAAAGCGCCATTTTTTTTGGGTTGGAAACTCGTATTCGTTTTTCTTTTAATGTTTTTGAAGGAGTTCTTTCTATTTTATGTAACAGATTAAAGTAATATTTGTAGGCAACATAAACAGCAAGCTTTGCCTCCTTAGGTAACTTTACAATACCCTTGTAAGCTTCTTCAAAGTCATTATTTATTTCAAGTAGCACCTTAGATTTGTCCTCCTCAGTAAAATTATTAGGGTTGATGTTTGGAAAATACGATCGATTTAAGTTTTCAAAATCCTCATTTAAATCTCTTAAAAAATTTACTTTTTGAAATGCAGAACCTAATTTCATGGCAGGCTCTTTTAGGTTATTGTACTTCTCATCATCACCTTGAACAAAAACTTTTAAACACATTAGCCCAACAACATCAGCTGAGCCATAAATATAATTATCTATCTCCTCCTGATTGTCATAATTTTGTTTTTCTAAGTCTGTTCTCATGCTTTTTAAAAAAGAATCCACAAGAGCATGATCAATGTTATATTTTGACACGGTTCCTTGAAATGCGTTAATAACAGGGTTTGTGCTTATACCAACTTTTAAGGAATATCTATATTCTTCTTCAAATCTATCTAACAATTCTTCCTTGGGGTACTCTTCAAAACTATCTACTATTTCATCTGCAACTCTAACAAATCCGTATATGTTATATATCGCCTCACGAATATTAGAAGATAATAGATTGACTGCTATAGAAAAGGAAGTGCTGTATTTTTTAGTGATAATTTTTGAACTTTCACTGGAAATACTGTCATATAAATGTTTCATTTGTTGGTTTTGATTTAGTGTTAGTTCAGGATTTAAAGTGCTTTAATATGGATTCTGCTGCTATTTTTCCTGAAATTAATGCGGGTGGCACACCAGGTCCAGGTACTGTTAATTGTCCTGTAAAATACAAATTTTTTACTTTCTTACTTTTAATCTTTGGCCTTAAAAATGCCGTTTGTGTAAGTGTGTTGGCTAACCCATAAGCATTGCCTTTATAAGAGTTATAATCTTCAACAAAATCATTAATGCAGTAAGACTTCACAAACAATACCTCATCTTTTAATTTTTGATTAGTTAATTTTTCTAATCGATCGATGATAATATTAAAATATTTTTCTCTGTGAGCTTCAGTATCTTCAATTCCTGAAGCAATAGGTATTAAAAAAGTAGCGGCTTCTTTTTCTTTTGGCGCAAAGGCATTATCAGAAATACTTGGAAAGCTCGCGTAGAAAAGTGGATCTTTAGGCCAAGAAGGTGTGTCGTATATGTACTCCGCGTGCGAATCGAATTCTTCATCAAAAAACAAGGTATGATGAGAAACATTCTTGAGTTTTTTATTAAACCCTACGTAAAAAAGTAAGGAAGATGGTGCAAACGTTTTCTTGTTCCAATACGCTTCTGAATATTGCCTATATTGATCATCTAATAATGTTTCGGTATGGTGATAATCTGCTCCACTTAGCACGACGTCGGCACTATTGTGAGACTCTCCGTTTACAACAATACCCTCAACGCTACCATTCACTACCTTAATTTTTTCAACGTTAGCATTTGTTTTAAAAGTAACACCCAGCTCTTTAGCTAAGGACTCCATCGCTTTTATTACCTCAAACATCCCTCCAGTTGGGTGCCAAGTACCTAAACCAAAATCTGCCCAGTTCATAAAATTATACATGGCAGGAGTGTTTCCGGGTTTAGCGCCAAGAAACAATACAGGGAACTCTAAAATTTTAATGAGTCGTGGATTGTTAAACCTTTTTTGTATTTGACTACGAATATCAAAAAACAATTGATTTAACTTGTTTATAGTTTTTGGGGTGATTAATTCTAAGGGGGAAACACCTGGTCTATAAACGAGATCTTTCACTGCGACATTGTAATTGTTTTTTGCTTGCTTTAAGAATTTTTTTAAATGCAACGACGAGCCTTTTTCTTCTTTCTCAAATAAAGAATAAATTTGATCTAGACTGTCTGGTATAACCGCTGAATCGCCAATCCCAAAATAAACTTCATATGCAGGATTTAATTTTTCTAATTGGTAATAGTCCGATGGTTTTTTATTAAAGTCGTTAAAAAAGCGCTCAAAAACATCTGGCATCCAATACCATGTTGGCCCCATGTCAAACAAAAAGCCATCTTTTTTATATTGTCTTGCCCTTCCTCCTATTTGACTGTTTTTTTCAAAAACGGTTACTTTGTGACCTGCCTTTGCTAAATAACAAGATGCTGCTAAGGATGAAAATCCAGAACCCAGGATATTTATAGTTTTACTCATGTTTCAAATATAGATAATTAATTTATTAAAAAACCCCTCTAGAAATTGCTTTCAATGAGGGGCTTCAATCAAAACCTAACAACAATTCTTTGTATTTTTAAGTTTTTGTTTATGATTATTTTTTTAGTAATTTCTTAGTTCCAACTAAATCGTTTCCTTCCATAATTAATACTTGGTATAAACCACTTGATAAATTAGTTACATCCATACTCTGATTAGACGCGTTGATGGTATCGGTTGCTAGATACTGTTCTACCCTGCATATCTGTGATAGCAATATTTAATTCGTAAGATTCTAATGTTGGATATTCAAAATTTAACTCGCTAACTGCCGGATTCGGATACATCAAAAAGGTGTTGGTGTCAAAATCTTCTACTCCTAGAGTTGCTGATGGTAGCGCTACTAATTCTCCTCCCGCTGGAAGTGCTACATAAACACCAAAAGCTGGTCCATCTGAATTTTGTGATGGATCTAAAAATCCACTAGCTACCGCTACTAAAGCCGCACCATCTAGTGCAAGTGTTGCTAATGGCGCCGCATAAGCTACAACTCCTGTAGAACCGTCTGCTGTATTAATTTGTAAAGTGTAGTCAGCTGTAGGTAGTTCCAAATATCCTTGGAATTCAGTGTATGAAATGTCATCTACGATTGTTCCTGCGCCAACTCCTGTCTCAACAACGTCTACTGTTGGTGCATCTGTTGATCCATGGTGTACTAACACATCCGTGTTTGAAGGATCTGTAGCAGATTCTCTACCCATTCCATAAACCTGTAATCCAAATGGTTGTGGTGGATTATATCCTGAACCACTAACAATACCATCTGCAACCACAATATATGTTTCGTTTGCAGCTAAAGTTACAGCCGCAGTATAAATTGCCTCTTCTACTCCTGTACTGTTGGGAGGTGCAACTGATAACTCAATCTCAATACCAGCTGGAGCATCAACGAATGGAGATGCTGTTCTGAAAGCAAAATTTGGTATTAATAAAATTTCGTTCAAGTATACATCTACTGATTCAGCGGCAGCATCTGCAGAATTGTGTATTACTTGTACTCTTGCTGTTTGTGCGTAAAAATATCCTGTTACAGCAAACAGGATCATAAAAACAGTTAATCTTTTCATAGTATGTATTTTTTTCTGGATCTAAAAATCCACTTGCTACTGCAACAAAAGCAGCACCATCTAATCCAAGAGTTGCTAAAGGAGCTGCATAAGCTACAACACCTGTAGAACCATCAGCTGTATTAATTTGTAAAGTGTAGTCGGCCGTAGGAAGTTCCAAATATCCTTGGAATTCAGTGTAGGCTAAATCGTCAACAATAGTTCCTACACCAACTCCCGTCTCAACAACATCTACAGCAGGTGCATCTGTTGAACCGTGGTGTACTAATACGTCGGTATTTGCTGGATCTGAAGCAGCTTCTCTACCTAATGGATAAATTTGTAAACCAAAATCTTGTGGCGGATTGTATCCTGAACCACTTACGATTCCGTCTGCAACTACCACATACGTTTCTCCTTCTGATAGAGTAACTGGGGCAGTGTAAATAGCTTCTTCAACACCAGAACTATTTGGTGGGGCAACTGATAATTCGATTTCTTCACCAGCAGGAGCATCTATAAATGGAGATGCAGTTCTAAATTCAAAATTTGGAATTAATAAGACGTCATTTAGATAAACGTCTACAAATTCTGCTGCAGCGTCTGCTGAATTGTGAATAACTTGTACTCTTGCTGTCTGAGCGGTAATGGTTATTGTCATAGCAAACAATAACATAGTAATAATTAACTTTTTCATAGTGTTATTTTTAAGTTTCTACAAATATCTAACAAAAAAACATTTTGTTAAACAAATTTAACGTTTTGTTAAACATTTTGTGTTTACAGAAAATATTACAAATAAAAAAATCAATTAATATGCTGTTTTATAATATATTAGGCACAAAAAAAAGGATGAAAAATTCATCCTTATGTAATTCGTAAGAGCTGCGTGTTGTTTAAATAACGGAGAGCTTAACTTCGTTAACTGATACTAATTCTTCTAACTTAGTTTTAAAAATAATTTGGCTGTTGGTATTTGCCTTTTTATAGTCATCCCAAATATTTCCTACTATGATACACTTATTCTTGGTGTGTTCTAATAGTTTCGCGACGTTTAAAATAAACTCGTCTTTTTCTTCAACGGTTTTATCGATCATAAAATAGGTAATCCAAGTAATGTTTTTTATTTGAGAATTCAAGTAAAATAAATTGTCAAACGGAATGCTTTTACCCAAGTAAATAACTTCTTCACCTACTAATTTGAGGTAGTAATTTAAAAACAAAAGCCCTAATTCGTGAATTTCTCCATAAGGTAAAAACAGTACGTTAATTGGGTTATTTGATTTTTTATTGACTGGAATTTTGGCAATATTAAGTGCAATTTTTTGGTAGATTAAATTGGACACAAAATGTTCATGTGCAGGTTTAAGAGAATCAGTTTGCCAAAGTAAACCTAGGTGGGTAAGTAATGGAATATAGGTATTGGTAAATATCTCTCTAAAAGTTATTTTTTTACTTTGTTGATCGTATATTTCATGAAATAAATTTTGATCAAAAGTATACATACAGATAATCAAAGAATTGATCTCGTAGGTGTTAGAAAAATCACTTAAAGCGACGGCTTTTGTTTCATCAGCTATCTGATTATCAGATAGTTTAGATATTTTTGAGATTTTGTAACCACTTTTGTAAAGAAGGCTAACATTTAATATTTTTTGTAAATCTGTGATAGCATAGGTCCTAACATTTCTGTTGAGGCGTGTCGGACTTAGGAGTTCATAACGCTTCTCCCAAATTCGAATGGTGTGCGCTTTTATTCCAGTCAGAATTTCTAAATCCTGAATGGTGAAAGTGTCTTTAATCTTGTTTACCAATTTGTCCATTTTATCAAACAAAAGTACTCTTTTTATTTAATAATCAAGAATTTTTTATGTAAATAATTGTAAATTAATGATTTAATAGGTTCATTTTAATTAAAAGGGTTGTAAGGTTTAGAACTGTTAGGCGCGGACAATTTAATGATGTCCATAAAAAAAGGCTTACATTTATGTAAACCTTAAATTTTGCTTGTGGTCCCACATGGGCTCGAACCATGGACCCCCTGATTATGAGTCAGGTGCTCTAACCAGCTGAGCTATGGGACCGACTTTGTTTTTGCAAATTTAGAACTCTTTATATATTTGACAAGCTATTTTTTTATTATTTTATTTCCTGACATAATTCAATCAAAACTCCATTTGTAGATTTAGGGTGCAAAAAAACCACCCATTTATTATCGGCTCCTTTTTTTGGTGTTTCGTTCAATACGACAAAACCTTCTTTTTTTAATCTTAAAAGCTCGGATTCAATATCATCAACTAAAAAAGCAATGTGGTGCATGCCTTCTCCTCTTTTATCTATAAATTTTGAAATAATGCTTTCTGGATTACTCGCCTCTAAAAGCTCTACTTTACTTTCGCCAATCTTAAAAAAAGAAGTATGAACTCCTTCGCTTTTTACTTCCTCCATTTTATAGGGCGGGCTTCCCAACAAGCTTTCATAAACTTTATTTGAATTTTTAAGGTTCCTTACGGCGATCCCAATATGTTCTATTTTTTTCATGATTCCTTATCTATTATTAAACAAAAATAAGAATTCTAATTGCCATACATAGCTTCTGTTTACTTAATTAAAGTTTCTTTTTTTTAATTGTGGTATTTTTGCAGGATGAATGAAACGAATAGACAAAAGAAGATTGCAGGTGTTTTACAAAACGATCTGGCGGTCGTATTACAAAAAATGTTACACGAATCTGGTCAGTTAGGTATTATTATTTCGGTGACCAAAGTGACCGTAACAACAGATTTGTCCTTATCAAAAGTGTATACCAGTGTTTTTCCAGCAGAAAAATCAGACGATATTGTAAAAGAACTGAACGAATTAAAGCCAAAAATAAAGCATCAAATAGCTCAAAAAACAAAACATCAGTTGCGAAAAATGCCTGATTTGGCCTTCTATAATGATGATTCTTTAGAGTATATAAACAAACTTGAGGATGCAGTTCAGGAAAAAGAAAACCCCATTATAGATACTGATTTACTGGACAAACGAAAAAAAATATAATTGAATTTTCCTTTCTACATTGCAAAGCGATATTTATTTTCAAAAAGCAGCAAAAATGCGATTAACATTATTGCTAGAATTGCAGTTACTGCTGCTGCGGTTGGATCTATTGCTTTGTTTATTGTTCTTTCTGGGTTTTCTGGTCTAAGAGAGTTTAGCCTTCAGTTTACCAATGTGTTTGATGCTGATCTAAAAGTTTATTCTTACCAAGGTAAAACCATCCTATTTCCAAAGGATTTGGAAAATAGCCTGTCAGAAATTAAAGGAATAGAAGCTTATACAAAAACAATAGAGGAAAGAATTTTTATTCAATATCGAGGTAAAAATCATGTAGCAAAAATTAAAGGGGTAGACCAAAATTTTAAAAATGTAATCCCTATTGACAGTATTTTGTTTTTAAACGATTGGTTGGTTCCTAATCGCGACGAAGTTGTCGTTGGTTTGGGAATTTCGCAGAAACTTTCTTTGGGAGTTTTAGACTACGGTAATTTACTTGAAATTTATGTTCCTAAACCCGGAACCGGACAAATTTTAAATCCCACGGATGCTTTTACCAAAAGAAAAGCTGTTGCGTCAGGTATGTACAGTGTAAATGAAGAGTTGGATAGCGAATATGTTTTCTCTGATATGGACTATGCTAGGTCTTTATTAGCTATGAAAAAAAATGAGGTAACATCGATAGAAATCAAGCTTTCTTCAAATGCCAACGAAGATTTCGTGCGATCAGAAATTAAATCAATTTTCAATAATAGTGTTACTGTTAAAAATAGAATTCAGCAGAACGACGGTTTATATAAAATGTTAAATATCGAAAATTTATTTGTTTACATATTTGTAAGTCTAATCGCTGCAATTGCCATATTTAATATCACTGGAACGATAATAATGATCATTATCGATAAACGAAATAATATTAAAACACTTGTTTCATTGGGGCTAACGCTAAAAGAAGTAAGAACAATATTTTTTTACAATGGATTATTAATGACGTCTACAGGCTTATTCGTTGGTCTTTTCTTTGGAATAGCAGTAATCTTTTTTCAACAAAAATTTGGTTTTGTGTCCATAGCTCCAAACATGCCTTATCCAGTAAAGCTTGAATTTATAAATGTCGTAATTGTGTTGGTAACTATCCTTTTTTTAGGCGGTGTGGCTTCAAAAATTGCAGCAACTCGAGTTACAAAAAAGTTAATTGCTTAATCAAACTGATAGTCCTTAAATTTTAAAGCTACTTCGTCAATCACATTAAAAACATCAATGGAATCATCACTAGTGACCATTTTCATTCTATATTCCTTAAAATGAGGTATTCCTCTAAAATAATTTGTATAATGCCTTCTTGTTTCAAAAACACCTAATTTTTCGCCTTTCCAATCGATCGCCATTTGCAAATGTCTTCTTGCGGCTTCAATACGTTCGGACATCGTAGGGTTTAATAATTTTTTTCCTGTTTTTAAATAATGTTGTACCTCTCTAAAAAACCAAGGGTTACCAATACTCGCTCTACCAATCATTGCGCCGTCAAGACCAAATGAATCTCTCATTTCTTTGGCGCGTTCTGGAGTGTTAACGTCGCCGTTTCCAAAAACAGGTATGTGCATTCTCGGATTGTTTTTTACCGCTGCAATAGGAGCCCAATCAGCTGCTCCCTTATACATTTGTTTTCTTGTTCTTCCGTGAATAGCTATTGCTTTGCAGCCTACATCTTGTAATCTTTCGGCTACCTCAACAATTTTTATAGTTTCTTCATCCCAACCCAAACGTGTTTTAACTGTTATTGGTAAAGAAGTATGTTCAACCATTGCTTTAGTTAAAGAAACCATTAAATCAATATCTTTTAATATCCCGGCACCCGCTCCTTTAGAAACAACTTTTTTTACCGGACAACCAAAGTTAATATCAATAATGTCTGGTTTCGAAGCTTCCACTATTTCAACACTTCGTAGCATTGATTCTAAATTTGCGCCAAAAATTTGAATTCCAACAGGTCGTTCTTTTTCATAAATATCAAGTTTCATAACGCTTTTTGCGGCGTCGCGAATCAAGCCCTCAGACGATATAAACTCCGTATAAACGACATCTGCCCCTTGTTCTTTGCACAAGGCACGGAACGGAGGATCGCTTACATCTTCCATAGGAGCGAGTAACAGCGGAAAATCTCCTAGTTCTATAGTGTCTATTTTAACCATATGTTTGCAAAAATAAGTAAATTAATGGCTATCTGTATACGCCTGTGTATAAGAGTAATTATTTAGATTTTAATAAACCGCATAAGCTGGTTTTTTGTAATTATCGTATTGACAATCATTTTAATTAGTTTTTTGAAACGGTTTTTAATTAAGCACTGTAAATTGGTTCCTTTTATTCTATATTTGCAAACTCAATTAGAGTAGTATTTTTTTATGAAAAACATACGTAATTTTTGCATTATTGCCCATATTGATCATGGTAAAAGTACTCTAGCTGATCGTCTTTTAGACGCCACTGGAGCAGTTACTGCACGCGAAAAACAAAACCAATTGTTAGACAGTATGGATTTGGAGCGAGAACGAGGTATTACCATTAAAAGTCACGCGATACAAATGGAATATGTTTATAAAGGAGAAACGTATGTTTTAAATTTAATAGATACTCCTGGGCATGTTGACTTTTCTTACGAGGTTTCCAGGTCAATTGCGGCTTGCGAAGGAGCCTTGTTGGTGGTTGATGCTGCTCAAAGTATTCAGGCTCAAACTATATCTAATTTGTATTTGGCACTTGAGAATGATCTAGAAATTATCCCTGTGTTAAACAAAGTTGATTTACCATCTGCAAATCCAGAGGTGGTAACTGATGATATTGTTGGACTCTTGGGTTGTGATGCGGAAGAAGTAATTCCAGCGAGTGCTAAAACAGGTATTGGAATTGAGAATATTTTAGAGGCTATTATTGAAAGAATACCAGCTCCACAAGGAGATGTAAACGAGCCATTACAGGCTCTAATATTTGACTCTGTTTACAATCCTTTTAGGGGAGTTGAAACCTATTTCAGGATATTGAACGGGGAAATTAAAAAGGGCCAGCATATTAAATTTATGGCAACCAATAATGACTATTATGCCGATGAAGTTGGGGCTCTTAAATTAAAACAAGAAATAAAAAGCAGCGTAAAGGCTGGAGATGTGGGTTACTTAATCACAGGGATTAAAGAAGCTAAGGAAGTAAAAGTGGGTGATACTATTACCGATTTTAAAAATCCAACTAAAAATAGTATTGATGGTTTCGAAGATGTTAAGCCAATGGTGTTTGCAGGGATCTATCCTGTAGACACAGATGATTACGAGGAGTTAAGAAATTCAATGGAAAAGCTTCAGCTTAACGATGCTTCCTTGGTTTTTCAGCCAGAAAGTTCAGCTGCGCTTGGTTTTGGTTTTCGCTGTGGCTTTTTAGGAATGCTTCATTTAGAAATTATTCAAGAGCGTTTAGAACGAGAATTCGGAATGACGGTAATTACGACTGTTCCTAACGTTTCTTATTATGCTTATACCAATAAAGAACCTGACGAAATACTGTTAGTAAATAATCCTTCCGATTTACCGGAACCATCAAGTTTAAACAGGGTTGAAGAGCCTTATATAAAAGCTTCAATTATCACAAAAGCGGATTTTGTTGGTCCAGTTATGTCGCTATGTATTGGGAAACGCGGGCAAATTACCAATCAAACCTATTTAACCCCCGAAAGGGTTGAGTTATCTTTTGATATGCCTCTCGCCGAAATTGTTTTCGATTTTTATGATCGTTTAAAAACAGTTTCAAAAGGATATGCTTCTTTTGATTATCATCCAATAGGTATGCGAGTTTCTAAACTAGTAAAGGTAGATGTGTTATTAAACGGTAATCCGGTAGACGCTTTATCTGCTTTATTACATCAAGATAATGCTTATGATGTAGGGAAAAAAATGTGTGAAAAGCTACGCCAACTAATCCCAAGACAGCAATTTGATATTCCAATTCAAGCAGCGATTGGAGCAAAAATTATTTCAAGAGAAACAGTAAAAGCGCTTCGTAAAGATGTTACTGCAAAATGTTACGGTGGTGATATTTCTCGTAAGCGTAAACTGCTTGAAAAACAGAAAAAAGGAAAAAAACGAATGCGTCAGGTAGGGAATGTAGAAATACCTCAGGAAGCTTTTATGGCGGTACTTAAGTTAAATGATTAAAGTGTGAAAGGGATTTACTCTCCGTGCATCCAAGATTTTTTACTGAGCAAGGCGGCTTCTGATTCTATATTTTTTTCATCAGGGACACAGCAATCAACAGGGCAAACGGCTGCACATTGAGGCTCTTCGTGAAAACCTTTGCATTCTGTACATTTATCGGTCACTATGTAATAAAATTCGTCAGAACCTGGTTCGTTTTGTGCGTCAGCATCTGACTTAGAACCGTCAGGCAAGGTGATTAATCCTGTTAAAATTGTTTCATCTGAAAAAGACCACTCCTGATCTGGTTCATAAATTGCATTATTTGGACATTCTGCAACGCAAGCATCACAATTAATACACTCATCTGTAATTTTAATAGCCACAACTCAATTTTTAAAAGAACAAAACTAAAATTTATCTGCGTATTATAAAGGATGTATTTTCATAAAGTTATTATAAAATACTCCTAATAATTAAAAAACTCAATACTTTTGACTGTGAATAAGTTTACTTCTATTAGAAAAAATCTTCAAAATCAAGAAAAAAGATAAAAGGTTTGTAATTTTGCGGTTTCAATTTTGAAAAAACATTAACATGATAAAAACGGATATCTTAATCATTGGAGCTGGACCAACAGGTTTGTTTACAGTGTTTGAGGCAGGTTTACTAAAGCTTAAATGCCACCTTATAGACGCGCTTCCTCAAGCTGGGGGACAGTGTTCCGAAATTTATCCAAAAAAACCCATCTATGACATTCCTGGTTTTCCAGAAATTCTTGCTGGAGATCTAACCAATAACTTATTGGAACAATGTAAGCAATTTGAGCCTGGATTTACTCTTGGAGAACGTGCAGAAAAAATTTCCAAAGATGAAAACGGAATGTTTGTGGTTGTAACAAGTAGCGGAACAAAGCATCAGGCACCCGTAATTGCTATTGCTGGAGGTTTAGGAAGTTTTGAACCTAGAAAGCCCGGTTTGGACAACTTAAATTTTTACGAGGGTAAAGGGGTGGAATATATTATTAAGGATCCTGCTATTTATAAAAACAAGCGCATTGTTATTGCCGGGGGGGGTGATTCGGCTCTTGATTGGAGTATTTATTTGGCGGATATTGCAAAAGAAGTTACGCTTGTTCATAGAAGAAATGAATTTAGGGGGGCTTTAGATTCTCTTGAAAAAGCGAGAGAATTAAAAAAACAAAAAAAAATAAATATCATTACTCCAGCTGAGATTACTCAACTTATTGGAAAAGAAAAATTAGAGAGAATTGTCATCACAAAAGATAAAGTTGATACTAGTATTGACTTAGATCACTTTATTCCGCTTTTTGGTTTATCACCAAGACTCGGACCTATTGCTGATTGGGGATTAGAAATTGAAAAAAATGCTATTAAGGTAGACACCTTTGATTATCAAACAAACGTTCCTGGTATATTTGCAATTGGCGATATCAACACCTATCCTGGAAAATTAAAACTTATTTTGTGTGGATTTCACGAAGCAACATTAATGTGTCAATCTGCGTTTAAAATAATAAACCCTGGTAAAAAAAATATTTTTAGATATACTACAGTAAGTGGTATTGACGGTTTTGACGGCACTAGGAAGGAAGCCAAAAAACCCGTCATTCAGTCGCTCAATCATGATGATTAATTATGTCGGACATTAACATCACTATAAAGGATCGAGATGGGCATATTCATAAAGTTTTAGCACCAACAGATATGGCCATGAATATTATGGAAATTGTGCGGTCTTATGAGTTAGCTCCAGAAGGTACAATTGGGGTTTGTGGTGGCATGGCTATGTGTGCATCTTGCCAATGCTATGTTCATTCCAAACACGCTATTCCTAAAAAAGGAGAAGAAGAAGAAGCTATGTTATCTGAAGCGTTTAATGTTAAAGAAAATAGTAGATTGGGTTGTCAAATATCTATAACGAAAGAGTTAGAGGGCTTGTATTTAGAACTGGCGCCCGAAGAATTGTAACCCGAATATTCTAAATCTTAATAATATCTAAAGTTTTTGCCCTAATTCATATGTTTAATTATCTTTGTTCGCCTATGGAATTACACCCTATCGAAGCAGGTAATTTTAAATTAGATGGCGGAGCTATGTTTGGTGTAGTTCCTAAATCAATTTGGTCCAAAACAAACCCAGCTGATAATAACAATATGATAGATATTGCTGCTCGCTGTCTATTAATTGAGGATGGTAATAGGCTTACCTTAATAGATACGGGTATGGGTAATAAACAAAGTGATAAGTTTTTTGGATATTACTATCCCTGGGGAAATCATAAGTTGGAGTCTTCATTAAATAACAAAGGTTTTCATAAAGATGATATTACAGATGTGTTTTTGTCTCACCTCCATTTTGATCATTGTGGTGGTGCCATACAGTGGAATAAAAATAAAACAGGTTATGAGCCTTCCTTTAAAAATGCAACTTATTGGAGTAATGCAAATCACTGGGATTGGGCTACAAAACCAAATCGTCGGGAACAAGCGTCTTTTCTAGTCGAAAATATAATACCGATAAAAGAAAGCGGGCAATTAAATTTTGTTGAAAGCCACGATGGTGATTTTTTAGAGTCAAAAAAAATGAATTTTGATATTTTTTTTGCAAATGGTCATACCGAGAAACAAATGATTCCACATATTAATTACAAAGGAAAAAAGGTAGTCTTTATGGCAGATTTATTGCCAACCGCTGGACATTTACCCCTACCTTTTGTAATGGGATATGACACAAGACCTTTATTAACTATGTCAGAAAAAGAAAAATTTCTAAATTTGGCAGCAAACAATAATTACTATTTATTTTTAGAGCATGATGCTCATAATCCAATTATTACTGTAAAACAGACCGAAAAAGGAGTTCGGCTGGACGAGTGTTTTACGATTAACGAATTTTTTAACTAAATAACAATGAAAATATTAAAACCTCTTTTATTCGCAGCTACAACAACTATTTTATTAACAAGTTGTGGAAGTGCTGTAAGGCCGATTAATGCGGCTCTTTTAAAGAACACAAACGAAAAAACAACTAAAACAACTAAAATTGAAGATGCCCAGCTTAAAAGCTGGAGCTACACTGATTTAGCCTCTGACACCATACCCGGTATGAGTGTTGATAAAGCTTATGTGGAATTAATTCCAAATCTTAAAGGAACAAAAGTAATCGTTGCTGTAATTGATAGTGGAGTTGATATTGAGCATGAAGATTTAAAAAACGTAATTTGGACGAATACGAACGAAATTCCAAACAACGGAATTGACGACGATAAAAACGGATATATAGATGACGTTCATGGATGGAACTTTTTAGGTGATATTGTTGGTGAAAATCTTGAATTTGTTCGTATTATAAAAAGATATAATACTGCTTTTAATGGAAAAAACAGCACTGATATTGAGGAAAGTGAAAAAGATATTTTTAACCTTTACGAGAGTGCAAAATCAACGTATAATAAGGAACACAAAGAAATAAAAGCGAACTTTGATAGGTATAGCCAGATGCTTAATCAAGTAACGGTGTCTCATGACGCTATTTCTAAAAAAGTAGGAAAAGAGGATTACAGCGCTGAGGATTTAGCTGCTATTTCAGATCCGACAGAAGAAGATCAAAAAAACATTGGTGTTCTTTCTCAAATGCTTTCTTATGGAGGTACAATTCCTGAATTTAAAGAACGTCTTAATGGAGGGGTTCAATACTTTCAGGGCCGATTAAAAAATCACTTCACAATGGATACCGATTTTAGAGCTGTTCTAAAGGACAATCCTTACGATATTAATGATAACGTTTATGGTAATAATGATGTTGATGGGCCAGATCCAAAAAAAGAAGATGCAACACACGGAACTCACGTAGCTGGAATTATTGCAGCTCAAAGAGGTAATAATATTGGAATGGACGGAGTGGCTCAAAATGTTGAAATCATGGCATTAAGAGCTGTGCCGGATGGCGATGAATATGATAAAGATGTGGCGTTGGCAATCCGTTATGCTGCTGATAATGGAGCAAAGGTGATCAACACTAGTTTTGGTAAAGCGTTTTCACAAAACCCTGAATGGGTTTGGGATGCTATTAGATATGCCGCAAAAAAAGATGTATTAATCGTTAATGCAGCAGGAAACGATGCAAACGATTTAGACGTTGTGGTGAGTTACCCCAACGACGAAATAGTAAAAGGTGAAGAGATTAGTGATAATTTTATCACAATTGGGGCTTTAAATTATAAGTATGGGAAAGAGATGGTTGCTACTTTTTCAAATTATGGAGTAGCGAATGTTGATTTATTTTCTCCTGGTGTAAAAATTTGGTCGACAACTCCACTAGATACTTATGAGTATTTACAAGGAACATCAATGGCATCGCCTAACGTTGCGGGAGTAGCAGCCATGGTTCGCTCTTGTTATCCAAAACTATCCGCTAAACAAGTAAAGCGAGTGTTAATGGATAGTGGCTTAAGTGTTTCTGCCTCAGTAATTGTTGGCGGAGACGAATCTAATATGCAACCGTTTACTGCTATCTCTAAATCTGGAAAAACAGTAAATTTATACAACGCGCTAATTTTAGCAAGCAAACTGTAATTATATGAAGTTAGTTTTAAATCTTATTTTTTTAATAGTGTTTGGTGTGGGGTTTTCCCAAAACAACACGTCTTACTGGCAACAAAAAGCAGACTACAAAATAGCAATAGATTTAGATGTTGAAACCCACCAATATAAAGGTATTCAAGAGCTAACTTACACTAACAACTCACCCGATACTTTATATCGGGTGTTTTATCATTTATACTTTAATGCCTTTCAGCCTGGGAGCGAAATGGATATTCGTTCGAGGAATATTAAAGATTCAGACAAAAGGGTTGGGGATCGTATTTCTAAATTGTTACCTTCAGAAATTGGTTTTATAAAACCTCAACGATTAACACAAGATGGAGTTCTTTTGTCTTTTGAAATTGCTGGAACCATATTAGAAGTTGACTTAAATACTCCTATTTTACCTAACAAATCAACCGTGTTTACAATGGACTGGGACGCGCAGATACCGGTTCAAATAAGGCGATCGGGAAGAAATAACGCAGAAGGTGTCGCATATTCTATGACACAATGGTTTCCAAAAATAGCAGAATATGACTTTGAAGGTTGGCACGCGACACCTTACATAGCGCGTGAATTTCACAGCGTCTGGGGAGATTACGATGTGCGTATAAAACTTGACGAAAACTATATTATAGGTGGTACTGGGTATCTTCAGAATAGTGATAAAAAAGGCTTGGGTAAAAAAACTAAGGGAAATACCAGAACTTGGCATTTTAAAGCGCCAAAAGTTCATGACTTTGCTTGGGCGGCGGATAAAGATTTTATCCACGACACTTATACGGGAGCCAATGGGGTTATCTTAAACTTTTACTATAAAAATGATCCTGAAATTATTGAAAATTGGAAACAGCTACAAGAAAAAACAGCGCAACTATTGGTTTATTTTAATAAACATGTTGGTGATTATCCCTATAAACAGTATTCTGTTATTCAAGGTGGTGATGGGGGTATGGAATATGCAATGTGTACTTTAATTACTGGTAAAAGAAAACTAGGAAGTTTAATCGGAGTTACAGCTCATGAATTAGCTCACACATGGTTTCAATTTTTGTTAGCAACAAACGAGAGTAAACACGAGTGGATGGATGAAGGGTTTACCTCCTACATTTCTAACCTAGCTATGAATGAAATAATGAAGGAAGGAAAAGACAATCCAAATTCAAACTCATACAGAGGATACAATTATATTGCTACCAGCGGTAAAGAGCAACCCCAGTCTACTCAAGCAGATCGTTATACCACCAATACTGGATACGGTGTTGCCGCATATAGTAAAGGTGCTGTTTTTCTTTCTCAACTTGAATATGTAATAGGTAAAGATAATTTAAACAAGACACTGTTACGATATTATAAAGAGTGGGCTTTTAAACACCCAACACCTAACGATTTTATAAGAGTTGCAGAAAAAGTGTCGGGGGCAGAATTAGATTGGTATTTGACGGACTGGACACAGACAACTAATACTATAGATTACGGTATCAAGAATATAGTTTCTGAAAAAGAAAAGACAACTATAACTATTGAAAGAATTGGTTTAATGCCTATGCCAATAGATATTAAGGTAACTTATGAAGACGGTGCGACGGATAACTTTTATATTCCATTACAAATGATGCGAACCAATAAACCAAACCCCCAGCTTAGTGAAAGTTGGAATGTTTTACCGGATTGGGCTTGGGCTTACCCAAACTACTCCTTTGTTCTTAAAAAAGATAAGAAAATTAAAAGTGTTGCAATTGACGCCTCTAGCTTAATGGCGGATATTAATTTAGAAAATAATACTTACAATTTAAAATAGTTATTGAAAAGTTGTCTCACAACACTAATGCGCCAAAGAAAAAGGAAGTAAAATTCGGGTAGATTTAGATATTGGCTTCTAATTTTTTACTGATACTCTCCCTTATTTCATACATTTACCAATATGAATTTTAGTTTTCCAAAATCTGAAAAACTTAAGAGTAAAAAAGCGATTAAGCTTCTTTTTGCAGAAGGTAACACTGTTATTAAATATCCTATAAAGTTATTTTATCTTCCAGTAGATAGCAGCGATAAAACAAAGGCGGCATTTTCAGTTCCAAAACACAATTTTAAAAAAGCTGTGAATCGAAATCGTATAAAAAGACAACTAAGAGAGGTATATCGTCATCAAAAACATTTGTTAAAAAATGATGATGATTTAAAGTATTTGTTGTTCTTTTTATACATTGGAAAAAAAAATTCAACTTACACTACCATTGATGCATCACTTATTAATGTACTTAAAAAAATGAAAAAATGAAAAAGAAAATTCTTATTCCTTTTCTTGCTTTAGGCATTTTACTTGCGACGGTAAGTTTTAAAAAAGATTTTTTTGAAATCGCCAAGCAAATTGAAATCTTCACTACCTTATTTAAAGAACTAAACATGAATTATGTAGATGAAACCACTCCTTCTGATTTAATAAACAAGGCGATTAAAGGAATGTTAGATGATTTAGATCCATATACGGTTTATTGGAACGAACAAGAGGTTGAAGATGCTCGAATAAACAACTCAGGCGTCTATACTGGTATTGGAGCAACTGTAAGAAATAAAGATGGAAAAATGGTTGTTTTAGAGCCTTTTAAAGGATTTCCAGCAGATATTGCTGGATTAAAAGCAGGAGATGAAATAATCACTATTAATGATATTAATATAAAAGATCATGAAGGAGATTCAAGCGAGTTATTGAAGGGAATGGCAGATACAAAAGTGAATCTTACTTATTTACGTCAAGGAAAAAAAGAAGAAACATCTTTAATAAGAGGAGCTATAGATGTACATGCGGTTCCTTTTTATCAGTTGATAGGTGATGATATAGGTTATATTGTTTTGTCAAAATTTAATAAGAAGACCACTAAAGAAACAAAGGCAGCTCTAACAGACTTAAAGAGTCAGGGTGCAACAAAACTAATATTAGATTTGAGAGGTAATCCTGGGGGATTATTAACGGAGGCGGTAAATATTGTGAATTTATTTGTACCAAAAGGCGAACCTATTGTCACCACTAAATCTGCTGTGAAGAAGTATAATAAAACGTATAAAACTCAAAAAACTGCTCTTGACTTAGAAATTCCACTAGTGGTTCTTGTTAATGGGCGAAGTGCGTCTGCTAGTGAAATTGTTTCGGGAGGCCTACAGGATTTAGATAGGGCGGTAATTGTTGGAGCTCGTAGTTTTGGAAAAGGCTTAGTGCAACGACCAAAAAAATTAACTTATGGCACCCAATTAAAAGTTACTATCTCAAGATACTACACGCCGAGTGGTAGGTGTATTCAAGCTTTAGATTATTGGAATAGAGATGAAAATGGTGATCCTGTTAGGGTAGATTCAAAAAAATACAATTCCTTTAAGACAAAAGGGGGAAGAACTGTTTATGATGGAGGCGGTATAATGCCAGACATAGAGCTTGAATCGGGTAAATTTAGCACCATAACAACTGCTCTGTTGAAAAACAACGTGATTTTTAATTATGCAACTCAATACTATTATTCAAATAAATTAGAAAGTCCCGAAGAGTTTGTGTTTACAGATGCTAATTTTAAAGAATTCTTAATTTTTATAAAAGAAAACAAGTTTGAGTATGAAACAGAATCTGAAAAATTATTTTCTAAAGCCATGCGTAAAACTTCGGAAGAAAATTTTAAAGATAATATTGATTTAAGCTTTAAGCAGCTTATGACTGATATTGATAAGGCTAAAGAAGAAATGCTGGTAGCAAAGAAAGAAGAAATCGTTACTATATTAAGCGACGAAATTTTAAAGCGTTATTTTTATCGCGAAGGAATGTATTCCTATCAACTTACCCATAGTGCAGAAATTATTAAAGCTGTTTCAGTTCTAAAAAATGAATCTTTATATGATAAAATATTAAAATAATATATGGAGCGTTTTTTATTTTTTTTTGAACACTTACCAATATGGTTAAAAGGAAGTTGGATTATTTTCTTTATTTCTTTTTTTTGGATTATTGAAGGATATTATTCTTTTTACAAAAGTAATTTTAATAAATGGAAGCATGCAAAAACAAATTTATTATTATTGTTAGTTGTTATTCTAATCAACTCATTTTTTGGAGTTTTATTAACTTTTATAGATGTCTGGTTAAAGAAAACAGAGTTTGGAATTCTTAATATACTGGATGCTGTTCTTTGGAAAAAAGTAGTTTTATCTATTGTAGTTCTTGATTTTACCTCTCAATATTTTATTCATTTTTTATTACATAAAGTAAGGTGGATGTGGCGATTACATTTGGTACACCACACAGATAAAAATGTTGATGTTACAACAGGAACAAGACACCATCCTTTTGATTTTTTAATACGCGAAAGCATGGCGTTATTGGTAGTTATAATTATGGGAATGCCGGTCTCTTTTTATTTTTTTTATAGGATGATAACTATTCCTTTTACTTATTTTAATCATGCAGATATTTCCTTACCTCTTTGGGTGGATAAAGGGTTGAGTTATATAATTGTTTCTCCTAATATGCATAAGTTTCATCATCATTATCAACAACCTTGGACAGATAGTAATTTTGGGAATGTTCTCTCTATTTGGGACAGATTGTTTGGTACTTTTATATATGAAGATCCTAAAAAAATAAAATATGGTTTAGATTCTTCGAACCACACAGATGATGAAAATTTTATTTTTCAGTTAAAAGTTCCTTTTAATGAAGATGAAATTAAGTCTATTCCAAAAAAATAATAATTAGTTTTTTATCATTTCTATATGTGGTATTCCATCTTCTAAATATTCGTTTCCAACGCTATAAAAACCAAAATTATTATAAAAAAATTTTAAGTGTGACTGCGCAGATATTATGATAGTTTTAGTTTGATAAAGTGTTTCAATTGCTTTAATAGAATGAATCATAATTTGATTACCTCTTTTTAATTTCCTTTCAGTTTTTTTTACAACAACCCTTCCTATTGAAGCTTCTTTAAAATACTCACCAGGCTCAAAACATCTGGTATAAGCAACTATTTTATTTTGAATAACTCCGATAATATGAATCGCTTTTTCATCTTTACCATCAATATCTTGGTAAACACAATTTTGCTCTACCACAAAAACTTCTGACCTTAATTGTAAAATTTGATATAATTCTTTAGTTGTTAATTCTGAAAAAGTTTTAAAAGTTACCTCCATTTAAATTTTATAATTAAAGACAACTAATTTTATCTACTCTTTTTTGATGTCTACCACCTTCAAAATCGGTATTTATAAAAATTTTAACCATAGCAATTGCTTGTGGTATACTAGTATATCTTGCTGGAATGCTTAATATATTTGCATTATTATGTAATCTTGCTAATTCAGTAATTTCTTTTGTCCAACAAAGCGCCGCTCTTACTTCTTGGTATTTATTAGCAGTCATAGCGGCTCCATTACCTGAGCCACAAATAATGATACCAAAATCTACCTTACTACTAGCAACATCACTTGCTACAGGGTGAATAAAATCTGGATAATCAACACTATCGTTAGTATCAGTCCCATAATTAAAAAGTGTAATTTTTTTAGAATTTAAAAAATTTACTATAGCTTCTTTATAAGCAGGTCCAGCATGATCATTTCCAATAGCTATTTTCATAAGAATTAATTTTATTATTAATAAATAAATACATCGTATAAATTTAATAAAATATAAAAGAGCACGATGCTTTGTATATATGTTTTTTAATAAACTGTTAACTACTGTTTATATATTTGTTATAAATATTTTTTGATGCTACTTAAATTTATTCTATTAAGTTTTTTTTATAAAAAATCCAATAAAAATAATAACTAATTTTAAACAAGTTATTTATTTATTTATAGCTCTTTTCAACTATTATTAGTAAATTATTTATTAATAATACACTACTTATAATACTAGTTAACAGTTGTTAATTAAAAACACTATTTATCTAGTTTTCAATAAATAAAAAGTTTTATATATGTTTATATATTGATAATAAAATTAATAAATTAAAAATAAAAATAAATTACAAAAAAGTTATTCTACATATTAACACCTAATAATATTAAGCACTTCTTTTAAAAATTAATTAAATAAAATAATAGTATTATTATAATTGTTAATAAGTAAAATTATTAAACGATTTCTAATTTAGAAGTGTTATTAAATCCTTTAATTATCTGAATTGCTTTTTCTTTATCCTTTTGATGTACTTGAAGTCTAATTCCTCCAAAAGCATTAGAATGAAAAGGCATTACATTAATAGCTGTTTCGTTTAAAAAAATAAAATTTATAAAAGAGCGTTCTAATAATAATTTAAGAACAGCATACTCACTGGGATATGTAAAACGAGCTATTGTTACAAATTCTTTCAATTCATTAAAGTTTTAACAATACTAAGATAATTATTTATTAATATCCCTATAAAATTATAAACCTTACATTTACCATTACTAAAAATTAAAAATGTCGAGAAGAAAAAAGAGTAGAAAGAAATCAAGTAATTCCAATCTTACCCAAAGTATATTAACTACTTTAAGAAAACAAAATGCAAAACCAATTAATTACAAACAAATAGCATCTATTTTAGATATTAAAGATACTAATACTAGAAATTTATTAATTAAAAAAATAAAGCAACTTCAGTCTGAAGAAAAAATAGAAGAAGTATCTAGAGGAAAATATATAATAAAAGCTTCAACAAATTATTACATTGGTATAGCAGATGTAACTTCTAGAGGACAAGCTTATATTGTAATAGACGATTTAGAGGAAGATATTTTCGTTAATCAAAAAAATATAAATCATGCTTTACATGGTGATACTGTTGAAGTTTATATTTTTAAAAGAAATAGAGGTGGAAAACCAGAAGGGGAAATTACTAAGATTTTAAAAAGAAAGAAAATAGCTTTTGTTGGAGTAATTAAAATTCAAGAACGATTCGCTTTTGTTGAATGTCAGGATACAAAAATGTATACTGACATATTTGTATCCAAAGAAAATATAAAAAATGCTAAAAATGGTGATAAAGTATTAGTAGAAATTGAAAGTTGGCCTGAAAAGGCAGGGTCACCTTATGGTAAAGTAATCAAAACACTTGGAAAACCAGGAGAGCATAATACTGAAATACACTCTATTTTAGCACAATTTGGTTTACCGTACGAATTTGATAAAGAAGTAGAAGATTATGCTAATAATATAGACACCACAATAAAAGAAGAAGAAATAAAAAAACGCCGTGATATGCGTGGTGATTTAACTTTCACAATCGATCCAAAAGATGCTAAAGATTTTGATGATGCTTTATCTTTTAAGGATTTAAAAGATGGTACCTATGAAATAGGTATACATATAGCTGATGTTGCTCATTATTTAATACCAGGAACTATACTAGATGATGAAGCCTACGAGCGTGCAACTTCAGTTTATCTTGTAGATAGAGTTGTGCCAATGCTTCCTGAAGTATTATCAAACAACGCTTGTTCTTTAAGACCAAACGAAGAAAAGTTTACTTTTTCAGCGGTATTTAAAATAGATAATAAAGCTATAATTATTGATCAATGGTTTGGAAGAACAGTTACTTATAGTGACGCGCGTTTTGCTTATGAAGAAGCTCAATTTATTATTGAAAAAGAAACAATAAATGAAGGAGAACTTATAAATATTCCCTCTGATATTTCTATTACTGGAAAAACATATAAAGTACAGAATGAAATTTCTAAAGCTATCTTAAAATTAGACGAACTAGCTAAAATATTAAGAAGAAAAAGAATGAAACAAGGAGCTATTTCTTTTGATAAAGTAGAGGTAAAATTCCACTCTAGATAAAGATAATAATCCAGAAGGAGTTTATTTTAAAGAAAGTAAAGATGCTAATAAATTAATAGAAGAATTTATGTTATTAGCAAATAGAAGTGTTGCTGAATTTATAGGAAAACAAAGCACAAAAAAAACATTTATTTATAGGGTTCATGATGAACCTAATGATGAGAAAATTGCAGCTTTACAAAATATTATTAGACAATTTGGATATAAAATAGATACTAGAGACCGAAAAACAACCTCTAACTCTTTAAATAATTTATTAAAAGATGTTCAAGGTAAAAAAGAACAAAACTTAGTGGATACACTTGCAATACGCTCTATGAGTAAGGCGGTTTATACTACAGAAAATATTGGTCATTACGGATTAGCTTTTGATTTTTATACACATTTCACCTCACCTATTAGGCGTTATCCAGATGTAATGGTCCATCGACTTTTGCAATTTTATTTAAACAAAGAAAATAGCGCAAATAAAGACCAGTTTGAAGAAAAATGTAGACATAGTAGTGAAATGGAAGGTTTAGCAGCCCAAGCTGAACGAGCTAGTATTAAATACATGCAGGTAAAATATATGTTTGATCATCAAGATCAAAACTTTTTAGGTGTAATTTCTGGTGTGACCGATTGGGGAATTTATGTTGAAATTATTTCTAATAAATGCGAAGGAATGATCAGACTACAAGACATGAAAGATGATCATTATACTTTCTACAAAGAAGAATTTGCAGCTGTTGGTGCTCGAACCAAAAATAGTTATCAGCTCGGAGATGAAGTTTATGTACAAGTCAAAAATGCAGATTTAGTAAAAAAGCAACTAGATTTTAAAATGTTAGGACATAAAAAAGATTTCACAACTAATTAACCGTTAGTTTTTCTTTTTCCAATCATTACGTAATGATTTTGTATTTTTACAAACGTATGTTTGATGGTTTATTATATGCTGCCCTTTATGGATTTATACTAGCTTTTGCTATAGGTCCAGTTTTTTTTACTCTTATAGAGACTAGTATTACTAAAGGAATAAAAGCTGCTGTCTTTTTTGATTTAGGCTCTTTATTTTCCGATGTAGTTTTTATTATTATTGCATTTTATGGTACTAATAAATTATTAGATAAACTAAAAGACGATCCAGCATTATTAGTATTTGGTGGTATGATATTAATCGCTTTTGGTTCGATATCTTATATACGTACTTCTAAATCTTTTATAAAAATTGTTAGGGAACATTATTCGGTCGCTACTAAAAAAAACCATGGAGGTCTTTTTCTAAAAGGATTTTTATTAAACTTTGTAAATTTTGGAGTATTAGCAGGATGGATTGCAACGATTATTATTGCACAAGCCGTAACCACTCATAAAAACGGAGTATTATTTTTCTTAGCCACTCGTAATGATTACTTTATTCATAACTGACTTGTTAAAAATTATTTTAGCTAAAAAACTAAAAAGCAACTTAACACCGCGTTTTATTATAAAAACAAAAAAATTGGTAAGTATTTTAATTATTGGTTTTGGAGTTTTATTGTTAATACAAGGAGTTTTCCCAGATAATATTCAAGAAGGATTGGAGTATATTCCTAAAACTAATAAAGGTTTAGAATAAAAGGAATAGCTTCAAATTGTCCGATAGCTTTTAGAAACGTTTGAACAATAAAAAAAGCTTCAGTAGAATTCTGAAGCTTTTTGGAGGCGTCGAGCGGATTCGAACCGCTGTAAGAGCTTTTGCAGAGCCCGGCCTAGCCACTCGGCCACGACGCCTTAATTATTAGTAGGCAAATATACTATAAAGTTCAATTTTTTCAATTAAAAACTAACTTATCTTTTAGCGCTCAAAGTTACACTTACCTCTGCTACATCACCACCTATAGGCGGGTTCACTTTTGCTACCGTCACCTTAACGTAATTTACTAACGGTGCCTTAATAAATATCTTATCAATAATACGATGCCCTACGTGTTCTAATAATTTGGATCGAATTTCCATTTCTTCCATTACAATCCTTTGTAAGACCACATAATCTATAGTATCTTTTAATTCGTCACTTTTAATGGCTTTATTTAAATTACCTCTAACTGAAAGATTTACTAAATAATCAGAACCAATCTGCCCTTCTTCTAATAAACAACCATGAAAAGCATAAATTTTAATATTTTTTAATCGTATCGTGCTCATTTCAACTATTTTTGTAAAGTTACAAATCCTTAATTTACTGTTAAGGTATTTGATTATAAAACTTGATCCTAAACATGTCAGAAAAACCAGCAGCTCTTAATTTTATTGAGCACTTAATAGAAGAAGATTTAACGAACGGATTGTCAAAGGAAGACCTACGTTTTCGATTTCCACCTGAGCCAAACGGTTATTTACATATAGGACACACCAAAGCTATAGGAATTAGTTTTGGACTGGGCGAAAAATATCAAGCTCCCGTCAACCTTCGTTTTGATGACACGAATCCAGCAAAAGAAGAGCAAAAATATGTAGACGCCATCAAAGAAGATATTACTTGGATGGGTTACCAGTGGGATCAAGAAGTATATTCCTCCGATTATTTTCAAACTTTATACAATTGGGCAATTAGTTTTATTAAAAAAGGGTTGGCCTATATAGATTCTCAATCGAGTGACGACATGAGACTACAAAAAGGGTCTCCAACACGGTTAGGTACTAATAGCCCTTACAGAACAAGATCTATCGAAGAAAACTTAGATTTATTCATTAAAATGAAAAACGGTGAATTTAAAGAAGGAACCCATGTTTTGCGGGCTAAGATTGATATGGAAGACCCAAACATGTTAATGCGAGATCCAATAATGTATCGAATTTTAAAAAAAGCACATCACCGAACAGGTAACGATTGGTGTATCTACCCAATGTACGATTGGACGCATGGCGAAAGCGATTACATCGAACAAATTTCACATTCTTTGTGTTCTCTAGAGTTTAAACCTCACAGAAAGCTTTATAATTGGTTTAGAGATGAGGTTTATAATGATAATTTTAATCAGCTTCCGTTGGTGCCAAAACAACGAGAATTTGCACGCTTAAACCTAAGCTATACCGTTATGAGTAAGCGTAAGTTATTACAGTTGGTAAACGAAAAAATTGTTATTGGTTGGGACGACCCAAGAATGCCAACTATTTCTGGCTTACGAAGAAGGGGCTACACACCAAATGCTATTAAAAAGTTTATTGAAGCTGTAGGGGTTGCTAAAAGGGAAAATGTTATTGATGTTTCTTTATTAGAATTTTGTATCCGAGAAGATTTAAATAAAATAGCACCTCGTGTGATGGCAGTTCTAGATCCTATTAAACTTACTATTACAAATTATCCTGAGGGAAAAGAAGAATTTTTAAAAGCTGAAAATAATCCTGAAGATGAAACTGCTGGTTATCGAGAAGTACCTTTTTCAAAAGAACTATATATAGAAAGAGAAGATTTTAAAGAAGACGCAAACAGTAATTTTTTCCGCTTAACTTTAGGAAAGGAAGTTCGGTTAAAAAACGCTTACATTATAAAAGCAGATTCAATTATTAAAGACCCTGAAGGCACCCTTAAAGAAATAAAATGCTCTTATGACGCCGACAGTCTTAGCGGAACAGGTACTGTAGCAAGTCTAAGAAAAGTTAAAGGTACACTTCATTGGGTTTCTATTTCTCATGCAATTAAAGCCGAAGTAAGATCGTATGACCGATTGTTTACAGATGAAGCTCCCGATAGCCATAAAGACAAGACATTTATGGATTTTGTTAATCCAAATTCCTTAACTGTTTCACAAGCTTTTGTGGAGCCAAGTTTAGCTTTAGCAAAAAAAAGTAGTAGCTTTCAGTTTCAGCGATTAGGGTATTTTAAAGTTGACGATGACTCTACGAGTGAAACCCTCGTTTTTAACAAAACAGTTGGTTTACGTGATTCTTGGACCAAGAAAAAACCGGTTAAAAATAAAATATTACCAACGCAAAAAGCTGAAATTTATCCTTTAAATGAAATTATGCGTTTTGGAAAAAAGTACACTAAATTTCCTGTCGAAAAGCAGCAAGAAACTAAGCTTAGAATACAAGAATTAGCAAAGAGTATTTCTTACGAAGAGCTAATTCCGTTTTTTGGAACAGCTCTTAAAAAAGTGGGCACACGAATTGTAACAATCATCGCGCTTGGTGTTTTAATAAAAAACAATCAAAGAATAACCCCTGAGATTAAAACATTTTTAAGAAAAGCTTTAGAGGATAAAAACGAACTATTAGTTGCTGAGGCAAGTAAAATTAATTTATAGTTTTTATCAATAATCAAAATCTGTTTTTGGCTCTTCTTTTGGTCCTTTACTGGTCGTTTTTTTATTCACAATACCTTTAGCCGCATTGTCTTTTTTCATTTGCTCACCAATTTGGTTACTCGCTGCAAACGAAGCAATCATATTATTTAACATGTCGCTTCCTGCTTGAGGCGAATTAGGTAGTAATATTAAATTGGAGTTAGTAGCTTCTCCCACCGATTGTAAGGTGTCATAATGTTGGGTTACCACAATTAAGGCAGATGCCTCTTGCGAATTAATACCAACATTATTTAATACGTCAACACTATCTTCCAGTCCCCGAGCAATTTCTCTACGTTGATCGGCAATACCCAATCCCTGCAAACGTTTGCTTTCAGCTTCAGCTTTTGCTCTTTCAATAATTAAAATACGCTGTGCATCTCCTTCATGTTGGGCTGCTACCTTTTCTCGCTCTGCAGCATTAATTCGGTTCATGGCAATTTTTACTTTTTGATCAGGATCAATATCTGTAACCAGAGCTTTTACAATATCATAACCATAATTAAGCATTGCCTCTTTTAATTCTCGTTGTATTGCTAATGCTATTTCTTCTTTTTTAACAAAAACGTCGTCTAGAATCATTTTTGGAACTTCTGCACGAACCACATCAAATATAAACGCAGTAATCTGTTCATGTGGGTTTTGTAGCTTATAAAAAGCGTTATAAACATGCTCCCTCTGAATTTGAAATTGTACTGAAATTTTCAAGTGAACAAAAACATCATCTTTTGTTTTAGTTTCAACAATGACATCTAATTGTTGAATCCGCAAACTAACTCTTCCTGCTACTCTATCGATAAATGGAATTTTCATATTGATACCCGCTCCATAATCTCTGGTAAATTTTCCAAACCTTTCTACAACTGCAATTGTTTGTTGTTTAACAATAAAAAAAGAAGCAAAAACAAGTACTATTAAAATAGTAAAAAAAAGAATCCAAATATAGCTCATAATAATTTTTTTAAATTAAATACAATATCAAGATACAAAAAAAGGCTGCTTATAACAACCTTTAAATTCTTTTATTTAGAAGATATTTACGTTTGTTTCAAGATAAAAAAGCAATCACTTTGTTTATCCTAGAAATCACCTCTTTTTTACCCAGTATCGCAGCAATTTCAAACACATCGGGACCTTTCATCTCTCCAACAAGCGCTAATCGTAAAGGCATCATTACGTTGCCAAATCCAATATCATTTTCAGTAATCCAGCTTTTAGTTTTATCAGTTAAATTTTCTGAAGAAAAATCGACACACTCCTCTAACAAAACAACCAACTTTGAAAGTAGTTGTGGAGTTTTCTCTTTAAATGCTTTTTTTGCTGCTTTCTCATTGTATATAATTGGCGCTTCAAAAAAGTAACTTCCTTGTTCCCAAAAATCAGCTATGAAGGATGATCGTTCTTTTATTAAACCAATAATCTTTTCAAGATTTTTATTATGATCAATTCCTTTTTTAATTAATAAGTTTGTAAATAAAGTCGATAAGCTCTTGTTATCTCTCTCTTGTAAATAATGATGCTGGAACCACTTTGTTTTTTCAGGATCAAACTTTGCTCCCGCCTTGTTAACCCTTGCTAAACTGAATGATTTTATAAGTTCCTCTAAGTTGAAAATTTCTTGTTCTGTTCCTGGGTTCCACCCTAATAAAGCAAGCATATTAACAACAGCCTCAGAAAAATAACCATCTTCTCTATATCCTGAAAAAACCTCCCCTTTTTTTGAATTCCACTGAATTGGAAAAACCGGAAAACCCATTTTATCACCGTCACGTTTACTTAATTTTCCTTTACCAACCGGTTTCATAATCAATGGAAGGTGAGCAAATTTTGGAATCTCCCAATCCAGTGCTTTGTACAACTCAATATGTAAGGGCACTGAGGGCAACCATTCTTCACCCCTAATAACATGACTAATCTCCATAAAGTGGTCGTCAACTATGTTTGCTAAGTGATAAGTTGGCATACCATCTTGTTTAAACAAGACTTTGTCGTCAAGTAGTTCTTTTTTAAACGACACATTTCCTCTAATTAAGTCTTCGGCAACAACAACTTCTTCTGTGTTTTGACCAGGATCATACATTTTAAAACGCACAACGTAATCTTCACCATTTGCTATCTTTTTTTCCACCTCTTCTTTTGTTAAAGAAATTGAGTTGGTTAGTTTTTCTCTATTATGCCAATTATAAATAAATGTTTTTCCTTTTTTTTCATGGTCTTTTCTGTGAAAGTTAAGCTCATCATTTGTGTCAAAGGCGTAATAGGCTTTCCCTCTGCTAATTAGTTGTTCTGCATACTGCTGATACATTTTTTTTCGCTCACTTTGTCTGTAAGGGCCATAAAGACCTTCTTTTCCTATACCCTCGTCAAAGGGAATATTTAACCAATTTAAGGTTTCGACAATATAAGCTTCAGCACCTTCAACATATCTGTTTTGATCTGTATCCTCAATACGTAAAATAAACTTTCCACCACATTGTTTAGCAAACAAATAATTAAATAGCGCTGTTCTTACACCTCCTATGTGTAGTGGCCCTGTCGGGCTTGGAGCAAAACGAACTCTAACTTTTTTTGACATGTGTTTTTATAAAAATAACAAAGCAAAGGTACACACCTAAAGAGGTTTTAAAAAGTAACAGCGCTATAATTTTTACAGTAAAAAATTAACAGAAAGATTTAAATTAATAATGTATTTTCGAAGATATAATTTTACAGAGCTAATTAATGAGCAGTTTTTCAGAAATCCAGTCAAAGCTGGAACAGTTTATTAAAAAATACTACACTAGTAAGTTAATAAAAGGGGTCATTCTTTTTTTTAGCATTGGATTAGTATACTTAATTATTACCCTACTTATTGAACATTATTTATGGCTAACTCCTGTAGGACGAACTTTACTGTTTTGGGTATTTATAACAGTCGAAGCCTTACTGTTTATAAAACTAATAACTTTCCCTTTATTAAAATTATTTAACCTTCAACAAGGAATATCAGATATTGAAGCGTCTAAGTTAATAGGAAATCATTTTCCTGAGGTAAGCGATAAGCTCCTTAATGTAATTCAACTAAATCAAAATCAAAGAGAATCAGAGTTATTACTCGCTAGTATCTACCAAAAGGCAGAAGAATTACAACCAGTACCCTTTAAAACTGCAATTAACTTCAAAGCAAATAAAAAGTACCTAAAATATGCACTGGTTCCTATCGTTATTTATGTATTGTTTTCTGTACTAGGGGAAAAAGATATCTTTTATAGTAGCTATAACAGGGTTGTTAATTACAATACCGCTTTTAAGCCCCCCGCGCCATTTAAATTCCAAGTTAAAAACAAATCCCTCACTACTTTAGAAAACAAAAGCTTTTTATTAAAAATCCAAACAACCGGGAAGTATACGCCTGAAAACGTTAGTATAAAATACAACAAAGAAACTTACTATTTAAATCAAACTTCTCCGGATATTTTTGAATACACATTTATTCAGCCCATTAATTCAATTAGTTTTAATTTAACAGCAAACCAGGTTAACTCTAAGGAATACACCCTTAATGTGTTAAAAACTCCGTCTTTAGTAGGTTTTAAAATGAAGTTAGATTATCCAAACTATATTGGAAAAAAATCTCAGGTTATAGAAAGTACTGGAAATGCCACCATCCCTCAAGGAACCCTAGTCTCTTGGTTTGTTGAAACTAAAAATACAAATCAAGTACAATTAAAAACTTCAGAAACAGCATATAGTTTACTAAAAGACAAAGAACAATTCCGCCTTAAAAAAAGAATCTATAAAAATTTAAATTATACACTTACCACTTCCAACGCTAAATTAAAAGAATACGAAAACTTATCTTTTTCTCTATCTGTTATAAAAGACCAATATCCTGAAATAAATATAGCAACTCAACAAGATAGTGTCTATTATCAAAAAACCTATTGCTTAGGAACCGTTTCCGATGACTATGGGCTCACTAAACTACAATTAGTCTATTATCCATCCTCAGATGAAGCCAGTAAAAAAACCATAACCATAGCGTTAAGCGCCTCAAATTTTGATCAATTTACGTATGTCTTTCCTGGAAATCTTTCTCTGATGAGCGGCGTCTCTTATAATTATTATTTTGAAGTATTTGACAATGATGCGCTTCAAAATTTTAAGTCTAGCAGGTCTTCCCTTTTTTCATATAGAAAACAGACTCAGGAAGAGATTGAAAATGAACAACTTCAGAAACAAGAAAATACCATTAAGAGTTTGGATAGGTCTTTGGAAAACATAAAAGATCAAGACCAAACGTTAAAGGAACTTTCAAAGTCTCAAAAGGAAAGTGAACAACTCAATTGGAATGATAAAAAGAAACTAGAAAAGTTTCTCATGAAGCAGCAAGAACAAGAAAAAATAATGAAAAACTTCTCGAAAGAATTAAATGAAAATTTAGAAAATTTTCAACCGAAAAATCGAGATAACGATCCCTTTAAAGAACAACTGAAAGAACGCTTTCAAGAAAACGAAAAACTATTAGAGAAAAACGAAAAACTTATAAAGGAACTTGAAAAACTTCAAGATAAGATACAGAAAGAGGAGCTAACAGAGAAACTAGAACAGCTATCCAAACAAAATAAAAATCAAGAAAAAAACCTGGAGCAACTTTTGGAGTTAACCAAACGATATTATGTAACCAAGAAAGCAGAAAAGCTTGCTGAAGAATTAAATAAACTTGCTGAAGAACAGGAAAAATTAACGAATGTTAAAGATGAAAAAAACACCAAAGAAGCCCAAGAGCGAATAAATAAGAAGTTTAAAGAATACACCGAAGAAAAACAGAAATTAGAAAAGGAAAATAACGATTTAAAAGATCCGTTAGATATACCTAATGATCAAAAGGAAGAGGAAAAAGTTAAAGAAGAACAAAAAGAAGCCACAGACAACCTAAAAAACGATAATAAAAATGCTGCAAAACAAAACCAAAAAGCTGCTGCAAAAAAGATGAAACAAATGGGCCGTAAAATGCAAATGCAAATGCAGTCAGGCCAGATGAAAACAATGGATGAAGATTCGGAAATGTTACGACAAATATTAGATAATCTTGTAGTTTTTTCTTTTGAACAAGAAGCACTCATGAAAGATTTTAAAAAAATAGATTATGGTAATGCGCTTTTTGGCAGAAAATTAATAAAACAAAATGAATTAAAACAAAACTTTGAACACATAGACGATAGTCTTTTTAGTTTATCCTTAAGACAACCTATGCTGGGCGTTGCTATCAACTCTTCTTTAACTCGAATTAACTTTAATCTAGATAAAAGTTTAGAAAGAATCGCTGAAAATGAAATGGCAATAGGAGTTTCTAGCCAACAATATACTATTACGGGCGCCAATGAACTTGCTGTTCTGCTTAGCGATATTTTAAGCGGCATGCAAAATCAAATGAGCAGCATGGGACAAGGCAAAGGTAAAGGTAAAGGTAAAGGAATGGGAGAGGGTGAAGGTGAAGGCCAGGGATTCCAATTACCAGATATTATAAAAAAACAAGAAAGTCTTACAAAAAAAATGGAAGAAGGTCTTAAAAAAGAAGGGGCAGACGGCAAAGATAGTAAAGGTCGTGAGTCAAGGTCAAGGTCAAGGTCAAGGTGAAGGTCAAGGAGGTAACGAGGGCTCTTCAGAAAACGGAAAAAGAGGTAATAAGGAAAATGGTAACCTAAACAATGAAGAGGGTTATGGAAATACTGAAGATACAAATGGAAAATTATTTGAAATTTATAAACAACAACAACAATTACGGCAACAATTACAAAATAAAATTAGTCAACTTGGAGACAAAGCAAATGCGGCAGCTCTGCTTCGTGAAATGGAAAATATAGAACAGCAATTGTTAGACAAAGGCTTTAATCAACAAACACTAGAAAGAATGCAAAATTTAAAACATGAATTGTTGAAATTAGATAAAGCAACCTTTGAACAAGGAAAAGAATCAAAGAGGGAGTCACGAACAAATAATCAGCAATTTAATAACAACCTAACATTAAGTCCTGCAGAAATAAAAAAATATTTTAATACAACAGAAATCCTTAATAGAGAATCCTTACCTTTAAACCTAGAATACAAACAAAAGGTCCAAGAATATTTTAAGAATAAAAATGATTGATTTTTTCTCAGAGACTTCATTTAGTCTTCAAAACCCAGATGAAATAGCTCGTTGGATATCTAAAATCATCAACGACCAAAAACGGGAAGAGGGAGAAATTAGTTATATTTTTTGCGACGACCAATACCTTCATAAATTAAACCTAGAGTTTTTAAATCACGATACATTAACCGATATTATCAGTTTTGACAACAGTTTAGGGAATCAAATTAATGGAGATATTTTCATATCTATTGAACGCGTAAAAGAGAATGCGGATACCTATAAAACTAATTTTGAAGACGAATTACATCGTGTAATTATCCACGGAGTTTTACATTATTGTGGTTTTAATGACAAAAATAAAGCAGAAGCAACCTTGATGAGAAAAAAAGAGGATGAAGCACTTTCTCAAAGGGTATTTTGTTAATAGTCTAATAATCAGCAAAATAAACAATAAACGTTTTAATTTTAAGTTAATTACTTATATTTGCACGCTCTTGTAAAATCAAGAATAAATTAATTTGAAAAGTAATGTTCCACGTGGAACAAATTTAAGTTTATGTTTCCAAATAAATATGATGTTATAGTTGTTGGTGCAGGTCATGCTGGATCTGAGGCGGCCGCTTCTGCCGCGAACTTAGGCTCTAAAACTCTTCTAATAACCATGAACTTACAAAATATTGCACAGATGTCTTGTAATCCTGCCATGGGCGGAATAGCCAAGGGGCAAATTATTCGTGAAATAGATGCTTTGGGTGGTTATAGCGGTATTGTTTCAGATGAAACAGCTATTCAATTTAAAATGCTTAATAAATCAAAAGGCCCTGCTATGTGGAGCCCTAGAGTTCAAAGTGATCGTATGCGTTTTTCTGAAACATGGAGAGATATGCTAGAAAAGACTCCTAATTTAGATTTTTATCAAGAAATGGTTCTAGGTCTTATCACTGAAAACAATAAAATTGTTGGTGTTAAAACGTCCTTAGGCATTGAAATACGTTCTAAAACTGTTGTTCTTACCAATGGAACTTTTTTAAACGGAGTTATTCACATCGGAGACAAACAGTTTGGAGGCGGAAGAGCTGGAGAAAGAGCGTCAACAGGTATTACTAAGGATCTTATTCAGCTAGGGTTTGAATCTGGCAGAATGAAAACCGGAACACCTCCTAGGGTAGACGGACGTTCTTTAGATTTTTCCAAGATGATTGAACAGCCAGGTGACGTACAACCAGAAAAATTTTCCTATCTAAATACCACCTCGGCTTTAACTCATCAGCGTTCTTGTTACATGTCATACACAAGTCAAGAGGTGCACGATATTTTAAAAGAGGGATTTGATAAATCCCCAATGTTTAATGGCGCAATTCAATCCAGTGGCCCAAGATACTGCCCTTCCATAGAAGAAAAAATAAATCGTTTTGCTGACAAAGATCGACACCAACTTTTTGTTGAGCCTGAGGGCTGGAAAACCATAGAGTATTATATTAATGGTTTTTCTACATCCCTTTCTGAAGAGGTTCAGTACAAGGCCTTAAAGCAAGTTTCAGGTTTTGAGAATGTTAAATTCTTTCGTCCTGGTTATGCAATCGAATATGATTATTTTCCGCCAACTCAACTAAAACACACTTTAGAAACAAAGCTTATATCTGGCTTATATTTTGCAGGACAAATAAATGGAACCACTGGTTATGAAGAAGCTGCATCACAGGGTCTGATAGCAGGGATTAATGCACATCAAAAAGTACAAGAAAAAGAAGCATTTACATTAAGTCGTGATGAGGCTTATATAGGAGTTTTAATAGATGATTTAATTACTAAAGGAACCAAAGAACCCTATAGAATGTTTACTTCAAGAGCAGAATATAGAACTCTACTAAGACAAGACAATGCGGATTTTAGATTAACAAAAAAATCATTTGATCTTGGTTTAGCTTCAGAAAATCGCTTAATAAACATGGAGAAAAAAAAGAAACAGTCTGAAGATTTGATTCAATTTTTTAAAAACACGAGCGTTAGCCATGCAATTTTAAACCCAATTCTAATCTCAAAAGAATCTGCTCCAGTGAAACAAATGGACAAATTGTACAAACCGTTCTCACGTCCAAATATTACAATGGATGATATGAGAAAAATTAATGATGTAGAAGAATATATAACAAAAAATAAACTTGGTAGAGAGGTATTAGAGCAAACAGAAATTCAAATAAAATATGCCGGTTATATTAATAAAGAAAGAGCTAATGCTGATAAGTTAAATAGATTGGAAGGAATTAGAATACCTGAAAGCTTCGACTATTCAAAATTAAAATCACTTTCTTATGAAGCTCTTGAAAAACTTCAGTCCATTAAGCCGGTTACTGTCTCACAAGCATCAAGAATTAGCGGTGTTTCTCCAAACGACATTTCTGTTTTATTAGTTTACATGGGCAGATAAGTTATTTGTTTCACGTGAAACATTCATTCATTGAATTACTTTTATCTAACAATTTTACTTTAGAATGCAATTAAAACAAGAAAACTTTCCCTTAACTGTAAAAGACCATTTAGTGTCTAATGAAGAGTTTACTTTAGATTTTGATGCTGAAAAAGAAATGCTTTTAACAAAACCGCAGCCAGAGGCCAGTAAACTTTCTCAATACTATGAGAGCGATCAATATATTTCTCACACTGATAACAAAAAAGGCCTCATTCCATTTTTATATCATATCGTAAAAAAAAGATCTCTAAAGAACAAATTAAGTTTAATTAACTCGTTAAAAAAGAATGACAAAAGTATCCTTGATATTGGAGCTGGAACTGGAGACTTTTTGAGTTTTATTCAATCTGAATTTAGATCTGTAACAGGAATTGAACCCAACCAAAAAGCCAGGGAATTAGCACAAGAAAAAGGAATTTTTTTAGAACAAGACTTAAAAGATGTTAAAGGCAAATTGTTTGACGTAATTACAATGTGGCATGTTTTAGAGCACGTTCCAAACTTAGAAGAAACAATTCGAGATGTAGAAGCTTTATTGAAACCGAATGGAATATTAATAATCGCTGTTCCTAATTTTTATTCTTTTGATGCCGCCTATTATAAAAATTTCTGGGCTGCATTTGATGTGCCCAGACATTTATGGCATTTTTCAAAGGCATCTATGAATAAACTCTTCTCCGATAAATTATCACTCTTAAAAATAAGTCCGATGGTTTTCGATTCATTTTACGTAAGTATACTTTCGGAAAAAAATAAGTCAGGAAAATTAAATTTATTTAAAGCTTTTTTTGTAGGATTAAGATCAAATATGTATGCTTTGTCTACTAAGGAATATTCATCACTTATTTATTGCTACCAAAAACCCGAATAAATCAAAATAAGCCTTTTTAAGACGGTTTTATAGCTTTAACTAATAAGATTTAGTCTTATTTAGTTATGTGGTATAAAAAGACGCTTTATTTAAAACAAAATCAATAAGAAGGATTTATTGTTTAAAAAATTTAAATAGATAATCCTTATAAACTTTCTTTTCTATGTATTAACCGTGTCAATCGAATAGACACATCTGTAAAAATAATTTTTGCATTTCCATTTCTTTCTATATGAAAAATGGCTTTTTCAATCTCTTCTTTTATTTCTAAAATATTATGATGATGAATATATTCCGAGAACTTATCAAAAGAAAATTTTCCATCATGACTTTGAAAGTAAATTAATGACTCCGCTTTGTAGTTTTTGAGCATTGCTTGCCGAAAGATTTCCAAACAAAAATTCAAGAATTTCTTTTGGGTTTCGCGCCCTTCTTCTGCCAACCTCTCACTCCAATTAAATAATTCATTTATAGCCTCTTTGTCCTTTTTGGCTTTAAAAGCGGTACGCACCCAATACACAAAAAGATCTTCAAATAAAACTTCATTACCATTATTTTTTATAAGTTGAAGTGCTTTATTTAAATCTCCATTAGACTGGTGACTAATTTTTCTTGCTTCATTATTTTTTAAAGCATGAGCCTCCACTAACCTCAGGTAAATCTCCTCTTCAGCTAGAATTGGAATATGTAATTTTTGACAACGAGATTGAATGGTTCCCAGGATATTCTCAACATTTTCTGTTAAAAGTAATAGTACTGTTTTATCAGGAGGTTCTTCTATAAGTTTTAACAGTTGATTCGCACATTCGTTATTCATTTTATCTGCCATCCAAATTATTAGCACCTTATAACCACCTTCATAGGATTTCAATGACAGCTTTTTTGTAATAGAGACCGCTTCATGCTTACTGATGTTCCCTTGCTTCTTTTCTATTCCTATAAATTGATACCAATTATACAAAGAGGAATAGGAGCTCTGAATTACAAAGTCTCTCCATTGGCTAGAAAAATTATCAGAGATGGGGTTTTTTTTAACATTCTCGTTGGTATTAACCGGGTAGACAAAATGTAAATCGGGATGCGCTAGTTTTTCAACTTTAGTTTTACAATTAGTATATGAAACACTTTCCTTTTCATGCGACTGACATAATATTTCATTTGCATAACTTAACGCTAAAGGTAATAACCCAGATCCTGACTTTCCAATAAATAGTTGAGTGTGGGGTATTCTGCCATCTTTTACCGTCATGGTTAGATGAGATTTTATGTGTTGTTGCCCTAAAACATTTGAGAAAGTCATACACAATATTACGGTTTTTTAGTTAAAAAGAACCTTTCAAAAATAGTATATTTACAGTCCAAAATTCAATTTATGAAAACAGTTAACGACTTTAATTTTGAAAACAAAAAAGCACTAATTCGAGTAGATTTTAATGTGCCTTTAAATGAGAATTTAGAAGTTGCCGATAGCACTCGAATCTTAGCCGCTAAAAGCACTATTATAAAAGTCTTAGAAGATGGAGGTAGTTGTGTTTTAATGTCTCACTTAGGAAGACCAAATGGTGTAGAAGAAAAGTTTTCATTAAAAAATATAGCTTCTAAAGTAAGTGAAATTATAGGTGTACAGATTCAATTTTCTGAAAATTGTATGGGCGAAAAAGCTGAACAAGCCGTCGCAGAACTGGAAAACGGAGAGATTTTACTTTTAGAAAATCTACGATTTCATAAAGAAGAAAAAGCAGGTGATGACGAGTTCGCTAAAGAACTTTCAAAGTTGGGAGACATTTATGTTAACGATGCTTTTGGAACTGCACATAGGGCACACGCTTCTACGGCTGTTCTTGCTAAATATTTTCCCAAAAACAAATGTTATGGTTTGTTATTAGCCTCAGAAATTAAAAACATCCATAAAGTTTTAACTGATAGCGAAAAACCTGTTACAGCAATTATAGGTGGCGCTAAAGTGTCTTCAAAGATTACGATTATAGAAAGTATTTTAGATAAAATAGATCATTTAATTATTGGCGGAGGAATGGCATTTACGTTTATAAAAGCTCAGGGAGGTAGTATTGGTTCTTCTTTAGTTGAAGATGATAAGCAAGAAATGGCTTTATCCATATTAAAATTAGGGAAAGAAAAGAATGTAAAAATTCATTTACCTGTAGACGCTATTATAGCAGATCAGTTTTCGAATGATGCTCATACAAAAACAGAAGCAATTAATACTATTCCTGAAGGCTGGATGGGACTGGATGTTGGATCTAAAACCAATACTATTTTTAGAGAAGTTATTTTAAATTCCAAAACTATCTTATGGAATGGGCCTGTAGGTGTTTTTGAAATGGAGAATTTTGCAACTGGAACCATATCTTTAGGAAATGCAATTGCAGAGGCTACCGAAAACGGCACTTTTTCATTAGTAGGTGGTGGAGATTCGGTGGCTGCTGTAAAACAATTTAATTTAACTGAAAAAGTAAGCTATGTTTCAACTGGTGGAGGCGCTATGTTAGAAATGTTAGAAGGAAAAACACTTCCAGGGATTCAAGCAATATTAGATTAATTTTTCTCGAATTATAATAAATAAATAACAAAAGATTCTCAAAAATAGTTGCCTTTAGAGTCTCTTTTCCTAAATTTATAATTAATTTAAATAGGACTCACGCTTTTCTGTATGACCATCAGATTATTATCCCCATCAATTCTTGTAATATTTTTATATACTAGCATTATAAAAATGAACGCACAAGTAGTTAAAGTTGTTGACAGTTTAAAAAGTGTTACTTCCCTATCTCCAGCAAAAAGTATCAAACGTCAAGACACAATTATCCTTCAAGACTTTAAAATTGATACCAGCCTATCTAATCTTAACTTCTCCTATAGTGATACTTTAATACTGGACTTAAAAGATCAAAAAAAAGCAAAATCTAGTGATAGCTTGTGGTTAAAAGAACTTTATGACTCCAAAAGATTTGAAGAAGTTTTTGGAAGTATTACTATTGAAGAAATTAAACTTACTGAATATGAAGATTTACCAACAGAACTTCTTAAATATCGTTTAGAGCAACTAGATGCTAAAACCCCTTTTAATATAAGTTACAATCCTTCATTAGAAAGGTTAATAAAACACTATCTAAAAACAAGAAGAGTATCTATGTCTAGGCTAATGGCTTTAAGTGATTACTTTTTTCCGATGTTTGAAGAGGAGTTTGCTAAATATGATTTGCCTTTAGAAATTAAATATTTAGCAGTTGTAGAGTCCGCTTTAAATCCATCAGCAAAGTCTAGAGTTGGCGCTAAAGGTTTGTGGCAATTTATGTTCACGACTGGAAAAATTTATGGTCTTGAAGTAAGTTCTTACGTGGACGAAAGATCCGATCCGGCAATGGCAACAGCTGCAGCCGCAAAGTACCTAAAGAGTCTTCATAAAATTTTTGACGATTGGGATTTGGCTTTAGCAGCTTATAACTCTGGTCCTGGAAATGTTTCAAAAGCAATTCGTCGTTCAGGAGGAGAAACTAATTATTGGAAAATTAGAAATAAATTACCCAGAGAAACAGCTGGTTATGTCCCCGCTTTTTTAGCAACGATGTATATTTTTGAATATGCCGCCGAACATGGTTTTAAGAGTAGTGGGCCTCGATACCATTCGATAGCAACAGATACTATACAAGTTAAAAGGCTAATTACCTTTGAGCAAATCTCAAAAGCGGTAAATTTATCTGTAGACGAAATTCAGTTTTTAAACCCCTCCTATAAACTAGAAATTATTCCATATATTGATGATAAAAATTATGCGCTACGTTTACCAATTCAAGCTATTGGAAAGTTTGTTGCTAACGAAGATCTAATTTATGCATTAGCTGAGGAGGAAAACAGTAAAGAAAATGCTAATATTCCTAAATACATAGAGCAACCCGATAGAATTAGATATCGTGTAAAAAGTGGCGATTATTTAGGGAAAATAGCCGAGCGATATGGTGTTGGTGTAAGTCAGATTAAAAGATGGAATGAGCTAACAAACGACAATCTTAAAGTAGGACAGCGATTAACTATTTATCCAACTAAGCCAATAGTTGCAGAAAGTGTTTCTAGAAAAGATAACGGGGGTCTGTACATTGTTAAAAAAGGAGACTCTTTATGGAGTATTTCTCAAAATTTTCCTGGAGTTTCCATACAGAATATTAAAAAATGGAACGATATTAGTAGTAACAATTTAAAACCCGGTATGAAATTAAAAGTTTCTAAAGGTTAATATTTAAAAAAACAGTTGTTAATGAAATCGATTTCTTTTACGTCCTTAGTTTTTTTCACTTTAATTTCTTGTGTTAATAACGGTAATAAAAACACCTATAAACAAAAGTCAGTAGGAAATATTAATTCACTACAAGTATTGATAACTGACGAATTATGGAATAATAAAGTTGGCGAAAAAATAAGAAATTATTTTGCAGCCCCTACTGAAGGACTGCCTCAAGAAGAGCCTTTATTCTCAATTAATCAAATGGATCCCTCTACTTTTTCAGGTTTTATAAAAAGTAATCGTCTTTTTTTACATGTTACCATTGGAGAAGAAGATAACTATACTTTAGTAACCGATCCTTACGCGAGGCCACAGACAGGCGTAATAATCACAGCGCAAACCGAAGAAAGCTTACTAAAGTTAATCGTCGAAAATCAAAAAGAAATAATCAATGCCTACAACAATTCAGAAATAAAAGAACGCCAAAGAAGGACCGCCATATCTTTAAAAGTAATCGACTCTCTAAAGGAGTATTTTGGTTTGACAATAAATATACCTTCGGCGTATCGAACAGCTCATAAAGGCAAGGATTTCTTTTGGCTCCGCAAAGATCTAAAAAAAACAGGATCTACTAATATTTTTATATATGAAACAGCTTTAAATAAAATAACAAGTGATAGTTTAGCTCTTGGGCAAATATTAACAGTAATAAGAGATTCAATCGGAGGGAGTCTTTTGCCAGTAGAAGATAATGGTAAATTTGGCACCGACTATTCTTATTCTCCAAATTTTTATGTTACAGAATTAGATGGAAATTTTGCATACAAAACAAAAGGGATGTGGGATATAGAAAATGAATTTATGGCAGGGCCTTTTGTAAATTATGCAGTAAGAGATACCATTAATAAAAGATACTTAATTATCGAGGGATTTACGTTTGCACCAGCAGAACGCAAACGGAACCTTCAGTTTGAGTTGGAATCAATAATTCAATCGGTAAGGATTAGCAGATAGACGATTTATTTTTCTTCGTCTAGTTGATTTTCGTCCTTAGAAGCATCTTTAGAGGCATCCTTGAATTCTTTAAGACCGCTACCTAAACCACGCATTAATTCGGGAATTTTTCTTCCTCCAAATAATAATAATACCACCACGACAATTAAGACTATTTGTGGCCATCCAATAACTAAAGGTAACATTGCTATATTCATTATCATAGATTTAAAAGACAAATGTAATAAGAAATCATCAGAAACATCGTTTTAAAACTAATTAAGCTTTTATTATTAATAAACTTATATCAGTAAACCAAATACTAGTATACTAATTTTTATATTTGCTATTCGGACATCTCTATAATGGCTAAAGAAAATAAATCAAGAAAAATTAAATATAAATTGCTAAACAAGTATCGTTTAGTGGTGTTAAATGAAGATACTTTTGAAGAACGCCTTACTTTTAAACTCAACCGTCTAAACGTATTTGTATTTAGTATTATTCTTGTGTTTACTCTAATTTTAGTTACCAGTATTTTTATCGCATTTACCCCTCTAAGAGAATATATCCCAGGATATTCCTCGGTTACACTAAAGAAAAACGCTGTGCAACTTGCCTATAAAACTGATTCTTTACAACAAGTAATTAAAATAAATGAACTCTATTTTAGTTCTATAAAAAAAGTATTAAAAGGAGATGTGTCAAGCGTAAATTTCAATAAAGATTCAATTATTGAAGCTGCTAAGATAGATTTAACAGGTATAGAGATAAATACTTCAAAAGAAGATTCGTTGTTAAGGGAAAAAGTATCGTTAGAAGATAAATACAATCCGTTAATTAATAATTCTGAAATTAATTTTGTTTTATTTCCTCCAGTCAAAGGAATTATTTCGCAAGAGTTCAACGCACGTGAAAAGCATTATGCCATTGATATTGTTACTTCAAAAGATGCACCAGTAAAATCTGCTGCAGATGGGACCGTAATATTTTCAGAATGGACCACTCAAACCGGTTATGTAATTATTATTGAGCATTCTAATAACTTAATATCTGTTTATAAGCACAATTCACAACTTTCAAAAGAACAGGGTACCTTAGTAAAGGCAGGAGAAGTTATAGCTACCGCAGGAAATACAGGTGAATTATCTACAGGACCCCATTTACATTTTGAATTATGGAGTGATGGTTACCCTATTGACCCAACTAATTTTATAGACTTTGAATAAACTATGTTTTTAAAATCTTTAGGAGCCAAAATACTAGCTAAAAAAGCAACAAAAAGCATAAAAAGATGGGCTTCTATACCAATAGAGACTCAGCAAAAAGTTTTTCAAAAACTAATTACTGAAGCCAAAAACACTTCCTTCGGTAAAGATCATGATTTTCAAAGCATTAAAACATATAATGATTTTGTTAAAAAAGTTCCAGTAAAGGATTACGAAAGCTTAAAAGATTATTTTGAAAGAACTGCACGTGGCGAAGAAAACGTATTGTGGAAAGGAAAGCCTGATTACATTGCGAAAACATCAGGAACCACTTCCGGAGCTAAATATATTCCAATAACAAAAGATTCTATGCCGTTTCATATAGAAGCCGCTAAAAATGCCTTACTATGCTATATTGAAGAAACTGGTAATGTAGGTTTTGTAAGTGGGAAAATGATTTTTCTACAAGGAAGCCCAGAATTAGAGATAAAAAATGGAATTAATATAGGACGATTATCAGGTATTGCCGCTCATTTTGTTCCGAAATATTTACAAAAAAACAGATTACCAAGCTGGAGAACTAATTGTATTGATGATTGGGAAACTAAAGTCGATGCTATTGTTGAAGAAACAAAGGATGAAAATATGACCCTTATTAGTGGAATTCCTTCTTGGATACAAATGTATTATGAAAAACTTCAAATAGCCTCTAATAAAAAAGTAGGTGATTTATTTAAAAACTATCAACTTTTTGTTTACGGAGGTGTGAATTATGAACCATATCGGGCAAAATTTGAGAAAATGATCGGTAGAAAAATAGACAGTATAGAGTTGTATCCTGCCTCAGAGGGCTTTTTTGCTTTCCAAGATTCTCAAAAAGAAAAAGGAATGTTATTACAACTAAACTCTGGAATTTTTTATGAGTTTATTGAATCTTCAAAATTTTATGAGGAAAACCCAAAAAGAATAACGATTGGTGACGTTAAAATAGGAATAAATTATGTTATGATTATTTCAACAAATGCAGGCCTTTGGGCCTATAATATTGGAGATACGGTACAATTTACTTCAGTTAGCCCGTATAGAGTAATTGTTTCTGGAAGGATAAAACATTTTATTTCAGCATTTGGAGAACACGTAATAGGAAAAGAAGTGGAACAAGCCATAAATGAAGCTATGAAAAAATTTAAGTTTTATATTTCTGAATTTACAGTGGCTCCACAAATCAACTCTTTAGATGGAGAATTACCTTATCACGAATGGCTAATAGAGTTTGAGACATTGCCGGAAAATCTTGAAGAAATAGCATTTTTTATGGATACCATCATGCAAGATCAAAATACGTATTATAAAGATTTGATTAAAGGTAAGGTTCTTCAAACTTTAAAAATCACCTCTTTAAAAACCGATAGTTTTAATAACTATATGAAATCTCAAGGAAAACTAGGTGGGCAAAATAAAGTACCTAGACTGTCTGATAATCGAAAGATTGCAGACGTTTTAATTAATCAGAGTTAAACACAATTTAATTTTTTCTTTTTATTATAGTATTTTTGAACAAATAAGGATATGATTATAACACACAAAAGGACACGCGCTCAAGAGAGTTCAGGAGCTATAGAAAGATTATACATAACGATGCGTCATTTGTTTAACCGTGGTTTTTACAAGCCTATGGGAGTATCGGGAGAAACTTTAAGAGACTCACTACTAACTCTAAGTCCTGAGATTTATGGCTCAATAACTGAAGATAAAGTTGAATTAGAGGGCTTATTATATGTTATCGATCGTCTTCCCATAGGAATTGAAGAGTGTAGTTTTATTAACCTAACGAGCGATGAAGGTTATAAAAACTCACATTTTGAACCTATTATACCTTCTAAGAGAAGAAGAAATTGCTATCGCATTGATGAAGAGCAAATGAATATTGAAGTGACTCGAGGGCGTTCAGAAATTTATGATGTACTTACCCACCTTACTTTTTTATTTATTGAATCTCATAAAATAATGTCTCAGGTTCTTATAAACGAGGGCAAAGACGTAAACAGGGATTGGAAAAAGCTAGAATCCGCGGCCTTAAAAAAAGGAAAACTAAGTAAAAAAGATAAAGAAATTGCCTTAACCCATACAGCTAATTTTTTAGGAAGAACTTTTGAAGAGGTTAGTGACGCTTATCCTAATTTTGCGACTAAAACAGATCCCAATCGTTTTTTAAAAATCATCTACTATTTAGGAAAACTGGCTATCAATGAGGTGACAACATCTAAAAAGCGAATTATCACTTTTAGTCCTGTTTTAAGAGAGCGTTTAGGGCAACACATTCACGGTGAAATTTGGGCTTCCGGGATTAAGAAAAAATTGGATGAAATCAATCTTTTAGAACGACCAATTCATATTATAAGTGCTAACATGCACAGTGTTATGAATACAATCTATAGTCCTTTTGCTTTAACAGCTGAACATAAAAAACATTCAGCTATGGAGATTTATGAAATGTTGAGTGACTCAAAGAACACATTGCTTCGTGAAAAAGTTATGAAATACGCTGCTCAAAATGGACTAATTTATATCAAAGACAATAGTGGCACCAATATTAACGTTCAAATTATAGACACAGCTAAATTACCAAACACTTTGACTAATAGCGCTATCGATTCTATGCCAGTACTAATTGTTATGGACTATGCTTTTGGTGAACAAGCCTTTGAAACTCTTGATGAATTATTAAAACCTTATAAAAAATCAAAGAAAATTATAAATTTTTTAGATGTTAAGTCGGTATCAATTATGGGTAAAGCAGGTATTTTAGAAGGAGGCAAAGGAGATATTATGCTTCCTTCTGCCCACGTTTTCGAGGGAACTGCTGACAACTACCCTTTTAAAAATATGCTTAAGAAATCTCATTTTGAAGGAGAAGACATAAAAGTTTGTAAAGGAGCAATGATTACTGTTTTAGGAACTTCGCTCCAAAACAAAGATATTTTAAAATTTTTTAAAAACTCCACGTGGAACGTAGTAGGTCTTGAAATGGAAGGAGCGCACTATCAGAAAGCAATTCAATCCGCTTCTAAAATACGCCGCAGTATTAGCTCAAAAGTAAAGGTTCAATACGCGTATTACGCATCAGATAATCCTCTAGAAACAGGGGGGACTCTTGCTTCAGGAGGACTTGGAACTTCTGGAGTTAAACCAACGTACTTGATTACAGAAAAAATGTTAAATCAAATTTTAGTTTAGAGAAATATTGAAAAACAAAATATTAATAACAGGAGGTGCTGGATTTATAGGCTCTAATTATGTAGAATTAGTAATTTCTAATTCAGAAGATGAAGTATTTATATTAGACAATTTAACCTATGCTGGGAATTTAAAAAATTTAAAAGCGGTTTCTCACTTACCTAATTATAACTTTATCAAAGGAGATATTTGTGATAAAACACTAATCAATAATCTTTTTACAGAGAATCGATTTAATAAAGTAATACATTTTGCTGCTGAGTCTCATGTGGATAATTCCATCACCGGTCCATCTGCATTTATTCAAACAAATATTATTGGGACTTTTAATTTGGTTCATAGTGCTTATTGTTTGTGGATGAATGGTCCAAATCAATTAAAAAAAGACTTTAAAGACGCACGATTTTTACATGTTTCAACGGATGAGGTATATGGAACTTTAGGGGATACTGGTTTATTTACAGAAACCACAGCATATGCTCCAAATAGTCCATATAGCGCTTCTAAGGCTTCTTCAGATTTTATTGTAAGAAGTTATTTTCACACGTATGGGATGCCTGTAGTTACTACTAATTGTTCAAATAACTACGGTGCTCGCCAACATAAAGAAAAACTGATCCCAACAATTATAAGGAAAGCCTTGTCAGGTCGAGAAATTCCTATTTATGGTAACGGTAAAAATATACGAGATTGGATTTATGTAAACGACCATTGTAAAGGAATTAAATTAGTTTTAGAAAAGGGAAAGTTAGGTGAAACATACAACATAGGAGGAAGGAATGAACGTGAAAATTTATATATTGCACATACTATTTGTGATTTATTAGACAAATTAGTGCCCAACAAAATGCCTTATAGGGATCTAATAAATTTTGTTCAAGATCGAGCGGGGCACGATTTTAGGTATGCTATAAATGCTGATAAAATTGAAAATGAATTAGGATGGGAAGCTGAAGAAAATTTTGAAAGTGGTATTTTAAAAACAATTGAATGGTATTTAAATAATAAAGACCAATTATGAAAGGAATCATTTTAGCAGGAGGATCTGGAACAAGATTGCATCCAATCACTTTAGCAATTAGTAAGCAATTAATGCCAGTTTACGATAAGCCAATGATATATTATCCTTTATCAACTTTAATGTATGCTGGAATAAGAGAAATATTAATTATTTCTACTCCACAAGATTTACCGTTATTTAAAAAACTCTTAGGAGATGGTAAAAACTTTGGATGTGAATTTAATTATGCAATTCAAGATCAACCCAACGGATTAGCTGAAGCTTTTATTATAGGAAAAGATTTTATAGGTGACGAAAAGGTGGCTTTAATACTAGGAGATAATATATTTTATGGATCAGGATTGAAGGAGTTATTACAATCCAATAACGATCCAGATGGAGGAATTATATACGCGTACCATGTTCAGGACGCTGAACGATACGGTGTGGTTGAGTTTGATGATCAAGGGAAGGTTTTAACCATAGAAGAAAAACCTACAAATCCAAAATCTAATTTTGCGGTTCCAGGTATTTATTTTTACGATAACAGCGTAGTCGCTATTGCAGCAAATATGAAACCGAGTGATCGAGGAGAGTTAGAAATCACAGATATAAACAACGAATACCTTAATCTAGGCAAACTAAACGTTAGTATACTTGATAAGGGTACGGCTTGGTTAGACACAGGTACTTTTGCTTCTTTAATGCAAGCATCTCAATTTGTAGAGGTAATTGAAGAAAGACAAGGCCTTAAAATTGGAAGCATTGAGCAAGCAGCCTACGAAATGGGGTTTATCACTAAGGAACAATTAAATAAATTAATAAAACCATTGTTAAAAAGTGGTTATGGTAAACATTTATTATAAAAAATGATCAAGTGAAGATTGAACAAACCCCTTTAAAAGATTCTTTTATATTAACTCCAACCATTTTTAACGATGAGCGCGGTTCCTTTCATGAAACTTTCAATGATATCTTGTTTAAAAAAGTTTCAGGGCAAAAAGTAAACTTTGTGCAAGACAATCAATCCACTTCTAGTTTTGGTGTTTTAAGAGGATTGCACTATCAGTTGGGAAAAATGGCTCAAGCAAAGTTAGTAAGAGCTATAGAAGGAAGAATTTTAGATATCGTTGTTGATATGAGAAAAGAATCTGAAACCTTTGGCAAGCATTTCTCCGTAATTTTAGATGATATTTCTAAGAAACAATTGTTCGTCCCTCGCGGTTTTGCTCACGGATTTATTACATTGTCTCCAACTTCTAAATTTGCTTATAAATGTGATAATTTTTACGATAAAAATTCAGAGCAAGGAATCATATACAACGACGCAACTCTTCAACTAGATTGGCATCTCCCAAATGACAAACTTATCATATCAGAAAAAGATTTAAAACTTCCTTCTTTTTTAGAAGCAATAGCAAAATGAAAATACTTATTACAGGCGCAAATGGACAACTAGGAAAGTGCATAAGAGATATATCGAATCATTATCCAGAATATAATTTTCTATTTCTTGGCCGAAAAGAATTAGACATTGTAAATAAAGAAGCAATCCGAGTATTATTTGATAAAGAAGAATTTGATTATTGCGTTAACACTGCAGCATATACTAATGTTGAAAAAGCAGAAAGTGAAAAGGAAAAGGCTTTTTTAGTTAATGAAGATGGTGTAAAAAACTTAGCAAAACAGTGTAAGAAAAACAATACTACATTGATCCAAGTATCAACAGATTATGTTTTTGATGGAAAAAAAAGAGCTCCCTACACTGAAAAAGACCCAACGAATCCAGTTAATGTTTATGGAGCATCTAAATTGGAAGGAGAAAAAGTGTTACAAGAAATTTGGAGGAAACATTATATTATTAGAACCTCATGGCTTTACTCCCAATACGGCCAAAACTTTTATAATATGATTTTAAGATTTGTAAAAGAAGGAAAATCATTAACTGTTACAACAGAACAAACAGGAACTCCAACTAATGCTAACGATTTAGCAGAGGCTATTCTTAATATCATAACATCAGATTCTAAGAGGTACGGTATTTACAATTACAGCAATCAGGGAGAAGCAACCTGGTATGACTTTGCTAAGGAGATATTAACGCAAACGGGCCAATTAACGCAAACAAATCTTGTAAAAACGGACTATTACCGTACATTTGCACAAAGACCAGCGTTTAGTGTATTAGATGCTAGAAAATATTTTTCAAAATTTAATTATCAAAGTATTGAATGGCAAAAAAGCTTAAAAAATGTTATTAATTTAAAAATAAATAATTAGAATTTTGAGCATAAAATAGTAATTACAAATTATACTTTATGGAAAACAAAAACGACGAAATTAGCATATTATACCTATTTCATTCTTTTAAAAAAGGCTTTTTAAAATTAGCCATATATGGTTTTAATGTTTTAAACTTTATTGCTAAAAACTGGAAAACAACTCTTTTGTTAGTTGTTTTAGGTGTTGTACTGGGCTATTTTTCAAACTTGGACTACAAAGAAAATAAAAGCGCAAAGGTTTTGCTTAGAATAAATCATGATGCAGTAAATTTTGTTTACAATGAAATTAATTTTTTAAATGAAAAAATTGCAGAAAATGATAAAGCTTTTTTTAAGACTGTTGGCTTTGAGAGCTCAGAAGTGCCCATTAAAGATCTGGAGATTAAACCCATTATTGACTTAACAGAAATTTCAAGAAGGTACGAGGTGAATGATAGAAATTTGGAAGGACTTTTAAGAAATTTAGATTTTAATACAACTGACTTAGACATATCAGAAACGTTTATTTCTAAATACAAAAACCATACATTAAACTTGAATTTATCAACCTATGCCGACGATAAAACAATCACTAATTTGATTAGCTACTTCAATGATAATTCATTGTTGCAAAAGTTAAAAGATACTACGTTAAAGGGTGTAAAAAAACACATTGAATTAAATACCAAGTCAATTATACAAATTGAAAGGATTATAGAGAATTATAGTCAAAATAGATCCCTTCCATCAGAGTCAGATCAAATCTATGTTGTTGACAAAAACTTTAGTGTTCATGGTCTTTTAATAAAAAAGACAGAATTACAAAAAGAATCAGAATCTTTAAATAAATTTTTAGTTAATGAGAGTGAGGTTGTGGTGATGGTTAATAAGCCAAATGTAATTAAGGAAAAAAGAGGACTATTCGGAAATCCAATGATTAAGTACCCTATCATGTTAGTTCTAGCATTTCTTGTTTTAGTTTTTTTAAGGAATTCTTATTTCAATTTAAAAGAATTAGCAGAATCATCTGAAAACAACTAGCTTCCTCAAAGCATTACTATTAAACTAATATGAAAACAAATCTAATTGTTTTTGGAACAAGACCTGAAGCTATAAAAATGGCTCCACTAGTTTTAGCATTTAAAAAAGATAGAAGTTTTAATACAAAAATTTGCGTTACTGCTCAACACAGAGAAATGTTAGATCAGGTATTGGATTTTTTTGACATAAACCCAGACTATGATTTAAATGTCATGAAACCTAATCAAAACTTGTACAGTCTTACTGCTACTATTATAGAAGGAATGAAGTCAGTTTTAGAAGAGGTAAACCCAGATTTTGTTTATGTTCATGGAGATACCACTACATCAATGGCAGTTGGTATTGCAGCTTTTTATAGCGGCGCTAAAGTTTGTCATGTAGAGGCAGGTTTAAGAACTTTTGATAGAAAATATCCATTCCCAGAAGAATTTAATCGGCAGTTAACAGGAAAAATTGCGGATTATCATTTTGCTCCAACAACTCTTTCTCAAAAAAATTTACTTCAAGAAAATATTAACAATAACAACATAATTGTAACTGGAAACACCGTAATTGATGCTTTGTTATTTGGTATTGAGAAAGTAAATAGCATTAATTTTAAAGATAATGAAATTGAGAATTTAAAAGAAATTTTAGATTTTAATAAGAAAATTATACTAGTTACTGGACATAGAAGAGAAAATCATGGTGAAGGACTATTAAATATCTGCTCAGCTCTAAAACAAATTGCAGAAAATAATAAAGAGACTCAAATAATATATCCAGTACATTTAAATCCAAATGTTGAGAAACCAGTTTATGAGCTTCTTTCAGGAATTGACAATATAATTCTTGTTAAACCCCTAGCATACGCAGCATTTATTTGGTTGATGGAGAAATCATACCTTATTATAACAGATAGTGGTGGAATTCAAGAAGAAGCGCCAAGTCTAGGAAAACCTGTATTGGTAACAAGAGACACGACAGAACGCCCTGAAGCTGTTGAAGAAGGTACGGTTTTGCTAGTTGGGACCGACACAAAAAAAATAATTAACGAAACACAAAAATTAATAAGTGATGCTGCTTATTATAAAACTTTAAGTATGCTGCACAACCCTTATGGAGATGGTAATGCAACTTCAAGAATAGTAAATTTTATTAAGGAAATATAATATGGAAAATAAACCTAGTGTCGTAATGATGGGTCTTGGCTATATTGGCTTACCTACTGCAGCATTAATTGCCAGTAGAGGCTTGAAGGTTACTGGCGTAGACATAAGACAAGGAGTTGTTGACACCATTAATAAAGGCCAAATTCATATTGTAGAACCTGATTTAGAGGGACTTGTTCATAAAGTAGTAAAAGATAAAAATTTATATGCATCAACAAAGCCTGTCTCTTCAGATGTTTATTTAGTAGCAGTCCCTACCCCTTTTAAAGGCGATCACGAGCCTGATTTATCTTATGTAATGTCTGCTATAAAAAGCATCATTCCGACGCTTAAAAAAGGCGCTTTAGTTATTTTAGAATCAACGAGCCCTGTTGGCACCACCAAAAAAATGGAGCAATTTATTTATAAAGAACGCCCCGAATTAAAAGGACATATTTTTTTGGCCTATTGCCCTGAGAGGGTTTTACCAGGTAATATTTTAAATGAATTAAAACATAATGATCGAGCTATTGGAGGTGTTGATGAGATATCAACAAAAAAAGCGATCAATTTTTACAAGCATTTTGTAGTGGGGACTCTTCACCCTACCAACGCAAAAACTGCTGAAATGGTAAAGTTAGTTGAAAATGCTTCTAGAGATAATCAAATTGCTTTTGCCAATGAGTTATCAATTATTTGTGATAAGGCCGAAATAAACGTTTGGGATATGATCGCATTAGCAAATAAACATCCAAGAGTACATATTTTAAATCCAGGAACTGGAGTTGGAGGACATTGTATAGCGGTTGACCCTTGGTTCATTGTATCTGAATTTCCCAAAGAAAGCCCACTTATCAAAAAGTCAAGAGAAACAAACAATTATAAAACAAACTGGGTATTAGAGAAAATTAAAAATGAGGCTTTGGCTTTTAAGGTAAATAAAAGTAAAGATCCTGTTATTGCCTGTATGGGTCTTGCTTTTAAGCCAGATATTGATGATTTAAGAGAATCTCCTGCCTTATTTGTTACAGAATCACTAGAAAAGCAAGGTTTTAAGGTATTACCTGTAGAGCCCAATTTGTCTGAAAATAAAGATCGTAAGTTAACAAGTTACAACGATGCTGTGAACCAAGCAGACATTATTGTTTATCTAGTAGCGCATAATGAATTTAATAATTTGGAAATAGACTCTAAAAAGATAGTTTTAGATTTTTGCGGAGTACTTAAAAAGTAACTAAAAGTTGAAAATTTTATTCGTAAATCCTCATCTTAAAATGGGGGGAATTGCTAATTCCTTGTACAACCTAACGTCTGAGCTATCAAAGAACTCTGAGTTGGACTTGTCATTTTTATGTTTCAATCCGTACTTACATAAAAAATTCCAAGATCTTTCTTCAAAAATAACTATTTATTCGCCTTTAGCGTTGCAGTACTTTTTTATTGACTTTGAAGAAGCTAAAAAGAATTTAAAACCACATCATTTTTTTGTTTATTTATTAATCAAAACTATTTCAAAAATTGTTGGAAGGAATACCACAAGAAAAGCTTTTATAAAATATTTCTATAGAGGATTTACTAAGTTTCATTTTGATATAGCCATTTCATTTTCTAACGATATCCCAAGAACAAAAACAAATTTAGGCTGTAATGACATCCTTGAAAACGGGATTACTTCAAAAAAGAAAATAGCTTGGATCCATAACGATCTAGAAGAATTAGGTTTTTCAAGAGACTATATTTTATCAAGGTATAAAGGCTTTGATACAGTTGTTAATGTTTCGAATTATTGTAAGGTTGCTTTTGAGGAATTAGCACCCGAATTTAAATCAAAATCTCACCTTATACACAACTTTATAAGTGAAGGTGACATTTTAAAGAAAGCTGCTATTGAAAACCCTTTTCAAAAAAAATCCTCTTTGACTTTTGTAACAGTTGCAAGAATTGACAATCATCAAAAAAGAATAGATCGGATTTTAAAAATTTCAAAAAAATTGATCAACAAAGGACATGTGTTTAATTGGTATATAATTGGAGATGGCCCAGATTTAAATAATTTAAAAGACGAATCAAAAACTCTTAATATTGATCAGCAGTTACACTTTTTAGGGTTTAAAGAAAACCCATACCCATATATAAAAAATGCAGACTGTCTAGTTTTGTCTTCAGCCTTTGAAGCACAAGGAATGGTGTTAACAGAGTCATTAATATTAGAGACGCCAGTCATAACCACTGATTTTCCAGCTGCAAAAGAATTTGTTAAACATCAAGTAAACGGAATTATCTCAGAAAACTCTACAAAAAGCCTTTATTCATCATTAGAATGTATATTTACACAAGGCGATTTACTCTTATTTTTAAAGAAAAATTGTAAACAAAACAAACTAAAGCATAGCAATCAAGCTTTAGAAGAATTCAAATTAATTTTATAAAGGAATTTTATGCAGTTTGGAAAAAGTATTTTAAAAGGCGTAAAGTGGACATCTATTTCTACTGTCGGTGTTGCTTTAGCCTCTCTTGTCCGAATTTCAATATTAACCAGATTTTTAAATAAAGAAGATTTCGGTCTAATGGCTATTGTAGTATTTGTCTTAGGAGTACTAAATCTTTTTACAGATATGGGCCTTACTTCGGCAATTTTTCATAAACAAGATATTAGTAGAAAAGAATATGCAAGCTTGTATTGGGTAAATTTATTTTTTGGAATCTCTTTGTATGGCTTTATATTTTTATTATCACCTTATATTGCCTCGTTTTATAACGAACCTCAACTTACAGAGCTAATTCTTCTAATGGCAATTAGTATCGTATTTGCAGGGCTAGGAAATCAATATAAAACTATTGAACAGAAGAATCTTAATTTTAAACTTATTGCAATAGTTGAGGTTATTAGCTCTTCATTAGCGCTTGTTTTAGCAATCATATTAGCTATTAAAGGATTTGGAATATATGCATTGGTTTTTTCAGCTTTATTGCAATATTCGCTTCCTAATCTTGTCTTCTTCCTAAGGGGAATTGTAATAAGACCCATCTTATTTTATTTTAATTGGACATTGGTATACCCTTTTCTAAAAATAGGAATTTTTGAAGTGGGTAGTCAAGTAGTTAATTATTTTAATAGAGATTTAGATATTATCATAATCGGAAAATTATTTAGTGCTGAAATATTAGGGGGGTACAGTTTAGCAAAACAACTAGTTTATCGCCCGGCTCAGATCATTAATCCAATCATAACAAAAATAGCCAACCCGTTATTAGCAAAGTTTCAAAACAATATCGATGTATTAAAAATAAATTATTTAAAGCTAATTAAAATTATATCAACGCTCAACTTTAGTGTATATCTACTGATTATAATTTTTGCTCCATTTATCATATACATTCTTTATGGGAATGATTATAAGAGCATTGTGGAGGTAGTTCGGATACTATGTGTTTATATGTATATAAGGAGCCTAGGAAATCCAATAGGCAGTCTTGTTATTGCTACTGGTAGGACTGATAGAGCTTTTTATTGGAATCTATTTTCAATAACAATAATGCCGTTTTTCATATTTTTAGGCAGTCAACACTCTATAGAAATGGTTGCCTTTTCTATGGCTGTAGGTTTTTTCGTTTTATTTGTGCCTAATTGGTGGTATTTGGTAAGGTATATGACAAGTGCCTCTCTCAAAGAATTTTTAAAGGCGATCATACCATCATTGCAGATAGTAAAAATGCTAAAAAATTAAATGTAACTCTATGATTCTCGAGATATTTTTTTAAATTAAATTAGCATACCGACAAGTATTGTTTTTGCTTAAATTAAATGAGTTCTATGAGGTGTTTTTATTCAATATGGATAGTTATTTTTTTGTTGGGTTGTTCAAACTCATCAAAAAAACAGGCTGTATTAATAAAGAATAGTCAACAACTATCTCATGACCTTAGTCTTCCAGCTTGGGGGCCTTACACAAAAAAATATATTGGAGTTTCTCATATTCCAGATATTGATAAAGGAATAAGAGTTGATTTTAGTCTTTTTCCAGGTTTTAAAAATAAAAAAACAAAGGCTCCGAATGTATTTACTAAATCAGGTTTTCATCCATGGGAAGCATCTCCTAATCTTAAATATTTTTCTTTTAGACATGAACTTAAATGGAAAGATCGAGTATATGCAGACATTTCTTATTCTAAAATAGATTCTTTTTCGAGATCTGTTCGTATTGAATTTATGAATCAAACCAACTCTCAAGACAGTCTTGTATTGCATTTATTATCGTCCATTCATTTTCCACCTATAAAACCACATAATCCAGAAAAAAAACTAAATTATGCTACAATTAGTTTACCAGAAAATGCATTTTGGATAGATGCATTGGATTATCAATATTTAAATTTTGCAAAGGAAGGACATCGAAATGATTTAGTGTATGATGGAATGTTGAGAGCAGAGATTAGAGATCATGAGTTAATAAATGGAAGCGCTATTGGCAGAGGATTTGGGAAAAATATTGGCGATCAGGTAGTTTATAAAATCCAATTTCCTAACCAAATAAAAAACGGGGTTCTTTATTTAAGATATAAGACTGAAAAACAACAAAAGGCTAAACTTAAACTAAAAGGCATTGTAACGAAAATTATTGAATTAGATCCTTCGGAAAATTATAGCTTAAAAAAAATTCAAATAGGCACTATTAATGCAGAAGAATATTCACTTTCTATAGAGTCAAAATCCAAAACTCCTTTAGTTATTGACGGCTTTGCAATTTTAACCGAAGGAGATTTTAATTTATTGAAAATTGAGCAAATAAAATGGAACAATATTCCAGATATTATAGAAGGACCCAGTTCAAATTCTATTATCCTTAAATATGATAATATTGAGACCTATTATGGGGTTCGCTTAAACCACAATGATCTAGAAGTCCGGGATTGGACCATTGATAATCTTCCTGAAGAATATAATATAGAATTAATTAATTCTAAAAAGTCTAAATTTTATATTGATGAAAAGGCACACTTCACCGATTTGCACCTAAATCCAATAATTATAGACGCTAATTCATCTAAAGTAATAAACGGGATAGTTTGTACTGGAACTAAAGAAGAAGTTTATAATCGCCTGAACGAATCAACACAATTAAATTATAATGACATTTATACGATTGCAAGACAATCTTTAACTAACTATCATACAGTGCCAGAAGGAGTAAAATATGAGTTTAGTCAAAAGTTAATGGAAGCAACCACAATAAGTAATGTAGTCTATCCAGTATATACTCAAAATCAATATATAAGGCATCATGCTCCAGGAAGAAAATGGGATTGCTTGTACACTTGGGACTCAGGCTTTATAGGATTAGGTCTAAGTCAAATAAGTACGCAAAGAGGTATGGAAAATTTAAATGCTTATTTAAACGAAGCTGAAGAACAATCTGCATTTATCCATCACGGCACTCCATTACCTGTTCAGTTTTATTTATTTCTAGAACTTTGGAATAAAACTCAATCAATTGAGTTGGTTGAAAATGCATATCCTAAGTTAAAAAAATACTATAATTTTTTAATAGGAAAAGTAGAAAGCTCGACAACATCAAACCTAGATTCTGGTTTAATTCGTACTTGGGATTATTTTTATAATTCTGGAGGTTGGGACGATTATCCAGCACAAAAATTTGTTCACAAAAACAAGTTATCCAAAACCGTTGCGCCTGCTATAAGTTCGGCACATGTCATCAGAGTTGCCAAGATTATGCAAATGGCTGCCCATCAACTAAACCTTAAAGAAGACCTATTAGTTTATGAAAAGGATATAGAACAATTAGCAAATGCTTTACAAAAATACGCTTGGGATGAAGAAACAGGTTATTATGGATACGTTAACCATAAAGGTTTCGGACAAGCTAATAGTATCTTAAAGTATAACGATTCAATTAATTTTAATATGGGATTAGGAGGGGCATCACCTATAATTGCAGGAATATGTGATGAAAACCAGACTCATAAAATTGTATCACATCTTAAAACAAAAGGAGAAATTTGGTCAGATATGGGACTTTCAACTATTGATCAAACAGCACCTTATTATAATAAAAAAGGATATTGGAATGGGCATGTATGGATGCCACACCAGTGGTTTTTTTGGAAATCGATGTTAGATTTGGGAGAAGATGATTTCGCTCACCAAATAGCAATAACAGCTTTAGATGTTTGGAAAAGAGAAACCGAAAAATCATACAATTGTTATGAGTATTTTTCAATAGACTCTAAAAAAGGAAAAGGGTGGCATCAATTTAGTGGCTTATCAAGTCCTGTTATGTCATGGTTTAATGCTTATTATCAGGTTGGAAACATTACAACAGGGTATGATATTTGGATTAAAGAAAAGAGCTTTAATGATGACTTTTCTGAACTAGAAGCTTCTATGAAAATTTACAATCGTAAGAACAAGCCTTTTTCATTAATAATTTGCCTAAACCCAGATTACACCTATAAGGCCTATTGGAATGATAAAGAAGTAGAAATTAAGGAATTTAACAAAGGTACATTGAGCATAACTATAAAAAATAATGCTGTTTTTGGGAATTTAAAAATTCAGAAAATATAGATTTTTTCTAAGCCAAAAGTGACACAAACTCCGCAAAGTTTTAATATAGCTCCAGAATAATTACAGTAAAATAAATTATTGGTTAGCAATACAATTGCATAATTTTTAATTTAAATTTGTCATAATGACTATTTTAACAAAATATACTCTTTTTTGAAAGTATTAAATTACATCCTATTAACAGCACTTTTTTTATTAATAGGGAACTCTATTTCAAGCAGTGTTTCTTTATTGTGCTTATTGTTATTGTTAGGAGCTAATCTTATTGTAGTTAAAAAAGGAAAAATAACAGTTCCATTATATTATTATATAGCATTAGCAATCTATCTTATTTTCTTGACCATTGGACTGTTTTATGGCCATCGTAATCCACAAATAGATATTAAGTTTCAGCTTTTTGGGTTTTTGTTTTATTTGTTTTTGTTAAATAAAAAGGACTTTAAGGTACTCCCATTTTTGTTTTTAATAAATTATATCGTTTTAGGGATATATATATTACTGTACCTAGGGAAGTTTCCTAATCTATGGCACACAACTGTAATTGGCTATCAAGGAAGGGTTTATGGGCCATCGATTATTCCTATTGTATTTATTTCATTTTACTATTTAATTAAAAATAAAACGTTCGACTTAAAATTAGTCCTGGCATTTATAGTAGCCATACCAAGTTTATTATTAACAACCAACTTGATGAATATTGTTATTGCCGGAATACTATTGATGCTATTAGTTGTTGATTTTAAAAAGTTAATACAACCTAAATTTATTTTAATTATCCTAGGTATTGGACTTTCTTCTGTTTTGTTTTTTAATTCAAGTTATGCGCCAGATTTAATAAAAGAAAAAATTCCGTACTTACTGGATCCCTTTGAGTATCCAAGTTTAAAAATTAGGGTTAATGATTTAAATGCTGCTTTCGCTCGTGAAAAATTTAGTACAACTGAAAAAATATTTGGTAATGGTTTTGGAGCAAGCACTACTATTTTCAGAGAAAATCTAGAAGCTCAAAGTTGGAGTGACTTCATAACTTTTCAAGAAATTGACAATGGTTTTTATTATTTGTATCATAGAGGAGGTTTTTTATTATTGAGTCTCTTTTTATTATTTCATATTTTTTTATTAGAAAAAATTAAGTCTATAAAATCAAAAATTGGATTTTTATCCATTGTAATTATTACTTGTTTATTATCAATTCATTATTTTAACAATATGTTTTATTTGATACTCCCTTTTCTAATTTTAGAGGGGAATAAAAATACAAGGCAGATAGAACAACAAATATGAACAATATTCTTTATGTCATTCCTAATTTAAGTAATGTTTCTGGAGGGCCAAAAACAAGAGTATCCTTATTTAAAAATGTTTTTTTAAATAAAAAAGATGATATTATTGAAAAAGGAAATAAAATTGCAAAATCAGTATCCTTTAAAAAAGTGAATATAGTATATGTAGAATCTGCTACAAACCGTATCGCATTAGTAGACTTTTTTTGCCTTTTTTTTTTACGATTGCGTTCAAAAAAAGTCATTGTTTTTATTCGGGATGTTTATATAGAAATGTTTCCAGAACAATACTCAAGCCCTAGAGCAAAAATTACATTAATAGTTAATAAACTTAGCAATTTTTATCTAACATTAATTTCGACAAACTTAGTATTTCCAACAATCGAGATGGGAGATATGTTATTTAAAAACAACTCTTTCTACATTAAAAAACCATACCAAGCATTACCTCCAGCTACCTATAACATAACAGAAAATAAACAAAACCCAGATTTTTCAAAAAAAACAGGAATCTTATATTTGGGCAGCACTAAATATCAGAATTCTGGTTTTAATACTTTTTTAGACTTTGAAAAAGAATATCAAGATCAATATAATTTTTATGTCCTTTCTGGAGACAGTCATTTAAATGATTTAACAAAAGGAACTACTGTAAAGGTTGCTAAAATTCCTCGAGATACTATACCGGTATATATAAAAGAAAACAATATTGCATATGCTTTTCACACCCGACCTAGGAACTCTTACGATGACCTAACTTTTCCCATTAAAGCATTTGATTTTTTAAGCTTTCAATTACCTTTTATATCTGAAAAACACATTCCTCTTGAAAAATTATTAAGCAACCAATATCAACTGTTTGCATCTATGAATAACTTAGAGCTGATCCATGAAAAAATACAAAGAATAGATGATAATGAATATTCTTTACTTGTTGATTTTTTGAAAGAAATAGCAATAAATAACACCTATCAAAAAAGGTATGATCAAATTCTTGAAATCTAAAAAGTTTAAAGTTTCTTTTTTTGAAGGAAGCACTTACTTTTTTGTTAGCACTCTCCCATTATTTTTGTCTATTAATACGATTGCAATATGGGTTTTTGTGGCAAGCTCTTTTTTTGTTTTAGGTCTCAAGGAGAGAAAAGAAATATTATGGAAAAGAAGAGCTTTTATAATTCCATTTATACTTCTTTTCTTTTTATATATTTTGGGGCTATGGCTCTCTACAAATACAGATATAGCTTTAAAAAATATAAGCAGAGTTTTAACATTACTTTTACTCCCCACCATTATTTTATCACATAAGAAAGAAGACTTTAATTTTAAAAAAATATATTATTCTTTAGGAGCCGGGTTGTTAATTGGGATGTTTATTTGCTGGGGATTTGTGATAGAATCTATTTTAACAAACGCAACACCATTAAGACAAGCACCTTATTTTTTTGAATGGATTTATTCTAATTGGAACTTAGTAAAACCTATTGGAGTTCATCCAAATTATTTTGCATTATTAATAGTAATTTTAGTATTGGCAATTATTAAAACAGAAGAATTAAAGTTTTTAAGAAAAAACAAGTTGAAGCTCATATTACTGCTTATTCCTTTCTTTCTTTTTTTATTTGAGCTAAGCAGCAGGGTTGCAATGTTGGCTTTTGTACTGGCAATAATCGTTTCAGTTCTCCAAAACAGAAGTAGAAAAAAAGAAATCTTAATAGGGTTATTTATAGTAGGCCTTGTAATACTATCTATAAAGTTTGATTACTTAGGAAATAAGTTTTCTGGATTAATTGACGGCAGGGGAAATGTAAAAATAGAACGAATTCAGAGATGGGATTATATAATTAGAGAATTTAAAAAGGAAGAAAAGTTAGTATTTGGTGTTGGCTCTGGTGATACTGAAGAAATCTATACGAGCGCTTATATAAATGGTAATTTTAAAACAGCTTTAGTAGAAAATTATAATGCGCATAATCAATTTGTTGAATTTTTGGTCTCCAATGGTGTTTTTGGATTGCTGGTGTTTGTTTGGGTGCTATTATTTTTTGCGTTTAAAACAAAACTTAGGGGTGAAGCTCTAAGCTTTTTTATAATTATAGTTTTATTAAGTTTTATAGAAAGTTTTTTAGGTCGCGCAAAGGGTGTGTTTATCTTTTCTTTTTTTATGAGTTTCTTTTTATTAATGTACAGTGATAAATTAATAAAGAATGAGTAATTCTAAAAGAAAATTAATAGTAATCTCTAATATGTATCCTTCCGTCAAGAATATTAGATACGGCATTTTTGTAAAAAACTTTGTTGTTTCGTTAGAAGATAACTTTGAAATTAAAAAAACCATTCTTACTAAAAAAACAGGATTTAGTAAGCTCTTGGGATATATAGGATTCTATATAAGAATTGTAAAAGCAATATCAGAAGCAAAAAAAGAAGATTTAATTTACGTTCATTACCCACTATTTGTAGCACCTTTACTTTGTCTATTCAATAGAAAATATATATTAAATTTTCATGGAAGTGATATAACATTTAATACTAGTATAAGAAAGGTTTATTCTTTTTTTTTAAAGAAAATAATAATAAAATATCCCATTGTGATACCTTCAAAATACTATGAAGATATTTTTTTAAATCAATTTAAAAAGGAAAAAGAAAAGTTATTAGTTTATCCTTCTGGGGGGATAAATAGAACTATTTTTAAACCTTTAAAAACGGAACCTCAAACAAATCAATTTGTAATAGGTTTTGTCTCAAATTTTATCGAGAAAAAAGGTTGGCGAGTATTACTTGAGGCCATTGATATTTTATTAAAGGAAAATGCTATTTCTAACATTTCATTAAGGTTAGTTGGTGATGGTCCGGACAAGGAAGAAATACTAATAAGGTTAAAGAACTTAAATATTCCGTATACATTACGATCAAATTTATCACAAGCAGAATTAGCAGAAGAATATAATTTGCTAGATGTTTTTGTTTTTCCAACCTACAGGGTAGATGAAAGTTTAGGGTTGGTGGGTCTTGAGGCTATGTCATGTGGAGTTCCAGTTATTGCCAGTAACATGGGTGGGCCAAAAGGATATATAAATTTTGGTGAAAACGGACTTTTATTTAAACCAAAAGACGCTGATGACTTGGCAAGTAAAATAATGACATACAATAATTATACGGGAGATAAAAAAACCAATATGATTAGAAGTTCTGAAAAAACTGCAGCAGACTATGACAGTAAAAAAGTTAAAAATGAACTGGTAACATTTTTAAAAAACCAATAAAATGGCAGGCCAAATTAAAATTCTTAACACTTTTATCCATAACCTTTCTATGGAGGAAACACTATTTTTAGTCAATGAGACCATTAAAAATAAGGAAAGTATACATCACGTTGTAGTAAATGCTGGAAAGATAGTCGAAATGCAAAAGGATAAACAATTATATGAAAGTGTGAACAATAGTGATATTATTAACGCAGACGGTCAAGCAGTAGTGTGGGCAGCAAAGTTTTTAAATAAGCCCTTAAAAGAGAGAGTAGCAGGAATTGATCTAATGGAAAATTTGGTTGAACTCGCTTATAAAAACAATCATAAAATTTATTTGTTTGGCGCTAAAGAAAAAGTGATTAAAAAAGTAGTGTCTATTTACACTAACAAATATGGAAAAAATTTGATTGCTGGATACCGAAATGGTTATTACGGTAAAGATGATGAAGCTACTATAGCTAAAGACATCGCCTCTAGTGGCGCCAATATGTTGTTTGTGGCTATTACTTCACCTAAAAAAGAAAACTTCTTATATCAATTTAAAAACGAGTTAAAATCAGTCAATTTTATTATGGGTGTTGGCGGAAGTTTCGATGTAATTTCTGGCCTAACCAAAAGAGCTCCTTTATGGATGCAAAATAATGGTCTGGAATGGTTTTATAGATTTATCCAAGAGCCAAAAAGAATGTGGAAAAGATATTTAGTAGGTAATAGTAAATTCATATATTTAGTGTTTAAAGAAAAAATCAGAGGGTCAAGCCTTTAATCTATTAATAACAGTTTTATTTTTAGCAAAAGAATAAGTAAGTGAGAATACTTTTAGCCGCCATATATCCTTACGTTTTTATTTTATTATATCTTATTATTCCTTTTGATGAGTACATAAGAGCATTGCCAAATATTCTAATGTTGATATTGGTAGTTGCCTTTCCGTTTATTATAAGAAAAGAGGATTTTAAAAAAATCTCAAAGAACTCAATGCTTTTGCTAGTGTTTTTTATTGCATTTCTCTTAATAAATTCTTCTATTCAAGGAAGGTTGGAGTTAGATTTTGTATTTATAAAAACAATGATGATTCCGGCAGGAATTGTTTTCTTATACTTACCAATAGCAGATTTTAAAAAGGTAAATAAGGCTATCGTTTTTTCTTCATTTATAGCAATTATATACACATTAGTTCAGTTTTTAATATTAGTCAATCAAAATTCAGATGTGTCTTTCTTGTTTTTTCAGGAAACGGTAGATGCACTTTTAATAGATAGAGTTTATGTTGGACTTTTGTGTGTGCTTAGTATTTTAATATGCTATAAATCTTTAATAAAAGAATTTCATCCAGATAACAAGTATTATTTAACCTGTATCATTTTAAATAGTGCTTACTTGTTATTAATCATGTCTAAAACTGCATTGGCACTATTGTTTTTTATTGTAGTTTTAAGACAGTTTTATGGGAAGAACAAAAAAATTAGATTTGGTGTATCAGCTGTAATACTTGCATTTATAGCCACTATAATCTCGGTTAAGTTTCCCGACTTCATAGAAAATTCTTTTCAGCCTAATAAAGAAATTTCAGAAGTTAATTATACAGAATCAACTATTCCGTTGAGCTATAGAACACTAGTTTGGGAATGCTCTTCAAAAATAGCAAATGGGAATGCCAACAAATTTTTTGGGATAGGATTTAGAGAAACCTCAAATAAGTTAGTTAATTGTTATGAAAACGAAATAAAAGACCTTGCTACGAAACAAAATTTTATAAACAAACGATTTAATACTCATAATCAATACCTAGACTTTTACATAAGTTCCGGACTAATAAGTCTTGTCTTATTTTTAGGTATTCTAGTCATTTTATTATTTAAACACTACAAGCATTTTTTCCCAACAGCGTTGGTTTTAACTTTTATTTTATTTGGCCTAGTTGAAAATTATTTTCATCGTCAAGTAGGAGCTTATTATTTAGGTTTTGTTTTAGTGATTTTATTAATCAATAATAAAAATATTTTAGATAAAAAGTTGAATGAAACCCTAAGTAATGAAAGCTAATTTAAAGAAAGGGATGTTGTATTTTTGCAGATTAATTTAAAAAAATAGTTAATGAAAATATCGGTAATAGGAACTGGATATGTAGGCTTAGTAACAGGGACTTGCTTAGCAGAAACTGGCAATGAAGTTATTTGTGTAGATATTGACAAAGAAAAAGTAGAAAAAATGAGAAATGGTGTAGTTCCTATTTACGAGCCCCATTTAGATGTGTTATTTGACAGGAATATTAAAGCCGATCGATTACAATTTACCACTTCATTGGATGAAGGGCTCGAACACGGGAAAATTATTTTTTTAGCACTCCCTACTCCAGAAGATGAAGATGGATCAGCTGATTTGTCTTATGTTTTAAATGTTTCAAAACTTATTGGAGAGAAAATAAAAGAGTACAAAGTAATTGTAGATAAGAGTACGGTTCCAGTTGGAACTGCAGAAAAGGTTAAACAAGTCATTTCAAAAAAAGCAATTTGCGAATTTGATGTGGTTTCAAATCCTGAATTTTTAAGAGAAGGGTTTGCGGTTGACGATTTTTTAAAACCTGAAAGAATTGTTATTGGATCCAGTAGTGATAAAGCAACATCACTCATGCAAAAGCTTTACAAGCCCTTTGTGCGGTCTGGTAATCCAATTATTGTTATGGACGAAAAATCTGCGGAATTAACAAAATACGCTGCAAATGCATTTTTAGCAACAAAAATTACATTTATGAATGAAATTGCTAATTATTGTGAAAAAGTCGGAGCTGATGTTGATAAAATAAGAGCTGGTATGGGAACCGATTCTAGAATTGGCAAGCGTTTTTTGTTTCCCGGAATTGGTTACGGTGGATCTTGCTTTCCTAAAGATGTAAAAGCACTACAAAAAGCCGGAAAAGACCAATCCTTTGATTTTAAGATTTTAAATTCTGTAATAGAAGTAAACGAGAAACAAAAAACAATTCTATTGCCTAAAATAGAAAAACATTTTAATAATGAGCTCTCTGACGTTAAGTTGGCAATTTGGGGCTTAGCATTTAAACCTGAAACGGACGATATAAGAGAAGCTCCATCAATATACTTAATGAGGGAACTACAAAAAAAAGGCGCTAAGCTTTCGGTTTATGACCCTGAAGCGATGCCTAATATAGAAAAACAATTTGGGAATTCTCTTAATTACTGTAATTCTATGTATGAAGCTTTAGATGGTGCTGATGCGCTAGTTATATGTACGGAGTGGAGTATATTTAGGACTCCAGACTTTCAAAAAGTAAAACAACTATTAAATCAGAATATAATTTTTGATGGAAGAAATTTATATGATTTAGAGGATATAAAGAAAGAAGGAATTTCATACGTATCAATAGGGAGATAATTTTTAAATTATGAAAAAAAGAGTTTTAATAACAGGAGCCGCAGGATTTTTAGGGTCCCATTTATGTGATAAATTTATAAAAGAAGGATTTTTTGTTATTGGAATGGATAATTTAATCACGGGAGATTTAAAAAACATAGAGCATTTGTTTAAAAACCCTGACTTTGATTTTTATCATCATGATGTTTCAAAGTTTGTTCATGTTGCAGGAAAATTAGATTACATATTGCATTTTGCTTCGCCAGCAAGTCCGATTGATTATCTTAAAATACCTATTCAAACCTTAAAAGTAGGATCTTTAGGAACACATAACTTATTGGGCTTAGCTAAAGAAAAGAATGCTAGAATCATGATTGCCTCTACCTCTGAAGTTTATGGAGACCCGTTGGTACATCCTCAAACTGAAGAATATTATGGAAACGTAAACACCATAGGACCAAGAGGAGTTTATGATGAAGCAAAACGATTTCAAGAATCAATTACAATGGCTTACCATCGTTTCCACGGAGTAGAAACCCGAATAGCAAGAATCTTTAATACTTACGGGCCAAGAATGAGACTAAATGACGGAAGGGTCATTCCTGCATTTATGGGACAAGCGCTTAGAGGAGAGGATTTAACAGTTTTTGGAGATGGATCGCAAACGAGATCATTCTGTTATGTTGATGATGAAATAGAAGGGTTTTATAGATTGTTAATGAGTGATTATTCATACCCTGTTAATCTTGGAAACCCTAATGAAATTACGATTTTAGAATTTGCAGAAGAAATAATTAAATTAACACGAACATCTCAAAAAATCATCTTCAAACCGCTACCATCAGATGACCCATTGCAAAGACAACCAGATATTACAAAGGCGAAAGAGATTTTAGGCTGGGAGCCAAAGATTTCAAGAAGTGAAGGCATGAGGAGAACTTTTGAGTTTTTTAAAAGTTTATCTCCAGAGGAATTACTAAAAAATGAACATAAAGATTTTTCAAAGCACAACAGAAAATAATAAATGATTTTTAAAAGAGGAAGATATTCAGGGTTTTTAAGACCAATTTCTTATATAGTTGATTTAATTATTATAGGGTATTTTTCATTTGAAATTATTTATGAAAAATCGGATATATTATATTTTTACATTTATATATCTTTTTCTTGGATAGTATCTACGTTACTTTCTGATTTTTATGAAATTTACAGACATACAAGTGTTACTAAGATATTTGGCTTAATTGCAAAGCAAACCATTATATTTTTTTTATTAGTATTTGCTTTTTTTGGATTTTATAATGAATTGTCTGCAAAATCTATAAATATTTTAAAATATGTGCTTTTGGTGATGTCTTTAATCACTATTACTAAGTTTACCATTTTCTTTTTGTTAAAAAAATATAGAAAAGTATTTAAAGGTAATTTACGAAAAGTAGTAATAGTTGGATTAAATAAAAAAACAGATCAATTAAGAAAATATTTTAATGACAACCCAGATTATGGGTATCAGTTGGTAAAAATATTTGATTTAAAACAATATCAAAATATTGAGGAAATAATCAAGCATATATCAGAAAATGATGTAGATGAAATTTACTCCTCTATTGCTGAATTGAATAATAAGGAGCTTACAAGTTTAATAGATTTTGCCGATAATAATCTTAAGATTCTAAAATTCTTACCTGACAATAAAGAAATTTATTCCAAAAAACTAGACTTTACGTATTACGATTTTCTTCCTATTTTATCCATGAGAAAGATACCTACAGACGAACCAATTAATTTGTTTGTAAAAAGAATTTTCGATATTGCTTTTTCTTTAGTTGTTATTATAGGAGTCTTGTCATGGTTAACTCCAATTCTTGGATTGATTATTAAAATTGAGTCTAAAGGCCCAATATTTTTTAAACAAAAAAGGAATGGACTAGACTATAAAGAGTTTTATTGTTTTAAATTTCGCTCCATGAGACCAAACCCAGAAGCTCATCTACATCAAATAAAAAAAAATGACCCAAGAGTCACCAGAATAGGTAAAATAATAAGAAAAACCAGTATAGATGAATTACCGCAATTTATAAATGTACTTAAAGGAGATATGTCGGTGGTTGGACCAAGGCCTCATATGGTAAGCCACACCCATATGTATGCTGAAAAAATAGATAAGTTTATGGTGCGTCACTTTATTAAACCTGGAATTACTGGACTCGCTCAGGTAAGTGGTTTTAGAGGAGAAGTTGAAGACGATAATTTTATTACAAATCGAGTAAAATATGATATATTCTACTTAGAAAATTGGTCTATTATTATGGATTTAAGAATTATAGTTAAAACAGTCATTGATGCTCTGGCCGGAGACGAAAAAGCCTATTAAATAAAGAGAATTAGGCAGCAATTTTATAAGAATTCAAACAAATTTGGGATTAAAATTAGCGCAACCGATTACAAATAATTATTTTTATCAAATCAAATTACTTTTCAAAAATGAATATACTGATTTTAGGATCTGGAGGTCGAGAACATACATTTGCATATAAAATCTCAGAGAGTATTAGATGTAATAAATTGTATGTAGCACCAGGAAACGCTGGCACATCCGAGATTGCAACTAACATTTCTATCGCTGTTACTGATTTTAAAGCAATTAAAGAGTCTGTTATTAAGCACCAAATTACTATGGTTGTAGTAGGACCTGAGGACCCATTAGTAAAAGGAATCGTTGATTTTTTCCGTTCAGATTCAGAATTAAAAGACGTACTGCTTATTGGACCCTCAATGGCAGGTGCTCTTCTTGAAGGGAGTAAAGAACGGGCTAAAGAATTTATGATTAATCACCAAATTCCAACAGCAGCTTATCAAAGCTTTACCAAAAAATCGGTATCAGAGGGTAAATTATTTTTAGAAACATTAAGCCCCCCCTACGTTTTAAAGGCGGATGGTTTAGCCGCAGGAAAAGGGGTTTTAATTATTAATAATATTTTGGAGGCTCAACAGGAATTAGAAAACATGCTTACCCATGCTAAATTTGGCACTGCTAGTTCTACTGTTGTAATTGAAGAATTTTTAGATGGTATTGAGTTAAGCGTTTTTGTACTTACCGATGGTAAAAATTACAAAATATTACCAACAGCTAAAGATTACAAACGTATTGGCGAAGGGGATATGGGTTTAAATACTGGAGGTATGGGAGCCATATCACCAATTCCTTTTGTTGATAAAAAATTTATGAAAAAAATAGAAGATCGTATTGTTATTCCAACGGTAAAAGGTCTTCAGGAAGAACAAATCGACTATAAGGGGTTTATTTTTATAGGACTTATTAAAGTAAATAATGACCCCTACGTAATTGAGTATAATGTAAGAATGGGTGATCCCGAGACCGAAGTAGTTCTTCCTAGAATAAAAACAGACTTAATAACATTATTAGAAGCTACAGCAAATCAAAATTTAGATAAAATTAAGTTAGAAATTGACGACAAAACTGCTGCAACTGTTATGCTCGTATCAGGAGGTTATCCAGAGACTTATGAAAAGGGTAAAGTGATCTCTGGACTTGATACGATTTCTGATTCAATTGTTTTTCATGCAGGAACATTAAATAACGGAGATCATATTTTAACAAACGGCGGAAGAGTGTTAGCAATAACTTCTATGGGGATTAACTATAAGGAAGCTTTAGAAAAGTCTTATAACAGTATTGAAAAATTACATTTCGATAAGATGAATTTTAGGTCTGATATAGGGTTTGATTTAACCTAAATATTTATGGGCAGTAATACTTTTATCATCACTACCTTCTGTAGTATCGTATTTTTTAAGTTGCCCAATCCAATAAACAATTGCTAAAGAACAAATTACCACAAAAACCCAAGACATAGAGTTAGCCATCCACCAATTCGCGGCTTCTAACTCACGTAATGCATTGAATGGGGCAAATGCAACTCCCTCAAAAAAACTTTGTATTCCTTCAAAAAAACCAGTCCAAGTCATATCTTTATCATTTATGATTGCAAAAATATAAATTAAGTATCATGCTCACAAACTTTTTCAGCAATTCTAAACCTTTTCATTTCATATTAATCAGTTTGCTATTATTTGTAGGATATACCTTTTATAATTTTCAAATTTCGAGTTTTGAGAATGACTTTATTCGGCTAATTCAGCTAACATTTAAATTTGGACTTTACATCATCTTAATGCTAATCTTTGGCTTTGTCATAAAAAAAAATAATCTCACACAAATAAACTCTTATGCATTATTTATTTTCATCTGCCTTTTACTGTTAACACCAAATGTTTTTCAAAATAGCAAACCTATTCTATCAACTGTATTTATCTTATTAGCCTTACGAAGAATTTTAAGTTTCAATTCAAAAAAAAATATTCAAAAAAAAATATTAGACGCTTCATTATGGATTGGCATTGCAACACTTTTTTATTTTTGGAGTATATTGTTTTTACTCGTTTTATATGCAGCTTTAATACAGCTCGCGTCCAAGAATTTTAAACTCTTTTTGATTCCAATAATAGGGATGTTTCTTGTTTTTATTATTTGTACTATTTATTTCTTATATCTAGATAATAACATGTATTGGTATAAAGATTACAAAAATTTCACAAGCTTTGACTTCTCCTCATTCAAACTTTTAAAAAACTTTTTTTCACTTTTCGTCATATTGTCAATGACTGTAATAAGCCTTGTCTTTAAATTTTTAAATTTCACAAAGACTCCCTTGAGAAAAAAATCGAAATATTGGATTATAATATTTACATTGATCACTGGGATTATTATAGTGATATTAACAGGCCAAAAAAATGGTGTTGAATTAATTTTTACAATCGTACCTATTTCTATTTTGTTTTCGAATTTTATTGAAGCTCTTCAAAGGAAATGGGTGTCAGAAATGATGTTATGGGTTATATTAGTAGCTCCAATTTTCAGTTATTTTTTTTAAATCTAAAGCCTTCATAACCTGCTCCATTGTATTAATTAGGATGCACATTAAATAGCCTTTATAAAATAGTATTACAAAATATGATACCTTTGCAAAAATATGAGTAAAAGATTTTTGCGCTATAAAAGTATGGATATTGAAATGGTATTTCGGTTAACAATTATAAAGCAATACTAACAATTAAATAGTCTCTCATTTAAAAAACCCAAAAGGTATGTTTTCAGAAAAAGCAAATGTTATTTTTAAAGAAGTTATAGCGAAATATCACATTATTGATAGAGTGGATCAAGACTTTAGCAACCCTTACGATTCGCAATCGCAAAATTTAGAACACCTCCTTTACAGAAAATGTTGGATTGACACGGTTCAATGGCATTATGAAGACATTATTCGAGATCCCAATATCGATCCTAAAAGCGCTTTAACTTTAAAAAGACAGATTGATGCCTCTAACCAAGATCGTACGGACATGGTTGAGTATATCGATAGCTATTTCTTGGAAAAATATAAAATGACTTCTGTAAAACAGAACGCAACTATTAACACAGAAAGCCCCGCTTGGGGAGTGGATAGGCTTTCAATATTAGCTTTAAAAGTTTTTCATATGAATGAAGAAGCGACAAGAGGCAATGCATCTGAAGATCATAGAAACTCTTGCCAATTAAAACTAAATATCTTGTTGGAGCAGAGACTAGATTTAAGCACTGCAATTGATCAGTTATTAGATGATATCGAAGCTGGAGTTAAGTATATGAAAGTTTATAAACAGATGAAAATGTATAATGACGATGAATTAAACCCAGTACTTAGAGAAGGAAAATAATTTTTAGTTAAAGAAATCTATCTTATTTGAAAAGACCCAGAAACATATTGATTATAAGATTATCGGCAATGGGAGATGTCGCTATGATAGTCCCTGTTCTTAAAGTTTTTACCAAAACTTATCCAGAGATACATTTAACAGTTCTATCTAGAACCTTTTTTAAACCCCTCTTTGAAGATCTTAAAAATATTACGTTCCTAGAAGCAGCTTTAGATGGTAAACACAAAGGAATTAAAGGCCTATTAAGACTCTATAAAAAAATAAAATCTTCGAACATCGACGCGGTTGCAGATTTACATAATGTTATTAGATCTAAAATACTTTCCAGGTTATTAAAGTTTCACGGAAAAAAAACATCTACTCTTGATAAAGGAAGAAAAGAAAAAAAATCCTTAACCAGGAAGAACAATAAAACACTGAGACAATTAAAATCAACTCATCAACGATATGCCGATGTTTTTGAATCTTTTGGCTGCCCTATTAATTTGTCTTCTTTTGAGTCATTCTCAAAAAGAAAGATAGATAATGAGAAAATCAATATTATATTTTCTAAAACAAAAAAAATAGTCGGAATAGCTCCATTTGCAGCTTACAAGAGTAAAATGTATCCTTTAGAATTGATGGAAGAAGTGATTGTACATTTAATAAAGAATAAAGAATTACAAATTGTTTTGATTGGCGGAGGTCAGAACGAGATAGAAAAGTTAAATATTATAACAAAAAAATATCCTGATGTAGTTAATATGGCAGGGAAGTATAAATTTAAAGAGGAATTAGCATTAATTTCTAACTTAGACCTTATGGTGTCGATGGATAGCAGTAATGGTCACTTAGCAGCTATTTATGGAGTACCTATTGTTACTCTTTGGGGTGTTACCCACCCTTTTTTAGGTTTTGCTCCATTCGGGCAACAATATAAAAATAGTTTAATGGTGGATATTGAAAAATTTCCATTGATCCCAACATCAGTTTATGGGAATAAGTATCCTGAAAACTACGAAGATGCAATGAAAACGATTGCACCTATCGATGTAGTTAATAAAGTTTTGACTTTAATGAAAAGTTAATTTGTAGTTAAACGTCATCGTAATCAATGCTTAAAATTTCTGAAACTGGATGTGCTTGACAAGTTAGAATTAGCCCTTCTGAAACCTCATTTTCTGTTAAAATTTGATTTTGCACCATTGTTGCTTTACCCTCAGTAACTCTTGCAATACATGATGAGCAAACTCCTCCTTGACAAGAATAAGGAGCGTCAATATTATTTTTTAAAGCAGCCTCTAAAATATTTTCATTTTTAGCCATTTTTATTGTCAGAATTTCCTCATCTACAACAATAGTAACCGAGATATTTTTATTTTTTGCCTTTTCACTCATATGAATATAATTTTGGTAAAAATACAAAGGAATTTATAATTTTTAAACTACGCCGTTGTTTTAAAATTAATTTTAAGTACAAAATACAAAGCACTGTAAAGGAATTTTATATTAATATTCATTTATATTACAAAAGAAATGTATTTTTACACTCAATAGTAATGTATATATACTAAAAGCAAAGCTTTTAAGTTTCAGTATTATAAACAAAACAACTTATATTTTGAAAGGAATAATAAAAACTATATTTTTTTTAATGGCTATTCTGTTTTTAGCCGCATGCTCGCGTAAAAAAAACACGTTTCTAAGTAGGAGTAAACACTCTATAACCACAGAATATAACATTTTATATAACGGAAATATAGCTTTTGAAGAAGGCAAACTCCAATTAGCCTCATCGTACAGAGATAATTTTTGGGAAATTCTTCCAGTAGAGCGTTTAGAGCTGGAAGAAAGTAGTTTACTTTCAGGAGAAAGTAAAAATGAAAATTTTAATAAAGCTGAAGAAAAGGCGGCAAAAGGAGTTCAAAAACATGCCATTTTTTTAGAAGGAAAAGAATACAATCCACAAATCGATGAAGCTTACATCCTTTTGGGAAAAGCCAGATATTACGACGGTCGCTTTGTTCAAGCACTTGACGCTTTTAACTTTATTTTAAAGACCTATCCTACTTGTAATAGTATTAATCAAGCAAAGGTTTGGAAAGCAAAAACAAACATTAGATTAAATAATGAGGAAGTTGCTATTGAGAACCTAAAAAAAATGTTCGAAAAGAACCAAATAGACAAAGATGAATTGGCTGATGCAGCTGGAATTTTATCTCAAGCCTACATAAATTTAGATTCTTTAGACGTTGCATTGCCATACATGAAGTTTGCTGCTGAAAACACAAAAAATAACGAACTCAAAGGTCGCTATACCTATATCACTGCTCAACTTTACGATAAGCTTGAAAAAATTGATAGCGCCAACTTAGAGTTTGATAAAGTTATTGCTTTAAACAGAAAATCTCCCAGGGTTTATATGATTAATGCGCACATAGAAAAAGCAAAAAATTTCGATTTCACAAAAGAAGATCGTTTTGCTTTATTGGAATTATTATTTGATTTGGAAAAAAATCGAGAAAACAGGCCATTTCTAGATAAAATTTATAATCAAATTGGAGAATACCATAAAAAAAATGATAGTATTGACTTAGCTATTAATTTCTACAACAAATCCATTAAATCCTACCGCGAGGATAGAGTTATGCAATCTGTAAATTATCAAACGTTAGCAGAAATATATTTTGATGACAGATCTTATAAATCTGCTGGCGCTTATTACGACAGTACACTAACAAATTTGGAAGAAGGCTCTAGACAATACAGACGAATAAAAAAGAAAAGAGAAAATCTAGACGATGTTATTAAATATGAAGATATTGCCTACAATAGCGATAGTATACTTCATCTAGTAAATATGACAGAAGCGCAACAACTAGAATATTTTACACTATTTACCACCGAATTAAAGAGAATCGTTTTAGAGGATTCATTAGCAAATATTCAAAATGAGGAAAGTATAGAAAATAATCTTTTTTTTAATTCTAACTCCGAAAATTCCGGTTCAAAAAAAGGAACTAACGCTGGGGCAGGAAGCTTTTATTTTTATAACTCTACAACGGTATCATTCGGAAAAGAAGAGTTTAGAAAAAGATGGGGAAATAGAAAACTAGAAGATAATTGGAGGTTGTCTGATAAAATTTCAAAATTGGAAAGTGTTGAGGAAAACTATATTGCCCCTGTTTCGGAAAATGATCGCTTTAAGCCAGAAACTTATATTGCATTGATTCCCAATGATAAAAAAATAATTGATAGTATAATTAAAGACAGAAACTTTGCATATTATCAGTTAGGACTTATTTACAAAGAAAAATTTAAAGAATATGATTTGGCAAAGGATCGCTTAGAGGCTCTGGTTTCATTCAGTCCAGAAAAAAGATTATTATTACCAGCTCTTTATAATCTTTATAAAATTAACGAGTTAGAAGGGAATAGCCTTTTAGCTTTTCAATACAAAAGCGAAATTACTTCAACGTATCCGAACTCTAGATATGCTGAAATTTTATTAAATCCAAATGCTATTTTAGCTTCAGATGAGTCCAGTCCTGAATATAAATACAATCAACTTTATAAATATTTTGAAAACTCAAAATATCAAGATGTTATAGATAATTGTGATATCTATATAGCAATGTATTTTGGAAATCCGATAATTTCAAAATTTGAATTATTAAAAGCTAATTCTATAGGTCGTCAGCAGGGTTTTGAACCTTACAAAAAAGCCTTAAATTTTGTTGCCCTAACTTATCCCAATGACGAACAAGGCAAAGAAGCTTTGAGTCTATATAAAACACTCATACCTAAAATATCAACAACAGCATTTATTGTAGATAAAGAAAGTGAACGATGGAAAATAGCGTATAAGTTTAATACAAAGGATCGCCTTCTTGCTGAAGAGCTGCACGAAAAACTAAAGGAAGTTATGATGACTTCTCAAAATGAAGAAATGTCAACATCTATTGATTATTATAATCCTGAGACATTATTTGTAATGATACATGGATTAAAATCGAGACAAGGTGCAAAGGGGTTTGCAGAATCTTTAAGAGAAAGAAAAAAAGATAAAATAACAACTTCTTTTTTTGAGATTTCATCGGAAAACTATGCAATTATTCAAATTCATAAAAACTTTGAAATGTATTTAAACACCGATTTAACTAAGGCAACAAAGCAAGATAAATCAAGAAAAACATCTAAAGAAAATACTAAAGCTCCTAAAAAACTCAATAAAACTTCCAAATTAAATAGCACGAAAAATTCTAAATAATAATCAGTTATGTTTTCAGAAAAAAAAACAAAGGAATACGATAATCCAGGATCAGGTCAAAATCGCATCAATGATGGAACGATACTAAAAGGAGACGTCACCTCTAATGGTTATTTTAGAATAGATGGTATAATTGAAGGGAACATAAAAACTCCTTCAAAGGTTGTTGTTGGAAAAACAGGTAAAATTGTTGGAACTTTAACTTGCAACAATGCGGATATAGAAGGTCATGTTAAAGGGACTCTTGACATTGAAGGTACTTTAAGCCTTAGGAGTACTTCAAAAATTGAAGGCGAGGTTGTAACAGGAAAATTAGCAGTTGAACAAGGTGCATTTTTCAATGCCACCTGTTTAATGAAAGTGCCTAATAAGTCAAATTATATTAGAAAAGAAGCTGATAATCCAGACGACCAAAGCCAACAAAAAAATTTAAAACTTACCCCATAAATTTTTTATTTATTCAATGCCTAATAATAAAAATAACAATAATAAGCGTTGGGCTATTTTATCAGGCATTGCCATTCAGATGGGGGTAATTATATATCTGTTTACTAAGGTTGGCGTCTGGCTAGATTTAAACTACAGTCTTTCAGGTAAAAAATATACCATCTTACTAACTTTGGCTGGAGTAGCTATCTCTCTTTTTTTAGTACTCAGACAAACCAATCAACTTAATAAATAATGAAATCTAAAAATATTCAATTTTTAATATTTCTGGGCTTACTTTTAATTATCTTTTTTGGCGCTCATCTTTTGGCGCTGTATTATTTAAATAAAGATATTTTTGAGAATCAAATAATTTCATCTTACTTGGTTAATTTCAGTTTAGCTGTTTTTGTTTTTTTAGTAGTAATAAAAAAGCTATCCAATAATTCAGCACAAGCAGGTTTTGTTTTTATGGGAGGAAGTGCCTTGAAGTTTTTGGTGTTTTTTTTAGTTTTTTATCCCAGTTACAAGGAGGATGGAAATATAGAAACTTTAGAATTTCTTGCTTTTTTTATACCCTACGCAACCTGTTTAATTGCAGAGGTTATCTATCTTTCCAAACAGCTTAATAATCAGTCAACTTAACAAAATTAGGTTCAATTAAAAAAGAGCATAAATAGTTTTTTCTTTCCAGAAAGAACAGTATTTTTGCACCGATTTTTAAAGCCAACATAACTTGTTTACTATGCAGCGTAGTTTTTTAGTAAAATTTTTTACAATTCTTCTTTTAGGAATTTTCACAAATGCACAAGCACAAAACGATGAGCATGAGGGGTCTCCAGAGGAAGTTAGCCTGAAAACAAAAATCAAAGAAAGTATTGATCATCATTTATTAGATTCCTACGACTTTATCTTTTTTAGTGACACTGAAAAAAATAAACATTATGGTTTTCCTTTGCCAGTAATTCTTTGGGATGACGGATTCCATCTGTTTTCTTCTTCAAAATTTCATCATGGCGAAACAGTTGCCGAAAACAACGGAAATTTCTACAAGCTATATCACAACAAAATATATAAAACCGATGCAAAAGGAACGATAACTTTAGATGATCATCACCATCCAACTCAAGTAAAACCATTAGACTTTTCGATTACCAAAAGTGTGCTGATGATCATTATAACTGGAATATTAATGTTTTTAGCATTTGCTGGTATGGCGAAATCCTTCAAAAGGGGTCCAATAGTAACTGGAGTAGGTAGATTCTTAGAGCCAATAATTTTATATATTAGAGATGATATTGCGATTCCTAATATCGGTGTAAAAAAATATAAAAAATATATGCCATATTTACTGACCGTATTCTTTTTTGTATGGTTTTTAAATTTGTTTGGATTAACTCCTCTAGGTGTTAATGTTACCGGTAACATTGCTGTAACATTTGCCTTGGCATTAATTACGTTCATCATTACGCAGTTTTCGGGAAATGCAAATTACTGGAAACATATATTTTGGATGCCAGGAGTTCCGGTTCCCATGAAAATAATATTAGCTCCAATAGAATTATTAGGAGTAATCATCAAGCCTTTTGCCTTAATGATTCGTTTGTACGCAAACATTATGGCTGGACACATTGTATTAATGAGTTTGATAGGTTTGATATTTGTGTTCCATAATTGGATAGGAAGTAGCTTAACTTTTGTGTTATCCTTTGCTATCTCAATAATAGAACTTTTAGTAGCCTTATTACAAGCATATATTTTCACCATGTTATCGGCCCTTTATTTTGGTTTTGCGGTAGAAGAACATGATGAAGCACATTAATAAATTTTGAATGTTTAACTTTTAATTATATATATTATGGAAATCCCAGCTATTGTAGGTGCAGGTTTAGTAGTTATTGGTGCCGGTATCGGTATTGGTAGAATTGGTGGTTCAGCAATGGACGCTATTGCTCGTCAGCCAGAAGCTTACGGAAAAATTCAAACAGCAATGCTTATTGCAGCAGCGCTTATTGAAGGTATTGGATTTGCTGCCTTATTTGCAGTATAACAAAACCCAAACATCAATTGCAACGGTTGGTTGCAATTGATGTTTAATTAAATTTAAACTATATAAAATATAACTATGGAAAAGTTAATTAACGATTTCTCTTTTGGACTTTTTTTCTGGCAAATGCTACTCTTTGTGTTGTTGTTATTTTTGTTGAAAAAATTTGCATGGCAACCTATTTTAAAAGCTCTCAATGACAGAGAAGAGGGAATTAAAAGCGCACTAGAATCTGCTGAGAATGCGAAACTAGAAATGGAAAATCTTCAAGCGGATAATCATAAGTTAATTCAAGAAGCTAGAATAGAAAGAGAAGCAATGATTAAGGAAGCTCGTGAAATTAAAGAAAAAATGATTTCTGACGCGAGGGAAGAAGCAAAATCTGAAGCTGATAAAATGATTTCAAATGCTCAAGACGCAATTGAAAGTGAAAAGAAATCAGCAATCACAGATATTAAGAACCAAGTTGCTAATTTATCTATAGATATTGCAGAGAAAGTTGTTAAAGGAGAGTTGTCTGATAAAGGCAAACAATTAAAACTAGTAGAAGACATGCTAAATGATTCTACTTTAAATTAATAAAAAATGATCGGAAGCAGAGCAGCAAGACGTTACGCAAAAGCAGTTTTACTACAAGCATCAGATACAAACACAGCTCATGTTTTGTTTGAAGATATGCAGTCGGTTTCAGCGACCATTTCTAATAATAGTGAATTAAAAGACATGCTTTACAGTCCCGTATATAACGACGAAGACAAAAAGGAAGCACTACATAAAATATTTATAAAACAAACAAACAGTACCAAATCATTGATTTCTATATTAGTTGCTAATAAAAGAGCCTCTTTGTTAAATGATGTAGCTTCAAGCTATATCGAATTATACAAAGAATCCCAAGGAATTAAAGTAGCTCGAGTAACAACCGCTGTAGCTCTTTCTCCAGAATTAGAAGAAAAAGTACTAGTCAAAGTAAAAGAACTAACAGGTAGTGATAAGGTAACTTTAGAAAGCACTATTGATGAATCGGTAATTGGTGGGTTTATTTTACGAATTGGAGATTTACAGTACAATGCTAGTATAGCAAACAGCCTAGCAAAAATAAAAAGAGAATTTAGTAAAAGTATATAAATAAACGTCAGATTTATTCTGAATAATATAGTTGAAAAATGGCAGAAGTTAAACCAGCTGAAGTATCAGCAATTTTAAAGAATCAATTATCAGGTTACGAATCTACAGCTTCTTTAGATGAAGTTGGAAGTGTATTAACTGTAGGTGATGGTATAGCACGGGTATACGGCCTATCAAATGCACAATACGGCGAATTAGTAGAATTCGAAAACGGATTAGAAGGGATTGTCCTTAACCTTGAGGAAGATAACGTTGGGGTGGTATTATTAGGTCACTCTAAAAATATTGTTGAAGGTTCTACAGTAAAACGTACGCAACGTATTGCATCTATTAATGTAGGTGAAGGTATTTCTGGACGTGTTGTAAACACGCTAGGAGAACCTATTGATGGTAAAGGAGCAATAGAAGGTAAAACTTACGAAATGCCATTAGAACGTATTGCACCGGGTGTAATTTTTCGTGAGCCAGTAACAGAACCACTTCAAACAGGAATTAAATCGATCGATGCGATGATTCCAGTTGGTAGAGGACAACGTGAGTTGGTAATTGGTGACCGTCAAACTGGTAAAACAACTGTTTGTATTGATACGATTCTAAATCAAAAAGAATTTTATGATGCTGGGGAACCAGTATATTGTATATATGTTGCAATTGGACAAAAAGCTTCTACGGTAGCAAATATTGCTAAAGTATTAGAAGAAAAAGGCGCATTAGCTTATACAACTATTGTTGCTGCAAACGCGAGTGATCCAGCTCCAATGCAAGTTTATGCTCCTTTCGCAGGTGCTGCAATTGGAGAGTATTTTAGAGATACTGGTCGTCCAGCATTAATAATTTATGATGATTTATCTAAACAAGCGGTAGCTTACCGTGAGGTATCATTATTATTACGTCGTCCACCAGGACGTGAGGCATACCCAGGAGATGTATTTTATCTTCACTCAAGATTATTAGAGCGTTCAGCTAAAGTGATCAACGATGACGATATCGCTAAACGTATGAACGATTTACCAGAGTCTTTAAAAGATGTTGTAAAAGGTGGTGGTTCGTTAACAGCTTTACCGATTATTGAAACTCAAGCGGGTGATGTATCTGCTTATATTCCAACCAATGTAATTTCGATTACAGATGGTCAAATATTCTTAGATGGAGATTTATTTAACTCTGGGGTTCGTCCAGCGATTAATGTAGGTATTTCTGTATCTCGTGTGGGGGGTAATGCTCAGGTTAAATCAATGAAAAAAGTTTCAGGTACTCTTAAGTTAGATCAAGCACAATTTCGTGAATTAGAAGCTTTTGCTAAGTTTGGTTCCGATTTGGATGCCGCAACTCTGAGTGTTATTGAAAAAGGAAAACGTAACGTTGAAATTTTAAAACAAGCACAAAACGATCCGTTTACAGTTGAAGACCAAATTGCAATTATTTATGCAGGATCTAAAAACTTATTGCGCGATGTGCCTGTGAATAAGGTAAAAGAATTTGAAAGAGATTTCATCGAATACCTTAATGCTAAGCACAGAGATATTTTAGATACCTTAAAAGCTGGAAAACTAACCGATGAAGCAATTGAAGTTTTGTCAAAAGTAGCTAATGACATTGCAGCTAATTACAATTAAAAATTAGCAATTAGTAATTATAATATTTAATTACTGATTGCTTTACACTTGATATAATGGCAAATTTAAAAGAAATACGTAATAGAATATCTTCGGTATCTTCAACGATGCAGATTACTAGTGCCATGAAAATGGTATCTGCTGCAAAATTGAAAAAAGCACAAGATGCTATTACCACTATGCGTCCTTATGCAGATAAACAAACCGAATTACTACAAAGCTTAAGTGCAACTCTAGATGGCGATATTGGAAGCGATTATACAGCAGATAGAGAAGTAAAAAAAGTGCTATTAGTTGCTATTTCTTCTAATCGAGGTTTGGCTGGCGCCTTTAATTCAAATATTGTAAAAAGTAGTTTGTCTTTAATAAATGAAACTTACAAAGGAAAGCAGGTAGATTTTTTTACTTTGGGGAAAAAAGCAAATGACGTTCTAAATAAAGAACAAACTATTATTGAAAATAACATTGAAATTTTTGATTACTTAACGTACGAAAATAATTCGCAAATTGCACAGAAGTTAATGAATTTGTTTACTGATGGTACTTATGACAAAATTATATTAATCTATAATAAGTTTAAAAATGCTGCTACTCAAATAATCATGAATGAACAATTTTTACCAATTGTTTCAAATCAAGAACTTGACGAGAAAGTAGAAGTATCCGACTACATATTTGAGCCGTCAAAAGAAAAAATAGTTGAAGAATTAATTCCAAAGAGTTTAAAAATGCAATTATTTAAAGCCTTAAGAGATTCTTCTGCAAGCGAACACGGAGCTCGTATGACAGCTATGCACAAAGCAACAGATAATGCTACTGAATTGCGAGATGCTTTAACCCTCCAGTATAACAAAGCAAGGCAAGCTTCGATAACTAACGAAATTCTAGAAATTGTTGGAGGAGCTGAGGCTTTAGCTGGATAATACTTTTAGCAAAACTAATTTTATAAATATATAAAAGCCTTTTAATAAAATTAAAAGGCTTCTTTGTTTAACTTTTTCTGGAGTTTTTATTTGAAATATTGAATTTGTTTTTAAATAACTTCACAAAAGCACTGTTTAATTTTTTTGAAAATATAGCATTTGTCATATTTTATGTATTTATTGAACCGCATTTTGTACATTTAAATATTAAACCGTAGAGACCGACGTTATGAAAATTCTTAATTTTTTAATTCTCATTATCTTCGTTGTTTTAACTTTAGGATTGTTAAGAAGCTGCAAATCTTGTGACACAAATAAAAACACCACGGAATTTATTATTAACACTCCTTTTAGTATTGATAAAATTTATTATCAAGAATGGATAGCGGGAACTCAAGGTGGTGGATCTGGAGTAAACCTATATGTAGAATTTAGTCAAATTAATGAGGGCGTGTTATTAAACGAATTTTATTTTAGAAATAATATAGCTGCTGTAAAAAAATCAAATGAGTCTTTATATGTTGGCCATTTTAATGCCAACGAAATTAGATCTATTCAAGATAATGATAGGCAAAATGAGGCGATTAATTCATTGCCTATTGAGTCCCAATTTAAATTAAAAAATCATGAAGCAATTTTAAGTTACCAGTATGACAATGTTTTTTTCTATTATAAAATTTCTAATATTAACGAAAAAGAAATAGTAGCTTATCCCACTATTAAAAATTAAAACCAACGCTTAACGAAAAACAATAGAAGTTTGACAATTTTAAAAAAACTCTTCAAGCAAACATTTATCTATGGGTTAGCGACTGTCTTACCAAGAGCTTTAGCTATTTTTTTAGTACCACTATATGTATTAGTTCTTGGCAAAGAACAATATGGAATATACGCTTCATACATGGCATTTCTTATCTTAGGAAATGTTCTTCTTTCTTATGGAATGGAAACCGCTTTTTTTAGATTTATTAATAAGGATGATTTTCAAAAAGAAAAAGTACAATCTACTGCGCTCCTTTCACTTACGCTTACAACTCTTGTTTTTTTAACTATCACACTTTTTCTAAAAGCTGAAATTGCCACATTTCTGAATTTTAAAGTTGAATATATTACCTATGGATTATTTATTTTAGGTTTAGACGCTTTAGTGGTCATCCCTTTTGTATGGTTACGAGCTAACGAAAAACCTACACGTTATGCCATCATTAAAATTTTTAATGTTTGTATCAATTTAGGATTTAATTTATTTTTCTTTTTAGTGCTTCCTCTTTGGGCTAAAAACAATGCAAATTCCTTTTGGAGCTCTATTAATTTAGAGGAAGGAAAAGTAGCTTATGTGTTTATTTCAAATTTAATTGCTAGTGGAATTACATTTCTAATTTTAATGCCTCTTTATTTTAAAATGAAGCTTTTATTTGATCTAGTTATTTGGAGTAAAATGATGAAATATGCTCTACCGGTTTTAATAGCTGGGATTGCATTTTCCGTAAACGAAGCCTTTGATAAAATTTTACTACGTTATTTATTACCACCAAATATTGCAGATGCTGAACTAGGTATGTACGCCGCTTGTTATAAATTAGGAGTTTTCATGACCTTGTTTGCAACCGCTTTTCGGTTAGGAATAGAGCCTTTTTTCTTTAACCATTCTAAAAGCGAAAATGCTAAAGAAACGTATGCTACCATCACAAAGTATTTTACCATTTTAGGGAGTTTTATATTGCTTTTTGTAGTTGTTTATTTAGACTTTTTAAAATTAGTACTAATTCCAGATAGTAGTTTTTGGGAAGCATTAGTAATTGTTCCTATCATTTTATTGGCTAATTTATGTCTAGGAATCTATCACAACTTATCTGTTTGGTATAAAGTAACCGATCGCACTAAATTTGGTGCTTATATTTCTGTTTTTGGAGCCATTATTACATTAACACTTAATTTCTTATTAATACCAATTATTAGCTATAGAGGATCTGCTATAGCTACACTGGCAGCATACGGTAGTATGATGTTGATTTCTTATTTTTTAGGAAGAAAACATTATAAGGTCCCTTACGATTTAAAAAAAATAGGATTTTACCTATTGTTATCTATTGTATTTTCGGTATTTTCATTTTATATTTTTCAAGGAAGTATATGGAAAGGAACAGTGTTGTTAACAGTGTTTTTAGGAATGATTTTTGTTTCAGAAAAGAAAGAAATCAAACAACTAATAAAAAAATAAAAAAAGTTATTTTGCTATTAAATTAATACTAAATGAATATAAAAATAATCAATAAATCCACCCATTCATTACCTGAATATGAGACCATTGCTTCAGCAGGAATGGACTTAAGAGCTAATTTAGAAACTGCAGTAACATTAAAACCGTTAGAAAGAACAATTATTAAAACAGGACTTTTTATAGAATTGCCTATTGGTATGGAAGCTCAAGTTAGACCAAGAAGTGGTTTGGCTGCAAAAAAGGGAATCACGGTATTAAATTCCCCTGGCACCGTTGATGCAGATTATCGAGGTGAAATAGGAGTGATATTGGTGAATCTTTCCAATGAAGATTTTAAAATAGAGAATGGAGAACGAGTAGCGCAATTAGTGATTGCAAAACACGAAAGAGCAGCATGGCAACAAGTAGAGGTTTTAGGTGAAACTGAAAGAAGTGCTGGAGGATTTGGTAGTACCGGAGTGAAATAATAAAAAATAATTTAAAAACCCTGAATTAACAGGAATTATATATGAAAATAATAGTACCAATGGCGGGACGAGGATCACGTCTGAGACCGCATAGTTTAACTGTACCAAAGCCATTAATTCCAGTAGCAGGAAAACCAATAGTACATCGTTTGGTAGAAGATATTGCAAATTTATTAGATGAGCCTATAGATGAAATAGCATTTATTTTAGGAGACCCAGCTTGGTTTGGAGATGAGGTGGTTGATAGCTTAAAAGAATTAGCAACAGACCTAGGAGCTAAAGCAAGTATTTATCGACAATTGAATCCATTAGGCACAGGACACGCAATTATGTGTGCAGAGCAATCTCTTTTTGGACCTGCTGTTATTGCTTATGCAGATACTTTAATTAGAGCAGATTTTGACTTAGATAAAGAAGCAGATAGCGTTATTTGGACCAAAAAAGTTGCCAACCCAGGAGCTTATGGAGTGGTGAATTTAAATGAAAATCATGAAATAACTGAATTGGTTGAAAAACCAACTGAATTTGTCAGCGATCAAGCGGTTATAGGTATTTATTATTTTAAAGATGTGGCTGTACTTAAAAATGAATTGCAGTATGTAATAGATAACAATATCATTAACGGTGGGGAATATCAAATTAATGACGGGATTAAAAGAATGATGGCTAATGGTAACGTTTTTAAAACGGGTACTGTAGATGAGTGGATGGATTGCGGAAATAAAGAAGTAACCATAGAAACCAATCGTAGAATGTTAGGATTTTTAAACGAAAGTAAAGAAGCTTTAATTTCAGACACTATAAAATCAACTAACTCAAAGATTATAGAACCTTGTTTTATTGGAGAAGGAGTAACTCTAATAAATAGTACTGTTGGTCCGTTTGCTTCTATAGGAGCTAATACAACCATAGAAGACAGCAATGTTAAAAATAGTATAATCCAAACGCATACATTGATTAAAAGCGCTACTTTGAACAACGCAATGATAGGAAATCACTCAACTTTTAATGGTAAGTTTACTAATGTTAGTATAGGTGATTATTCAGTATTGAAATAATTATAAAGTGAAAATTAAATACGTATTTCTTGGTCTTTTATTTTTTGGAATTTTATGTATTCCAAAAGAGATGTCTGCTCAAGATAAAACGCCTACAGATGATTTAGGAAATGTAAGTGACGATTTTCAAGTACACTTTTTTGAAGCCTTAAAACAAAAAGGAATAGAAAATTATGAATTGGCATTAAATGCCCTAGATAAAGCCCAAGTTACAGCCAAAGATAACCAAGAAAACAAAGCCGTTGTTTATTTTGAAAAAGGTAAAAATTTGACCGCTTTAAAACGTTTTGAAGAGGCAGAAATAAACTACAACCTTGTTTTAGAATGGAGCCCAGAAAAGTTAGATGTTCTAGAGGCCTTGTACGATATGTATTATGATGCTAAAAATTATAAAGCTGCCATTCCAGTAGTTAAAAAATTAGTATTGCAAGACAGCGATTATAAAGAAGATTTAGCAAACCTCTACCATCGCACAAAACAATACGATAAAGCATTACTATTGCTTGATGAATTAGACGCAGAATGGGGAGAAAGCACCTACAGAAATGCACTAAAATCTCGGATTTACAGGCTTACTAGTAACACTGAAAATGCAATAAACAAGTTGGAAGAAAAAATTATTAAAAATCCAAAGAGTGAACAAGAATACCTTAATTTAATTTATTTATATAGCGATGAAGGCAATGCCCAAAAAGCTTTTGATACTGCTAAAGAACTGATAAAACAACAACCAAAATCTCAATTGGCACACCTGGCTTTGTACAAATTTTATCTAGATGAAGGTAACTCTCAAGAGTCAATTAATTCTATGAACGTTGTTTTTACTTCCGATCAAATTGAGAATAAAAGTAAGAATCGAGTTTTAGAAGACTTTTTAATATTCACTAAAAAAAATCCAGGTTATAAATCTGAAATTGAGGGTTTAGATCTTAATATTTTAGCTCTAGAAAATAGTCAAGTTTATTTGTTATTAGGGGATTATTATTTATCGGAAGAGGATAAAGAAAAAGCATTAAATTTCTATAAAAAAGGAATCGAAAACGATTTAGATAATTACGGTTTATTAAAAAACACCATTCTATTACAACTTGAAGTAGAAAAATATGAGGATGCCATTTTATTAAGTAATAAAGGATTAGAAATATTTCCTGCACAACCTCTGTTGTACTTAGTAAATGGAGTTGCAAATAACGAGTTAAAAAACGCAGATCAAGCTATTGAAATTTTTGAAATGGGATTGGATTATCTTTTTGACGACCCTAAAATGGAATATGATTTTTACCAACAATTAATTATTGCACATACTTTAAAGGGAAGTTTGAAAAAAGTAAAAATGTATCAGAAAAAAATAAACCAATTATCTATTTCCAATCAAACGATGGATGATTAAAATTTGTAAAGTGAAGATTAAACTTAGTATCATATTATTCATTTCTTTATTCATTACCTCTTGTGGAGGTGGTAAAATAGCAGTGGGTTCAGAAAAAGCAAATAAGAACTTATCTTCTAAAGATATAATTAAAAGTCATGATGAAGCGCTACCAAAATTTTCTACTATAGCTGCAAGAATACAAGTAAAATACGAAAGCGTTAGAGATGTTCAAAGTCTAACTGTTAGTTTAAGAATGGAGAAGGACCAAAAAATTTGGATTAAGGCATCGTTACTCGGAATTACACTTGCTAAACTATTTATCACTCCAGAATCTGTTAGCTATTATGAAACTATTTCCAACACTTATTTTAAAGGTGATTACTCATTACTGAGTAAATGGTTAGGCACCGAAATTGATTTTGAAAAAGCACAAGGAATACTATTAGGTCAATCTATATTTGATTTAGATAATAAGTATGTTTCAGATGTTGTAGCTAACAAATATATGTTGCAACCAAAAATGCAACCTCATAATTTTATACATTCATTATTAGTAAATCCAGATAATTTTAAAATAGCATCGGAGTCTTTATCCCAACCAACCGATGATAGAACATTTACCATTAATTACGGAGCTTATCAAAATTTAGAAGGAGGTTATTTCCCTTCAGCTTTTAGAATAATAGCTGCTCAAAAAGAAAAAGAAACCCAAATAGTAGTCAATTATAAAAAAATAGATTACAATGTATCTATTCGTTTTCCGTTTACCATACCTAACGGCTATAAAGAAATGCAACTAAACTAAATGAGCAGATTTTATAAATATTCTTTTCTTTTTTTATCCCTATTTTTTTTTAGTTCAGGGTTTGCACAAGTTAATAAGCAAAAGGAATTAGAAGAAAAAAGACAAGCTTTATTAATTGAAATTAAGCAAATTAATAGTCTGTTATTTGCTACAAAAAAGGAAGAAAAGTCGGTATTAAATCAAGTAGAGGATTTAAATAGTAAAATTATAGCTCGTCAAAACCTAATAAGAGTTACCAATCAACAAGCCAATTACCTTTCTCGAGAAATTAATAATAACAAAGTAAAAATTACACTTTTAGAAAACGAATTAAAGGACCTAAAAGAAGACTATGCCTCGATGATAGCTAAATCATATAAAAGTAAATCGCAGCACAGTAGGGTTATGTTTTTATTATCCTCTGAAAGTTTTTTACAAGCCTATAAACGTCTTCAGTATATGAAACAATATGCTAAGCATCGTAAAATGCAAGGAGAAAATATTAAGAAAAAATCTGTTGTTTTAGAGGAATTAAATCAAGGATTATTAGAAGACAAAAAGAAAAAACAAGCTCTTATTAATCAAAATAAACTAGCAAAAACCAAACTATCAAACGAATTAGAAGAACAAAATGAGTTAATTTCAATTTTAAAAAAAGACGGTAATAAATTTGCTAGACAAATCCAGAAAAAACAAAAAGAAGCTAATAAAATTGACAAACAAATAGAGAAGTTAATTAGAGATGCCATTGCTGCTTCCAATAAAAAAAATGCAACTAAAAAAGGGACTAAAACAAGCGGATCTTCCATAAGATTAGCTTTAACACCTGAAGCAAAACTCTTAGCTGCAGATTTTACCAAAAATAAAGGGAAACTACCTTGGCCTATAAAAAATGGAGTCGTTGTAAAACGTTTTGGTAATACGAGACACCCTCAACTACCCAATATAACAACCTATTGTAGTGGTGTAGAAATTACCACCCAAAAAAATGCCAAAGCCAGAGCTGTATTTAATGGGGAGGTGATGGAAATTCAAAAAATTAAAGGCGCTTCCAATGCAGTTTTTATTCAACATGGTAATTATATTACAGTATATCAAAACTTAACTAATGTAACGGTAAAAAAAGGAGATACAGTTTTTACTAAACAAGAAATTGGATCTGTGGCTACCAAAGCAAGCTCTGGAAAATCTATTCTCAAGTTTTTAATCTACCAGAACGATCAAAAGATGAACCCATCTAGTTGGATTTATAAGTTGTAATTTTTACTTTAAACAAAATTTATATCTAAAAGCTGTAGGCGAAAATCTGTTTGACACTTTTTTTTCTACTTATACAGACTGAAATGACATTTCAAGAATGGCACATAATTTTTTTGCGAACATTTCCGATAAGATTAAATAGTATTATTTATAGTAAACAGAACTTTTTTATTTAAAACATTTGCTTAATGTGCATAAATTTAATTACTTGCACTCAAAAATTGAGCTTTTGATGGCGTTTTAAAACAACATTGATATTTCAAAATCAGCAATGATGGAAAAGTATGTTACTGCCTTTATAAATGAATTTACCTCAACTTTAAATTGGACTTTGGATTCCATTTTATTTAAAGTTCCTTGGTACAACAATTACTTTTGGGGACTAATCGTCATTTCACTAGTAGTTTGGCTTCTTGAAATAATTTTTCCTTGGAGAAAAAACCAATCCTCTATCAGAAAAGATTTTTGGATGGATGGGTTTTACATGTTTTTTAATTTTTTCATTTTTTCAATTTTAATAAGTGGAGATTATAAGGCATTAGGCTTACTTTTCAATGAAATAGGGATAACAACAAAAAGTTTAGCAGTGTTCAATATTTCAAATTGGCCAATTGGATTTCAATTAGTCGTCTTTTTTGTTATTCTAGATTTTGTACAATGGCTGACTCATGTTTTATTGCATAAATATGAAGTTTTGTGGCGGTTTCATAAAGTTCATCATTCTGTAAAAGAAATGGGCTTTGCTGCACACCTGCGATATCATTGGATGGAAAACATACTATACAAGCCTTTAAAAACTCTAGGGGTTATGGTATTAGGAGGTTTTGAGCCAGAGCAAGCTTATATCGTTCATTTTATTGCAATAACTATTGGGCATTTAAATCATGCTAATATCAGAATAACTTGGGGGCCTTTCAAGTACATACTAAATAATTCTGTAATGCATCTATATCATCATATGAAAGCATTACCAGAAAACAAGCCGAAGGGAATTAACTTTGGAATTAGCTTAAGTATCTGGGATTTTTTATTTAAAACCAATTATATACCTGACGACAATGGAGAAATTGAATTAGGATTCTCAAATGAAGAAAATTTTCCAAAAGGATTTTTCGGCCAGTTATTTACAGGTTTTGGTAAAAATTAAAACTATTTTTTTATTAGTTTAATAAACAATTCATTATTTGTTCTTTCTGAAATTGAATTATATGAAAGCTCCATGATTTCAATTTTAAAATAAGTCTTAAAATAAGATAAATATTCTTTTTTAGTTCCCCCAAAAGGAGGGCGGTCTTTGTTTAACGGGATATTAAAAAGAAGACCCACTAATTTTCCGTTTGGTCTTAGTAGTTGATTCATTTTTAAAACATAGTTATCCCTAAGTTTTGGTGTTAAAGCACAAAAAAAAGTTTGTTCTAAAATTAAATCAAATGAATTATTTAATTTAAAAAAATCAATATTTATCAAATGATTTTTCGGAAAATCTGGGACTCTATTTTTTAAATTAGTTAAGGCGGTTGGGGAAATATCTAACACAAATACATTTTTAAAATCGAGATTATGAAGATACTCTGCTTCATAAGAATTACCTCCTCCAGGGATTAATATCTTTATATTTTTATTAGTAAGTTGATCAATGTATTTTTTTAATGGAGTTGAAATATAGCCTATGTCCCAACCTATTTCATTATTTTGATACCGTAAATCCCAGAAGTTTTTATTTAAATCCATTTATAAAATAGCAATTGAAAATTATTACAATTCTCAGGACATTTTACCAGATGCACAACTAAAATATGATTTTGCCTTAGAGACAACTGAATTACTTTCGCCGTCAGCAGGATATCCTAATACAGCCATTTTGTGCTTTACCAATGTAATCTCATTTTGACCAGAGAATCAAATGTAACAGTTGACTCTGCAACATTTACGTTTACATTTGTTACGTTTTCAATGTCCGAAACTTTTTTAATAATTGTATTTGCACAACCACCGCATTTTAAATTTTGAATTTTTATTATTGTAGTCATTTTTTTTAATTTAATTAAACAAGGATATCACCATCCCAACCAGTGAAGCCTTCTGTGAGATTAAAAACATTTTTAATTCCAACAGATTCTAGTATTTGACAAGCTGCCACACTTCTTGAACCACTTCTGCAGTATACCAAATACATTTTATTTTTATCAAATTCTTCAACTTTTTGCATAAATAGTTGTGATTCAAAAAGATCCAATAAAATAGCATTTTTAATCCTTCCTTCGTCCCACTCAGATTCGGTCCTACAATCAATGATTACAGCCTCAGAATTTTTATTAACAAGTTCTCTAAATTGGGTATTATTTATATTTTTCATTTAATTAAACGTTTTTATTTTAATATGTTATTTGCTGTGCGACTTCACATTAAGGTTGTGGGACAAACGAATTCAGACAGCTGGATCTTTGTTTTGACGATTTCCTTGAACCCTCCTTCTATATTGGTTACCTGTTTCACTCCATTCGCTTTAAATATAGATGCTGCAATTAAAGAGCGATAACCAGATTTACAATGTAAAAAATAATCTTTCTCTAGGTTAATTTTTTTTAAATTTGAATGTATATCATCTAATGGAAAATTTTCTACTCCAATAACGTGTTCTGAAAAATATTCAGATTCTTTGCGAACATCAATTGGTTTCTCAATCTTTTCTTCAGTTAACATAGCTGCAAATTTAGTGGCTGATATGGACTCAATAAAGTCTAATTGATAACCTTGAGATTTCCAATTTGCGATGCCTCCATCTAAATAACCTATAGTATTATCATATCCAACTCTTGAAAAACGAGTGACAATTTCATGTACACGTAATTCATCATCTGTAATAAATATTATTTTTTGGTTGATATCCGAAACTAAAGTTCCAACCCAAGGTGCAAAACTTCCGTCAATACCAATATACCAGGCGCCAGGAACAGTTCCCTCACTTGAATATGCTTCTTTAGAGCGAGTATCTATAACTAAGACATCTTTTTGGTCGCTTAATTCTTTAAATCTTGAAGGGTCTAATGGAGTTGTACCTTTATGTAAAATCTCATCAATATTTGTATTAATTGATTTGTTCATTCGAACATTATTAGGGAAATATTGTGGCGGCGGCTTTAATCCTGAGATTACTTCTTCAATAAACTCCTCTCTCGTCATGTCGGCTCTTAAAGCATAATTGGTTTTCTTTTGATTGCCTAGCGTATCATAAGTTGCTGAACTTATATTTTTTCCGCAAGCAGATCCTGCACCGTGATTAGGATATATAACAATGTCATCTGGCAAGGTCATTATTTTATTTCTTAAAGAATCAAACAAGTGTCCGGCTAGATCTTTTTCCGTCAAAGCATCTTCTTTTACTGCCAAATCTGGACGACCAACATCTCCAATAAAAAGAGCATCTCCAGTTAAAACACAAGGAGTATTTCCGTCTTCATCTGTTATTAAGTAAGAAGATGATTCCATAGTGTGCCCAGGAGTATGTAACAAGGTTATTTTACCATTACCTATAAAAAAATCTTCTCCATCAGCTCCATTATAAATGTTATATTCTGCAGTTGCATTGGGGCCGAAAATTATTCTCGCACCTGTTTTACGAGCTAAATCGTACTGTCCAGAGACAAAATCGGCATGAAAATGTGTTAGAAATATATATTTTATTTTAGCCTCATCAGCTTCAGCCATTTGTATATAAGGAGCTGTCTCTCTCAAAGGATCTACTACAGCTGCTTCTCCATTAGACTCAATATAATAAGCCATCTCTGCAAGACATCCGGTAAATAATTGTTCTATTTTCATAGTAATAAATTCTGAATTAGAAATTTGACAAATTTAAATCAATGGTAGTAACTTATGTTACACGAACATTAAAAAAATTTTTTTCTTTTATTTTTTTGTTTTAGGTATTTGTAAAATTTTTCCTTTTTTAAGCCGGTATGGTACCAATCTACGGCTTCTTGAATTCCCATAAAAAACAAAGTTTCATTAGCTTTTTCCATAAATCCAGAGTTAATAATTTTATCTCTGACAGGGCCTTTTAAACCAGCAAAAGCCATAGTTACTTCTTTTTGATTAAAATAATCTAACAATTCAATTAAGGTGAAGATAGCGCTACTGTCAATCCTATTAATACTTTCGCTATCTAAAATCAGGAGCTTTAACTCGTTTCCTTTTATCCCAGAATAATCCTCAAGTTTATCTTTAAAATAAGCGGTATTTGCAAAATGTAATTGTGCATCAAAACGAATAATTAATATTTCATCATGAATTTCTACCTCATTAAACCGTTTTGTATTTCGATAAAAATGAGTTCCTGGAATTTTTCCTAAAATTGCCATATGAGGAATTGTACTCTTGTAAATAAGTATAATAATGGATAAGGCGACTCCTGTAAATATTCCTTCTATAATTCCAACTGTAGCTGTTACCAATAAAGTAATAATTAAAATAACTAGGTCTGTTTTTGAAAATTTTAATAGTTTTTTAGGCATTTTAATATCCAACAGGTTAAACACTGCTACCATAATTATAGCTGCTAAGACCGCTTTAGGCAAATAATAAAATACGGGGGTTAAAAAAATAAGTGTAAAAGCAATAATCAATGCTGAAATTAATGAAGATAAAGGGGTTTTTGCCTTTGATTCTTCATTGACTGCTGTTCTAGAAAAACCAGCTGTTGCAGGGTATGTTTGAAAAAAAGAACCAATAAAGTTACTAATTCCTAAGGCAATTAATTCTTGATTCGGAACTACTTTATACTCTGAATGCTTTGCCTCTAAAGCTTTTGCGATAGAAATCGCTTCTAAATAAGCGATTAAAGAAAGTGTTAATGCTATTGGAAATAATTTAGTTAGGATTTGTTTATCAAATACAGGTATTTTAAAATTTGGTAAACCTTGTGGTATTTCTCCGATAATAGCTACTCCTAGAAGATCTAAATTAAAAAACCTAACAACTAAAATAGAAAGTATTACAATAATTAACGTTGCAGGAATTTTTTTAAAATACTTCTTTATCAAGACCATTCCCAATATAGATGTAATTCCAACTGCAAAAGTTAACCAATGTGTTTCTTCAATATGTTGAAAAGCTTCATATAATAAAAATTGAAGTTTATTATTACGATCTAAATTTATCCCTAAAAAATTATTTAATTGACTCAATCCTATAATAATTGCAGCAGCAGAAGTAAAACCACTAATTACTGGTTTTGATAAAAAATTCACAATAAAACCTAGACGAAATAGTCCAAATACTACTTGAAGTAGCCCCATAATTAATGCTAATAAAATAGCAAACTCGATAAATTGATCCGAACCAACCTCGGCTAATGTAGCTACTCCTGCAGCAACAATCAAGGAGTCCATAGCAACAGGACCAACTGCTAATTGTCTTGAGGTCCCTAAAAAGGCATAAATTACTTGTGGGATTAATGCTGTGTATAGCCCATATATTGGAGGTAAACCAGCAATCAATGCATAAGCAATTCCTTGAGGAATAAGCATGATACCTACCGTTATTCCGGCGACTAAATCACCTCGAAGCCATTCTTTTTTATAATTTGGAAGCCAATCCAGGATAGGAAATAATTTGCTTAATTTCATGGGTCAAAAAATCTTTACAAAAGTAAGTAATATAATAGCTTTTAAAGTAACATTTGATGTTATCCTAATAAATCTAATTATAATTACAGTTTTGACCTACTATTTTTAATGGTAGTTTCATTTGGTAGTTTTTGAATTAAAATAATATTTTACCACGGTATTAATTTTTAATTATTTTTATTGTTTTGTTTTTTATTTTTAGAAAATAAATACCTGGATTCATGGTAGTTATATTAATTGTATTAACACCCTGTTCCATGAGTCCTTTCAATGTTAATTTACCCTGAAGAGTATAAATCGTAAAAGGTAGGGTTTCTGAATTAGATGTTTCTACAATAAGTTGATTGCTGAGCGGGTTTGGATACACTATCAATTGAGATTTAGGACTGATTATTTCATTTACAGAAAGTGTTTCGCATTCAATTAGGCCGTTAATATCAAATAGTGACACAAAATTCCATATCTCAGTTGTTGCATCGATATCCATATTCCCAGTTGTCCCGGGCCAATCGTGCTCCCCCCCAATTACTTTTAATTCTTCTACTCTAACACAACTATCTCCATTTTCCCAAACTCTACGTTCAACTGTACTTCCATCTGAGGTATTAGTATTTGGTAATTGGGTAATTATTGGATTGATATCTGTAGCATTATAATTTGACCAATACGTTGTAATTTCCTCAGCAGACATATAATAGGGTTGATATCCATTGTAGTTTGAGTGGGGGCTTGAATCAGCAGTCCCCGGGATTAAAAGAACAGCAGTAGGATGAACAGGGGAACAAAAACCTAAGTTATAATAACTATCTCGAAATGCATCAACCAACATGCTCCCAGAAACTGAGGATATTGCCGCTATTCTGTTGTTTAATCTACATGCAAGTTCATAAGAAAAAATTCCACCTTCAGAATAACCACAAGCATATACCCTATCATTATCGATTGAAAATTCACTACTTAAAGCATCTATAATTGCCTCAATAAAAAAAATATCGTTGTGAGAAGTAGGTGCTTTATGCAACCAAGAATAGCTGCCATCGTCTGGATCAGTTGCTGCTTGAGGATACACAGCGATAAAACCAGCGGTGTCAGCAATCGGCCGCATATCATTTGTATAATTCATAAAATCACCTGCTAAGCCGTTTCCTCCATGAAAATTAAACATCAGCGGAACAGATTCAGAATCATCATAATTTGAAGGAACATATATTATATATTCACGATCATTACCATCAAAAACCATACTTCGAATTTCCTGAGTTTGTCCATATGTGTTTAGACAACTTATTAATAGAATTAGTAGAAACTTTATTTTTTTCATAATTTTTTTTTAAATAATACTTTTTTAGGAGAGGTTTCAGTTATGCTATTTGTTTTTCTTTTTTCAAATTTAATAAAAAAGTTGATCCATACAATTTTTGATAAAGCATATAGTAAGGGAGAAAAAATAAGTAGTGATATCGACATAGCTAAGAGTAAAGTTCCAGGTCCAACACCTGGAAAAAAGAGTAATTGTAAAATCCAAACGGCTATAAATAATGCCACTCCTAAAGCATAAGTAACGTAATAAGACCCTTGATAAAAACTAGGTTCGATATTATATTTTAAATCACATTTTGAACAATTTTCTTTTACTCTTCCCATACCAGAATAACTATATGGGTGACCTTTATAAAAATCACCCTCTTGACATCGAGGACATTTTAATCTTAAAATACTGTATAGTTTTGTTCCTTTACCTAGCATTGTTCATTTTTTACAAATATAAAATTCTTCAAATTAAAAACCTTTAACTAGAGTTACTAAAAAAGGCTGACACGTTAAGTATCAGCCTCAAATTTAATTATACAATTGACAGGTTATTTAACTTCTTCGGTGTTAGATATAACTAGTTGTCCACTTTCTTTGTAAATAGACACTACTTTACAAAATCCTTTGTTTTTGTAGTGATATTCAATTTCAGTAAATCTATTTTCTTTTCTATTAATTTGTAATTCACTTATCCAACTATCTTTTTTAAACTTTTTTTCTAATTTTATTTCTTTCTCTTTTCCTTTTGCAGATGGGAATTCAAATTCTTTTGGAACTTTAAATAATTGTTGTGCCATATAAAAAGCTTCATGCCATTGTATCTCTGGTACAATTAATTTTTCAGTAATAATTGGATTGCTTACAGTTCCTGATTTACTCTCAGAATATTTTACAGCTTTATGTTTTAACTTTAACTCTTCACTGTATCTTTTAGCTGAAATTCTTTTTTCAGGTGGAAAATATTTGGAAAGATATCCATTAAAAGCAAATCCTTTTTTGTGATTGTATTCAACTTCGTTCATTCCGCCAACTATATCTCCTACTTTCATCGTTGGATTTTTTTCTAAAGAAACCACTTTTACTTTAGTGCCGTAAGGCATAACTGCAAGTTTTTCACTTTGCAAATTTGCATAAGCTCTTAGACTTAAACCTGAAATGGAAGTAACATACAAGTAATCACTATTTTTTTTAGTTTTTTCCTCGATAGTAGCTGTATCGACAATTGCTAGTTGTTTTTCGGAAGGTTTTTTAATTTCTTTGGAAAGGTTAACTTCTTTTTTACAAGAAATAAATAAGGAGGTACTAGCCAGAGCAAAGCTTAAAATTTTCGCTATTTTCATAATGTGAGTTATTAGGGTTAAAAAATAATTTTAAGTAATTTTATCACATATGAAATTTTATAATTTTAATTAGAAATCGAATTTTAATTGAACTGCTACTACCTTTTCTTTAAGAGACTTTCCTCTATCATTATTTAGGTTCGATAATGAAATTCCCAACAATCGTACCGAGTTTTTCATAGTCGATTGATATAACAATTCTTTAACAGTTTCGACCATTACATTTTTATCTGAAATATAGTAGGGCAATGTTTTGCTTCTAGTTTGTAACGTAAAATCACTGTATTTAATTTTAAGAGTAACCGTTTTTCCTGCAATCTTACTTTTTTTAAGGCGTTTTTCAACCTCTTTTGCTATATCTTCTAGTTTTTTAACCATAAATATTTCCGAAGAAATATTCTCACTAAAAGTACGTTCTGCTGCCAAAGATTTGCGTGTCCTGGAGGTTTTAACTTCACTAAAATGATTACCTCTTACTACGTGATAATAAAACCCTCCGCTCTTTCCAAAATGTTCATCTAGATATTCTTTAGATTTTTCTTTTAAGTCTTTACCAGTAAATATCCCATGGCGATACATTTTTTGAACGGTTACTTTTCCAACTCCAAAAAACTTTTTAATATCTAATTTTTCTAAAAAACCAGTAACCTCATTAGGAGGGACTGTTTTTTGCCCATTGGGTTTGTTGATATCACTCGCTACTTTTGCTATAAATTTATTTATGGAGATACCTGCTGAGGCATTTAAACCTGTTTCTTCTTTGATTTTTTTTCTAATTTCTTTAGCAATTAGTGAGGCGCTCGGGTTTCCTTTTTTATTTTCTGTTACATCTAAGTATGCTTCATCCAACGATAAAGGTTCCACTTTGTCGGTGTATTCGTAAAATATTTTTCTGATTTGATCCGATACTTCATGGTATCGTTTAAAGTTAGATTTTACAAAGATGAGATCCGGACAATTTTGTATTGCAATGACACTACTCATGGCAGAACGAACTCCAAATTTTCGGGCTTCATAACTTGCAGCACTTACCACTCCACGCTCTGAGGTTCCACCAACAGCAACAGGCTTCCCTCTCAATTCTGGGTTATCCAATTGTTCAACAGAGGCATAAAAGGCATCCATATCCACATGTATTATTTTTCTTTGGAGAAGTTCTTCCTTCATCCTATAAATTTATAATATCTTAGATAATTATTTGTGAATTATAAATTAAAAGATTTCCGTTTTTATGGAAAATTAATATGATAGAAATTGAAAGAAAATTTTTAATAGTTTCAGATAAGTATAAAGAGCTGGCCTATAAAAAAACTCGAATTTTACAAGGTTTTTTAAATACTCATAAAGAACGAACCGTTAGAGTGAGAATAAAAGGAGAGAAGGCATTTATTACGATAAAAGGAATTTCAAATTCCAAAGGAACCACCAGATTTGAATGGGAGAAAGAAATATCTTTAAAAGAGGCCGAACAACTAATAGAATTATGTGAACCTAATCTTATTGAAAAAATACGCTATGAAATTAAAGTAGGCAATCATATTTTTGAGGTAGACGAATTTTCTGCAGAAAACGAAGGGCTCATTATTGCTGAAATTGAATTATCTGAAGAAAATGAAAGTTTCGACAAACCAGATTGGCTTGGAAAAGAAGTTACAGGAGATATCCGTTACTATAATTCTCAATTATGCATCGTACCTTATAAAAATTGGGGCATTTAATTTTAGGAAACTAAAGACATAATTTTTCGGATTGTTTTTTCATTTGATGCCCCTTCGGTTCCTCCCTCAAAAAAAGAAGCTGATTTTTTTTCTGGTTGTTGAGTTGCTGAAAGATGAATACTAGTAAACCCTTTATTTTTAAATCGTAATACATTATCTAAATTAATCCCACTTCCAGGCATAATCTCAATTTGTTGATTTGCTATTTTATTCATTTTAGATAATAAAGAAATTCCTTCTATTGCACTGGGTTTTAATCCAGAACTTAGAACTCTTTTAATCTTTAAATCTATCAAATTTTCTAATGATACTAGAGGATCTTTCACACAATCAAATGCTCTATGAAAAGTAAAATCAATTCCATTTGCTACTTCAATTAATTGTTTTGTAGCAATCAAATCTATTGTTAAATCTGATTGTAAAACACCACTAACGACTCCAGAACAACCTATATTTTTACAAAATTCAATATCGTTTTTCATGATATTTAATTCTTTCTTAGAGTAACAAAAATTTCCTTTTCTAGGCCTAATTAAAACATGAACGGGAATGAATAGCTCCGACATCACTTTTTTAATTAAATGAGGCGAAGGTGTTAATCCACCAACAGCTAGTTGTGTGCATAATTCAATGCGATCTGCTCCAGCGTTTTGAGCAGCCACGGCACTCTCGAAAGAATTGGCACAAATCTCTACAATCATTCTACTATAATTTCATCAATAAAGATCCAAGCTTTATTACCAGCACCTTGTTTACCTTCAGGAATTACGCCATAATTTGGCACTAATATCTTTAAATATTTTGCGTTAACAGCGTCAAATTCCGCTGTGATTTTAACAATACGATCAGTACTAGATAATTCTACTTCTTTTAATAAATGATGTTTTTTTCCATCCAGTGAATACGCTACCTCCATCTTTTTAGGAGCATAAATCCATTGCCCATTGGTATTGTAAAAACGGGTTGTTATTGAATTTATGGTTGTTTCTCCATTTAAATCGATGTTAATCTCCACATCATCTCCCCAAAATCCAAGCCACTCTTTGTCTCCATACCTCTTATCACTTCCAAGAATTCCATTAATTAATGCTTGATTTCCACCTGCATTGTAGGACGTATGAGGAGCTGGGTTTATAGTAACACTCCCTTTTACTGCTTTATGATAATTTATTGTTTCGGAAAAAACACTACTTACCAATTGATTGTCCTCAAAGACTCCTGCTTGAATTGAAGTATTATCAGTTATAATGATGCCTTGGTTGTATAATTTGGAGGAAGTATCAACCTTACTATCATCCATTATATATCGAATTTCTTTTCCAGAAATAGGTGTTGATAACTGATATTTTAATTCTCCATTTTCATTAATTATGTTACCTTCAATTTCATTTAAATGATTTGCATAATTTATTTCAAGCTCTTTAAGCCGCTCGTTAAAAACTTCTGTTCTTTTAAGAAAATCAGGATAGTCATCTTCAAAATTTTTGGTAGGCCCACTCCAAACTACTTCACTCATTGCTAATATTCTTGGGAAGATCATATATTCTAATTGGTCTTCTGTTTTCATATATTCGGTCCATACATTTCCTTGAGCCCCAAGTACAAATTTTTCTTCCTCTTTATTCAACTCTGACGGTATGGGATTAAAACGGAACACTTTTTTTAAAGGTAAAAATCCACCAATTGCCAAGGGTTCATTTTCATTATTAGATTGATAATAATCAAAATACGAATGAGATGTAGGGGTTAATATCACATCGTGCCCTTCTTTTACGGCATCAATAGCTCCTTGGGTTCCTCGCCAAGACATTACGGTTGCATTAGGCGCCAATCCTCCTTCTAAAATTTCATCCCAGCCAATAATTTTTTTACCTTTACTATTGATAAATTTTTCCATTCGGGTGATAAAATAACTTTGCAATCCGTGCTCGTCTTTTAAATTTAAATCTTTGATTAATTGCTGACAATGATCACAATTTTTCCATTGTTTTTTCGGGGCTTCATCTCCACCAATATGAATATAATCTCCAGGAAATAAGTCTATCACTTCAAACAAAACATTTTCTAAAAAAGTAAAAGTATCTTCATTGGGACAATAAATGTTTTCAAATATTCCCCAAGTTGTTGCTACCTCTACTTGCTCGCTGGTACAGCCCAATGCTGGATAAGCACTAATTGCCGCTTGCGAATGACCTGGCATTTCAATTTCTGGGATAATAGTAACTTCATGTTTTTCTGCAAAATCGACAATTTCTTTCACATCTTCTTGTGTGTAAAAACCACCGTATTTCGTCCCATCATAGGTTACTGGTGCGTCGTTATAATGTCCAATAAGCGTTTCATTTCGATACCCTCCAATTTCAGTTAGTTTAGGGTATTGTTTTATTTCGATTCTCCAACCTTGGTCTTCGGTTAAATGCCAATGAAAATAATTCATTTTTAACATGGCCATATAAGCGATATATTTTTTTATAAATTCTTTAGGGAAGTAATGTCGCCCAACATCTAAGTGCATGCCTCGATATTTAAATGCTGGAGTGTCTTCTATAATTACTCGCGGAATTGAAATTGTTTTTTCTTTTAATCCATTGATTTTTTCTAATTGTAATGGCATTAGTTGGCGTAAGGTCTGAATAGCATAGAAAGCCCCAGAAGTCTCTTTTGCAGTTATCATAATTCCAGTAGCTGAAACTTTTAATGTATATCCTTCAGCAGATAGGGTATCGTTTTTTTTAATTGTAATAGTTCCTTCATCTTCTGAAGACTTTTTAAGTTTAAAAGAGCTTCCTTTTTCAATATAATTCATCAGGAATTCACCAGCATTCATAAATTCTTTATCTACATAAAGGCTCGTGTTTTTATTTAGATTAAAAACTCCCTCAGTTATCTCAACCTTATTAGGCATAGGAATTAAAGAAGGGAAAGGTTCCAAACTTTTGTTTTCTAGATTTTGACAAGAAGCTAAAATTACACTAGTGAATATTAAGAAATAGTATACTTTTTGCATTAGTTTTTTATGAGTTGATTAAGCGTTTTTAATAAAATCCTAGGCTTTGTTTTAACGGTTGTTTTAAATTGAATTTCTATAGGAACATTAGCCAATACATCGAAAAAATTATCACTAAAAGTTCCTTTCGTCTTAGAATATAAGAAAACATTTTTTTGCAATGTTTCAGATATTAATCTGATTAAGAAACCTTCATTATTTTCTTTTATTTCAATATCTATAGGTTGATTTTTTAGGTTTAAATTTTTTGGTTTTGAAAAATAATGATAGGATTCAGCATCTCCATAAGTTAGTTTTAAAAAGGAATTTTCTTTTACAAATTCTCTGTTTGAAATGTCATAATTAAAAGCGATTTCACTGCTATTTATTGTACTATTAAAAGCATTTTTTTCTTCAAACAAGGTGTTCCCGTCAAAATCTAAATGACTAATCACTAAGGTGTTTTTTACTTCAGCAAAAGTATCGTTTACTACATAAATAGCTACGTTTTTTTCTGTTTGAGCGGTTGAAATAATTACATTTTCAAAAGCTTTTTTAGCATGATACTGTAACGCTTTCCAATTACCCAAACCATCCATACTTGACCAGGAAACAGCAGGCCAACAATCATTTAATTGCCAATATAGTGTTCCCATAGTATACGGTTTTGCCCTTCGTTGTGCATGAATGCCTTTAGTCATTCCATATGCTTGAAGCATTTGACTCATATACACATAATCGTCTCCTTTTGTTGGAATAGGGAAATCACGTTCCATATATTCCTTAATTAAAGAAAAACCTCTGGAGTGTTTTTGATGATTGGCAAAAGAAGGGTGATTTAAATCAACACTATTCTGCTCTGTAAAATATTGAATAGTTTCGTAACTAGGAAAGGATTGAAAACCAAACTCACTCATAAATCGCGGGACTTCTTCTTCAAAATGCTCAAAAGGATAGCTGTCATGCCAAACCCACCAATCGTGCGCATCTCCCTCAAATAAATATCTTTTATCTCCTCGACCAAATTTAGGAGAACTCTCCCAATACGAAACTGAAGGATGCAAGCTGTCCACTACTTGAGGTATAGTGTGATGAAAAACAGCATCATACCCATTCCAAATTTCTTGTTTTTGAGCTTCGGTTTTACCATCTTTCCAGCCCCATCGCTGCCATCCTTCACTATTTTCATTATTTCCACACCATAATGCAATACTTGGATGTTGTCGCAATCTTTTTACGTTTTCAATGGCCTCCTGTTTTACGTTTTCTAAAAATTCTTCATCTCCAGGATACATTGCACAAGCAAACATAAAATCTTGCCATACCAAAATGCCTTTTACATCACAAAGTTGATAAAAGAAGTTGTCTTCGTAAACGCCACCTCCCCAAACACGAAGCATATTCATATTAGAGTCTACGACATCATCGATTAATTTCACATAATCGTCTTGATCAACATCTGGAAGAAATATGTTTTGTGGAATATAGTTGGCGCCTTTCATATAAACTGGCTTTCCATTGAGTTTAAAGTAAAAACTTTCTCCAATAGAATCCTTTTCAGTAATTAGTTCGATTGACCGAATTCCTAGTTTTTTTGTAAAAGAAGTATTTCGACGCCCTTCATTTAAAAGCTCCACATCAATATCGTATAAATAAGGGTTGCCTAAATTGTGGGTCCACCATAGTTCTGGATTTTTTATTGAAAAAGGCACTTCGTATTCTAGTTGCTCAGGAAAAACAGTAATAATAGATTCAAATATTTCTTTTGTATTATTATTTGTTATTTGAACAATGACCTCCTCTTTTGTTTGAGTGTGGATGGTTAATTCAGCAGAAATTTCAGCCTTTGCCTTTGTAATGGAATTGGTTTTTAGAAATACACTTTTAAAACGAATTTTATCATAGGAAACAAGTGAAATATCTTTAGTGATCCCCATGGTTTTAATAGTAGGCCCCCAATCCCATCCGTATTGATATTGTGGTTTACGGGTAAAAACTCGAGGAGATTCCGGGAGTTCGTAATCTAGTTTTTCGGTTTCTGTTTTTTCAAAAAGATTGGTAGAATTTAAAATGATTTTTAATTCATTTGCAACTTTTAATACATCACTTACATCCACCTCCCAACTTCTAAAGGCATTATTGGTTTTTATAATAAGACTATCGTTTAAATAGATGTCCGCATAGGTATCCAGGCCCTCAAAACGTAAAAAATGTTTTGACTTTAAGAGTTTTTCTTCTGAAACTGAAACTTGTGTTTTATAGGTCCAGTTTTTCTCTGAAATCCATTGAATAGAATCTTCATTAGTACCAATAAATGGATGAGCGATTTCACCTAAATTTAATAAATCGGTTTGGACAGTTCCAGGTACAGTTGCAGGTTTCCAAATAGAATCCCCTTTTTGAGAAAACTCCCAGTGATTTACTAAAGAGTTATATTCTAAATCTTTTTTTGATTGTTTACATGATAATAATATTGAAAACAATAAAACAATAGATAAGAAACTTTTTTTCATACAACTAAAATAAGCAAATTGATTAAAGCTGATTAAACACAAATGTTATTTTACGTTATTTGTTTAATTTTTTAAACGTGATAGCTAACAAAATAAAGTAATTTAAAAACTTTCTGACTTCAAACGAAAACAGAACTTACTTTTTCAATTCAACCATTTACCGTATTTTTACCTAAATCAATGTAAAATTTTGGCCATGGCAATTGCAAAACCTTTTAATTTAAACAAATGGATTGAAGATAATCGAGATTTGTTGAAACCGCCTGTTGCAAATAAGAACTTGTACGTAGTTTCTGAAGATTATATTGTGATGATTGTTGCTGGACCTAATGCAAGGAAAGATTATCATTTTAACGAAACGGAAGAACTTTTTTACCAATTGGAAGGAGATATTCAAGTTAATATTCAAGAAGATGGTCAAAAGCGAGAAATGAAGCTTGGTCCTGGCGATATGTTTTTATTACCGGCTAATACGCCTCACTCTCCTGTTAGAAGCGAAGGTTCTATTGGATTGGTTGTGGAGCGTATAAGAAAAGGAAAAAACCTTAAAGATGGTCTTATGTGGTTTTGTGATGATTGCAACCACAAACTATATGAGGTTTATTTTGAATTACAGGATGTAGAAAAAGATTTTCAACCTCATTTTAAAGCCTATTATAATTCAGAGGAATTAAGGACTTGTGACAATTGCGGGACCGTTATGGATAAAGATTCCCGATTTATTGGTGACTAAATCTATTTTTTTTAATTTTTTCATTATTTAATATTTTTTAAAATCTTCAAAAGGAATACCTACCTTTGCACACTCATTTTAGAATAATAAAATAATAAATATATGGCTACTGTTGCAAACGCATTTGGAATTGAAAATGCATTAGAAAAATTAGGAGTTAACGAAATAAACAAAGGTACTTCTACAGGAAGTAACTGGTTTTCGGAAGGAGATATGATTTCGTCATATTCGCCTGTTGATGGTAAATTAATAGGAAAAGTAACAACAACTTCTCGTGAAGATTACGACCGAGTAATCGATACTGCTCAAGCTGCTTACAAAGACTGGAGAAAAGTTCCAGCTCCTCAAAGAGGTGAAATTGTTCGTCAGTTTGGAAATAAATTAAGAGAATTAAAAGAACCTTTAGGACAATTGGTTTCTTATGAAATGGGAAAATCATTACAAGAAGGTTATGGAGAGGTTCAAGAAATGATCGATATCTGTGATTTTGCAGTGGGTCTTTCAAGACAGTTGAACGGTCAAACTATTCCATCGGAGCGTCCAGGACACGTTATGCGCGAGCAATGGCATCCTATTGGAATTGTAGGGATTATCTCTGCATTTAATTTTCCTGTAGCGGTTTGGGCCTGGAATACTGCTTTAGCTTGGATATGTGGAGATGTTTGTGTTTGGAAAGGTTCTGAGAAAGCACCTTTATGTACAGTTGCTTGTCAAAATATCATTGCAGCTATTTTAAAAGAAAATAATTTACCAGAAGGAATCTCTTGTATCATTAATGGAGATTATAAAGTTGGTGAAATGATGACTACCGATACTAGAATACCATTAGTTTCTGCTACTGGTTCTACAAGAATGGGAAGAATTGTTGGAGCTACCGTTGCTGAACGTTTTGGAAAATCATTATTAGAATTAGGAGGAAACAATGCAATTATCATTACTCCAACTGCCGAATTAAAAGTAGTAGTTCCAGGTGCTGTATTTGGAGCTGTTGGTACTGCTGGACAACGTTGTACTTCCACTAGAAGATTGATTATTCACGAATCGGTTTATAATAAAGTAAGAGATGCAATTGTTGGAGCTTATGGACAAATAGTAATTGGGAATCCATTAGATGAAACCAAGCATATGGGGCCATTAATTGATAAAGATGCTGTAAATGCTTATTTAGCAGCAATCGAAAAAGCAAAAGCTGAAGGTGGAAACGTATTAGTAGAAGGTGGTGTTTTAGAAGGGGAAGGATTTGAAAGTGGATGTTATGTAAAACCTGCCATTGTTGAAGCTGAAAACCATTTTGAAATTGTACAACACGAAACATTTGCTCCTATTTTATATCTAATGAAGTATAGTGGAGATGTTGAGAATGCAATTGATATGCAAAATGGAGTAGCTCAAGGTTTATCTTCTGCAATTATGACCAATGAAATGAAAGAAGCAGAAAAATTCTTGTCTTATGCTGGATCCGATTGTGGAATTGCCAATGTAAATATTGGAACTTCTGGAGCTGAAATTGGAGGAGCTTTTGGAGGTGAAAAAGAAACTGGTGGTGGACGTGAATCTGGATCTGATTCCTGGAAAGTGTATATGCGTAGACAAACCAATACGATAAATTACTCAGACGAATTACCTTTAGCACAAGGAATTAAATTCGATTTGTAATCGATGATATTATTAAATTAAAAAGCCTCTAAATTTTATATTTAGAGGCTTTTTGGTTTCATGATAATCTTTTGAATAAACTACCTGTGTTTCTTAAATTCTGTTCATTTTTTCAAATTTTAACTATACTTCATTTTACGTAAAATACGAGCGGTCTCTTTATAAGAGGTATAAATACTTCCGTTCTGTTTTTTTAAAAAAGGTTTGGATTCCATTAATTTATCTTTCGCATCGATAAAATCATTTAAAAAACAAATCAAATAAGTAGCAGGAAGACTTTTTAAATCCTTTTCTTCGGAAGTATTTAAAGGTATATTTTTTTTTAATTTTTCAATAATTGCATTGTTCGCATTGTAGATATGGTATAGTGTTCGTTTGTTAAATTGAGGTGGATCAAATAGCATAACAGTGTCCATTTGGTACGATCCGTTTTCATTAAAAGTAATAATAACTTCCTCTAAAGGATAGTATTTGTATTGATTGTTTAAGCCTAAATGGACATATTCAATAATTCGAAATTCGTTTTCAGTAAAGCGAATACTCACTTCGTCCAAATTGGAATAAAACAAACGAACCTGTTCGTTAATCAGTTCGATATCCACCCTAGAGTAATAGGTTTCGTCCTTTACTTTTTTGATAGTTCCCGCCCAGCAAACCACAAATTGTTCTTTAAAAACATGATAAAATGAAGGTAGGTCTTTGTGTTTTTGATTGATAAACTCAATAACTCCATCCAAGGTATGCTCAATATTGTTTTTGGCCTTGGTTTCGATGGCTTTTACGATTTCTGAATTGACATCTTTAATCTCAATATCAAAATCTTTTGGCATCGAAATACTACCATCTCGCATAAAAATAGAACCTCCCCAATACTTCCAGATATTTTTTCGCAAGGAGGTTATTTTTTGAGTAGGTCGAATGGTTACTAAACCAACTACTTTGTGTTCGGGTAAATTTGGGAAAGGAACATTTTCGTAGGTAATAATGGGTGGATTGGTTAAATAAGCATTGATGAGGTTTTGGATTTTACTGTCATCAAAAAAATCGACTCCACTAATTGTATTTGCCTCATCTTCTACACCCACTACGATAAAACTATTGCTTTTTGGATTGCTATTACTAAGTGCACAAACGTGCTTTAAAAATTTTGCTTTTCCTTCTTTTGAGCCTAAATTAATTTTCCGCTTTTTATCATAGAAACTACTTTCATCGTTATGAGCAAGTAAGTTTTTAATTAAAAGCCGTTTATTAATCATTTTTTATTTTTTATTGACAATCGTACTAGATGCCTGGTCCAAAGCCATTACGGTTAAATCGGCAATATTAACATGAGCGGGTCTGGTCACCGTAAACCAAATTATTTCAGCAATATCTTTTGCTTGCAATGGCGTAAACCCCTGGTAAATTTTAGTTGCTTTTTGGGTATCGCCTTTAAATCGTACTTCACTAAATTCGGTAGCTACCATCCCTGGATTAATAGCTCCTACTTTAATTCCTTTTCCGTTTAAATCGATACGCATTCCTTGATTAATTGCGTCCACTGCATATTTACTAGCACAGTAAACATTTCCTTTCGGATAAACTTCCTTTCCAGCAGTAGATCCAATATTGATAATATGGCCACTTTGGCTTAGTAACATAGTTGGAAGTACCGCTTTGCTCACATATAGCAATCCTTTGACGTTGATGTCGATCATAGCATCCCAATCTTCCAAATTTCCTTCTTGGATGTTATCTAAACCATGAGCATTCCCGGCATTGTTTATTAAAATATCAATAGTCGAAAAAACTTTTGGAAGGGATTTAATTTTTAAAAACACTTTTTTTTTATCGCGAACATCAAAATTTAACGTGTGGATATTGCAAAATGAGTCCAATTCATTTTTTAATGCGTCGAGGCGTTCTTGTCGTCTTCCGCAAAGGATTAAATTAATTCCATTTCTAGCAAATACTTTAGCTGTTGCCATTCCAATTCCAGAGGAAGCACCCGTAATTAATGCGGTTTTTGTGTACATAATCATAAAGTTTTCAAAAAGAGGCTTTGTTTTTTAATAAATAACCCGTTATTTATTATAGAAAAGTACGTATTTAATGCACTTTAACCCTTTAAATTGGGCCGCTAATTTTAACCAATTATTAACAAGGTTTTAAATGTTAATTTTTCAATTTAGCAATCCATAAAAAAACCTGTTTATTAAATAATACAAGACATGGAACAAACAGATACTACGCTAGATATTGGCGCTTTAAACGAAAAAATTAAGAACGAGTCAGCCTTCATAGATATTCTTTCTATGGAAATGAATAAGGTGATAGTTGGGCAAAAACATATGGTCGAACGTTTACTGATTGGTTTGCTTGGAGGTGGACATATTTTGCTGGAAGGGGTACCTGGATTGGCAAAAACTTTAGCAATAAACACCCTTGCAAAAGCTGTTCATGGAGATTTTAGCAGAGTTCAGTTTACACCAGATTTACTTCCTGCCGATGTGGTTGGAACAATGATTTACAATATGAAGGACAATGACTTCAGTATCAAGAAGGGACCTATTTTTGCAAATTTTGTTTTGGCAGACGAAATCAATCGTGCCCCCGCGAAAGTTCAATCTGCTCTACTAGAAGCAATGCAAGAAAAGCAAGTGACCATTGGTGATAAAACATTTACTTTAGACAAGCCGTTTTTAGTTATGGCTACTCAAAATCCAATCGAACAAGAAGGTACGTATCCTTTACCAGAGGCACAAGTGGATCGTTTTATGTTGAAAACAGTGATAAAATATCCACAGTTAGCTGAAGAACAGTTAATAGTTCGTCAAAACTTAAAAGGAGGTTTTGAAGAAGTAAATCAAGTGGTTTCCTTAGATCAAATATTAAAAGCTCAAAAGTCGGTTCGTGAAGTGTATATGGACGAAAAAATAGAGAAATATATCTTAGATATTATTTTTGCTACTAGAACTCCAGAAAATTATAATTTAGCAGATTTAAACCCTTTAATTAGTTTTGGATCCTCTCCAAGGGGAAGTATTAATCTAGCTATAGCATCTAAATGTTATGCATTTATAAAACGAAGAGGATATGTGATTCCAGAAGATGTAAGAGCTGTTGTACACGATGTGCTTCGCCATCGTATCGGCATTACCTATGAAGCAGAAGCGGAAAATATTACTTCAGAAGACATCATCAATAAGATTGTAAACGAAATTGAAGTGCCTTAGAATTTAAATATTGTAGATTCTTAACCCGCCAATATTGAAAAACTTGTTTTAACAAGCATCACATACTCAAGAAATGGATACTAAAGAACTCCTTAAAAAAGTACGAAAAATCGAAATCAAAACGCGTCGCCTTAGCGACCACATGTTTGGTGGTGAGTACCATAGTGCTTTTAAAGGTCGTGGAATGACTTTTAGTGAAGTTCGTCAGTATCAATTTGGTGATGATGTTCGCTCTATCGATTGGAATGTAACGGCTCGTTATAACGAACCTTATATTAAAGTTTTTGAGGAAGAGCGTGAACTGACGTTGATGTTGATAGTAGACGTTAGTGGTTCTGAAATGTTTGGAACAGATGGTCAATTTAAAAATGAAATTATTACAGAAATTGCTGCGACTTTGGCGTTTTCAGCTTTACAGAATAATGATAAAATAGGCTTGATTTTATTTTCGGATGAAATCGAGTTATTTATTCCACCAAAAAAAGGAAAGTCTCACGTATTACGAATTATTAGAGAATTATTAGAACACAAGCCAAATAGTAAAGAAACAGATATTGCTATGGCTCTTAAATATTTCTCTAAAATTATCAAGAAAAAAGCCATCGTATTTGTTTTATCAGATTTTATAACGGATGCTTACCGAGAGACTTTAAAAATAGTTGCAGGCAAACATGATATTACTGGAATTAGAGTTTACGATAAAAATGAAGAACAAATTCCAAATTTAGGAGTGGTTCAAATGGAAGATCAAGAAACTGGAGAGCTAATGCTAGTAAATACCTCCTCAAAAGGAGTTCGTGCTCACTATCGCACTTATTATCTAGGTAGGGCAAATTATTTTAAAGAATCGTTTCAGAAAAGTGGTGCAGGAGCATTGACGTGTAGAGTAGACGAAAGTTATGTGAAAAAAATGTTGGGCTATTTTAAAAACCGATAGTTATTAATGAAGGAAAGTAAGAAGTATATAAAAACAGATTTATATCAAAGTGTTATAAAAAACATCTTGGCTTTGTCTTTATTTATTGTAGGCTCTGTGACTAATGCACAAGTTACTTCTTCTATTGATACAACACAAATAAGAGTTGGAGAAGAAATTATTTATACTATTCAAGTGGAGACCGATTCAACGGGTTTAGTTCTATTCCCAGAGGGACAATCATTCAACCCTTTAGAAGTTATTGAATCGTACGAGCTAGATACTATAAAAATTCAAGATAGAATTAGGCTGATAAAAAAATACGGATTAACTCAGTTTGATTCTGGTAATTATACACTTCCTTCACAAAGAATTATTATTAATAATAATCCTTTTGATACCGATTCAGTTCAAGTCGAAGTAGCCAAAGTAGTTGTGGACACTACCAAACAAAAAATGTTTCACATCAAACCTGTTTTTGAAGTGGAAAACCCAGGTTTTGATTTTGATAAATTGTTTCGATGGTTAATTCCAATTTTCCTTCTTACAGCGATAGGAATATTTTTTTATCTTAAAAGAAGAAAAAAAGAAGTGACCAAACATCAGCTACCTCCATATGAAGAGGCTATACGAGCTCTACAAGAACTGGATCATTCGTATTTTTTAGAAAATGATAATTCTAAAAGATATTACTCTTCTTTAACAGAAATCTTAAAAACCTATATAGGAAAAGAAGTAGACGACACTGCTTTAGAAAGTACTAGTAATGAGTTAATTGAACGATTGATTTTACATAAAGATTCAGGAAATTTCGATTTTGATAAAGCAACAATTAAAAAGATTGATGAAATATTAAAGCGCGCCGATTTAATCAAGTTTGCTAAAATGAAAGAACAAGAAGGACAGGCAAAAGTAGACCGTACAGTTGTTGAAGATATTATTAATGAAACAAAGGAAATCATTCCTGAGCCTACACAAGAAGAACTGCTTCAAAATCAATTATACCTTGAAAATTTGCGTAAAAAAGAATTGAAAAGGAAACGTTTTAAAATTGCTTTAGGAGCAGTCGCAACAGTTCTGGTTTTTGCGGTGATTTACGGAAGTGTCAAAGGGTTTGACGAATTGAAAGACTTAACACTTGGTAACGAAATGCGAAGTCTTTCAGAAGGAAGATGGATAAAAAGCGAGTATGGATCACCTTTAATTGTATTAGAAACCCCTCAAGTTTTAATGAGAACCAACGATTCTTTAGTAACAAAAAGTATAAGTATTAAAAGAAAGAGTTTATTCACTTATGGTGAAATCCAAGAGCCTTTATACATAAAAGTAAGTGCTTTAAAATTTAGTCAAGAACAAAAAATAGAACTGGAATCTACATTAGACACGGCTCTGGTTTTATTAGAGAAATCAGGTGCAAAAAATCTATTAGTAAAGAGAGACGATTTTGAAACTGAAAATGGTATAAAAGGAATAAAAGCTTATGGGGATTTTTATTTACAAACTTCAGAGAACAAAATTTTAAAGAAAAAGAGTACTTATGAGTTACTTTTGTTTGCACAAGAAAACGGATTGCAAGAAGTTTTAGTCATTTATCAAGATGATGGACGATTTGCTGAAAGTATAAAAGATCGGATTATCAATTCAATTGAGTTAGAGGTTACTCAGGAAAATAAGAAAAAAAATGAGCAGTAATTTTGAATTTGTAAACCCAGAATTATTTTGGATACTATTGTTGTTTCCATTTTTATTGCTTTGGTTTTTTTTAAAAAAAAACCAACAAACTGCGGTATTAAAAATTTCAAGTTTAAAAGGGTTTGACACTTCTAAAAATTGGTTAGCAAAATTGAGGCCAATATTATTTGTTATTCGGTTAGTTGTTTTGTCTTTAATAATTACCGCTATGGCAAGACCAAGAACTGTAGATGAATCTACCCGTATTAAAACTACTAAAGGAATTGATATAGTAATCGCAATTGATGTTTCAGCAAGTATGTTAGCAAGAGACTTAAAACCTAACCGATTGGAAGCTCTAAAAAAAGTAGCTTCCAGATTTATACAAGCCCGACCAAATGATCGATTAGGATTGGTTGAATATGCAGGTGAAAGTTATACAAAAACACCTCTTACAAGTGATAAAAACATCGTATTATCTTCACTTAAAAGTATAAAATACAATACTACAATTACTGGAGGGACAGCTATTGGCATGGGATTGGCTACATCTGTAAATCGATTAAAAGAAAGTAGAGCCAAAGGGAAAGTGATAATTTTATTAACTGATGGGGTTAATAATTCAGGTTTTATTGATCCAAAAATAGCAAGTGAATTAGCTGTTGAGTTTGGTATAAAAGTGTATACAATAGGATTAGGATCAAACGGTATGGCTCTTTCACCAATTGGTATTCTACCAAATGGATCTTTTCAGTATGGAAACATTCAAGTCGAAATTGATGAAGATCTTTTAAATCAGATCGCCGAGACAACAGGAGGAAAGTACTTTAGGGCAACAAGTAATACTAAGTTAGAAGAAATTTATGCGGAAATAAATAAATTGGAAAAAACCGAAATTGAAGAAACCAAATATAAAAGTTATAATGAGTTGTTTAGACCTTTAATTCTAGCCGCATTAGGTTTATTATTGTTTGAGTTATTGTTACGATACACCGTATATAAAAGTTTTATTTAATAAGTTTAAGCATGTATCAATTAGAGAAACCTATATATTTTTATTTACTATCAACCATTCTTGTGTTTATAGTAATTTTTCTAATGGTTTTTCTATGGAAAAAACACACTCAAAAGAAATTTGCTCATGATATTGCTTTAAAGAAAATTACTCCAGATCGATCTTTTTTTAAATCTTGGTTTAAATTAATTATACTATTATTAGCCATAACAAGTTTAGTAATAGCATTGGTGAATCCCAAGATTGGAACAAAAATTGAAACTGTAACACGAGAAGGTGTGGATGTAGTTTTTGCCTTAGACGTTTCTAAAAGTATGTTGGCCGAAGATATTGCCCCAAACCGTATTGATAAATCCAAACAGTTAATTACACAAATTATCAATAGTTTAGCTGGTGATCGAGTAGGAATAATAGGTTACGCTGGTAGTGCTTTTCCACAAGTGCCTATTACGACTGACTTTTCAACAACTAAGTTGTTTTTAAACAGTATGAATACCGATATGGTGTCATCACAAGGAACCGCTATCACGGAAGCTATAAAAATGGCGGGAACATATTATAATAATGAAGATCAAGTAAACAAAGTATTATTTATAATATCAGACGGAGAAGATCATGAAGGAAATATTTCTGAAATTGTAAACGAAGCTGCTAATTCTGGTATTCGTATATATACTATTGGAGTTGGTACTAAAGCTGGAGGACCTATACCTGTCAAGAAAAACGGCATATTACAATATTATAAAAGAGACCAGAAAAATCAGCAAGTAATTACAAAACTTGACATTAAAAAATTAACAGATATTGCGACCAAAGGGAATGGAGAATATGTTGACGGAAGTAACACGAGCGAGGTTGTTGAACAAGTAACGAAAATTTTAGGCGGAATGAATCAAAAAGAATTTGAATCAAAACAATTTACAGATTTCAAGGATCGGTTTCAATGGTTTTTAGGGTTTTCAATTTTCCTATTAGTTTTTGAATTAGTATTATTAGAAAGAAAAACAGCTTGGATTAAAAAATTAAACTTATTTAATGAAGATTAATTATTTTAAATATAAAATGTATATATCAAGGCTTAAAACGCTTTGTGTTTTTTTAGTTTTTAACCTTGGGACTTCTATAATTGCTCAGGAGGCAAATAAAGAAAAACAAAAGGTTTTGAAGGAATCAAAAGAATTTTTAAGTGAGGCTAGTTATGAAATGGAAAATAATAATTTTTCTTTAGCAGAAGCAGCTTACAGGGAAGCAATTGCAACAAATCCAGAGGAAGATACTGGTAAGTATAATTTAGGGATAGCTTATTATGATAAAGAAATGAATGATGTTGCTATGTCGCGGTTTAAACAAGCAGCTGCAGTAGCTGACACAAAGTCTGATAAACATAAAGTTTTTCATAATTTAGGAAATACTTTTATGAATGAGAAACTTTACAAAGAAGCTGTTGAGTCTTATAAAAATGCGCTACGCAACAATCCAAAAGATGAAGAAACACGTTATAATTATGCCTTAGCAAAAGAGTTGCTCGAGGAGCAAGAGAAAAACGGTGGAGGTGATGACAACAAAGAGAACCAAGAGGATAAACAGGAGGAAGAAAAGAAAGAGAACCAGGACAATGAGAATAATAAAAAGGATAAAGAAGATGGTGATCAAAAAAACGAACAAAATAAAGGAGAAGAAGAACAAGATAAAAAAGAAGGTAATGAAAATGAGGATAATGGAAAACCAGAAGAGCCAAAAGATAAAAAGCAACAGCAACCACCAACCGAACCAGGAAAGTTATCACCACAACAGGTAAAGAACTTATTAGAAGCAATGAATAATGAAGAAAAAAAGGTTCAAGAAAAGATAAATGCTAAAAAGCAAAAAGGCACAAAAGTAAAACCTGAAAAAGATTGGTAATGAGATTAGTATCGATTTTCATATTATTTATTTTAATGGGTATTGGTGTCCAGGCCCAAGTTTCTTTTGTAGTAAAAGCGAGTAAAAAAACGCTTGGGATTAATGAACGGTTACGTATTGATTTTGAAATGAATGAAGACGGAGATAATTTTGTTCCTCCAAGTTTTAAAGGGTTTAATGTAGTGGGTGGGCCTAATCAATCTATCAGTAATTCTTGGATAAATGGAAAAAGAAGTTATTCAAAAACATACTCCTATTTTCTGGCACCTAAATCACAAGGAACGTTTAGTATCAATCAAGCTACTATCGAAATTGATGACCAAATATATAAAACCACCCCTTTAAAAATTATAATTACTGAAGCTGTTTCAAAACCTAAAGATGGTAATAGCGCTGATTACGTTGCAAGTGAAAATGTACATTTAATTGCAGAGGTGTCAAAATCCAATCCTTTTTTAAATGAAGCCATTACAATCGTATATAAATTATATGTTTCAAATGATGTAAGTATAACAAGAAGCTGGCAGGAATTGGATACTCCTAAGTTTCAAGATTTTTGGAGTCAATACATAGAAGAAAAAGGAGAACAGCAAATTTACGAGACAACTTATGAAGGAAAGCCTTATCGCTACGTAATTTTAAGAAAAGCAGTTTTGTACCCTCAAAAAACAGGAGAATTAACTATTGAACCCTTAACATTAGATGTTCCAATTGATGTACAAGGAAATACAAGAGATATTTTTGGTCGTAGAAGAATGACTCGTGTCAATAGAACAATCTCTGCAGGTAAAAGAATTATTAACGTTAAGCCTTTACCAACAGAAGGGAGACCAGATGATTTTTCTGGAGCAGTTGGTAATTTTAATTTCAGTGTTTCTGTCAATAAAACAATGTTAGATGCCAATGAAGCTTTAGAGTTAAAAATTAGAACAAAAGGGATAGGTAATTTAAAACTATTTAACCTTCCTTCTTTAACCTTACCAAGTTCATTAGAAGTTTACGAACCAGTAAGAGATAATAAGGTAGCTATTAATATTAAGGGAATGAATGGTTTTATTAGCGATACCTACACCATAATTCCACAATACAAAGGCAGTTACCCAATTAGACCTATATCTTTTTCGTATTTCGATGTAACTTCTTCTAAATATAAAACCATTATATCTGACGAGATTGTAGTAAAAGTTCAAAATGGTCCTGTACCAAATCAATTAACTGAAGTAAATAAAAGCTTGAGCACAGAGAATGATCTTCCTTTAACAAATAATCAGTTTAAATATATCAAGACTTCAACAAAGTTTATATCCATAAATGATCTAGTTTTTTTTAAAACTTTTAAATTTTGGTGCTTATTAAGCATCCCATTTGTGTTTATCCCCATTATCATATTAATTGGAAATACAAGACGTAAAAGACTCAATGATATTGAGGGAAGAAGGTACAGGATAGCAACACGATTAGCTAAAAAATATTTATCGGAAGCTAAAAATAACATAGGTAAACAAGAACTTTTTTATGATTCTTTAGAACGCGCCTTACACAATTACTTAAAAGCTAAATTAGCAATTGTTACTTCAGAATTTTCAAAAGAAAAAATAATAGAATTGCTCACTGATAGAAAAGTAGAAAAAAATGTTGTCTCAGACTTTGAGGGGCTTCTTAAAAGTTGTGAATTTGCAAGATATACACCAACTTCTAATGTTGCTATCCAACAAGATTACAATAAAGCAGTAAAAGTTATTTCTAGAATTGACAAACAATTTCAATAATGAAAAATAAATTTTTAACATTTTTAATGACGTTTAGAGGCGTAATTTTCATTTTTTTAATGATCATTTCGAACCAGAGTTATTCTCAAAATAAACCACTTTTTGAGCAAGGAAAATCGTTATACAAAGTCGAAAAATATCAAGAGGCAATTACATCATGGATGAAAATTTTAGACCATGAAAAGCATTCTTCCGAATTATATTTTAATTTAGGGAACGCACATTATAAGTTAAATAATATAGGGCCAAGTATTTATTATTTTGAAAAGGCCTTGTTGCTAGCGCCTAATGATCGAGATATAAAAAATAACTTGTCATTTGCAGAAAATGCAAAGGTTGATGCCATTGATCCATTACCTAAAACTATTTTTTATAAGTGGTACCATGCCATATCAGATTTACTAACATTTGACGGTTGGGCTTACACTTCTGTTTTTATGGTTATTGTTTTTGTAGTGTGCTTTTTGGTGTATTATTTTTCATATTCAGAAATAATAAAACGGTTCTTTTTTGTTTCCTCAACTATTTCAATATTTTCCCTTGGAATGGCGCTTTCTATGGCTTTTTCTACTTATGAAGATGCTATTAATAATAACCCTGCAATTATTTTTGCAGAAAGCACAGACGTAAGAGAAGCTCCCAATTTAAGAAGCGAAATATCATTTATGCTTCACGAGGGTACTAAAGTTCAAATTTTAGAAAGAGATGTTGACTGGGGGCTTGTAGAAATTGCCAACGGAAAAGAAGGTTGGATTCCGTTAACTGACCTAAAAGAACTGTAGATTATTCTTTTTTTTTAGACTGATTGATGTTTAGAATCTCTTTTTGAACATCTATATTTTTTAAATCTTCGACTAAATCTGGCAGTACAAGAGGAGCTAAAGCTGCTACTGGAGCGTAGAGATTTGAATTTTCTTTTTTTTCATTAGAAATCACATACTGGGTTGTATTCCATTGATTAAAAAACATAAAAATAACACTTACAATAAAAGCAGAAAATAGTACATTAAAAATACCTCCAAGAATTTTGTTAAACAGTCCTAAAAAGGCAAAATCTGCAATTTTAGTCAGGAACTTACCAGCCCAATTAATAATAAAAACAATACCAATAAAGGTTACTCCTTTTGCAACAAAATACGTAGTTTCTTCACTTAAAGAAAACCAATTATTAATATAGCTTGCTGCAAATTCCGAAAAATAAATTGCCCCAATAACTCCTAATATCAGCCCAACAAAAGAAGCAAGACTTACAAACAATCCTTTTTTCATACCTTGCACAAAGGCAAAAACAAGTATAGTCCCTAGGATAATATCTAATAAGTTCATTTTATAAATTTAGGTTAAAGATACATTATCTTTGCAATGTAATTAGATCAATAGTATATATTAATACTTCACTTAAATCAATTAACTATGGCAAGAGACGAAGAATTAAAACGATTATGGGACAATGTAGTTTTGAATCTTAGTAATCAGTTTGCTGATGGAGAAAAACTAGATTTAGACGCCATAATATACATTATAGGATTACAAGAAAAGGGAAATCTGAAAACGAAATATAATAAAGAGGATAAAATTAATTTAATGCATATAGCCATTTGTAGATTATTAGAACCTTTTGGATATTACGAATTTGATTATTTTGATAAAGATGGATGGCCTCATTATAGAGCTCTAGAAAAACTTCCTTCTTTAAAAGCAGGAGAGCAAACAGTTTTAATGAAAGAAGCAATAGTTAATTATTTCTTAGATAAAAAGTAGTAAAATAATATTTAAAGAAACATCTAGTAAAGCTCTTTTCTGTTTATTTTGTTGTGCTAGACCTAGTAATAATGTAATTTTGTGCAGTTATAATTAATTAATAATGATTCATAATATAAAAGAACACATAGCTGAAGTAGAAGCTTTTTCAGCAAAGTCATTAGAGGAAGTAGAGCAATTCCGAATAAAATACATAGGAAAAAAAGGGCTATTGAATGATTTTTTTGCTGAGTTTAAAAATGTTCCAAACGATCAAAAAAAAGAATTTGGACAGACTATCAATCTTCTAAAAACAAAAGCAACAGCAAAAGTTAGCTCACAAAAAGCGTTGTTATCGAAGAGGCAAGAAATCAATGGGAATTATGGAGATTTAACACGTCCAGGAGAACCTAATGAGTTAGGGTCAAGGCATCCAATTTCTATTGTAAAGAACAAAATTATAGATATTTTTTCAAGGATCGGATTTAATGTTTCTGAAGGTCCAGAAATCGAAGATGACTGGCATAATTTTACAGCATTAAACCTCCCTGAATATCATCCTGCCAGAGATATGCAGGATACTTTTTTTATCGAAAAAGATCCAGATGTATTGTTAAGGACGCATACTTCTTCAGTACAAGTTAGATACATGGAAAATAATAAACCTCCCATCAGAACAATTTCTCCCGGAAGAGTTTACAGAAATGAAGCTATCTCAGCAAGATCTCATTGTTTTTTTCATCAAGTAGAGGGCCTATATGTAGATAAAGGGGTGAGTTTTGCAGATTTAAAACAAACGTTACAATACTTTACAACCGAGATGTTTGGGAAATCTAAAATTCGGTTACGCCCATCTTATTTCCCTTTTACAGAACCAAGTGCAGAGGTAGATGTTTATTGGGGCTTAGAAACAGAAACAGACTACAAAATGACTAAAGGAACTGGTTGGTTAGAGATCATGGGCTGTGGAATGGTAGATCCAAATGTTTTAAAAAATTGCAATATAGATCCTGAAATATATTCAGGGTTTGCCTTTGGAATGGGGATTGATCGAATTGCTTTACTCTTGCATCAAATCCCAGATATTCGTATGTTCAGCGAAAATGATGTTCGTTTTCTAGAGCAGTTTAAAAGTCAATAACCTTCAACTACTTTAAAATCTTTTTTAAAATGAAAAAAGATATTAAAATTCCCCTTGTCGAAAAAATTCAAGTTCTTGCAGCTTACGAATGGGATAAAGATTTTTTATCCAAAACTTGGAATGTATATGTGGTCAATAATCGCGAAGATATTATTGAGTCTGTTTTAGTAATGTCAAGAGGTAGCTATAAAAACAAGAAAACTTCCACACTACGCCACGGATTAGGCGATTTGCCGCCTCATATGGGAGCGAAAGTAGAAATGATTACAGAAGAGGTTTTAGGTTTTACCAATGAGTATATTGTAACATTTTTTGCTGAAGGACAACTCTTTGATAAGACATTTATTTTTAAGCCTTATAGTATCAAAGAGAACAATACGGTATTTGTCGATCTGATGGGGCAAGATTGCGTCTTAGCAGAATAAATATAACCCCTCATAAGGAGGGGTTATAAATTAATAGTCACTAACTAGTTATTGACTATTAATTGTTTGGTAGAAATTCGTTGATCTCCTCTGATTACTACCATATAGATAGCATTGGCAAGGGTAGCAATATCAATCGTAATTTCAGATCCCATAGTACTTAAGTCTACCTTATGAACGATTCGACCCGTAAGATCGTAAATCGTCACGTTATTCAGGTCTATCTGTCTTGGGTTACTTAAGTTTACTTTGCTATCTGCAGGGTTTGGATACAATATTAAAGAAGCAAAATCTTCGACATCACCTGCACCTAATATCTCCTGAATATCCAATTCAAAACTACAGGTAGAAACGTTTCCATACTGATCCTCGGCAGTGAAAGTAATCACTTGCGTTCCAAAACCTAGTACAGTACCAGCAACTGGATCTTGAGTAAATATAGTAACAGGATCGGTACAGTTATCGGTAGCCGTTGCACTGCCATCGCCGATGTAATCTCCTAGGGTATAGGTGCCATCAGGACCCAGATTTACTACCTGGTCATCAGGACATACTATTTCTGGTGCTAATAAGTCAACTACTGTTACAACAGCCGAACAAACTGCTGAGTTTCCATTGCCATCATTCGCAAATACATTGACTGTTACTGGCGTTCCAATATCTGCACAAGAAACTTCTTGCACATCAACGGTTACTGCGCCCGTTCCACAATTATCATCAATATCTGCTACCAATGAAGGGGTAATAAAGGCCACTCCATCTTGATTTAGCTCAACCGTAACATCATTACATACTAATACCGGAGGAGTATTATCTTCTAGAGTAACTATAGCTGAGCAAAGGCTTTGGTTTCCATTAACATCCGTTACGGTAAGAATCACTGCGGTATTTCCTAGATTACTACAATCAAGAGTATCGATATTAAGTTCGTAAGAAGCTATACCACAAGCATCACTGGAACCACCATCTAATCGCTAATGGATCAATAGTCACCGTACCATCATCACCTAATTCTAGGGTAATGTCTTGACAAACTGCAATTGGAGCCGTATTATCTAACACGGTTACGCTAGCAACACAAGTAGCTGTATTGCCATGGATATCCGTTACTGTTAGGGTTACTTGATTAGCACCTACATTCGAACAGTCAAAAGTATCCACATTGATAGCTAAACTTTCCACGCCACAATTATCATTCGATCCAAAATTAAGTTGATCGGCGGTGATCGTTGCATTACCAGTATCGTCTAAGAGTACGGTTAAGTCTTGACAAATTGCCACTGGCGCATCGTCATCGATTACCGTTACGGTAAAGGTACAGGTAGCTAAATTTCCACAATCATCTTGTCGCAGTATACTCAATAAGGGTATCACCCACTGGGAATACCGAACCACTTGCTAAACCACCTGTTTGGTATGTAGTGGCCGTTCCACAATTATCAGTGGCTACTGCGGGTTGGAAATTTACAATAGCACCACAATCACCATCTTCAGTCACTGCAGTGACATCACCAGGACAACCAATTACAGGTGCTGTAGTATCTTCAATAATGAAATCAGCAGAAGTAGTAATAGCATTGCCACATTCGTCTGTTGCGGTGAAAGTAACTGTTGTTATAGCTTCACAAACATCATTATTTAATATTGTAAAGTCATTAGTCCAAGTTATAGCTGAACATGCATCCGAAGCTACAGCCCCACCATTGTTTGCTAACCAAGTATTTAGTTCTGACGTATTACCAGTACCATTACATTCTACAACATTATCATTAGCAATTATATCAATAGAGGGTGCTGTATAATCACCAATAACAATTTCTTGTTCACAACTAACTGGAGGGCTACCACAGTTATCAGTTGCAGTCCATATCCTACTTATAATACCTGTATTTCCACAATTATTAACAATCATGGTATCTTGAAAAGTAATAATAGGATTTGGATCACATATTGAAAAAGCAGTTGCCATACCTGTAGCTGAAGGGGATATGTCATCACCACATACTATTCCGTCAAGATCATTTGGACAAGTCAGAACGATGTATGCTGTTGAACAATCTGGAGGTAAATCAAAACTTTCGGTTCCATCAAAGGTGTACGCCTAGTACTTCCTTGATCGGCACTATAGCCGAGACCTCTTCTAGCAAAAGATTGCCATATAGCACATTGATTAGCACCTCCAAATAAAGCTACATCTGCAGCTAGTATAGCGTCACGACCGTCAACAAATCCTGGCTGACTAGGTTGTAATTTTAGCGCTTCTGTTACCAGTGCTACTGCCATATTATTACCCCCAGTTCCATTATAAAAATCAGGGTCAAATCCATAATCATCAATTAGTTCCCAAGTCATTTCCCATAACATCATTGCAAATACCGATCCAACACCGTGGGGTACTGCCGCATTTTTTATATCGTCATATGTATGAGGATTTATAATAAAATCAGTGCTATAAGGGTATTGTCTTACTCCTCCACCATTTGGGCCTTGACCAATTAACCAAGTTCCTACTCCCCTTGAGTCACTTCCATTATCTCCATTTTCCATTGTCCACATTAATCCATAATAATCACTCCATCCTTCTCCCATTTGTTCTTGTCCTCCAAGATTACTAAGTCTGAGAGAGATTCCATGCGCATATTCATGGATGATAACTAAATTATCAAGGTCTCCATCTCTGTTTCCGCAAACATACATTTGCATTCTTGGATTAGAACCATCAGGGGGTGTTGCAAAATTCGCATTACAAGACCCGCTTCCATCTTGTGCTTCTGCATTTACAGAGTCGCTTCCTAGACCACCATTACCATAATTATTTTCTTGAAAATTACCACTTGCTTCATCAAAACCATACTGATAAATTACATCATGTATGATATTATTCCAATAAAAAAGGTTAGTAATTACTGCGTCTTCTGATTGATCTCCATTTGAGTAAGTAGTATTTACCGGAAAATCAAATATCAAACCAGGCCCTCCCTCAGCTCTGTAACCTGGATTATCTCCATCTTCATAAGCATCTACATTATTTCCTTTTGTACTGGTATATTCAGCACCTGTACTACCATTTGTATCATGCCAACCAAAAGGTGAAGCTATTAGGTTTTCTGGATTTGTTTCAATAGTTCTGGATCCGTGATTTGGTGATTCTACTGGCATTGCATAAACATTATAACTGCCCGGCAGGATTGAGGCGATATTTCGAGTTAAGTTTTTTTCTTCGACTGGACCTATTTGGTTTATATTTTTTTCTTCTGATTCGTGACAAGAATGACTTTCCATTATATTACAAGAAACCGTCCAATTATCTTTATCGATAATTTGTCCAGTAGTTGCATTTACTCTAAAATTCCACCAATCTGAGCTATTTACTTCTGCAATAGATAGCTCCCATATTTTTAATAATTTTTTACCTTTTCTATGGTAGTACATTAGTCTAACGGGAATATTTTCACTTGAAATATTTGCTTTATTGTATAGTGATTTTTGATTTATTCCTTTTTTTAACTCTAATAGTTTCAGATTAGAGATTTTATAATTCATTTGATTAGCAACAGAGATAATTGCTTGTCTAGCATTAATTATTTGAGAATCATTATCTATTTTTTTAATAGAGATACTATCAATAAATTTATTATGCTCTTTAAATATATCTCCATTTCGATCGTAATGAATGCTTGACTCGGTTCCGTAAATTTCAAGGTTGTTAAGGCTTTGTCTCAAATAGACATGATGAATACCACTAAGACTACTAACATGCTCTTTTGTAATAATATAGGTTGATTTTTTCTGTTTTAGAATTTTATCAAGACTAATTTGACTACTTATATTTTTATAAGTTACTGAATTTGAGTTGTTTTTTTGCGCAGTTAATGTAAAGCCAATAAAACAAAAAAACACATAAAGAAGGTGGGATAATTTCATATACTTTAATTTATATAAATATATAAAATTAATAATAAAGCTATTTTTTTAAATAAAATTAAGTGCTAATCCAATTTATTAGTGAGATCTTTAAAAATATCTTTAGCATTTCCGCTTTCATACAAAATGGCATAAACAGCGTTTATTATTGGAGTTTTGGCATTTTTTTCTCTTTTCATGTTTAGTTGATATGCGCTTTTGGTAGCATAATAACCTTCAGCCACCATACTCATTTCCATTTGAGCACTTTTTACCGTATATCCTTTACCAATCATATTTCCAAACATTCTATTTCTACTAAATGTAGAGTAGCCAGTTACTAATAAATCACCTAAATATGCAGAGCTATTTATATCTCTTTTCATTTTATAAACTTTCTTTACATATTTTTTCATTTCACGAATAGCATTACTCATTAAAACACTTTGAAAGTTATCTCCATAGCCTAATCCGTGTGCTATTCCTGCAGCAATAGCATAAATATTTTTAAGCATTGCTGCGTATTCCGTACCAATAATATCTTCACTTATTTTACATTTTATATAATCACAGCTTAAGGAATCCGATACTACCCGAGCTTTTATTTCATCTACACAAGCAATAGTAAGGTATGAAAGACGTTCTAATGCGACTTCTTCTGCGTGACAGGGGCCAGATATAACCCCTATGTTTTCAAAAGGAACTCCTAGAAGATTACAAAAATGTTCTCCAACGATTAAATTAGTTTCCGGCACAATGCCTTTAATAGCAGAAAATATTACTTTGTTTTTTATATCGGTAGTAAGTAATTCAAGTTCCTTGTATAAAAAAGCAGAGGGAATTACAAAAATGAGATAGTCGGCATAAGCGGCCGACTCATTAATATTGTTACTGAGTCTTAGTTTTGACATGTCAAACTCAACAGAACTCAGATAATTGGGGTTATGTTTATGTTTTTGTAGATATTTTAAGGCAGATTCGTTTCGCATATACCAACCTACTTCTTCTAAATTTTCACAAAGCATTTTCACTATAGCAGTTGCCCAACTTCCTCCACCAAAAACAGCAAACTTAGGTTTACTTGACATAAAAATAATATTTAACTCAAAAATACGTAATAATAACAGGCTCTACAAAATAAGTTCTTCGGAGAGTTATTTATAAAAATTCATTTCGTCTAAATATTCCCAAACTTTGTACGGTAATAATGGCCGCATGTTTTTATTTGCCTTAATACCTTTTCTAATAAATGAGGAAGATATTTCTAATACAGGTGCAGCTACTTCAGTGATTTTTGAGTCGTTAGAAAATGTTGTTTCATCGTTTTTATTCGTGATTCTTGGATAGATATAAATAGAATGACGATCCAAGATTAACTCAAAATTTTTCCATTTATGAAAACTTTTTAAATTGTCTTCTCCCATAATCAAACAAAAATCTATAGTTGGATATTTTTCTTCAAGGATAACTAAAGTATTAACGGTAAAGTTTGGTTGTGGAAGGTCGAACTCTATATTACTAGCTTTTAAATTTGGAAAATCTTCAATTGCAATTCGAACCATTGCTAATCGATGCACATCATCCAATAAGGTTTTCTTTTTTTTATGAGGATTGTGAGGAGTAACGATGAACCATACTTCTTCAAGATCAGAAAATTCAGCCATATGATTTCCAATAATTAAATGCCCCACATGGATAGGATTAAAACTTCCAAAAAACAAGCCAACTTTTTTATTCATTTTCTTCGTGAATAAATTTTTCTACTAATTCTTTAGCCTCATTCAAAGCAATATCTAAATCAATGTTTTCTATGATAAAATCGAATTGAGGTGCAGTAGCTAACTCGACAGAGGCTTTCGCAATTCGCATGTTAATTTTTTCGTCGCTTTCGGTTTTTCGTTTTTTTAATCTGATTTTTAATTCGTCTACGCTGGGAGGTTTAACAAAAACAGCCAACGTTTCTTTAGGGAATTTCTTCTTAATCCTTAAGCCACCAACAACATCGATATCAAAAATCACATTTTTACCTTTTGCCCAAATTCGTTCAATTTCCTTTTTTAAAGTTCCATAGAAATTGTCACGATACACTTCTTCCCATTCTAAAAATTCTTCTTTTTTTATATGTTGTTTAAATTGTTTTAAACTTATAAAGTAGTAATCTTGGCCGTGAAACTCTCCTTTTCTGGGCTCTCTTGAAGTTGCAGAAATTGAAAAATCCAGATTTAATTTTTCTAGTTTGAGTAAATGTTGCACAATGGTAGTTTTTCCACTTCCTGATGGTGCTGAAAAAACAATTAATTTTCCTCCTTCCATTACAAAACGTTTAAAGATTGTTCTTTAATTTTTTCCAATTCATCTTTCATTTGGACCACCAATTGTTGCATTGGAGCGTGATTAGATTTTGACCCAATAGTATTGATTTCTCTTCCAATCTCTTGACAAATAAAACCTATTTTTTTTCCATTTGAATCTGAAGAGGCTAGAGCTTCATTGAAGTAATTTAAATGATTTTTTAAACGCACTTTTTCTTCCGTTATATCGTATTTTTCAAGATAATAAATTAGTTCTTGTTCAAAACGATTTTCATCTACCGCTTCTTTTAAATCTTCAACCGCTTTACGAAGGCGATCTTTGACGATAGCCATACGCTCAGAATCAACTGCTACAATTTTAATTAATAGTTCTGAAATATTTTTGATTCGAATTTTGAAATCATTTTCAAGTACCGTCCCTTCATCAGATCTGTACTGATTGATAGCTGTCAAAGCTTCGTTTACAGCTTCTAAAATATTTTTAAATTCACCTGCATCAATTTCTTCTCGTTCGATTTTCATGGAATCTGGCATTTTTACAGCCATTTTTAAAAGCTCTACCTCAGCTACAGAACTAATATTTTTAAGTTGATTCATATATTGTTTAACAACACCTTCATTAACTTTTGCGTTTGTTTTTTCGCCGGTAATTTCTATATATAAATTAAAATCAATTTTTCCTCGCACTAAGGACTTAGAAATAAGTTTTCGAATTTCTAATTCTTTTTCTCTGTAGGAAGAAGGAACTCTTGTATTTAAATCTAAATTTTTACTATTTAAAGATTTTAATTCTACCGTTATTTTTTTGGTTGGTAACTGGATAACCGATTTACCATATCCCGTCATAGACTTAATCATATAATTGCCATTTTATAAGGCAAAGGTACTAAAATACAATGGGAGTAAATTATTTGCGCCTCTTGTGATTTTCTTCCTTTTTAAATTTTATTTTTAGTTGTAGCTCTGTAAAATACAAAACGGAGAGTATTAATGTGGTATGAATTATAATTGTTATTATAAAATTATTTTCAGGATAGAGAAAATATAAAAATGGCGGAATAAACAACGAATAGATAGAAAAATTAATTAAAAGTTTTGCAGCACACTTATTAGCAAAAGTCCAAGTCTCGTTATTTTGCATAGATCGTTTGGTTCTGTAACCATATAAGTAATTATTTTTTTTTGGTGGGTATTTAAAATAAATAAAGGAAATAATTAGCATAAAAATACAATATCCCAAACCGATCATTAATTGATTTTCATTGGTCATAGTTTTTCATTTAAAAAAGTAATAGTTCTTTTCTCGCTGTAATAAGTTTCGTTGGTTAAATGAAAACCTACATGTCCCCCAAAGGGAGGGGTTTCTAAATATATAAATTTTGAAAGTTCTGCACTTTCGAATGGATAACAATCAACACTTAAAAAGCTGTCATTTTTTGCATTTAAAATTAAGACGGGAATTTTAATAGTTGGTAAAAATTGTTTGCTGCTATTTTTTTCATAGTAGTCGTACGCATTTTTAAATCCATGTGCTTTTGAGGTATAAATATCATCAAAATCTTTTAAAGTTTTAACTTTTTTTAGTTCTGTTACAGACATTTTATTGGGATATTGCTTCATCTTTAGTTTGTATTTTTTCCTTAAACTTTTTAAAAAAACTGTTCTATAGGGCCAGTTTTTAGGTTCGTTTAAACTTTCTAAAGAGCCTTTTAAACTAATTGGGACCGATATTGCAACTCCTTTTTTTATTTCTTCAGGGAGAACATCTCGTTCTCCAAGATACTTTAACAACAGATTTGCTCCTAAACTAAAACCAACTAACACAATCTCTTTATAGATTTCCTTTTGTAAAATATGATTTATTAAAAAATCTAAATCATCAGTTTTTCCTGAATGATAAGATTGATAGGCTAAATTATTTTCGCCACTACATCCTCGATAATTCATTGCAGCAACATCATAATCATTCTTTAACAATTCGTTAGCTGCACCTTTAATATACGTTCTTTGAGCATTTCCCTCAAGACCGTGCAGTAAAACAGCTACTTTTCCGGAAGATTTTTCAGTGAAAGACCAATCGATGTCAATAAAATCATTGTCAGGTAAAATAATTCGCTCCCTGTCTTGAACTAATCCAGGAGGAACTCTTAGCTTGGCTGAGTATATTGTCGAAAAATGTCCGTTCTTATAAAAAAAGGAGGGTTTATAAATACTATTTACAATCGGCATTTTTTTTAGCAAAGTAAAAAAAATACACCTCATACTTTAAAAAAGAATTTTATTTTTGAAAAAAAAACATGTACTTAAAAGAATTTGAAGTCCGTTGGAACGATTTAGATGTAAATCGACACCTAGCTAATAGTAGTTACATTAATTTTATGAGTCATACGCGTTTGAGCTATATGATGGAAAATGGTTTTGGACAGAACAGTATGGTAACAAATAATATTGGCCCTGTAGTTTTTTATGAACACATGTTTTATTTCAGAGAGATTTTTCTAGGAAAACCAATTCGCGTATCTCTTCAATTAAAAGGAATTTCTAAAAATGGGATGTATTTCGAATTTCAGCATAACTTTTATAATCATAAAGGTGAAAATATGGCTCGTTGTAATATGATGGGTGGTTGGATTGATCTCCAAACACGCAAATTACGAGATTTACCTAATAAACTTTTTCTCACATTAAATGAGTTAGAAAAAACAGGGGATTTTAAAAATTTAACTAAAGATGACACAAGAAAATTCAAACAATTCCCCCAAAAACTTATTTAAGCTTTTTTTGGTTTTCTAGTTGATAAAAATACGCCCATCAATATTAAAACCGCTGAACCTACTCTTAGTGGACTTAGCGAATCAGCTTCCATTATTACAGCAAAAATTGCCGCAAGAACAGGTTGTAAATAAATAAATGCTCCTATGGTCGAAGGTTGTAATTGTTTTAAGGCGTATATGTTAAAAAGATAGGTAAAAAAAGTAGTTCCAATCACTACAAATGCTAACTTTCCAATAATAAGTGAAGGTAAAACTTGCCATTTAACGGCCGAAAATTCGTTATATCCAATAGGAAAATTAATAATTAAAGCTATAAGAAAAAACCATTTCATTAAAGTTATAGAATGGTATTTTTTCACAAGAGGTTTCACAATAATTAAATAAATGGAGTACGAAGTTGCGTTTATCAGAAACAGGATATTTCCTAAAGGAATATTAGGAGCATTTGTTTGTGTTTTAACTCCAAAAAATATCAAAACTAACGCCCCAAAAAGCCCTAATCCAATACCTATATACTTACGCCAAGAAATTCTTTCTTTTAAAAAAACTACAGATAATACCAATAAAATAACAGGAACTAGCGTAATTACTACCGAACTATTAATTGGTGTTGAAAGACTCAACCCTTTAAAGAACATTAGCATGTTAATCGTCATTCCAAATAATCCACAAGCCACAAAACGGAGCATGTCATTCTTTTGAATTTTTTCATTAGGGAACCATAGGCTTAATATCCAAAAAAGTACTGCTGCACCACTAATGCGTAAAAAAATAAACCCGTAGGGTTCAATTACATATGGCATTAAATCTTTTGCAATCGTATGGTTAACACCATAAATAATACTAGTGGTAGTTGCTGCAAGAAGGGCTAGATTTCTTTGATTCATAGAGGGGATAGATTATTTTAACTCCCAACCAAAACCACTATTGAACACATAATCAAATTCACTACCTGTATCTGCTGGTTGATTATCATAATTTAATGAAAAGTCAAATTTTATATAAAAATCCCAAGAACATCATTGTTTTTAAATTTTATAGAATCTTTTTGAGAGAAACCACAAAATCCCATAAAAAAAAATAGAATAAGGAATAGTTTGTTCATGATAAATTTTAATTGTCAAAAATAATTATAATTTTTTATCTCAAAGATTCTAATGCAGCTGCAACTACGCTCTTACTATTCCCAACAAAAATTTGATCGTCATTTATTAAAATCGGTCGCTTCAAAAAAGTATAATGTTCTAAAATTAAATTTTTAAAGTCTATTTCAGTTAAATTTTTAGCACTTAATTTTCTTGAAGTATATAATCTTGAACGTTTGTTCACTAGATTCTCGTAATTACCTGTGTAATTATATAATTTTTCCAATTCTTTCTCATTGACAGGATTTGCTTTTATCTCCTGTTTTACAAATTCTTTTGAAAGGTTTAACTCCTTTAATATCCTTTTGTTACTATCGCAGGTGGAAAGGTAATACACTTTTTTCATCATAAAACTAACCTCATAATAAATTTCTATATTTATATTGGTTCACCATCCGTAATTACTAGTTCGTGACATTGTTTTAGATATGCTTGTTGGTTGTCATACAAGCTTTCATAGAATTCTTGTGAAGTTGCTTCATAATTTTCATCATCCCAATCCATATCATCAAGTGGGTTTACAATATCATTATCTTCCTCACTCCACATACAAGGAGTGCCATCACGATCTTTCTTGATTACAATAGCGCCAATAGGACTGTAGGTCTCATCTTCATATGTAACTTCAATTTCTACATTTTCATCTAATTTAACACACAAGTTATACAAATGAATAAAAAATTCTTTTGGTGGATACCAAGCAGATTCAATTGAAAATTCTCCCTCCCCTCTAACATCATACAAAGTGGTCCATTTAGAACCTAGATTTTTAAAGACCAATCTTCATTACACCACCATTTTCACCTCTCTTAACATCGTTATAAAATGCAGTAGCAAATGCTGGAATGGAGCCGTCACTATCGTTGTTTTGTACTTTCTCAATCATTGAGTCAATAAGTTTAACCGATTGTTCGTTACCTTTAATATTTACGAAACTTTTTAAGTTATTAGCCATAGTTTTTATTTTAAAACAAACATAAGAAATTAAAAATTTACAATTGATACAAGTTTGATACACTTTATTTTTAAAATAAATATCAAATTATACGATTATGGAGTCTCTAAAACGGTTAAATAATTATATTTGTTTTTAAAATTTATAGAGATGAAATTTAATACAAAAACAATTCACGGAGGGCAAGAACACGATAAAGCTTATGGCGCTGTAATGCCTCCGATTTACCAAACTTCAACTTATGCTCAAAGTACTCCAGGGGGTCATAAGGGCTTTGAGTATTCTAGAACTCACAATCCAACTCGTTCTGCTTTAGAAAAAAGTTTTGCTAGTTTAGAAAATGGAAACTATGGTTTGGCATTTGCTAGTGGATTAGCTGCAATTGATGCAGTGTTAAAATTACTTCGTCCTGGAGATGAGGTTATATCAACAAACGATTTATATGGAGGATCCTACAGATTATTTTCTCAGATTTATGCAAATTTTGGAATTAAATTTCATTTTATAGGAATGAAAAATGCTGAAAATATTGAAACGTTTGTAACAAAAAACACGAAATTAATTTGGGTAGAGACTCCGACTAATCCCATGTTAAACATTATTGATATTAAAAAAGCAGCAAGTATCGCAAAAAAGCATCAAATTTTGTTGGGTGTAGACAATACTTTTGCAACACCTTATCTACAACAACCTCTTGAACTAGGTGCTGATATTGTAATGCACAGTGCTACAAAATACTTAGGTGGTCATAGTGATGTTATTATGGGAGCTTTAGTGGTTAAGAATAAAGAATTGGCGGATCGTTTATATTTTATTCAAAATTCTAGCGGTGCAGTTTGTGGTCCACAAGATAGTTTTTTACTGCTTCGGGGCATAAAGACACTGCACGTTAGAATGGAGCGTCACTGTATTAACGGAAGAGCTGTTGCAGAATACCTTGAGAATCATCCAAAAGTTGAAAAGGTTTACTGGCCAGGGCTTAAACACCACACCAATCATGAGGTTGCAAAGTCTCAAATGAAAGATTTTGGAGGTATGATATCATTTACCACAAAAGGGAACAGTTACGAAAAGGCAAAAAAAATAGTTGAAAATTTAAAAATATTTACCCTTGCAGAAAGTTTAGGAGGTGTTGAAAGTTTATCTGGCCATCCAGCAAGTATGACTCATGCGAGTATTCCAAAAGAAGAGAGAGAAAAGACAGGGATTGTTGATTCTTTAATAAGATTAAGTGTTGGTATTGAAGATAAAGATGATTTAATAGATGATTTACGTCAGGCAATTGGTTAATTTTTTTATACAATATTAGTATGATTTTTAAAATTAGGATATTTCTTTTATTTTTAAAAAATATGTAGCAATTTTTAGATAAGGCTTATATTTGCAAAAAAAATAACACTAACTGTTTTAATAAATTAATTTTATGAATAATAGCATAAAAGATTTCATTTCTAAAGTTGAAAAAATGAATCCTAACGAGCCAGAATTTTTACAGGCCGTTACTGAAGTTGCTGAAGTAATTATTCCTTTTATAGAAGAAAATAAAGAGTACCAAGGAATCAAATTACTAGAGCGAATGGTGGAGCCAGAACGCGTTCTGATGTTTAGAGTTCCTTGGACTGATGATAGCGGAGAAATCCAAGTAAATAGAGGTTACAGAGTTGAATTTAATTCTTCGATAGGACCTTACAAAGGAGGGTTACGTTTTCATCCAACAGTGAATCTTAGCATATTAAAATTCCTAGGCTTTGAACAGGTCTTTAAAAATAGTTTAACAACTCTTCCTATGGGAGGTGGAAAAGGAGGATCAGATTTTAATCCCAAAGGTAAAACAGATGCTGAAGTCATGCGTTTTTGTCAAAGTTTTATGACAGAATTGTCAAGACATATTGGTCCAAATACGGATGTTCCTGCTGGAGATATTGGAGTTGGAGGAAGAGAAATAGGATTTTTATTTGGACAATACAAACGTCTAAGAAATGAGTTCACAGGTGTTTTGACCGGGAAGGGACTTTCTTACGGAGGCTCACTAATTCGTCCTGAAGCCACGGGATATGGAAATGTTTATTTTGCAAAAAACATGTTAGCAACAAAAGGCGATTCTTTTGTAGGAAAAACAGTTGTAATATCTGGATCAGGAAACGTGGCTCAATATGCTGCTGAGAAAACAATAGAATTTGGAGGAAAAGTTGTAACCTTATCTGATTCAGGAGGCTATATTTATGATTCAGAAGGATTGAATGAAGAAAAACTAGCTTTTGTAATGAATCTGAAAAATGTAAAACGTGGCCGTATTAGTGAGTATATTAATCATTACCCAGCTGCAAAGTATTTTGCAGGTGAGCGTCCATGGAATATAAAATGTGATATTGCCTTACCATGTGCGACACAAAATGAAGTTGATAAAGAAGAAGCTCAGTTATTAGTCGATAATGGCTGTTTTTGTATTGGTGAAGGAGCTAATATGCCTTGTTCCCCTGAGGCAATTGAAGTTTTTACAAATAATAAAATTTTATTTTCACCAGGAAAAGCTTCTAACGCTGGAGGTGTTGCAACTTCAGGTTTAGAAATGTCACAAAACTCACTTCGTTTGAACTGGACTTCAGAGGAAGTGGATTCTAAATTACATGCGATCATGAATGATATACATGAAGCTTGTGTAAAATACGGGAAAGATGAAACAGGATATGTAGATTATGTTAAAGGTGCAAATATTGCCGGATTTGTTAAGTTAGCAGATGCAATGATCGCTCAAGGTGTAGTTTAATATTCTTTATTATTAATATTGAGAAGGTTGCCAATTAGAGGCAACCTTTTTTTTTAAATCTAATTCAAAATAAATAGTATTTTAGCGTGTTATACTTAAAGAGTGATTATTCTTATGAAGCAAATAGTAAGTATTATATTATTGACTCAGGTCTTTTTTTTACAGGCACAAAACTTTGAAAATAGTTGGACAGGTTATTTCTCCTACGTGTCTATAAAAAGTATTTCCCAGGGGGATGATAAAATTTATGCTGCTGCAGAAAACGCAATATTTACCTATGATTTATCAACTCAAGAAATCGAAACGGTTTCAACAATAAATGGTCTGTCAGGAAAAGAGATAACAACTGCCTACTATAGTGAAAGTTCTGGACTTTACATCATAGGTTATAAAAATGGTTTAATAGAAATTGTTATTGATGGAGATGATAATATTTTAAAAGTAGTTGATATTTTAGAAAAATTAACGATTCCTCCCGATAGTAAACAAATAAATCATTTTTACGAATTCAACAGTAAGCTTTATATTTCTACAGGCTATGGTATTTCTGTTTATGATTTAGAAACTTTAGAGTTTGGAGACACTTATTATATAGGAAGTTTAGGTAGTCAAATAGCTGTTACACAAACCACGGTATATGGAGATTTTATATATGCTTCCACCTCTAGTAATGGACTAAAAAGTGCATTAGTTAACGACGAAAATATTATTGATTACGAACAGTGGACTACAACTTCATCAGGAGGGTATAAGGGAATTCAAACATTAGGGAACGAGCTTTATGCACTAAATAATATGAATGTTTTATTTAGACTAGACCCTAATTTAGAATTTATAGAAATCGATAGTTTCTTGACTAATGTTATTGATTTTGGAGTCCAATCTAACATCTTAACAATCACAACAGAAAATTCAATTGAAGCTTACCAGGAGGGTTATGGCGAACCATTAGCTACAGTTGAAAATTTAAATTACGATTATACCCTACAATCAGGATATTTTTATAACAATACATTTTATCTGGGAACTTCTACTTTTGGAATGCTAGTAGTCCCTGAAACCTCTCAAGAAGCTTCACAAGTTTTACCTGCAGGCCCTCTTTTTAACCAACCTTTTTCTATTGACGCTTCGCCGGGACAATTATGGGTTTCTTATGGAGATGTAGATTTAACTTTTAACCCTTTTCCGTTAACAAGAAAGGGAATTAGTAATTTTAAAAATGAAGTTTGGAAAAATATTAAATACGATACGCTTATTGATCAATTAAGAGTTGACGATGCAAATGATTTGGTTTATGTAAAGATAAATCAAAATAACCCATTTGTAACTTATATAAGTTCTTACCAAAAGGGCTTAATCAAGTTGAACGGTCAGGACCCTTTTATCTTGTATAACGAAACTAACAGTCCGATGGATATCCCAAATGGTAATGAAGCATTAGGAATTAGGATATTTGGATCTGACTTTGATAGAGATCAAAACCTCTGGCTAGTTCAATCAAGAATTGATGAGGGTCTCTTAAAATTAACTCCTGACGGTCAATTTCAAACCATTGATATTTCTAACATCATTGATGCTGAAACGGAGTTAGCATTAAGTAAATTAGCAGTAAGTCGAATAGGATATGTGTTTTTTGGAGCTGTAGATAGTGGATTAATAGGATACAATCCAACTACAAATCAATTTAATAAAATTGGAGAAGGGCTTGGAACAGGTAACCTACCCTCAACAGATATTAAAGCACTTGCTTTTGATAATCAGAATAGATTGTGGATAGGCACTCGAAAAGGTTTGCGTGTACTTTATAGCATCGGAAGTTTCTTTGAAGATGGAGCAGAAACAGATGCTCAGCCAATTATCATATTAGAAGATGGCGTTCCTCAAGAGTTATTGTTTTTGCAATCAATTACAGATATAGAAGTAGATGGCTCTAATAATAAATGGATTTCTACCGCTACGTCTGGGGTATTTTATTTATCATCAAATGGTCAAGAAACCCTATTGCGTTTCACTTCAGATAATTCTCCATTACCTTCAGATAACGTATTAGATATTGCAATAGATGACTCAAGTGGCAAAGTTTATTTTGCAACTAACAATGGGTTGGTTGCTTACAACGGAACTTCAACAGCGCCTGAAGATGACCTTGAAAATGTTTATGCTTTTCCAAATCCAGTTAGACCAAACTTTTCTGGTAATGTGACCATTGACGGGTTAACGGCGAAAGCAAATATAAAAATAACTGATATTACTGGAAATTTAGTTTTTGAAACTACCTCTGAAGGAGGTAGTATACAATGGGATACAACTGCTTTTGGGAAATATAAAGTAGCCTCTGGGGTATACTTAATTTTAGTGACTTCTGATGATAATTTACTAACTAAAGTTACTAAAATCATGATCATAAGATAATGGTTATTGCTACAAAAGCTATTGTACTATCTTCTTTAAAATTTGGAGATTCCGATCTTATAGTAAAATGTTTCACTGCCTCTTCAGGTCTTAAAAGTTATTTACTTAGAAACATATTAAAATCTAAGAAAGGGAAATTAAAAGTATCACTGTTTCAGCCCTTAACCATTTTAGAAATAGAAGCTTCCCACAAAAACAAAGGAAATTTAGAAAGAATTAAGGAAGCAAAAGTTTATTATTCATACCAAACATTGCACACTCAGATTGTAAAAAGTAGTATGACTATTTTTATTGCCGAAATATTAATAACCACAATTAATGAGGAGGCAGAGGATATTGATCTATTTAATTTTATAGAAGAATCACTATTGTGGCTTGATCAGTCGGATAAAATATCTAATTTTCATATACTTTTTTTACTGAAACTAAGTATTCATTTTGGATTTTATCCAGATACTGATACCGTAGAAAAACCATATTTTAATTTGATGGAGGGAGTATTTCAAGATTTAAATGCCGACAAATATTCTGAAAGAAGCCAACGGGTGGCAAATTTAAAAGAGTTTTTCGGCATAGATTTTGATAAATCTTATGAAATAAATCTTACAAAAATTGAACGTTCGGACCTATTGACTTTGCTTTTGCAATATTATCAATTACATTTGCACGGCTTTAAAAATCCCAAGTCACTAGTAGTCTTAAATCAGATATTCGAATAAGCATGAAACTGCTATCTACAATTACTTTCTTTTTTCTTTTTTCTTTAACAATTCAAGCTCAAACTATTCAAGTTTTAGATGAAGAAACTAAAAACCCTGTTATTGGTGTTGCTGTATTTAATGAATCAAAATTAACTACTGGGATAACAGATATAGATGGGAATATTGATATTACAAATTTTTCAGAAAATGAGAAGATTACTTTTCAGCATATTTCGCACATCAATCGTTTTTTAACTAAAAAAGAAATTATTTCATCAGGAAACACAATATTTTTAAGCCCAGATGCGAGCTCCCTTGATGAGGTGGTACTATCTATCTCTAAATTTGAACAAAATAAAAAAGAGATTCCTCAAAAAATTTCCAGCATAACAAGTAAGGATGTCTTATTTACAAATCCTCAAACCTCTGCTGATTTATTGGAAAGAAGTGGTAATGTATTTATACAAAAAAGTCAACTAGGGGGAGGTAGTCCGATTATACGTGGCTTTTCAACCAATAGATTGCTCATAGCCGTTGACGGTACTCGATTTAATAATGCAATATTTAGAGGCGGAAATGTGCAAAGTGTAATTTCAATTGATCCATTTTCGATTGAACGGACTGAAGTTATTTTAGGTCCAGGATCAGTTGTATACGGTAGTGATGCTATAGGTGGCGTGATGAATTTTTATACAAAAAATGCAAAGTTTTCATTTAAAGAAGGCGCATCTGTTTCAGGAAACTTTACGACAAGATTCGCTACCGCTAGTTCTGAAAAAACAGGTCATATTGATTTAAATTTAGGCTTGGATGAATGGGCTTTTTTAACGAGTATATCATATACTGATTTTGGGGATTTAGTTATGGGTAAATATGGGCCAGACGATTATTTGAGGCCTGATTATGTGGCAACTATAAACGGAGAAGACGTTTTAGTTATAAATAAAGACCCGAGAAAACAGGTATCCACAGGATATAAGCAAATAAACACAATGCAGAAGATTCGATTTATGCCTTCCGAGAACTGGGACTTCAATTTGGGGTTGTTTTATACAACTACTAGCGATTATCCTAGGTATGATCGTTTGATACGAAAAAAAGAAGGTCAACTAAGGAGTGCTGTTTGGGATTATACTCCTCAAGAATGGATAAATGGTAACTTAAGAATCACTCACAAAGGATCTTCTCTTTACGATAAAAGTATTTTTACCTTGTCTTATCAAAATTTTAAAGAAGGAAGAAGAGATCGAGATTTTGGAGATACAATTCTGTATGAAACAAAAGAAAAAGTTAATGCTTATACCTCGGCATTAGATTTTATTAAAAAATTTGGAAAAAGTAAATTGTTCTATGGATTAGAATATGTTTATAACAAAGTAAATTCTTTAGGGAAACAAACCAATATTCTTAATGGAGCTACTTCAGAAACTTCTCCTCGTTATCCGGATGATTCTAATTGGCAATCTATGGCAGCCTATGTAAGTTTGCAATCCAAATTAGCCGCGAATCTCTCTCTTCAATTAGGACTGCGATACAACCATATTTTACTTTATGCTAACTACGACAATCCTTTTTACGATTTTCCATTTATAGAATCAGATATTAATACTGGTGCATTGACAGGAAGTGTTGGATTTAACTGGCAAGCAAGCGAAATTTTAGGTTGGAGATTCAATTTGTCAACGGCTTTTAGAGCACCTAATATTGATGATGTGGGAAAAATATTTGATAGTGAACCAGGCTCTGTAGTGTTGCCAAATCCAGATTTAAAACCAGAATACGCTTATAATGGAGAATTAGGAGCTGTTCTAAAACTTGGGAATAAAACCCGTATCGATCTTACAGGTTATTTAACTTTTTTAGAAGATGCTTTAGTAAGAAGGGACTATAACATAAACGGTCAAACAGAAATTTTTTATCAAGGAGAATTAAGTAATATTCAAGCCATACAAAATGGAGGAGAAGCAAAAATTTACGGTTTTGAGGCAGGAATTGAAGTAAATTTCACGAAGAATATTCAGATCACTTCTCAATATAATTATACTGGAGGTCATCAAACTGAAGAAGACGGTACTAAAGTTGCTGTAAGGCACGTAGCGCCTCAATTTGGGAATATCCATTTCATTTGGAAGCACCATAAATTAAAGTTAAATGCTTTTATTGTATACAACGGACAATTTGATTATGAGGATCTTGCGCCGGAAGAACAAAATAAGGCTTATTTGTATGCGCTAGATGAAAATGGCAATCCATATTCACCTTCATGGTATACACTCAACTTGGGTGCTCAGTATCAATTTTCAAAAGTTTTAGAGATCAACTTTTCGCTTGAAAACATCTCCAATCAACGCTATCGCTCTTATTCATCTGGAATTGCAGCAGCAGGCATTAATTTTATTGGATCTATAAGTTATTTCTTTTAGTATAAGTAATCCCAGAAATACAAATAAAATCAGTATCAATATTCGGCAATAATAAACAAATACAAGCGACAACAACCGTTTATAAATAACTATAAACGAAAGTAAGTATGTAACTACCTACTAAATATTTGTAATGGTAATATGTTTGCCCTGTTGAATCGAACAAATGACATTCAATATAATTAAAACCTTATCTTATGAATACGTTAAGAAACAAAGTACAGTTAATTGGAAACTTAGGGAATGATCCAGAAATTATCAATTTGGATTCTGGAAGTAAATTAGCAAAATTTAGTATAGCTACTAACGAGTCTTATAAAAACGCTCAAGGTGAAAAAGTAGTAGACACTCAATGGCATAATGTAGTTGCTTGGGGAAAAACAGCAGAAATAATTGAGAGTTATGTTACTAAAGGAAAAGAAGTAGCTATCGAAGGTAAATTAACTACTCGTTCTTGGGATGATAAAGAAGGATTAAAACGCTATACGACCGAAGTAGTTTGCAACGAAATTTTGATGTTGGGAAATAAATAAGCTATTTATCAATTATATAAGACCGTTTAAATAACGTCTTTTTAACCCAAAATAGTTTGCGGATAAAAGACATGGGGAGTTATTTTTAAACGGTCTTATTTCTATTAAAAATTGAAAAAGAACAGATTTAGAAAAAGCAACAGTTATTGATTATTGATAATTATATAATTCAATACTTTTTTCATCAAATGAACTCGGTCAACACCTCTCACATTATGAGGGTGCATTGGGTAACTGAAAAAATCAACTTGAATCTTATTTTTCACAAATTCTTGTAGTAAGCTCATAGAATGTTGAGGTACCACGACGGGGTCAACACTCCCGGTAATTTCTAATAATTTACCATCAAGATTTTTTACATAATTATGGACTTTAGATTTTTCAAACCCTTCTTCATTATCTTGCCAACGATCCATATAGCGTTCACCATACATAATCTCATAGTATTTCCAATCAGTTACGGGTCCACCAGCAACGGCTGTTGTAAATACACCAGGATATCGCAACATCAAAGAGTTAGTCATGAACCCTCCATAGCTCCAACCATGAATAGCCAATCTATTTTCGTCAATATAAGGCAACGATTTAAGGTAATTAACTCCAGTAAGTTGATCTTCCATTTCTGCTTCTCCAACTTGTCTATGAATTACACTTTCAAATGCAAACCCTCTATAGGCTGATCCTCGATTATCTAATGTAAAAACCACATAGTTTTTTTCTGCTGCCATCCACTGCATCCAAAGATTAGAACCTCCAAGCCAGGAATTAGTCACCATTTGTGCGTGAGGACCACCATAAACATATACTAGTACTGGATATTTTTTATTTTCATCAAAATTTGCGGGCTTTATAATTCGGCCATATAAATTTGTTCCATCTTTTGATTTAAGAGTTATAAAATCGGTAGTTCCCAACTGATAATCTTCAATTGGATTCTTGGAGGTGTAGATAGTTACTTCTTTACCGCTTTTAGTCGACTTTCTTTTTACAACTCTAGGTTCTTCCATACTGGAATAACTATCTAGAATATATTTTCCATCCCAACTTATTTGGACGGAATGACTTCCTGGTTCATTAGTTAATAGTTTAGTTTTTGCATTTTTTAAATTTATTTTATATGCTTTAGTTTCTCTACCATCATTTCCGGTACCTAAAATAATAACATTTTTTCCGCCTTCATCAAATCCAACAATACTTTTAATTACCCAATCAAAATATGTTAACTGACTTTCTTTAGAACTGTTAATATCGTATTTGTAGATATTCATAAATCCGTCACGCTCACTCATCCATAAAAATTCAGAATTATTACCAGGTAAAAAAACTGCAGCATGTTCTGGTTCCACCCATTTGTCATTTTTTTCTTCAAAAAGTGTTTTTATTTTTCTTCCAGTATTAGCATCGTACATATTAAACCACATCTGATTTTGATCTCTATTTACCTCAGCTAAAAATATATATTTTTCGTCTGGAGACCAAGAAAGATTGGTTAAGTAATGTTCGTCTGAAGTATCGATATCTAGATAAATTAAAGACTGAGATTTCATAGAAAAAATACCAACTTTAGCAATTTCCGACGCCATTCCATTCATTGGGTATTTAATGTTATTTATTAGTGCTGGAGTTTGTGTTATATCGACCAAAGGATATTCCGTAACATTAGATTCATCTTTTTGATAAAAAGCTAAATAATTCCCTTTAGGGCTCCAAAATGTCCCTTTTCTTATTCCCATTTCTGAACGTGCTATTGCTTGTCCTGATACAATATTTTTATCCTCATCAATAGTAACAGTAATTTTTGGTTCATTAGAAACTGCAACGTATAAATTATTGTCAATAGTGTAAGCTACAGCATTAGCCTCTTTATTAAATTCCGTGTTTTCACCATTTACAGGATATTTAATTTCATTTGAAATAGCATTATTCACATAATTATATTGAATAAAAGCATTTTTATAAATAAAAGTAACTTCTTCTGAAGTAATCCATGAAAATGAGTAGGGTATTCTTTTCATCTCTGGGAATGACTTCTGTAGTTCTTCCAAAGTAAAAATAGCAGGTTTTCTTTCAAGTTGATAGTTTACATAAACCTCGTTATTTTCAATGACTATATAGTCATCAGTTCCATCCATCCACTGCAATGATTTTTGTTCGGGGTAAAGACCTTTATAGTAACCTAAAACGGCATCTTCAAGACTTAAATGTTTTATGTCTTGTGCGTTTAATGTGGTTCCAATAAAAACCAATATAATGGCAATTAATTTTCTCATAGTTGTATAATTCAAATTCAAATTTACACTAAATAAAAGAACTAACTTTTTAAATGATAATTGCAAATGAATTAGCCTCCAATGGAAATCATACTTCTATTTTGGGAATGTAAATCGGGTTTTTGAAGTTTTTCAATGGTATCCATTCCTCCTCGAATTTTAAATTTATGCTGTATTGCTCTTTGGATAATAGGTGCTATAAATTTTCCTTCACGAAGCGAAGAAAGTAAATCAGCTTCTGAAGCTGAAAATAAACAGTTTTTTAATTTTCCGTCAGCAGTTAGCCGCAAACGATTACAAGTGTCACAAAAAGGATTCGTAACTGAACTGATAATAGCAAAACTTCCTTTAAAACCTTTTATTTTGTAATTTTTAGAAGTGTCATTTTCGGCATCTTTAATTTTTTCTACATTTTCATTTGAAAAATGAGAAGTTACTTTTTTTAAAATTTCAGCTAACGGCACCATTTTTTTTAAATCCCATTTATTACCATTGAAAGGCATAAATTCAATAAAACGAAATGAAATTGGAAGGTTTTTAGTTAAGTTGATAAAGTCTATAATTTCATCATCATTAAAATCTTTTATTAGTACAGCATTTATTTTTACATTAAATCCCCTTTCAACAAGCATTAATGTGTTTTGATAAACTTTTTTAAACTGATTTCGACGAGTAATGGTTTTAAATTTACTTTTCGATAAGGTGTCTAAACTAACATTAATATTGTTGATGTTAAATTTTTTTAAATCATCGATATGCCTATCGATTGTAATTCCGTTAGTCGTAATGGCAAGTTCAACGGGTAGTGAAGCTAATTTCTCAAGAATTATAGGAATATCTTTTCTTATTAAAGGTTCTCCTCCTGTTAATCTAATTTTTGTAACACCATTTGTTACAAATACCTTAGCAATTTCATAAATCTCATCGTAGTTCATGATATGAGATTTTGGAGAAAGAGGAATTCCTTCTGCTGGCATACAATAAGTACATCTTAAATTACACCTTTCTGTAAGGGATATTCGTAAATAGGTATGATTCCTTTTAAATTGATCTGTTAATATGGATTGCTCTTTTTTCATTAATCGTGCTGCGCTCCTTTTAATATTCTAAAAATATGTAATATGGCAGGGAATAAAGCATCCATTGATTCTTTAGCTCCGTTAGTTGATCCCGGTAGGGCAATAACTAATGAGTTTCCAATTGTCCCAGCGATACTTCTTGAAAGCATGGAATAAGGAGTTCTATTTTGACCGTAAGCTCTGATTGCTTCTTCAATTCCAGGGATTCTACGATTTAATAAAGGCATTAAAGCCTCGGGAGTTACATCTCTCTTTGAAAGACCAGTTCCGCCCGTATAAATTATTAAATCTACAGCCTGTTTTTGATAGTAGTGCGCTTTTTTTTGTATATCATCCGTTTCGTCAGGAATAACAATATAATCTGATATGATAACATCACATTCTTTTAATTTTTTAATAATTGCTTTTCCTGCTCTATCTTCTTTCTGCCCTCCAGAAATAGTATCTGAACAAACAATTACTGCAGCAGTTATGTCTTTTCTAAAACGATCTTTAAAATCAGATTTTCCTCCCTTTTTATCTAATAATTTTATTTGAAGTATTTCAATTTCTTTATCAATTGGCTTTAGCATGTCGTACATGTTTAAAGCAACAACGCTAGCTCCATGCATTGCTTCTACCTCAACACCTGTTTTATAAATAGTTTTTACTGTACAAAGAATCTTTATTTCTAGATCATTTATTTCATATTTTATTTCTGTAAATTCAATGGGCATTGGATGGCAATCTGGCAAAAGCTCAGGAGTTTTCTTAACTCCTAACAAGCCAGCTGCTTTGCTCATAGCAAACACATTTCCTTTTGGGACCTTATTATTTTTAATAGCCTCAACAGTGTCTTGGGAACTAACTTTTACGATAGCTTGTGCCCTGGCAGTTCTTAGTGTAGTAATTTTTTGTGTGATGTCTACCATTTTTTAACTATTTACTTTCCATTGATGACTTTGATCGTTAAAAATCTCTTTCCCAAAAATTGGAACCTTTGCCTTTATTTCTTCCACTATAAATTCGATTGCTGGAAAAACTTCTTTACGTCTTTTGGAGGAAACAAAAACAAACAAACAGATTTCTCCAGCATTAACATTCCCTATACTATGATAGATGTGCATGCAACTGAGGTCAAATCTTAAAAATGCAGCCTCTCTAATTTCATGAAATTTTAGATTTGCCATATCTTCATGAGCAGTATAATCGATTGCAGCTACTTTTTTAGCATTAATTTCATCAGCACGAACCTGCCCTAGAAAAATATTATGAGCGCCAATGCTTGTCTTTACCTGATGTTTAGCTATTGAATTTGCTATAAATTCTGTTGTAATTGCGCCTTTTCTAAAGGCATTTTTTGGTTTATGATTTTTCATAATTATTTATTTTTAAAATAATCCATTACTTCAAAAGCTCCATTTTTTAGACTGAAAGAATCTTCAATTTGATGTTTTTGTAATATGGAGACTGCTTTTTTACTCATGATACCTGCATGACAAAAAACAACTTGCTCTTTATTTTTATCAATTTTATGTAAATTTTGTTCTAAATATTCAAATGGAATTTGAATAATTTCAGGATAATTTATTATTTGATCGGTATCATTTCGAACATCAATCCATTGGATATTTTTTTTGGTTAGCGCTTCTTTTAAGGTAATATTATTGTTTTTTACTTTGCAGCGGATACCTTCATCAAGATTTTCAAAAATTCCAGCTAGATCTATCACTTTTTGAATTTCTTTTTCAGATCTACTCACTTTAATGAGATTGGATTGATGATTTAAAGAATTATAGTAAAGAACTTTTCCTGAAAGGATTTTACCCAGGTTTAGTATTATTTTAATAACTTCATTAGCCTGTAAAGATCCTATAATACCCGGTAAAACTCCTAAAACACCAATCTCTGAACAATTAGGTATTTCCTCTTCTTTGGGTGGATTTGGGAATAAACAACGATAGCTCGGACCATTTTTATAATTAAAAACAGATACCTGTCCTTCAAACTTATAAATACCAGCGTAAACTAGCGGCTTTTTTGTAATAATACAAGCGTCGCTAACTAAGTAACGAGTTTTGAAGTTGTCAGTCCCATCAACAATAATGTCATATTCTTTAAAAAGCGATACGGAATTTTTATGGTTTAACTTTTCAGGATACGCGTGAATAGAAATTGATGTATTTAAATCTTCTAAACGTTTTTTTGCAGCGATCGCTTTGTTAATTCCAAGTGAAGAGAAGCCAAATAATATTTGTCTTTGTAAGTTAGACTCTGATACAATATCGAAATCTATAATTCCGAGCGTTCCAATTCCTGCAGCAGCAAGGTATTGTAATACCGGACAGCCCAAACCACCTGCTCCAATAACTAAAACCTTTGCATTATTTAGCTTATATTGACCTTCTAAACCGATTTCTGAAAGAATAATATGTCTGTTGTATCTATTCATTTTTTAACCTCCTGCAAATGGTGGTAATAGCGCTATTTCTGTTGAAGTAATTTTGGTTTTATCAGTATTCAACTCATTGTTTTGAGCGACTTGAAAATCTTTATTTTTTAGAGTTTTATATTTCTGAAATAATACTTCTTTTACATCGAAAATAGTAGTACCAGAAAAATTAATTTTTTCACTAGTACATCCTGTAACTTCAGTTAATAATCCAAAATATCTTATGGTGATCATCATAAATTAAAGTCTAATAATTCTAAATCTTTTTGAGTATTAATATTGGTCGCAACTTTTTTAAGGGTTTCATCGATTATTATTGTTTTAACGTTACATTTTTTCAAAGCTTTTTGTACTTTTCTTTGATTCTTTACTAATTCCTTTAAAAAAATCATCTCACAACATTTTTTATATAAAGCAATGAGTGGCATGTTTTCTCCTTGACATTGTAATTGTATAACCTCTGATGTGTCATTTTTTTGATCAGTTAATTTTTGTAAAATAACCGTGTTAATTAATGGAACATCGCAACTGACAATTAGGTTATTTTCAGTTTTAGAATACCTAAGTCCAGTATAAATTCCAGCTAATGGTCCAGTATTTTTAATTAAATCTTCATAACATCTGAATCCAAAACTCTTATAAGCTTTATTATTACTTATAATTATAATATTGTCAACTAAAGGATTCATTGCTTCTATGATATGTTCGACAAATGGTTTATTCTTATAAAGAATCAAGCCTTTTTCAGTCCCCATTCTTGAACTTTTTCCCCCTGCGAGAATTATACCTGTTATGTTGTTTTTAGATTTCATTTAAACATAGAATAATTTAAAACAAGCAATTGCCATTACCGTAGCCAATAAGTACCTCAAATTTTGATTATTTAATTTCTTGCTACCATAATAAGCTCCAAAAACTCCACCAATTAATGCAATTGCAACCAATCCAAAAGATTGCATGTTCAAATTAACTCCACTACTTAATTGCCCGATTAATCCTCCTGCAGAATTGACCCAAATAAACAAAGCAGAAACTGCAGCGGCTTCTTTCATTTTACCCCAATGAAATAATAAAATAATTGGACTTAAAATGATTCCACCACCAATCCCTATTAATCCTGAAAAGAATCCAATAATACCTCCAACGACTATTCCTTGCCATAATTTAATATCTCGAATTATAGCGCTCTCTTTACCGAAAATATTTAGCATTTTTAGAATAGCAAATAGTAATAATACTGCCAATATTTTTTTATATATGGTGGTGTCAACCTCTATATAACCACCTATTATTGACATCGGAATAGAAGCAACAGCAAAACTTATAAATAGCTTTTTATTAAAATAACCTTCTTTATAGTAATAGTAAAAGGCTATGGCGGCGACAAACAGATTAAGTAATAATGCAGTCGGTTTCATTAATTCTGGAGTCACTGAAAATATAGCCATTAAAGCTAAATAACCACTAGCACCACCGTGACCAATACTTGCATACAAAAAAGAAACGACAGGCAGGATCAATAAAAATATATATACATATTCTATTTTAAAAATCATAAGTCAGGTATCTTTTCAAGTTCTTGATCTAGATACTTCCAACAACCTTTATTAATCTCATCAAAAAAAATAACTAAATCTTTTCCATAAGAAGTTAATTTTGCACCACCACCACCTACACCACCAATATTACTTTTTGTAACAGGTTTTTTTGCGGACTTATTAACTGAATCCACAAGGTTCCAGGCTTTCTTATAAGAAATATTTAAACTCTTTGCCGCTTTAGATAGCGACCCTGTTTTTTCAATGGCTTTTAACAAACGAACTCTACCCTCTCCAAGTAAGATATTATTATCAGCTTCAATCCAAATTCTACTTTTTATTTTATAATTCATATTTTTTTGATTAAGTAGGGAAGTGGATAATTTCTACGATATCACCCTTTTCATATTTGTTTCTATTCCAAGGTATGTAAACAAGGACATTTGCAGTAGCAAAAGTATGTAACATAGCAGAACTTTGACCTTCTAAAACGGTAACTTTTCCATTTTCATGATGAGCTTTTAAAAATTGAGCACGATCTCCTTTTTTTTTGAAATCACTCTCTAAGATTGCAATTCCTTTATTGATTGAAAAATTTATATTTCCCGATAATCTTTCAAGTGTGGGGTGAACATAAACATAAAAATTACTTAATGCAGAAGCAGGGTTGCCAGGAAGAGCAAAAATAGGTTTACTGTTTAACTTTCCAAAGAAAAGAGGCTTCCCCGGTTTTTGTTTTACCTTATAAAAAATTTGTTGAGTTCCTAATTCGATTAATGCTTTACCAACAAAATCATAATCTCCAACTGATATTCCCCCTGAAATCAAAATCAGATCGTTCTCAGAAATTATCTTTCTTAGGGAATTTAGGGTGGATTGATAATCATCTTTCACTTTGCTAACAGATACTCTTGAAAATCCAAAATTTTGCAAACCACTTTTCAACATTCCAGCATTGCTCTCATAGATTTTTCCAAAAGTTAGTTTTTGTCCAGCTTCTATCAATTCATTTCCAGTAGTGAGTATTCCAATTTTTGGTTTTTCAAAAACTAGTACTTTAGAGATTCCTAGAGTGAGCAAAAAACCGATTGCTGCTGGAGTTAATTTAGTTCCTTTCTTTAGTGCGAGAGTTCCTTTTTTTATTTGCTCTCCCAATGGACGAATGTTTTTATTTTCTGAAACAGAATTATTTATCAAAAGGTGATTCTCTTTTACGGTAACTTTTTCCTGCATAATAACAGTATTTGCTGTTTCTGGAACTGCAGAACCTGTAAAAATTCTGACCGCTTCTCCTTTATAAAGAATAGGCTGGTGTTCATCACCAGCTTTTACCTCATCAATAATTTTATAATTGGATTTATCATGAAGATTTAAAGCATAACCATCCATGGCTGATTGTCGAAAGGGCGGCATGTTGATTGGTGAGAAAACATTTGAGGCTAACACATAACCTAAAGAATTATTTAACTCTATTGATATTGTTTTTTCGTTAGGGGTTATATTGTTTTGTAAAAGCTTAAAAGCTTCTTCTGCTGTAATCATAGACACGTCGTTATATCCATACGAATATAACGATATATTTTTTCAAAAAAAACATATCTAGTAATTGAAATTTAGCTCCTCCTATTAGCTAATATCAAAAAACAGCTTTATTGATCTTTAAATTTATGATTGAATAAATTTGGTTTAAATGTAACCATAACCCATGCCCAACTATTATGGATATTACTATCCCCTCCTTTTATAGCTTCCATTGATTTGCTAGCAAACATTTGTGAATAACCAGCATCTATTTTTATATTATCATTAATTTTATACGCTATCATGAAGTCAAGTTCAGCGCCTAAATAACTGTCGAGATTTTGATTATTTTCTAAATTAATTATCTGAGCCGAAGACGCAAAATAGTGCGGGGATAATTTAAAGGACCAATTTTTTTTTGTGAAATTTAAATGTAAATAAACGTCCAATAAACCTACGTTGTTTTCATGATTTCCAACGTAAAAATAATCCATTAATCCATTGAATTTATGATTGGTGCCAAATACGGGTTTAAAAGATTTCACTTCTGGACTGTTGTCACCCATATCTTTCCCTGAAAAATACTCGCCTCCAAGCGTTACATTCATATGTTTAGAAATCAAATAGTTAAAATTAGCTCCAAAGTAGGATGCATTCACGCTATTGTTATAAGCGTTACCTTTTTGCAGATAGAATGCTGCATCTATTGAAAAATCATTGTTTTTGAAAGTAGCTCTTGGACCCATTGTTTGGCTGTAATCAATTTTTATATCCTCCGATGGAAGACCTTCATTATTTAAATATTGAATGCCATTATTTAAAAATAAAAAACTTAATCCAAACTTATTAAAATCACCATGATACCAGGCATATTGAAATGTTTTGTATCCTGCCACATTACTATATAATTCATTTCTATTTGTTTGTTTATCTGCATTATAAGCAATACCTAAATCAATTTTATGATTTTTATTTGGTCTGATTTTAAACTTAAAAGCATCGTGACTTCTAGCCTGCTGAGCCCAGGCATTACCACCAAATATCCTCTCATTATCATAGGCAATTGTTTGACGCCCTAATTTCAAGCTAAATTTTTCTGAAATAATTGCCTCTCCCCATGCTTGCTGAAAAGCAATGCCAGTATCGTCTAGAGACAAGGTGCTGGTATCTCCCCAAAATCTAACATTTTGAACAATTACCTTAAAAATCATTTTTTCATTTTTAAAATCGAAATTAATTCGACTTCTTTGAGATATAAAATTTCCTGCTTTATCCGCTTCGGAACGAAGTGAGCTAAAGCCATATCGGTTTTCGTAACGAGGTCTAATTTCTCCTGAAAGATTGAATTCTTGAGCAAATGATGGCACTGATAATAATGCAACCATAAACAATACTATTAATTTATTTTTCATTTTATCTAATTGGGTTGATTTATCTTTTAAAAGTTAATTTGGACGATCTGCCTTTTTTAAATATTTTATTACTAGCGTGTTTTCCTTTCCTTAATTCTTTTTGTTCTTCAAACGGTAAATGTATTGTGTCACGACATTCTTCACTACAAGTTAATTCCATTTTCTCTGAACATACTTCACACTGAATAAAAAGTAGGTGACAAGCCTCATTTGCACAATTTATATGAGTGTCACTAGGAGATCCACATTGATGACAATTAGAAATAATATCATCACTTATTCGTTCACTTCTGCGATGATCAAACACAAAATTTTTGCCTAAAAATTTATTTTCTAAATCTTGTTCGTTAACTTGACGTGTATATTCAATGATACCACCCTCTAATTGAAATATATTTTTAAATCCTTTGTGTTTATAATAAGCACTTGCTTTTTCACAACGGATCCCACCAGTACAATACATGACTAGTTTTTTGTCTTCTTTATGATCTTTAAGATTTTCCTCTATAATATCTAATGAGTCACGAAAAGTGTCTACATCGGGAGTAATGGCATTTTTAAAGTGTCCAATTTCGCTCTCATAATGGTTACGCATATCTACTAAGACTGTATCAGGATCTTCTATTAAGGCGTTAAATTTTAAAGCATTAACGTGAACACCAATGTTAGTCACATCAAAAGTGTCATCATTTAGGCCATCGGCTACAATTTTATGACGAACTTTTATTTTTAATTTTAAAAAAGATTTTAGATTCTGTTCTACAGCAATATTTAAACGACAATTTTCTAGAAAATAAATACCGTCTAAAAAGTTTTTAAAATCATTAAATTTTTTACCAGGCACTGATAATTGAGCGTTAATTCCTTCATGGGCTACATAAATTCGCCCTAAGACTTCAAGGTCATCCCAAGCCAAAAATAGATGGTTTCTAAATAGTTCTGGATTGCCAATTTTAGCATATTTATAAAAAGAGAGGGTTAAACGGTCTTCTCCCGCTTCTTCCAATATGGTCGCTCTCTCTTTTGCGCTTAGGGTATTGTACAGTTGCATGCTATACTAATTTATAAGGTTAAAAGAATAAATGACAAAAATAATAGTTTTTTTATAATTAAAGAGCTTGCCCCAAAAGATTACAAACAACGAATAAAACCGGCGATACTTGCATTTTAATGGGAGCTATTTAGCTAATAGACACTCCATTAGAAACCTTCTCGTCATCAGGATTTAAAAACACCAATTTACCATCGGGAGTTTCCGTCATTAAGATCATTCCTTCACTATCAACTCCCCTAAGTGCTCTTGGAGCTAGGTTGACCAATACCGTTACTTTTTTGCCGACTACCTCTTCTGGAGAAAAACTTTCGGCTATACCAGAAACAATGGTACGAATATCAATTCCGGTATCCACTTTAAGAATCAGTAATTTTTTAGTTTTTGCCATTTTTTCGGCTTCTAAAATAGTACCTATCCGCATATCTAACTTGGTAAAATCGTCAAATTGAATCGTATCTTTTTGTGGTTCTGGACTTGCATTCATCATTTCGTTTGATTTTTTAGTAGCTTCTAATTTGTCTAATTGCTGTTGTACTTGCCCATCTTCAATTTTACTGAAAAGCAAATCGCCTTTTCCTATTTGATGTGCTGGAGGGATTAAAACGTCTTTGTTTGAAATGTCGTTCCAAGTGGATTCTGAATCAAGTTCAGAAAAACATAACATATTCTTTAATTTAGTTGAAGTAAACGGTAAAAACGGCTCGCTTAAAATAGCCAATGCAGCTGCTATCTGAAGTGAGATATACATAATAGTTTTTGTTCTTTCTTCGTCTGTTTTAACTTTTTTCCAAGGTTCTTCATCTGCTAGGTATTTATTACCCAATCGAGCTACATTCATTAACTCGGCTTGAGCCTCTCTAAATCGGTAACGCTCTAACGAACTTTCTATCACTTTAGGATAGGCTTTTAATTCGGATAAGGTTTTAATATCTACTTCCGATAAATCAGTGGGTTTTGGAACAATTCCGTTGTAATATTTATTGGTTAAAACCACTACACGGTTGATGAAGTTTCCGAAGACAGCTACCAATTCATTATTGTTTCTAGCTTGAAAATCTGCCCAAGTAAAATCGTTGTCTTTGGTTTCTGGTGCGTTTGCTGTTAAAACATAGCGCAATACGTCTTGCTGATTTGGAAAATCTTCCAAGTACTCATGCAACCATACCGCCCAGTTTTTGCTAGTTGAAATTTTATTGCCTTCCAGATTTAAAAACTCGTTGGCAGGAACATTCTCTGGTAAGATATATGAGCCTTCAGCCTTTAACATACTTGGAAAAATAATACAATGAAAAACAATATTATCTTTTCCGATAAAATGAAGCATTTTAGTGTCCTCATTCTTCCAATAAGGTTCCCAATCTTTCCCTTCTTTTTCTGCCCATTCTTTAGTTGCAGAAATATAACCAATAGGAGCATCAAACCATACATATAATACTTTTCCATCGGCACCTTCTACAGGCACAGGAATTCCCCAATCCAAATCTCTGGTAACTGCTCTAGGTCTTAAACCATCATCGATCCAGGATTTACATTGTCCATAAACATTCGATTTCCAATCTTTTTTATGCCCTTCAACAATCCATTCCTTAAGCCAAGATTCGTATTGGTCTAAAGGTAAAAACCAATGTTTGGTCTCTTTTAGTGCAGGGGTGTTTCCGGTAATAGAAGATTTTGGATTGATTAAATCTGTTGCGTTATGAGAAGTTCCACAACTTTCGCATTGATCACCATAACTTTCTTCAAAACCACATTTTGGACAAGTACCTACAATAAATCGGTCTGCTAAAAACTGGTTGGCTTCTTGATCGTAAAACTGCTCGGTAGTTTGTTCTATAAATTTCCCCTCTTCGTATAATTTTTCAAAAAAATCGGAAGCGGTATCGTGATGTATTTTTGCTGAAGTACGCGAATAATTATCGAAGGTAATCCCAAACTCTTGAAACGATTTTTTAATAATAGCATGGTATTTATTTACCACTTGTTGTGGTGTAATACCTTCCTTTTTAGCCTTTATTGTAATAGGAACTCCGTGTTCATCGCTACCGCAAACAAAAGCCACATCGTTGCCTTGTAAACGTTGGAAACGGGAATAAATATCTGCAGGAACATAAACACCTGCTAAATGTCCTATATGTACTGGGCCGTTGGTATAAGGCAATGCTGCCGTTATAGTAAACCGTTTTGGTGAATTTTGCATACTCAATTTTGAACTACAAAAATAAGGATTTTATTTATGCTTATGTTTGATGATTTTTAAAAGAAACTATTTAATCAATACCGAATTACTATAAAACTGTCCTCCTGTCGAAATACGATAAATATATTGCCCATAACTCAATCTATTTTGTATTTTCTCACGAATATTAAAACGGTGCCTACCTTCTTGTAATAATTTATTTGTAATGGTACCAATTTCTTTAGCCAACATATCGTAAAGTTTTATCGTTACGTGGGCCGAGCTGGGTAACTGAATCTCAATGTAGGTTTGATTATTTTGGTAGGTAGCAACGTGAGCTATACGTTTAGTGTTATTGAAATCTGAACTAGATAAAGTTTCACAACTCAATCCTAGGTTTAAATTTTCATAAGGTTCGTTCAATAAAATAGTATTTACAATAGATGGATCCAAACAAAACCAGTCTGTTAAAACGGCATTATACACAGATCTAAAATCGTTGGAAGGAATTAAATTATCATTTTCGTCCCATGTAGATAAATCAGGATGATTTCCAATAAATCCACTTCCATCTAAAGCAGGACCAAATAACATCAAAGGTGATGCAGCTCCATGATCGGTTCCGTTAGAACCATTTTCATAGGGTCTTCGACCAAATTCTGAAATCGTCATTGATAGTACTTTGTCTTGTATTCCAATTGATGTCAAGTCATCGTAAAAATTCTTTATGGTTGATGATAAATCAGATAATAATTCTTGTTGCCTGATGATTTGGTCTGCATGGGTATCAAAACCACCTAAAGTCACCATATATACCTTACTACCTAAACCTCCTTTTATGAGCCTGGCTACCATAGCTAGCTGTTCGGCTAAATTTCCTTCCCCATATTCCACATTATTGTTAGCTGCCATATAAGCATCATTGATGACTGACGAATATGTAAATGTAGTATTGGCTGTGGCTCTCATGAAAAGTAATTTATCACCATAGATACAATCTGGAATATCTAGAACATCGTGTAAAGTACCATTTTCACCAACATTTTGTAATTGTTCAGGATTAGCTACCGAAAAAGCATAGTTACTGTTATTTCCTTTAAAAATTAAATTTCCAATACTACCTATTTGAATGGCTGGAGGAATTTCTGGCGGTGTAGTAATATAATCTGGGTATAAATCCTCAAAATAGCGTCCCCACCAGCCAGTTGGTTCGTTATAAGTGTCAGCAGTTGAGGCCCAAATATCTGTTGATGTAAAATGTGACAAATTTTGATTTGGATATCCTACTCCATGAATTACTTTCATTGAACCTTCTCCCCAAACCGATTCTAAATCAGACATGTAATTTGGAATTCCAAAATCTCCGTTTAAATTAATTAAATCACTCTGCTGGTGTCTAATTGTGGGACGTAAATTAGCATAGGTATCATAATCATATACAGGAACAATAGTATTTAAACCGTCATTACCTCCTGCTAACCTTATAATAACGAGGATATTATCATTGTCATTTTCAGCCAAAGCTACCGCTAATGGAGATGGAGCTGTTGCAGATATGGCAGTTCCTCCAAGAATCATACTACCTCCACCTGCCAACCCTAAAGCTTGAATAAAAGAACGACGACTCCATTGGGTGTGTTCATGATCATGCGCTTTTTTTTCCTTCTTAGATTGCTGGCTTTTTTTGAGTGTTTTTTTCGAAATCATAACGGTTTTATTTAAGTTGGAATTCAGGAATGGTAGCAAGGTGTGATAACAATAAATAAATCTGGTAAGGTGCCTCACCCCAATCTAAATTCCAGGAGCCATCATCATAATAATTTTGAGGAATTTCCCATTTAAAAATATCAGTAGCAATTTGATAATCCCCGGGGCTATATAACTCTTTAGCATTAAAATGGTTAATTAAAACTTCTGTTATGAATTCAGGGTCATTACTATCATTAGTCAACTCTTTTGCAAAATCTACAAAAGTAGATTCCAATCCGTTTTGATATAAGAGACCTAGATATAATTCTGTGAATTGCCAACGTCCAGTAAGTGTTGAGGTGTTAATCCATTCTTCATCTCGTTGCCAACCAGCTACATTTGGGGGATCAAAAATTCTTTGTCCGAAGAGTCCTGTAAAATAAATTAATGAATTTATTAATTCATCATTGTAAAAAAATGTAGATTCTTTTATAAACTGGATTGTAATATCATAAGGACTTTTAATAATTACTCCAAGTGCTCTCTCATCAAAAAAATGCTCACTTTTAAAAAGTTGATTTAACATTGGAGCTAATTCAAAATCATTATCAACTAGAGTTTGAGCTAAAGGGTTAATGATAGTTTCAAAAACAATAGAATCAATTTCATGACTTACAAAATAACGATATAACTTACTGCAAATAAATGTAGCGATTTCTGTAGGGCGTTCCTGAAATAAGACGTCGATGACATCATCATGTTTCCAGTTTCCGGTCTGTCCAAAAATAGTTTTATCCCCATCTACCCAGGTCATCTCATCGAAATAAATTGGAGCTCCATATTCTGCCCAATGATTATACCCGGTTAGCGCTTTTGCAGTTTCTGTAATGTCTGTTTCGGTATAGCCGTTACCTTCTCCCAGTGTAAATAGTTCATATAATTCACGAGCATAATTTTCATTGGGTTCAGTATTGGTGTTTTGAAACCCATTTAAATAGATAAGCATCGCCGAACATGCTCCAATTTCTTTTACAAAGGTTTTTAAATTACCAATAGCGTATGTCTGCGAAATATTATAGTACTGAAATAGATAAGGAGCATAATAGTAAGAATCTAAACCAGCAACAAAATGATTCATCCAAAAGAAAGTTAATCGCCCTCTTAAATTTTCATTTATTAGATCATTTACAGTTTGTGTTTTCCAACCTTCAACATATTGTGGATTTTCTTCCTCAAAATTTGTAAAATCAGAAAAAGCATAATCTGCCCAAAAAGGAGTTGGAGTTGGGGGTTTATTAATAGCTTCGTTTATTATATTCTCAATACATTCATCAGGAGATAACTCAAGAGTGTTATCTATATTGTTTTGGGATGTTCCAAAACCAAGACGACGGGACGCATGTTTAATTTTTATAGTGTTCCATGGGTTCTCGACTGAGTCAGTATATGGTGTCAATGTAGATTCGTTACAAGAAGACAAGGGTGTTGATTCCATAGTTATTTTTTTAAACATAATTAAATATACGATATTCAATAATTAAGGCTAAATTTTATAGTAAAAGTTTATTTTTTTATTACTTTGATAAAGATTATACATTTTATGATTCGACCAAAATATCTAAAAAAAGGTGATACAATAGCTATTGTGTCCACAGCAAGGAAAGTATCAAAAGACGAATTAAACGCTTCTGTTTTAATATTAAATAATTGGGGTTTAAATATAATTTTTGGTTTATCGATTGGTGCTGAACACTATCAGTTCGCTGGGATGGATTCCCTTCGAGCATCCGATTTTCAAGAAATGTTAGACAATCCCAAAATAAAAGCAATTTGGTGTGCTAGAGGCGGCTATGGAACGATTAGAATGATTGATTTGTTGGACTTTAGCAATTTTAAAAACAATCCAAAATGGATTATAGGTTATAGTGATGTTACGGTCTTGCATTCTCATTTACATCAATTAGGATTTGAAACATTACATGCCCAAATGCCGGTTTCAATTGAAACTAAAACAGCAGCTTGTGTTCAATCTTTAAAAAGTTCACTTTTTGGGAAGAATACTAATATTACTATTCCTTATGAAGCATCTAATGTTACGGGAAATGCAAAAGGAGTTGTGGTAGGAGGTAATCTTTCTATGTTATATTCACTGTGCGGAAGTTCATCTTCTATTTCCACAAAAGGGAAAATTTTGTTTATTGAAGATTTAGATGAGTATTTATATCACATTGATCGTATGCTTCAAAATCTAAAACGAAATGGTATGCTTGACCAATTAGAAGGATTAATTATTGGTGGGATGACGCAAATGCACGATAATGATATCCCATTTGGTCAATCTACTGAAGAAATTATTTTGAGTATTTGTGATGATTATAATTACCCAATAGTTTTTAATTTTCCCGCTGGTCATATAAAAGATAATAGAGCGTTAATTTTAGGAAGAAAAGCTGAATTAATAATTTCTAAAACTGAAACAATCTTAACTTTCGATTCGTAATCATGGCTTATCATAATGAATTAGGAAAACAAGGGGAGAAGATGGCAGTAGCTTATTTGGCAAAAAACGGTTATGATATTTTAGAGCAAAATTTTTACTTTGATAAAGCTGAAATAGACATTATTGCACAAAAAAATAAAGAGACTATCGTAGTGGTGGAAGTGAAAACCAGAAATAGTAATTTTTTTGGAAATCCTCAAGATTTTGTTAGCCCTTCAAAAATTAAGTTATTAGTAAAAGCTGCAAATGAGTACATTATTTCTAAAAATTTAGATGTAGAAGTCCGATTTGATATTATTGCTGTGATCAAAAATAAAAGAGAAGAAAAAATTGAGCACTTTGAAAATGCTTTTTATCACTTTTAAAATTTATTCCTTATTCAAATACGTTTTTAAATCTTTAAGCCCTTCTGGTTTAAATTTAAATTTTTTGTCTTGATCCAATACAAAATAGGTAGGAGTACTCGTTAATGCATAATCTTTAACCACTTTGTTATTCCATTTTTGTAATTTTATTGCATTGATGAAGTTTGGAAATTTTTTAACTTCACTTGACCACTTTGTATAGTTCTCTTCTAAACCAACAGCAACTACCTTGTATTTTGTGCTGTTCAGTTTCTGACTCAAACTGTGTAGTTGGGGAAGTTCTTTTAAGCAATGAGAACATCCGCTACTCCAAAAAACCAAAATATAATTTTCTGCCACATCCAATGTGCTTAATCTTCTTAGGCTACTTTCATCTAATATAAAATCGGGCGCAGAATTTCCGATAGATAGATTTTTAAATTGTGTTAATTTTAAAGCGAGGCTGGTGTCATTTTGTTGATTAGCTAGCGGTATTAAATGTCTTTCAGCTAAATAATTGGCGACTATTATATCATCATTAGAGACAAATTTTTGCCACATTTTTTCTAAAAATGACTTTCTAAAAATGGGGTTAGCATATCTAGTTTTAGCGACTACTAGATCAATATTAAAACTATAATTGTTTTGTTCGGTAAACCCCTCACTTACAACACTATAAATATAGGCCAATGATTTGTCTAATAGTAAATTAGAACTTTGTAATACTTCGTTACTAAAGTCAATATTTTTAAAATAATCAGTAGTTTTATTTTTTATATAACTTGATTTGGGCTCATATTTAGATGGAATATATGGCTTATTCGCTTTTATAAAGTGATTTACTAACATACCTTTAGACTTTTCTTCATATGTTATTTGTAATTCACGTTGTGTATCAAAAATAGTAGTGATAGCTTTACGATTAATTTGATCTTTTGAGAATTCAACTTCTAATAATTTACCTAGAGATGTCAGTTCACTCAAATAAGAAAATAACAAAATGTTTTCAGACGATTTTAGAAATATAGGGCCATCATTTAAGTTAAATTTTAATTCGATATCCTCCTTTCCATTATAAATAAGATCAAAATTATATTCATTTTGAGGTACCGCGTAAACCAATTTATAGATTCCTTTTATTGCTTTTTCATTGAGTTTGAAAACTAAATGACCTTCAACAAATTTACTCTGTGCAACATATTTTGTTCCAGTAGGAGAATTTTTATAAAGTATACCCCAAGTAAAATCCTCTTCGGGTATAAAAGTAGCTTTTATAGTGTTTTGAGATATTAATAATGAAGGAATCATTACCAATAAATAAAAAATACATTTAAATTTCATAGGATATAATTTTACCAAAAACACGTACTAATTAATCCAAAACAGGTGATAAAGATCGTAATGCTTTATTTATGGTGGTTATATTTTCAAAGGTAATAATTAATCGCAATCCGTTTCTTGTTTGTTTTTCTTTCATTTTAACTATACGAGGATTGTTTTGTACGTATTGAATAACTTCAGAAAAAGCAGGACTTTGGTAAAATGAACTTTCTTGATTTGTAATAAAATATCCAACTAGTTTCCCCTGTTTCATCAATACACGTTCTAATCCAATAGTTGCAGCAATCCATTTGATTCGAACGCTATTGATTAAATCTATTGCTTGAAGCGGGAGTTCACCAAAACGATCTATTAAATCTACTTCGTATTTTTGAAGTTCCTCTTCGGTTTTCAACTCACTTAATTTATTGTATAAGTTCAGCCTTTCGGTGATATTATTGATATAATCGTCTGGAAATAGTAATTCGAAATCGGTATCAATAACTGTTTCTTTTACAAAATCTTTAAGCTCGTGTTCTGTACCAAGATAAAGCTCTTTAAATTCTTTTTCTTTTAATTCATCGATTGCTTCGGCAAGTATTTTTTGATAGGTTTCAAAACCAATTTCATTAATAAATCCGCTTTGTTCCCCACCCAATAAATCACCAGCCCCTCGAATTTCCAAATCTTTCATAGCGATATTTAAACCACTTCCTAATTCGCTAAACTGTTCCAGGGCCTGGATACGTTTGCGAGCATCATCGGTCATTGCTGAATATGGAGGAGTGATGAAATAACAAAATGCTTTTTTATTACTTCTACCTACACGACCTCGCATTTGATGTAAATCGGAGAGCCCAAAATTATTAGCATTGTTAATAAACATCGTGTTGGCATTTGGCACATCCAAACCACTTTCGATAATCGTGGTAGAAACCAATACATCAAACTCATTATTCATAAAAGCTAACATGAGTTGTTCTAGCTTTCTCCCTTCCATTTGACCGTGCCCAACACCAATTTTTGCATCCGGAACGAGTCGTTGTATCATACCTGCAACTTCTTTTATATTTTCAATTCTATTATGAACAAAAAATACTTGACCGTTTCTTGAAATTTCGTAACGAATGGCATCTCTTATGTTGTCTTCAGAAAAACGAACCACTTGAGTTTCTACAGGATATCGGTTAGGTGGCGGGGTACTAATAATAGATAAATCTCTTGCTGCCATCAAACTAAATTGTAGTGTTCTCGGAATGGGAGTTGCAGTTAACGTTAAGGTATCCACATTTTGTTTGATTGTTTTTAATTTATCTTTTACAGCCACACCAAACTTTTGTTCTTCATCGATAATTAATAACCCTAAGTCTTTAAATTGTACAACCTTATTCACTAATTGATGTGTTCCAATTACAATGTCTAAAGTTCCGTTTTTTAATCGATCTAATACTGAAGTTCGTTGTTTAGCAGTTCTAAATCGGTTGAGGTAATCAACGTTCACAGGCATTTCGGATAATCTTTCTGAAAAAGTTTTAAAATGTTGAAATGCTAAAATGGTAGTTGGCACCAATATAGCAACTTGTTTTCCATTATCTACTGCTTTAAAAGCCGCTCTAACTGCTACTTCTGTTTTTCCAAAACCTACATCACCACAAACCAAACGATCCATCGGGCGTTCGTTTTCCATGTCGCGTTTTATATCTGCTGTAGCTGTGACTTGATCTGGAGTATCTTCATAAATAAAAGAAGATTCTAATTCAAGTTGTAAATAAGAGTCTAGATCGTATGCAAAACCCTTTAGCGTTCTTCTTTTAGCATATAATTCAATTAAGTTGAAGGCAATTTCTTTGACCCTTTTTTTCGTTTTTTGTTTTAATTTTTTCCAAACACCACTTCCTAATTTGTATATTTTAGGAGTGGTTCCATCCTTTCCGCTATACTTAGATATTTTATGTAACGAGTGGATGCTGAGATATAAAATATCACGTTCTCCATAGATTAATTTTATAGCCTCCTGTTGTTTCCCCTCTACATCAATTTTTTGAAGTCCTCCAAATTTCCCAATTCCATGATCAATATGAGTCACATAATCACCCACCTCTAAATTGGTTAATTCTTTTATAGTAATGGCTTGCTTTTTAGCATATCCATTTTTTAGCTGAAATTTATGATACCGTTCAAAAATTTGATGATCGGTGTAACAAATATTTTTCTGATCTGAATCTACAAACCCTTCATATAAGGGAAAAACAACAGTTTCAAATTGATTTACGTGTTGTTCGATATCGTCAAAAATATCGTGAAAGCGCTGTTCTTGTTGCTGGCTGCTGCAAAAAATATAGTTCTTAAATCCTTTTTCTGTATTGGTATTTAGATTGTCAATTAATAAATTAAACTGTTTGTTAAATGATGGTTGAGGTTGGGTGTTAAAGTTAATGTCACTGTCCACTGAAGTATTGATTAATTGAACTTTGGTATAATCTTCCAGTTCTTTTTTAATTAATTGAGAGGAACAAAATAGCTCATTAGGATTGCTTTGTTTAATCTCGCCGTCTAACTTATTAAATGTATCTTCTGCTTGATTAAATAATTTATCAATTCCCTGATATAACAGATCTTCGTTTTTATGAAAAACGATTGTTTTTGAAGCTATATATTTTAAAAAACTAATACGTTTTTCTTCCATCATTTTATTTTCCATATTTGGAATGATGGTTATCTTTTTTATGGTTTCTGTTGATAACTGTGTATCAACATCAAAACTCCGAATACTCTCCACTTCATCACCAAAAAACTCAATTCTATAGGGGTTGTCGTTGCTAAAAGAGAAAACATCTAAGATACCTCCGCGGACTGAAAATTCTCCGGGTTCGGTTACAAAATCAGTTCGTTTAAAATTATATTCAAACAATACTTCATTTACAAAATCAATGGATAAGTAGTCACCTTTACCAATTTTGAGGGTATGTCTTTCTAATTCTTTTTTAGTAATAACTTTTTCAAAAAGAGCTTCAGGATATGAAACAATAATTGCTGGTTTTTTTCGTGAATTAATTCGATTTAAAACCTCAGACCTTAATAGAATGTTAGCGTTATCAGTTTCTTCAATTTGATAAGGGCGACGATAACTTCCTGGATAAAAAAATACATTTTTTTCACCTAATAAATTTTCTAAATCATTTAAGTGATATGCTGCCTCTTCTTTATCATTTAAAATAATTAAAAAAGGACGATCTACTTCTTTAAAAACTTCGGAGATAACGATAGAAAAAGAGGACCCAACTAGACCAGAAATTACTGTTTTATTTTCACTATTGGTAATAGCTCTCCCGAGTTTTCTTGAGTAAGAAGACTTGCTAAAAAGTGAAGAAACCAATACTTTACTCATTCATGCAAAGGTAAGATTTCAATTAAATATTTAAAATAAGTTTAAAATTATTTTAACAGACCTATTTGTCTATTTTACTTTAAAATTATTTTAATAAACACCTTGATTAGTTTTATCTTTGTAAGATAAATTTAAGATTATGTCATTTTACGAATTATTTAAAAAAGGTCATCAAACAAGAAATAAAGCTCACTTTGCGTCGATCGCTTCCATAGCAATGACTGACGGAAAAATTTCTGAAGACGAACAAGCTTTATTGCAATCTTTAGCAACTAAATTGAGTGTTAATAAGTCTGATATGACAAAAATTATTGACAATCCATCCCAGTATCCAATTATCCCATCAAATTCTGTTGAAGAACGATTAGAAAGAATGCATGATTTATTTGATATGATATTTTCTGATCAAAAAATGGATGCTAAAGAATTAGTATTAATTAAAAAGTATGCAATCGGACTTGGATACAATTCTACAAGCGCCAACGAATTAATACAAAATTCAATTGAAATTTATACAGGTAAAATCAGTTTTAACGAGTATAAATATCTAATAAACAACAGATTAAAAGGCTAAATTATTCTTTGTGTTTTTGCATGAAAGCCTCTAGCTTATCTACCATGTCTTTATTACCACAGAAAAAAGGAACTCTTTGGTGCAGTTCACTTGGTTTTATATCTAAAATTCTATTAAATCCATTACTAGCTTTGCCTCCGGCTCTTTCCGCTAAAAAAGCCATAGGATTGCATTCGTAAAGTAAACGCAGTTTACCATCTGGATTTTTTGATGTTGAAGGATAAAAATAGATGCCACCTTTAATCATATTTCGGTGAAAATCCGAAACTAAAGAACCAATATAACGTGAGGTATAGGGTCGTTCTCCTTCTTCTTCTTGACAATATTTAATATACTTCTTTACGCCCTCTGGGAAGTGAACATAATTTCCTTCGTTCACAGAGTATATATTTCCTTTTTCAGGAAACTTCATATTAGGATGAGATAGATAGTAGGTGCCTATCGCTGGATTTAATGTGAATCCATTTACACCGTGACCTGTTGAATAAACTATCATTGTGGAAGTTCCATAAACGATATATCCTGCTGCCACTTGTTGTTTACCAGGCTGCAAAAAATCGTCAATGGTTACTGGAGTCCCATCTGGAGTAATTCTACGATAAATTGAAAAAATAGTTCCTACTGATACGTTAACATCAATATTAGACGATCCATCTAATGGATCCATCAATACTATATATTTATTATCGTGTTTTTTATTACCTCCTTTTATCGTTATGAAATCGTCTTCTTCCTCACTTGCAATACCACAAACAATTTCGCGATTAACTAGAGTATTAATAAAAACTTCATTTGCATATACATCTAACTTTTGTTGATCTTCCCCTTGAATATTTTCTTCTCCAGCGGCTCCTAATATATCGACAAGTCCGGCTTTGTTCACCTCGTGGTTTACAATTTTACCAGCTAGTCGTATCGAGTTAATTAATCTTGAAAGTTCCCCTGATGAATATTTAAACTCACTCTGTTTATTAATAATAAATTCTCCAAGTGTTTTGTTGTGTTTTGTCATGTAGTAGGTTGTCGTTTATTTATGCAAATATCGTTAAATTTTAAAGAAATAGAACCGATATTTGTCTTTACAAATCAAAATTATGAAAATTGTAGTCAGATTAAGTACACCTGAAGATATGCCTCAAGTATTGAGACTTATTAAGGATTTAGCTGCTTTTGAAAAAGAGATAAATGCTGTTGAAATATCTGAGGCTACCCTTATAAGAGAGGGTTTTGGTAAAAATGCTATATTTACTTGTTTTGTTGCTGAACTTGACAAGAAAATAGTGGGAATGGCACTGGTATATGATCGTTTTTCAACTTGGAAAGGAAGAAGTATTCACTTAGAGGATTTAGTAGTGAATTCTGACTTAAGGGGTAGAGGGATTGGAAAAGCATTATATTCTGAGGTAATTAAATATGCAGTAAAAAGAAACGTTAAGCGCTTAGAATGGGTTGTTTTAGATTGGAATAAAAATGCGATAGATTTTTATGAAAGTAGTGGCGCAAAACTTTTAAAAGATTGGTATCTTGTACAAATGGATCTGAGCAGAATGGAAAAATATTTAAAAAAGAATAACAATTTTAATTAATAAATGAAGGTTTTTAAATTTGGCGGGGCTTCTGTTAAGAATGCTGAGGGAGTAAAAAACGTACTTTCTGTACTTAAAACGACAGAAGAGAAAAATTTGATTGTTATTGTTTCTGCAATGGGAAAGATGACTAATTTACTTGAAGACCTTGTTCTTAACTATTTTTCAAATCCTTCTGAAATTAAAATAACAATAAGTAAATTTTACGAATTCCATCTAAAAATTATAACGGATCTATTCAATAATAATTCACATCCAATTTTTAATGAATTATTAAAGTTAAAAAATGAGCTACAATTATTTGTAGGTCACAATAAATCCAATGATTATTCATTTGTTTACGATCAAATTGTAAGCTTCGGGGAACTAATTTCCACAAAAATTATTTCAGTGTACCTCTTAGAAAATGAGTTTGAAAATAAATTTTTAGATGTTCGATCGGTAATTAAAACTAATACTAATTACAGAGAAGCCAAGGTTAATTGGGACGAAACTCAAAAAAATATTATTAATACTGTCTCAAAAACCGGAATATGTATTACTCAGGGTTTATTGCATCAGAGAGTTCACATAATTTTACGACCACTTTAGGAAGAGAAGGAAGTGATTATACGGCCGCTATTTTTGCTTATTGTTTAAATGCTAGAAAGTGTTACTATTTGGAAGGACGTTCCAGGAATCTTAAATGCCGATCCAAGACATTTTAAAAAAACTCAATTATTAAATCATATTTCTTACCGTGAAGCTATTGAGCTTGCTTTTTATGGTGCCACAGTAATACATCCAAAAACATTGCAGCCTTTGCAGCGAAAAGAGATTCCATTGTATGTAAAATCTTTTTATCATCCACAGGATAATGGCACTTGTGTAGGGAAAGGTGTTTTTTTAGATCCTAAAACAGCTTGTTTTATATTAAAAAAAGATCAAGTATTAATATCATTATCTTCTTTAGATTTTTCATTTATGATGGAAGATAATATAGGTGATGTTTTCAAGTTACTTCATCAATACAAAATGAAAGTCAATCTAATTCAAAACTCAGCAATAAGCTTTTCTGTATGTATAGATAATAAGTTTAACAAGTTAGATGTATTATTAAAAAAGTTAAGGGAAACTTTTAGGGTATCTTGGAATGAGGGAGTAACACTTTACACCATCCGTCATTCAACTAATCTTGAAATAAAAGAATTATTGAAGGGTAAAGAAATACTTTTAAGACAAGAAAGTAGAGAAACAATTCAGTTCTTAGTGAAAGCCTAATCAAACATCATTTTTAACTAACTTTGTCTGATTTTAAATAGTTTACAAATTTTTTTATTACAATGGGATTAGTCAATGCAAAAGAAGTAGCTCAAGCAATTAATATCGATAAACTTGGACTTTTAGGAACTGCTTTTGGTTGGGCGTTGATGAAAGTTCTAAATCTGGATACTCTTAATAAAATCTACAATGAAAATAAACACCTCAGCGATATTGAATTTATTAATTCTCTTTTAGATAATTTTGAAATTAAATTTGAAATACCTGAAGAGGATTTAAAGAGAATCCCAAAAACGGGACCTTTTATTACCATATCGAACCATCCATTAGGAGGTATCGACGGAATATTATTATTAAAGTTATTATTAGAGCATCGACCTGATTTTAAAATACTAGCTAATTTTTTGTTACATCGAATTGAGCCCATGAAACCTTATGTCATGCCAGTTAATCCCTTTGAAGGGAGAAAAGAGGTTAAGTCAAGTATTGGAGGCTTTAAGGCATCATTACAACATTTAAAAGATGGATTTCCTTTAGGAATTTTTCCTGCAGGAGAGGTCTCAACTTATAAAGATGGTAGATTAATAGTTGACCGACCCTGGGAAGAAACTGCGATGAAACTAATTCAAAGGGCTAAGGTGCCTGTTGTTCCTATTTATTTTCATGCTAAAAACAGTAAGTTATTTTATGGAATGGCAAGAATCAGTGATACGCTCCGCACTGCAAAATTACCCTCCGAATTACTCACTCAAAAAGAACGTTTAATTAAAGTTAGAATAGGGAATGCTATATCGGTAAAAGATCAAGGAGAATATCATTCACTCGAAGATTTTACTAATTTTTTGCGAACAAAAACGTACCTACTCGCTAACCCGTTTCAAGAGAAAAAATTAATAGATAGCCTGCCTAAAAATCTAAAGTTTCCTAAACCTCCCAAAAAAATTGTCAAACCTATTAAGGGTGCTATTCTTCAAAGTGAAATTGATATTCTTAACAAAAATGATAAAAGGTTACTTCAGAGTAAAAATTACGAGGTTTATTTAGCAACTGCTCCAAGTATACCCAATATACTTCAAGAAATTGGTAGGCTAAGGGAAATTACTTTTAGAGAAATTGGAGAAGGAACCAATAAGGCAATTGACCTAGATCGATTTGATACCTATTACCATCATATGTTCTTGTGGGATACGGACAAGAAAAAAATAGCTGGAGCTTACAGAATGGGATTGGGTTCTCAGATTTATTCAAAATACGGTATTGATGGATTTTATTTACAGGAATTATTTCGATTCGAACAGGACTTATTTTCGATGATGAGCAAATCGATTGAAATGGGAAGAGCATTTATCATAAAAGAATATCAAATGCGTCCAATGCCTCTATTTTTGCTTTGGAAAGGAATTGTACATACTACATTGCGATATCCAGAGCATAAATATCTTATAGGAGGAGTAAGTATCAGCAATAAATTTTCTGAATTTTCAAAATCGCTGATGATAGAGTTTATGAAATCAAATTATTACGATCCATATGTAGCTCAATACATCAACCCCAAAAAAAAATATAAGGTCAAATTAAAAGACGCTGACAAAGATTTTGTTTTTGATGCTAGCAAAGCTGATCTAAATAAATTTGATAAAATTATTGATGAGGTTGAACCGGGAAGTTTACGTTTACCAGTTTTAATTAAAAAATATATCAAACAAAATGCAAAAGTAATTGCTTTCAATGTGGATCCACTATTCAATAATGCCGTAGATGGCTTGATGTATATACGGATTTCTGACCTCCCTGAGAGTACCGTAAAACCGGTCATGGAAGAGTTCCAATCCGAGTGGAAAAAAAAGATTAATTTCCCTAAAGATCAATAATAAAAAGCTCTTGAGCTTATCAAAAGCTTTTTATTTTTTTATCGTTTATTTATAATAAATTCAGATCGCCTATTTTTTGAATTTTCTTCTTCACTACAATTTGTCCCACAATCTACAAGAGGTTTGGTTTCACCAAATCCTTTACTTGTTAATCTTACGCTTTCAATTCCTTGAGATATAACATACTCTTTCGTGGAAGCGGCTCTTCTATTTGAGAGTTCCAAATTATAGGTTGCGGTTCCTCTATGGTCAGTATGGCTCTCAATTTTTATTTCCATAGTAGGATATTTTTTCATGATCGCAACCAATTTATCCAATTCGAAAGCAGCTTGAGGCTTTATGTTGTGTTGGTCGTAATCAAACATAATAGGGTTGAGTACTATTTTATCATTTACAATAATTTTTTCGATAGGGCGAAGTATTAATACTTTATTCATTGGCCCAAAATTTGCTGGATCAATGATTATACTATTGCCTTCGTACCCATTTTTATATCCGAGTACTTGGTTAGTTTTATCACATTCGATTATTAAAGTAACAAATCCTTTATTATCAGTTGTTTCTGTAGCTAATTTATTTTCAAAATTATCAAACAAGTCTACACGAGCGTCAGCAAGTGGGAGTTTCGTAATTTCATCAACTACTTGGACAATCAATTCAAAATCACATAAAGGTGCAATTAATTTTGTAGCATAAATATCGTCACTTCCTACCCCTCCTTTTCTATTGGAAGAAACATAACCTTCTTTACTATTAGGGTTGTATTTAAAAGCAAAGTCATCACTTGGACTATTAATGTCAGTACCAATGTTTCTTACCCCTACAAAAACATCACCATTGGCCTCGGCATAAAAAACATCCAAATCACCCAGCCCCATATGACCGTCGCTAGAAAAATAAAATGTTCCGTTTGCGTCAACAAATGGGAACACTTCTTTCCCTTCAGTATTAATATCACTCCCTAAGTTTTCTGGTTTTCCGAGCGTTCCATCTTTATCAATAGTTACTTTATAGATATCAGACATTCCCATGCCACCAGGCATATCACTTACAAAGTAAAGGGTACTACCATCCGGGCTTAAAGCAGGCTGCCCAAAAGAATATTCACTATTATTAAAGTTTACAGGTTGGATATCTTTCCAAACGCCATTTTCTTTGACGGCTGAAAAAAGATGAATCTGACTTATCCCTTCTTCACTTTTTTTATACTTTCCTTGGTAATAATCATTTCTATCAAAGTACATTTTTTTACCGTCCGCTGTAATTGCTACATTCCCTTCATGATATTTTGTATTAATGTCACCAATAATAAGGTTTGCGTTTTTAACAGTACCTCCAATTATTTCAGCTGTATAAACATCTAAAAACGGCTCTTCATTCCAGCTATATTTTTTTCTAATTGTATTTCTTGCAGATGAAAAGTAAAAAGATTGGTCGATTTCTGTTCCTCCAAACTCAGAGTACTCTGTATTTATATCTTTTAGGTTTGTCAACGAGAATTTTTTAGTACTTCCTAAATATTTTGGTAAGTAATCCGGATCTTTCATAAAAGCGATAGCTCTTGAGTCTTCTGGACTCATCTGTGCAAATTTCTTCATCCAAACATTATAGTCTCCAGATTTTCCATTTGTTTTTAAAACTTGAGCGTAGTTATAAACGGTTTCTGGCTTTACTTTTCTGCTTTTTACAACACGTTTATAGTAGGTCTCCGCTTTTTTAGAGTTATTAATAAAGTAATAGCTATTGGCTAATTGCTCATAAACATATCTACCACCTTTCCCTTTTTTTAAGAGGCTTTGATAAGTTTCAGCGGCTTCTGTGTAAGCTAATCTTTTATATAAATCGTCAGCCTTTTTGGTATCTTTATTTTGTGCGAATGCATTGCTGCTAATCGCTATAAGTAGAATGAGTATATATATTTTTTTCATTTTAAGTGTGCTTTATTAAAAGATTAGAAATATCTAGGTGAACGTAGGGCACGTTTGTTGAAATAAACGTCCCATGTTAAAATTAGTTCGTGTGAAGATCCAGCAATAGCTTTTATATCTGAAATGACATGATCGTATGCATACCCTACCCGAATATTAGGATTGATTTGAAACCCAACCAATGCGCTATAAGAGTCATCTAAACGATAAGAAGCTCCTAGTTCAAATTTTTCATAAAATAAAGCGTTTAAGTTTGCATCCCACGACATTGGAGAATCAAAAGCCGCTTTAACCATTGCAGAGGGTTTTAGTTTTAAATTCTCACCTAGTTGAAACACATATCCTGCTGTTGTAAAGAAGTGTGAACTTTCATTGCCAAATTTTACCGCTTCACCATCAATAGTTTCATCTAAGTGAACCGACTGTAAAAAATTGGGAACTGATACACTTACGTAAAAGTTGTCACTGTATAAAAATACACCAGCTCCAATATTTGGGTAGGTTCTTTGAATGTCTTCAGAAAAGAAAGGGTCGTTAGGATCTTGTAATTCTAGATCTGACAGACCAACTTCATGTAACGTAACTCCAGCCTTTAAACCAAAAGCTAATTGAAGCTTTTTGCCTAAATCAACTGTATACGAGAAATCAGCATAGATATTGGACTCGCTAACTGGGCCCAATTGATCTTTAATAGCAGAAATTCCCAGTCCAACTTTGTCTCCGAAAGGAGAGTGTGCAGCGAAAGAGAATGTTTCAGGATTATCAGCGATACCAACCCATTGACTTCTGTAGAGCGCCGTAATAGAAAGACTTTCTTTGGAACCAGCATAGGCCGGGTTAATTACGTTTAAGTTGTACATATATTGCGTGTACTGAGGGTCTTGTTGTGCTTTTACTTCTTGGAAGACGATTAGTAGTCCGATAAAAATTGTAATGATATATATTTTTTTCATGTGTAACTATTTGGTAGTTAGAAAAGAGTTTTTAAGTTAGTTTGAACTTCTATTTAAATAAATCCACCCACTTGTTTGAGATCCGTAAACATCATCAACACTTGCAAGATCAATCACATAATAATAGGTGCCAGTTGGCAATTCATTGCCGCTATTATCTTGCCCGTTCCATTGATTAACGTAGTTGGCTTGCTCGTAAATAATCGTACCGAATCGGTTAAATATTTGTAAATTAGTAACACCTCCAACGCGATCACTTAAAAATTCCAAATCTAAAGAATCATTAAATCCTGGAGTTGCATCTGGAGAGATTCCTTCAGAAATGATACAATTAGCGATATCGTACAATTCTATTACTAGTTCATCGCTCGCAGTACAACTTCCTTTTGAAATGACAACTGAATAAGTTTGAGCTCCAATTATTTCATCGGTGATAGTAAGGTCTAACGTATTATTTGTTTCTCCCAAAAGGAGCCCTCCGTTTAAATACCATTGGTAAGAAATTCCCTCTTCTACCGTTGTTGAGGTTAAAGTCCATGACTCTCCTACACATGATTTAAAATCATCGTCCAGATTAATCTCTAAATCTGTTCTATCTGATATGGTAATACTATCCTCAATTTCACAATTTCCAAAAGAAGCAGTAACGGTATAGGTTCCTATTTCATCAACAGTAATAATTGAAGTTGTTTCGCCAGAACTCCAAGAATAGGTAACACCACTAACATCCATATTTGAGGGCGTTGCATCTAATTGTATTATATTCTCAAAACAAGTTTCAAAATCCTCCCCTAAATCAAATAAAGGGGTATCTTCAAAAAGTAAATTTACCACATCAGTTACTTCACAAGTTTCAGCGGTAATAACTACACTGTAGCTGCCGGAAACACTTACTGTTATAGTTGGTGTTGTTTCACCGGTACTCCACAGATAAGTAGCATTAGAAGTGTCCCCGTCGACATTAGGTGTAATTTCAAAGGAAGTTACATCACAAAATTCTTGGTCATCACCTAAATCAACAGCGAAGAGTCCAGGAATAGATATGGTTACTTCATCTTCTGCTGGCTGGTCACAATCAACGCCGTTTATTACTACTTTATAAGCTCCAGATTCTGAAACTGTTAAATTATCGGTTGTTGCACCAACAATTTCAATGTTATTTAAGTACCACTGATACGATTCTACAGGGCCACTTGTAGTTGTTGTAAGGGTAGTTTCGCTATCATCACAAAGAACTTGATCTCCGCCGTCGATGTCAATGCTACAGGTAAATATGATATCACAATTTGTAGTGCCTATTCCTCCTGTTTGCACTAACTTTATAAATCCAGCGGATTGATTATAGTTGGTAATTAACAATACATAAATCTCTCCTGTTTGGGCATTTGTAATTGAAAAATTTTCAATCGGTGCTGCAGAGTAACTACAACCAATTTGATTAGATTGTTGCAGTTGATTATAATCACACAAATCATCACCTTGAGCAAAAGGACCCCATGCTATATAATCAACATCAAGCCCTGTACCTATTGGATCTCCGTTGGTGTCAAATTCTGTATTTTGTACTATTTCAAAATCTAAGTCTCCAGGAGTATCAATTTGAAGATAAAACCAGGCCGGATAGGGTTGTGAAAATAAACAGTCGTAGTCTGGTCCTGATTCAGCAGTTGGAGCACAATTAGAGTCTGTATCATTACAATTAGGGAAAATATATGCTTCTACCCCCGCACAAAATGGCTCTATGTTAGCACATGTAGAACCTTGAGAGAATGAAATAAATGGTGATAAAAAGAAAAGCAAAATAACTATTGGAAAATAGTTTTTTTGCTTTAAAACCCTAGAAAATAGAAAGAGGGTAGTTATTTTTTTCATGTCGTTAAAGTTGTTGGTTATTTTTGTTAAATATAGTTAATTTTTTAAATGTTTATCAATTTGGCTTTTTAACTTTAAAATCGATCCATTAAATAGTAATTATTTATTTCTTTTGAAAATATAACGAGTTATAAATATTCCTTGGTCCGTCTCCTTTACCACATTCGCTTTCTACAGCGCTATTTACAAAAGCAAGTTCCCATCCCTCTTCTATCATTGTATTTATTTTTGAGGTTATGACAGCATCATTTGCAGCAATGTTTTGAAATCTAATCCCGCCAATATTATAAAAGTTTAATAATTTTGTTTCGTCAAAATTTTTCACTCTTATTTCCCCTCTATCAGATTTATTTCTTGTGTTATCATTTTCTGTTTGCGTAGAAGTATAATCTTTATAGTCTTTGTTTTCGTTTGCACTAATTATCCTAGATCTTCCGATTCCATTTGGAACTATGGATTCAACACTTGTAAAAACTTTATATTCTACTTGAGCACCAATGTCGTTAATATAGATAATAGAAATAAATAATATAATTAATAATTTTCTCATGATGATTTACTTGTTTAGATTATAAAAATCTAAGATACAATAATTACAGTATCTAATTTTTAAAATTACTCTATCCCAATTTATTATTTATAAGAGAGGGACTTTTGTACCTTTGTTAATATATTTATTATGATTGAAAAAGTAAAAATAGATTACGAAAAAGCAGTTTTAATTGGTGTAATAACTCAAAATCAAGACTTAGATAAATCTAATGAATATCTAGATGAGCTTGAGTTTTTAACTTTTACTGCGGGCGGCGAAGTATTAAAAAGATTTGTTCAAAAATTAGCGACACCAAATTCACGAACCTTTTTAGGTTCTGGGAAAATAGAAGAAGTTCAAGAATATGTAAAGCTTCATGAGGTGGGGTTGGTTGTATTTGACGACGAATTAACTCCAGCGCAACAGAGAAATATTGAAAAAATTCTTGAATGTAAAATTTTAGATAGAACTAACTTAATTCTCGATATTTTTGCACAACGGGCGCAAACCAGTTATTCGAGAACTCAAGTAGAATTAGCTCAATATCAATATTTATTGCCAAGATTAACCGGTATGTGGACCCACTTAGAACGTCAGCGTGGTGGAATTGGAATGAGAGGTCCAGGAGAAACCGAAATAGAAACTGATAGAAGAATTGTACGAGATAGAATTTCTTTACTAAAGAAAAAACTAGCTAAGGTAGATAAACAAATGTCGGTTCAAAGAGGAAACAGAGGGGCCTTAATTAGAGTTGCATTAGTAGGATATACCAATGTAGGTAAGTCAACATTAATGAATGTGATCAGTAAATCTGATGTTTTTGCTGAAAACAAACTTTTTGCTACTTTGGATACCACTGTAAGAAAGGTAGTTATAAAAAACCTTCCTTTTTTAGTCAGTGACACGGTAGGATTCATACGAAAACTTCCAACTCAATTGGTTGAGTCTTTTAAAAGTACTTTAGACGAAGTTAGAGAGGCTGACTTATTGTTACACGTCGTTGATATTTCTCATCCTTCTTTTGAAGACCATGTTGCATCGGTCGAAAAAATATTAGGAGAAATTAATGCCTCAGATAAACCCTGTGTTATGGTATTTAATAAAATCGATAGTTACGATCCAGAAGTAATTGATGACGACGACTTAATCACTGAAAAAACAAAAGCTCATTATACGCTTGAAGATTGGAAACAGACTTGGATGAATAAAGAAAAAGGAGAAGCTATTTTTATTTCAGCTTTGAAAAAGAATAACCTTGAAGAATTTAAAAAAATAGTTTACGAAAAAGTAAAGGAGCTCCATATTAAAAGATTTCCATACAATCATTTTTTGTATGAAGATTACCAGTAATTGAATTTTAGTAAAAAAAAGTCTATTATAAAATAGACTTTTTTTAGCTGAATATTTCTCTTATAAATTTACATTTACTCCTAAACCAAACACTTCTCTGATTTGAAATCCATTAAAAGCATTGTCATCATAAATTGTTTGAAAAGTTAAATTTGTTGTGAAAACATCATTAATTTTCATTACTAAATTTAGGGTGTAATCGAGATCAATATTTTGTGGTTTATCTATATAATTAGAGAACAGGTTTAATATATTTTCCATACTGATATTATTCATAATGTCAAATTTGTAATAAGCTCTAGCATTAAAACCAAACTCAACTAAAAAAGAATCTCCAGGATCTACTCCAAAAGTCTCTATATCATTACTCGACTCGTATAATTGAGTGTCTTCATTATAAGAGTATATTTCTGAAGTAATGAATGTGAATTTAGCGGTGAGCGGTGAAATATTGAAGTATAAGTTATCGTTTTTCTTCCATAATAGTCCAGGACCAAAACTCCAATATGCAGGTTTAAAAAATCCTGAAGTTGGAAAATCTTCGTTACTTAATGTTGGATTTTGATCCATAAAGTCATCTTCATAGTCATAACCGTCTGTGAATTGTGTTTTGAAATTCATAAAGAATGAGACGCTCCAACTTTCTTTTAATTTTTTTCCAAAAATGGAGTTTAACTCTAAACGATCGTCTGTTTTTCTTGTTCCGTCATCTTTACTATTTGTTAAACCGTAGCTTGCTAATATTTTATTATCCAAGGACCAATCTCCACTTAAATAATTCAGATCGTAATTTAGATTAAGGTTGCCAGCAAAATTATTATCACCTCCAGCTTGCCAGTTTGAAAAAGCAGATTGGTTGATTAATAAAGTAATTTTTCCTGATTTTTTCCATCCATCTTTAGATTCCTCGGAGGGTCCATTTTCTTGAGAGAAGCACATAAATGGTAATAGTGGTAAAAGTAGTAGTAATAAATTTTTCATAAGTTTAATTTTAGTGATTAATTAATGATAAATAAACTCAGGGATAAAGAATTTTAGAAATTAAAGATTACTGTTATTAGGGATGTTTTTTTTCTTAAACAAAGGGACTGAAGAACATGCTTCCCCGTACATAATACTTTTTACAACTGGTTGTATTTTTTGAATTAGTTGAATATATGAAGTTTTCTGGAATATTTTTTTTGGAACAACCTTTGATAATTACAGATCTGTTTTTATAATTTGAAACATCAATTTCATTAATGATATTAGAAAAAATTAAATTTTCTAATTCATTTTTATTACCTACAACTATCAATTTTGCAATTGCATTTAATTCAGTTGTTATGAGCATAAAGGCCCATGCTGGAACGAGCGCTTTGTTTTTGTTAGTTAAAGCTATATAACAAAACTGATACTGTTTCCAGTCATAGGATTTAATTTTTAATCTAAATTCTTTTTCTTTAAGAAGGATTCCTTGAAATAAAAATTGAGAAATATCAACCTCTACTCTTTTTCCGGTTGGATAAAAGTCTTCAAGATCTAAAGTGATTAATTTGCTGCCTGCAACTCTATTTTTTATCTCGCCAGTCACTTATAACATTCCAAGTTCTAATTTAGCTTCTTCACTCATCAAGTCTTGACTCCAAGGAGGATCAAAGGTTATTTCAACTTCTGCATCTGTTACGTCATCAATTGATTTGATTTTTTCTTCTACTTCCAGAGGTAATGACTCTGCAACAGGGCAGTTTGGAGTAGTAAGTGTCATCAAGACTTTTACAGCGTGATCTTCATTAACAAAAACATCATAAATGAGTCCTAGTTCATATATATCTACAGGAATTTCTGGATCAAAAATAGTTTTTATCACCTTAACAATTTTCTCTCCTAACTCTTCTGTATTTATTTTTTCTTTTTGTGTCATAACGGTTATTGTTTTTGTGCTTTTAATGCAAGCGCATAAATCTTTAATTGTTTAATCATGGAAACTAAACCATTTGCCCTAGTGGGTGAAAGATGTTCTTTTAATCCAATTTCATCTATAAAATCGGTGTTTGCACTTAATATTGCATCAGGCGTTTGATTAGAAAATACTCGCAAAAGAATGGCTATTATACCTTTTGTAATTATTGCGTCACTATCGGCTGTATAATTTATTTTACCATTTTTTAGTTGAGCATCGAGCCAAACTTTTGATTGGCATCCTTTTATCAATCTATCATCGGTCTTGTTTTTCTCATTTATAAGGGGTAATGATTTTCCTAAATCGATCATATACTCATATTTTTGCATCCAATCGTCGAATAATAAAAACTCGTCTATAACCTCTTCTTGTATTGATTTAATAGTCATATTCCTAATTAGTTATTTTATAGGCACGAATTATAAGATTTCCCTCTTTGTTATAAAAAGTAAGCATATTATCATCAAAGTCAAACGTCATTGTACTCCTAAATGCTTTAAATAATTCTGATTCAACTTTCATTACATCATCTTCACAATACATCTTTGTTACCCCTAGAGGTTCAATTTCTATTTTATTATTATTGGTAACGATATAGTTCCCAAAATAAGTATTACAATCGGTCTTTCCAGAAATTTTATTTTCATTTGAGTCAATTGTAAAAAACAATTTTCTTTCCAGTTGCTGGTTGTTTAAACTTTTAATTTCATAGTTCCCCGAGTAAACATTGATCATCGTTTTTTCTATAGTAGGTTTTGTTTCCTTACAAGAGATAAAAAACAGTGAAAAAATTAGAACACTAAATTTGATAGTTTGTTTCATATTATATTTAGGATAACATCATTTTTGCTTTATTTATAGCCGCTATAAAAATATCAATCTCTTCTTTTGTATTATAAAATGCAAATGAAGCTCTGATGGTACCAGAAATTTTATAGAAATCCATAATGGGTTGTGTGCAATGCTGCCCAGTTCTTACTTCTACGCCTAATTTATCAATAATAGTTCCAATATCATAGGGATGAATTTTATCAATATTAAAAGAAATAACTGCAGTTTTATTGGAAGAAGTTCCATAAATTTTCACACCATCAATTTTTAAGAGTTCTTTAGTTGCATATTTTAAGAGTTCATTTTCGTAAATCGCTATATCGTTTAATCCAATAGAGTTTAAATAGTCTACCGCGGCTCCAAAAGCAATACCTCCTGCAATATTTGGAGTTCCTGCTTCAAACTTATGGGGGAGATCTGCATAAGTAGTTTTCTCAAAAGAAACCTCTTTTATCATTTCTCCTCCTCCCTGATATGGAGGTAATTCTTGGAGCCATTTTTCTTTTCCGTACAAGATACCAACTCCTGTAGGACCACACATTTTATGAGCAGAAGTGACATAAAAATCTACATTTAATTTTTGGAAATCAGGAATTAAATGGGAAGTTGCTTGAGCGCCGTCAATTAAAACTGCAGCCCCTTTTTCATGTGCTTTATCAATAATTACTTTAATAGGATTAATGGTGCCTAAGGTATTTGATACATGATTCACAAATACTAATTTAGTTTTTTCAGATAGTAAACGAGTATAGTCAGCTATTGATAATTCTCCCATTTCAGTCATCGGAATTACTTTCAGAGTTGCCCCTGTTTTTTCACAAAGCATTTGCCAAGGAACAATATTAGAATGATGTTCTAATGCAGAAACTAAAATTTCGTCCCCACTTTTTAAAATTTCAGAAAAACCAGAAGCCACCATATTAATACTGTGGGTTGTCCCAGAAGTAAAGATAATTTCATGATTGTGTTTAGCATTAAAATGATTTGTTATTTTAGTCCTAGCTAATTCATAAACATCCGTGGCTTCTTGTGAAAGAGCATGGACACCTCTATGGATATTTGCATTGTAGTTACTGTAGTAATCGACTATTTTATCGATGACTATTTTTGGCGTCTGTGAGGTTGCTGCGTTATCAAAATAAACCAGCGGATATCCATTTACTTTTCTCGAAAGTATAGGAAAGTCTTTTCTTATTTTTTTTATATCTAAACCCATGACTTAACAATAAGAATTAAATATCAAATCCAATATTCACACCAATTTTGTTGGCGATAAGTTTATTGATCCTTCTCTTTAACTCTGGAATCTTTACAGATTCAAGCACTGTATTTGCAAAAGCGTACATTAATAAGGCTTGAGCCTCTTTTAGTCCAATACCTCTTGAACGTAAGTAAAAAAGAGCGTCTTCATCAAATTGACCAATAGTACAACCATGCGAACATTTTACATCGTCTGCAAAAATTTCAAGCTGAGGCTTTGCATTCACAGTAGCATTGTCATCAATTAATATATTATTGTTTTGCTGAAATGCATTAATCTTTTGTGCTTGTTTTTCCACAATAACTTTTCCGTTAAAAACCCCCGTTGACGAATCTGCATATAGCCCTTTATAGTCTTGGTGACTTTCACAATTTGGAGCATTGTGTTTCACTAAAGTATTGTGATCAACATGTTGTTTGTCTTTAAGAATCGTAACTCCTTTTAGAGTAGACTCACAGTGCTCCCCGTTTTGAATAAAATTTAAATTATTTCTTGTTAATTTACCACCCAAAGAAAAAGAATGAACTTTACAATTACTATTTTGTTCTTGATGTATTGTAGTATTATCAATTAGAGAAGCATTTTCTTTGTCATTTTGAATTTTATAGTAATCTAAATAAGCTCTTTTCTCTGCAAAAATTTCAGTAACGGAATTTGTAAAAACAGGATTCGCTGTAAGACTTTGATGTCTTTCAATTATTTGGACGTGAGCATTTTCTCCAACCACAATCAAATTTCGAGGTTGCACCATTAAAGCTGACTCGTTTCCAGTAGAGAAATTTATAATTTCAATTGGTTTTTCAACCTCTTTATTTTTTGGGATATTGATATATGCTCCTTCTCTAGCAAATGCAGTATTTAGAGACGAGATGCTATTTTTAGCAGCAGCTTTATTGTAATAGTTTTCTATTACTGCCTTATACTTAGATTTTGATAATGCCGCTGAAAGTAAACAAATATCTAATCCATCATGAGTTGTTTCAGATAAAAAAGTACTGAAGACACCGTCAATAAAAACTAGTTTATACGAATCTATATCATACAGGAAATAGTTTCTAACTTTTTTAAATTTCACGTCTTTGTTTCCCTTAGGAAAAACACTATAGTCTTTATTAAGAATTGATTTTAACGAGGTGTATTTCCAATCTTCTTCTTTTTTTGTTGGGAATCCTTCTTCTTCAAATGTATGTATTGCCTTTTTTCGAATTTCATGAATCGGTGAGTCATCTTCCAAATGATCATCGAAGGCTAGGTAAGATGAAACTAATTTATCTTTTAAATTCATAATTGTTATCTAACAAAGATTGTTAACTTACTAATTCTTCTTTAATCCAGTCATATCCCTTAGCTTCTAACTCGTATGCTAATTCTTTTGTCCCAGACTTCACTATTTTTCCATCGATTAAAACATGAACAAAATCAGGAACGATATAGTCTAATAATCTTTGATAATGAGTAATTACAATAACAGCATTATCTTTACTTTTCAGTTTATTTACACCATTAGCAACAATTTTTAATGCGTCAATATCTAAACCTGAATCAGTTTCGTCAAGAATTGCTAATTTAGGATCTAACATTGCCATTTGAAAAATTTCATTTCTTTTTTTCTCTCCCCCTGAAAATCCTTCATTTAAAGATCGGGATAAGAATTTTCTGTCGATCTCTAATAAATCAGCTTTTGATTTGATCAACTTTAACATTTCTGAAGCTGGCATGTCTTCTAATCCTTGTGCTTTTCGATTTTCATTAATGGCCGTTTTGATAAAGTTGGTTACGGAGACTCCCGGGATTTCAACTGGATATTGGAACGAAAGAAAAATCCCTTTATGTGCTCGTTCTTCAGGACCAAGTTCAGAGATATTTTCATCCAAGAATTTAACAGAGCCTTTTGTAACCTCAAAGTTTTCATTCCCAGAGATCACAGAAGATAATGTGCTTTTCCCAGAACCATTGGGCCCCATAATAGCGTGAATCTCTCCTGGTTTTATTTCTAGGTTGACACCCTTTAATATTTTTTTATTCTCGACACCTGCGTGTAATTCGTTAATTTGAAGCATACTATTATTTCTTTTCTTCTATTTTGACATCAATTTTTGAAGGCTTACTACCTACTATAACAATTTCAGTTATGGTCAATATTTCATCCCACCCTTCTTGGCCTTCTGGTTTTTGAGAAACTTCTCCTTTAACAGCTACGGGAACCATATCAAAATCAGAACTTTTCACTGCTTTTACTTTATCCGCTAACTGTTTAGATAAATCGTCTATGGTAACCCCATAAATAAATTTATCACCTTTAAGCACAGCCGCATCTTTTAGGAAAATAAAATCTCCTCGATAAACTTTTTCTTCTGAACTATCAAGTTCAATTTTCGATTCTTTTTCTTGATTAGTTGCTATGTCTTTTTTACAAGAAAAACTAATTATTGAAATGAGTGTAATTAAAATTATTTTTTTCATTTTTTTCGTTGATTATCCTACGGAGCCTTCAAGGCTAATTTCTAATAATTTTTGTGCTTCTACAGCAAATTCCATTGGAAGTTTATTTAATACTTCTTTGCTAAATCCATTAACTATAAGAGCAATAGCTTTTTCGGTATCAATTCCTCTTTGATTACAATAAAATATTTGATCTTCTCCGATTTTACTAGTGGTAGCTTCGTGCTCTATCTGGGCAGATTTATTTTTTGCTTCAATATATGGAAACGTATGAGCTCCACATTCATTCCCCATCAGCAGGGAGTCACATTGTGAAAAATTACGTGCATTTTGAGCATTTTTATTTATTTTCACTAAACCTCTGTAGCTATTCTGTGATTTTCCTGCAGAAATACCTTTCGAAATAATTGTGCTTTTGGTATTTTTACCAAGGTGAATCATTTTTGTGCCCGTGTCTGCTTGCTGAAAGTTATTAGTGACTGCAATTGAATAAAATTCACCTATAGAATTATCCCCTTTTAGTATGCAACTTGGATATTTCCAGGTAACAGCAGAACCTGTTTCAACTTGAGTCCAAGAAATTTTCGCATTTTTTTCGCAGATTCCTCTTTTAGTTACAAAATTGTAAACCCCTCCTAGACCTTCTTTGTTTCCAGGATACCAATTTTGTACCGTAGAGTATTTAATTTCAGCATTATCTAAAGCAATAAGTTCTACTACTGCTGCGTGTAATTGATTTTCATCTCTAGAGGGAGCTGTACATCCTTCCAGGTAACTAACATAGCTTTCTTTGTCAGCAATTACGAGTGTTCTTTCAAATTGACCTGTACCTGCTTGATTAATCCTAAAGTAGGTAGATAATTCCATAGGGCATTTAACCCCTTTTGGGATGTAACAGAATGATCCATCACTAAAAACAGCACTATTTAAAGCAGCGTAAAAGTTATCTTTTCGTGGAACTACAGTACCAATATATTTTTTTACCAAATCAGGGTGGTCCTGTATAGCTTCTGAAATAGAACAAAATATAATGCCTTTCTCTGCTAATGTCTTCTTGAAAGTTGTTGCCACTGACACAGAATCTACAACAATATCTACCGCAACCCCTGCTAGTTTTTTTTGCTCATCTAAAGAAATTCCAAGTCTGTTAAAAGTGTCTAATAATTCTGGATCGACCTCATCAATACTATCGTATTTTGGTTTTGAGTTAGGTGCTGAGTAGTAGGAAATGTTCTGAAAATCAGGTTTTTTATAATTCACATTAGCCCAATCAGGTTCCTCCATACTTTTCCAGTGCATGAAAGCTTCTAATCTCCAATCTGTCATCCATTGAGGTTCATTTTTCTTATCAGATATTGCCTTTACTATATCCTCATTTAAACCAACAGGGAAAGTTTCAGATTCTATATCTGTATAAAACCCATATTCATATTCCTTGGTTTCAAGATCTTTTTTTAAATCGTTTTCTGTAAATTTTGCCATAATACCTTTGTACCTTTTCTTAGAATTTATAAAGAAAAACTTTCACCACAACCACAGGTTCTATTTGCGTTTGGATTATTAAAAACAAAGCCTTTACCATTGAGACCACCGCTATATTCAAGTGTGGTTCCAACAAGGTAAAAAAAACTTTTTTTGTCAACTATTATTTTTACGTCATTGTCCTCATAAAGTTGGTCATTTTCTTTTTTTTGCTTGTTAAAATCCAACTCGTACGATAAACCCGAACAACCACCACTTTTTACTCCAACTCTTACATAATCTTGGACAACACTAAAGCCGTCTTCAGACATCAATTGACTTATTTTTATTTTTGCTGTATCGCTTACTTTTATCATAATTAGATTAATCTAAATAAAAAGCAAATATATGCCATTTTCAATACTTTTCAGCGCAAAACCTCCCTATTAATATTTATCGTTGAATCAATTTTTCTTATTTAATCTTTACAGCATTATAATCATAAAAATTAATTAAAACTTTTAATCATATTTTTATTTTCTTTATTTTCACAAGCTTTAAAGAAAAAAACTATGAAAAATTTGTTCAATTTTAAGCATTTCAAAGGAGATTTATTCGGTGGAATAACTGCGGGTATTGTAGCGTTGCCCCTGGCATTAGCATTTGGTGTTAGTTCAGGTTTGGGACCAAGTGCAGGTCTATACGGAGCTATATTTATCAGTTTCTTTGCAGCTCTTTTTGGAGGTACTGATACTCAAATATCAGGGCCAACTGCCCCAATGACTGCAGTAAGTATGGTTGTAATTGCTGGTATTTTGGCAACTTTTGAAGGCGATGTAGAAAAGGCATTGCCGGCAATTTTAACAGTATTTTTATTAGCGGGATTAATGCAAGTAGGGTTGGGTTTTTTAGGCTTAGGAAAATATATTAAATACATCCCATATCCAGTGGTTTCAGGTTTTATGACTGCAATTGGTGTGATTATTTTAATAACTCAAATTTTACCTTCTGTAGGATATTACCCTAAAGAAGATCTAAAATTTGTAGAACAATTTAAACCAGCTGCTGAAGAAGTTATACTGGAAAACATATTAATAGATGAAGTTGATGAAGGAATTTTAGTTTTAGAAAACTTTGAAGAAACTATTAAAAGAGGAAAGAATGTATCTCAGGAACAAATAATGACTGAATCTAAAACTTTAGCAGGTAAAGAAGCTTCAGGAGTTTTAGGAACTATTAAGGTATTGCCTTATGCGTTAAACAACATCAATTGGCTAGAGTTAATCCTAGCCTTAGGGACAATTTTAATTATTTATGGTTTTAAAAGAATCACCAAAGCAGTTCCGAGTACTTTAGTTGCTCTATTTGTAATGAGTGGTATTGCCATTGGTTTTGGTCTAGATTATCGCCCTATAGAGGAAATTCCTAGTGGATTACCCATTCCAAAATTAGGAATGTTTACCGACTTCAGTTTCGCTAGTATAACACCTTATATTTTTACAGCTCTAACCTTAGCTTTGTTAGGAGCGATAGACTCATTATTAACATCAGTTGTGGCTGATAATATGACCAAAACCAAACACAAACCGAATAAAGAGCTTATTGGTCAGGGGATTGGAAATAGTATAGCTGCATTGTTTGGAGGAATTCCAGGTGCTGGTGCAACGATACGTACAGTTGTAAATATCAATGCAGGAGGTAAAACTAGATTATCTGGTATGATTGCAGGTATTTTATTATTAATCATCTTATTAGCACTGGGTCCTGTAGCCTCTAAAATTCCTGCTGCAGTACTAGCAGGAATACTTGTAACAGTTGGTATTGGGGTTATGGATTATAAGGGACTAAAAGCAATTCCTTATATGCCAAAACCGGAAGTCGCAATTATGTTGGTAGTTCTTATACTTTCTTCTGTTTGGAATTTAGTTTATGCCGTTGGAATAGGATTAGTTATCGCTTCATTGATTTTTATGAAAATCATTGGAGATATTTCTGCAAAGAGATCGGAAGTTAAATCATTAAAAGAAGAAGCTTGGGACGATGAAGTTGGGATTCCGGAAATTTTACAAGAACAAATTTTTATCAAACATATAAAAGGTCCTCTTTTTTTCGGAACTACTAGTGATTTTCAAGCATTAGCTAAACAAATCCCCCAAAAAGCTACTACCGTAATAATAAGAATGGATCGTATGCCATATATGGATCAGACGGGTTTATACGTGATGGAAGAAATACTTCTTGACCTTGTAAATGCAGGAAAAACAGTATTATTAGTAGATATCATTGAACAGCCCAGATATATGATGGAACGTATTGATATTATTCCAGATTTAATAACTAAAGAGCATCTGTTTGAGGACTTTAAAGAATGTTTAAGTTGGATAAAAGAAAACGTCAAATAAACTAACTCAAATTTGATGAATATTTAGCTGTTTTTTACAAAAAGCAATACCTTTGTTTTTAAAGAAGTAACAATCCTTAAAAATTATATTCAATGAAAATAATAACAAAAAATCTCTTTTTTTTACCTTTTTGCTTATTAATATCATTTTCTGTTTCTGCACAAATTGAAGTAACTCCTCAAGCAGGCTATCAGGTAGGTTCTAAATATAGTTATTATGATGGTTATATGAAATTAAAGTCTTCTGGGCACTTTGGTGTAACTGTCGATTTTGATGTAAACCCTATTGGCGCTCAAGTTGAGTTAATTTATGCTTTTCAAAATGCAGATTTAAATTTCAAAGATTATTACTTTTTCCCATACGAAACCTATATCACTCAGTTTAATGTGCATCATATTCAAGCAGGGTTTTTACAAAACTTTAATGATGATGAAGATTTAGTTCCCTTTGGCGGTATGTCAGTTGGTATGGCAATTTTTAGTCCTCAAAATATTGATTCCGTTGATTTAGATTATGACCCAGGAAATCGTACAAAATTTGAATTTGGTTTTACAGGTGGTGCTAAGTATTTTTTTACAGATCGATTAGGTATAAGGTTACAAGCGCAATTACTAATACCAATTGGAATGGGGAGGAATTTATTATGGCTCAGGTGGTGGCGGTATCTATACCTCTGGAGGTTCTCTTTTACAACTTAACTTTACAGGGGGGCTAATATTTAGATTGGGAGATTAATTATTTAAAAAAACTTATTATGAAAAAAACTTTTTATTCCTTCTTATTATTAGGATTTGTATTATTAAGCAGTTGTTCAAGTGTAAAAGTGTTAGATTCTTGGAAAGGAGACAACCTTGCAACGATGTCAGATAAAAATATACTTGTAATTGCGAGGACTGACAATCAACAGGCTAGAATAGCTATTGAAGAGGCTATGGCAAACGACATAAGAAAAGCAGGTTTTAAGGCTACTGAAAGTTATTTAAAGTTTAACAGCATGAATCCTAACAAAAAAGTTGATCCAGAAAAAGTTCAAGCGTTGATAGAAAAAGCAGGCTTTAAAGGTGTTGTTATGAATGTATTAAAAGACTATAACGAGTCTATGGTTACGGAAGAATCCGGGGGTTATTATGCAGGAGGAACCACTTATTATGGTGGATATCCTGGATATTATGGAGGGTTTTATGGATATTATCACAATCCATATTCATATTCAACTTACGGAAATTATGTGCCAAGTAGTAGTACCACAAGAATTTCTAAATCATATATCTTAGAAACATTAATATTATAATCTAGACGAACCCGAGGGAAAACAACTCGTTAGTGTTGTAACTACGCAGATCATCGATCCTAGCAGTGTCACTAAGACTGCAAAAGATTATTCGAAGCTAGTTTTCAATAGTCTTAAGAAAAAATAAATATAAAAAATGTCAACTTTGATTGATGTTTTTTTTGCGCCTTCAACAAAAATTATTTTTTAGTTAAGGTGAATTGATTATCAATTTGGATTTAAAAATGCAGGATTTGTTGTGAATTCAGGTTCTGATAATGAGAGCAAGAAAGCTTTTAAGTCTGCTTTATCTGAATCAGTTAATTGTGCGCCACCTTCGGCTATATTTTTCATTAAAGGATCGATGGTGTTGGAATAAACCAACCCTTCACTATAATGATTGATCACCTCATCTAAAGTCGCAAACCTACCGTCATGCATATAAGGTGCTGTATAAGCTAAGTTTCTTAAAGAGGGAGATTTAAATTTTCCATAATCGAGCGGATCCCCAGTAAACCCTCCTAATCCGAGATCTTCAAAAGAAGAGTCTAATCCATTATTATGAAATGCATTATTTGTCCATAAGGGGTTAAATTCATTTCCATGACAATGAAAGCAATCTCCTCTATTTTCATCCATAAAAACATTGAAGCCATTTATTTCTTGAGCAGTGACTGCATTATTATCTCCTAATAAATATTGATCAAACCTTGAATTCCCAGAAATTAAAGTCCTTTCAAACTGAGCAATTGCTCTTGCTACAAATTCTCTTGTTATGATAGGGGTTCCAAAGGCTTGTTCAAATAAATCTGGATAATCTGAAGTGGCTTGCAATGTGGCAACTACATTTGGCCAAGTATTATTCATTTCTATGGGATTTTCTATAGGGTCGTCTACTTGATCTTCTAGGCTAGAGGCACCTCCATCCCAAAGGAATCTATTTTGAAAATTCCAAACTAGGTTAACTATTGGCATGGCATTACGGGTTCCCATTTCCCCGGTAATACCAGTACTAAAACGATTGGGGTCAGTAAACGAATTTTCTGCTAAATGACAACTAGCGCAAGCTTGGGTACCGTCGTTAGACAACAAGGGCTCATAAAATAATTTTCTACCTAAAGCGATTCCTTCTAATGTTTGAGGATTGTTGGTTGGAACCGAAGGAGGTAGAAGTAGGGAATTAAAAAGAGCAGGTATTTCTAAATTTACTGGTGTTGGCTACATAATTAGTGCTGTCGTCCGAACTAGAACAAGACAGAAAAAAACATGCTATCAGTATAATTGAAAAATACCTCATCTATCATAATTAATTAATCTCCAAGATAAACCGAAAATACGGATTGACCGTTTTCGTTCATTCTTTTTTGAGCAGTATAGTTGCCCATTAAACCGGTGTTAAATTCATTTAAATCCCAAGTGTTTGGATTTTTAAACCACTCTGCTAAATTCATTTTTACGTCGATAACAGTATTGCTATTGATAGATAAATTTTCAGTAGTAACGGTGATAAAGTTTTGTTCAAATACACCATCACTTACTTTGGCAGTTCCATTATGATAATTAAAAACAGGATCGTCTCCAATACCAGGGTTTGCATAGGTGCCATCAAATTGCATAAAGTGGTAACCGCCACCTAGCATTGCAGGCCAATTCCAACTTGCACTATTTAGATCTTCGTAAGCTCCGTCCATATTATCTTCTTCATTAAATCCATACACAAAACTAATTTTTGTATAAGTTCCTGGCGGTACAACAATATTAGTTGCATAATTAAAGGTATTGTTATCTGAGAGATCAACTAGATTGTAATCGTTGGTTCCTAAAATTGATATTTCATCTCCTGTGCTATTGGTCAATATTATTTTTGAAATTAAATAACGAAGTCTTGTAATTTTTAAGACCTCCCCGCTTTCGTTTGTAAACTCTGTAATTCCGATGTCGTCAGAACTTACGTTTTCACCATCCCAATTGTGAGAATGAGAAACTGAAATCAGAAATTGTGGCGCGTTGTTGTCATCATCAGAGTCACAAGCCAAAAAAACAATTAATAGCGTTAGGAGAAAGGCAATTTTTTTCATTTTTTATTTAGTTTTAAATTGTTGTTAGATTCTTTATTTAGTACTTATAAAACATCTTTAATGTAAATTACCCTAAAAATGTTTCTGTATTTTTTTATCTCATTTTAAAGATTAAGATATCTTTATCACCCTTATTAAGTGGAATGTCAAAATCATTACTTAAGGTACTTCCTACAAATACAATTTCATTATTTGAGGTTCCCGTTACATTGTTTCCAAAATCAATATCTGAGCCACCAATATTGGTTTCATATTCTAGAGCGCCGTTTTCATTAACAATAAGTAACCAGGCATCGTTTGCTCCATAATTATTACTAGCATCTCCACCAGTACTTCTTGAACTTCCTGCAATTGCAAATGATCCATTACCCAGATTCTTGACACCTCTGGAGGTATCAAATTCAGCTCCACCAAACGATTTTTCCCAAAGTATTGATCCATTAGAAGCATTAATTTTAACAATCCAAATATCGCCACCACCTTTTGGGTTGGATACATCTCCACCAAGAGATCTTGATTCTCCGGATAGTAAGTAATTTCCATCGTTAGCCCTGGCAATTGAGAATGCTCTATCAGTTTCAAGACCTCCATAGGATTGCTCCCAAACTTTCTCTCCAGTTGCACTCAATTTTATCACCCAAAAATCGTCTGCACCTATTGCATTAGAAATATCAAAGTCAGGACTATCAGAAACACCGATCAATAAAAACCCACCATCATCAGTTTCAATAACGTCTTTGTTTAAATCTGCTTGTGTCCCACCAAAATAGCGACGCCAAATTTTATTTCCGTTGGCATCCATTTTGATCCCCCAAAAGTCCCCCAAACTGTGTTGACCGGCTCTTAAATTTTGATCGCCATGTATGATATCATTTCCTTCCCCATTACTACCACCTTCACCTACTTGTAAAGTGCCGGAAGCAAAGTATCCACCGTCACTTGTTGGGATCACTTTGTAAGCTTGATCTTGGCCAATAAATCCAAATGATTTTTCCCATTGGATTTCCCCTTGACTATCTACTTTTACAATCCAATAGTCTTGAAAGCCTGCATTTTCAGAAACATCTCCATCAAAACTTGAAGTATAACCGGAGATGATGTAGCCTCCGTCGTTGGTTTTGGATAAGCCTGTTGCCTGATCGTTTTGACTACCTCCATAGGTTTTGTCCCAGATTTTGTCTCCGTCTGGGTTTAGTTTTAATAACCAATAGTCCTGGTCTGGATTAATTTTACCTGTAATATCTCCATCGGTACTATTAGTGAATCCCAACACGACATATCCACCATCATCGGCTTCTACGATATCGATTGCATCGTCTTCGTTAGTGCCTCCAAAAGTTTTGACCCAAACTAATTCTCCTTCAAAGACAGGGTCTCCATGGATTACGGAACTATCATCATCACTAGTACAAGCAATAAGAATGTATATAGATAAGAATACTGATAGGTATTTTCTTCTTTTAAAAAAATCCATAATGAACCAACTTTAAATGGCTAGTATATAAAATTAACTATTATTTGTTAATTATATTACTTTACAATCAGTCTTTTTGTGGTTAAGCTATTAATTTTTACTAAGTAGATTCCAACATTTAAGCTGCTGATATCAATATTTTTTGTTAGTAAATTCTCGCTGTCAATACTTATAACTCTTTGCCCCAATATGTTAAATACCTCAATTTTTGAAATTGGATTGCTGTTGGATTGAATCCTTAAATTATTTTTAGCTGGGTTGGGTATTAGGTTAAAATTATTAGATTCAAAGTCAGGATTATTTAACCCACTTTCTCTAACTAAAGTAAACCCATTAGTTCCAGAAATAACAATATTCTGGCTTTCAAAAAAAGGATAGACATTCCAAGAGCCATCATAATTAGCATTATTATTTTGAGGGTAAGTATCAAAATAAATATCTGCTGTCATTTCTTGATTTTCAATATTACTAATATCTACTACGCGCAATCCAGAAGAATAGTTTGAAAGGTAATATCGATCACCAATTACATATCCGTTGTGATCTACTGAGCTAGTTTCACCAAAATACTCCATGTGAAATTGAATATTGTCTAAATCGGACACATCAAAAACAATAGTACGGGTATTAAACCCAAAATCAAACTCATCAGCCTCATCGCCAAGAAGCATATATTTACGATCATCGGTTAACCAATTTTGATGTGTGTAACCAGAACTAGAGTAAGGTAGTGAAGCTATTTGAATAGGATTTGCTTTGTCTGTTACATCAACTATCTCAATGTGATCTTCATTAGAACCAAAGAATATTTCTTTTCCAGTATAATCGCTATCTGGCCCATCATAAATAATTACTTGAGCATCGTGAGTATAGCCACCTGCTGAATATCCTCCTTCTAAAAATGGATTAAGTGGGTCTTGTATATTAATCATATGTGGTCCACCTCCAAAGGTATTATCTCCAACACTATAGGCATATCCAGATTCTTCATTAATTACTATATTATGAGAACTTCCAAAACCAGGATAGTGTGCATCTTCAGTAAATGTTTCAGGCGGAGATGCAACAGATCTTAATCGTGTTAAATCAAATACTTGCATTCCATGACCATTAGCTTCACTTACAATAAATGCATGATTCTGATATACTTTTATGTCTCTCCATATTATAGATGAAGAATGAGTTGGTAGTTTCCCTAAATATACTGGATTTATTGGATCTGAGATATCAATAAAGGCAGTCCCATTTGTCAAGACCTACCAAGGCATATTCGGCTACCATCTTCAGGATCTGTCCAACCCCAAGAGTCACTTGCACCATTTGCATTCATTTCATCTAGTGAAATATGAGATTGTAAATCAAAACCATTACAAGGGTAGTTAAGTGCAAAACCATTTTCACAGGGAGTTTGTCCAAAATTAAAAAATGGGGTAAGTGTTGCGAATAGAAATAAGTATATTTTTTTCATAGGTTATTTATTAAGTTACAAATGTAATTATTTAATGTAGTTATGTATAAAATTTAACAGTTATTAAACATTATAACATAAATACTATTAATTAAACAACTGTATAGTCGCTAAACCCTACTTTTCTTGTAGTTATTTTTATATTACAACATTACTATCTCATATAATATGTTTGAAATTTTGGGCAGACTATTAAAATTTTACAACTTTTAATGCAAACAGATTGTTTATATTAAGTATATAAATTCCATTTGAAAAACTATTCAAATTTACAGCAACAGTTGATTTGGAATTGAACAATTGATCAGTTAGTTTTTTCCCATTTAAATCGTAAATTTTTATATTTAGTATTGGTATTTCACTTGATTGAATGTTCAATATATCAGTGTTGGAATTTAATGCCACTTCAAAAGACTCAGAAGTTGTATTTATTGTTGATAGTGAAGAGGACTTTACTAAAAAGAAACCTTCTCGATCACTAATAACAATATTCCCACTTTCAAAGTATGGATACGTACTCCAAATTCCCTCATAACCTGCAAAATCATTTAAAGGATGACTATCAAAATAACCAAGTTGTGTCATGGTACCGTTTTCAATTTCAGAAATGTCAATAACTCTCAATCCAGCAGCGTTGTTAGCAAGATAAAAAACATCTTCTTTTATGTAACCGTTGTGGTCAGTTGCAAGGGTAGGCCCTGTATAATCAAATGAATGGCTTGGGTTATCTAGATCAGAGATGTCTAAAATGATTGTTTTTGTATTAAAACCAAAGTCTATTTCATCAGCTTCATCTCCTAAAATATAATATTTAAAATCGTCGGTTATCCATCCCTGGTGGGTATATGAAAAATTGGCGTATGATAGGTCTGCAATATGCTGAGGGTTGTCTTTATCCGTTACATCTACAATTACCACACGATCTTCATTACTACCTACATAAATTTCTTTTCCGATATAGTCGGTATCGGGGCCATTATAATTTTTTATATGCGCATCGTGAGTATATCCATCAGTAGAATATCCGCCGGCTGCAGTTGGGTTTAAGGGATCTGAAATATCAATGAAATGGGCACCACCAGCATAGGTATTATCCCCCAAACTATAGGCAAAACCAGTTTCCTCATTAATCGCAATATTATGTGAAGCTCCAAATCCATCGTAATGAGCATCTTCTGTGAAATTTTCGGGCGGATTGGGTACATTTCTTAGTCTTGTTAAGTCAAAAACTTGCATGCCATGGTTACTAGCCTCACTTACAATAAAAGCATGATTTTGATACACCTTTATATCTCTCCAGATACTTTCGCCTGTGTGGGTAGGTAAGTTTTCCTAAATAAATTGGGTTAATGGGATCTGATATATCAATAAAAGCAGTTCCGTTTTTTAAGCCCATAATAGCGTATTCGTTTCCATCATCAGGATCGGTCCACCCCCAAGAATCATTTCCTCTTATGCCATTCATTTCTTCTAACGAAATAAAAGATTGTAAATCGTAGCCATCACATGGGTAATCTCCAGCCATTCCGTTTTCACATGGAATTTGTGCAGCGAGATTTATTGAAAATAATACTGTAAAAAAAAAAGGAATTAAAAGTTTCATTATTTAAATTTTTATCAATTTTTTGGTGACTTCATTATTAATGGTCATGAAATAGATTCCATTTGAAAAATTCGAAATATCAAGTGTTTTTGTTTCTGAATTTATAGTATTAATATCAAGAATTTGCTTTCCATTGATGTCAAACACACTAATAGAGGTTAATAAATCAGTTTTTGAATTTACAGTCACCATATTTGACGAGGGATTTGGATAGATGCTCAATCCTTTATTTAATTCATTATCGTTCAATCCAAGTACAAGTACTTCTAGTTCAAATGAGCACATATTTTCATTTCCTGAGCTGTCTGTTGTTATAAATGTAATGGTATAACTTCCCATGCCAAGAATAGTTCCCGCGGCTGGATCTTGTTCAATTGTCAAATTATCCGTACAGTTGTCGGTAGCCGTAACTTCATTATTAGCTACGTAATCAGGTAAGATTACGGTGCCATCAGGACCCGCTTCTATAAGTTGATCATCAGGACAGGTAATCATAGGGGCTAAATTATCCTCAACAGTTATTATTGCTACACAAGTATCAATATTTTCAGAAGGATCAGTTACTGTTAAAGTGACTTCATTTTCCCCAATATTTGTACAGTTAAAAGTGATTAGTGTCGATACTTACCGAATAAGAACCACTATTATCACTAGGAACCTCCATCTATATTTTCTGCAGAAATAGTTGCTTCTCCATTTTCGTCTAAAATAACCGTTAGATTCTGACAAACTGCCACAGGCGCTTCATCATCAAAAGTATCGATCACGGTGATCTCAATAATGACACTAGCCATATTTTCTGAATCATCTATCCCTTCCAAAACAGCATCAAAAGTTCCGACACTTGTAAATGTATTTGGAGTTAACGACAGAGCTGCTATGGAACAATTATCAAAACTGCCATTATCGACCTCGCTAGTGGTTACGGTTACCGAAGTATTTCCTTCCAGATCAACTGTAATATTTTGACCCGTCATAGAGGGTGGAATAGTGTCTTCAATGGTAATTACTGCCTCACAAGAATCTGAGTTTCCTGCTGCATCAAAGACCGTTAATGTCACGTTATTATCACCGATATTATCGCAGGTGAAGCTACTTATATTTAATTCAAGCGAAGTGATTCCTATGTCATCGGTAGAGCCTCCGTCTACAGAAGCAGCAGTAACGGTTTGCACGCCATTTTCATCTAGACCTAAAGTTATATTTTGACAAACTGCGGTGAGTTTATAGTATCTATTATACTTGATTTAACCAGAAAAAAACCACCCCCTGAATAATTAGAAATTACAATATTACCACTTTCAAAGTAAGGATATACATTCCAAGCTCCTGAAAAATTTGCAGAATTGTTGGAGGGAAAGGTGTCAAAATAACCAAGCTCACTTATGTTTTGGTTTTCTAGATCACTAATATCAAATACTCGCATTCCTGCAGTATAATTGGCTAAATAATATTTATTGTTTTTGGTATATCCGTTATGATCTATCGCGGATGTTGTTCCAAAATAATCAAATTCAAATTGAGGATTATCAAGATCAGAGAAATCAAAAACAATGGTTTTTGTGTTGAATCCAAAGTTTTGCTCATCCAATTCGTCACCGAGGATAAAGTAGTTTAAATCTTCCGACAACCACCCTTGATGAGTGTAAGAGTCATTGCTATAAGTTGCATTGGCAATTAATACGGGATTCGACTTATCAGTTACATCTACAATTGTAACAAAACTTTCGTTGGACCCAATATATATTTCTCTTCCAGTGTAATCTGTATCAGGGCCATTATAGGTGATAACTTGCGCATCGTGGGTGTAACCACTACCGGCATAACCCCCTTCTCCAACTGGATTTAAAGGGTCTTGAATGTTTATAAAATGTGCACCTCCACTATAATCCGCTCCAACTCCATAAGCATATCCAGTTTCTTCGTTGATAACGATATTATGTGCGTCTCCAAAGCCACCGTAATGTGCATCTTCTGTAAAAGTTTCAGGAGGGTTAGCAACGTCTCTTAAACGAGTTAAATCAAACACTTGCATTCCATGTCCTCCTGCTTCACTTACAACAAAAGCATAGTTGTTATAAACCTTAACATCTCTCCAAGTTGTTGAAGAAGTATGTGTTGGTAATTTTCCAAGATAAATAGGGTTAATAGGATCTGAAATATCAATAAAAACAGTTCCATTGTTAAGACCCATCAAGGCATACTCTTTACCATCTTGGGGGTCGGTCCAACCCCAAGAATCATTTCCGCTAGAAGCATTAAATGTTGAAAATGGGATAAAAGATTGTAAGTCATAACCGTTACAGGGATAGGGTCCCGCCATACCGTTATCACATGGTGTTTGTGCATAATTTACAAGGCTATACACAAAAAATACAAAGAGCATTATTTTTTTCATAAAATTAAGTTTAATCATATAAAGATATTAATTATGAATTGTTAGTTAACAATTAATTTTTTTTAATAGTTTTAGTATAAGACAATTTAATTATCAATAAACCCTACTTTTTAAACAATTAATTTAATATCAATCAAATAATTCTTTTCCATCAAAAATATAATAGAAATTGAGAAGTATTTTAAAACTTTACAACTTTCGAGGTAAATTTAGTATTGATTTTTAAAATATATATTCCACTTGATAAGTCTGCAACATTCAAATCAATTGTTGCTACAGAGTTGTATTGATTAGAAATTACCAACTTGCCATTTAAATCATAAACATCAATTGTTTTGATTTGAGTTTCTATAGCGCTAATCTTAACATTACTAGAACTAGGATTCGGATGGATATTAAAATTAGAAATAGTATTATCTCCCATTCCTAGTGAAGAAGATTTTACTAAATAGAAACCAGGCACATAGTTTGGATCACTGTAGACTAAGCTAGAGATAATAATATTACCACTTTCAAAATAGGGGTATACATTCCAAGCTCCATCATAACCTGCGGAGTTTCCATAAATAAAAACATCAAAATATCCTGTTTCGGTCATATTCCCGTTTGCAATATCAGAAATATCAACTACTCGCATACCGGCTTTATAGTTTGCTAGGTAAAATTTATCGCCCTTCACGTAGCCATTGTGATCTGTTGCAGAAGTTGGCCCAGTGTATTCAAATGCTAGCTCTGGATTATCTAAATCTGTAAAATCAAAAATAATATTCCTAGTATCAAAACCAAAATCTAACTCATCGATTTCGTCTCCCATAATAAAGTAAGTCAAATCTTCAGTAAACCAACCTTGATGAGTATAAGACGTGTTGGAATATAATACGTTGGATATTAATTGTGGATTTGATTTGTCAGTAACATCAACAATAGTTACAAAATCTTCGTTACTTCCAATGTAAATTTCCTTTCCTGTATGATCCGAATCGGGACCGTCGTAAACAACTACTTGTGCATCATGAGTATATCCACTACCACTATATCCTCCTTCACCTATCGGATTCAATGGGTCTTGGATATTAACAAAATGTGCACCTCCACTAAAGTCTGCACCGACACCGTAAGCATAACCTGTTTCTTCGTTGATAACGATATTATGTGCACCTCCAAAGCCACCGTAATGCGCATCTTCCGTGAATGTCTCAGGAGGGTTAGCAACATCTCTTAATCTAGTTAAGTCAAATACTTGTATTCCATGTCCGCCTGCTTCACTAACTACAAATGCGTAATTATTATAGACTTTTACATCTCTCCACAAACTTGAAGTTGTGTGTGTAGGTAATTTTCCAAGATATGTTGGATTTACTGGATCTGAAATATCGAGGAATGCGGTTCCATTATCTAAACCAACTAACGCATACTCAGTTCCATCTTCAGGATCTGTCCATCCCCATGAGTCGTTTGCGTTGCTCGCATCAAAATCAGTACAAGGAATAAAAACCTGTAAGTCATAACCATTACAAGGGTATTGGCCTGCCAATCCGTTTTCGCAAGGTGTTTGCGAGTTTAACGTCGTCATACATAATATTAAAACTGGTAATAATAACTTTTTCATAATTTTTTTTTCAATTTTTTATCAAAGAAACGAAAAAATCATTAGATTGGCCAATACTTTTTTCTTATTGCTTTTAACCACTACATGTCAACAAACTTCCATAAAATGAAAACTAACTACCGCTTATCTTTATTGTTATTTTTAGTGATAACTACCTCCTGTAAAGAAAAACAAATTAAAACACAACCGTTACAGAAAATTAATGTCTATGAAGTGAATTCCAAAACAGTTCCAATCTATGAAGTTTTTGTGGGACAAGTTTTTGGTCAAAAAGATATTCCTATTCGAGCAAGGGTTGAAGGATTTTTAGAAGGAATCAACTTTATAGAAGGATCAAATGTAAAAAAAGGAGATTTATTATATACGATAGATCCTGATCCCTTTAGAGAGGCAGTAGTTGCTAAACAAAGTATGGTTGCTCAAGCCAACACAATAGTTATTCAAAAAGAGAGTGACTTGAAAAGAGTAAAACCACTAGCAGAAATTGACGCATTAAGCAAACGTGAGTTAGACATGGCTCAAGCCCAAAGGGATGCTTCTATATCTTCGTTGGAGGCAGCAAATGCAGATTTAAAAATCGCTCTAATAAACTTAAGCTATACAAAAATAGCATCTCCTATCGATGGGATTATTGGAAGGACTTTAGCTCGAGAAGGAGAGTTTGTAGGAAAAAATCCTAACCCTGTAATTCTAAATACTGTTTCTGACATCAATACAATTAGAGTTCAATTTTTCTTGTCTGAAAACGAGTATTTAAAAATTGCTAAAGAATATTCTAAAAATTCTTCTCAACAAGAAAGAGAAAAAACCCCAGATATTCAATTAATTTTATCAGATGGCTCCTTGTTTGAAGAAAGAGGAAAAATAGATTTTATAGATAGAAATATCGATACATCCACAGGAACAATTCTTGTTCAAGCTACGTTTCAAAATCCAGATAAAATAATTAGACCTGGACAATTTGCGAGAGTAAAAATTAAAGTTAAAGATGTTAAAGACGCGCTTATTGTTCCTCAAAAATGTTTAATGGAATTGCAGGGTCAATACTCTGTTTTAGTGGTCAATGAACAAAATAAAGTAGAAACCATTCAAGTAGAGGTTGGTGAGAAAATACCAGGTTTTGTTATTGTTAAAAGTGGTTTAAAAAATGGCGATCGTATTGTTTTAGAGGGTTTACAAAAAGCGAGACCTGGTAATGAAATTATACCTGTTGTCACTGATTATAAATCTCAAGAAACAAAACAATAATTATGCCTGAAAATAAAGGAAACTTTTTTGTTCACCGACCTATTGTAGCAATTGTCATTGCAATTGTTATTGTGATTGTAGGAACTGTAATGCTCGTTGGATTACCTATCGAGCAATATCCAAACCTAACACCTCCAATTGTCCAAGTAAGAGCTTCCTACACTGGTGCAAATGCCACAAGTGTTGAGGAATCTGTTGCAACTCCTTTAGAGCAACAAATTAACGGGGTAGATAACATGATTTATATGAAATCTACTAATGCAAATGACGGAACCATGTCTATTGATATCTCTTTTGATGTAGGAACTGATCCAGATATGAATACGGTATTGGCGCAAAACAAAGTTTCTGCTGCATCTGCTAAATTACCTGCATCTGTAACAAAATTTGGAGTTACAACACAAAAATCACTCCCAAATATCCTAATGTTAGTTACATTAACTTCAGATGGTAGGTACGATCAAGATTTTTTAGGAAATTATGCCTTGATTAACATTAAGGATAAGCTAGCTAGAACCAAGGGTATTGGAAGGGTAGATGTCCTTGGCGCTTCAGATTATTCCATGCGAATTTGGGTGAAGCCTGATCGACTGTCACAGTTAGGATTAACGGTCCCGGAAATAATTAATGCCATTAACGAGCAAAATGTAATTGTTCCTGGAGGTAAATTTGGTGCAGAGCCAGCCCCGATAGGTACAGAGTTCACCTATACTGTTCGATTGCCAGAGCGATTTAATTCGGAAGAAGCTTTTGGTAATATTATTATAAGAACCCAAGAAGACGGGTCACAAACAAAACTTAAAGATGTAGCATCCATAAATCTTGGTGTGGAAAGTTATAATATGAAAGCCCGCTTAAATAGCAAAACATCTGCAATTATTGCTTTATATCAAGCGCCTGGATCTAATGCAACCGAATTAGCTCAGACCATTCGTCAAGAAATGAATTTATTAGCTACAGAATTTCCTGAAAGTATAGCATACGATATTTCACTCGATTCAACTACCGCAATTGATGCAGGAATTAGAGATATTGTAGTTACATTAATTGTGGCATTGATATTGGTAGTTTTTGTAGTTTTTATTTTTATTCAAGATTGGAGAGCAACACTAATACCTACCTTGGCGATACCAGTTTCCCTAATTGGAGCATTTATATTTTTTCCGGCTTTAGGCTTCACTATTAACGTATTGTCTTTACTTGGTTTAGTGTTAGCTATTGGAATTGTAGTTGATGATGCAATAGTCGTGGTAGAAGCAGTTCAAGTAAATATTGCAAAAGGAATGTCTACAAAAGAAGCTACTCTTGATGCAATGCGAAAGGTAACAGCGCCAGTAATCGCAACGACATTGGTTTTAGTAGCTGTTTTTATACCGGTAGCAGGAATGGCGGGTATTACAGGTTTGTTATACCAACAATTTGCAATTACTATTGTAGTATCTGTATTGGTTTCATCTGTGAACGCTTTAACGTTAAGCCCTGCATTGTGTTCTTTACTTTTAAAAGAACCAAAGGTATACAAAGGACCTCTTGGCTGGGTTTTTGCAAAATTTAATAAAGGGATGGATAAAACCACTGACTCGTATATGAGTTTTACTAATATCGTTGGCAGAAAATTAAAACGCTCTGTTATTTTTATACTCTTGATGACTTTCGGAGCAGGAATATTTGGAAGTTTGGTTCCAGGTGGATTTATTCCTGAAGAAGATATGGGATATTTTTATGTTAATGTTCAATTACCTAATGCAGCATCCATTCAAAGATCTGATATGGTAACCAAAGATATTGAACAAATTTTAATGCAAATTCCAGAGGTTGATTTTGTTACTACTGCTACAGGATTCAGTATTTTATCTGGAGCTATGGTCTCTAATACAGGATTTTTATGGGTCACCCTAAAAGATTGGTCTGAAAGAGATCGTACTGCTGAAGAAATTATTGGAGATGTAAATAAGCGCTTGGCAATGACAATAAAAGAAGCTCAGGTATTTGCTTTTGGTCCACCGGCTATACCAGGTCTAGGAAATGGTTCAGGATACAGTATCATGCTTCAAGATAAGGGAGGTAATACACCAGAATACCTTTCTCAGAACGCAATGAAATTTATCCAAGCAGCCAATGCACGCCCTGAAATTGGAAGAGCAAGTACTACTTTTCAAGCGACAGTGCCTCAGCGTTTTTTGAATATAGATAAGGAAAAGGCATTAAAATTAGGAATTAGATTAAATGATCTTTACACTACGATTGGAGCCTTCATGGGCGGAGCCTATGTTAACGATTTTACTCGATTTGGGCGTTTGTACAAAACATACATACAAGCCGAGCCTGAATATCGAGTTGATGAAACAGGAATCAATAAGTTTTTTATAAAAAACAATAAAGGAAATATGGTTCCTTTGTCAACGGTTGCAAATGTTCAAAATATTTCGGGACCGGATTACACTACACGATTTAATTTATATAGATCTGTTGAGGTAACAGGAAGTCCCTCAGAAGGATATACCTCTGATGATGCTCGAAACGCTCTTAAAGAAGTAGCCGCTCAAACATTACCACAGGATATGGGTTATAGCTGGAACGCGATGTCTTTTCAAGAAGAAAAAGCTTCGGGATCTTTAGGAATTATATTAACGTTTTCGTTGGTATTTGTCTTCTTAATACTGGCAGCTCAATATGAAAGTTGGTCATTACCTTTTTCTATATTAATGGGAACACCATTTGCAATTTTTGGTGCCTTTATTAGCCCTCTGGCTCGGAAGATTAATAAGTCCAACATTCGAGAATAATATTTTTGCTCAAGTGTCCTTTGTTATGCTGATTGGTATGGCAGCAAAAAACGCCATATTAATTGTTGAATTTGCAAATGATGAGTTTCAAAAAGGATTAAGCCTTTTCGATGCCGCTATGGCAGCAGCTAAATCAAGATTTAGACCAATATTAATGACTGCATTTTCTTTTATTCTTGGAGTTTTTCCTTTGGTAATCGCTTCAGGTTCTGGAGCTGAAGCAAGAAAAGTAATGGGAATGGCTTTATTAGGAGGGATGGGATTAGCAACTTTATTAGGCGTTTTTTTATATCCTATGCTGTTTGTGTTTATTGGAAAAATTGCTGGCTATGAGAAAAAAAGAGATGCAAATGAAATTATTGAATCTGAAAATCCAAAACAAATTAATGATCTCAGTTTATACATATCTATTATTATTAACATTAATTGTTTAGCACAACCATTTGAATTGGGCCTAATTATTTACAACCTAAAGAAATTACTTTGAAAGAGTATAGATACTCGGCAAAAGATACCGATAGTATGATCAACTTAAAATGGTGGGATTTATTCAAAGACCCTGTTTTGGATACCTTGATCGTAACGGCTCTTCGAGAAAACAAGGACGCTTTAATCGCAGCAAGCAGAATTGAACAAGCACGAGCTAATGTTAGTTTTACTAAAGCTGATATGGGTCCAAAAATCACTGTTAGTGGAGGAGCTTCTCGAGGTGATTTAGTTAATGGCGTACCGATAAATTCATTTAGAGCATCGACTGGCATCAATTGGGAGCTTGATTTTTGGGGTAAATTTAGAAGAGGCAATGAGGCTGCTCAAGCCAATTTGCTAGCTACATTTTATGGCAAAAGAGCTCTAGAAATTGCTTTAATAAGTGAAGTCGCAAATAATTATTTTCAATTGCTTGACTACAAATCTCGATTGGAAATTTCGCAAAACACACTCGCCTTAAGAGACAGTACGTTACAAATTATTCAAGCAAGATTTAATGAGGGCTATACCAATATTATTGACGTAAATCAGGCTCAAATTCAAAAAGCAATTACACAGGTATCTATTCCGCAATTTAAGAGATCGATTGCGTTTACTGAACATAATTTAAGTATTTTAATAGGAAGATCTCCTGATTCAATTCCTAGTTTAAAAAAATTAAGAGACTATGAAATTCCGAAAATTATTTCTTCGGGAATTCCATCAGAAATATTACAAAGGCGTCCAGACATTCTTGAGGCACAAGAATATTACAGAGCATCAAATGCATATATTGGAGTCGCTCAAGCAATGCGTTTCCCAACAATTAGTTTAACAGGTATGCTAGGATTAGGAAGTTCTGATTTGTCAAATCTGGTTTCTAACGGACTGGGTTGGACAGCAGGCGCAGGTTTGGGAGCCCCCTTATTTGAATGGGGAAAAAACAAAAAACGAGTAGACATAGAAAGAGAAAATGCCTACCAATCCTTACTTTTTTATGAAAACACAGTCCTTAATGCTCTTTTAGAGGTCGATAATTCTTTAATCGAACTTTCTACTCTAAAAGAAGAATTGAATGCAAATAAATTAATGTTAGATGCTGCAACAAATGCAAGTTATTTGTCAAGAGAAAGATATTATCAGGGGGTAACCAGTTATTTAGAAGTTATAGAAAATCAAAGAGTAGAATTTGATGTTAGATTGGCTTATGCGGAAAATTATCAACAATTATTATCTTCCTATGTATTCCTATATAAATCCCTAGGAGGTGGTTGGATTTCTTCAAACGAACTAGATAAATATGCACAACAATTGGCGGATGAACAAGGAGCAGACGTTTCTACCATTGATAAAAATGACTTATTCTACAATGGTCAAATTGTTGATTTGCACTTAACTAAGGAAGAAAAACAAGCTAAAAAAGAAAAAAAGAAAGCACAAAGAAGGTCTGAAAAAGAACAACGAAAGAAAGCAAGAAAAAATAATTAAATGAAATAGTTGTAAATGCTCTTTCTAGTAGTTGCTATTTATAAGTAATTTACTGTTATTTTTGCAGAAATACGTATCGTCTTATGTTTGAAAATAAAAATAATTCTACCACAAATATTTCAGAATTAGGAGAATTTGGATTGATTGAACATCTTACCAAAAATTTTAAAATAACCCAAAAATCAACGATTAAAGGAATTGGTGATGATGCCGCGGTTATTTCTAATGATTCTTCAACAGAAATTGTTGTAACAACCGATTTGTTGGTAGAGGGAGTTCATTTTGATTTAAGTTATATGCCCTTAAAACACCTTGGCTATAAAGCAGTAATTGTTAATTTATCTGACGTATTTGCCATGAATGCTAACGCAGAACAAATAACGGTTTCCATTGGTGTTTCTAACCGATTTCCTGTTGAAGCCCTTGAGGAATTATACGAAGGTATTCATACTGCTGCCAAACTTTATAAAATTGATGTTATTGGAGGAGACACTACTTCATCAAAAACAGGTTTAGTGATCAGTATTACAGCTATAGGTAGAGTAGCTAAGGGCGAAGCCGTTTACAGAAATACTGCAAAAGAAAATGATTTGTTAGTGGTTTCAGGAGATCTTGGAGCGGCATATCTAGGTTTGCAAGTTTTGGAGAGGGAAAAAAAAGTGTTTGAAGTAAATCCTCAATCTCAACCAGATTTGGGTAATTATACCTATTTAATCGAAAGGCAATTAAAACCAGAGGCACGTCAAGATATCCCTAAATTATTAAAAGATTTAGAGGTTAAACCAACTTCAATGATAGACGTAAGTGATGGATTATCCTCCGAAATTTTACACCTCTGCAAACAATCTAAAGTAGGTTGCACTCTTTACGAAGATAAAATACCATTGGACCAACAAGTTATTTCTGCTTGTGAAGAATTTAAAATGGATAGCACCACCATCGCTCTGAGTGGAGGAGAAGATTATGAATTGCTTTTTACTGTCAAGATGGAAGATTTTCCAAAAATAAAAGGAAATCCAAACTTATCGGTGATTGGACATGTCACTCACGAAAAAGAAGGAGTCCATTTAATTACCCGAGGAGATGAGAAAATTCCTTTAATAGCTAGAGGTTGGAATTCATTAGAGTCTGAAAATTAATTCTCAAATCACAGGCGTAATTTTAAAAACTAAATAAAACCTATCTGTTTCATAACTTCAATAATTTCACGATGATTTTCATTTACACTCATGTGACCAGAGTTAACTCTTATTAGTTCTGTATCACTATCAATTGTAATTTTTCTAGAATTAGAAAATGGTATTATGGGATCTTCAATACCTGAAATTATATATTTTTTTCCATTAAATAATTTTAAAATTTGTGTTCTATCACTTCTTAGTTTCATTCCATGAATTGAAGCCATTATCGCTTGTTTTGATAGTTTTAACGCATCTTCTGTAAGTAATTCAATGAGATCTTTATACACTTCTAATTTTTTTTCAGGAAACAATGAACGAATTGCTTCTCTTACAAAAACATTTTTATTGGTATGAATAATTTTAAGCATACGTTCTCTGTTTTTTTTTCTCATTAACGAATCTTCTTCAGTAGTTGAGTTTAACAAAACAATAGTATTAATTTTAGAACTATATTTTTCAAGAAAGGCTAAACTAACATATCCTCCCATAGAATGACCAAGAAGATTTGCAGTGGTTATATTATTTTCTTCTAGAATAAAATTGACGAGGTCTGCCAATAGTTCCATGGAGTGAATTTCGTCAATACAGTCACTTTTCCCGTGTCCTGGAAGATCGATAGCTAATACTTTATTTTTTTTGGAGAGAAGTGGAATTAAACCTGACCAAATTTTTGTGTTTAATAAAAATCCGTGTAATAAAACAACCCATTTCCCTTCACCGGTTATCGAGTAATGTATTGAGGTTTTCTTGAACTGTGTTACCATTTTTTTTGTTAATCTAAATTTCAGTCAATAAAACCTACAAACCCTTGTAGTAATTTTTTAAGAATTCATGATATCTTCAATTTCTTCAATCGCTATCGGAATATTTTTCATTAAGTTTAGAGGAGCTCCTTTTTCTTGGATAACTACATCGTCTTCTAATCGAATTCCAAAACCCTCCTCTGGAATATAAATTCCAGGTTCAACGGTAAAAACCATATTTGTTTTCATAGGCTCCCATAACAAACCATAATCATGAGTGTCTAAGCCCATATGGTGAGAAGTACCATGCATAAAATATTTTTTGTATGCTGGCCAATTAGGATCTTCGTTTTGAACATCTACTTTATCTATAAGGCCTAAACCTAATAATTCAGAAGTCATAAGTTTTCCTACTTCTACATGATAATCCGCCCAAATAGTTCCAGGAATTAGCATATTGGTGGCATTAATTTTAACTCTGTTTACGGCATTATAGACTTCTTTTTGACGTTTTGAATATCGACCATTTACTGGAATCGTTCGCGTCATATCACTGCTATAATTAGCGTATTCCGCACCAACGTCTAATAAAATTAAATCGCCATCATTACAAACCTGATTGTTTTCGATATAATGAAGTACGTTGGCATTGTTTCCACTTGCAATAATAGGAGTATAGGCGAAACCTTTTGATCGATTTTTGAGAAATTCATGAATAAATTCTGCTTCAATTTCGTACTCAGCTACTCCAGGCTTAACAAACTTTAAAACGCGTCGCATTCCTTTTTCGGTGATGTTACAAGCTTTTTGTAATAAGTCAAGTTCTATTGGGTCTTTTATGGAACGTAACCTTTGTAATATTGGATTGCTTTTTTCAACTTTATGTGCAGGATATTTGTTTAAAAGCCATTTGGTAAAACGATCTTCTCTTGTCTCAGTTTCGATGGATGCCCTGTAATGTTCGTTAGTATTAATATGAACCGTATCAGATTGAGCCATTAGTTCAGCCATTACTTTGTTTAAATCTTGTAGCCAGTAAACTGTTTTTATACCACTTACTTCAAAAGCACGCTTTTTTGTTAGTTTTTCTCCTTCCCATATTGCGATATGATCATTGGTTTCTTTTAAAAATAAAATCTCACGATGTTTTTTGTTAGGGCAATCTGGAAACATTACTAAAATACTTTCTTCTTGGTCTACACCGCTTAAGTAGTATATGTCTCTATGTTGTTGAAAGGGCATCGTACTGTCGGCACTTATTGGATAGATGTCGTTGCTATTAAAAACTGCCAAACTACTAGCTTTCATCTGAGCCATAAAATTTGATCGATTTTTTACAAATAATGCGGAATCAATTGGATGATATTTCATAATGTAACCTTAAATTATTTTATTCAAAATTAATTAAAGTATCCCTTTTTTTAATGTTTCTAACGCTTTTTTATTTTCTTACTTTTTAATTGTATTCGATTATTTGGTTCTGGACTTTAAATTCATAAGAATTTTAGAACTTATAATTTTTTTGTGTAATTAATAATAATTCTAAATACTTTAGAAAACAAACCATAAAGTTTGGTGGTTTTTACTTTGAGCCGTAATTTTGTGCTTCTAAAAAAAAATTATAAATGGGAATTTTATCCACCTCAATTGGAAGAAAAGTAGCTATGGCACTTTCTGCGTTCTTTTTAATGTTTTTCTTGTTACAGCATTTGTCAATCAATGTTTTATCAGTTTTTAGCCCGGAAATTTTCAACGAAGTTTCTCATTTTATGGGAACCAACCCTTTGGTTCAATTTGTATTGCAACCGGTTTTAATTTTTGCTGTTGTTTTTCATTTTATAATGGGTTTTATTTTAGAGTTAAGAAATAAAAAAGCAAACGGAAAATCGTATGCCAAAAATAACGGCGCTGCAAATTCTACTTGGATGAGTAGAAATATGATATGGAGTGGGGTGACTATTTTAGCTTTTATAGCGTTGCATTTTATTGACTTCTGGTTCCCAGAAATCAACACAAAATTTATTCAAGGTGATTGGACTGGAGTTATTGAAGGACAAGAAGGGTTTCGTTACCATGAAGAATTAGTTCATAAGTTTACAAACCCAGTTAGGGTAGGCGCTTATATTTTTGCGTTTGTTTTCCTTGGCTTACACTTAGCCCACGGATTTACTTCTGCCTTTCAATCAATGGGAGGCAATGCAGGAAGAAAAAAAATATTTCAAAATATTGGAAAGGCATATTCGATTATAATTCCACTAGGATTTATTTTCATTGCGCTCTACCATCACTTAAACCATTAATCGTAAACTATTATGGCGTTAAATTCAAAAGTACCTCATGGCCCATTGAAAGATAAATGGACAGACTATAAAAATCAAATTAATTTGGTTAATCCTGCAAACAAACGTCATATTGATGTTATTGTTGTCGGTACTGGTTTAGCGGGAGGTTCTGCCGCTGCTACTTTAGCAGAACTTGGGTATAATGTAAAATCATTTGCATATCAAGATTCTCCTCGAAGAGCTCATTCCATAGCCGCACAAGGAGGAATTAACGCAGCAAAAAACTATCAGGGAGATGGAGATTCCACCTATCGACTATTTTATGATACGGTTAAAGGAGGAGATTATCGTTCTCGTGAAGCAAATGTTTACCGACTAGCCGAGGTATCTGCCAATATTATAGACCAATGTGTGGCCCAAGGAGTCCCTTTCGCACGTGACTATGGGGGTCTTTTAGATAATCGTTCTTTTGGAGGGGTTCTAGTTTCTCGAACTTTTTACGCTAAAGGACAAACCGGCCAGCAGTTATTATTAGGAGCATATTCTGCAATGAATCGTCAAATTGCTCGTGGAAAAATTGAAATGTTTAATAGACACGAAATGTTAGATGTTGTTGTAGTTGACGGAAAAGCGAGAGGAATTATTGCACGTAATTTAGTTACAGGCGAAATTGAAAGACATTCTGCTCATGCGGTAGTAATAGCATCTGGAGGTTATGGCAATGTTTATTTTTTATCTACGAATGCAATGGGATCCAATGTAACTGCAGGTTGGAAAGTTCATAAAAAAGGAGCATATTTTGCAAATCCCTGTTATACACAAATTCATCCAACTTGTATTCCTCGTTCAGGAGATTATCAGTCAAAACTGACATTGATGTCTGAATCTTTAAGAAATGACGGCCGAATATGGGTTCCAAAAAACTTAGAGGATGTTAAAGCTATTCGTGAAGGTAAACTAAAACCAACTGATTTAACTGAGGAGCAAAGAGATTATTATTTGGAGAGACGATATCCTGCATTTGGAAATTTAGTTCCACGTGACGTAGCCTCAAGGGCAGCTAAAGAGCGTTGTGATGCTGGCTTTGGAGTCAATGCTACAGGAGAAGCAGTATATTTAGATTTCGCAGCTTCTTTTGAACGTTATGGTTCTGAACAAGCAAAAATTCAAAATATTTCAAACCCATCTCCAGAAAAAATAAAACAATTAGGTCAAGAAATTGTTCGTGCCAAATACGGAAATCTATTTCAGATGTATGAGAAAATTGTTGATGAAAATCCTTACGAAACACCTATGATGATTTATCCAGCTGTACATTATACTATGGGTGGTGTTTGGGTTGATTATAATTTAATGACAACGATACCTGGTTGTTATGCAATTGGAGAAGCAAACTTTTCTGATCACGGAGCAAACCGACTAGGAGCCTCTGCTCTAATGCAAGGATTAGCCGACGGTTATTTTGTTCTACCCTACACCATTGGAGATTATTTATCAGACGATATTCGAACTGGTAAAATTTCAACAGATACTCCTGAATTTGATGCTGCAGAAAAAGAAGTTTCAGAGAGAATTAATTTCCTTATTAACAATAAAGGAACTCATTCTGTAGATCATTACCATAAGAAATTAGGTAAGATCATGTGGGATAAATGTGGAATGTCTAGAAATAAAGAAGGTTTAGAAGCAGCTATCGAAGAAATATCAGCATTAAGAGAGGATTTTTGGAAAAATGTTTTAGTTCCTGGAACTGCTACCGAATATAACGAGCAGTTAGCAAAAGCAGGTAGAGTAGCAGATTTCTTGGAATTAGGTGAATTGTTTGCTAAAGATGCTTTGGTAAGAGAAGAATCTGCAGGAGGTCACTTTAGAGAAGAATATCAAACTGATGATGGAGAAGCAAAAAGAATGAAAGAATTTCAATTTGTTTCAGCCTGGGAATATAAAGGGGAGCCAAAAAATGCGGTTTTGCACAAAGAAGACTTGGCTTATGAGAATATAGAAGTTAAAGAAAGAAGTTATAAATAAAAAAGATAGCATGAATTTAACACTTAAGATTTGGCGTCAACTTGACGCAAGCGACAAAGGGGAAATGGTCGATTATAAAGTGACTGAAATTTCAGAACACATGTCTTTTTTAGAAATGATGGATGTTCTTAACGAACAATTAATTGCGTCAGGAAAAGAGCCTGTAGCTTTTGATCATGACTGTAGAGAAGGAATTTGTGGAATGTGTTCCATGTATATTAACGGAGAAGCACATGGTCCAGATAGAGGTGTAACAACATGTCAACTGCACATGCGTATGTTTAAAGATGGGGATACAATTACTATTGAACCCTTCAGAGCTGCTGCTTTTCCCGTTATTAAAGATTTAGTCGTAGATCGTTCTGCATTTGATAGAATACAGCATTCTGGCGGCTATGTTTCCGTAAATACATCCGGAAACACACAGGATGCCAATGCAACTCTTATTTCAAAAACAGCAGCAGATAAAGCAATGGATGCAGCAACGTGTATTGGTTGTGGTGCTTGCGTTGCTACATGTAAAAATTCGTCAGCAATGCTATTTGTTGGAGCTAAAGTTTCTCAGTATGCACTTTTGCCTCAAGGTCAAGTAGAAGCAACTGATCGAGTGATGAATATGGTTCATCAAATGGACTTAGAAGGGTTTGGTAACTGTACCAATACTGGTGCATGCGAGATAGAATGTCCAAAAGGAATATCATTGGAAAATATAGCACGTATGAATAGAGAGTTTTTAAAAGCAAGTATAAAGGGCTAGGTTTAAACTAATAAAAATTATCTTTTTTTTAACCTACTATTATTTTACTTATCTTGAAGTAAATTTTATAACATCGAATGTGTTTCGATGATTTTTCATTTTTAATTTTAGTAACCTTGATGATATCTAAGCTTCCAAATGTTACCACTTCTATTTTTTCAGTAATGAGTAAAATGGCTTCTGATTTTAATGCCATAAATCTTTCACAAGGCTTTCCAAATTTTGAAAGTGATCCTCTTTTAATTGAACTCGTAAATAAAGCAATGAAAGATGGATTTAATCAATATGCTCCTATGCCAGGCGACATAGGTTTAAGAGCAACAATTTGTGAAAAAGTTAGATTATTACATGACAGGCTCTACGATATCGACAAAGAGATAACGATCACAGCTGGAGCAACTCAAGCTATATTTACAGTGTTAGCTGCCCTCATAAAAAAAGATGATGAGGTAATTATATTTACTCCTGCTTACGATTGTTATGAGCCCACAATAAAACTTTTTGGCGGAATAACTAGAGCTGTTCAATTAGAGGCTCCATTTTTTAAGCCAAATTGGGAAAAAGTTGAAAATTTAATTAATAGTCATACAAAACTTATCATAATTAATACTCCCCACAACCCTAGTGGAGCTGTATTTTCGAGAGCGGACTTGCTTCAACTTCAAAAATTAACTGAAAAATATAACTTACTTGTTTTAAGTGATGAAGTTTATGAACATATTATTTTTGATGATCAAATTCATTACAGTGTTTCAAAATTTAGAGCACTTTCAAAAAGGAGTTTTGTTGTTGCTTCATTTGGAAAAACATTTCATAATACTGGATGGAAAATAGGCTATTGTTTAGCCCCCAAATTGTTAATGAATGAATTTAAAAAAATCCATCAATACAATGTTTTTAGTGTAAATAATCCCATTCAAAAAGCTTTAGCTATTTATCTTTCTACACCTAAAAATTATTTATCTCTTTCTAGCTTTTATCAAAAGAAGAGAGACCTTTTCTTAGAATTAATAAAAGAGTCAAAATTTAAATACCATCCTACTGAGGGTACTTATTTTCAACTATTAGATTTTTCCTCTATCACTGACTTGAGTGATTTAGACTTTACAGAAAAATTAACAAAAACACACAAACTCGCGACTATACCAACCTCGGTTTTCAACCAGAATCAATCAGATAATAGACAAATACGAGTTTGTTTTGCCAAAACAAACGATGTGTTAATTTCTGCAGCTAAAATTATCAACTCTATTTAACATAGATCTTAAAATTTAAAATCTAAAACTGAAATTTGGCAGTGATAATAGATTAAGGAGCTGCTAATAAAATACTTTTAACTATTTTTACCTATGCGAAATGAATTAAAAGTAACCATCCTTCAGTCCGATTTGTTTTGGGAAAATCCAGATGCAAATCGACGAATGTTCTCTGAAAAAATCAATAATATCAATGAAAATACAGATCTAATTGTCTTGCCAGAAATGTTTACCACCGGTTTTACAATGAATGCTTCATTTTTAGCAGAATCTGAAAGTGGTCAAACACTTGATTGGATGAAAATTCAAGCCAACAAAAAAAACAGCGCACTAGTTGGTAGTTTTATAGTTTCTGAAAAAAATAATTTTTATAATAGATTGTTTTTTGTTGAACCTAATGGAGATTATTACACTTACGATAAACGGCATACTTTTACTCTAGCTGACGAACATCTAACCTATACCTCTGGTAAGGAGCTATTAACAATAAATTTTTTGGGATGGAAAATATGTCCCTTCATATGTTATGATTTAAGATTTCCTGTTTGGGCTCGAAATACTTGCGATTATGACCTCCTTATTTATACTGCCAATTGGCCGCAAAAGAGAATTGATGCATGGGATACCTTATTAAGAGCAAGAGCTATTGAAAATATGGCTTATTGTGTAGGTGTAAATCGAACAGGAAAAGACGATAATTTAAATCAATACAACGGACACTCAGCAATTTATGATGTTTTAGGAAAGCAACTTACCACTACTAAATATGAAGGTAATTTTTATGAGACCATAATCCTAGAAAAGACACATATAGTATCGGAAAGAGCACATTTTCAGTTTCTATCCGATAGAGATCATTTTACTCTAAATTAAAAGTTTCTATCAAACTCCAATTAGCTCGGATTTCTAACTTTGTGGGGTAATAAATAATATTTTCGGGCTGTTTCTTTTTTAGATAATTTCCTGAATCCCACCTTTTGTTCTCATTTTCATCATAAATAAGTCTAACATAATACTCTCCTGGATTAATATAATCAAACACAATATTTTTATTTGTTTCAATAAATTGTTCTCGAACTAATTTAAATTTTGAATTTACTAATTGCACTATTACAGGTAGCTGTTTAGGCTTATTTAGAATTACTGTTAAAGAACCATAATCTGATAGTTCATTGGTTCTTACAGAAGTAAAAATAGTATCGTTTATATTCTCAAAAAAATCAACAAAAGCACCCGGTAATAATTGAATTTTATAGGATTGTGATTCTTCAACTTCAAAATTTAATAAAGTTGTATTGTGCTTAAAATCAATCTCGCCATTAAAAGGAACGGCTATAGAATCTTTATTTATGATACTTACTTTTTCAATGTCAAAATAAGTTAATGGGGTTTTAGAAGAAAATTTTAAAGTATCTAACGGAGAAAGTATTCCTGAATTAATAGCTTTTATATCTAAAGAGTCACTGTAAAGATCTCTCATTCTGACTACAAGAGTATCTTTAAAGTTACCATTAGTTGCTGAAAAAATTAAGGAATCATTTTCGACAAAAGGTTTAAACCAATAGTGTAAACTGTCAGATTTAATATCTTTATAAATAATACTTTTAAAATCCTTAGGGACATTTGATAGTAAATCAATCTTTAAATCTTTTGCTTCACCCGTATAACCAAAAAGTATATGATTTTTACCATCATGCTTTGGTTTTTCAATTTTGTATGGAAGTTCTTGTTTGAAAATTTTAAGGGAATAACTACTATCTGTTGGAATGCTAATAAAATCTTTTAAAAACCCAATTTTATCGTAATTAGGTTGAAATAAATAATCGTTAGCCATATCCTTGAGCGCCACTAACAAATAACTCCCCTCTTTCAAATTTGTTAATTCAAAATCTTGAGCGGGGCTTTTAATAGTTGTTATGTAATTTGGTTTTTCATTAAAAATAATGGAGTCATTAAATAGCTCATTTATTTCATAAAGCATAATGGTCGTTGTTTCTTCAGCATTTAATAATAACGCATCTTGAATGGCTCCTTTTAACTTTAAACTGTCTATGTAATTTCCGGTTGACACAACGTATTTGAAATACTCTAAGGTGTTCTCTTCATTATTGTCTACAATACTTTTTCCGAAATTAAATGAATACGTTGTGTTTTTATTTAGCGTATCTTTTACTTTAATTTTTATAAACTTTCCAGTAGTTAAAGGTGTGATTTCTGCTTGATATTTCAAAGGTGGGGAAACAACCAGTTCTTTATTAATTTCTTTTAGTTTAATGTATTCATCAAAATAAATTTTAATTTCTTTTTCATTAAAATTTGTGTGGTAGTTTTCAGGATTAATTTTAATAATTACAGGAGGAATTGAATCCCTATTTCCACCAGATGGATTTCCTCTTTTCGCACAATTAGTAAAAGTTTGAGATATAATAAATAAGGTTGCAAAGTAAATTACGCGCTGCATCATAATCACAAAAATAAAGAAAATATTCAAGCGATTGCAATGGTAGCTAGACTAAGTTTTACTTGTTTACTTTTAAATAACTGATGAGCGCATTTTTCGATAGTAGCACCTGTTGTAATAATGTCGTCTACAAGTAAAACATGTTGATGGTCTAATAATTTTGGTTGGACTATTCTAAAAACTCCTGCAGTATGAAATCGATTAAATCGCTTCTTAAATACCTGAGAATTTGTTTTAATGTCTTTAATTAATATTTTATCTAAATAAGGAACTTGAAGTGCTTTTGCAATTTCGACTCCAAAACCCTCTACTTGATTGTATCCTCTTTTTTTTAGTCTTTTTTTGTCTAATGGGACGGGAATCACAAGATCAATATCTTTATAACTAGGTTTTTCTTTAAGTTCATCTCCCAGCCATTTACCAAAAAAAGAACTTAAGTCCTTTTTTCCACGATATTTCATATTGTGTAATAGTTCTTGAGTAATTCCTTTTTTTTCAAATTTTAATAAAACAGAAGCATTTTCAATGACTATTTTTCCAAAAAATAATTGTTTTATTAACTGCTCACCAAAGTTCAGGTTGTTGATAACGCTAAGCGAATGCCTGCATGTTGTACAGATAAGTATTTCTTCTTTTAAAAGTAATGATTTACATGCGTTACAAACTTTAGGAAATAAAAGATTTATCATAAATATATATATTTTTGTTTTTAGACGTTATATATGTTGTATGCATTAGATTTGCTTATTAGTAACAAAAAACAGATAATCATGAGTATAGGGGAGAACAACAATAAATTAAAGGGAATAGCTGGTGTTTTAATGCTATTATTAATTGTATTGACTGTTTATACAGTAAAATTGTATAACGATAATAAAGATACAATAACAATTTTAGAAAGCGAAAAACTTAACATTGAATCAGATTTAGAGGAATTAATCGCCGATTATAATCAAGAAATTCAAGAAAGTGAAATTAAAGATAAAGACTTGATTGAAGCTAAAAAGCGAATTGAAGTTTTATTAATTTCAGTAAAAGATGCAGAAGCAAATGTTACATTGATTAAACGCTACAGAAATGAGATTGGAAAATTGAAAGACGAAAGAGCTTTGTTGTTTAAAAGAGCAGATAGCTTAATAGCGGTCAATAAGCTTATAATAGCAGAAAGAGATAATGCTTTTTATGAACTTAACGAAACCGCAAAGGTTGCTGATTCAATTGCTCAAAAAAACATTGTACTAGCAGATAAAATTAGATCTGGATCTGTTGTTCAAGCTGTCAATTTAAATGGATCAGGGGTAATTACAAAAAATAATGGAAAAATTATTGATACACAAAGATCAAGAAGAGCAGATAAAATAAGAATATGTTTTGAGCTAGCTCCCAATAAAATTGCTGAAAAAGGAAATAAGTTACTTTACATACAAGTGATTAATCCTAAAAATAATTTATTAGGTGAACGAAAAGAGTTGGATTTTGAAAACGGAACACTAAGTTATAGTATGTCAACTAAAGTTTTTTATGAAAAAGAGGAGTTAGATGTGTGTGTTATGGTAAACAGTAAGAAGGAAGATTTATTGAAAGGACTCTATACGATTAACGTATTTGATGCTTCAACATTAATCGCAACTTCACAAATGACTTTAAAATAATTAAAAATAAATAATTGTCGCCGTTACGAGCTATTCGTAACGGTTTTTTTATTTTTGCGCTATGGCAAATGAAGATTTATTTAAAAAAGTAATATCACACGCAAAAGAATATGGGTATATATTTGCGTCAAGTGAAATATACGATGGACTAAGTGCTGTCTACGATTACGCTCAAAATGGAGTAGAGTTAAAGAAGAATATAAGAGAGTATTGGTGGCGTAGTATGGTGTTTATGCATCAAAATATCGTTGGAATTGATGCTGCAATATTAATGCACCCAACTACTTGGAAGGCTTCCGGACACATTGATGCGTTTAATGATCCTCTAATAGATAATAAAGATTCTAAAAAAAGATATCGTGCAGATGTTTTAATTGAAGATTATTGCGAAAAATTAAACACAAAAGCCCAAAAAGAAATAGCCAAAGCAAAAAAGCGTTTTGGAGACAGTTTTAATGAAGAGGAGTTTGTAACTACCAACCCTAGAGTGTTAAAATATAGAGCACAGCAAAAAAATATTTTAACACGGATGGCTCAATCACTTGACAATGAAGATTTAGCTGATGTTAAGCTTTTGATAGAAGAGCTAGGTATCGCTGATCCTTTATCAGGATCAAAAAATTGGACAGATGTTAAGCAATTTAATTTAATGTTTGGAACCAAGTTAGGTGCCTCTGCTGAAAGTGCAACTGATTTATTTCTTCGACCAGAAACTGCGCAAGGAATATTTGTGAATTTTCTAAATGTTCAAAAAACAGGTAGAATGAAAATTCCTTTCGGAATTGCTCAAACAGGTAAAGCTTTTAGAAACGAAATTGTAGCCAGACAATTTATATTTAGAATGCGAGAATTTGAACAAATGGAAATGCAGTTTTTTGTGAAACCTGGTGAAGAAATGAAATGGTATGACTATTGGAAAAAAACAAGATTAAAATGGCATTATTCTTTGGGTCTTGGTGAGGAAAATTATCGTTTTCACGATCACGAAAAACTAGCGCATTATGCAAATGCTGCTACCGATATAGAATTTAATTTTCCATTCGGATTCAAAGAGCTAGAGGGAATTCACTCTAGAACTGATTTTGATTTAAAAGCTCATGAACAACATTCTGGTAAAAAGCTTCAGTTTTTTGATCATGAACAAAATAAAAATTATGTTCCTTATGTTGTAGAAACTTCTATCGGTTTGGATAGAATGTTTTTAGCCATATATAGTAATTCATTAAAAGATGAGGTTCTAGAAGACGGATCCTCCAGAGTTGTTTTAAAACTTCCAGCAATTCTTAGCTCCTATCAAAGCAGCAGTTTTTCCGTTAGTAAAAAAAGATGGTTTGCAGGAAATTGCAAAGAAAATTGTTGAAGATTTGCGGTGGGATTACAATGTCCTTTACGATGAAAAAGATGCAGTAGGCAGAAGATATCGCCGTCAAGATGCCTTAGGGACTCCCTATTGTATTACGGTAGATCACCAAACAAAAGAAGATCAAACGGTAACTCTAAGAAATAGAGATACCATGAAACAAGAGAGAATTGCCATTACTGAAATTTCAGCTAAAATAAGAAACTCTATTGCCTATAGAGAATGGTTGAATTAACCTGTGTATTTTAATCAATCAGTTAAAATTTCTTGTATGGCTATTGGGTTGGCTTTTTGACAGCGGTTCATTCTTCTTAAACCACTATATTTAAACCATATCTCTAAATCAGCCAAATGATATTTATCGTCGAGATTTATTGGATCAAGGTAATAAACACCATTTTTACCATTAATTTTTATGGTAACTGGACAATCTCCTTCTATGTCGGAAAGAAAAATTTCACCTAATGTAAATCCTTTGTCAATCCTTTGGTTTTTAATTATTCTTTTTTCAGCGGATGTTGTTTTATCCATTGTGGAGCAGGATGTTATGTAAAAAAACACTAACAACATTTTACTTAATTCTTTTAACATAATTCAAAATTGTATGTTTAACTTTTAAAACTACAATTATTATGCCTTTTTTTAATGAAAATAAACTGATTTATAGCCAGCCTGGAATTTAAACATAACGGATACGGTATAATCTTTCAATACAATTTTCTTGTTTCTAGAATCTTCACTAACAATTGTTTAAGTGAAATTGTTAGTGTTAAAAATGAATACAATAAATTTAGAGCATAATTTATTTTCATTATTTTGGGAGCATCAGTTGTTTTTTTGATTTATGCTTGAATTTTATAACTTATTTGCTTGAATCCTACAGTTTTTAAGTATTTAATTGTATTTATTATTGTTTTTATGGGAATAGATGTTATTTTTGGAAACACTTTTAAACAATTTGTTAATTAAAAAAATAAACTTATGAAATTAAAAAATTATTTTTTATTGTTTTTCTTGTTTGTATTTGCTGTTAATTCAAATGCTCAAGAATCTACACCTAATGTAGCAATGCAAGCCAATATCTCAGTTGAGGTGACTCCTGAATATATACCTTCAATTGCTTCTAGGCTAGCTGATCTCCCTCCATACGTTGATGTTGCCAAAGAAGCAGCAGATAAAAGATCACTAGGTAATACCGTTATTATTGGAAAAGATCGTCAAACTAAAGATGATTATTTTTTAAGAAATAGGCATGAATCATCTCAAAGTGTTCGTGTAGCTCCACCAACTGTCGTGTTTGATGCTTATCAATCTGGCTCTACACCCTCAGACCCATCAATGGCAATTGGTCCAAATCATGTGTTTGTAGTATTTAACACTGGTTTTGCAATTTATGATAAATCCGGAAACTTATTAGCAGGGCCATTAAGTCCAAATCCTACCATATTTCCGAGTAGTGGATGTTGTGATTTAACAGCTTCTTATGATGCTGCTGCAGATCGTTGGGTAATTACCTTTTTAGGAGGAGGTGCTCAAGTGGCAGTTTCTGACGGGCCAGACCCAATTAATGATGGATGGTACAACTACAATATCGGAGCTATTAACGATTACCAAAAATTATCAGTTTGGAGTGATGGTTACTACATGACAGACAACACTGGTAGTAGTAATAAAGTTTGGGCGATGGAAAGAGCAGAAATGTTATTAGGAAACTCAGCACAAATATTAGGGTTTAATTTACCGGGGATACAAACTAGTGGATTTTACAGTCCACAAGCACTTAATGTAAGTGATGCTAATATGCCTGCTTCTGGCGGAGCCACTTTTCTTTATCTTCAAGATGATGCTTGGGGAGGTGTTTCTACTGATCACGTAAAGTTATGGACTTTAGACATGGACTGGGATGCAGGAAATGGAACAATGAATGCTGCTATTGAACTTCCAGCAACAGAATTTATTTCAGTATTTGATGGAGGAAGTTTTTCAAACCTAACCCAACCAGGAGGAGGTTCAGCTGTTGATGCTTTGCAAGCTACCATTATGAATCAAGCTCAATTTAGAAAATTTGACACTTATAATTCAGCTTATTTAACTTCGTAGTTGATATGGATGCTTCAGGTGGAGAGTTGGCTGGTATCCGTTGGTTTGAATTAAGACAAGATGCGGATAATGGACCTTGGTCGGTATACCAAGAAGGAACATATTCTGCACCAGATGGAAGGCATGCTTGGCACGGAAGTATGATTATGGATGGTTTAGGTAATATTGCAATGGGTTATACCTCTATGGCTGGTCCTACAACACCTAATCCAACAGACTTTAGAATAAGCTCTTATTATACGGGTAGATTTAATGGTGATACAAATGGTGTGATGACGGTTAATGAAGAATTAATCGCGGCAGGTAATGCAAATATTCCAAGTACTCGATATGGTGATTATGGAAAAATGGATATTGACCCCTCAGATGATACTACTTTTTGGTTTATCAATGAATACATGAATAGTGGACGTAAAGGAGTGGTTGGAGCTTTTCAACTTGTACCACCTCAAGCAGACGACATAGGAGTTAATGCAATTACAGCACCTAATTCAGGACCTTTAGGGGCAGCAGAAAGTATTGTAGTAAATATTAGAAATTTTGGAAACAACGATATTACCGATCCAGAAGTTCAATACATTCTTGATGGTGGTTCACCTGTTGTTGAAAGTTATTCAGGTACCATTGCTGCTGGAGGAACAGAGTCCTACACATTTACTGCAACAGGAGATTTTTCTGCAGAAGGAGATCATACTATTGTGTCAAGAACAAATTTAACTGGAGACACAAATCCTGCGAATGACGAAACTACAAAAACAATAACCAATGGAATACTTTATTGTACTGCAACAGCAACTGCCGGATGTAATTTAGATGGAATCAAGAAATTTGTATTAAATACAATTGATGCTGATGATGGTGAAAATGGATGTAACACGGAGCCAGCAAATAGTCCTACAGGTTACGCAGACAGAACAGACTTATCAACAGAATTGAGTAATGAAGCAGGATCAAATGTATATACTTTACAAGCTCAACAAAACTGGACTGGTGGTCCAGGTATTGAAGCTTTATCTGCTTGGATAGATTTTAATGATAATGGAACATTTGAGGTGACTGAAAGATTAATTTCTGGAGAACTTTTTACTTCTGCTGCTGAGCTTGAAGATTTTACCCTTACAATCCCAGAAGGAGCAACTTTAGGTTCTCACAGAATGAGAGTAAAAGCTATCGATACATCAGCAAGCGGTAATATTTTAGATCCTTGTGCTGATCACGATTATGGTGAAGTACAAGATTATACTGTAGTTATAGTTGGAATATTAGGAGTTGAAGATCCTGCTATTTCTGAGGCAGAATTTACAGTGTTAACCTCTCCAAATAACCAGTTTGATATTACTCTAACTACTGGTTTTGATGGAGTTGCTTCTGTAGCAATCTTTAACGTATTAGGCCAGGTGTTAGCATACAATAATTTAGAGAAGCAAGGTGATAGTTATGAATATCATCTAGATATGTCTTACGCTGACGCAGGTATTTACTTCGTTAGAGTGGGAGATAATTCTTCTAAAACTTATAAAACTGCAAAAATTATTGTAAAATAGTTTTTAGCAAATAATTATTAAAAAGAGCGGATTATTTATTCGCTCTTTTTTTTATACAAATTTAAAAATAAGCTCTTAATTGGACACTTCCAGTGTGGATTGCCTTAAATGTCTCACTTTTTCTGCCATTATAAGTTAAATTGATGTCTAGGAACTTAGTAACACTTTTTTGTAATAACAAACGCCAGGTTAAATTGATATTAGGTTGAAGGCCTTCTAACATTTGATAGGCAACTGGAGAGTAGGTGTTTCCATTAAAATTATTATTGATATAATTTAGTTCACCGTTTACTGCAATTTTTTGAGCATTAGCATAATTAAAAGAAATTCCTATTTTTTGTTGAATTAAAAGCTCAAAATTATTAAGTCGATTTTCTTTATTTAAATACTTATAAAATATATCAAATCGTGTTTTAGTACTCAATAAATACGAAATTTTAGGATTAATTTCATAGGTGTCTAATTTATAGTTCCTAGTTTCAAAATTTTCGTTTAAACTTTTATTTTCAGCAACAGTCCCCTTTAAATTTAATAGCCAGTCATTCCAGAATTTATGATTAAAATTTAATTGATGACTTTTTAATTTCGATTTTGTTAAACCAATAGATAGAAAGTTTTTATTAGAAGACCTTATAAAGGTGTAAGAGGTGGTAAACTTTTGTTTTCCTTTATTAAAAAATAATACATTTCTAAAATTACTCACAGCTGCTAATTCGTTTTCTAAATAATCTTCAAATGGATTGATGATAAAAACAGTATCATCTCTCCTAACTTTTTTATCAATTAAAAAGGAGGTTTGATTGAAAAAATGAGCTACTACCTTCTTAAACCCTTTAAGATTAAACCATTGTTGAGGATTTAAAGTTAGCGTTTGACTAATTTTTGTTTGACTAATTTTAACAAATATTTGGTTGGGCAGAAGGATTCGAATATACTCAGCTTCATCCTGAAATTGAGCCAATTCAAACTCATCTAATTCTTGTATGTTGTTTTCGTTGTAATCATTCCATGTGTAAGTACCTTCTCCTGGCTCTACTTGAATGTAGGTAAATTCTTGTTGTGGTAAAACACCGTTATTAGTCTCTATTGCAGTATTTAAACGAATGCTATTTTTTAAAAATGATTGGTTATAAATTATTCTTGAATTTAAAGAATTTTCCTCCTCCTCCATTTCATCCTCTTTTTTTAAAATTCGATAATTTGCAAAAACAGCTAATTGAGAAGTCGAATTATTCAGTATTCTAGATTTTAAATAGATATTATTTGAAGTAGATACTCGTTTCAATTCGGAATCTCGAATACTGTCATTAATTCGATGTCGGAAGCCAATTTCACTAAAAACCTTGGTGCTATCTCCTAATCCCGAAAAAATTTCATAGGCATTAAATTTTTGACTGGAGGGAGTTAGACTGTCATTAATAATGGTTCGAATTTGGTTATTTTCGGTTGATAATTTTGCTCCAATCCAAGATTTCTTGAAAGAATAGGTCGCTAAATTGTGAACTCTAAAAAATTTAGAATTTAGTTCTGAGCCTTTACTTTGAAGCGTACTTCCATTGGTTGTAAATTTAAAATTCTTAAATTTTAGGTTGATACCTAAAACATGTCTATTCCCAGAAAAATTTTCAGAAAAATCTAAGTTCTGAAATTCGTATCTAAAGTCACCAAAATTCGTATCTGAGTAATCTATACCGCCCACTACATATCGCTGATTTCCTAAAGGATTATTGATATTCCAATCTCTATTAAACTCAACGGTATATAGTCTTTCAATGGTTTTGAAATCCTTATTTATATAATCTAATGTTGCAAAAGCGTCTAATTTTCTTTCTTCCGTAGTTTTTAATAATGTTTGATTGACCGTCAATTTTCCCGCGAAACCAGTATTGTCCGTATTATCAATATCAGAAAACAAATTAAGATCATTATTACTTCCTGCTACTTCAAAACTTAGGGAGGTTTTTTCGTTTGGATGGTATGTGCCATTTACCCCACCTACCTGTATTTTAGAGGGAGCTGTTAATTGAATTACGGGGGCATAATTTCCTTGTTTAACTCCGTTAATAGGAGGAGTATACTCATAAATACGATTAATAGCACTTGCCTCACTTAATACATAATCTCCTAAATTTTCTCCAATTAGTGTAAAACGAACATTGTAGAGTTCCTCTTCAGGATTATTTGAAAAAATATAAGCTTCAGCTCCATCCACTTCATCAATCTTATATAAAATCTTATTTTCGGAGTAGGTGTCTGGAATTGCAGATGGCGCAATCATTTGAGAGGAGTTATCACCAGCATTCTTTAAAATGTCAACTTGTGCTGATGTTAAATTTTGTTGTAAAGGTTGATTTTTTGAATCACTCTCGGAATAAATATAGGTTCCTAAGTCTAATTTTTTACTAGTATAATTAGCCCCGCCAAAACCAATAAACCGTGTGTAGTTCCTATCGGTATATTGATATTCAACTCGGATTCTCATATTAGCAGTAACAGGGTAGGTTGCATTAAATTTTAGTTCACCTGCATTGTAGTCGATCATATAATCTTCTCCTTCTCCTCTTTTTAAGAGCAATCCATTAACATAAACTCGTTCACTGCCTGACACAATTAAAATGTATAATTCGCCATTAGGACCCACAAGTTTGTAAGGACCTTGATTACCTTCTTGCCCAACAAAGTTACTACTTGAAAAAACACCTCTTACCAAAGCGCCAGCTGCAAATGTGTTTGTTTTGCCTCCGCTTTTATGATTGATGGTTCCACCAGCAGAAATTCCTTGAACTTTTTTTGTAAAATTCCCGAAATAACTGTTGTTATTAATTAAATCAATATCTCCAGCTCTTATGTTCCAATTGTCACTATACAATTCGATAAAAATTTGATCAAATTCGTCTAAGCTTTGAGAATATCCTGCACTTTGAGAAGGAATATTAGCATCTTGTATGGATGCTCGTATTGATACTTTATCATTTAGCTTTCCGGTAATTTGTAGATTTAAATTAGAGTTAACAACTGCGTTTTGATTATTACCTACAGTAATTCCTCGCGATATACTTCCTAAAGTATTAAGCCCGTCAAATGGTTTAAATTGACTTTTATTAGTACTTTCTTGTAGTGCATATAATTTATTAATACTGCTACTACTTTTAACAATTGCACTGGTATCAACGATAAAATAATCTTTTGTTAAGAACTTAGGATATTTTAAATAACTTATAGTCAAGGAATCATTAGTGTAAACTATATTCTTGTCAAGAATTAGCCTGCTTTTAGAAAAATCTATTTGATAATTACGAGGGCTAATAATTTGGCCTTTATTATCTGCAACTTTAAATCGAACGGGATTGATACTAACCTTATCAATTAGGATGGTGTCATTTATAGCCACTTTTACAGAAGTATAATTGCTAGGCAACTCTTGTGCAAAGCTAGCACTAAAACAAAAGCCAAAAAGCAAAAACAGCATGAACCTCATAAGTATATTCAGAGTTGAAATGAATGTAGTTATTATAAAACTAAAAGTTAGTCATTTTATTTTATAAATATTATTGCTAATAATTTCACAAATATACTTCCTAAAGAGTCAATCTTATTTATTTTAGTCTATTCTTAAAATGAGCACCTATGAAAATTATTTCTTACAATGTAAATGGTATACGAGCTGCTATGAAAAAAGGTTTAACGGAATGGTTACAACAAGCTAATCCTGATGTTATTTGCCTTCAAGAAACAAAAGCAATGGAAGACCAAGTGGCTGTTGAAGAGATTGAAAAAGCTGGATATCCATTTCGTTATTGGTTCAGTGCCCAGAAAAAAGGCTACAGTGGGGTAGCTGTTTTCTGTAAAAAGGAACCCAAGCATATTGAATATGGTACTGGTATTGAAACTATGGATTTTGAAGGTAGAAATCTGCGTATCGATTATGATGAAGTATCGGTAATGAGTTTGTACCTGCCTAGTGGAACTAATTTAGCTCGATTGGAGTTTAAACTCAATTATATGGCTCAATTTCAAGAGTATATTAATGAATTAAAAAAGACAATTCCAAACTTGGTAATTTGCGGAGATTATAATATTTGTCATGAAGCGATCGATATTCATAATCCGGTCTCTAATAAAAATAGCTCCGGATTTTTACCGGTGGAAAGAGATTGGATAGGTAATTTTATGAACAGTGGTTTTATTGATTCCTTCCGATATTTAAATAAAGAACCACATCACTACACTTGGTGGAGTTATCGTGCAAATTCGAGAGCTAATAATAAAGGATGGCGTATCGATTATCATATGGTTTCAAAACCTTTACAAGAAAATATAAAAAGAGCAATTATTCTTCCAGACGCCAAGCACAGCGACCATTGTCCTTTAATGCTAGAATTAGACTTTAATTAAAATAATATATGAAATACACCACTCTTCCAAATACCGATATAAAAGTTAGTAAAATTTGCTTAGGCTCTATGACTTGGGGTGAACAAAACACCGAAGCAGAAGGGCATGCCCAAATGGATTATGCTCTTGAAAGAGGTGTTAATTTTATAGATACTGCCGAGATGTATTCGGTGCCAGGAAATCCTAAAACACAAGGTAGTACCGAGTCTATAATTGGTACGTGGTTAGCAAAAAACAACAACAGAGATCAGGTCGTGTTGGCATCAAAAATTACGGGACCACTTCGTTTTTTTGAGCACATTCGTAAAAATTTAAATTTTAGTAAAGAAGCCTTAAACGATGCTTTGACTAAAAGTTTAAAACGATTACAAACCGATTATTTAGACTTGTACCAATTGCATTGGCCAGAACGTGGAGTAAATGTTTTTGGAGTAAGAGACTATACTCATAATGCCGAATGGGAAGACAATATCGCTCAGGTTTTAGAAGCCCTAGAATCCTTTGTAAAAGAAGGGAAAATTAGACAAATAGGATTGTCTAACGAAACCCTTGGGGTTTGATGCGTTATAGCGAAGAAGCCAAAAAAGGAGCTAAAAAAATGATTACCGTTCAAAATGCATACAACCTTTTAAATCGACGAGATGAAATTGGCTTGTCTGAGGTTTTATTAAGAGAAGAAGTGGGATATTTAGCCTATTCGCCATTGGCTTTTGGAGTGCTGGCTGGTAAATATTTAAATAATAACAAGCCTGAAAATGCACGAGTAACACTCTTTCCAAACTACAGTCGCTACAGTAGTGAGCAGTCTAATAAAGCAACAATGTTGTATAACGAAATTGCTAAAAAACATGGGATAAGCTTAACCCAAATGGCCTTGGCTTTTGTAACCCAACAACCTTTTATGACTTCTAATATCATAGGTGCTACCAATTTAGACCAATTAAAAGAAAACATCGATAGTATCCATCTGCATTTATCTGATGAAATTATTGGAGAAATTAATGCGGTACATACTCAATTCCCTAATCCTGCTCCCTAATTAATTTATCCAAATAGATATTTTACTACATCATGGACCTTCGCCACTTTTATGATATTAATATGATAATTATTTTTGGGGATTTTACAGTATTTTGAAATAACGATAGATTTAAAACCTAATTTCTCAGCTTCGGTAATGCGTTGCTCCACTCTGGTAACGGGCCTTACTTCTCCTGCCAAACCAATCTCGGCGGCAAAACACATCGATTTTTCTATCGATATGTCAATATTAGAGGATAATACTGCGGCAACTACAGCTAAATCTATGGCTGGGTCATCTACTGTAATTCCACCAGTAACATTTAAAAATACATCTTTAGCTCCCAATTTAAAACCAGCACGTTTTTCAAGAACTGCCAATAACATATTGAGTCGTTTGGCATTATAGCCAGTAGCACTACGTTGTGGAGTGCCATAGACCGCTGTACTAACGAGTGCTTGTATTTCGATCATTAAGGGGCGCATCCCTTCTAAGGTTGCAGAAATTGCTGTTCCGCTCAGGTCTTCCTCATTTTTTGAAATGAGTATCTCTGATGGATTGCTAACTTCTCGCAATCCGTTTCCTTGCATTTCGTAAATTCCCAATTCGTTGGTAGAACCAAATCGGTTTTTTTGAGAACGTAAAATACGATATACGTGGTTTCGGTCGCCTTCAAACTGTAAAACGGTATCGACCATATGCTCTAAAATCTTAGGTCCTGCTATATTTCCATCTTTGGTGATATGACCAATTAAAATAACAGGTGTATGAGTTTCTTTAGCAAATTTGATGAGCTCTGTAGTCGTTTCTCTTATTTGCGAAATACTTCCGGGACTACTCTCTATATAATCGGTATGCAGTGTTTGTATAGAGTCGATTACCACAATATCAGGGTTCAATTCTGCTATTTGAGAAAAGATATTTTGAGTTTTGGTTTCGGTTAAAATATAGCAGTTTTCAGAATCTGGATGAATTCGTTCGGCACGCATTTTAATTTGTTGTGCACTTTCTTCACCCGAAACATACAATGTTTTATAGGGCAATTGTAATGCTATTTGAAGCATTAAAGTACTTTTTCCAATTCCGGGTTCTCCACCTAATAAGGTTAATGAACCGGGAACAATACCGCCACCTAATACCCTGTTTAATTCGTTGTTTTTAGTATTGAGTCTCGCTTCAGAAGTAGTGGAAATATCCTTTATTTTTTGAGATTTAGAAACTCTTTTAGATTTGGTTTCAGAAACTTTCCAGCTTACTTTTTCTGCTTTTTGAATCACTTCTTCAGCAATCGTATTCCACTCTTTACAAGCCGTACATTGTCCTTGCCATTTCGCAAAGGATGTGCCGCAATTTTGACAGAAAAAGGTAGTTTTTACTTTAGCCATTAATATCCGAAGTCTTCTTTAATTTTTTCTGCTCCTGTCTAACATTACGTCAATGGTAATAAAGTCTACTTCCTCTTTGTCATAAGCAGCCTGATAGATGCGCATTGCTTTTTTTGCTTCTCCAGTCTCTTCATAATAACGCGCAAGATAATAATCGCCTAGAACTGTATTTGGATATTGCTTATTGGCTATTGTTGCTATTATTCGTAATGATTCCCATTGTTTCTTTTTTTCTGCAGCTTTAAAAGTAGCTATATAATCATTTTCTCTGATAGGATTGGTCAACCCAAATAAATCTTTTATGGTAGCATATTTATCTATAAGATATTGAGAAATTGGAGTCTTGAGATTTAAGATTACATCTTTGTATTCTTCTTGACTTATTGGACGATACACTGCAAACATTTTTTCTAAAGCAGATGGAATAGCTCTAGCAACTAATGAATAATGAGTAGCTCCCTGAAAATTATCAAAATTATAATTAAAATTATCACTTTTTAATTCTTTAAGGGTAGCGTTTAACATTTCTGATATCTCTCTTAAATCTTTAATGTCGTCAGATCCAGTAGCTAAATAATAAAATGTTTTGCTTTGAATTTGAGGAATTCGTTCAGGAAGACGCTCATCCATATAAGGAGCTAAATCTGGACTTAAATTAATATACCCGTTAAACATTGGAGGGTCTTTAAAAAGAAAATAGTTGATGAAATTAGCCGTAAAATCATGACCTACTGCTATGGTAAATTTTGCCGTTCGGTAATTGTTATCAATGAAAGGAATTAATTCTAGACCAATAAATTCAAAAAAATCGGCTCCAATTCCATCAGGCATAAAGTTAGTACTATCATAATTGCAATCGTCGTAACGTTTTTCTCCTTGCATGATACCCACTACAATTGACTCAGGCATATCTTCCCAATAACTAAAATAATCTACGTTTCCTGCAACAGGCTCAAATAGATAATTAGCATCCAATACGATTACAATTGGATATACTTTCTCGGTATTTGTTTCATAGTCTCTGGGAAGCTGAATTTTTAACCTTCTAGATTCATTAAGTTTATTAGATTCAAATTCTTCATAAATGATTTGAGATTGTGAGTAAATTTCTAACCCGAAAAGTAAGCAAATGACTAAAAATCCTATTTTTTTCATAAAAAATAAATTATTCTTGAAAGATAACGATTTTTATAAATCATATATTTTTCAAGATGTAAAAAAAGATATTATTTTTTTTTATTGTAAAAAGGTAAGATTAGAAAAGATAATCCACCAAACAAAACTATAGATGCGATACTAGTAGTCCAAACAATCCACCCAAATGCCGTGCCTACGGTTTCAGGAATATTAAAAACCGCAAGAATACTAGCTACAAAGAAAGGATAAGTGCCAAAGCCACTATTGGTAAAAGCAAAAGAAAAACTTCCAATTACAAAGGTGATGATTAAGGTAGAGAAGGCGATATTTGTAGTTTCTTTTAGTGCAAAAGTTGCGATGTAAAAAGACAGCAAGTATAAGCCCCAAATAAGAAAAGAATGAAAAATATAAAGCCCTTTTTTCTTCATTTTAAGAACGCTAAAGATCCCTTCTTTTAAACCAGAAAAAAAATGAAGAATTTTTTTTACGACTGATGCTTTTGAAAATTTCAGTAGAAGTAAGAGTAAGATAGTCAAAGTCAATAAAAGCCCACTCAATTTGTAAATAGTATTCATAGGAAAAATACCTAATAAATATTGCGAGAGTTTTTCGAATTGAAGTACGAAGGCAATAGCTGTAAAACCAAATAAAAATAGCACATCAATAACTCTTTCAGATATGATAGTCCCAAAAGCTTTGTCAAAGGGTACTCCTTCGTACTTATTTACAACAACTGCTCTTGAAACTTCACCGCTTCTTGGAATTAATAAATTCATAATATAAGCTACATATACTGCCATAAAATTATTTAAAACTTTTGGTTTATAACCCAAAGGTTCTAACATGAAATTCCAGCGATATGCTCTTGATACATGGCTTAAAATACCAAATATGACGGAGAGGCTTATAACTATATAATCCGTCTTTTTAAAATAAGTGGCAATTTCCTCTAACTGTTGAGTGGTAAATTTGGAGTACGAATAATAGATTAGAAAAGTACCAAGCCCCAGCGGAACAGCAATCTTTAAAAATGTTATCAGAGACTTATTCAAATTAAATCAATAAGTTATTTTCTTCATTAGGAAAAACTAGCGAAGGTTTAAATTTTTTTGCATCTTCTATATTCATCATTGCATACGTGATTAAAATTAAAATATCGCCAGGAGCAACTTTTCTTGCTGCCGCACCATTTAATGTAATTTCTCCGCTATTTCGTGGTCCAGGAATGGCATAGGTTTCCAATCGTTCGCCATTATTATTATTTACAATTTGAACCTTTTCACCTGGTATAATATTTGCTGCATCCATTAGGTCTTCGTCAATGGTAATACTTCCTATATAATTGAGGTCGGCACCAGTTACCTTGACTCTATGTATTTTAGATTTTACTACGTGTATTTGCATGTGGCAAAGATATTAATTTAATGCCATATTATCGATAAGTCGGACACCACCAATAAAGCATGCTATGAAAGCTCTGTATTTTATATTCTTTAATTTAACTACGTCTGTTTTTAAAGTTGAAGAATTTGCAATTTCAAAATATTCTAGGGTAAAAAAATCACTTTTCTTAAACTCGTCTTCGACCAATTGATTCAAGTTTTCAAAACTTAAATTGTGAAATTTTTCTTTAACTTTCTTTAATACACTGTATATCAAAGCTGCCTTTTCAAATTCTTCTTTAGAGAGACGTTTATTTCGAGAACTCATTGCAAGTCCGTTTTTTTCTCTAACAATTGGACAGCCTATAATGTTTACAGGGAGCCTTTCAATTTTTACTAATTCTTTCACAATTTGTAACTGCTGAAAGTCTTTTTCGCCAAAATAAGCCTTGCTTGGAGTTACCACCTTAAATAATAAATTTAAAACTGTTCCAACACCATCAAAATGACCGGCTCGATGCTTTCCTTCCATCTCCTGTTCGATACCAGAGAACGCATACCTTTTTGAACTTATATTTTGGCTATATAATTCTGAAGCTACGGGAGAGAAAACTATGATTTTTTCTGATATGCTGTTTAAAAGAATAAGATCATTTTCAAGGGTTCGGGGATATTTTTCTAAATCTGCTGGATTATCAAACTGGGTTGGATTTATAAAAACACTAACTACCACACAATCATTTTCTTTTAGGGCTTTTTTTACAAGCGAAAGATGACCTTTGTGAAGCGCCCCCATTGTAGGTACAAAACCAATACTGTTTTTCTTTTTTTTGAAAGGTAAAAGGGTGCTCTCTAAAGAGCTTTTTGAATTGTGTATTTTCATTCAGGAAAATATTAAAGCAGTAAAAATAATATATTAAAGTCAGTCTGCATAAAATTTCGTAATTTTGCATCCTTTATGGACTACGAAAAAACTATATATGAAAGATAAAAGAATCTTATATGTCTCTTCAGAAGTAATTCCCTACTTGCCTGAGACCGAGATTTCTTCAATGTCGTTTGAAGCACCTCGAATGGTTAATAGTAATAAAGGGCAAATCAGAATATTTATGCCTCGTTACGGTAATATCAATGAACGAAGGCATCAATTACACGAAGTAATTAGACTGTCAGGAATGAATTTGGTTATAAATGATATGGATGTTCCTCTAATTATTAAAGTAGCTTCCATACCAAAAGAGCGAATGCAGGTCTATTTTATTGATAATGAAGATTATTTTAAAAGAAAAGCCACTTTTTCAGATGAAAAAGGAAATTTTTTCTCGGATAATGACGAAAGAGCTATATTTTTTGCCAAAGGTGTTATTGAAACTGTAAAGAAATTAAATTGGTCTCCAGATATTATTCACGTTCATGGTTGGTTGGCTTCATTTCTTCCTCTGTATCTAAAAAAGCATTACGATAAAGAACCATTATTTGAGAATAGTAAAATAGTTACCTCTGTTTACAATCAAGGTTTTAAAGGACAACTAGATGCAAAAGTAACCGATAAAATTATGTTTGATGGTATTGAAAAAGAACATATTCAAGAGTTAGAAGAGCCTGATTACATTAATATGATGAAAATAGCTATTAAAAATTCTGATGCTATTATTTCTGGTTCTGAGGAATTACCTGAAGAATTGACTAATTATCTTAAAGAATTTGAAATACCGATGTTAAAATATCATAAAAAAGAAGAATTTTCTTCTGCTTATTTAGATTTTTACCTCAACGAAGTTCTTTCATAATTATCTTATTTATTAGTTTCCTATGAATACACGTAATATCATACGCAAAGTTGCGGCCATACTCTTTATAATCGTTTCCATGGTGTCTTGTCAAGAAGATTTTAATACCATAGGGAGTGACATAGTTGGTGACGAAAGTCTTCTATCTCAATTAGATAACACCAAAACAGTTGTAGCTTACAGTAGAAAATTAGCTCCAGTACAAACCAATAATATTCCGGTAAGCCAATTAGGAGTATTTAACGATGAAACTTTTGGAAAGTCATCGGTAAGTTTTTTGACTCAATTACAAATGGAAACACCCAATGTTGTTTTTGGAGATTCAATTGGGCATGAGATCGTTTTAGATAGTGTGATGTTATACATCCCTTACTACAATCAAAATTTAACAGAAGATGGAATAACCACCTACACATTAGATTCTGTATACGGAGCTAGCCCTATAAATATTAGCATTAATGAATCTAATTATTTTTTGCGAGATTTAGATCCAAATTCAAACTTCCAAGACGCACAATTATATTATTCTAATCAAGCAGACCTATTTGAAGCAAATCTCTTGCAAAACGAATTAGTTACTGAAATTACAGATTTTATACCTAGTCCCGAGGGATACGAAATAATTAATCGTGAGACCAGTACTGATGGATCAACTCAGATTGATACCACTATCATTGCACCTGGACTCAGAGTCTCCTTGCCAACTGATTATTTTCAAGAAAAAATTATTGATAAAGAAGGAGCTCCAGAATTAAGTAATGATAATAATTTTAAAGATTATTTCAGGGGACTTTATTTCAAGGTTAATTCTACTACAGAGGACGGTAATTTATTTATTTTTAACCAAGAATTGGCAACGATTACACTTTATTATAATTTTTTAAGAGCGGAAGTAGACAGTACTGGTGATCCTGTTTTAGATGAAGATGGCAACGCTGTCATCGAAACGATTTACAAAAACTATTCTTTAAGATTTGGAGGAATAAATCTCAATGTTTTTGAAAATGAACTAACTCCAGAGATAGCCTCTGCTATTGCTAACCCTAATACACTTGAAGGTGAAGAAAATTTGTATTTAAGGGGAGGCGATGGAATTATAACTGTTATAAATTTATTTGGAGACGATGTTGATTCTAACGGTGTTGCTGACGAATTAGAGCAGCTTCGTGACCAAGAATGGATCATTGACGATGCAAAATTAAAGTTTTACATTGATCAAAGTAAAGTAACAGGGGGTGATACTGAACCGGAGAGGATTTCTATTTACAACATTAATAACAATACAGTGTTGGTAGATTATTTTTTAGACCCAACTTCAAGTAATTTGCCAGCAGATGCTATTACGAGTCATTTAGGAAAAATTGAGAGGGATTCTGATAATAATGGTCTTTCTTACACCATTAATTTAACGCACCATATTAGTAGTTTAATTAATAAGGACTCGACCAATGTTTCTTTGGGGTTATTAACTTCTCAAAACATTTTATTAAATGGATTTCAAAAACTAGATACTTTACAAAGTCCTAATCAAGAACTTCCAACTATAAAAAGAGTTCAAAGAAGCAGTGTGATATCACACGAAGGGACCGTCCTTTATGGAAACAATACCTTAAATGAAGATAAAAAACTCGTCTTAGAGATTTATTATACGGAACCTAATTAATAAAATTTATGTGTGGAATTGTTGGCTATATTGGAAATAGAGATGCGTATCCCATTGTACTTAACGGATTAAAACGATTGGAATACAGAGGCTACGACAGCGCTGGAATTGCATTGTATGACGGCACAAAAATTCAATTGTGTAAAACAAAAGGTAAAGTTGCAGATTTAGAGGAAAAGTTTTCTAGCCAAATGGCAACGAAAGGCAAAATAGGTATTGGTCATACTCGTTGGGCAACTCATGGAGTGCCAAACGACATTAACTCCCATCCTCATTATTCGAACAGCGGTGATTTAGTAATTATCCATAATGGAATTATTGAAAATTACGCTTCTATTAAAAAAGAATTAATCAATAGAGGATACACCTTTTATTCCGATACCGACACGGAAGTACTGGTAAATCTTATTGAAGACATAAAAATAAATCAAAAGGTTAAATTAGGGCAAGCTGTACAGATTGCCTTAAACGAAGTGGTTGGCGCTTATGCAATCGCTTTATTTGACAAGAATAAACCAGACGAAATTGTCGTTGCTAAACTAGGAAGTCCCCTGGCGATTGGAATTGGAGAGGATGAGTTTTTTGTTGCTAGTGATGCCACTCCTTTTATAGAGTTCACAAAAAATGCGATTTATCTTGAGGATGAAGAAATGGCAATTATTCGTTTAGGTAAAGATGTTAACATTAGAAAAGTTAAAGATGATAGTAGCGTAGCACCATACATTCAAAAATTAAAATTAAATCTGGAGCAAATCGAAAAAGGAGGTTACGATTACTTTATGTTAAAGGAGATATACGAACAACCTTCTGTAATTAAAGACACTTATAGAGGAAGATTACTTGCAGACAAGGGAATTATAAAATTAGGAGGTCTTGAAAATCATATCGAAAAATTTACCAATGCGGACAGAATTATAATTGTAGCTTGTGGTACTTCATGGCATGCTGGATTGGTTGCAGAATATATTTTTGAAGATTGGGCGAGAATCCCTGTGGAGGTCGAATATGCTTCAGAATTTCGATACAGAAATCCTGTTATTACAGATAAAGATGTAGTTATTGCAATTTCTCAAAGTGGCGAAACTGCCGATACACTTGCTGCAATTAAACTCGCAAAAGAAAAAGGAGCTTTTGTTTATGGAATATGTAATGTAGTAGGGTCAACCATATCAAGAGCAACTGATAGTGGAACTTATACTCACGCCGGTCCAGAAATTGGAGTGGCATCTACCAAAGCATTTACGACTCAAATAACGGTGCTAACGATGATTGCTTTAAAATTAGCAAAAGTAAAAGGCACAATTTCTCAAAGTAATTATCGATTGCATTTAAGAGAGTTAGAATTAATACCGTCAAATGTGGAGATGGCCTTGCAAAAAAACAAGGACATAGAAGATATTGCTAAACTATTTAAAGATGCAACTAACTTTTTATATTTAGGTAGAGGTTATAATTTCCCTGTAGCATTAGAAGGCGCTCTAAAATTAAAAGAAATATCTTACATACATGCAGAAGGTTATCCAGCTGCAGAGATGAAACATGGTCCTATTGCTCTTATAGACGAGCAAATGCCTATTGTAGTAATAGCTGTAAACAGTAACCATTACGATAAAGTAGTAAGTAATATTCAAGAAATTAAGTCCAGAAAAGGAAAGATTATTGCGGTAGTTACTGAAGGTGACACTGTTGTAAAAGAGCTGGCAGATTATATTATGGAAGTTCCTAATACACCTGAAACCCTTTCACCATTGGTAACTACAATTCCTTTACAGTTACTATCATATCATATAGCGTTAATGTTAGGTAGAAATGTTGATCAGCCTAGAAATTAGCAAAAGCTGTTACAGTAGAGTAGTTCAAAAAGTAAGTTTTATTCTGTCTTTTTTTATTTATGAGATTTTGGTAGTACTCCAATTTATGGTGGGTGGATACCTCATTTGTGTTTCATTCAGAAATTACAATTTCAAAAATCAACTTTCTTCTAAATTAACATCCCTACGACAATCCCTACGACATCTGACTACATCTTGATAACATTGTCACGACATCACATTTATGAATATTTTAATGAAATTACGAATGATAATTAAGTAAATAAGGAAATTTACTTAAGAATTTACATCATTTTAAAAAAATGTAATCCTTATTTGTTTCTTTATATTTTTCATTTCCCTCCTTATCGTAACGAGTTTCCTCCTCTAGAAAATTTAATGTATTATTTTCTTCCCCTAAAATTTCTATAATAACATGCCTTGATCGTTTATTTCCATTATCATAGAAAGTCTCAGTTTTAAGATCACCTACCTTATCAATATCATAGTAGTTAATCTCTAGAATTATATCAATATTATTATCCCTTTTTCTCGAAATTCCTTTTTCTCTCTTTATATATAAGCCTTCTTCATAATAATGAAAACGAACTCGTTCACCTCCTCTTCTTGTTTCAAAACCTATACCTGTAAATGGCTCATCTAAATAGGTGTAACTTTGTGATTCCCTGTCAAATTTTATCAAAGATTTTGTAATTTTTTCATAGTTTTCTCCGCAAGATTGAAGATTAATCATAATAGTTGACTATTAGACATATGAAGTATAGACTCTAAATAATTTCATTTTTATTTTTTCGTTTAATAAAGTTTTAATTACTAGCTGGCTGGTTGTATGCTTTTCTGAAATTTCTCCCATTCTGAATAAAAATCGTTTATTTCGTTTTTAGATTTTTTTAAATAACTGAAGATATGCACTTTTTTTTTTGATGAATTTTTGTCTTTATTCATGGTTTATTATTTTTCGTAATGTGATATTATGATATTATTTTACTAACGATCTGATAATTTAGGTAAATAGAGCGTATACACCTAGATACACCTATTTAATTTTTGTATATTTAAACATGATTTACAAGAAAATAATTTTATGTTTCTTTTTTTCTTCCCTTTTTTTTAAAGGAGTTTCTCAGAGTCCGAAAGTCATTGATACCTTAAAAATCCACGAACAAATTAGATTATTTGGATTGGATGAAGCTTCCTTACTTTTTAAATCTGATTTCTTCAGTAGTATTGTTTTTAAAAATGATTCTACTCTTTATTACAACCCTAATGGAACGTTACATTTATTTGAAATACAGCTTGGTGAGGACCCCTAAAGTTTCTAAAATTTCAAACAGTATTTATAAAGGTCATAACTTTAACAGGTTGTTATTTATTCACGATGAAATAGTCTACAGCTATGGAGGTGTTGGATTGTTTAATTCATTTCCAGGATTAATTTATTTTGATTTATGCATTAAAAGGTTGGCTTGAGGTAGATCTAAAAAATTATCCTCAAAACGCTAATAGAATATTGAATTCATGGAAAATAGGTAATAAACTGATGGTACTTTTAAGCCATTATTCTGAATCTGAAAAATATAATAACAGATGATCTTATAAGATTTTACTTTTGGAGAGATTGATTTAGAAAATTTTCAATTTACTCAAAAAATACGAGTTTGAAGCCCCTTTAATCAAAGTATCAGGTGATGAAGGTTTAGGTTTTTATAGAGGAAATTATATATATGATTCTGATTTATACACTTTACATGGTTACTATAAACCTGACGGAAGCTGTGAATATAGACTTTTTGACAAAACTTTAGGGATTTTATACCGAACCTCTCAAACAGATGCTTTAGAAAGGGTTAATGGCTTCTCCTACCTTTATATAAAAGAATCTTCTATTTATTTTAGAGATCAGTATGGTACACTAAACTCTTTTGAAATTAATTCGGCGACAACTATTCGTAAAGATGATTTTATCCAACAATACCAATCACAGAGTCAATAAGCCCGATCCCTACACTTATATCCTATTACCGATATCTTTAGGTATGGTTTTTTTATTTTTTAGATATAGAAAAAGGAAGAATACAGGATCAGATTCTTCTTTAGATGAACTCCAAGAGATTGAAAAAAAATTAATAAACCTGAAAGCACACAATATCAAAAAATAATTTAGATACGATTTTAAGTATTTCTCACTATTCCTATGAAACTATAAAAACAAGAAGAAGTTCGTTGGTAAATCAGCTAAACGAAAAAGGGAATATAAAAATTGAAAGAGTCAGAAAACAAGACGACAAAAGGTTTTATGATTACAAAATAAGTTAATTGTCTTTCGTTCATTTGTGAACTTTACAACTTTAACGACCTCTAATTGTTACTATTAACAGCATCATAAAAAAATAAAAATGAAACTTCGCAGGTATTCTTCAGCGTGTATTATATGATAATGTAGGCGCAAAACCATAAAATAAAGTTAAATTTATGTATATTTCGGAATTAAATCAATTCAAAATATACATATGAAAACTATTATTACGTTTTTTTGTTTGTGTTTCAGTGTGATAGCTTTTTCACAAACAACCGTTACTGGAAATGTTGTAGATCAATCTCAAAATCCTATTTTAGGGGCAAACATCGTAGTTGTTGATGCCGCTCTTGGAACTTCATCGGATTATGATGGAAACTTTACACTTACAGTAGACCAAAATCCCCCTTTTACAATTCAAATTAGTAGTATCGGTTATCAGGCTTTTACCCAAGAGGTAACCGCTAATGATCAAACCTTCACCATTACTTTAAATGAGGGTGATGCCCTGGATGAAGTAGTTGTTTCTGCTTCTAGAACTCCTGAAAGTGTAAGAGAGTCACCGGTAACAATCGAAAGGATTGATGCTAGAGACATTAAAAAAGCATCTGCTCCTAATTTTTATTCAAGTTTAGAAAATCTTAAGGGAGTTGATATTAACAAAGGAAGTTTAACATTTAACTCGGTAAATACGAGAGGTTTTGCAACTTTTGCAAATACTCGTTTTGTACAGTTAGTAGATGGAATGGACAATGCGTCACCAGCACTTAACTTTGCAGTTGGAAATTTCCTAGGAATGAACGAGCTGGATGTAAAAAGTGTAGAATTACTTCCTGGAGCATCTTCAGCACTTTATGGTGCCAATGCATTCAACGGAATTTTATTTATGACAAGTAAAAGCCCGTTTGATGATCAAGGTGTTAGCGTTTATGTAAAAAACGGTATTACTTCTCAGCAAGCAGCTGGAGATAATAACTTTTATGATTTCGGTATAAGAACTGCTTACAAATTTAGCGATAAGTTTGCTGCAAAAGCTTCGTTCTCTTATATGCAAGGTACCGAGTGGTACGCAACAGATACCAACCAATATGTGTATAGAGGCGCTGGTTTACCAGATGAAGTAGTTCCTTTTACCAATCAACCTTCGCACGATGCCTTGAATATATATGGTGATGAGGTAAGTTTAGGCGCACTAGGAACTAACCTGAATGAAGTTGGTTTGTCGCTTGAAGCTATGGGATTAATTCCTGCTGGTTCTAGTGCTCTACTTCCAGCTGTTGACGTTTCTAGAACAGGTTACAGAGAACAAGACGTTACCGACTACGATGCCGGTAATGGGAAAGCTGATATTTCTTTTCACTACCGACCAACTGGTGGAGACTTTGAAATTGAATGGAACTCCAAATTTGGATGGGGTAGAACCATTTACCAAGGTGCCAACAGATATCAATTAGATAACTTCTTAATGCAATCTCACAAAATAGAGTTAAGAAATAAAGACTTTTTTATTAGAGGTTATAATATTAGTGAAACTGCAGGAAACTCGTATGATATGCGTTTTACAGGAATTAACATGAATAAATATCGAGCACAGGAATGGTTCGGTGCTTATGCCGGAGGCTATTTAGGCGCTGTCCTTGGAGGTGCTACAGATGCACAAGCACATGCTGGTGCTAGAATTATTGCTGATGACGCAGAGACTCTTCAGCCTGGAACTGCAGAATTCGATCAACTTTACAATCAGGTAATTAGTGATCCAGATGTAAATACGGGTTCAAAATTTGTCGACAATACACAAGTAACTGTTGGAGAAGGAAATTATAATTTTAGCAGACTTTTAAATAATGTTTTAGACTTTCAAGTAGGTGGTGATTATAGACAATATTCATTAAATTCTGGAGGAACTATCTTTACAGATTATGATGGTCCAATTAACTACAGTCAATACGGTGCTTATGCGCAAGCTTCAAAAAAGTTTACAGCGGAAGAGCGAATGAAATTAACCGCTTCTGTGCGTATGGATAAAAATGAATTTTTTGACGCTAGTATATCTCCAAGAGTATCACTTACTTATTCTGCGGGAGATAAAAAGCAACATAATTTAAGAGCTTCTTACCAAACAGGATTTAGAAACCCAGATACACAGTCTCTATTTATAGGATTTGATGTGGGAAGGGCTATTTTAGTCGGAGCAGCTCCTGATAACTTAGATCGAAGATTGCCAGGTACAGATTTAACTGGACGAGATGCTTATTTTAATTCGTACACTAGATCTTCAGTAGAATTATTTGCCGCAACAGGAGATCCAACTCTATTACAAGCAGCGGTAACTCCTCTAGTAGAACAAGAAAAAGTTACATCTCTAGATTTTGGTTATCGAGGAAAAGTAGGACCTGTTAGTTTAGATGCAAATGTTTATTATAACAGTTATGATGGCTTTATTAATAATCAAATTGTAATAACTCCTGAAAACGGGAATATAGCCGATGGTTCTGCTATCGGAGACATTGTTAACGGAACTTTTAAAGCGATGCAATTGTATACCAATTCAACGGCTGAAATTTCTTCTTACGGAGCCGTAATTGGAGGAAGCTTTAAATTCGCTGAAGATTTTGTTTTTGGGGCTAATTATACTTATGCTAAGTTTGATTTTGATCAATCATCAAACCCTGATTTTAGTGCAGGATTTAATACTCCAGAACACCAAGTGAAAGTTTCTTTAGGGAATCCTAAATTGTTCAAAAACTTTGGATTTAATGTAGATGGACGTTACAAAGGAGAATATCTTTGGGAATCTAGTATTGCCAACGCTTTAATGCCTGAAATTTTTGTGGTAGATGCGCAAATAAATTATGCAATCCCATCCATAAAATCCGTGATAAAAGCAGGAGCAACTAATTTAGGTGGTCAGGAATATCAAAGTGCCGTAGGTACTGGTAATATTGGTTCGCAATATTATATTTCATTAACGATTAATAACTAAAATAATTAGAATATGAAAATATTAAATATATATAAAAGTATAGGAGTAGTTGCACTAGCAGCTACTCTACTGGTATCTTGTTCTGAACTTGAATTTGATATTCCAGTAGAGTCAGAAGTAGCTTTAACAAATGGTTCTGCAGATTTTTCAAATTATGTAGCCATTGGAGCTTCATTTTCTGCAGGAGTTTCAGATGGAACATTGTTTCGCGAAAGTCAAAACAATTCATTTCCAAATTCTTTAGCAAGTGCTTTTGCAAATGCTGGAGGAGGTGAGTTTAGACAACCTTTGGTAAATGATAATGTAGGAGGGCTTCTTTTAGGAGGAGTTCAGATTGCTGGTCCAAGGCTTTATTTTGATGGTGCCGGTTTAAGTGTTTTAGACGGAACCCCATCCACAGAAGTTTCTGAGTTATTAACAGGTCCATTTAATAATATGGGTGTAGGTGGAGCGAAAAGTTTTCATTTTTTAGCACCTGGTTACGGAAATCTTGCAGGAGTACCTTTAGGGCAGGCAAATCCGTATTTTGCTAGAATGGCCTCGAGTCCAAATGCAACGGTATTGGAAGATGCTGTTTCTCAAAATCCTACCTTTTTTACGATATCAGTTATGGGAGGAAATGATGTATTAGGTTATGCAACCTCAGGAGGCTCTGGAGTAGATCAAACAGGAAACTTTGACCCATCTACTTATGGTGGTTCAGATATTACAGATCCGAATGTATTTGCAAATGCAGCAACTGCAATGGTTACAGCTTTAACTGCAAATGGTGCAAAAGGAGTACTATCGAATGTTCCTTATGTTACGGATTTACCCTATTTTACAACAGTACCCTATAATGCAGTGCCTTTAGATGCAGCAACAGCAGGTCTTTTAAATGGCGCTTTTGCAGAGTATAACGGAGGATTACAATTAGCGGGCTCTCTTGGTTTGTTGACATCAGAGGAAATAGCAGCGAGAACGATTGTTTTTGCAGCAGGACAAAACGCTGTTAGTCTTGTTGATGAAGATTTAACGGACCTTAGTGCTTTAGGATTACCATCATACAGACAAGCTACACCAGATGATTTAATGGTTTTACCTTCATTGTCTTTTATTGGTACGCTGGTTGATAACAATCCAACTTTAATTAATGGGGTTTCAGTTCCATTATCAGATCAGTGGGTATTAACCGGTACAGAAACTCAAGCTAGTATTGTAGCAACGGATGCTTACGCTGTAACTGTTCAGTCTCTTGCTGAAGCTAATGGTCTTGCTTTTGCAGATTTACGAGTAATTTTATCGGAGGCAGCAACTAGTGGTGCAATGTTTGATGAATTTAATATGACGACAGATTTAATATTTGGAGGCTTAGTAGGTCTTGATGGAGTTCATTTAACTGCAAGAGGTTATGCTTATATGGCTAATAAATTTTTAGAGGCTATAGACGCAACTTATGGTTCCAATTTCGGAGCATCAGGCTCAATGCTGAAAGCAGCTGATTACGAACCTTTATATTCAAGTAGTCTTTAATTAGAAAATAATACATAAAAAATCGAAGCTTTTGCTTCGATTTTTTTTTGCAAAAAATTAAAGTTTAATTATAGATTGAGCAAACTGAAAAAGTATCTTTAGTTGAGGACCCTCATAGAATAAAAAATAAGTTTTTGATTTGTTTTTTTTCAATTTAAAAAACTATCTTTGCCCCGTTTAAAAAAGGGATATTTTTAACCCTAACAGTACTAAAAAATAAACAGTTAATAATGTCAAAAGTTACAGGTAAAGTTGCACAAATTATCGGACCCGTTGTAGATGTTGAATTTGCTAATGGATCGGAACTTCCAAAAATTTACGATTCTCTTGAGGTAAATAATAATGGAAAATTATTAGTATTAGAAGTTCAATCACACATAGGTGAAAACACCGTCAGAACCATCTCTATGGATTCTACTGATGGACTTAGTAGAGGTGTGGAAGCAAGTGCTACCGGAGCACCAATACAAATGCCTGTTGGAGATGATATTTATGGACGTCTATTTAATGTAATTGGAGATTCAATTGATGGTATTGGTGATTTACCAAAGTCAGGAGAAAATGGATTATCAATTCACCGAGATGCACCAAAATTTGAAGATCTTTCTACTTCAACCGAAGTTCTATTTACAGGAATTAAAGTAATCGATTTAATTGAGCCTTATGCAAAAGGAGGTAAAATTGGTTTGTTTGGCGGAGCAGGTGTTGGAAAAACAGTACTTATTCAAGAATTAATTAACAATATAGCAAAAGGACACGGTGGACTTTCTGTTTTTGCGGGTGTAGGAGAACGAACTCGTGAAGGGAATGATTTACTCCGAGAGATGTTAGAATCTGGAATTATAAAATACGGAGACGACTTTTTACATTCTATGGAAGAAGGTGGCTGGGATCTTACGAAAGTAGATAAAGAAGCTTTGAAAGAGTCTAAAGCTACTTTTGTATTTGGTCAAATGAATGAACCTCCTGGAGCCAGAGCACGTGTTGCCTTATCAGGACTTACTATTGCAGAATACTTCCGTGATGGAGCTGGAGAGGGACAAGGAAAAGATGTTCTTTTCTTTGTTGATAATATTTTCCGTTTTACACAGGCAGGATCTGAAGTTTCGGCTTTACTCGGACGTATGCCATCAGCAGTAGGTTACCAACCTACACTAGCAACCGAAATGGGAGCGATGCAAGAACGAATTACATCCACTAAAAGAGGTTCAATTACTTCGGTACAAGCCGTATATGTTCCTGCGGATGATTTAACCGATCCAGCACCGGCAACAACTTTTGCCCATTTAGATGCGACAACGGTATTGTCTCGTAAAATTGCAGAGTTAGGTATTTATCCAGCGGTAGACCCATTGGATTCAACGTCTAGAATTTTAACAGCTGATATTTTAGGTGACGAGCACTACGATTGTGCACAACGTGTAAAAGAGTTGTTGCAACACTATAAAGAATTACAAGACATCATCGCAATTTTAGGGATGGAGGAATTATCAGAAGAAGATAAATTATCGGTATACAGAGCAAGAAAAGTACAACGATTTTTATCACAACCTTTCCATGTTGCTGAACAATTTACTGGGATTCCAGGATGTTTGGTAGATATTAAAGAAACCATTAAAGGTTTTACGATGATTATGGACGGTGAATTAGACCATTTACCAGAAGCTGCATTTAACTTGAAGGGAACTATAGAAGAAGCTATTGAAGCTGGAGAAAAAATGTTAGCTGAAGCTTAAATTATTAAACTAGAAGGGATATGTATTTAGAAATTGTAACACCTGAAGCCTCTTTAGTAAGTGGCGAAGTAGAGTCGGTAACAGTTCCTGGTGTAAATGGGGAGTTTCAGATGCTAAACAATCATGCATCCATTGTTTCTTCCTTGCAAAACGGAAAAGTTAAATTTAGAGGAACTCCTAACTTTCAAGAAGGATTTGAAGATAAATTTTCTAAAGATAACGATGGTTGTTGGATACTTGAAATATCGAGTGGTACCATTGAAATGAAAGATAACAAAGTCATTGTATTGGCCGATTAAGCCTTTCAAAAAGAATTATAAAGAGATCCTAAACATTAAGTTTAGGATTTTTTTATAGGATACTTTTCGGTACAAGTAATTATCATTTTAAATAAAATAATTTTAATTTCGCGATTTAAATAATAACTATGAAAAGATTACCTATATTTTTGATTGTTAGTTTTTTTCTTGGAGGAAGCTCTTTTTCACAAGAGTTAAGCAACGAGGAACAACTAAATGAAGTTATTATCAACTCTACTAGAATTGATTTGCCATTCTCAGAAAATTCACGAACGATTACGGTAATATCTTCTGAGACTATTAAACAAAGTACAGCAACTAATGTTGCCGACTTATTACAAAGTATTTCTGGAATAGATATTCGCAGAAGAGGAACCGATGGAATGCAATCCGATCTATATATAAGAGGCGGGCAATTTAATCAAACCTTGATCCTTATTGATGGATTTAAAACCGAAGACCCTCAAACAGGACACCATACCATGAATATGATGATTCCTCTTGAGAATATTGAACGAATTGAAATTATAAAAGGACCTGCTGCAAGAGTCTTTGGTCAAAATGCTTTTACGGGTGCAATTAATATTGTTACAAAAAATAATGTATCAGAGCAGTTAAAATTGAATGTTGGTTCTGGCTCATTTGATAAACTTAGATTAGGTGCAACCGCAGCTACTAGACTTGAAAAATCAAGCCATTTTGTAAATTTTGAATACAATGGAAGTCAGGGATATAGAGAAAATACGGATTATGAGAACTTAAATTATTTTCTAAAGAGCAGTATCTCTACCAACCAACAACCCGTTGATATTATCGCTACTTTTATTGATCGGAAATTTGGCGCGAATAATTTTTATACCAATAGCCCCAATTATAATGAGTATGAAGAAACTCAAACCAGTTTAGTTGGGGTCTCTACCTCTGTGATAAAAAACAATTGGACGCTTAAACCAAGGTTGTTTTGGAAAAGAGGCCAAGATATGTTTTTATTAAAAAGAGAAGATCCCAGTTTTTCTAGAAATTTTAACATCACTAATAAAGTAGCAGCGGAGGTAAACTCCTCCTTTAAAAATAATTTTGGAGTTACAGGAATTGGCATGGATCTTTCAGAAACAACCTTATCAAGCAATAATCTCGGGGATCAGAAGTAGAACAGCGATCAACCTGTTTTTGGAGCACCGGTTTTTACTAATTAATAATCAATTAGATATAACACCTGGGGTTTCACTGAGTTATTATTCAGATTTTGATTTTCAGGCTTTTCCAGGACTAGATATAGGTTACAAATTTTCAAATAATTTTAAAATATATGGAAATATTGGTTATTCGTACCGAGTGCCTACCTTTACAGAAATGTATACCAGCATTCCAAACTTTTTAGCTGGAAATACTGAGTTAAAACCAGAAAAAGCACTGGCCGAAGAGCTTGGACTTAAATATACTTATAACAGATTAGAGCTCAGTGGTGCCATATTTAGAAGAGATGCGGAAGACTTAATTGATTATATTAAAGAAACGGAAGAGAGTCCCTTGTTTGTTGCTCAAAACTTAAGAAAAATAACTACTTCAGGGTTTGAAATTAATACAACCTATAGTTTTTCAATTTTAAACAACACACAACGAATTAATCTGGGCTATACTTTCCTGGAAGATGATTATTATGACACCAATGTCTTTGCCTCAAGATATTTGTTAAATACCTCTATTAAACATCATATTACTGGTGTTTTCGATTTTACAATTGCAAAAATCATAAAACCGAGCCTTACCTATAAGTATGTGGAGCGGCCAACTAACTCTTACAATATTGTAGATGTTAGAATTGCTTCAGAAATAAAATCAATTTCCTTATTTTTCTTGATTAATAATTTGTTTGATACTGAGTATTACGAAAAAGATAATGTATTCATGCCCAAAAGTAATTTTGAATTTGGTTTAAGTTATACATTTAAATAAATATTAAACCAAGGCTCTTATTTTATCATAAACTAAAAAACTTTCCCAACCCCGGTATAATAAATAATCAGCAATCTTTTTTCTTTTTTTTTGAAGATTGGTTTCAGAACTTAGTTGTTCAAAACGTTTTTTTGCTAACTCGTTAAAAGTGTTAAGATATTTTTCCTCACAAATTTCTTTTAGCCCAAGGGCTATATTATATTTAGAGATGTCTCTGTAGTTGAGTTCTCTTTTGATACGTATTTTACCCCATTTTTTATGATTAAACTTTCCTCGTACAAATGCTTGAGCGAAACGAGTTTCATTTAAAAAATTATGTTTCAATAGATGAAGTTTAATAACTTCGATAGCCTCAGGAATCATTTTCATATCCCGCAATTTTTGATTTACTTCTTTGTGGCAACGTTCTTGGTACGCACAATAGCTTTCAAGTTTAGCTTGAGCTTCTTTAAGGGTATATGTTTTTTGAGTTGGGTAATTCATTTTAGTAATGCTCTTACAAATTTAGCTAAAAAAAGACATAAAAAAACCTCCAAAGTTTTCACAGTGGAGGTTTCTTTTCAGGTTATTTTATCTTGGTATCATCTTTGTCAACAAAGTGATATTCTAGATATGTGTAAGCATCTCTTGGTTGTATTGTCACCCATTTTTTGTGCTCCATAAACCACTTGGTTCGCACGGATGGAAATCCTTTAGTTAAAAAGGCTGCTATAAAAGGATGTGTGTTTAATGTTATGTTTTTATAGTCTTTATTGACAAGCGTTTTAAGCTCATCGTTCATTTTATTCACCAATACAATTGGTGCTTCAATCTCAGAAGTATCTCCAATATTAGGATTTTCTTCACGAGTCTTAATATTCATTTCAGGTCGTACACGTTGTCTAGTTATTTGAATTAATCCAAATTTACTAGGAGGTAGTATCTTGTGTTTAGCACGATCATCATTCATTTCTGAACGCATATGATCGAATAATTTTTTTCGATTGGCAGCAACTGCCATATCTATAAAATCAATTACAATAATACCACCCATATCACGCAACCTAAGTTGTCGTGCTACTTCGCTAGCAGCAATTAAGTTTACTTCTAAAGCGGTTTCCTCTTGATTATTTGATTTATTACTTCGGTTACCACTATTTACGTCAATTACATGCAACGCTTCGGTATGTTCGATCACTAGGTAAGTTCCCTTACTTCCTGATACAGTTCTACCAAAGGCTGTTTTTATTTGACGTTCAATCCCATATTTTTCAAATAAGGGAGTTTTAGAATCGTAAAACTTAACAATATTCTCTTTGTCTGGTGCAATTGATTGCACATAATCTTTAATTTGTAAGTAAAGTGTTTCGTCGTCTATATAAATTGAAGAAAACGAATCGTTAAAGACGTCTCTAATTATTGACGCGCCTCTATCTAATTCACTTAACACCTTTGAAGGAAGGTGTGCTCCTCGTAACTTTTTACACATCGCATTCCAGCGATCCATGAGATTTTGTAAATCTCTATCCAGTTCAGCTACTTTTTTACCCTGGGCTACAGTTCGTATAATAACTCCAAATCCTTTAGGTTTAATACTCATTAACAAGCGTTTTAACCTATCTTTTTCTTCTTTAGATTCTATTTTTTGTGAAATAGAAACTCTATCGGAAAATGGTACCAGTACTATATATCGGCCTGCTATTGACAGCTCCGAACTAATTCTTGGACCTTTTGTTGAAATGGGTTCTTTTACAATCTGAACCAATGTTGATTGATTCGACTTTAGTACATGATTTATACCTCCGTTTTTATCAATATCTTTTTCAAATGGGAAATTTTTTAAAGAATAATCTTTAAGTTTACCTGTACTTACACTCTTAACGAATTTTAAAAGAGAAGTGATTTTAGGACCTAAGTCATGATAATGCAAAAAAGCATCTTTTTCATAACCAACATTCACGAATGAAGCATTTAAGCCCGGAACAATTTTTCGAGTTTTGGCGATAAACACGTCACCAACCGAAAATTTGTTGTCATCTTCTTCTTTATGTAATTCAATAAGTTTTCCATCTTTTAAAAGGGCAAAATCAACTGATTGCGAACTGGATCTAATAAATAATTCGTAGTTCACGTTTCATTAATTTTTATCCATCATACATTGTATGACAGATGGATTAAACAATATTTTATCACAGGTTTTTTGATTTCTCACTAAGTGAGAAAACCCGTCGAAATTAATTAATCAAATGGAGTTAATTAATTTCATTTTCAAAGAACTTTTTTGATTTTTTAAAACTACAGAAATAAATTATTTCTTCGTTTTATGGCGATTAGCACGACTTCTTTTCTTTCTTTTATGAGTAGAAATCTTTGCTCTTTTTCTTTTTTTACCACTTGGCATAGTAATCTGTTTATTTATCTCGAGTCAACGAGATGGTTATTATTTTACCTTCACATTTGTTTTTACACCTTCTACAAAAACTTTTGCAGGCTTGAATGCTGGTATATTGTGTGCAGGGATTTTGATTGTTGTATTTTTTGAAATGTTTCTTCCTGTTTTTTCAGCTCTTTTCTTAACGATAAAACTTCCAAATCCTCTTAAGTAAACATTGTCACCACCTTCTAAAGAAGTTTTTACTTCTTTCATGAAGGTTTCAACTGTAGCTTGAACATCTCCCTTTTCCATTCCTAGTTTCTCTGAAATCTTAGCTACGATATCTGCTTTCGTCATTATGTATTATATTTATTTATTAAAATTTCTTTTTTCAAGAGGGCAAATATATGAATTTTATAATCAAAAAATCAAATGCTAAACCATTAAAATTTAATTAGATAAAGGCTAATTTTGCGGTATGTCAAAAAGTAATTCATTTTTTAGTAAAAAACTCATATCGTGGTACTTAACTCATAAAAGAGATTTGCCTTGGCGAAGAACTCAATTGCCTTACCATGTTTGGCTCTCAGAAATTATACTTCAACAAACAAGAGTTGACCAAGGATTACCTTACTACAAAGCCTTTGTAAGCAAGTATCCCCTAATAATAGATTTAGCGGATGCAACGGAAGAAGAAGTTCTCAAATTATGGCAAGGTTTAGGCTATTATTCTCGAGCTCGTAACCTTTATTCCACTGCAAAATTTATAGCCAACGAGCTCAACGGAGAATTTCCATCTTCTTACCAAGACTTAATTAAATTAAAGGGTGTAGGGGATTATACGGCAAGTGCAATAGCGTCCATATGTTTTAATGAAGCTTCAGCAGTGGTAGATGGAAATGTATATCGTGTACTCTCCAGATATTATGGTATTGAAACTCCTATTAACAGTAGTCAAGGAATTAAAGAATTTAAAAAAATGGCTCAAACTCTAATTGACAAAAATAATCCAGGAGACCATAATCAAGCCATTATGGAGTTTGGTGCCCGACAGTGTAAACCACAAAACCCTAAATGCAATAGCTGTATTTTTAATAATAGTTGTGTGTCTTTACAAAAAGGAATGATCGCTCGGTTACCTATTAAATTAAAAAAAACAAAAATAAAAAAAGTATACTATAATTATATTGTCATATTAACAGAGGACGGTAAAACAATATTCCAAAAAAGGACTGGTAAAGGGATTTGGGAAAATTTATATCAATTCCCGCTAATTGAGTCAGCTCAAAACATCAATAAGGATGAGCTTTTAAAATTGAATGAATTTAGTGAACTATCTGCTATGTATGGAATTAGCTCTTTAGCTCTATATAACGAAAAGATTAAAATTCATAAATTATCTCACCGACATATTTATGCAAGATTTTGGATAGCAGAATCAACAATAATTTCTGATACTGCTGTCCTCGTACCTCAAATATTTTCGTATCCAGTACCCAATTTAATCGATACCTTTATAAATGCTTTTTTCAAAAAAAAGAAACAGCATTAAAACAAAAAAAATAGTTATATTTAATTCACAAAATATAACTTTGCGCAACTTAAATACTAAATAAATTATGAGTGGTACACTAAATAAAGTAATGCTAATTGGGCACACTGGAGATGATGTAAAAATGCATTATTTCGAAGGTGGAGGAAGTATAGGAAGGTTCCCAATAGCGACTAACGAATCCTACACCAATAAAGCAACGGGTGAAAAAATCACTAACACTGAATGGCATAGTGTAGTTGTAAAAAATAAAGGAGCTGAGATTTGTGAAAAGTATCTAAAAAAAGGAGATATGGTATACATTGAAGGTCGTTTAAAAACAAGAAAATGGCAAGATGAAGAGGGAAAAGATCGTTATAATACTGAGGTTCATTGTACCGAGTTTACTTTTTTAAGTCCAAAAGGAGACAGTGGAAATAATTCTGAGGCTAATCCGGGAACGGAACCTTTTTAATATCAATTTATTTAATTTTGGATACCGAACCTCCTAGTTTACTTCTCGTCACATCAATAAACAGTGAATTAATAATAAGCATTATTATTATAATCATATTATTGATTTGTTCTGCGTTAATTTCAGGTGCTGAAATTTCTTTTTTTTCCTTGACAGCAACCGATTTTGAAGACGAATCATCAGATAAAGAACTGTCAGCTAACTTGACAATCGTTAAAAAATTATTATCAAAGCCTAAAAAGTTATTGGCGACTATTTTAGTTGCTAATAACTTTATAAATATTGCTATTGTGTTATTATTCGCATCTTTAGGTGACCAGGTTTTTTCTGGTGTCACAAAAAGTTATTATGGAATTAATCTCAGATTTTTATTGGAAGTAGGTATAGTCACCTTTATAATTTTATTATTTGGCGAAATTTTACCTAAAGTATATGCAAGTAGGAAGAGTATTCAGTTTTCTTCTTTTATGGCATTGCCATTAAATTTTTTAGATACTATTTTATCTCCGATTAGCAGACCTATGCAATCAGGGATTCAGTTTATTGAAGAAAAATTTAGAAATCAAAAATCCAATATAAGTGTCGATCAATTATCTCAAGCTCTGGAGCTTACTTCTGATGAAGATAAACTTAACGAAGATCATAAAATTTTACAAGGCATTGTAACTTTCGGGAATACAGACACTAAACAAGTTATGAAGCCTAGAATGGATATTTTTGCATTAGAAGAAACTACGTTATACGAAGTTATCATGCCAGATATTATTGCTAATGGATATTCTAGAATCCCTGTTTTTAAAGATAATATAGATACGATTAGTGGTATTCTATACGTTAAAGATTTAATGCCATTTATCGATCAAAAAGAGCTCGACTGGAATAAACTGATACGCAAGCCTTATTTTGTGCCAGAAAATAAAAAACTTGACGATTTACTGAATGAATTTAAAGAAATGCATATGCATATGGCTATTGTTGTTGACGAATATGGAGGAACAAGTGGCCTAATTACCCTCGAGGATATTATCGAGGAAATTGTTGGAGAAATCAGTGATGAGTTTGATGATGAAGATCTTATATTTTCCAAACTAGATGAAAACAATTTTGTTTTTGAAGGTAAAACGCCCATCAAGGATTTTTATAAAGTTTTAAAAATTGAGGACTCTCTATTGTTTGATAACCAGAAGGGAGATGCAGAAACGCTAGCAGGATTTATTTTAGAGGTTTCTAAAAGTTTTCCAAAAAGAGGTGAAGTAATAAAATTTCATAATTATACCTTTACTGTAGAGGGATTTGATAATAAAAGAATCAATCAAATTAAAGTTTCAATCAAAAATTAATATGAGAATCTTCTTATTATCAGTTGTATTTTTATTTTTTTATTCTTGTCAAGACGAGGTTGTTGTAAAACCAAAAGCCCAACTGAGATTGGATTATCCCACAGCAAATTATGAAGAAATTAAAGGAGTTTTCCCTTACCAATTTCAAAAAAATAAACTTGCGAAATTAGTTTCTAAAAAAAATAATGCTTTAAACTTATATTATCCAAATATGAAAGCTACGCTTTATTTAACCTATCAAAAAGTAAAGGGTAATAACATAGACTCCCTATTAAAAGATGCCCAAAAGTTAGCATATGACCATGTAGTAAAAGCAGAAAGTATACCGGAGCAGCCTTTTATAAATCAAGAAGCAAACGTTTTTGGTATGTTTTATATGATCAACGGAAACGCTGCAACTCAAGCAGAGTTTTACACAACAGACAGTATAAAACACTTTTTGAACGGTGCTCTATATTTTGAGGCAAAACCGAATTTTGATTCTATTTATCCTGCAGTTGTATATTTAAGAAATGATATGCGAGTCTTAATGGAAACCTTAAAATGGAATAATTAGCCTGTACGAATCTAAGACTCCTTCCCTTTAGTGGCGCAACAATCTTTTTCACATCCTTTTTTACAAGATTCTTTTTTTAAGGCATTCCCGTTATTAATAGTTTCATTGCTAAAAAAATCGACTGTTTTCATGTCATTTACCGAATAAGAGTCACTTGCTTTAGTTACCGTGTTTTCCAAGGAAACTGTATTAACAATCGATTCATCATATTCTACCTGAGCTAATTTTTTTTCAAAATCAACTTTTGCAGACTTTACACCGTCCATTTTTGCGAGTTTTTTTTCTATTGTTTTGGCACATCCAATTGCACAGGTCATACCTTCAATATTAAATTCAGCTTTAGCTAGAATTTTATCATTGTCCATTTTGGCGTTAGCTAATGACTCACTTGTTTTAATAATTTTTATTTCTGGTTCAGTTTCATTTTTACAAGACCAAACAGCAACACAGATTAATAAAATTACTAAGGTTAATTTGAAATTTTTCATAAGTATTCATTATAATGTTATGTTACAAAAGTAATGATTGTTTAGGGCTATTACGATTTAATATCACATTTTTGCATATCAGTTTTTAAATTATGATTAAAGAAAATAAAAAATGGATTTTTTTATTCCTTTTAGCTCTTATTTGGGGTAGTTCGTTCATACTCATTAAAAAAAGTTTAATCGGTTTAAGTCCAATGCAATTAGGCTCGTTACGAATTATAATTACTGGGTTTATTTTATTTATTGCTGGTTTTAATAGTTTAAAAAACTTGTCAAAAAACGCTATTAAATGGATTGTTATGTCTGGTTTTTTAGGAACTTTTTTTCCTGCTTTCCTATTCGCTTACGCGGAAACTGAAATTGACAGTGCAATAGCATCGATATTAAATTCAATAGTTCCTATAAATACTATTTTATTTGGATTTTTAGCATTTAATATCATCTCTACAAAAAGACAAATTATTGGTGTTTTAATTGGTTTTACCGGGGCTATTTTATTAATCTCAAATGGTGCCGCTATTAATCCTAATCAAAATTATTGGTATGCTTTTTTAGTGATCATTGCAACGGTAATGTATGCTTTTAACATTAATATCATTAAGAGACATCTGCAAAATATACCACCACTTTCGATTGCGGTTGGAAATTTTATAGTAATAATTGTCCCAGCATTTTTAGTTTTAATCTATTCGGGCTTTTTTACACAACAGGTATTACAGGGGCCCAATTTTTCTATCTCGATTTTCTATGTTTTTTTATTGTCTTTGTTTGGCACTGCCATAGCAAAAGTATTATTCAATAATTTGGTACAGATTTCAACACCCGTTTTTGCCTCATCAGTTACCTATATAATGCCTATTGTAGCGGTCTTTTGGGGACTTTTGGACAACGAAGTTTTTAGTTTTTGGCAAGGAATTGCAACATTAATAATATTAGGAGGAGTTTATTTAGCAAACTCTAAACGCTAAGGGGGCTTTAGTCTTAAAATTAATTAAATAAAGCGTTTGCAATTATCGTTTTAAGTACTATATTTGCACCCGCCTTTAAAAGGGCAGAACTATTAATAATTTAAATTAAAACGAAACGCTATGTTCGCAATTGTAGAAATAGCAGGGCAGCAATTTAAAGTTGCAAAAGATCAAAAAGTCTTTGTACATCGTTTAGCCACTGAAGAAGGGAAAAAAGTTTCTTTTGACAACGTGCTAATGTTAAGCGATGGTGACAAAGTTACTGTTGGCGCCCCGGCTATCGACGGAGCTCAAGTTGGAGCAAAAGTCATAAAGCATCTTAAAGGTGATAAAGTTATTGTATTCAAGAAAAAAAGAAGAAAAGGATACAGAGTAAAAAATGGACACAGACAGGCACTTACTGAGATTGTAATTGAAAGTATTGTTGGTTCTGGAGCTAAAAAAGCTACTGTAAAAAAAGAAGCAAAGCCAACCGCATCGAAAGTTGAAAAAGCTGCGCCTAAGGAAGCAGTAAAACCAGCTGCTAAAGCTAAAAAAGAAGCTCCCAAGAAAGAAAAAAGTTCATCTGCAGATATCTCATCAATGACGGTCGCTCAATTAAAAGCAGTCGCCAAAGAAAAGGGTGTTAAAGGATATACTTCAATGAAGAAAGCTGATTTAATAGCTGCTTTAAGTTAATTTTTAATTTTTAAATTTAAAAGAAAATGGCACATAAAAAAGGAGTAGGTAGTTCGAAGAATGGTAGAGAATCAGAATCGAAACGATTAGGTGTAAAGATTTTTGGTGGACAAGCTGCAATTGCAGGCAATATCATTGTAAGACAAAGAGGAAATACACACTTTCCTGGTGAAAATGTATACGGTGGAAAAGATCATACCCTGCATGCAAAAGTAGATGGGCTTGTTAAATTCACTAAAAAGAGAGATAACAAATCATATGTTTCGATAGTACCTTTCGAGGCTTAAGAAATAAGACATATAGTTAAAAAAACCTCCAACTACAATTGGAGGTTTTTTTGTGCCAATTTCTTTGTTACGAACAAAACACAAAAAAATTGTACTTTTAAATATTAAAAATTTATTTATGAGGCTTACTTGTGTTTTTTTAGGATTTTTTTATTTTAGTTTTATATCTGCTCAGTGTGATCATTCCCCTACTATCGAAACAGAGGGTAATTTTATTTTATGCCCTTCTGAAGTAACTCAGATATTTACACAAGAATACGACTCGTATCAATGGTATAAAAAAAGTTTTAGTGGAACAAATTGGGAAATTATTCCAGGGGAGACCTCTCAATTTTTAGATATTTCTCAGGGAATAGATGATTTATATTATTTTAATGTAGCTACTGCATTGAATGGTTGTTCTGAAACATCGCCAGAAGTTTTAATTGATTCTTGGGTGTTTTCACCAATGGTAGTCGAAAGCTCCGGGAATTATATCTTTGAAGATGACCTTTTTAATGTTTGTTTGGGCGATTCTATAACCTTTACCATAGGAATGCCCTACAATACCAGTATTCAATGGTATAAAGATGGTACACCAATAGCAGGAGAAAATGGACCATCTATAACATTGACAGATATAGAGGAGTCTGGAGTTTATTTTGTGGAGGGTGCTCCCGCAGAATGTCCTGAATATATTGTGAATCCAGGAGTTGAATTACCTATATTAATTAACGATTGTAATTTAAATATAATTGATAATTCACTGAGCTCTAAAATTACTTTATATCCCAATCCAGTTCTCGATAAATTGATAATAAAAAATAAAGCTGACAAAAGTTTGACCATAGAATTTTATAATATGAATGGTAAAAAAATTCTCAAAGAAATGGTAAATATTGGAATAAGTGAGTTTGATTTTAGCAAACTAGCTAAAGGAATATATTTTGCGAAATTCAATACTATGGATGCGAAATTTACAAAAATTGTAATTAAAAATTAATAAAAGAATTTGGTCATGAAAAAATCACATGTTATCACCTTATTAATAGTGCTATTTTCAATGGTACTAACCCAGGCTCAAGATCTAGTTAAATACGACTATCTTGAAATTATAGTTATTCAAAAAATGAATAATAGCGGAAAAATAAAACGTATTAAAATAGAAGAACAACCTTCATTAATAGGAAAATTAATTACAATTAAAGAAATTGAAGCTCTTAAAGAAACCTCCACACTATTAAATTATATGAACTTTAATAATTGGGAGTTTGTAGATCGAAAAGCAATTACAGAACCCAATAATCCTATTTGGATGAGTTATCTTTTCAGAAAGAGGAAGTAGCTTTATTTTTGGTTACTTAGATCATCAACTTAAATAAATAAAAAATCCCTTCATAGTTGGAAGGGACTTTACTTTTCTGTTAAGTTTCAGACAAATTTAATACCTGTAATATTCTGGTTTGAAAGGTCCTTGAACTTTTACGCCTATATAGTCAGCTTGATCTTTTCGGAGTTCCGTTAATTCTATCCCAATCTTTTCTAGATGTAATTTTGCAACTTTTTCATCCAAATGCTTTGGTAACATATAAACTTTGTTTTCATATTTTTCAATATTGGTCCAAAGTTCAATTTGAGCAAGTGTTTGGTTGGTGAACGAGTTACTCATTACGAAACTTGGGTGTCCTGTTGCACAACCAAGATTTACTAGGCGCCCTTCTGCTAAGAGAATGATATCCTTTCCGTTAACAACATATTTATCAACTTGAGGTTTTATTTCGACCTTCGTATGATTTTCATTTAACCAAGCTACGTCAATTTCATTATCGAAATGTCCAATATTACATACGATGGTTTTATCCTTCATGGCTTCAAAATGAGGTCCTTGAACAATATCTTTATTGCCAGTGGTTGTGATAATAACATCAGCTTTACCAATTACCGTTTCTAATTTTTTCACCTCAAAACCGTCCATTGCTGCTTGCAAAGCACAAATTGGATCAATTTCTGTGACTGTTACAATACTGCCAGCTCCTCTAAACGACGCGGCGGTACCTTTTCCAACATCACCATAACCACAAACAACGATTCTTTTTCCAGCGAGCATTACGTCGGTAGCACGTCGTATTGCGTCTACAGCACTTTCACGACACCCGTATTTATTATCAAATTTTGATTTTGTGACACTGTCGTTTACATTAATAGCTGGCATCGGTAAAGAGCCTTCTTTCATACGGTCGTATAATCGATGAACTCCTGTTGTAGTTTCTTCACTCAAACCATTAATGCCATCTACTAATTCTGGATATCGGTCTAAAACCATATTGGTTAAATCACCACCGTCATCTAAAATCATATTTAAAGGTTTGCGATCTTCACCAAAAAATAAGGTTTGTTCAATACACCAATCAAATTCTTCTTCCGTCATACCTTTCCAAGCGTAAACTGCAATTCCTGCATCTGCAATAGCAGCGGCAGCTTGGTCTTGAGTAGAAAAAATATTACAAGAACTCCAAGTAACTTCTGCTCCAAGTGCTTTCAAAGTTTCGATTAAAACAGCAGTTTGTATGGTCATATGTAGGCAACCAGCTATTCTCGCTCCTTTCAGAGGTTGTTGATTCTTGTATTCTTCTCTTAAAGACATTAAACCAGGCATTTCTGCTTCTGCTAATTCAATTTCTTTTCTCCCCCAATTTGCTAAAGAAATATCTTTTACTTTGTGGGCAACGTATGGCATTGTATTGGTAGACATAAAAATGTATTTTATTCCCACTAAAGTGGGAAACTTGTTATTATATTTGTTTTAAAGTTGAAAAAATTATTTTTTTCGAGTTGCAAAAATACAACATATACTTTAAAATCTAATGCCTCTTTACAAAACTATAACAGTTAATTCTGCAACTAAGGTGCTCATCTGGAAGATAGAAGAGTCTTTCGATACTCTTTTAAAAAACATAGAATTAACTGCTAAAAATACAGGACGACTTAACAGTATGAAAAGTATCCTCCACCAAAAAGGATTCTTAAGTATTCGTCATTTATTAGCTTTAGAAGGATTTACAGATTATGATTTATATTATGATACCAATGGGAAACCTCACTTGAAAGATGGTTTGCACATTTCAATCACTCATTCTTTCATTTTTTCTGCCATTATACTAAGCGATATTAAAGTAGGCATCGATGTGGAAAAAAAGAGAGATAAAATACTTCGAATTGCACATAAATTTACTTCTGTAAAGAATTTCGATAAATTATCCTTAACCTCCAAAATAAGAAAATTAACTGCCATTTGGTGCGCTAAGGAATCTTTATATAAGAGTTTTAACAGGGTAGGGTTATCATTTCTTAATCATATTCATGTTGAAGAGTTTGGGTTAGATCAAAACGAAACAACTGCAATTGCAGATTTTAATAACAAAACAGAGTCCTATCATGTTCGGTTTAGTGAATTTGAGGACTTCACTTGTGCCTATGCACTCATTAATAATAAAAATTGATGAATCAAGTTTTTATTTTTTTCTTTGAACAATATGCTACCTACGAAACAATAGATATTGTCCTTGAAATTATAGCAGTTGTTTTTGGTTTTTTATCAGTTTGGTTTTCAAAACAAAATAAAATATGGGTGTTCCCTACAGGAATGATAAGCACTAGTATTTTTGTTTATTTACTTTTAAAATGGAGTCTTCTAGGAGATATGATGATCAATGGTTATTATTTTATCATGAGTGTTTATGGTTGGTATGTATGGACACGTAAAATAGATGATACGCAGGTTACTCCAATTTCAAAAATAAATTTTAAAGAAAAAAAAATTAGTGTAGCTATATTTTTTGCAACTTTGCTTTTTGTTTTTATCATTTATAAAACATTTGATAAATGGTCGGATTGGGTAGCTTACGCAGATACCATTACCACAGCTATATTTTTTGTAGGGATGTGGTTAATGGCAAAAAGAAAAATTGAAAATTGGATCTTTTGGATTATTGGAGATATCATTTCTGTTCCTTTGTACTTATATAAGGGTTTTACATTTACAAGTTTTCAATATTTAGGATTTACATTTATCGCCATTTTTGGTTATTTAGCATGGAAGAAAAACTTAAACAAACAGATTCAAACTGTATAAAAGTAGTATTATTTGGACCAGAATCTACTGGAAAGACAACTTTAGCCAAACAAATTGCACGTTATTATAATTCGGTTTGGGTTCCTGAGTATGCTAGAGAATATCTTCAAAAAAAATGGAATAATGAGCGTAAAACTTGTGAGCAGTCTGATCTCCTACCGATTGCTGTTGGGCAGATGGAAATTGAAAATAGATCTGCAAAAAAAACCGATTCTGTGCTAGTATGCGACACGGATTTACTTGAAACAAAAGTATATTCGGAGGAATATTATGATGGAGATTGCGATCCCCATTTAAATAAATATGCAATTGAAAATAATTATGATTTATATTTATTAACCTATATTGATACTCCGTGGGAAGCAGACGACCTTAGGGACAGACCAGAGGAAAGACTAGAAATGTTTAACTCTTTTGAAAAAGCATTAAAAGATTATAATAGACCTTATATTCTTTTAAAAGGAGATAAAAAAGAACGGCTTGAAAAGGCAGTTAAGCACATTGATAAATTATTAAATAAAGATAAGTGAGTTTATCAAAAACAGATATTGAGCAATTAAAAAAACATGGACTAACTCCAGAAAATATTCAGCAACAGCTGAAAATTTTTTCTGAGGGAATTCCATTTGTAAAGATTGTTAAGGCAGGATCGCTTGGTAATGGTATTGAATCGATAACCAAAGCCGACCAAAATAGACTTACAGAATATTATGATTTGAATAAACAAAAAAAAGAAATTGTAAAGTTTGTCCCTGCCTCTGGAGCTGCTTCACGAATGTTTCAATTTTTATTCATGTTTTTAAATGAATACAGTCCAAATAAATCGACACTTGATACCTTTTTAAATGACAAAGAAAATATACTCTTAGAAAACTTTATTAAATCGTTAAAGGACTTTGCTTTTTTTAGTAGTGTTCAGAAAAAAACAAAAGAACTATATCCTGACTTCGAAAAAGCTTCCGAAGGAGCAGGAACATATTTATTGATAAAAACAATGTTGGTTGACAAGGGTTTAAATTTCCGAAACTTACCAAAAGGGCTGATTCCTTTTCATAAATACGAAACCCACACTACAACCGCTTTCGAAGAACATTTATACGAGTCTGTCTACTATGCCTCTGTAAATAATAATGTTAAATTACATTTTACAATTCGCAAAAAAACACCTTTCTTTCTTTGAAAAAGAATTAGATGCTAATTAAAAATAGAGTTTCTAAAAAAACAAAAACTAAATTCCACATGTATCCTACTCATTTCAAAAAAAAGAAACAGATACCATAGCGGTAAGTAGCGACAATACGGTATTTAAAAATGCTAAAAACGAATGTGTTTTTAGACCCTCAGGACACGGAGCTTTAATTCAAAATTTGAATGAAATTGACGCAGATATAGTTTTCATTAAAAATATTGATAATGTAGTTGCAGAACAATATGTTGACGAAGTCGCTTATTATAAAAAAGTATTAGGAGGAAAATTACTGTGGTTACAAAAGAAAATCTTTTCATATCTGGTGTTGTTAGACAAAAAAAATACCTCAACAGAAAAACTGAATGAAATGAAATCTTTTTTGAGGGATGAATTGAATAATAGAGAATCAATTCTGACTTCTGTTACCATGAAAAAAATATTCAATAGACCCCTTAGGGTCTGTGGTGTAGTCAAAAATACAGGGGCACCAGGCGGTGGTCCTTTTTGGGTGCAAAATGGTAATACTCTACCAACACTTCAAATCGTTGAAATGTCTCAAATTGATTCAAATAATCAGGATCATCAAGCCATTGTTGAAAGTGCCACTCATTTTAATCCTGTTGATCTTGTTTGTGGGCTTAAAAATTATAAGGGTAAAAAATTTGATTTATTAAAATTCGTTGACTCTAAATCAGGCATTATCTACCACTAAATCGCAAGATGGAAAATCATTAAAGGCTCTCGAATTACCTGGACTTTGGAACGGAGCTATGGCTTATTGGAATTCTGCTTTTGTTGAGGTGCCATTAAAAACTTTTAACCCTGTAAAAACGGTTAACGATTTACTTAATAAAGAGCATCGACCTCTTTCTCAAAATTGATAGCCCCCAAGATGGATATTGAAACTATTATAAATGAATTTAATTTTAAAGCTACAAAAAGTAGCGGTCCAGGAGGTCAACATGTAAATAAAACGTCCTCCAAAGTGTTGGTTAGTTTTCATATTCAAAATTCAAAAGGCTTAAATGATGACGAAAAAGAATTACTTGGTATAAAACTTTCTAAAAAAATATCTTCGGGAGGCTATATTAGTATTTCTAGCAGTAATTCAAGGAGTCAACATCAAAATAAAATTTTAGTAATTGATCGATTAATTGAATTGTTAAAATTTAACTTAGTTAAAAATAAATCTAGAAAAAAAACAAAACCGTCCAAAGCATCAATTGAAAAACGATTACAACAAAAAAAGAAAATCACCTTAAAAAAAATAAACAGAAAATTACCTAAAATAGATTAATTGTCTATTTTTGTAGCTCATCTCAAGGGGTGCTTTAAAAAGCTGAGATTATACCCATAGAACCTAGAACAGGTAATGCTGTTTAGGAAAATTGAAAGAAAGTCTTTCGCAACACATAACAAAAAATAATTACCTCTATTATTTAATTTATTTTTTATTATGAAAAAATTACTCTGTACCGTAGCTTTAAGTTTAATGTTAGTTAATTTAAATGCTCAAGAAAAAATTCAAGATACTATTAAAACTCAAATATTAGATGAGGTTTTAGTAAAATCCATTAGAGTCGATACCGATTCACCCATTACCCATTCCAACGTAGATAAAGAAGAATTAGCGAAAACTAATTTAGGTCAGGATATTCCAGTCCTATTAAACTATTTGCCTTCTGTTGTAACTACTTCAGATGCCGGTGCCGGTATTGGTTATACTTACATTCGAGTTCGGGGTAGTGATGCCTCAAGAGTAAATATTACGATTAACGGAATTCCTTATAATGATTCTGAAAGTCAGGGAACTTTTTGGGTAAATATGCCAGATTTCGCATCTTCTATTGAAAACTTACAATTACAAAGAGGTGTTGGAACTTCAACCAATGGCTCAGGTTCTTTTGGAGCAAGTTTAAATATCCTGAGCGATGGGGTATCCGACAATGCTTTTAGTGAAATAGGTATCGCAGGTGGATCTTTTAATTCCCAAAAATACAACGTGAAATTTAGTACAGGATTGTTAAATGACCACTTTGAAGTATCAGGAAGGTTATCTAAAATTACTTCTGATGGATATATCGACAGGGCCTCATCAGATTTAAAATCCTATTTCTTGCAGGGTGCTTTTATAAATGACAATACATTAATTAAAGCATTGGTATTTGGAGGTAAGGAAAAAACATACCAAGCCTGGTATGGTATTGATGCCGAAACTTTAGAAAACGATAGAACCTATAATCCAGCAGGGATATATACAGACGATGATGGAAATGTTAAGTTTTATGACAATGAAACCGATAATTATTCTCAAGATCATTATCAATTGTTTTGGAATCAAAAAATCAATAATAATTGGACTACTAATTTAGGGTTAAATTATACTTATGGTCGCGGTTATTATGAGCAATATAAAGAAGATGAGGATTTTGTATTTTATAATTTGGAACCTATTGAGTTAGGAGGAGAGGTTATAAATACAACCGATTTAATTCGTAGGCGTTGGTTGGACAACGACTTTTATGTTATCAATGCGAATGCGAATTATAAAAAAGATAATTTAGAGGTGTCTACTGGAATTTTTTATAGCCATTACGATGGAGACCACTTCGGTGAAGTAATTTGGGCTAAGTATGCTAGTAATTCAGAAATTCGAGATCGTTATTATGAAGGAAATGGGAAAAAAAATGAATTTACTGTATTTGCTAAGGCTACTTATAAGTTTAAGGAAAAATGGAGTATTTACGGAGATTTGCAAGGAAGATTTTTAACTTATAAAACTTCAGGTTTGACTTCTGACAGAGTACCTTTAGAAGTGAACGAGAAATATAACTTTTTTAACCCGAAAACTGGCTTATCCTATGAATTAAGCAATAAAAATCAGTTATATGTTTCCTATGGTAAAGCACATAGAGAACCGAGAAGAGCTGACTTTGAAAATGGGATAACCAAGCCTGAAAAATTAGATGATTATGAACTAGGATGGCGATTTAAAGCCCAAAAAAATACTATAAATACTAATATTTATTTTATGAACTATAAAGACCAGTTGGTATTAACAGGAGCTATTGACGATACAGGAGCTCCTCTAAGAGCTACAAGTGGAAAAAGCTATCGTTTAGGTTTAGAAATAGATGCAACATTTTTAATTGGTGATAATTTTAGAATATTACCAAATCTTGCTTTAAGTAGTAATAAAAATTTAGATTTTGTATCGCCTATTGATGGTGAACTGGTAAACTTAGGGACGACAAATTTATCATTCTCGCCAAATATTGTGGCTGGAAATAAATTTGAATACGAACCAATTACAAATTTACAATTAGGCTTGTATACTAAATATGTTGGCGAACAATATATGGGGAATGTAGATAGTGATGTCTCTAAATTGGATGCTTATTTTGTAAACGATTTTAATGTTTCTTATACGATTGACAACATCCCATTTTTAAGAGAAATAGTGGTAACGGGACTTGTAAATAATATTTTTAATATAAAATACGTATCAAATGGATATTATTATACGTATGATGATACTTGGACAGATCCAACCACCACCACCACAATTGAGGGTACAGGTTATTACCCTCAGGCAACTATTAATTTTTTAGTAGGTGCAGCCGTAAAATTTTAATTTAATTGAAGATATTGACAATATCTCCGTTGCGCACTGCTCGATATTGTACCATTGGATATTTATCATTTGTTTGAGGGGTAAATTGACCAGTAATAATATCGTAACTATTGCCGTCTTCACAGGGACAAGATGCAATAATACCCTCTACAATCATTCGAGAGCAGCTATTTGGAATGTGATTGGGATCGCTTAATTCTGAGGCAATATATTGATTTTCAGTCACACAGTAAATTACGATTCCTCTGATTCCCTGATTTGTATATATAATTGAATTCCCTGGAAACTTTAATGCAGAATATTCGGGTAAATTTAAGTTTAAATTGATGTTGACCGGAAGAATTGCTAAATACGGATTTTGATTTTGGTTATTATCGTCATTATTACTGCATGAAACTAAATTTAGTGCTATCAGTAAACTAAATAATATATTTTTCATTTTTATTTAATTAAAAGTCAAAAGTACAATAAAAACCAGCTGATATTTTATTTTTTAGTATCTTTGTAAGGTACAATCCCATCTCGTGTGGGATTTTTTTATTACTGTGAAAGATGAAGAAAAAAATTAAAGAAAACAGTAAAAAATTATTAAAATGAAGAATTATGAGTAAAATTTCATATTATACTGCAGAGGGATTAAAAAAACTAAGGGACGAATTAAATCAATTAAAAGATGTAGAGCGGCCCAAAGCTTCACAAGCAATAGCTGAAGCAAGAGATAAAGGCGATTTAAGTGAAAATGCAGAATATGATGCTGCCAAAGAAGCTCAAGGGATGCTAGAAATGCATATTTCTAAACTAGAAGCTACCTTATCTACTGCTAGAATTATTGACGAATCACAATTAGATACCTCGAAAGCCTTAATACATTCTACCGTTAAAATTAGAAATACCACCAATGGAATGGAAATGACTTACAAACTAGTTGCGCAGAGTGAAGCCGATTTAGCTACAGGAAAAATATCGGTAGATTCACCCATAGGGAAAGGTTTATTAGGAAAAGAAGTTGGAGATGTTGCCGAGGTCGTTGTTCCAAATGGAAGAATGAAATTTGACGTGTTAGAAATTACTAGAGTTTAAAATTTGATGTCGATTTTTACAAAGATAATCAATGGAGAAGTTCCTTGCTATAAAATAGCAGAGACGGAGAACTTTTTCGCTTTTTTAGATATCAATCCCAATACAAAAGGTCACACACTTTGTGTTCCAAAAAAAGAAGTCGATCGCTTATTAGATTTAGACGAGATAACATACAATGGCTTGATGAATTTTTCAAGAAAGGTGGGGCTGGCTTTGGAAAAAACAATTGAATGTAATCGTGTTGCAATGTCAGTCATTGGTCTTGAGGTTCCGCATGTTCATATACATTTAATCCCCATGAATCATTTAAAAGACATATCATTTAAGTCTAAAGTAGTAATGACTGATGAGGAATTTACCCATCTAGCAAAAAAAATACAAATCAACTTCGAAGGTTTATAAAGACTCTACCTCTTTCAAGTATAACATAATTTCCATAGTAGTCCCCTCATCTACACTGCTTTTTAAAACTTTGATTTTTCCTTTATGATACCCTTCAATAATTCTTTTTGCCAAGGAAAGTCCTAGGCCCCAACCTCTTTTTTTAGTGGTAACTCCTGGTGAAAAAATAGTATAAAAATCCTTTTTAGGAATACCTTTTCCGGTATCAGATATTCTTATAAAAGCAGATTTTAAATTGCTAGTAATAGATATATGAATATCTCCTTTGCCTTTCATTGCGTCTATTCCATTTTTAACAATATTTTCTATTGTCCAACTATATAATTGAGGATTTAAATTAACTGTTAAAGGAACATCTGGGAGATCAATGGAGAAGTTTATTAGTTTAGAAGAACGTCTTTGAAGGTAATCAAAAGAAATTTGAGTCTCTCTAACTACATCAGCAATTTTCATCGTAGGAACAGAACCAACTTTTGAGAAACGGTCAGTAATCGTTTTTAATCTTTCTATATCTTTTTCCATTTCGAGAATGTAAGAGGGATCTACATTTTCAGATTTTAATATCTCAGTCCATCCTACCAAAGACGAAAGTGGTGTGCCAATTTGATGAGCTGTTTCTTTAGCCATTCCTGCCCAAAGCTTATTTTGTTCAGATGCTCTTGCAGTTCTAAAAAAGAAGTAAATAGCAAAAAAGAAAAGTAGCATTATAAAAATGAGTGCAATGGGATAATATTTAATTTTATTTATTAATGGAGAATTTCCGAAATAGATAATTTGTAATAATTCGTTATTATAAAATACCTCTATAGGATCATATTCTTCTGTAAAACGGCTGATTAGTTCCTTTCTTTTTTCAGCATTATTAATTTCACTTTCAGAAATATTTCTATGAATATAAGTTTCTTCTTTTGGACTGTATGATATCATCGGGGTCGTCGTATTACTTTGTAATACCTCAAGCGACGTTTCACTAAAACTTAATTTTAATTGATCACTTTTCTTGATATCTTCTTGTGCAGTTGCCCATATTTCCATTTTTATTCGTTCATTTTCTTTTAAAATCTTGAAAAATGAAAATGTATTCCATATGATTAAAAAGATAATTCCTACTGAAGAAATAAATAATAGCCAACGATTAAATGAGTTATTTTTTAGCATACTAATTTTAATATAGATTTTATCAATGCTTCGAGTAAATATAAAGTAAATATGTTGATATTATTGTATAAACATATTTTTACACAAGATGACGTTTCAATATATTTGTTGTGATGTTATCAATCTTACCTCAAGAAGTTAGTACCGGAAAATTGCATGGTTATTTATTAAGCGCTGTTTCTCCGCGCCCAATTGCTTTTGCAAGCACTGTGGATGGTTTGGGAAATGTTAATCTGTCGCCCTTTAGTTTTTTTAATGTATTTAGCGCTAATCCACCAATTTTAGTATTTTCACCAGCAAGAAGAGTCAGGGATAATACCACAAAACATACCTTAGAAAATATTTTAATCAACAAAGAGGTCGTAATTAATATCGTAAATTACGATATGGTTCAACAAATGTCATTATCCTCTACCGAATATCCTGCCGGAGTTAATGAATTTATAAAATCAGGACTAACTGAGGTTGCTTCGGATATTGTAAAACCTCCACGGGTAAAAGAAGCACCTGTTCAGTTCGAGTGCAAAGTAAATGATGTTATTGCTCTAGGAAATCAAGGAGGTGCAGGAAATTTAATAATCGCAGAAGTTGTTAAATTACACATAAAAGAAACTATTTTAGATGCAGATGGAAAGATAGATGCAAATAAAATAGATGCTGTAGCCAGAATGGGTGGTAACTGGTATAACCGTTCTAGGGCGGGGATGTTTGAAGTAATTAAGCCAATAAAAACAAGAGGAATAGGAGTAGATGCGCTCCCAGTATCAATAAAAAATAGTACGATCCTAACAGGAAATGATCTTGGAATTTTAGGAAATTCTGAAAGGATCCCTACTATGGATGAAGTCAAAGAATATTTAAGTTTAAAGGTTGAAAAGTCTCTTGATATTCAAAAAAGCACTAAAGAAAATTTAGAAAAGCAAGCACAAGATATGTTGCAAGAAGGAACAATTTTTGATGCTTTTAAATTGCTTTTAACTATAGATTTAATGAATATAAAGTAACTAATAATATAAATTAAGATGGAAGTACAAGGAAAGATAAAATTAATTGGCGAAACGCAAGAATTTGGTAGTAACGGTTTTAGAAAAAGAGAGGTTGTAGTGACTACAGCAGAGCAATATCCACAATCTATAATGGTAGAGTTTGTTCAAGACAAAACAGATTTACTAAATAATTTTTCAGTTGATCAAGATGTGAAAATCAGCATCAATTTAAGAGGAAGAGAATGGACAAATCCACAAGGAGAGGTTAAATATTTCAACTCTATACAGGGTTGGAGAATTGAAAATATGGCAACAGCTGGATCGCCAGATATGCCTCCGATGCCACCTGAGGAAGTTTTTCAAGCTGCAGATAACATTAAGACAGAAGCAGAAGATGACCTTCCCTTCTAAATAAAAAAGTTCTATTAATTAAAAACCTAAAGTTTAGTATTTTTATAATCTTTAGGTTTTTTTATTTTTAAACAACTATTGTATCAATTATCTAAATCGATTTGGTTTCCAAGTCATGACGAATCTGACAAAGATGGATTAATAGCTATAGGAGGAGATCTTTCAGTAGAAAGACTTTTGCATGCCTATCGTTCAGGAATTTTTCCATGGTTTAATGATGGTCAACCTCTATTGTGGTGGAGTCCAGACCCTCGTATGATTTTATTTCCAAAAAACTTTAAAGTTTCAAAAAGTTTAAAAAAAACAATTTTCAATAAGAAATTTAGCATAACATATAATAAATCCTTTGAAGAAGTTATAAACTGTTGCTCTAAAATTAAAAGAGAAGGACAGCAAGGTACTTGGATAACAAAAAATATGATAACCGCTTACCGTCAACTTCATAAAAAAGGATATGCGAAATCTATAGAAGTTTGGTTAGGCGATCAGTTAGTTGGAGGGCTTTATGGAATCGATTTAAAAGAAAAAAATATATTTTGTGGCGAAAGTATGTTCAGTAAGAAAAATGATGCTTCAAAAATTGCTTTCTATTATTTAGTTAAAAAAATACAAGCTAAAAATTATAAACTTATAGATTGTCAAATGTATACCTCCCATTTAGAGAGTCTTGGCGCTCAAGAAATTCCAAGAAATGAATTTTTGAAATACTTAAAATAATACCTGTCGGATTACTATCTTTGGAAATAAATTATCAAAAATGAAAAATTTAGCCCTGAAATCGTATTCATTTATTATTCTGTTTTTTTCTATTTTTTATCTAACAGCACAAGAAGAACTTCCAAAAGGATTAACGGAGACAGAGAGAGAGCTACTACCTCAATTTCAATTCAATAGTCGTCTTGTAATTTCAGATCCTCCAGAGGGCCCGGTAAGAGCAGCAGCAGAATGGGAAGAAGTGGAGTACCTGGTCGTAAGATGGACCAATGCATATCAAAATATTTTACGTCAAATTGTTGAAGTTGGTGTTCAAGAATGTAAAGTTTTAATTACAACACAAAATGAATCAAGCGTTACTAATTATTTAACAAATCAAGGGGTTGATTTAACGAACGTCGAGTTTTTAAACACTGGGAGTAATAGTATTTGGATTCGTGATTATGGTGGAAATACTATTTATTCGGACGATGTGGGCGAGAGGGCACTCACTGACTGGATTTATAACCGGCCAAGACCTTTAGATGACGTTATGCCAACCCAACATGCAAACATGATAGGCATGCCCATTTATGTTACTGACACAGGAATAAATGATCTGGTAAATACGGGCGGAAATTATATGTCTGACGGATTGGGCAACGCATTTGCATCAAATTTAATTCTAGAAGAAAATGAACCAGGAAATCCTTACAATGTCTCTGCTAAAACAGAAGAAGAAATAGATGCCATTATGAATGCATATATGGGAATTGAAAATTATATTAAAATGGAAACTTTACCTTATGATGAAATCCATCATATCGATATGCACATGAAGCTTTTAGATGAAGAAACAATCCTAGTCAGTAAATATCCGGAGGGAGTTGCAGATGGTCCACAAATTGAGGAAAATATTGATTATGTTTTAAGTAATTTCCAATCTCCTTTTGGTACTCCTTATGAAATAAAATGGATCGATGCTCCACCAAGTACCTCAGGGAGTTACCCTGATACCGGAGGTTATTATCGTACTTATAGTAATGCTGTTTTTGTAAATAAATCGGTTATAGTACCAACCTACCGGCCTGAAGTAGACGAGCCAGCCCTTGACTATCTAAGAGAATTATTGCCGGGATACAATGTGGTAGGAATTGATGTAGATAATTCTAACGAACCTCTTATAGCAAGTTTAGGAGCCATACATTGTATTACTCACACTATTGGGGTAGACGAACCTCTTTGGATAGTTCATCAACCAATTAATGAAGTGCCTACAGGCAATACTAATGTGTCTATAACTGCTATGATAAAGCATGTTTCTGGAATTAATAATGCTACTGTTTATTGGAGAGAAGAAGGAGAATCAGAATTTAATCAGTTATCAATGACTATAATAAATGATGATAATTGGTCGGCAGATTTATTGATACCATCTGGTTCGGAGAGTATTGAATACTATATTGAAGCTGAAGCAAATTCAGGAAAATCATTAGCAAGACCTTTGGTAGCTCCTGAGGGTTTTTGGACATTTATAGTTGCCAATCTTTCTAACGAAGAATGGGCTGACAATAACATTTCAGCACCTTATCCAAATCCAGCTGGCGAAGAGGTATCTTTTCAATTGAATCAGATTGAAGGAGTAGTTAAGGTTTCTATATATAATATTTTAGGACAAAAATTGAATACTACCACCATAGTTGAGGCTAATGGAATATTAACACTTGCATTAAATAAAGAATGGAAAGGAACGCTATTAGTAACTTTTGAAGGTGACTTTGGAAAAGTGACAAAAAAAATAATTAAACTCTAAAATTGAGTATTCAAGCTAATTTATTATCGTAAGTCTTAAAGATTAGGTAGGGTTTTTTCATCTATGGTTGTTATATAATAAACCAAAAAAATTAAATTATTATGAAAAATATTATTTTAAGTTTTATGCTATTAATTGGATCATCAATTACAACGAATGCACAAAATATAAGACTTACTCTTGATAATATTTCAACTGATATCTCATGTAATGATATTTGGATAGAAGAAGGTATAAATCTTAGTCTTGAATCTACAACAACTGAAGACTGTTCTACAGGAAGCTGCTTTTTTGAAATAGAAACAACATATCTATGGCTTTTTCCATCAAGATTATCTATTGATTTATCAAGCGTACAAAATATAGAAAGATTAGAAATTGATATTATTGATGCTTGCGGACCTGACTGTACATTAGCCTTTTTAGTAAATCTTGATGGTGAAACAATAGAAAGTACCTATAATACAATATCTGGATCTCCTGAAACTCTAATAATTGAAAACCCTACCGAAAGTATGTTAAGTAAACTCGCTATTAGTTCATGCGAAGGGCAGATTCATGAAATAAGAATCTATCAAAATATTTTGAGTAATGATTTAGTAGAGCTTGATAAAAAAACACTAAATATGTATACAACCCATCAAATGACCTACTAAATGTAGGTTTAGAGAACGATCAACTTCAAAAAATTGAATTATACAGTGTAACAGGTCAACTAATTTTTGAAAAAGATTTAAATACCAACTTTTATGCTTTGAATATTGATAACTATTCCTCTGGCAACTATTATATAAGAGTATATAGCCAAAGTGGGGGTGTTATAAATTCAAAATTTATAAAAAAATAAGATAGTTGTCATAAATGGCCAGATATTGAGTTTAAATTTGGTTTGTCAAGGTCATTTCCACACCAAGAACATCTATTTTTCATAAAAATTTATTAATTTTTGAAAAGCTTCTCAAACTCTAAAACACTTATAGCGTCTTCGACCCTAAATTCACCAATTTTTGTTCTCCTAAGACCGGAAAGATGAGCACCATTATTTAATGACTTTCCAAAATCATGAGCCAGCGATCGGATATAGGTTCCTTTTCCACAGACAATTCTAAATTCTATACATGGAAGTTCAATTTTAGTAATTTCAAATTCTTTGATAGTCACAGGTCTTGAGGGAATCTCAATTTTAGATCCCTCTCTAGCATATTCATAAAGGCGTTTCCCGTTTTTTTTTAACGCCGAAAAGATAGGTGGTTGTTGTTGTATTTTGCCAAGAAATTGTTGGGTGTTTTTTAAAATATCCGCTTCAGAAATTTCTGAAATATCAAATTCTTGATCTATTTCTGATTCTAAATCGTAGCTTGGTGTGGTAGCTCCTAATGTGATAGTGCCCGTATATTCTTTTACTTGTGCTTGATAGGTTTCTATTTTTTTTGTGAACTTACCAGTACATAAGATTAATAAACCGGTTGCTAAAGGATCTAAAGTGCCAGCATGACCAACTTTAATTTTTTTAATACTGAATTGCTGTTTAATGAGCCATCTAATTTTATTAACTACTTGAAAAGAAGTCCAATTTAACGGTTTGTCAATTAATAGCACCCTTCCTTCTTGGTAAGTATCTAAAGTTTCCATGATAACCATTATAAGCTTATAAATATTGCTATTAGACCAACGATTATACAGTAAATTGAAAAGTAAGTCAATTTACTTTGACGTACTAATTTTATCATCCATGTACAAGCGATTAACCCACTTATAAAAGCCGCTATAAATCCGAGTGTAAGTGAAGTTATATCAATAGTCTCTATAAATAATTCACCCCCTAGCAGATCTTTTATAATCTTCCCAAAAATTAGAGGAATAACCATTAAAAAAGAAAAACGTGCTGCTTTACTTTTATCATTGCCTAATAAAACAGAAGTTGAAATGGTAGCTCCACTTCTTGATATTCCCGGAAGCATTGCAATCGCTTGGGCAATACCAATTATAAACGCATTGGAATAGGACACTTTTTTTTCTGTTTTTTTAGATCGATCTGCTAACCATAATAAAAGAGCAGTAATTAGTAACATTACACCTACAAAAGCAATATTACCACCAAAAAAAGATTCTAATTGTGTTTCAAATAATAAGCCAATTATTACTGCAGGAATCATAGAAACGATAATTTTGACTGTAAATTCAGTTTCTTCGTTCCAATTAAATTTTAATAAACTACGAATGATTTTCCAAATATCTTTTCTGAAAACAACTATGGTACTTAAAGCTGTCGCAAAGTGGAGGACTACGGTAAATAACAAACTATCTTCTGGAACAGATTTGTCTCCTAAAATAGCTTTTCCTAATTCCAAATGACCACTGGATGACACGGGAAGAAATTCAGTGAATCCTTGAATAATGCCAAGAATGATAGCATCGAAACTATCCATTTAAGAATCTTTATTTGGGTTTAATAAAATCGCATAGATTTCAATAGCGAAACCTATCAGGATAAGTGTTGGCGCTAAACGAATACGTCTCCAATTATAAATTTCTGGATTGAAAACATTTGGGTTGTCACTACCACCTCCTGACATTAATATAAATCCTAAAGCAATAAATGAAATACCAATGATCATAAACGTATAGTTTTTTTTTCGAAATATGAATTCATTACTTTTTTTAGTTTGCTCTTTTCTCTTTTGTTCTCCCATTTTAGCTAGTATTTAAACACTGAATAAACGATGATTTTGTGGACTTAATTTTGTGAGTACTCCCGCAAAAATAATAACAGTGCAATTTAACTTTTTTATTTTAAAGTACCGTTTTTGCACTTAATTGCTTAGTAGATTTTTTTGGCTATTAGTAATATAATTCGTCCGATCTTAAGTTTAAAAATCGTTGCGTTGCAAAATAGGTGCTAACCCACGAAATAAATATTCCCATTATAAAAATGAAACCAAATAAAACTACCAGCATTAATTTACCCTGTAACAATTCTAGTTCTTTAAATGTTTGGTCTAAATAAAACAGAACAATTCCCATGCCAATAAGGGCAATAGTTGCACCAAGTATTCCCAAGCGAACGCTTCTCCTTATGAAAGGTCGCCTAATAAACGATTTAGTTGCTCCAACCATCTGCATTGTTTTTATGGTAAATCGCTTTGCATAAACAGAAAGACGAATGGAACTGTTAATTAATAAAATAGCAATTAACAGGAAAATACTACTGATTACCAGTACCCAAAAACTAATTTTTTTAACATTTTCGGATAACTTAGCAATTAAAGGTTGGTCATAGACTACATCGTCTACAAATTTTTTATTTTTAATTTCAGAGGTAATTTCTTCAATTATAGCTGGACTTACAAATTTTGCGATTAAGTGAACATCAATACTATTTTGTAAAGGATTATAACCTAGATAGTCAGTGAAGTTTTCTCCAATGGTTTCACTATGTTCTTCAGCTGCTTGTTCTTTTGACACATATTCTGCGGATTTTGTATATTCTGCTAGGGCTAAGCTTTGTTTTAGCTGGATAATTTCCACCTCTTTAGCGTCGTTTTTTAAGAATATAGTAACTGCAATTTGTTCTTTAAAAAAATCACCAACACGTTGAGAATTTAGAACTAAAAGCCCTAATAATCCCAATAAAAATAACACGAGAGAAACACTAATTACAACAGAAAAGTAAGAAGAAATTAACCTTCTTTTTTGATATTTTTCAAATGAAGATGACATAAAAAATTAATTAATGAGGTAAAAATACAATTAAATTTAGGTTGAATTTAAAAAAATTATGGTTTCAAATAATAAATTATTCCTTTTTCTTTTTTTTGGTTTCCGTAATAGAAACGTTTAAGCTTTTGTCTTTCACACAATACTCTTAAATTTGCATCCATAAATAATTTATTAAAAAATTTTATTTAAAATGTGATTGAGGCTATTTTGTATTCTAGCATTTTAATTTTTCATGCGTATGAGCAATTATTATTTCAACGAGATTGAAGCCAAATGGCAAAAGTTTTGGGCAGAAAACCAAACATTTAAAGCAGAAAACCAAAGCGACAAACCGAAATATTATGTTTTAGATATGTTCCCCTATCCATCCGGAGCTGGATTGCATGTTGGTCATCCATTAGGTTATATAGCAAGTGATATTTACGCTCGTTATAAAAGACATCAAGGTTTTAATGTATTACACCCTCAAGGCTACGATTCTTTTGGACTTCCTGCCGAGCAGTATGCGATACAAACAGGACAACATCCTGCAAAAACAACTAAAGAAAATATATTGCGTTATAGAGAACAATTAGATAAAATCGGTTTTTCTTTTGATTGGAGTCGAGAAGTGCAAACCTCGGATCCAACATATTACAGATGGACGCAATGGATTTTCATTCAATTATTTGAGTCTTGGTATTGTAAACAAAAAGAACAAGCGTTTCCTATTTCCCACCTAATTGATATTTTTGAAAAAGAAGGTAACATTGGTTTAGATGCAAAATGTGATCCGAATCAATCTAATTTTACAGCAGAAATTTGGAATAATTTTTCTGAGGAAAAAAAACAAAAAGTATTATTAAACTACCGTTTAACATACTTGGCAGAAACGGAGGTTAATTGGTGTCCAAAACTTGGAACTGTACTAGCTAACGATGAAATTATAGGCGGAGTCTCTGAACGAGGTGGTTTTCCCGTACTAAAGAAAAAAATGACTCAATGGAGTATGCGTATTTCAGTTTATGGAGAACGACTTTTACAAGGATTAGACACTTTAGACTGGAGCGAATCCTTAAAAGAGACACAGCGTAACTGGATTGGAAAATCAGTTGGTGCCGCTGTTGAGTTTAAGATGGTGGACGATAAAGATGAAGTTAAAGAATTAACCATAAAAACGTTTACTACAAGACCCGATACTATTTTTGGTGTAACTTTTTTAACGTTGGCTCCAGAACATGAGTTAGTCGATAAAATTACAACTTCCGAACAACGTATTGAGGTGGAAAAGTACATCACTACAACTGCAAAGAAAAGTGAACGAGAGCGAATGGCAGATGTCAAAAATATCACAGGTGTTTTTACAGGAGCCTATGCTAAACATCCGTTAACAAAAGAGTTAATCCCTATTTGGATTGGTGATTATGTTTTGGTTGGATATGGTACAGGAGCTGTTATGGCTGTTCCATGCGGAGATCAAAGGGATTGGGATTTCGCAAAGCACTTTGATATTCCAATCAAGAATATATTTAAAAATGTTGATATCTCTGAACAAGCTCATACCTCAAAAGAGGATATAGTAATCACAAATAGTGATTTCGTAAACGGTTGTTCTTATTTAGATGCAACCAACAAAGTTATTCAAGAGTTAGAGAAAAGATATTGTGGTACAAAGGAAATTAACTATCGTTTGCGTGATGCGGTTTTTTCGAGACAGCGATACTGGGGAGAACCCTTTCCAATATATTATAAAGATGGATTACCACAAATAATAGATGAAAAGTTTTTGCCAATTCGTTTGCCCGAGATTGAAAAATATTTACCAACAGAGTCTGGTGAACCACCTCTTGGTCGAGCTAGTATTTGGGCTTGGGACGCTTCTGAAAATAAAATTGTGTCTAATGATCTCATTGATCATCTTAAGGTATTTCCATTAGAATTAAATACCATGCCAGGTTGGGCAGGAAGTAGTTGGTATATGTTTCGTTACATGGACGCTTTAAATAAAGCCGAATTTTCATCAAAAGAAGCAATGGATTATTGGGAAAATGTCGATTTATATATTGGAGGAAGCGAACATGCAACGGGACATTTATTATACAGTCGATTTTGGGTAAAGTTTTTAAAAGATAGAGGTTTTTTAAATGTTGATGAGCCCTTTAAAAAATTGATTAATCAAGGTATGATTCTGGGAGAAAGCGCTTTTGTTCACAGAGTTGAAGCAGAAAATAAATTAGTTTCTATCGGTCAAATAGGAAATCTAAAAACCCAACCAATTCATGCCGATGTATCTTTTGTTAATGCCTCTAACGAATTAGACATGGTAGCATTTAAAAACTGGCGACCCGATTTTAAAGATGCTGAGTTTATTACTGAGGAAGATGGTTCTTTTAAAGTGAGTAGAGAGGTTGAGAAAATGTCTAAATCAAAATACAATGTAGTAAATCCAGATGATATTTGCGAACAATACGGAGCTGATACTTTACGGATGTATGAAATGTTTTTAGGACCCTTAGAACAAGCTAAGCCTTGGAGTACTGCTGGAATTACTGGGGTATATTCTTTCTTAAAAAAGACTTGGAGGTTATTTCATTCTGGATTAGAAGACAGTTTCTTTGTATCTGATCAAGCAGCGTCTAAGGATAGTTTGAAAATACTACATAAAACCATTAAAAAAGTAATTGAAGATATTGAAAATTTTAGTTTTAATACTTCAGTGTCTACATTCATGATTGCTGTAAATGAACTGGGAACTCAAAAATGCAATTCAAAAGAAGTGCTGGCGCCATTACTGATATTATTATCACCATATGCACCTCATATTTCTGAAGAACTGTGGAGTAAATTAGGTAATAAAGAAAGTATATCGACAGCACCATTTCCAAAATTTGAAGAAAAATATTTAATAGAAGATGTTAAAAAGTATCCAATTTCTTTTAATGGAAAAATGCGATTTACCCTAGAACTTCCAATTGATATGTCTAAAGATGAAATTGAGGCTGTCGTAATGTCACACGAGAAAACGATTCATTATTTGGAAGGAAGAACCCCAAAGAAAGTGATTGTAGTTCCTGGAAAGATAGTAAATATAGTAGGGTAACTTTTTAAGTATATTTTCGACTTATTTAGTATAATTATTCGGGAAAATTATTTTGCATAGTGTTTGCAGTATCAAAATAAATAAATCAAATTAAATCCACTTAGTGGTAAGAAATATGGGAGGATATTATTTATTAGCAGGGGCCATCTTTTTAGTGAGTATGTATGTTAGCAACCAACTAAAAAGTAAGTTTAAAAAATATTCGAAAATTAAACTTAAGAATGGATTGAGTGGTAAAGAAATTGCTGAAAAAATGCTTTCAGACAATGGTATTACTGATGTTCAAGTTGTTTCAACTAAAGGTCAATTAACAGATCATTACAATCCAGTTAATAAAACGGTTAATTTAAGTGAAGCCGTGTACGCTCAACGAAATGCTGCTGCTGCTGCGGTAGCTGCTCACGAATGCGGTCATGCAGTTCAACATGCAACAGCATACAGCTGGTTAACCTTGCGTTCGCAAATTGTACCAGCAGTAGGATTTTCAAGTAAAATTTCGAATTTTGTAATTATGGCAGGTTTGATTTTAATGTACTCAGGAAGTGCCTTAGGTTCGATGTTGTTTTTAGCTGGGATTGTACTTTTTGCAATGACTACCTTATTTACGTTTATAACTCTACCAGTAGAATTTGACGCTAGTAATCGCGCATTGGCTTGGTTAGAGAATAAAAATATGGTGACACAAAAGGAGCATGCAGGAGCAAAAGATGCATTAAAATGGGCAGCAAGAACCTATGTAGTAGCAGCATTGGGATCTCTAGCAACACTTCTTTATTTTATAAGTATGTTTTTAGGCAGAAGATAAATGTTACTTAGTCTAAGTTGTCAGGGTTATATCCTAAATATTCTTTTTTTTCTTCATTAAACTGAACCCCATAGGTTTCTAATTCCTTCAAAATTGGTTTATAAACTTCTTTATCAATGGGTCTTAATACTCCTGGAGTAGTAATTGTTTTATTCAAAATTTTTAGAGCTGCTATAGCTACTGGTAAACCAACTGTTTTTGACATGGCAGTATAGGTTTGATCTTCCCCTACAGTAACCATACTACTATCTATTTGATAATTTTTGCCTTTTAACTCATAGCCAAATTTATGATACATTACGATCATATCTTTATCTTCTTTAGCTAATGCCCACTTTTCCATTAAAATTTTCTGAAGCGCTTGAGCGGGGGTAGCATTTTTAATCTCTAAGTGTTTTTTACTGTTAAAAATATCTATTTCTTTAAGTTTTTTCCATATCAGATCATCTTGATCTATTTTTAAATTATGACGAAGCTTTAATTCTATTGAATCTGTTGGCGAATAGGGTAAAAATAAATTTACATATTCTCGATAAGATAAGTTTTCAGAATTAGGAATTGTGTAGCTATCATCAGTCATCCCTAGTTGCACAAAAATATTCCAAGCGCGGCTAAAGCCAACGCGTCTGATGGTGCCTCTGTACAAAGTTAAAATATCTTTAAATCCATAGACTTTTTGGTATTTTAAAGAATTTCGGTTAGCATAAACCTCAAACTCTCCATAACCTTTAATTTTTATTAACTCAGTACGGCGGAATAATCTGTTGTATGGAATATATTTATGAAGCCCTTCTTGTAAGAATTCGGCAGCTCCTCCTTGTCCGGCTAGTACAACATTTCTAGGATTCCAGGTAAATTTATAATTCCATAAATTATCATCGCTTTCTGGAGCTATTAATCCACCGGTAAAAGATTCAAATAACATCAGTTTTCCCCCTTTATCTCTAATAGTGTCAATTACCTGCATGGCACTCATATGATCGATTCCTGGATCTACACCTATTTCATTCATAAATACCAATCCTTTTTCTACAACCTCTTTGTTTAAGGCTTGCATTTCATCGCTTATGTAGGAGGCTGTAACTAAGTTTTTTCCAAAATTGATGCAATCTTTTGCTACTTCTATGTGAAATCGAGCAGGTAACATAGATATAACAATATCAGCTGCTTTAACTGCTTCTTCTCGTTGTTTTTCATTGAAAACATCTAGCAAAATTCCTTTAGCGTTAAGATGGTTCTTAGTCAGTTTTTGTGCAGATTCTAAAGAGATATCTCCAATGGTGATATGTAAATTTTCAGAACTTGACTTTTCAATAAGATAACGTATTAAAGACGTTGCTGATCTTCCTGCTCCTATAATTAATATGTTTCTCATTGGATGTGTTTTCGTAAATTTGATGCTAAATTATAACCCTACGAATTTACTAAATAATAAATATTTTAGAGATGAATTTTAATAAAAAAATTACTGTATTGGCTGCTGTTATGGGAGCCTTAACAGTTATAATAGGAGCATTCGGTGCTCACGGTTTGAAAGAAATAGTTTCTGAAAAAACAATTACTTCTTTTGAAACAGGAGTGCGTTATCAGATGTTTCACGTTATTTTGTTGCTTATTATTGGATTTTCAGCCTTTATTGACCAAAAAACTCAAAAATGGGTATCTCGTTTTTTTGTTTTTGGAATCTTATTGTTTTCAGGATCTATTTATTTTATAGCACTGAAAGATATTTTTTTAATCAACACTAAAATATTTATTATAGCAACGCCTATTGGTGGTTTATTATTGATAGCAGGATGGTTGCGATTGGCCTATGGAATAATTGTGAATAAATAAATACAAAACTTCTAATATTGGTCGGCTGTTTTTAATAGAATTATTAATTTTGCGCACAACAACAACAAAAAAAAGTTATGGTAAATAAAAACCAAACTAAAAAAGATATTTCGTTAGATAATTACGGAATTCATAATGCAAAAGTTAATTATCAACTTACTGCAGAACAATTACAAAATGATACCATATCAAACGGGCAAGGAAAACTTGCAAGCAGTGGTGCTTTAGCTATCAATACAGGAGAATTCACCGGTAGATCTCCAATGGATCGTTTTATAGTAAAAGATGACATCACCAATGATAAAATATGGTGGGGGGATATCAACATCCCTTTTTCACCTGAAAAGTTTGATAAATTATATTCAAAAGTAACTGCTTACCTCTCTGATAAAGAAATTTATGTAAGAGATTGTTATGCTTGTGCTGATGATAACTATAAGTTGAATATTCGGGTCATCAATGAATATTCATGGTCTAATATGTTTTCTTATAACATGTTTTTACGTCCATCAAATAGTGAATTAGAAAATTTTAAAAAAGAATGGCTTGTTGTAAATGCTCCGGGATTTAAAGCCGATCCAGAAATAGATGGTACCCGTCAACATAACTTTGCGATTCTAAATTTTACAAAAAAAATTGCTTTAATAGGTGGAACAGGTTACACAGGAGAGATTAAAAAGGGAATTTTTTCTGCATTAAACTTTATTCTCCCAGTTTTTAAAAATACAATGCCAATGCATTGCTCTGCAAATGTTGGTAAAGACGGTGAGACTGCAATTTTTTTCGGTTTATCCGGAACCGGAAAAACAACACTTTCAGCAGATCCAGATAGAAAATTAATTGGGGATGATGAACACGGATGGACCTCTGAGAATAGTGTTTTTAATTTTGAAGGCGGATGCTACGCAAAGGTTATTAATTTATCTGAACAAAATGAACCTGACATTTTCAAAGCGATTAAAGCTGGAGCTATCCTCGAAAATATAGTAATGGACAAAGATGGCACTGTTGATTTTGATGATATTTCTATAACTCAAAATACTCGAGTTAGTTATCCTATTGACCACATAGAAAATATACAGGTCCCCTCTATTGGTAAAAATCCAAAAAATATATTCTTTTTAACTGCGGACGCTTTTGGGGTTTTACCTCCAATCTCCAAATTGACGCCTGGTCAAGCAGCTTATCATTTTATTAGCGGCTATACAGCGAAAGTTGCTGGAACAGAGGCTGGGGTAGATGAACCTTTACCAAGTTTTTCAGCTTGTTTTGGAGCTCCATTTATGCCTTTACATCCAACTAAATATGCTGAAATGCTCAGTAAAAAAATGAAAGAAGCAGGGGTTACCGTTTGGCTAGTCAATACTGGTTGGACTGGAGGTCCTTACGGTGTTGGAACTAGAATGAAGTTAAAATATACACGAGCTATGATAACTGCAGCTATTGACGGTTCATTGGAAAAAGTAAATGTAGATAATTACCATATTCACTCAGTTTTTGGTTTGCAACAACCAAGAATCTGTCCAAATGTACCTACTGACGTATTGAGCCCAAGGGCAACATGGGGGAACGATAAAGGATATTATGAAACGGCACACAAATTAGCGGCATCATTTAAAGAAAACTTTAAAAAGTTTGAATCTTATGCCAATGAAGAAATTATGGCTGGAGCTCCACCACTCGGTTAGAAATAACTGGATTAGTTATTTTTTGTTTACAGCTTTGATGTATTTTTCTAAAGCCATCGTCATGGAGGGCGTTTCTGGAGTTGGCGCTTGAATATCTACACGCAAACCTTTTTCGGTAGCAGCTTTAACAGTGGTATTTCCAAACACAGCAATTCTCGTATCATTTTGTTCAAAATCAGGGAAATTTTCAAAAAGAGATTTTATTCCACTAGGACTAAAAAACACTAAAATATCATAGTATACATTTCTTAAATCAGAAAGATCACTTACTACGGTATTATAAAAGGTTGCTTTTTTCCAGTTTACCCCAAGAGCATTCATTTTCTCTGGAATATCAGCTTTTAATTTATCTGAAGACGGAAGTAGGAACTTTTCTGTTTTATATTTTTTTATAATCGGTGTTAATTCTGAAAAAGTTCTTTTACCAACATAAATTTTACGCTTTCTATACACAACATATTTTTGTAAATAATATGCTACCGCTTCACTTTGACAAAAATATTTCATTGCATCTGGAACTTTAAATCGCAATTCCTCAGCTATTCTAAAGTAATGGTCAACGGCATTTCTACTTGTTAATATGATTGCAGTAAATTTACTTAGGTCTACTTTTTGTGCACGAACACTTTTACTTGTAACCCCCTCAACATGTATAAAACTCCTGAAGTCAATTTTTACTTTTTGTCTGTCAATTAAATCAAAATAAGGAGAATTTTCGACCTTTGGCTCGGGTTGAGAAACTAAGATAGTTTTCACTTTCATACAGACGACTTTATTTATTAACCTATTTTAAACTATTACTTTGTAGAGTATCAAATAAGGTGAAATTTCAAGAGCGCAAATATACAATAAAAAATAGAAGAAATTACTAAAAATTAGACTTCTGTAATTTTTATAATTGATAAATAAAATGAACAGATTTAGCACAACAATAAGCCCACTGAATATAAATAGTAATAACATAGTGGGTTCAACAGAAAAATAAAAAATGAAATTTAAAACTATTAGAAATAAAGAAATAAAGTTTCTATAGCTGAGTTTAGTGAATATATACTTATTTATGATTGTTTCTATGTCGAAAATGGAGCCAATTAATTTTTCAATACAAGTTTTTATCAAAATGAAAGTAAAAGAAGCTAATGTGATTTTGATAAAAATGGTAGCGCTTAACCCTCCTTTTACCAAAAAAAATAAAAAGATAAATAATGATAAGGTAAGTACTTGAATTAAAAAAAACAGTACACTAAATGGATGTTTTAATTCCTCAAATTTGCCTTTTGTTAAAAAATAATTATTTGATATTGGTAATTTTATAAAATCATCAAATCGTTTTGGATAAACAACTCTTAAAACAGTAACTAGGATCACACATCCAACTAAAATGAATGTAATCCAGTCAAGTGATTCTATGGCTCTATGAATGTTTTGCATATTGTATTAAAGAATATAAAGGTAGAATTTTTATATCTATTATGAAGACTCATTTATAATTTCATTTACGATAAATTAACCTAAAAAAGTTACATTTGTTTAAAATATAACATATGTCTAACTCTTTGGTAATTATACCAACTTACAATGAAATTGAAAATATAGAGCGATTAATTCGTGATGTATTTTCATTGCCAAAAGAGTTTGATATTCTCATTGTTGACGATAATTCTCCTGATGGAACTTCAGTAACTGTTCAACATTTAATGGACGAGTTTCCAGCTAAGTTATTTCTTGAAAAAAGAATGAATAAGTTAGGTCTAGGGACTGCCTATATTCATGGTTTTAAGTGGGCTCTAACAAAAAACTACAACTATATTTTTGAAATGGATGCCGATTTTTCACACAACCCCACTGATTTATGGAGACTTTATGAAGCTTGTGATAGAGATGGGGCAAGCTTATCCATAGGATCTCGGTACAAAACAGGAGTAAATGTTGTTAACTGGCCAATGAGCAGGGTCTTACTTTCTTGGTTAGCATCTAAATATGTTAGATTTATAACTGGTATGAGTATATCTGATACAACAGCCGGGTTTGTTTGCTATAAGCGAGAGGTTTTAGAAAAAATTAATTTAGAAAAAATTCAATTTGTAGGTTATGCTTTTCAGATAGAAATGAAGTTTAAAGCTTACCTTCATAAATTTAAAATTACAGAGGTCCCTGTTATATTTACAGATAGAACAAAGGGAGAATCAAAAATGAGTGGAGGCATCATTTCAGAGGCAATATTTGGAGTTGTTTCAATGAAATTTAAAAGTTTATTCACCAAATACGAGATTTAATGAAGAAGACATTAATTAAAAATGCTAGGGTTGTTAATGAGGGTGAAATAAAAAAAAGAGATGTTTTGATCGATGGTGATATCATTTTAAAAATTTCGAAGTCTATAAACGTTAATGCAACTGATGTTAATATAATTGAAGCTGATAATAACTACTTAATTCCTGGATTAATTGACGACCAAGTTCATTTTAGAGAACCAGGTCTAACTCATAAAGCAACTATAGAAACCGAATCAAAAGCAGCAGTAGCAGGAGGTATTACTTCCTTTATAGAAATGCCCAACACTGTTCCACAAAGCACTACAATAGCAAAGCTTGAGGAGAAATTTTTAATCGCTAAAAATACTTCTTGGGCAAATTATAGCTTTATGTTTGGCGGTACAAATGACAATTTAAATGAAATATTAAAGGTAGATCCTAAAAATGTAGCAGGATTAAAATTATTTTTAGGTTCATCAACAGGAAATATGCTCGTTGACAATCCGGAAGTGTTAGAGGAAATATTTAAGAAAACAGACTTATTAATTTCCGTTCATTGTGAAGATGAAAAAACCATTAAAGACAACTTGGAGATCTATCTTGATAAGTATGGAGATGATATTCCTATAGAAATGCATCCGAAAATTAGAAATGAAGAAGCTTGCTATATTTCCTCTTCAAAGGCCATTGAACTTGCAAAAAAAACAGGTGCAAGGCTTCATGTATTTCATCTTTCTACCAAAAAAGAAACAAATTTATTTTCAAATGATAAACCGCTTTTAGAAAAGAAAATTACTGCCGAAGTATGTGTACACCACTTGTGGTTTTCAGAGGAGGATTATAAAACAAAAGGTACACGTATTAAATGGAATCCTGCAGTAAAAAGTAAAAAGGATAGAGATGGTTTATGGGAAGCATTGTTGGACGATCGCATAGATGTAATTGCTACGGATCATGCGCCTCATACAATTGAAGAAAAAAGAAACAAGTATACACAGGCGCCATCTGGAGGCCCTCTAGTTCAACATGCTCTGGTTGCATTATTAGAAATGTACCATAACGGAAAAATCTCGTTAGAAAAAATAGTAGAAAAAGCCTGTCATAACCCAGCTATATTATTCCAAATTAAAGAAAGAGGATACATACGTGAGGGGTATAAAGCCGATTTAGTATTAGTTGATTTAAAAAGTCCTTGGACGGTCCACAAAGAAAATATTTTATATAAATGTCAGTGGTCTCCATTTGAAGGTACAACTTTCAAATCTAAAGTTACTCACACTTTTGTGAACGGAATTTTAACCTACGAAAATTTTAAATTTCCAAATAAAAGTATTCCCCAAAGACTAACATTTAATCGCACATAATGAATTTATCCGAAAAAAAAACATGCACTGTTTCCAATTCTAAATTTTATTTGAGAATATTTTGCTTGATTTTTTTTATCAGCTATTTGATTTCTTGCCAAGATGTACAAAAACCTGAAAAGCCTGCTAATTTAATCTCTCAAGAAATTATGGTTGATATTCTTACAGATGTTTATATAAGCAATGCAGCTAGAAATGTAAATAATAAGTTATTAAGAAATAAAAATATAAAATTAGACTCTGTCATTTTCAATAAATATAGAGTGGATAGTCTTCAGTTTGTGTTGAGTAATAATTATTATAGTTCAAATTTAGATATCTATCGAGATTTATTAATAAAAGCACAAGAAAAGCTAATGGTTCTTCAAATAGAAAAAGACAGTATCTACAGGGCAGTAACGAAGCAAGATTCAATTATAAATAGTCTTAAGAGAGAAGCAGTTAAAAATGCAAGAGAAAAGAGCTCAAAATAATCAAAGATGGAAGTCCGCTCGATAATTTCCCGCTACCCTTTCTATTGTTTTATCCAAATCCCTAAAGTTAAAGTTCGTGGTAGTTTTAATTTTTGAGGAATCATAAAAAGACCTTTTAAATAAATTTCTAACCGTAGATTTCAATAATTTTCTTCTAGTTTTAAATAATTTATTTAAAACCCAATCAAAATTTGCAAAACTTAACATAAGTGTTTTGCTGATTAATAATTTAGGAGCTTTTCTGTGTAATTTATTTGAAATTTTAGTGAGTAGTTTCTCGTATAGAATATTTTCTCCCACTAAAATATAAGCTTGATTTTTTAGTTCACTTTTAGTTAAATATACCATTGCCTTAACAACATCCTTCACATCAACTATTCCGATTCCGCCTGGGGTATAAAATTTTAAACCTTTTGCAATGGTTCGAAATATTCCACCACTCGCAGAGCTCCAGATGCCTTCTCCGATAATAACTCCAGGCTGAACAATTACAACGTCTAAACCTTCTTGAGAGCCTCGCCACACTTCCATTTCAGCTTGATGTTTTGTAATACTATAGACGCTATTACGATCATTGGGATTAAATTCACATTCCTCTGTTATGAGAGATTCATTTTCGGTTTTACCAAGCGATGCTACCGAACTTATATAACATAGTTTAATTACTTTTTCAGTAATACAGAAATTAACCACATTAGCGGTTCCCTCTACGTTTACTTTTTTTAGTGTTTTAAAATGTCTAGGGTTAAAACTAATATATGCAGCACAGTGGTATACATAATCTATATTTTTAAAAACTACTTCTAAGGATAAAACATCGGTAATGTCAGCTAATTGCCAATCAATTTTGTTAAATAGTCTATCTACTTCACTCGTGTAGTATGAAAATACTTTTTTAACAGCATTTAAGTCGCTTGTTTTCCTATAAATAGCTCTTACTTCTTCATTATTATCTATAAGAGTAAACAATAAATGTGCTCCAACTAAACCAGTACCGCCAGTTACTAAAATCATAAGTCTAATTTAAGGTTTTTTAAATTAATGTTTTATCTTAAAATATAGAAATATATCTTTGTTAAAATTTATTATTATGAAGTTGAAAAATTTTGTTGAGGAGTTAAGATGGAGAGGAATGATTCACGATGTAATGCCAGATACTGAGATGCACCTTATGGAACAGATGCGTTCAGCATATATCGGATTTGACCCTACGGCAGATTCACTTCATATAGGTAATTTAGTTCCTATAATGTTATTGGCATTTTATCAGCGAAGTGGACATAAACCAATAGCTTTAGTGGGTGGTGCAACAGGGATGATTGGAGACCCCTCGGGGAAATCCAATGAACGGAATTTATTGGATGAGAAAACACTTCATCACAATCAAGAGTGTGTCCACAAGCAATTAGCTCAATTCCTTGATTTTTCATCTGAAGTAGAAAATAAGGCAATAATATTAAATAACTACGATTGGATGAAGGAGTTCTTTTTCCTAGATTTTATCCGTGACGTAGGTAAACATATTACGGTAAATTATATGATGGCTAAAGATTCAGTAAAAAGTCGTTTAACTGGGGAGGGAGCCGATGGAATGTCATTTACTGAATTTACATATCAAATGGTTCAAGGATATGATTTCCTTCACTTATTTAAAAACCACGATTGCACTCTACAAATGGGGGGGAGTGATCAGTGGGGAAATATTACTACTGGAACTGAGTTAATACGTAGAATTGGGGGAGGAAAAGGGTATGCCCTTACCTGCCCTCTAATTACTAAAAATGATGGAAGTAAATTTGGGAAAAGCGAAGGAGGAAATATTTGGTTAGATCCCAAAAGAACATCTCCTTATAAATTTTACCAATATTGGTTAAATACAGCAGATGAAGATGCTGAAAAATATATTAAAATATTCACCTTTTTAGATCAAGAGACCATCAATACTTTAATCAAAGATCATAAAAAAGAACCTCATGTGCGGTTATTGCAAAAAAGATTGGCAGAGGAGGTAACTGTAACCGTTCATAATGAATTTGCTTTAAATAATGCAATTAAAGCATCCAATATGTTATTTGGGAAATCCACCTCTGAAGACCTTATAGATTTAGATACAACTACTTTTTTGGATGTTTTTGAGGGTGTTCCTCAAGCAGAAATATCTAGATCAGAAATAGAAACAGGAATTGATATCATTGGAGTATTATCTGAAAAAACAGGTTTTTTAAAATCGAATAGTGAGGCTAGAAGGGCTTTGAAAGAAAATTCTGTTGCTGTCAACAAAATAAAAGTTTCTGAGGGGTTCTCTATAAATTCCTCAAATTTAATTAATGAACAATTTGTTCTTTTACAAAGAGGAAAGAAGAATTATTTTATTTTAAAAATAGTTTAGGAATTTTTAAAATATAGAATTAAGCCTAATTATATATGAGTTATTAGCACCGTCTATTAAAATTATTTTACCTTCTCAAGTGTAAAGGAAAATTCAGATCCAATCCCTATTTGACTCTCTACATATATTTTTTCGTTGTGAGCATCCAAAATATGCTTAACGATTGACAAACCTAAACCACTTCCTCCCTCTGCTCTTGAGCCACTTTTATCTATTCTGTAAAATCGTTCAAATAATCTTGGTATTTTTTCATTATGGATCCCTTCTCCATTATCAGTTACTCTAATCAATATTTTATTCATGATTAGATTTTCTATACTAATTTCAGTAGTCCCGTTAGTTCTACCATACTTGATAGAATTCACAATTAAGTTAGATAGTACTTGTTGAATTCTGTCCTTATCAGCTTTCACAAGAATAGGCTTTGTATACTGTTTGTCAAATGTGAATAAAATATCATTTTTTGAAGCTTTCATTTCAAGCAATTCAAAGACATTTTTTATTAATTCAATAATATTGAACTTTTCTTTCTTGAGACTCAATTCTCCTACTTCTAGTTTGGTGATCATGTCTAAATCTTTAACAATAAAAATTAAACGCTCCACACCTTTACTGGCTCTTTCTAAATATTTTTTTCTTAATTTTTCATCATTTGCAGCTCCATTAATTAAAGTTTCAATGTAACCCTGCACGGTAAAAAGAGGTGTTTTTAGCTCATGAGAAACATTTCCTGTAAATTCTCTTCGGTACCCCTCTCTTATTTTTAAAGCTTCAATTTCTAACTTTTTATTTCTAGCAAAAAGTTCAACTTCTTTAGTAAGAGTTTCCATATCCGTAGTTATTTTTTGTGGTCCAAGGGCGGATTTTTCTAGTAGACTAACATCATCGTATATTTTTTTAATTCTCTTATAGATAAAATTCTCAACCCTATATTGAATAATAAAAAATGAAATAATAAAAATAACAGTGAATTCTAGAATCCAAAACCATAAATGAAATGATTCATTGATTAAAAAATAAATTCCATTGAAGAAGGACAAAATAACAGCTATAGAGACGGAAGTTATGGATGCAAATTTATATGTTTTTCTAAAAACTTTACTCATAAAAATTCAAACTTATAACCCACTCCTTTTACAGTTTTTAGAAAGTTTTCTCCTATTTTTTCTCTCAATTTTCTAATATGAACATCAATAGTTCTTCCACCAACGATTACATCATTACCCCAAACTTGATTTAAAATATCTTCTCTTTTAAAAACTTTGTTTGGTTTAGATGCTAATAATGCTAATAATTCAAACTCCTTTTTCGGTAAATTAATGACAACACCATCATTTTTGACCTTATATTCCTCTCGATTAATAATTAAATTACCAAGTGTAATTTCAACACCATCATTTTTAATTTCTCTATACCTTCTTAATAAAGCTTTGACTTTACTAACTAAAAGTTTAGGTTTTATTGGTTTGGTAATATAATCATCTGCACCAGCACTAAATCCGGCAAATTGAGAATAATCCTCTCCCCTGGCAGTTAAAAAAGTGATAATGGTTTCCGTAAATTTAGGATCACCTCTTAGAGCTTCACAGGTTTCTATACCGTCCATAATTGGCATCATTACATCTAAAATAATTAAATGTGGGAGGTGTTTTTCAGCTTGAAGAATAGCTTCTTTACCATTGTTTGCAGTAAACACTTGATATCCTGCATTTTTTAAATTATATCCCACTATTTCGATGATATCTGGTTCATCATCCACTAATAATATTTTAGTGTCTTTTTTATTCATTTACATATTTTTTAACGTCATAAATATACTCAATAAAGGAATTGATTTTAAAGTTACTTTAATTGTTAACAATTAGGTAACATTTTAGTTTTCTAAAACCTACTAAATTTAGTAAATTTGGTAATTAATCAATTCAAAACAAGTTTTATGAAAAAAATTACTTTTATTGCGGCAATCTTTTTGAGTGCCCTTTCTTATGCACAAATAGCCGGAACCAGCTTTGAAGAACCGGGGGTATTTACTATACAATACATTGATACGGGAGATGCGACCAGTGCACACGACTTAGCTAGTAATGCAGACGAGCCTTTTGTTAATTATACTTCAACAGGTGGAGAAATGGGCTTCAATGCTCGTTATGAGCCTTATGACGAACCTAGTGATGGTTTAACAGATGGAGACTGGGTAGGAGTTACTGCTTTTGCTGGAGATGTTGGTGAATTTCCTGATGGTGTACAAGGATATTCAGTAGGAGATCCTGATGGGAACTTCATTTTAGAATTTGATGTAGTAGAAATTTCAAATTCTCCGGATGCGTTACTTACCATGGATTATTATGTGAATGAAACTGGTTATGAAGGTGATGGAACAGAAAATTCTTCTGGCTCTGACAGGATGAGAATTTATGTAAAAGATTTAACAAACAACACTGAAATAGATATATTAAATACAGAAGGTTCAGACATCAACGATCTTGGAATAGAAGGATCCTGGACTTCTGTATCGATAGACCTACCAAACAACGCTTCTGTTCAATTGGTTGCTGAGGTTAGATCTAATTCTGCCACTGAAACATTATATTTAGATAATATCTCTGTCGATGGTAGCTTAAACCTAGGAAATAATACTGAAGATATTTTTTCTGTATATCCCAACCCTGTTACCAATGGATATGTAACTATTTCTTCTCCTTCAAATGGAGAAAAAAATATTGCTGTATATGATATTCTTGGTAAGCAAGTTATGAATACAACGATTACTTCTGATAGATTAAATGTATCACAACTAAATTCTGGTGTTTACATGCTTAATATATCTGAAAATGGGATTTCTTCTACTAAAAAGTTAGTAATAAAGTAAGAAACCTCAACACTATAATTTAAAGCTTCTATGTATATAGAAGCTTTTTTATTTTATATATTTTTACCAAGTGAATCTAGCAAACAAAATTTTTAATATTTTATCTGAGAAAGACTTTGAAAATCTAGCTCTAGAAATATTTCAATACCAATATAAAGAGGTAAAAGTTTATCAACAATTCTGTAATTTATTAAAGGTAAATCCAACTAATGTTAACTCTTTAAATAAAATTCCATTTTTGCCCATTCAGTTTTTTAAAAGTCATCAAATCATAGCAGACAATAAGAAACATAAAGTTGTTTTTTCAAGTAGCGGAACGACTGGAAGTATATTAAGTAAACATTATGTTCATGACTTACAATTATATAAAACTGGTTTTACCAAGACCTTTAATAGTTTTATGAAATCCTCAAAAGAGTTAACTATTTTAGCTTTATTACCCAATTATTTGGAACGCGAAGGATCCTCATTAGTCTTTATGGTTAATGAACTCATAAAACAAAGAAATAATATAAACAGTGGTTTCTACCTGAACGATTTTTCTTCTTTAATTCAAAAAATAGAATATCTAGAAAATAATAATCGTAAAACTTTACTCGTTGGGGTATCTTATGCGTTATTGGATCTTATTGAAATAAAAAAATTTAAATTAGAAAACACCATTATAATGGAAACAGGTGGTATGAAAGGGAGAAGAAAAGAGATGATCAAAAAAGAATTACATAAAACTCTTAAAGATGGATTCGGAGTTTCATCTATCTACAGTGAATATGGCATGACCGAACTTTTATCACAAGCTTATTCTTGCGGAGATGGACTTTTTAATTGTCCTCCTTGGATGAGAGTGATCACAAGGGATACAGAGGAAGCCCAGTCATTAATTTTAAATAAAACAGGAGGGATTAATATTGTTGATTTAGCAAATATTTATTCTTGTTCGTTTATTGCAACACAAGATTTAGGAAAAGTAAATGAAGATGGTAGTTTTGAAATCATGGGTAGATTTGATGATAGTGATATTCGTGGTTGTAATTTAATGATTCAATAATTCATTAATTTTAAAAGTTAAAAAACAGAAATTTGGGAAGTAAAAATAAATTAAAACGATTTAAAGAAAACGAAACGTTTTCTAATGTTATCCAACCAACAAGACAAGAAGTTTTTGATGATACTTTAAAAGTCAAAGGTAATTGGAGTAAATCTTTTTTTAAAAATGAGCAACCTATAGTTTTGGAATTAGGTTGTGGAAAAGGCGAATACTCCGTTAATTTAGCCAAGATGTTTCCTGAAAAAAACTTTTTAGGAATCGACATAAAAGGGGCCCGATTTTGGAAAGGTGCCAAAACCTCGTTGGAGGAAAAAATCACTAATGTTGGGTTTTTAAGAACTCAAATAGAATTGGTTGATTTATTATTTGATGAAAATGAAATAGACGAAATATGGATTACTTTTCCTGACCCTCAAATCAAATATAAAAGGACAAAACATCGCATGACGAATCCTGAATTTTTGAAAAAGTATAAAAAAATACTTAAACCAAAAGGAGTGGTTCATTTAAAAACAGATAGCGAATATATGCATGGATATACCCTCGGGTTATTACAAGGCTTGGGTTTAAAAATTGAATATGCACATCACGATGTCTATGGGACCACAAATGCCCCAAAGGAAGTAACAGGAATCCAAACCTATTACGAAAGCCAGTATTTAGCAATTCGTAAAAAAATTACCTACCTCCGATTTAATTTTTCTTAAATTGAAAAATAGTATCTTACATACATAATTTTTTTCTATGGTTTTTTTATACTATTTGTTTTTTGGAGTTTTTGGAACCATAATAGCCACTTTTATTCCAGGTTTATTAAATATGTACTCGGCTAAAATTAGTAGAACACAGGGAAAAAAAAGCGCTTTTCTTTTTGCAACAGGGGTTTCAATTGCAATTGGTGTTTTAACAACAATTGCTCTTGTTTTTGCACGTTTTTTGGACAAAAATCCAGAGGTAATTAGCATCCTTCAAAAAGTAGCGCTTGGAATATTTATAAGTATAACTATCTATTTTTTTTTTATTGCAAAAGATGTAAAAAAAGCACCGGTTAAAGAGGTTTCTTATTCAAAAAGCAATCTTTTTTTTAAAGGATTTGTATTAAGTATCATCAATTTATTACCAATTCCTTATTGGGTGTATATCAGTATTACTTTTACTTCCTTTAATTGGTTTTCTTTTAATCAATTAAGTGTAATTTCAACTGTTATAGGCTCAGTGATAGGTGCATTTGTCGTCATGTCAGGGTATATTTGGTTTTTTAGATCCAAAGAAAATCAAAAAAATGTAAATTTAAATATGAACTATTTAATTGGTGCTGCTACGGCAATTATTTCCGTTTTAACACTCCTAAAGATTATTAGAACAATGCAATGGTAAAAGAAATTGGATTTTTTGAAAAGGTTTATCAGGTAGCAGAACAAATCCCTTACGGCAGAGTTACCTCTTATGGTGCAATTGCAAAGTATCTAGGAACTCCAAAGAGTGCTAGAATGGTTGGTTGGGCCATGAATGCTTCTCATGTTAATCCCAAAGTTCCAGCTCATAGAGTGGTCAATAGAATAGGTATGTTAAGCGGTAAGCATCACTTCGAAGGAACTAATTTAATGCAACAATTGCTGGAAAGTGAAGATGTTGAGGTTCTTGACAATCAAATTCAAAATTTTGAATCACTTTTTTGGGATCCCTCTAAAGATCTTACTCTATAGGTTTTTTTGTTTTTTTTAAGGAATATAAAACTCAATTACTTGTATATTTGTACTTTAGATTTAATCTAAATAAATAAAAATATCCAATACCTCACATAAAATAGTTAAAGAAATATAACTTAATGAAGTTTAAAAAAGAACAAATTTTAAAAGTTTTAGAAACCATTACAGTAGCTGGTGAAGGAAAGAATATGATCGAAAGTGGTGCGGTAAAAAATGTCATGACGTTTGCAGATGAAATTGTCGTAGACCTTGTTTTATCATCACCTGCTATGCATATAAAAAAAAGAGCTGAAGCAGATGTAATTAAAACCATAAAAGAAAAAGTTTCAGAAGGAGCAAAAGTTACGGTAAATGTCAAAATAGAAGCACCAGTAAAACCATCAAATCCAAATCTAATTAAGGGTAAAAATATTCCTGGAATCAAAAATATAATTGCTGTTGCATCAGGTAAAGGCGGTGTAGGGAAATCAACTATCACTGCAAATTTAGCAGTGAGTTTATCTAAACTAGGATATAAAGTAGGGATATTAGATGCAGATATTTATGGCCCCTCAATTCCTATAATGTTCGATGTGGTTAAGGAACGTCCATTGTCAACCACGATTGACGGTAGAAGTAAAATGAAACCTGTTGAAAATTATGGTGTTAAAGTGCTGTCAATTGGTTTCTTTACAACACCAGAGCAAGCAGTAATCTGGAGAGGTCCAATGGCCTCTAAAGCCTTAAATCAACTTATTTTTGACGCAGCTTGGGGAGATTTAGATTATATGTTAATTGATTTACCGCCAGGAACCGGAGATATTCACCTTAGTATTATGCAATCGATGCCAATCACTGGCGCGGTCGTTGTCAGTACTCCACAACCTGTTGCCCTAGCAGATGCTCGAAGAGGTGTCGCTATGTTTCAGCAAGAAAACATACAAGTTCCTGTTCTTGGTGTTATAGAAAACATGGCTTATTTTACCCCTCAGGAATTACCAGATAATAAATATTACATTTTTGGTAAAGAAGGTGCTAAAAACTTGTCTGAGGATTTAAACATTTCATTTTTAGGTGAAATTCCTCTAGTACAAAGTATTCGTGAGGCAGGAGATTCAGGAAGGCCAGTAGCATTACAAGAAGAAACTCCTTTAGCAAAGGCTTTTGAAAAAATTACAAAAGAAGTAATTAAAGAACTTAATAGTAGAAATGAAATTTTACCTCCAACAGAAGTTATCCAAATGACTAATTCGGTTGGATGTTCATCCTCAAAAAACTAGTTTATGATAAGTGAATTAAAAAGTAATATTGAAAAGGCACTTGATGAAATTCGTCCATTCTTACAAAACGATGGAGGAGATATTTCTCTAATTTCTATTGAAGATGATAAAATTGTAAAAGTTCAATTAGAGGGTGCGTGTGTAGGCTGTTCTGTAAATCAGATGACCTTGAAAAGTGGAGTTGAAATGACGATTAAAAAATATGCTCCTCAAATCGAAAAAGTAATTAATGTTGATTAAATAACCGATCTGTAATCACTTATTTTCTCTGGTCCCTCCAGGATCACTCTTATAACTTTCAAGGTGCCATCCTTAGTAGTTGAGATGTTCCATTTAATTAGTGAAATACATCCTTTTTCAATCTCTATTCCTGTGATGCTTCTGGGATGCACACAACTTCCGTCATTAAAAAAAGCAATTTCTCCTGGTTTTGGGAATCTAGGCCTGTGCGTATGGCCTATAATTGTTAATAGATTGTCGTTGTCTTGTATCCATTTTTTAGTTCTTCGTTCCACTTTTATGAGCTCTTTAAAGTTTTTTGCTGGACTGGTTGGATCGCCAATCCCAAAAATCTGTAACTGTCTCCACAAGGCCCTAACCATAAATCGATTAAATTTCCAAGCGCGATAATTCCACCAATCTGCCTGATGCCCATGTAGCATAAAAATTTCTTGTTTACTAGTTTCATGCTCAAGAATCAGTCCTTCGGTAAAAGTGATTCCTGGAAAAAGTGGTTGATCTTTTCCAGTTACTTTATCGAAATAGGTGTACAGATGTTTTTCTACATATTTTTGTTTCTGATATACCATATCGTGATTACCAATTAATCGATACAGACGGTCTTCATCATAAAATTTTTTTAATAAAAAATAGATATTGGTATGGGTATAGAAAATAGATTTAAAATCTAAATTTTCCCACAATTCATCGCCGTCTCCTAATTCACAATAAGTAAATCCATTCTTAAAGTAATGATTCAGTGCATGATGATAAATATTTCGATTGTTAGCAAAATCATCTGCAAAGCTATTATCTCCTCTATGGACATCACTAAAAACAATGAATTTAGATTCATCGTTATAGCTAATTCTTCTAGCGTTTTGGTATGTTTCTGTTATTCGTTCTTGTGATGCCATGTTTTGTAATTATCTTATTTAAAGCACATGGTCTATAATTTCTTGAACTACTTCTGGGTTTAATAAGGTTGAAGTATCACCTAGATGCTCTGTTTCGTTACAGGCTATTTTTCTTAAAATACGTCTCATTATTTTTCCTGAACGTGTTTTAGGTAGTCCTGAAGTAAATTGAATTTTTTTGAGTTTTGCGATAGGACCGATGTGTTCCGTAATTAATTGATTGATTTCCTTTCTTAAATTTTCCTGTTTTCGGTCTTTCCCAGTCTCTTTCAAAATAACAAATCCATATAGGGCATTCCCTTTAATATCATCTGGAAATCCAACGATCGCTGACTCTGCAACAGCAGGATGTTCGTTAATAGCATCTTCAATAGGAGCGGTTCCCAGATTATGACCAGAAACAATAATGACATCATCAACTCTTCCAGTAATTCTGTAATACCCAACGGTATCTCTTAAGGCACCATCTCCCGTAAAATAATAACTATCATAAGCAGAAAAATAAGTTTCCTTGTAACGCTGATGATCACCCCATATTGTCCTGGCCATAGAGGGCCAAGGATATTTTATGCATAATCGACCATCTACTTGATTCGTTTTTATTTCCTTTCCATTTTCATCCATCAAACAGGGTTGTATTCCTGGTAACGGTAAACTAGCAAAAGTTGGAATAGTCGGTGTTACGTAGGGAATTGGAGAAATTAATATTCCTCCGGTTTCAGTTTGCCACCAAGTATCTACAATAGGACTTTTCTTTTTTCCTATGTTGTCATTATACCAATGCCACGCTTCCTCGTTAATTGGCTCTCCGACTGTTCCTAAAACCTTTAATGAAGATAAATCATATTGATCTACGTAGTCTAATTTTTCTTTTGCCAATGCTCTAATAGCAGTTGGTGCAGTATAGAATTGTGAGACTTTGTGTTTTTCAACTATTTCCCAAAAACGACCATAGTCAGGATAACTGGGTACTCCTTCAAACATAACCGTTGTTGCACCATTCGCTAGTGGACCATAGATAATATAACTGTGTCCGGTAATCCAACCTATATCGGCGGTACACCAGTAAATATCTTCTTCTTTATAATTGAAAACATTTTTAAATGTATAGGCAGTATAAACCATATAACCAGCCGTTGTATGTACCATTCCTTTTGGATTCCCGGTTGAACCTGAAGTGTATAAAATAAATAAAGGATCTTCTGCATTCATAATTTCGGGCTCATAAGTGGCAGAGGCTTCGTTTAATAATGGTTGAAGCCAATTATCACGACCTGCTAACATGGTTATTTTAGAATGGATTCGTTTCACCACCAATACCGAATTCACTTCTGGACATTTAGTCAATGCTTCATCAACAATACCCTTTAAATCTATAGTTTTATTTCCTCTGTAGGACCCATCACTTGTAAGAACCATTTTACAGCCTGAATCATTTATTCTTGTTGCCAAAGCTGTTGCCGAAAAGCCAGCAAAAACAACGGAATGGATCGCTCCAATTCGTGCACAAGCAAGAACGGATACTGCTAATTCTGGAATCATTGGAAGATAAATACAGACACGATCTCCTTTTTTAATTCCCTTATTTGTCAACACATTTGCCAGTCTATTTACTCGTTCATGCAATTGTTTGTAGGTAATATGTAGAACCTCTTCGTCGGGATTGTTCGGCTCAAATATAATAGCAGTTTTATTTCCTCTTGTTCGAAGATGCCGATCTATGCAATTTTCAGTAATATTTAGTTTTGCTCCATCAAACCACTTTACTTCTGGCTTTTTAAAATCCCAACTCAGCACCTTATCCCACTTTTTGTACCAATTAAAATGCTCTTCTGCAATCTCTTCCCAGAATAATTCCGGCTCTCGTATAGATTTTCGATAAACTTTATAATACTCTTCTAAATTTTTTATATGATAACTACTCATGAGGTATTAAATTGAAATTTTTCAACAATTTACGAAGTATTTTTTCAATATAAAATAAGAAGCCCTTTCAAAACGAGTTTGAAAGGACTTTAATTATTTCTGAATTTTTAATATCTTATTTAAAGGCATTTAGCCCAGTAACATCCATTCCGGTTATTAATAAGTGGATATCATGAGTGCCTTCATACGTGATAACACTTTCTAAATTCATAGAATGACGCATTATGGAGTATTCACCAGTGATTCCCATACCACCTAACATTTGTCTGGCTTCTCGTGCAATATTAATTGCCATATCCACATTGTTTCGTTTTGCCATAGAGATTTGAGCCGTAGTTGCTTTACCCTCGTTTTTCAAAACACCCAATCGCCAAGTTAACAATTGTGCTTTTGTGATTTCAGTAATCATCTCAGCTAATTTCTTTTGCTGTAGTTGAAATTGTCCTATTGGTTTTCCAAATTGAATTCTTTCTTTACTATATCTCAGAGCCGTATCATAACAATCCATAGCAGCTCCTATAGCTCCCCAAGCAATTCCATATCGTGCAGAGTCTAAACAACCAAGTGGGGCACCCAAACCAGATTTATTAGGTAAAAGATTTTCTTTAGGAACCTTAACGTTATCAAATATTAATTCCCCAGTTGCAGATGCGCGGAGTGACCATTTATTGTGAGTTTCTGGAGTAGAAAAACCTTCCATTCCTCGCTCTACGATTAGTCCATGTATTCTTCCTTCCTCATTTTTTGCCCAAACAACAGCGATATCTGCAAAAGGTGAGTTACTGATCCACATTTTTGCTCCATTTAGCAAATAATGGTCTCCCATATCTTTGTAGTTCGTTACCATACCTCCTGGATTTGAACCATGATCAGGTTCTGTTAATCCAAAACAGCCAATAAATTCGCCAGAGGCTAATTTTGGTAAGTATTTTGTTCGTTGTTCCTCGTTTCCATATTTCCAAATAGGGTACATTACTAAAGAAGATTGAACACTTGCGGTACTTCTAACGCCACTATCGCCACGCTCAATTTCTTGCATGATTAGCCCGTATGATATTTGGTCTAAACCAGCACCTCCATATTCCACTGGGATGTAAGGTCCAAATGCACCGATTTCTGCTAATCCTTTTAAAATTTGATTTGGAAATTCAGCTTTTTGAGCGTATTCTTCAATTATAGGAGATACATCACGTTTTACCCACTCTCGTGCTGCATCACGAATCAGCTTGTGTTCGTCGGTAAGTAATTCGTCCAATTGATAGTAATCAGGGGCTTCAAATAAATCAGGTTTCATAGTCTTTTTATTTAATTTTTCAAAAGTAATTAATGCTCCTCAATTTTACACTTATAATAGAGAAAAATTATATAATATTTATGAATTAATTATTTAAATAGCTGGCGATTAAACGATGAAAATGATGAACTCCCTTTTCTCTTTTAGGTGAAAATCTTCCCGCCTTATAAAATGAGGAATTCACTCCCTTTTGAACGTTTTCAACTATAAATTCATCTTCTCGTTCGACTTTTTCTAGATCATTCCCAGCGCCTTTATTCATTTTTTTTGGATCCCACACATAGGATATAAAAGAAACTTTAGTTCGGTTAATATCTAGAGGCTTTACAATATTTAAAGAGAGTCCCCAAGGATAAAAATTAAACATCATATTTGGGAATACCCAATAATAATAGGCCGCTACATTTTTTCCATAATCTGGATGACTTTCGGGAAAATCAAAAACTTCGGTTGCATCGTCTGTATAACCAATTTGAAGATTGCAATGCTCATAGGTTTCGGTTTTATAACTGCCATAATCAAGAACCTTATTTAGTCCTTCGTGAACAAAAGGAACATGGAATCCCTCTAAATAATTATCGCAATACAAAGCCCAATGCGCATGAACTAAAAAATCTTTACTACTAGAAGAGTCCAAATAAAATTCCTCAAAAGGTAAAAATCCAATCCGTTCTTTCATTTTATTAATTACTTTCGAGAATTGAAACTCTGGATTTAATCCAGCAAATAAAAGGGGTCCCCATTTTTCAAGAGGAAATTGATGCAGGTGATCACAGGCCCTAGGAAAATTTTCTGCTTCTTCAAATTCTGGCATGTATTCAAATTCTCCGTTTAAACTAAATCTCCTCCCATGATACATACAGGTTAGTTTTTTTACTTTTCCAGGTTGTAATGCAACTAAATTTCCGCGATGAGTACAAACATTAGTGAAGCAATTAATTTTATCATCTTCATTTCTTACTATCAGAATTGGCTCGGTTAAATAATTGTCTAAAAGAACTAATGGGTAAACAGATTGAGGTAATGCAACTAAATTTTCATCTCCAATATAGTGCCATGATTTTAAAAATATTTTTTCTTTCAACTCCTTAAAAATCTGCTCATCTTTATAAAAAGAAGCGGGAAGTGTTTCTGCTTTTTTAATATCAGAATCGATATAGAATTTATTGCCCATTGCTTAATTGGATTATTGTATATTCACGAATTGACACTAAATGTAAACAATTATTTTATAATCTATTAAAAGTATATGAAATCTAAAACTCAGAAAATAGGTCTATTAACTGCTACTTCTCTCGTAGTGGGTAATATGATTGGAGTTGGTATTTTTGTATTACCTGCTGTTTTATCAAATTACGGATCAGTAAGTTTATTAGGTTGGTTATTTACTGCAACGGGAGCTTTAATTTTAGCAAAAATATTTAGTAATTTTAGTAAGATAATAGTTAGTAAAAGTGGTGGACCATACGTTTATTCCAAAGCAGGATTTGGAGATTTTTTAGGATTTTTAGTTGCTTGGGGCTATTGGATTGCTTGTTGGGTGAGTAATGGAGCAATAGCAATAGCAATCATAGGAGCTGCCAGTTTTTTTATACCTGAATTAGCCACCAACGCTACTTTGTCGGTATCGTTGGGTTTGGGTTTGATTTGGTTTTTTACGTGGATTAATTCAAGAGGTATAAAAGAATCAGGAAAGGTTCAATTATTCACGACGATCGTAAAAATAATACCTTTATTATTCATTATATTATTTGGATTATTTTTTTTTAAAATTGAAAACTTTCCTTCTTTTAATCTAACTGGAGAAAGTAATTTTTCGTCCCTATCAACAGTTGCCTCTCTAACACTTTATGCTTTTTTGGGTATAGAATGTGCTACAATCCCAGCTGCAGATATTCATAATCCTGAAAAAACAGTACCTAGAGCAACTATGTTAGGAACTGTAATAACTACCATATTATATATTTTAGCAACGATTATTTTATTTGGGATGTTACCCTTAGAAATTCTTCAAGAATCTCCTGCGCCTTTTGCGGAGGCAGCGAAAATAATGGGGGGAGATCTTGGAGGCTATTTTGTAGCTTTAGGCGTCATTGTTTCGGGAATAGGAGTTTTAAATGGCTGGATATTAATTACAGGACAAATATCAATGGCTACTGCAAAAGACGAATTGTTCCCAGATTTTTTTAAGAAAAAAAATAAAAAAGGAGCTCCAGTAAACGGATTTGTGATCGGAGGTATATTATCATCTGTTGTGATGTCCTTAAATTATACAGAAGGATTGGTCGAGCAGTTTCAATTTATTGTACAGCTGACCGTAATAGCTACGTTACTACCTTATTTATTTACTGCGGCGTCTTATTTACTTATTATAATTGAAAAAAAGTTTGAAACAAAAAGTTGGTTTAAATCTTTGGTGTTAGCAACATTGGGGTTTTTGTATTCATTTTGGGCTATTTATGGTTCTGGACCCGAGACGGTATATTACGGATTTTTATTATTATTGATGGGTATACCCGTGTATGTTTATATGAAATGGATAACTACAAAGAAAAATAAATGAAAACCACTTATCATTCAGAATATTTAAAATTAAACACTGTTTTTATTAAACCTGCAAACAATGCATTTGTCTCTGAACATATTCTTAAAGAACAATGGAGAGCTCATAATTTTTTAGATCAGCCAGATTATAAGAAAACACTAATAGAGTATGATATTTTTAGAAAAGCACTCCAAAATAATGGGGCCACTATTTATGATTTCCCCTTTAATGAAGATGTCTCCATTGACTCTATTTATTGCCGAGATGCTTCTATTGCAACCGATTTTGGAATGATTATATGCAATATGGGTAAAGAGACTCGCATAAACGAACCCGCAGCTCAGTTAGAGATATTTAAAAACAATGCCATTCCTATTTTAGGAATCATTGAATCGCCAGGAACTTTAGAAGGTGGTGATGTTGCCTGGTTAGATGAGAAGACATTAGCTGTTGGACACACGTATCGCACTAATGAACATGGAATCAAACAATTAAAAAATTTACTAGAACCGAAAGGGATTGAAGTTCTTGTAGCTAATTTGCCTCATTATAAAGGAATTTCAGATGTGTTCCATTTAATGTCAATTTTAAGTCCAGTAGCTAGAGATTTGGCAGTGGTATATTCACCATTAATGCCCATAAAATTTAGGAATGAACTCATAAAAAGAAAGATTCAATTAATCGAAGTGCCTGACGAAGAGTTCGAATCAATGGGATGCAATGTTTTGGCAATTGCCCCCAAGGAATGTTTGATGGTAGATGGGAACCCCAAGACCCAAAAAGCCTTAATCAAAGCAGGCTGTAAAGTAAGTATTTACAAAGGAGAAAATATTAGTGTTTTTGGAGGAGGAGGCCCCACTTGCTTAACAAGACCAATGCTCAGAGAATTATAATTTCAAGTAAAAATCTTTTACTAAATTTTTATACTTCTCTGTATAATGATGTCTGGAGTTTTCAAGGATTAATTCTTCGACACTTACTTTAGAATTGATTAATGAAAATTCAATTAAACTTCTTTTAATTTCTGAATTAATATTTCCTTTTACTCGGCAGATTTTATTTGGAAACAGATGATGCTCTGATGCGATTGATATGAAATTAGTTTCTTCTTTAAAAGGAATTATTAATGTAAAAATTCCATGCGAAGAAAGTAATTTAGAAACAGCTTTAGTTAGATCTTTAAAAGACAGACTATCTGTAAATCGAGCTTTATTTCTCGCTTTATTTTCAGATTTAAAATGGTCAGTATAAAATGGAGGATTAGAAACAATTAAATCATACGTGTCATCAATCTCTACTGCAAATTGTTGTGCGGACGTGTGATAACAAAACAAGCGATCTCCCCAATCAGAAGCTTCAAAATTATCTACACATTCTTCGTAGGCATTTTCGTCTAATTCGACAGCATCGATAGTTTCTGATAAACTACGCTGTGCTAATAGTAAAGATATAATTCCTGTTCCGGCACCTATATCTAAAATGGATAGTGGTTGGTTGTCTAAGGAAGTCCAAGCTCCTAAAAGCACGCCGTCGGTACCAACTTTCATAGCAGAGCGCTCTTGTTTTACTGTAAATTGTTTAAATGTAAATTTCATTTTAAAGAAAAATAAAATATTAGAGGTAAATATCAATTAATCCCTCTGGTACCTCAAGAATTATTTTTTTTTGCTCTCGGTCTACACTTTTTATAAAATCGTCGATTAATGGAATTAAGATTTCCGAACCATTCCTGTCAATTTCAAGTATAGCTTGATTGGTACTATCGTTTACTCCTTTGATAATTCCAATAAGTCCGAAAGATAAATCTTCAGCCTCGAAACCAAATATCTCGTGGTAATAAAATTTATTGCCTGTTAGTTGAGGTAAAAACTCAAGGGGTAAATAAAGTTCACTTTTTAATAATTTGTCAGCGTCTTCTTCGCTATCGATATCTTCAAATTTTACTCGTAAAAGTGTTGATTTATGTAATGAGGAGCGTTCAATAAAAAATGGAATCAAGTTTTTATTTTTATCAATAAAAACTGATTCCATTTTGGTATAAATAATAGGATCGTCTGTGTCTAGCTTTACTAGTAACTCTCCTTTAAAACTATATTTTTTAACAATCTTGCCTAAGTAGAAACAGTCCTCCTTTTGCATTGATAAAAAAATTATTCTTCTTCTTTTGCGGTTTCTTCTACCGCTTCTTCAGTCGCTGAAACCTCAACTACTTCTTCAGTTGTTTCTTCTGCTTCATCAGTCGATGACGCTTCTACTATTTCTTCTTCTACTTCCTCAACAGGAGTAGCGTCAGCAATACGTTGTTCGTTTACTGCTTTCTCTGCAGCTAAGGCATCTGCCTTTGTTTTTGCTTCCGCATCATTTAATTTTGAGCGCTTAGCTTCAACTTCTTTATTCTTACCTTCTAACCAAGCATTAAATTTTTCTTCGGCTTGTTCAGCAGTGAAGGCTCCTTTTTTAACACCTCCAGCAAGATGTTTTTTTAACATCACACCTTTGTATGATAAAATAGCTCTTGCTGTGTCAGTTGGTTGTGCTCCATTATCTAACCATTGAACTGCACCATCAATATCTAAATTGATTTCTGCAGGGTTAACATTTGGATTATAGGTTCCTAGTTTTTCTAGGTATTTTCCATCTCTTTTTGAGCGGCTATCAGCAGCTACAATCCAGTAAAAAGGTTTTCCTTTTTTTCCGTGTCTTTGTAATCTAATTTTTACGGGCATGTTTATTAATTTTTGAGGTTCTCGACCTCGGTTTATAATTTAAGTTTGCAAAGATAATCTTTTTTTATAATGAAATTAGATAGTTTGAACTTTTTCTTTACATTTGTGAAAATCCAAAGTATCTGACTTCGCTATGAAAAACCTTAAAACTCTTTTTTTTGTATTCTTGATTATTAGTAGTTGTCAAAAATTAGAGACAAATTCTCCTGCTTTTCAAGCTAGTATTGATGATGTTTTTTTTAAAGCTGATTTAGCGGAGGCAAACTACTTTGAAAATGATGATTATTTTGTGCTTCAAGGAAAAAGTAGTGACGAGATAATAACCTTAAGAGGGGCTAATTTGGTTGAAGGCGCCAATATTGATTTTGGCGAAGATTCTGAAAACTTTGCTATCTACCAGAATGCGAGTGGAACGATTTATTCAACAACAATACCAGGAGGTGAGGGAAGAATGAAAGTAAATGAAATTTCAATAGAGAATCAAACCATAACAGGAGAATTTAATTTTAAAGCAATCTCCATAAGTCAAGACACTTTAGAGGTAAAAAGAGGCGTTTTCTATAAGGTAGTTTACGAAAATGAAATTGAAAATGGTAGTAATGCAGGAAATTTCACAGCAGAACTTAATGGAGGCGTATTTGTTCCTTTAGATACTTTTGCAATTGACAATGGAACTGATATTGTGATAAGAGGTGTTATTAATTCAGATGAAATAATTTTAGTAATCCCTTCTGACACATTAATAGGAGTTTATGAGTTGCCTTTGGAAGGTTTTTTTGCTAGGGTTTCGGATGGAGTGGATACAGAGGATGCCATCAATGGAGAAATCAATATTTTATCTTTTGACACTTCGACAAAAATAATAACAGGGACTTTTCAGTTTCAAACTCCTACCAACACAGTTAACGCTGGACAATTTGATGTGACCTACCAATAATACTGGGACTATTGCTCTCCTGCCAAAAAGTTAACAACTCTTAATAAAATTTAACTTATTTAAAAGGTGATTTTTATACTTTTAAGGCACTAGATTTTTGAGATAATAAAACACAAATTAACCTTCTTACTTTTTTATGTTTTTAATATTTGATACCGAAACTACTGGGCTGCCAAAACGATGGAATGCTCCACTATCCGATACGGAAAATTGGCCTAGATGCATTCAAATAGCTTGGCAGCTACATGATAATAAAGGAGTTTTAATTGAACATGAAGATTACTTAATACAACCTGAAGGATTTAATGTTCCTTATGATGCTGAGAAAATTCATGGAATATCTACAGAATTAGCATCAAAAGATGGAGTCCCTCTAGAGGATGTAATTGAAAGATTTCAAAAAGCACTATCAAAAACTAAATTTATTGTTGGGCAGAATTTAGGATTTGATAATAATATTATGGGCGCTGAGTTTATTCGGTTAGGAATAGAAAATCCTTTACCTAATTACCAGGTATTAGATACTTGTACCGAAAAAACAGCCCAATTGTGTCAGCTACCCGGGGGCAGAGGAGGAAAATTTAAACTTCCTACTCTTTCAGAGCTGCACACCTTTCTTTTTAATCATCCATTCAGTGAAGCGCACAACGCTACTGCCGATGTAGAGGCCACTACCCGTTGTTTTTTAGAGTTAATTAGAAGAAAAATTTATTCTGCGAACGAATTGCAAGTTGAGCCAGATTATTTTGAAACATTTAATAAATTTAATCCAGAACCTATTAAATTAATAGGCTTAAAGCATATTAATTTAAAAAAAGCTTCCGATAGAATAAGAAAAGAAATTGCATCTATTTCAAATGAGGAGGAGGTGTCTTCAGATACTATAGATAAAAATATTGCGGGATTAGAAAAAGTTTCGTTTGCTCATTTACACAATCATTCTCAGTTTTCAATACTGCAATCTACTTCCAGCACTCAAAATTTAATAAAGGCAACAGCAGATAACAATATGCCTGCGGTAGCACTAACCGATTCTGGAAATATGATGGGGGCTTTTCATTTTGTAATGCAAGTTAATAATTACAATAAAACTCTAAGTGAAGAGGATTCATCAAAAAAAATAAAAGCCATTGTAGGCTGTGAGTTTTTTGTTTGCGAAGATCATTTAAATAAAAATCATAAAGATAATGGCTATCAAATTGTCTTATTGGCAAAAAATAAAAAGGGCTATCATAATTTAGCAAAAATGTCATCTATTGCTTTTACAGATGGTTTTTATTATGTTCCTAGGATTGACAAAAAAATTATTGAAAAATACAAAGAAGATATTATGGTTCTCTCCGGGAGTCTTAACGGGGAAGTGCCAAGTAAGATTTTAAATATAGGTGAGAAACAAGCGGAAGACTCTTTAATTTGGTGGAAAGAAACTTTTGGAGAAGATTTTTATATAGAGGTGTCAAGACATCACCAAGAGGATGAAAAAAGAGTAAATTCGGTGTTAATCCCGATGGCTAAAAAACATCAAGTAAAATTGGTAGCCACAAACAATACCTATTACATAAATAAAAAAGATGCAAATGCTCACGATATTTTGTTATGTGTAAAAGATGGAGAAAAACAAGCGACTCCGATTGGTAGAGGTCGTGGATATCGATATGGATTACCAAATCAGGAATATTATTTTAAATCGCAATCCGAAATGAAGACTTTATTCAAGGATCTTCCTCAGGCAATTAAAAATATTTCAGAGATTATTGAAAAAGTGACTCCCTTTAGTCTAAAAAGAGACGTTCTTTTACCAAAATTTGATATCCCTAAAGAGTTTCAGAACCAAGAAGATGATGTCGATGGAGGTAAAAGAGGAGAAAATACATTTCTGAGAGCCTTGACATATGAGGGCGCAAAAAAACGATATGGTGAACTATCAGACGAACTAACAGAGCGACTTGACTTTGAATTAGAAGTAATTGCAAACACGGGGTATCCTGGATATTTTTTAATTGTTCAAGATTTTATAGCGGAGGCTAGAAAAATGGATGTGTCTGTTGGCCCAGGGAGGGGTTCTGCAGCAGGATCTGTAGTAGCATATTGTTTATGGATTACTAATATTGACCCCATAAAGTATAATTTACTTTTTGAGCGTTTTTTAAATCCGGAACGGATTAGTATGCCAGATATTGATATTGATTTTGATGATGAAGGTCGAGGTCGAGTGTTGGATTATGTTATCGAAAAGTACGGAACTAATCAAGTAGCACAAATTATAACCTATGGTACTATGGCTGCTAAATCCTCGATTAGAGATACAGCTAGGGTATTGGACTTACCTTTAAATTCTGCAGATCGAATTTCTAAGTTAATTCCGAATATGACCAAATTAAAAAAGATATTTGGATATACCGATTCTGAAATTAGAAATAATTTTAGAAACGATGAGGTGCCAAAAGTAAACGAATTGTTAGTATTGGCTGAGGGTAATGATTTAGAGGCTCAAACTGTAAATCAGGCTAGGATATTAGAGGGTTCAGTTCGTAATGTTGGGACCCATGCTTGTGGAGTTATCATTACACCAGATGACATTACAAATTTTGTTCCTGTTGCAACAGCAAAGGATTCTGATATGTTCGTCACTCAATTTGATAACTCTGTAGTGGAAAGTGCAGGTCTATTAAAAATGGATTTTTTAGGTTTAAAAACACTAACTCTAATTAAAGACACCGTTAAACTGGTAAAGTTAAAACATCAAGTAGAACTTGATCCTGATTCTTTTCCGCTAGATGATGAGTTAACTTTTGAATTATTTCAAAAAGGTGAAACAGTTGGAATATTTCAATACGAATCTGCAGGAATGCAAAAGTATTTAAAGGATTTAAAACCTACTGTTTTCGACGACTTAATTGCAATGAATGCTCTTTACAGGCCAGGCCCTATAGAATATATTCCAAGTTTTGTAAATCGTAAAAATGGAGATGAGGACATCTTATATGATCTACCTGCTATGGAAGAATATTTGAAAGAAACATATGGTATCACGGTTTATCAAGAACAAGTAATGCTACTCTCTCAAAAGCTTGCAAATTTTACCAAAGGTGAGGCAGATGTATTGCGTAAAGCAATGGGTAAAAAACTTATTGCTGTTTTAGATAAAATGAAACCTAAGTTTATAACTCAAGCAAAAGAAAATGGTCATGACGAAGAAAAGCTAGAAAAAATATGGAAAGATTGGGAAGCTTTTGCAAGCTATGCTTTTAATAAGTCTCACTCTACTTGTTACGCATGGATTGCTTATCAGACCGCTTACTTAAAGGCACATTATCCTGCAGAGTATATGGCTGCGGTATTATCTAATAATATGAACGACATTAAACAAGTAAGTTTCTTTATGGAAGAATGTCGAAGGATGGGCTTAGAGGTTTTAGGACCCGATGTTAACGAATCTTATTATAAGTTTACCGTAAATAATCAAGGTGCTATTCGCTTTGGGATGGGTGCTATAAAAGGAGTTGGCGGGAACGCAGTTGCTACTATTGTTGAAACTAGAGCTGAGGGTAAGTACAAATCGGTATTTGATTTAGCTAAGCGTATTGATTTGAGAGCAACGAATAAAAAAGCTTTTGAAGGATTAGCGCTAGCTGGAGGATTTGACGGATTTGATTCACATCGTGCTCAGTATTTACATCCCGATGATAAGGGTATTTTATTTATTGAAAAGGTATTGCGTTTTGCTGCCAAATTTCAGGAATCTCAAAATAGCGATCAATTAGATATGTTTGGAGGGAGTAGTGAAGTACAAATACCAGAGCCAGAAGTCCCACCTTGTGAAAAGTGGGGGACTTTAAAAAAATTAAAACAAGAAAAAGAAGTCGTAGGAATATATATATCTGGTCATCCATTGGATGATTTTAAAACAGAAATTAATCGATTTTGTAACTGTACAGCCTCCGATTTTAACTACTTAGAAAACTTTATCAATAGAGAGATGTGCTTTGCCGGTATGGTTGGAGATGTTCAACATCGAGAGACAAAAATGGGTAAAGGTTGGGCTTTATTTACAGTTGAAGATTATAACGAAAGTTATGAATTTAGGATATTCGGAGAGCAGTATCTAAAATTTAGACATTTTTTAGTTCCTAATTCGTTTATATTTATCCGAGCTTTAGTTAGGGAAGGTTGGGTGAATAAAGAAACTCAGAAAAAAGGAGATCCTAGATTGCAATTTAACAGTATGCAAATGTTACAAGAAGTTATGGATAGTCATGCAAAAAGATTGACTATACAATTACCTATTGAAGAAATAAGTAATGATCATATTGTTAATCTAAAACAAATTATTAAAGATTTTAAGGGAGATAAACATTTAGAATTGATTATTTATGAAACATCTGAAAAAATAAAAATAACAATGCCCTCCAAAAAGTTTAAGATTGATATTTCAAACGATTTACTAAAAAGGCTAGAAAAAGAACAAATCAGCTATAAACTGAATTGATATACGAATCATATATTCTAATGATTTGAATGTATGTTTAGGCCTAATTATTGATTACATTTGTGAAATAAATAAAAAAAATATTATGGCAATAGAAATAACAGACCAAAGTTTTGAAGAAGTGGTTTTAAAAAGTGAAAAACCTGTACTAGTAGATTTTTGGGCTGCTTGGTGTGGACCTTGCAGAATGGTAGGACCAATTATTGAAGAAATAAGTAATGATTATGAAGGGAAAGCAGTTGTTGGAAAAGTAGATGTAGATGCCAACCAAGAATTTGCCGCAAAATATGGTGTTCGTAACATTCCGACGGTACTGGTTTTTCAAAATGGTGAAGTAGTTGGTAGACAAGTAGGAGTTGCTCCAAAGGCCACTTATGAGGAGGCTATAAACTCCTTGCTTTAATAATAACAAAACATAATAAAAAAGGTTTGCTAATTAGCAAACCTTTTTTATTTTAGGGTTAATGGATATACGCAAAGAAATAAACGAAATTAAAGGATTCAAAAATTTAGAGCTTTTAGCTCACCAAGTTGTTGAAGGTTTTATTTCTGGATTGCATAAAAGTCCCTTCCATGGGTTTTCGGCTGAATTTGCAGAACATCGTCTCTACAATCAGGGAGAAAGCACCAAGCATATCGATTGGAAATTATATGCAAAAACAGACAGGTTATACACAAAACGCTATGAAGAAGAAACCAATTTACGATGTCATTTAATTATCGATAATAGCAGCTCGATGCATTATCCATCATTCAAAAATTTTAATATTAATCAATTAAATAAAATTAGTTTTTCAGCATTAGCTGCAGCAGCTATCATGAATTTATTAAAAAGACAACGGGATGCTGTTGGATTAAGTATTTATAGTGATCATTATGATTATTACAGTAATGAAAAAGGAAGTGAACGTCACCACCAAATGTTATTAGCTAAATTAAACGAGGCTTTAGTAAATAAAAGAGATCAAATTATCACTAAAACTTATACGTACCTCCATGAAATTGCTGAAAAAATAAAAAGACGCTCCATGGTTTTTTTATTCACGGATATGTTTCAAAGTGACCAAGAGGAAGCAAAACTTTTTGAAGCACTTCAACATTTAAAATACAACAAACATGAGGTAATATTATTTCATACCTATGATAAAGAAAAAGAAATAGAATTTAATTTTAACAATCGGCCCAAACGTTTTGTTGATTTAGAAACTGGAGAACATTTAAACCTATATGCCGATAATGTAAGGCAAGACTATAAAGAAGCAGTACAAAAATATTTTAACGAATTAAAAATTAAATGTGGGCAGTATCGAATTAAATACGTTCCTGTAAATATTAATGAAGACTTTAGTGCCATTTTAACAAGCTATCTCGTAGAACGTCAAAAGTTTAAGTAACAAAACAATTAAACTAAATTATTTTTTAAAAAATAGTTTGCAATAATCAATAGGAGGTGTATATTTGCCCTCGCTAACAAGCAATAGAGATATTGTAAGCACGGTCTGGTAGTTCAGTTGGTTAGAATACCTGCCTGTCACGCAGGGGGTCGCGAGTTCGAGTCTCGTCCAGACCGCAATTAAAATGTTGTGTTGAGTTCTTTAAATAGGACTAGGTTTATGTAGTTAAACCGATGAGAAGCTTTTCCAAATAGGAAAGGCTTTTTTTGTTTTTAGTAGTTCTGTAAAAAATATTAACTACTTACTCTTAAATAAAAAAAACACCATCTTAAATATAAGATGGTGTTAGTGGGGATATAATTGAATTGTATTTAAAAAAAGAGTATTTTTTGAAAAAAAATCTTTAATCAATCAAATTTAATTTTATTAAATCTGGTTATATTAATAATTAGACAAGGGGCTTTTTACCGATGTTAAGCGACATTCTTTTAAAGCCTAATAGTATCTATATATTTTATTTTTTTAAAGAAAAAAAGCACCATCTGTTAAGATGATGCTTTGTAAAAATCCATCTAAATAAATTTAATATGGAATTAATAACTAACCAATACAAATTTAAAATTATTAGAAATAAACCGATCGATTCTTTCGACGAAATTCAACTAAAGTTAGTTGAATTTAATATTTTTTTCGATTAATTGTATTTTTAATTGCAATTAAAGATACAATCGACAGTTCAATAATGTCTGTTATCTTCAATCCATTTAATAGGCTATCGTTACTGTTCAATAGATTGTATAGAAAATGAATGTAATTCGTTATTTTCTATTACTATACTAAATTCTAAAGGGTTACAACAAACCTCACAGTCTTCAATAAAAATTTGATTGTTTATGGAACTATCAATCAATTTTAATTGTTGCTCCCAACAGTGTGGACAGTCGAAATGATATTCAATCATAAACAGATTATTATCACTTATTTAAGTTTTTTAAACTCTTGTAAAGCTAAATAGAATGCTATTCCAAAAAGTAAAGTAATTATTCCTGCAAAGTATGGTATAAAATCATTCATTTTTTCGAGTTTTTAATGAGTCGTAAATAAATACCAAAAGCTAGAATAGACGGAACCCATAATCCAATAAATATGGCGTTTTCTTTTTCCCCAGAAAAAAATAATATTTCTGAAAATATTAAGCTTGAAAGAGCAGATATTAACAGTAATATGTCTATTATATTAAAATGTTTGAACATGTTTTTATTTTTAAATTGATTATTTATAGTTTAACTGCTTGACTGAAAGAATTTGAAAAGGTAAAAAGTAATAGCAATAATAATTGTTTTTTCATTGTAAGTTTTATAGCTGGTTAATGTACAAAAACTAAAACTAATCAATAAATTAATATTTCAAAAATAAAATTGTAATTTATTTAATATTAAGTATAACAAATACCTAGATAGTAATATTTTAATTGAATTCTATAAATTAAAATATTCAGTAGATTTTATTATATTTAACATGATTCAAAATAATAATAACTCTACCATCATGAAATATAAAACTCAAAAATTATTTACAAACAAGTCAATTTTAAGTTTTTTAATACTAGTATTAGTTATCTGTTTTACTAGTAACGCTCAATTATACTTACTAGGGAATAATTATACTGTACAAGATTTAAATGAGAATGGAACTATCGTAGTAGGAGATAATGCTCAAGAACATTTTATGTGGACAATTTCTGATGGTCTAACTTTAATTGGAGGCGTAGCTCCAAATCAATACGGAGGAACAACTGCAGTCAATAGTGCAGGAACAAAAATAGCAGGTACTAGAATTAATCCGGATACTGCTTTGGGCGAATTAAGTTCTTATGATGTCGCTACACAAATATGGACTTCACATGGATCTTTGGGATCATCGTCTGGAAATTCTTCAAGTTCGTCGTGGGGTATCTCTTCGGATGGACAAACTATCGTTGGTTTAGGTTGGATTAATCCTGGAAGTGCTCACGCAATTAAGTGGACCAATCTAAACGGTGTCGAAGATTTGGGGAGTTCGGTTTCTGGAAGTAGCTCTCGAGCCAATGCAGTAAATCATGACGGAAGTATTATTGCTGGATGGCAAGATTCTTCAACAGGATTTAGACAAGGGGCTTTTTGGATCGATAGCAATCAAACACTGATCTTTCATAATAATGGTGAGCCAGCAAGCGAGGTAGGGGTTATATCTGATGACGGAATTTGGATGGGAGGAGGAGGCAATTACGCAAACGATTATCAAGCTTATATTTGGAGTGAAGCTACGGGTGTTTTGGATATTGGTCCTGCTCCTATAAATGAATGGAGAGGCGCAACTACAGGACTTTCATCAAATGGGGAAGTCGTTGTAGGCTACTACAGACCTTGGCCAGCACCAGCAACTTTAGGTAGAGGTTTTTATTATACCGAGGTAGATGGTTTATTAGACCTTACCGATTACGCTACATCTTTAGGGATTGATGTTCAAGGAGCCATTTTAGCTTTACCCTTAGCAATATCTGACGACGCTTCCACCGTAGTTGGTTTAACTAATAGTGGAATAGGTTTTGTGCTTAAGTTGCCGGTTGCTCCGTCTAATAATAATTGTGATAATGCCATTAGTTTAAACTGTGGAGTTTCAATTTCAGGGAGCACTACAAATGCTTCTGATTCTGGAGGGTCTGACGCGCCAGATGTTTTTTATACGTATACAGGATCTGCAGGGGAGGGTATCATAGAGGTGACTCTTTGTAATGGGGCCACTAATTTTGATACTTTTTTAAGAGTTTTTTCAGACTGTTCACTTACAAACGAAATAGCATCCAATAATGACGATTGTGGTATTTATTCTAGATTGGATTTTGAATCAAATGGAACATCTACTTATTACATTATGGTTGAGGGAGCAGGGCAAGAATCTGGTGATTATACCATTGAGTTAAATTGTTTATTGAGCAATTCCTCTGAAACAAATAATACCTTCGCTTTGTATCCTAATCCTGTTGATGACTTGTTATATATTTCCTCAGAAGAACTTATTAAAAGTGTTAGTTTAAAAAATATATTGGGACAAATTTTATATGAATTAAAATTAGATTCTTTTGATAGTTCGATCGATGTATCTAATTTGAATAAAGGAACCTATTTTTTAAATCTTAAAACAGAATCTAAAAATAGTATAAAAAAAATCATTAAAAATTAAAATAAATTAAAAAAAACGGCTCCAATTTTCAAGAACTTCCCAAATAAAAATCCCTAAGAATACTAGTGAAATTGTTAGTTTCATAATAGTAGATGCTAAAAAACCTAAAAAGGAACCCAATGCTGATTTTAACGCTTGTGGCCCTTTCGTTTTGTTAAAAACGATTTCTCCAATAAAAGCACCAAAAAATGGTCCTATTAAAAAACCAAAAGGTATTGGAGAAATTAATCCAATAATTAATCCCAACACAGCACCTACAGCACCAGCTTTACTACCACCAAACTTTTTGGTGCTAATGGCTGGCATCATATAATCCAATAAAAAAATACCGATAGCAATCACAAAGGTGATTCCTAAAAACCAATAATTAGTCGGTATAGCAATAGTTATTTCTAAAAATAATAGCCCTAACCAACCTAATGGAGGCCCTGGAAGAACAGGTAAAACACTACCTATTAAACCTACAATACAAAGAATAAACCCTATACTTACCAATATTAAATCCATATTCATATCTATTTGGTCGCATATTAACTGAAGTTGTTACAACTATTATTTAATAATTAAATTTGTTATCTTGTAATTTACAGGGATTTATTATTTTTATAATATGAAAAATTTAGCGCTATTCCTTTTTTTGACTTTAATAAATAGTCCCTATTTATCAGGACAAGAAATTAATTGGATGACCATAGAAGAAGCAGAACTTGCTGTAAAAAAACAGCCTAAAAAAATATTGATCGATGTATACACCAATTGGTGTGGCTATTGTAAGAAAATGGATAAAACTACTTTTCAAGATAAAGATATGATCGACTATTTAAATAAGGAGTTTTATTGTGTAAAAATGGATGGTGAGGATAAAAACACAATGACTTTCAAAGGAAAGGAATTTAGTTTTGTTAATAAAGGAAGAAGAGGTTATAACGAACTCCCTGCTGCACTTTTAAAAGGAAAATTAAGTTATCCTACCTTTGTGTATTTAGATGAAGATTTAAGAATTTTACTTGTTATGCCGGGCTATAGGGGGCCTACTGAAATGCTACCAATAGTAAGCTATTTGGGGAGTAATAAATATAAGGATATGAAGTGGGAAGCATACATTAACGAAACAAAAGGAGAAAAATAAAAATGAAAATAAAAAGCATTATTGGTCTACTTATTTTATCATTGTTTTTTTATTCTTGTGAATACTTTGAAACTAAAAAGATTTCTTCTGAAACGTTTGTTATAGATGAAATCAAATCCATTAATTGGAAGGATGTAGATCAATATCCTATTTTTAAAAATTGTGAACTTATTTCAAATAAAGAGCAACAAAAATCTTGTTTTGAGTCCACCTTGTCTTCTTATATTTATTTATCTATTAACGTTGAAGAAACAGTTGTAACAACTGATTTAAATGAAACATTAACGATTGATTTTATGGTCGATAAAAAAGGAAAATTAATGATTACTTCTATGATTATCGATAGTTTGATAAGCGCTCAAATTCCATTACTGGAGAAAAATATAAAAAAAGCGATGGATTCTATTCAGCCAATTGCTCCAGCCTATAAAAGAGGAATCCCAGTTAAAACATCTTTTCAGTTACCGCTGGAGATAAAAACAATAGCAAACTAAAATTCAATAGAATTGCCATACAGTACAAACATAAAATACTAAATTAGTAAATCCTTAATGCTAAAATTTTAAATGAATTCAGATAAAATAATTCTAGGGATAGATCCTGGTACCACCATTATGGGTTTTGGACTCATTAAAGTAGTTAAAAAGAAAATGCATTTTCTGCAATTAAACGAACTTCAACTCAAAAAGTACGATGATCACTATTTAAAGTTAAAATTGATTTTTGAACGAACTGTCGAACTGATTGATACTTATAAGCCGGATCACATCGCAATTGAAGCTCCTTTTTTTGGTAAAAATGTTCAGTCGATGTTAAAATTAGGAAGAGCACAAGGCGTTGCCATGGCAGCAGGACTTTCTAGAGAGATACCAATTACCGAATATTCACCTAAAAAAATAAAAATGGCTATAACTGGCAACGGAAATGCTAGTAAAGAACAAGTGGCAAAAATGCTACAGAGCCTTTTAAATTTAAAAGAACTTCCAAAAAATTTAGATAGTACTGATGGATTAGCGGCTGCAGTTTGTCATTTTTATAATTCAGGAAGAGTGCAAATTGGTAAAAGTTATACGGGTTGGTCAGCTTTTGTGAAACAAAACGAAGGACGTATAAAAAAATAGACTATAAATGGCTGGAATTTATATTCATATTCCTTTTTGTAAACAAGCGTGTTTTTATTGCGATTTTCATTTTTCAACAAGTCTTAAAAGAAAAAACGAATTAATTACCTCCATTTGTAAAGAAATTCAACTTCGTAAAAATGAAATTTCAGGTGACATCAAAACTATTTACTTTGGTGGAGGTACTCCATCGATATTAAAAACCGAAGAAATTAATTTAATTATTAATGAGGTTTATCATAATTTTAAAGTAGAAGATAACATTGAAATTACATTAGAAGCAAATCCAGATGATCTTTCTGAAGAAAAAATCATTCAACTATCTCGATCAAAAATCAATCGTTTAAGTATAGGAATACAATCTTTTTTCAATACAGATTTAATATTAATGAATAGGGCACATAACCATAAAGAAGCTGCTACTTGTCTTGAACTGGCCACACAATATTTTGAAAATATAAGTATTGACTTAATTTATGGAATTCCTGGTTTAAGCGATCAACGTTGGGTTGAAAATTTAGAAAAAGCTATTTCATTTGGTGTTCCACACCTATCAAGTTATGCATTAACTGTAGAGCCTAAAACAGCATTAAAAAAACAGATAGATTTAGGTAAAGTTTCACCAGTTAGTGAAAAAGATTCTCATCGTCATTATTTAATTTTATTGGCGAAAATGAAGAAACATGGATTTGTTAATTATGAGTTTTCTAATTTTGGAAAAGAAGGATTTTATTCTCAAAATAACATGGCCTACTGGCAAGGTAAGAACTATTTAGGAGTGGGTCCCTCTGCACACTCATTCGATGGAAAAAAAAGAAGCTGGAATATAAATAACAATATAAAATACATTCATGCTATTCAAGAAAATAAACTCCCTATTGAAAGAGAAGTTTTAACCATTACTGATCGGTATAACGAATATTTAATGACAGGGCTAAGAACCATGTGGGGTGTTTCTATTTCTAAAATTGATTTAGAATTTGGGAAAGCTTTTGCGACATACCTATTAAAACAAGCTGAAAAACCATTGGAGGAAGGACTTTTAAAAATCCATAATAAAGACACCTTGCTAATAACAGAAAAAGGAAAGTTTTTAAGTGATGGAATTGCTAGCAACTTGTTTATGGTCGAATAAAATGATTACATTTAAGCGATGATAGTAGAGATAAAAATTGATAACGATCTAAAAAAAATTGATTTATCCAAACCGATAGATATTTCAATACCGTTGAGTGGTTCTAAAGAAAATCCAATTGCTTGGTATCTAGATAAACCCTCAATAAGTCCTGTTAAAGACGGAGATTGGATAGGTAAAGTTTCGGAGGGAGCTGCCGTCAATTTTAATAATATTCAATTTAATCCGCATGCTCATGGAACCCATACAGAATGTATTGGGCATATAACCTCGCAGTTTTATTCCATTAATAAAACACTAAAAACTTTTTTCTTTTCAACAAAACTAATTACGGTTAAACCAGAAAAAAGAGGGGAAGATCAGGTGATTACTAAAGAGTTACTAAGTGATTTATTAAAAAATGACTATCCAGAGGCTTTGGTCATTAGAACCAGCCCAAATAATGATCTCAAAAAAACTAAAAAATATTCGAATACCAACTGGCCCTATCTCCTAGAAGAAGCAGCAGCTTATATTAGAGAAAGAGGAATTAAACATTTATTAATAGATCAGCCATCAGTAGATAGAGAGCATGATGAAGGAAAATTATTAGCTCACAAAGCTTTTTGGAATTATTCAATTAAAGAACGGTTAGACGCTACCATTACCGAATTAATTTATGCTCCCGATTCAATACCAGATGGATACTATTTGTTGAACTTGCAAATTGCTCCCTTTGAAAATGATGCCAGTCCAAGTAAGCCAATTTTGTACCGTTTTTTATGAAAATGGATACAGTTTAAATATAAAATAGAAAAAAAGTGATTGATTCTGATATGAAAAGAATCAAAAAAAAGAATAAGAGATGAAATTTAAATGGGAAGGCGTAATGCCAGCAGTTACTACTAAATTTACCAAGGAAGATACTTTAGATTTAGAGTTATTTTTAAAAAATATAAACAGCCAATTAGACGCAGGAGTTCACGGTATTGTTCTGGGAGGCACCTTGGGGGAAGCGAGTACTTTAGACGACTCCGAAAAAAGAATATTAACAAGAGAAACGGTGAAATTTGTTGCAGGAAAAGTTCCGGTTATGATGAACATTGCAGAGCAAACGACAAAGGGTGCAATTATGGCAGCCAATAAGGCCGAAGAAGACGGAGCAAGTGGTTTAATGATGCTTCCTCCCATGCGATATAGCGCTGGAAATAGAGAGGTTGTAGAATATTTTAAGGCGGTGGCCTTGAATAGTGCCCTTCCCATCATGGTTTATAACAATCCTGTAGATTACAAGACCGAGGTGAGTTTAGATATGTTTGAGGAATTATTAAAATGTGATACCATTCAGGCGGTAAAAGAATCCACAAGAGATATCTCTAATGTAACCAGGATTAAAAATAGGTTTGGAGACCGGTTAAAAATAATGACCGGAGTGGACACTTTAGCCTTGGAAAGTTTATTGATGGGAGCCGATGGCTGGATTGCAGGACTGGTTTGTGCCTTTCCGAGAGAAACAGTTGCTATTTATGAGCTTCAAAAAGCTGGAAAAACTCAAGAAGCTTTAGCGATTTATAGGTGGTTTTTACCCTTGTTAGAATTAGATATTAATTCCAAATTAGTACAAAATATTAAATTAGCAGAAGTAGCAACTGGTATAGGATCTGAACAGGTTAGAGCCCCTCGTTTGCCTTTGGTTGGTTCTGAAAGAGCACAGGTGTTGAAAGTGATTGAAGAGGGTTTAAAAAACAGACCTCAATTACCGGTTTATAAAAACCTAACAAATAACTAAAAATAATAAAATGATTACAGGTGAAAATCATATTGGAAATCAACGATCAGCAACAGGTGCTAAAACCTATAAAACGTTTAATCCTAAATTAAATATTGAAAACAATCAAGTTTTCACAGAAGCAACTTCTGAAGAAATTAATCAAGCAGCACAATTAGCTTCCGAGGCATTTAAGACCTTTAGTAAAAAATCGGGTCTTGAAAAAGCAACTTTTTTAAGAGCCATCGCAGATGAAATTTTAGCCATGGGAGACGATTTAATTACCATGTATCAATCTGAAACGGGTCTTCCAGAAGGAAGAGCTAAAGGAGAAAGAGGGAGAACAATGGGGCAATTAACAAGTTTTGCTGCTATGCTAGAAGAGGGCTCTTGGGTAGAAGCGACCATCGATACTGCCGATTTAGATAGAAAACCCATTCCAAAACAAGATATTCGTAAAATGATGGTTCCTTTAGGGCCTGTAGTTGTATTTGGAGCCAGTAATTTTCCATTTGCTTATTCAACAGCTGGAGGTGATACGGCATCTGCTTTAGCGGCAGGTTGTCCTGTAATTTGTAAATCGCACCCAATGCATGCTGGAACCGGAGAAATGGTAGCTGAAGCAATTATCAGAGCTGCTCAAAAAACAAATATGCCAAACGGCGTGTTTTCTAATTTAAACAGTTCAGGTATTGAAGTAGGGATCGAATTGGTGACGCATCCAGATATTAAAGCAGTCGGTTTTACAGGAAGTATTCAAGGAGGAAGAGCGTTGTATGATATTGCTGGACAAAGAGAGGAGCCTATACCAGTGTTTGCTGAAATGGGGAGTATTAATCCAGTGGTCTTATTGCCGCAAGCTCTTCAAAATAATGGAGATGCTTTGGCGAAAACGTATGCAGGTTCTATTACTTTAGGGACCGGTCAGTTTTGTACCAATCCTGGATTAATTCTTGGAATTAAAGGAGACGATTTGTCTAAATTTATACAAGTACTTTCTACAGAAATAGTAAAATTAGAACCTTCTTGTATGTTGCACCCAACAATTATTGGCAACTATGAAAGAAACAAGCAAACTGCTTTACAACAAGATGGTTTGATAGTAAAGGCTGATTTTAATGATAGTGTAGCAGTAAATCACGCAAGGCAAACGATTGTAACAGTAGAAGGCGAAACTTTTTTAGAAAATACCACCTTACATCAAGAAGTCTTTGGCCCCTTTTCAATGGTGGTCGAATGTAAAAATTCTGAAGAATTAGAAAGTATTATTAATCATTTAGAGGGTCAATTAACGGGAACGGTATTGGGAGAAAAAGAGGAGCTCGAAAAATACAGTTCGGTTATAGATGCCTTACAAAATAGAGTGGGTAGAATTATCTTTAATGGGGTTCCAACAGGTGTTGAGGTTTGTCCAGCAATGTTACATGGTGGTCCATACCCTTCGTCAACAGACAGTCGTTTTACGGCTGTAGGATTGCACTCAGTTAAAAGATGGGTCCGCCCTTTTAGTTTCCAAAGTTGGCCAAATGAACTACTGCCAGCTGAATTAAAAAATAACAATCCATTAGGAATTACCAGATTTGTAAATGGTTTAAATACGTCCAATAAAATTTAAATGTTTATGAAGTTTTTTCGAAATCTTGCTTTTTTTATAGGACTCGTCTTTATGAGTTTTTCAATAAATTTTGAAAATCCAGACTCGGAATTATTAAATAAAGTGATTACTGAAATTGAAGAACGAAATACCTATGATTGGAAAAAGTATCCCTTAGGATTATTCTCAAAAGAGCAATTTAAAAAGGAAGCAAATTATGCTAAAAAACAATTAAAACAATTAAACAAAATCAATCCTAAAAACCTATCAGAAACAGAATCTATTTCCTTAGAATTATTAAAATTTAATTTACAAGATACCATTGATTATTATAATTTTGAACGATTTTTAAATCCATTACTTTCAGATTCCGGGTTTCATACGAGCTTTCCCTTTATCGTTCGACCTTTTCAAAATTATAATCAAGTTAAAAGATATTTAGATCAACTAAATGCAATTCCAGATCGGGTTAACCAATTTCTTCCTTTATTGCGTGAAGGATTAGAAAAAGGAGTCTCTCAACCACGAGTTATTTTTAATGGCTACGAATCAAGTTATAATGATCATATCGTTAGTGATTTTAAAGAAAGTTATTTTTATACTCCTTTTAATGACTTGCCGAGAACTCTAAGCTTATCTCAAAAAGATTCCATTTTAACAGCTGCCGAAGTAGCGATAACGAAACATGTAATTCCGCAATTTAAGGTAGTAAAAACTTTTTTTGAAGAGGAGTATTATCCTAAAACAAGAAGCGCTATTGGAATTTCAGAAACACCAAATGGAAAAGAATATTATCAAAACAGAATTAATTATTATACAACGAGTACTCAGTACTCTGCAGATGCAATTCATCAAATTGGTTTAGATGAAGTTGCTAGAATAAAAAACGAGATGGAAAAAATTATTTTGGAATTAGAATTTCAAGGTAGTTTTTCAGAATTCCTTGACTTTTTAAGAACCGATCCTCAGTTTTACGCAACCAGTCCTGAGCAATTGTTAATGATTGCTAGAGATATGGCAAAAAGAGCCGACGAACAATTACCAAGATTTTTTAAAACCTTACCAAGAAAACCTTATGGGGTAGCGGCCGTACCAGCTGCAATTGCTCCTAAGTATACCACGGGACGCTATGTAGGTACCAGTAAAAATAGTACAGATCCCGGATATTATTGGGTAAACACCTATGATTTACCAAGTAGACCTTTATATGTTTTACCGTCTCTTACGGTTCATGAAGCAGTACCAGGACATCACTTACAAGGCTCCTTAAACCTTGAGTTAGGGGACAGCATCCCCCAATTTAGAAAGAATACTTATTTGTCTGCATACGGGGAAGGTTGGGGATTGTATTGTGAGTTTTTAGCCGAAGAAATGGGAATGTACACCACTGCCTACGAACAATTCGGAAAACTAACGTATGAAATGTGGAGAGCTTGCAGACTGGTAGTGGACACTGGAATCCATGCTAAAGGCTGGACCCGTGATCAAGTGATTGAATACATGTCAAAAAACACGGCGCTTTCTATTCATGAAATTAATACCGAAACCGATCGCTACATTTCTTGGCCCGGTCAAGCCTTATCTTATAAAATTGGAGAGCTTAAAATAAGAGAGCTTAGAACAAAAGCAGAAAAAGAATTAGGAGCAAATTTTGACATTAGAGAATTCCATGAAGTTGTTCTAGAACAAGGAACAGTTACCTTGTCAATACTCGAAAAAAGAATCAATAATTACATCACAAAAAATAAGAATGAGTAGAACCATTTTTAAATGTATTGATGCGCATACTTGCGGAAACCCTGTAAGAGTTGTGACTTCGGGTCGCCCAGATCTTTTAGGGAATTCCATGAGTGAAAAAAGACAACACTTTATTAAAGAATTCGACTGGATCCGAAAAGGGTTAATGTTTGAACCTAGAGGCCACGATATGATGAGCGGTAGTTTCTTTTTTAAACCTCAACATCCCGAAAACGACTTTGGAATACTATTTATAGAAACTTCGGGTTGTTTGCCCATGTGTGGGCATGGAACTATTGGAGCGATTACTATTGCAGTTGAAGAAGGTTTAGTGATACCCAAAAAACCAGGAATCATCAAAATGGAAACTCCTGCAGGTTTAGTAGAAATAGAATATAAAGAGACTAACAATAAGGTAGAATGGGTTAAACTAAAAAATGTAAAATCGTATTTAGCTGCTGAAAATTTAACGATTGATTGTCCAGAATTAGGGGACATTAGTTTTGATGTTTCTTATGGAGGAAACTATTATGCTATAATAGACCCACAGACCAACTTTAGCGGAGTACAAGATTTTACGGCGGGTAAATTAATTCAATATTCTCAAATTCTAAGAAAACGAATCAATGACAAATACCCAAATAGGTTTATCCATCCAGAAAATGATACCATTAGAGATGTTAGTCATCTATTATGGACCGGCGATCCAATAGATCCAAAATCTTCTGGAAGAAATGCGGTGTTTTATGGAGATAAAGCCATTGATAGAAGCCCATGTGGTACGGGAACATCGGCAAGGATGGCACAATTATATGCAAAAGGAAAATTAAGACTGGGGTACAAATTTGTTCATGAAAGTTTTATAGGTTCCACTTTTGTAGGAAGAATTGAAGAAGAAACAATATTGGATGGGAAAACAGCAATTATCCCTAGTATTCAAGGATGGGCAAAAGTATATGGATACAATACCATTATTATTGATGATCAAGATGATCCATACGCACACGGTTTCCAGGTAATTTAAATATAATGAGTAAAGAGGTTGTAATTATTGGGGGAGGAATCATTGGTTTATGTTCTGCATATTACCTCCAGAAAGAAGGATGTGCTGTTACCATCATCGATCAATCGGATATGACCAAAGGAGCCTCCTTTGTCAATGCAGGATACATTACCCCTAGCCATATTATTCCGTTAGCAGCACCCGGTATGATTACTAAAGGGCTCAAATGGATGTTTGATACTGCTAGTCCTTTTTATGTGAAACCTCGTTTGGATAAAGATTTTTTACAATGGGCCTGGGCGTTTAAAAAATCGGCAACTGCTTCGAAGGTAGAAAAAGCAATTCCTATTATTAAAGAGATCAATATTTTAGGGAGAGCGCTTTATGAAGAAATAAAGCAATCAGGAGATTTTAATTTTCATTACGAGCGAAAAGGACTTTTGATGTTATATAAGACTGATAAAGCAGGTGAAGAAGAATGGGAGGTAGGACAGAGAGCAATTAAAGAAGGCTTGAATGTTAACCATATAACTGCTGAAGAGGTCAAAAAAATGGAACCTAATGCAGCTATAGATTGTAAGGGAGCCGTTTATTTTGATTCCGATGCCCACATGACTCCTAATGAATTTATGACAGAAATGATATCTTATTTAAAGGAAAAGGGAGTTACCTTCTATACCCATGAAAAAGTTCAAGATTTAGTCATTTCTAAAGATGCTATAAAAGAAGTGATGACTACTAAAAGAAAACTAAAAGCAGACGAAGTGCTAATTGCTGCTGGCTCGTGGAGTCCTTTGCTAACTCGTAAATTAGGTGTTAAAATTCCTATACAGGCAGGAAAAGGGTATCGAATAAATACAGTAAGAGAAACTGGAATAACGATTCCTGCACTATTAGTTGAAGCTAAAGTTGCCGTTACGCCAATGAATGGTTTTACACGTTTTGCAGGCACTATGGAACTTGCAGGATTTAATGATAACATTAACCCTAAAAGAGTAAAAGCCATCAGTAATTCCGTATCAAATTATTACCAAGGATTGTCTCTAACTAAAGAGGAAGAAGCAACCGCTGATTTTGGATTGCGTCCCTGCTCTCCGGACGGATTGCCCTATATTGGCAGAACTCATAAATATAAAAATTTAATTATTGCTTCGGGGCATGCAATGATGGGTTGGAGTTTGGGACCCCCAACCGGAAAATTGGTTTCCGAAATAATCTCCGATAAAAAGTTGTCTCTAGATATCAAGCCGTTTCATCCAGATAGGAAGTTCTAAAACAGGTTAACAAGACATATCTGCAATAATTTTCCATTCCCCCGCTATCTTTTTAAAAATAATTAAAAACACCCCGTTGGCATCGCCAACTTCTCTTTTTAAATGATAGGCTCCCATGACGGAGTAGCTGTCGCTACTTATTTTTGAAATAGCTTCCACCTTAAAATTTAGGGTTCCAGTGGCCTCTTTGGTTGGGTAGCCTTTTTTATAATTAGTTAAGGTTTGTTGCCAGCCTTTAGTAATCCCATTTCTTCCGTAAAATGTTAACGAATCACTTTGCCAGTAGCCCTGCATAAAACCTTCTAAATCGTTATTAGACCAAGCTTTTTCTTGAGCATTCATCACTGTTAGAATAGCTTCTTTGTCTTGTTTTATTGAAGTTGGTGTTTGACAACTTAGGCATACCAATAAACCTAATAATAAATAAATATAATTTCCTTTTCTCATTGTTCTTTTTTATGACGTATAACGGTTTTGTATATGATTTGGCGTGTTTGGTAGATTGGCTTGCGAGCGATTGGCAGCAGCGAAGCTGCGTGAGAATCAGAAAGGCAAGCGAAGCTACGTTTACGTTTTATTCATATAATTTACTTTGTCTAAGTTAAGTAAAATTGTTGATGCTTTTAACTCAATCACGCTGAATTATATACGTTGTTACCCAATGTATTCTTTTATTCTTTTATTATTTTTTTAGTTTTTATATCCTTATTGGCTTTTAATATTTACAAATAAAACACCATTTTTTAAGACAGATAGATCTACTTGATTGAAGCTGTTTTTTTCTATTAAAACGACTTTTCCTGAAACAATTTCTATAGAATTAAGATCTATTATATCAGCTATCCCATTTATGAATAAAAAATCTTTTACTGGATTAGGGTATAGGTTTATATTTGTTGTAATTCAGTTTCATTTAAAGATAAATTACAATCTTCACTATAAATGGCTATTTCGTCTTTATGCCAATTGGATTGGTTATTGGCGTATTGAACATCATCAGTCATCTACTTCAATGCAATATAAATTGGGATTATTTTGAGCATAGAAAGTAAATATCTCTGTATTATTTCCATTTTTTATATTTAAACTTTCTAATAAATTAAAAGCACAATGTAATTCTAATATATTTACATTTTGTGTTAAATCTAAACTTGTTAATTGATTTTCAAAAATACCCAAATTAGTCAAGGCAGTATTTTGACTAACATCTAAACTTATAAGTTGATTATTGCCACATTTAAATGTAGTTAAAGAAAGACATCCACTTACATCTAATTTTTTTAGTTGATTATCGCCACAATACAGTTCTATTAAAGCGGTGTTTTTACTTACATCTAAGCTTGTAATTTGAGTATTAATACAACCCAAAAAAGTTAAAGAAGTAAATGCTTCTATCCCTTTAAGATTCGAAATTGATTTTTCATGAACAATTAATGTGTCGAGAGAGTTAATATTTGCAGTAATCACTTTTCCGTCAACATCATCATCACTAATTTCATCTCCATCAGTATCAACAAGGATTGCCAATTCAAAGGTGAATTGTATACAGCAGTAGATGGAACACCTATTTTAAAAGATGCGATTGTTAAAAAAAATATTAATGTGATATTTTTCATTTTTAAAATATTGGGTAACGTCTGTATATAACGAATATAAACAAAAAGTATTGATTTTACTATCATTTATGGGTTATTACACACCATTTTTATATATTTATAATAACCAATAATTTTATAGTTATTCAGCACCTTTTAAAAAATTGAGCCTAATAATGCTGTTTAAATAGGAGTACTAATGGAACGCTGTAAGTTATTCCATCTATTAGTTTTTAAAATTTTTCATAAAATCTTCCCCCAATATTTTTTTTAAGTAGCCCAATAACTCTTTTGCATTTTGAATAGAGAAAACCATGGGAGGTTTTATTTTTAATACATTGTGGTCGGGACCATCGGTACTCATCAAAATACCATGATCTTTCATTCGGTTGGCTATATAATCGGCATGATTGGCAAGTGGGTTTAGATTCTTATCCACCAGTTCAATGCCAATAAAAAGCCCTTCACCTCTTACATCCCCAATAATAGGGAATTGTGTTGCCAAGGCTAATAATTCTTTTTTTAAGTAGGCGCCAATTTCCAAAGCATTTTTTTGAAGTTGCTCTCTTTTTACGGTTCTAATAACCTCAGCTCCTATTGCGCAGGAAACAGGATTTCCACCAAAGGTATTGAAGAACTCCATGCCATTAGCAAATTGCTTTGCTACCTCTTGTGTGCAGACTACCGCAGCAACTGGATGCCCATTTCCAAGAGGTTTACCGATAGTCACGATATCAGGAATAACATCATGCAATTGAAAGCCCCAAAATGTTTTTCCCATACGCCCACAGCCTGTTTGGATTTCGTCAGAAATACAAAGCCCTCCGGAATTTCTTACAGCCTGGTATGACTTTTTTAAAAATCCCTCAGGCAATACAATTTGTCCACCACAGCTTATAATGGGTTCTATTATAAAGCCGGCAACATTTCGGCCTTTACGAGTAATATTCTTTAGTTGTTTCTGCACTTCTTCCACATACTCTTCTGTGGTTTCATTTCCTCTGTATTTTCCTCTAAATTTATCGGGCAAGGGAAAAACATGTGTATACTCTGGTGCACCTTGGCCTCCTTTTCCGTCAAATTTATAGGAACTAATAGCAACACAGGTATTGGTATTTCCGTGGTAGCCAGCTTCGCTTACAATCATGTCTTTTTCACCAGTTACTGTTTTTGCCATCCTAACCGCTAATTCATTTGCTTCACTCCCAGAGTTTACAAAATGAAACACATTTAGTTCTGGCGGTAAGGTTTCCAGTAGCTCTTTAGCAAGGTTATTAATATTTTTGTGCAAATAACGGGTGTTGGTATTGATCAGCGCCATTTGTTCTTGTCCTGCTTTTACTACCTCATAATTTTCATGACCTACATGGGCCACATTGTTTACCGTATCTAAATATTTTCTTCCAACCGAATCTACCAAAAACACTCCAGAACCTCGAACCATTTCAATAGGAGTTTTATATTGAAGACGTAGGCTTTTTCCTAAATGTTGCTGGCGGTAATTTTTAAGTGCTTCTGGGTCTGCATATTGTTTTGGACTTAGGGAATCAGACTTAAACAATACGTTCGGATCTGGACAAATACTTTTCCAAACAGTTATTTCAGAAAAATAGGCAACCCCAGGAAAATCTACTTCGTAATCTAACAGTGATAATACAATTTGAAAATGAAGATGAGGTGCCCAATTTCCGTTTTCAGTAGTATTCCCTAACACACCAATTTTATCCCCTTTTTTAAGTTGCTGGCCTCTCTTATTTTTAGTGGCACTAGCAACACTTAAATGACCATAAAGTGTATAAAATAGCCATCCGTCTATTTGATGTTTTAAAATAACTAAGCCACCGTATTCTTTATTCCCAGCGTCATTTACGGCAAGGACAACCTCTCCATCCAAAATGGCGTGCACTGCTGTTTCTGCTGGGAGCCAATAATCAATTCCTAGATGAATACTTCTACGTTCTGTACCATTATTACCAATACGGTCATAGGTGTTCGTGGTGTAAATAGATCTAGGTTCTAGGTAGCCCCCCGCAATTAGTTTATCCGGTTCATTTTTTTGTACTTGATCAATTTTATATTGAAAGTAGTCTAAGTTGTTAAACTCTTTTTCGTGTCCCATCCATTTACTAGAAACACTCAGGTCTAGGGGATGCACCACATCTTTATTGATCCTTGGAAATAACTCTGAAAGTTTAAAAGATTTTGAGGCGACCCATTTTTTAAAAGTATTTTCATCTGGGTGTGCACTAAAACCACAGGCATCACGGAAACTGTAATGGGCAAAATCAGCGGAGATTAAAAACCATTGGTTCAATACTTTCCAGGCCGGTTTTTCACTGATCCATAAATAGGGATTATCGGGCTCTTCAATTTTACTCATTGCTGCCCTGGTTACAATAATAATTAAACGCATCGCAATGGCATGGTATAAGTGTACTAATTCTTTTTCTTCTAATTTAAATTTAGAATGATACCCTTTTACCAAATCTAACAATGCACTTAAAGGATTTTCGTGTCCAAAAGCACCATAGGCGCAAAGAATCGCTAAATCGTTAATGGTTTGAGTATACATGGCGTCTCCATAATCGATTGCAGCGATTGCCTTTGGATTATGTAAATCTAATGAAACAATTATATTGTTATCATTGGGGTCATTATGGACCACACTTTTACGAAGTTTTTTATAGGAAACTTGAGAGGCTTCAAATAAGTCTTGAAAGTAGCTAAGTACTTCTTTTTTTTGCTCGTCAAATAAGTGTAAGTGTTTTTTTGTCCAGAGACCTTGAGCAATATCCCATTCAAAATAGTAATGCGCCTCGGGATGGTCAAAATTTTCAAGTATTTTAGTTAATATACCACATTGTTCTCCCAGGCTCTGGCGAAAATTTGCTAATTGTGGATTTACAGCACTCCAAACTCTACCTGAAACCCAGGTAAGCATTCTTACATAGCGTTTGTTTCCGTAGTCGTCAATAATCTCAGAAATCGCCTCATCATTTTGATCAAATAAGACCTTGGGAGCCATAATTTTTTCATCAGATTGATGGATATATTGTAATAATTTCTGTTGATAATCTAGATACTTTTTATTTTCATTGGGTCGAGATATTTTTAAGACAAATCTTTCTTCTTTTTTTGTTTTTATCTTAAAATTAAAATCGACATAGCCTGGTAAAGGACTTACGGTACCTTCAATTCTATATAGGTCTAAAAGAATTTTTTCGGCTTGATCTAGGCTTATTTTTATACGATTGTAATCCATTTGTTAGCTATCAGTAAATCTAAGATAAGATATACTTATCTAATTTTCTACCATTTTTAATTAATAAAAATAAAATTTTAGTTACTTAAATGGTGAATTATTTTTTTTGTTTATTTAGTGTTTATTAATGTTTATATATTTGTTTAATAATTCAAAAATAGGAGCGATATTTCAGAGTTTCTTTAAAAAAAAATACAATGGGTATCGAAAGAGACGTAAAAAAAAGAGCCGAAGATAAATGTGAATTTTGTGGATATAACGAGTTTTTGAATGTTTATTTTATTCCAAAAACTCCAGATTATGTCGAAGATATTAATACAGCTGTATTGGCTTGTCAAACTTGTTTTTCTCAATTTGATGAGGAAGAAAATCGAGACGAAAATCATTGGCGCTGTTTAAATGATAGCATGTGGAGTCCTAGCCCACCAGTACAAATAATGTCTTGGCGAATGTTACATCGATTAAAATCCTATGGCTGGTCTCAAGATCTAATAGATATAATGTATTTAGACGATCAACAACTTGATTGGGCTGCAGCAGCAGGAGATGCTGAAGATAAAACGGATGCTATTATTCATAGAGATGTTAATGGTGTGGTTTTAAAATCAGGTGATTCTGTTGTTTTGATAAAAGATCTAAAAGTAAAGGGTTCCAGTCTAGTTGCTAAGCAGGGTACTGCTGTGAGACGAATTTCTTTGGACCGAGAAAATCCTGAATTTATAGAAGGAAAAGTGGGACCTACCCAGATTGTGATTATCACTAAATATGTAAAAAAACTATAATATTTTTATAGTACAAAACTATATTTTAATTAGTTTTACAAAAAAAAACATGAAAAAAACCACTCTAATATTATTTTTGTTTTGTACCACATTTACTATTGGACAGAACCTCTACAACCTTGAATTTTTTACTCAAGAAAGCCCTCCTTTTACTCTGTTTATTAATGGAATTCAACAACATTCAGTTCCTACTACCAATATTAGAATAGAAGGTTTTATACAACCAATATTGAAAATGCGTATGGAGTTTTCAGAAAATATGTCTGCGATTTCGAAAAATTTATACATGCCTGATGAATCATCTGAGATTTCATATCAAGTGAAAAATACTAAGAAAGGACTAAAGGTTCGAGTTTTTAGTATGGTGCCAATTGATCAAGCTCCACCAATATCATCTAGACCTGATGTTATGATAGTACCTTACTCGACAAAGCCCGTTATCACCGAAACAACAACTACCACTATCAGTACTGGAGTTACTCCCGGGATGAATATTAGTGTAAACAATCAAAATGTTGTTGAAAACGTATCTCTAAATTTAGGAGCCGGAAATGGAAATGTTTATCAAGAAACTACTTCAACGACAACTACAACGGTAGGTAGTGGCAATAATGTTTATGTAATGGAAGGTTACAATGGAAATATTGGATGTGATTGGCCCATTGACGATGCAAATTTTGCAGAGGCTCTAAAAACTATAAAATCTAAAAGCTTTGATGACGCTAAAGTGAGTATAGCAAAACAGATTATTCAATCAAATTGTATGTTTTCTGATCAAGTTAGAGATCTAGTAAGTTTAATTAGTTTTGATAGCAGTAAACTAGATTTAGCAAAATTTGCTTATGGTTATACTTATGATATTGGAAATTACTTTAAGGTAAGCCAGGCGCTTGATTTTTCAAGTTCTGTGGAAGAACTAAATGATTATATCTCTACTTTTCGCTGGTAAAATATTTTATATCATAATAAAAAGAACTCTCAGTAATTGAGAGTTCTTTTTGTTATTTGCTCATCATCGTAAAATAGTGATAAAATTGTGGGATAGTTTCAATCCCCTTCAAGTAATTCCAAATTCCAAAATGTTCGTTTGGAGAATGTATGGCGTCACTATCTAAACCAAAGCCCATTAGGATAGTTTTACTTTTCAATTCTTTTTCAAACAAAGCAACAATAGGAATACTTCCGCCACTTCGTTGAGGTATTGGAGTTTTTCCAAAAGTTGCCTCATAAGCCTTTTCTGCTGCCTTATATCCTAAACAATCTATCGGAGTCACATAGGCTTGGCCTCCATGATGAGGATTTACTTTTACAGAAACTGATTTTGGCGCTATACGTTCAAAATGATTTTTAAATAATTCTGTAATAGCTTCCCAATTTTGATTTGGGACCAAACGCATCGATATTTTTGCGTATGCTTTACTGGCTATCACGGTTTTTGCTCCTTCACCAATGTAACCTCCCCATATACCGTTTACATCTAATGTAGGTCTTATTGAATTACGCTCGTTGGTGGTATACCCCTTTTCTCCATGAACATCATTGATATCCAATGCTTTTTTATAGGCTTCTAAACTAAACGGTGCCTCTCCCATTTTAGCTCGCTCTAATTTAGATAACTCCTCTACTTGATCATAAAAGCCAGGGATGGTTATATGATTGTTTTCATCGTGTAAGGATGCTATCATTTGGGTTAAAATATTGATGGGGTTAGCGACTGCACCACCGTACAAACCACTATGTAAATCTCTATTAGGTCCTGTAACTTCAACTTCAACATAACTCAATCCTCTTAAACCTGTGGTAATAGAAGGGACGTCAGGGGCAATCATACCGGTGTCACTAATTAAGATAATATCATTTTCAAGTTTTTTTTGATTTCTCTCAACAAACCAACCTAAACTTTCACTTCCAATTTCTTCTTCACCTTCAATCATAAATTTCACATTACAAGGCAACTGCCCAGTAGAGGTCATATATTCTAGGGCTTTAACATGCATGTACATCTGTCCTTTATCATCGCAAGATCCTCTGGCAAAAATAGCTCCTTCAGGATGTAACGCTGTTGTTTTAATAACGGGTTCAAAAGGAGGGCTATCCCATAGATTTATTGGATCTGGTGGCTGTACATCATAATGTCCGTAAACCAATATAGTTGGTAAATTAGGATCGATTATCTTTTCGCCGTATACGATAGGAAAACCAGGAGTTTCACATATCTCAACTTCATCACATCCCGCTTTTTGGAGGCTGTTTTTAACGGCGTCAGCAGTATGAATAACATCTGCTTTATAGTTAGAATTTGCACTAATTGAGGGTATTTTTAATAACTCAATTAGTTCATCAATAAAACGTTGTTTATTTTCTAAAATATAGGATTTAGCACTTTTCATTTATTTCTTTTTTGAAGGACCGCTAAGGTAATAAAAAGCAGTATTTTTATAAGGTAGTTTCTTTGTAAATTATAAATCTTGTTTATATTTGCACTCCCTTTGCGGGCGTGATGGAATTGGTAGACATGCTAGACTTAGGATCTAGTGCTTCACGGCGTGGGAGTTCGAGTCTCCCCGCCCGCACCAAAAGAGCTTCTCAAGCTGAGAGGCTCTTTTATTTTTTTAAATTCATATGGCTTAGTAAGTCAAAAGCAAAATTAAGCATATTGGTTACTTCATCCGTTTTTGCGATATGGAGGTATTTAAATATCATGAGTGCCTCTCCATTACTTTCGATATGATGGATTTCATTTTGTTCCAAAAACTCTATCAATTCCTTAGTAAAAAAAGACTTTATTTCTTTTTCATTCTCCCCACTCAATAAAAATTTTCCAGAAAATTTAGGAAACTTTTTAAAATCTATATCTGGATTTGAACCCGAAAAAACTTTTACTCGATCAAACATTTTGTCGAAAAGCCCTTCCTTATCTATAATAAATTTTGGAATGGAAGATGGAAGTTTTACTACCTGAACCGTCGTTTGATAAACTTCTAAAGCTAAAAGAGCTCCTTCATCAAAAACAATATCTGCTATTTCCCAATGTGCATTATTATTAGCATCTAATCCTTGTAAAGAATTACTTTTCATTTCAATAGGGCGTGAGTCAAAAAAGCGAAAATTTCTTAAATAGGAGGTATTCCAATCAACTTCCCTTTCAAATGACCAACCATTATTAATCGCCATTTTTTGTAAACGAATTTGTCTTTGTGTAATCCGTTTTTTAAGTCGACCTGTAATGATTTTTAAAGCTCTGTTGTGACTAGTTGATGCCACATGATTATCTAATCCCTTTAATTTTACATTTCCTCCTTCATTATCATAAGTACGCTTGTATTCAATTAAATTTTCCATAATTGATAAATCTACCAATCTTGTTTGTGATAAGTCAATTCTTACGGTTGCTTTTCTGGGGATGTCTTTTAATAATTTGTCTAATTCTAGCGCATATAAAAAGTTAGCCACCCCTTTAATTTTTACGTCGTAAGTGCCATTTTCAAGGGAGATTACTTTTGAACCTGATTTATAGATCATTTTAAAAAAAGAGGATATACCCACTTTAGCTAAAAGCATGTGTAATATTAAAGTAACTAGTATTCCTCCAATTATCCCATATAATAAAGAAGTAAATAGTGTGATTATTATGGTAGAAGAGAGAAATAATAATTGTTCAACTCCTTGATCGTAAGTGTTTTTAAAGACCTTAGGAGATGCTAATTTAAAACCAGTATGAACTAATATTGCTGCCAGTGCTGCTAGAGGGATGCTTTTTAATACTGGAGCCATAAATGCAACAAATAAAAGTAAAAAAAGACCATGGTAAAGGTTGGACCATTTTGTTTTTGCATTACTATTTACATTAACGGTACTTCTTACAATTACATTTACGATAGGTAAACCACCTAGGGCTCCCGATACCATTGTACTAAGACCTACGCCAACTAAATCTTTATTAAGGTTGGTAGTTCTTTTGTGCGGATCTAATTTATCCACAGCTCTAGCACTGGCCATTGTTATAACAGTTGCTATTGTCGAAATAGACATTACTGTGAGCCAGAAAGGCATAGTGCCTATTCTGCTAAAATCTGGATGCATGATACTATCTAAAGGATTTTCAGGAATGTTAATCAATAAATCTGGACTTACCATGTATGCATTACCAAATAGGCTAATTTCATGAGCGTCAAAAAAATTGAACCCATATACTATAGGGAGTGCTAAAACTAAAACCCACATTGGAGCAGGGATAGCTTTAATAAATTTATTATTAATTTTCTTATAAAAAACCAACACCAAAACACCTAGTAAAGCGATACTAAAAACAAAAGGATTAATTTCCGGAATTTTATAAATAGCGTCAACCAGTATTCCAATTATATTTTTTGCGTCCGACTTGGTTCCTAAGGCAAAATGGATCTGTTTTGCAAAAATAATGATTCCAATTGCCGCTAAAATTCCATTTAGTACAGAAGAGGGCAGTAGTTTAGCAAATCGTCCCATTTTTAATAATCCAAGCAAAATTTGCAATGCTCCAGAAACAACTATAGCTGCTAGGACATAATTAATATTATTATCTAAAACAGCTAGACCGCCCAAGACAGCTGCAATAAGTCCTGCGGCGGGACCATTAATTGCAAGATTGCTTCCTCTAAAAAATGTGGTTACAATACCCGCAATAATAGCAGAAAGTAAGCCAGACATCGGAGTAACTCCGGAGGCAACAGCGATACCTAAAGCAAGGGGCAAAGCTACTAAAGCAACACTTACCGCTGCGGTAAGATCGCTTCTCCAGTTTTCTTTAAGTCCTTTAATACCAGTAGAGGGAATTGAGTTGCTCATATTTGTTTATTAACTAAAATTAGAAGCCATTAATATACGCATTTCAGAAAAATATTTTATAAAATTATAATTTGTTTTTAGTATTTTTATTAATTAAACACCTTTTTTTCATAAAACCTTTTTAATAAAGAAAAAATATGTTGCCACTTGAAAATTATATTGATCATACGCTTCTAAAACCTTCAGCAACACCAGAAAATATCATTCAATTATGCGAGGAGGCAAAAAAATATAATTTTTTTGCTGTTTGCATCAATGGATCTTTTGTACAATTGGCCAAAAGAGAACTTATAAATTCGAATGTAAAAATTGTTGCGGTTGTAGGATTTCCCTTAGGCACAACGGCTATATCCATTAAAGTTTTAGAAACAAAAACCTGTATTAATGACGGTGCAGATGAAATTGATATGGTTATTAATGTAGGAATGTTAAAATCAAAAGATTTTAAATACCTAGAAAACGAAATACAAGCAGTAAAAAATGAGCTAGGAGATAGGGTTTTAAAGGTTATTATTGAAACTTGTTATCTTACGGATGAAGAGAAAAAAGTAATTTGTGAAATAGCGATGAATGCGGGAGCGATTTTGTTAAAACATCTACGGGTTTTGGTACAAACGGTGCAACTATAGCAGATGTTAAATTAATAAAAGAGGTGCTGAAGGGACAATTAAGCATTAAGGCCTCAGGAGGAATAAGCGATAAAGAAACAGCTTTAAGTTATATTTCTCTTGGAGTTACTAGAATTGGCACTTCTTCAGGAATTAAAATAGTAACTTAAAGTAAGTTGTGAATTTAAAAGTAATAAAAAAATCCATTCACTTTTAAGTGAATGGATTTTTTTAAAAATTACTTATTTTAATAGTTCATTTAATGTTTGCTGAATGATGCTTTTCTTTTTTCTAGTTGTTTAGCAAGGTCTTTGATTGAATTTTTTGCAGCTAACTCAAAATTTGTTTCATTTGAGGAAGCAAATATTTTTGGACCTGGCAAACTCAGTTCGATTTCACAAATATGTCCTTCACCTTTAGGATCATTTTCCAATTTAAAAAAAACATTGGCATTGATCACCCAATCAAAATTAGTCTCTAATTTAGTTAATTTCTTTTTTACATATTCGGTCATGGTATCGCTAGAAAGCATTTTAACGTATTGAATATTTACTGTCATCGTATTTTAATTATGGATTAGTTACTCAAAGCTAACAATTTTATTAGATAAATTTATGATTTTAGATATAAATAACAGAGCTTTAACTAAGTTTAACTCTCTTAAGTTGAGCATCACTTTATAAATTATAAAAACTTATTTTTACAAGATTAAATTAAAACAATTTGAGAATCAAAAACATTATCTAATCTATAAGTCAGACGTAATTATAATCGGTGGAGGAGCTGCAGGCTTTTTTTCTGCAATTAATATTGCTGAAAACAACCCTGGATTAAAAATTACAATTCTTGAACGAGGTAGCGAGGTATTAACTAAGGTTCGAATTTCTGGCGGTGGTCGTTGCAATGTAACTCATGCAGAATTTATTCCAAATCAACTAAGCTTAAATTATCCAAGAGGCGAAAAAGAATTGCTAGGTCCATTTCATACCTTTATGACTGGAGATACCATGGAGTGGTTTGAAAAAAAAGGGATACCACTTAAAATAGAAGAAGATGGAAGAATTTTTCCTGAAAGTAATTCTTCACAAGCCATTATTGATTGTTTTATAAAGGAAACAGAAAGACTAAATATTGAAGTTTTAAAACAACATCCAGTTAAGTCGTTTAAGAAAGAAATGAATAATTGGTTGGTTTCTACGGAAAATAAAATATTTAGCAGTAAAAAGCTAATGATAGCTACCGGGAGTAATCCGAAGATATGGAGTTTTTTAAAGAATCTTGGGCATTCTATTGTCCCTCCAGTTCCTTCGTTATTCACCTTCAATATTAACGATAATCGTATTAAAGATTTGCCGGGAGTTTCTACTTTGGCTTCGGTAAGTGTATTATCAAAAGAGGGAACCACCAAATTAAACTCTGAAGGGCCATTATTAATAACTCACTGGGGACTTAGTGGTCCCGCTATTTTAAAATTATCAGCCTGGGGTGCAGTCGATTTATTTGATGTAAACTATCAATTTAGAATAAAAGTAAATTGGTTAATAAGCGAAACTGAAGAGTCTGTTTTTGAACGATTAAAAGAATTAAAAAATAAGCACACTAAAAAATTTTTATATACCAACACTCAATTAGGTTTGCCAAAAAGACTATGGCAGAATTTATTAGCGGCTTCTAAAATTCTTGAAAATCAAAAATGGGCAGAGACCACTCATTTTCAATTAAAAGAACTGGCATCCCAATTAACACAATCGATTTTTCATGTTCAAGGTAAAAGTACTTTTAAGGAAGAATTTGTAACTGCCGGGGGTATTGATTTAAAAGAAATAAATTTTAAGAGATACGAAAGTAAGATTCATAAAGGATTGTTTTTTGCTGGAGAAGTTCTAAATATCGATGCTATCACGGGAGGCTTCAATTTTCAGAATGCTTGGACAGGAGGGTTTATAGCTGCAAAAGCAATTGCAACTAAAGACTAAAAATATTGAATTAGCTTTTAAGAACTAAGAAAACATTTATCTTTGATCTCATATTATGTGATTATGATTGAATCTGATTTTTTACCAAAAGATTATAGCGATTTACCATCCAATGGGAATGTAACTTGGGAGTCTCCAAGTAACATTGCGCTTATAAAATATTGGGGAAAATATGGTGAGCAATTACCAGCCAACAGCTCCTTAAGCTTTACATTAAGTAATTGTAAGACTAAAACAGTATTAAAATATCAATTAAAAAAAGAAGCCTCAAAAAGCTTTGATTTTGAAATTTTCCTTGATGATAAACCTGCGCCTGATTTTAAACCTAAAGTTGAATTGTTTTTTAAAAGAGTGGAACCTTATTTGCCATTTTTAAAAGCCTTTAATTTTGAAATAGCGACTACCAATACCTTTCCTCATAGCAGTGGTATTGCTTCTTCTGCAAGCGGAATGAGTGCGCTAGCATGTTGTCTTATAGACCTCGAAAAAAAAATCAGTAATGAAGAAAATTCAGATGAATATTGGATTCAAAAGAGTTCCTTTATAGCTAGGTTAGGTTCAGGATCTGCATGTAGAAGCTTGGAGGGAAACATAGTCGTGTGGGGTGATCACTCAAAAATTGAAAACAGCTCCAATTTGTTTGGCGTTAAATACGAGGGTGAAGTTCATGAAAATTTTAAGAACTATCAGGATACTATATTGTTAGTTGATAAAGGCGAAAAGCAAGTAAGTAGTTCAGTTGGACACAATTTAATGCATCAGCACCCATTTGCCACGAAGAGATTTGAACAAGCAAACGAAAATATAACTCGATTGGTACCAGTTTTGAAAAGTGGTAATCTCTCAAAATTTATTGAAATAGTTGAAAGTGAAGCCTTAACGCTCCATGCCATGATGATGACCTCCTTACCTTATTTTATTTTAATAAAACCAAATACCTTAGAAATTATTAATAAAATCTGGGAATATAGAAGGAAACTAAATTCCAATGTATGTTTTACTTTAGATGCTGGTGCTAATTTACATCTGTTATATCCTGAAAATGAAAAAGACCTTATTTTAGAATTTATTAAAAATGAGTTAGTTGCTTATTGTCAAAATGGACAGTATATTTGCGACCAAGTTGGAATTGGAGCAAAAAAAATGTAACTTTAACCAACCAAAAAGATTTTAATGTACGGACCCTTATTTTATTCAAAAATATTACTCTTTGGAGAGTATGGAATTATTAAAGATTCAAGGGGATTATCGATTCCTTATAATTTTTATAACGGTGCTCTAAAAATTGATGAATCTCTTACCAAAGCTCACCAAGAATCAAATCAAAATTTAGAGCGTTTTTCTATTTATTTAGAAAACTTACAAACTGACAACGCCAAGTTGGTTTCTTTTGATATTGAAAAATTAAAAAAGGATATTGAAAAAGGGTTGTATTTCGACTCTAGTATTCCCCAAGGATATGGTGTTGGTAGTAGCGGCGCACTTGTAGCAGCTATTTACGATAAATATACCTCTGAAAAAATAACGGTTTTAGAGAATTTAACAAGAGATAAGTTGTTGAAATTAAAAGCTATTTTTTCAATTATGGAGTCTTTTTTTCATGGAAAATCCTCTGGATTAGATCCATTAAATAGTTATTTGAGTCTGCCGATATTGATTAACTCAAAAGATCACATTGAACCAGCAGGAATCCCATCACAACTTAGAGATGGAAAAGGGGCAATTTTTTTATTGGATAGCGGTAAAACCGGTGAAACAGCACCGATGGTTCAACTATTTATGGAAAAGATGAAGGAAGAAGGATTTCGTAAAATGGTAAAAAATCAATTTGTAAAACATACCGATGCTTGTGTTTCAGACTTTTTACAAGGAAACATCAATTCTTTATTTAGTAATGTAAAAAAGTTATCTAAGGTTGTTTTGGACAATTTTAAACCAATGATTCCTAATGAGTTTCACACCTTGTGGAAAAAAGGAATAGAAACCAATGCCTATTACCTCAAACTTTGTGGATCTGGCGGAGGTGGTTATATGTTGGGTTTTACCGAAGATGTAGATCAAGCCAAAAAAGCGCTCAAAGATTATAAACTAGAAGTAGTCTATAGTTTTTAATATTCCATCTTATGTTTAGTAGAAAGCAAAAATACTTTTTCTTTAAGTTATTTAGCTTGTTTTCAATTGTGAGAGGTTACAATATATTAATCATCATAATTGCACAATATCTCACCTCTATTTACATTTTAGCTCCCCAACTTTCCATTAAAGAAATTCTCTTTGATTTTAACCTTTTTATGATTGTACTAGCCTCTGCAACCGCAATTGCTTCTGGATATATTATTAATAATTTTTACGATTCCGAAAAGGATTTAATTAATCGTCCTAATAAATCAATATTAGATAGGTTAGTAGGCCGGCGAACAAAACTTAATTTTTATTTTATATTGAATTTTTTGTCGTTAGTTTCTGCGCTTTTTGTTTCGTATAAAGCAGCACTATTTTTCTTCTTATTTATTTTTGGAATTTGGTTTTATTCTCATAAACTCAAAAAATATCCTTTCATAGGAAACTTGGTTGCTGCCACTTTAGCAGTAATCCCTCTTTTTGCTGTTTTTATTTATTACAAAAATTTCGACCTGGTTATTTTCGTTCATGCTACTTTTTTATTCATCATAATATCGATGCGGGAATTGGTTAAAGATTTAGAAAATTTAAAAGGAGATCTTTTACAAAAATACCACACAATACCGGTCATTTACGGGAGTTTGGTTTCAAAAAAGATACTAACATTTTTGAGTATTCTGGCGTTACTTCCTACTTATTTGCTCATAGTTAAATTTGATATTGGTGCTATGGATTTTTATTTTTTAGGAAGTATAATAGCCCTTCTGATATTTGTTATTTTATTATGGAAATCAAACAAAAAACTACATTATTTGGTATTACATAATATTTTAAAATTCATTGTAGTTATTGGAGTATTTTGTATTTTTTTAATCAACGCAAATAGGATTTCATTTTAAATTTTTAGTATTTTTAATGGATGAAAAATAATCATTTATTAAAAGTTGCATTAGCTCAAATAAGTCCTGTTTGGTTTAAAAAAAAGGCGACTCTTCTAAAAATAAAAAATAGTATCTCTGAGGCTGCCAAAAACCATGCAGAGCTTATTATTTTTGGAGAAGGATTACTGCCTGGGTATCCCTTTTGGTTAGCCCTTACTAACGGAGCTGCTTGGAATACAAAAATGAACAAAGAGCTACATGCACATTATATAAATAACTCAGTCACTATAGAAAATGGTGATTTAAACGAACTATGTACTTTAGCTAAAAAACATCAAATTGCAATTTATTTAGGCATTATTGAATGCCCTAAAGATAGAGGGGGGCATAGTCTTTATGCTTCGTTGGTCTATATTAATTCGCTTGGTTCGATTCAATCGGTCCATCGTAAATTACAACCTACTTATGACGAAAGACTCACTTGGTCTCCTGGAGATGGTCATGGATTAAAAGTACATCCCCTAAAAAAATTTACTGTTGGGGGCTTAAATTGTTGGGAAAATTGGATGCCCCTTCCAAGAGCTTCGCTATATGCTCAAGGAGAAGATTTACATATCGCAGTTTGGCCGGGAAGCGACCACAATACCAAAGACATTACCCGTTTTATTGCTAAGGAGTCAAGAAGTTTTGTAATTTCAGTTTCTTCGTTAATGACCAAGGAAGATTTTCCAAGTGACACTCATTATTTTAAGGAAATAGTGGCAAATTCTCCTGACATTTTAGCCAATGGAGGTAGCTGTATTGCTGGGCCAGATGGAGAATGGTTGGTAGCTCCAGTTCTTTTAAAAGAGGGAAATATATACCACACCTTAGATTTTAATAGGGTCCTTGAGGAACGTCAAAATTTTGATCCTGCAGGTCATTATTCTCGCCCTGATGTCACCAAATTAATAGTTAACAGGGAACGACAATCTACCACAGATTTTAAAGATTAACTACTTTTTGTTTCGTCTTGGGATTTCTTTTTTAGATGCTTTAAACCCAAAGACATTCCCTATCTTTGCAAAAATTAAAAAAAGCTGCCTAGGTAGTTAATATATTGATATGGCTAAACAACAAGACAATAAACGTAAAGGGAAATCATTTGATAAAGGTAAAAAATCAAAGTCTTTCAATAAAGCTGGGCGTGCATCTAATTCAAAACCGAACTTATCAAAAAAACCTTCTACCACTGCAGACGGAATTCGTTTAAATAAATACATTGCGAATTCAGGAATTTGCTCCAGAAGAGAGGCCGACATGTATATTCAAGTAGGAAGTGTTTCTGTAAACGGTTCTATTATCAACGAAATGGGTTTTAAAGTAAAACCTAATGACGAAGTAAAGTTTGATGGTAGAAGAATCAATCCAGAACCTAAAAGATATGTATTGTTAAATAAGCCAAAAGGCTTTGCAACCACAACGAGTGAGAGTAAAGGAAATACGGTGATGGATTTAGTTGCTAATGCATCAAACATTCCTTTGCATCCCATTGGTCGATTGGGTAGAAATGCAACTGGCTTATTGCTGTTTACCAATGATGACGAGTTCATGCAAAAATTTACACGTCATGGCATTTCTCGTTTGTTTCATATTGAATTGGATAAAAATTTAAAAGCAGAAGATCTCCAAAGTATAAAAGAGGGAATTAAAATCAATGGTAAAACTATTGAAGTAGAAGAGATAAGTTGGGTGAATAATGCACCTAAAAAAGAGGTGGGTTTAAAAATCAAACACATCGGAAATAGTGTGATTAGAACTATTTTTGACCATTTAAAATACAATGTAGTGAAAGTAGACTGTGTTACAATAGGACCGCTTACTAAAAAAGATTTGTCTAGAGGGCGCTGGAGGCATTTAGATGAACAAGAAATGAATAATTTTAGTATGCTTTAACACCTAAAAAAGTTTTATAACTTATAAGGGCCAATATACAATCAGTAACGATTGTATGATAAAAAAGATTAAAAAAGGGATGACTAAATAACCCATAATATCTCTAGCTTGAAGTTTTACACCCTTACCCATAATAGGCATCACAATTAATAGATAGAAAGGTTGCAACATATTGCTTAAGCTCTCTCCGTAGGCCGTAGATAAAGATGCTCGAGCTATCATTGCAGTAATTTTTTCTTGAGGCAATCCTACCCCAATCTCTGTGATAGCATTTATTAAACTGGGTCCTATAACCGCAAATTCTCCTCCTGCAGAAGGGATGGCAAAGTTGACAATTCCGCCTATTAAATAAGCAAAAAACGGATAAGTATCCAGCGTTGCTATCGATGCCATCACTTCCCCTAATCGATCTCCTAAACCTGTATAAATCATAATCCCCATGATTCCCGCATAAAATGGATATTGAAATAAGATCCCTGATATATTACTGCTCGATCTTTTCATCGAAATTACATATCTAGCGGGTGTTTTGTGAAGTAACATTCCTATAATTAAGAATATAAAAATCATAATATTAAAATTTAGGTCCAGTCCTTTCGTGCTAAAATGAAAAATTATATAGGATAGCCCCATTAAAACTATAATCATTTGCAGAATTACACTATTGTTTAATGAATCTGAAATTGTTCTATATGGTAAATTTAAACTAGTAGCTTCTTCTTTTATAGTTTGCTTATTTTTACGTTCATTCGAAACTAGTAAATCTTTTAATTCTTTATTTTCTGAAGATTTTGGACGCAACAAAAACATGACAAAAGGCGCCACAATTACCAATAAAAAAATCATTGCAATATTTAATGAAGATTGCAAGGTAAACGACGTAGGAATAATATCGTTAAGCACGCCGTTTTCAATTAAAAAATTATTTTCAGAATTTAAAAGTAGGGGAATAGAACTAGAGAGCCCTAAAACCCAACTGTTGAAGGAAAAATAGACGCAGGCAATTAAAAAAGGATAATTGATTCCTTTTACTCGTAAAGCCAACTCTCTTGCTAATACACTAGTAATTACGAGCCAACCAAAGCTTACAAGAGAAAGAATCATTCCGATAAAAACTACCAAGAAATAAACTTGAGTGGGAGTCTTAATGTGTTTTGAAAGTGCATCAATTCCCTTTTTTACAGCGGGTGATAAAGCAATACTAAATCCAGTGATTATTATTAAAACAATCTGCATGGCAAAGCTAATTAAATCGAAAAATCCGTGGTACCAAGATTTGATGATTTCAAAGAGACTAGCTTCTAACCAAATATAGGATCCGAATCCGGTTATGAAGGTAAGTAATATAGCAAATACAAATGCATTGGGCATATACCTGAGATATACTCTAGAGAAAAGCGCTCCTAATTGATGAATCATTCCTTTAGGTTTAAATGAATTATGTCCACTAAATTACTAAAAATGATAAATCTTATCTTTTACAAGTGACTTTTTTTTACAAAAAAACCCGTAATAAATTTATTACGGGTTTTGTACTGAAGACGGGACTTGAACCCGTACGGACATTACTGTCCACTGGATTTTAAGTCCAGCGTGTCTACCAATTCCACCACTTCAGCTTGTGGTTTTTTATCGAAAATTCGAATCGAGCGAAAAACGGGATTCGAACCCGCGACCTCCACCTTGGCAAGGTGGCGCTCTACCAACTGAGCTATTTTCGCAAATAAATGAGCTAGCTTTGCTGTCAAAGCGGTTGCAAATTTAAAACTTTTAAAGTAACATCAAAGTATTTTTAAAGAAAAAAAATTAATAATTTAATTCATTGGATGTTCCAATTGATCTATAATTTTTTCATTTTTTTTATTAGTTGAATTTGTAGATTTAGTTTGTTTTTCTTTTAAAATCATTTAAAAATGGAATATATCCATAACTATATTGGAAATATTCCATAATTTATATATATTTGAGTATGGATAAAGAGATAACTATTGCTGCAAAACGATTTAAAAAAGTTCGAGAAGAACAGAATTATACGCAACAAGCGTTTGCTGAATTTTTAGAATTAGGGCACAGCACCGTTGATATTGAACGCGGGAAAACAAAAATTCCTGGGAAAGTTGTCATGAGTTTATTAAAAAATTTTCAAATCAATCCGCTTTGGTTATTTGGGGAAAGTTTTCAGCAATACATTGTTATTGACGGAAAAGATGTTAGCCCTAAGGTCATTAGTGTCAAAGAAGATAATACAGATGCTATCCTATTGGTAAACCAAAAGGCAGCTGCAGGTTATCCGCACAATATACAGGATGTTGATTGGTATCAAACCTTACCCGTTTTTAATTTTCCCTTACCACAATTCAGAAATGCTACCTACAGAGGTTTTCAGGTAGAGGGTGATAGTATGTTGCCTAATATTCGTCCAAATGATTGGGTTTTAGGAAGGTCTGTTTCAAATGTCGCTGAGGCTTCAGATAATAAAATTTATATTGTAGTACTTCATGATTCTGTACTCGTAAAAAAACTTGAAAAAATAAATCATTCTGCAAAAATTAGACTACTATCGTTAAACCAGGAGTATTTACCAATTGAGGTCAATATCAATGACATTCAGGAATTATGGCAAGTCAACAGTAAGTTAACTTTTGGTATTGATGAGCCCTCAGAAAGTAGTTTACTCAAACAACTACAGCAGTCTATGGATGATTTAAAAGGACAAATTAATCGCCTACAATAAGTATTTTAAATTTGTAATTGTTGTAGGTAATTTAAAATTATGTCTGTAGCACCTCTGTTGTTAAAAATAAAATTTTTTGAGATCAATCCTGTTTTTTCACAAAAAGAAGCATCTGTTTTTAATTGATTAAAAATATCGATAAACTCCTGTGGAGTGGCGACTGAAAACAACCCATTTAGTTCTTTTAATTTTTTTGCCTCTGGGAAATTGGTGTAATTTTCACCTATTATAATTGGAACTCCGAAGGTTGCAGCTTCTAGGATATTATGCAATCCGTTAGCTCCCATTCCTATGCCGCCACCTATATAAGCTACGTCAGCATAGCTGTATACCTTAGTTAATAGTCCGACAGTGTCGATAATAAGGACTTGATAATCAGAAATTCTATATTTTTCTCTCTCAGAATACAATACCGTTTTTACTTTCAATTTTTTCCTCAAGCTTTCAATTCTTAAATTATTTACATCGTGAGGAGCGATTATAAACTTTGTATTATTTGAAAAATTATTAATATAATTAATTAAAATAGATTCATCTTTAGGCCAAGTGCTTCCACAAACTAAACAAAAAAGATCTTGTTTAAATAAGGCTATAAAATCCAATTTGTTATTCATAGATAATTGATCGCTAACTCGATCAAATCGAGTATCACCACTAACGGTAACTTGCGAAATTTTTAATTGCTTCAATAAACTTTTAGAAAGTTGGTCTTGTACAAAAAAGTGACTAAAACTATTTAAAGTTCTTCTCATAAAACCTCCATAAAATTTAAAAAAAACTTGGTCTTTTCGGAATAAACCTGAAACCAAAATTGTGGGTATATTTTTCTTTTTTAATTCAAAGAGATAGTTAGGCCAAAATTCATATTTAATGAAAATAGCCACTGATGGCTGTAACAAATTAATAAAGTTTTTTGCATTTTTTGGAGTATCTAAAGGAAGGTAAACTGTACAGTCTGCAAGTTTATCATTTTTTTTGACTTCAAAACCTGATGGAGAAAAAAAGCTGACAATGATTTTATGATCAGGAAATTCTTCTTTTGTTTTTTTTATAATAGGAACTCCTTGCTCGTATTCTCCCAAAGAGGCACAGTGAAACCATATCGTCTTATCACCCTTTTTAAGGGTGCTTTTTAATGTATTTACTACAGATTTTCTTCCTTTCACAAATAAACCCATCTTAGGACTAAAAAGCGGCGACAGCAAAATTAACTTGCTGGCTAAAAATGTAGAAAAATTATATAATAAATGCATCGATAATTACTGTACAGCTAAAATACGTTTCTTTAAGGAATTAGATTGTATGCCGATTTCAAATTTTGTAATTTTGCTCTAAATATTTTAGAAAGCTTTGCATTTTTAAATAATTATCTGACTTACTAGAAAAAATGAAAAAGATACAAATGGTTGACCTCAAAGGTCAGTATAGTGGAATAAAAGAACAAGTTGATAGTTCTATTTTAAATGTAATCGAATCTGCAGCGTTTATAAACGGTCCTGAAGTTCACGGATTCCAGAAAGAATTGGAAGACTATTTAGGGGTTAAAAATGTTATCCCTTGTGCAAATGGTACCGATGCATTACAAATAGCTATGATGGGATTAGGCCTAAAGCCTGGAGATGAAGTGATTACAGCAGATTTTACTTTTGCTGCAACGGTAGAAGTCATTGCTTTATTGGGGTTAACCCCAGTTCTAGTAGATGTAGATCCAGTAAGCTTTAATATTGACACAAGTGCAATTAAAAGAGCAATTACTCCAAAAACTAGGGCAATTGTACCGGTTCATTTATTTGGTTTAGCTGCAAATATGGATGAGATTATGGATATTGCTAATGCTCATAACTTATTTGTAATTGAGGATAATGCTCAAGGAATAGGTGGTGTTTACACGTCCAAAGATGGAACTAAAAAGAAAACTGGAACTATTGGGCATATAGCTTCAACCTCTTTTTTTCCTTCTAAAAACCTTGGTTGTTATGGTGATGGTGGAGCAATATTTACAAATGATGACGATTTGGCTCATACGATTAGAGGAATAGTGAATCACGGAATGTATCAAAGGTATCATCACGATGTAGTTGGTGTAAACTCCCGATTAGATTCAATTCAAGCAGCAGTTTTGCGAGCAAAACTCCCAAAATTAGATGCTTATAATCAGGCACGACTCGAAGCAGCTATTAAATACAACAAAGCTTTTTCTGGAATAGCAAATATTATAACTCCTAGTTATGGTTGTGAACACTGTTCCTGCGATATGAAGAATTGTGACTGTCATGTTTTTCATCAATATACCTTAAAAGTTATCAATATTAATCGAGATGCACTGGTAGCCCATTTAAACGAAAAAGGAATCCCCTGTGGAGTTTATTATCCTATTCCATTACATCTTCAAAAAGCTTATGCAGACGAGCGTTATAATGAGAAAAATTTTAAAGTAACGAATCAGTTAGTAAAAGAAGTAATTTCTTTACCGATGCATACCGAATTAGATAACGAACAAATTGAGTTTATTACGAAAACCGTGATTGATTTTATAAAAAACAATTAATATGAAAAAAGTTTTAGTGACAGGTGGCTTGGGTTACATAGGTTCTCATACTGTTGTGGAACTTCAAAATGCAGGGTTTGAAGTAGTGATTATTGATAATTTGTCAAATTCTTCTTTGGAAGTCTTGGATGGAATAATTCAAATTACAGGAAAAACCCCTCTATTTGAAAAAATTGATTTGCGTCAAAAAAGCGAAGTCATTCAATTTTTTGAAAAGCACCAAGATATTTCAGGAATTATTCATTTTGCTGCTAGTAAAGCGGTAGGAGAGAGTGTTGAAAATCCATTATTATATTACGAAAACAATCTAACTACATTAATTTATTTGTTGCAAGCGTGTAATAACTATACTATTGAAAACTTTATTTTCAGTTCTTCGTGTACGGTTTATGGAGAACCAGACAAACTACCAATAAATGAGAGCGCTCCTATCAAAAAAGCGACTTCACCCTATGGAAATACTAAACAGATAAGTGAAGAAATCTTGAATGATTTCTGTAAAGTATCCAATTTAAAATCGATTGCACTTAGGTATTTTAACCCAATTGGAGCTCACGATTCATCTAAAATAGGCGAATTACCTTTGGGAACTCCCCAAAATTTAGTTCCATTCATAACACAGACAGCTGCTGGATTAAGAGATCAGTTATCTGTTTTTGGGGATGATTATCCAACAGAGGACGGAAGTTGTATCCGAGACTATATCCATGTGGTTGATTTAGCAAAAGCACATGTAGTTGCTTTAGAACGTTTATTAAAAAATAGAAATTCTAACCAATTTGAAACGTTTAATATTGGAACCGGCAAGGGAAGTTCTGTTTTAGAAGTAGTAAATGCTTTTGAAAAAATCACCCAACAAAAATTAAACTATAAAATTGTAGATAGGCGTGTAGGGGATGTTATTTCTGTTTATGCAGATACTAAAAAAGCAAATGAAGTTCTAGGTTGGAAAGCTGAAAATTCTATGGAAGACTCTTTACTTTCCTCGTGGAATTGGGAGAAAAAAGTAAGAAATATTAAATAGCAGCTTTTTCTGTTGCTACATTTCTGTCGATTTTTTTCATTAAGCCTTGTAAGACGTTGCCTGGACCAACTTCAACAAAATTTGTAGCTCCATCATTAATCATTTGTTGCATGCTCTGTGTCCATTTAACGGGAGCTGTTAATTGCGATACTAAGTTTTTCTTAATAATAGCTGGATCTTTAGTAGCGATAGTACTTACATTTTGATAAATAGGACATTTAGGAATCGAGAATTTTGTATTTTCAATAGCCAAAGCTAATTCCTCTCTAGCAGGTTCCATTAACGGGCTGTGGAAAGCACCTCCAACGGGTAAAACTAGTGCTCTTCTGGCACCAGCTTCCTTCATCGCTTCACAAGCCTGATTGATAGCGTTCACTTCACCAGATATAACTAATTGCCCAGGACAGTTATAGTTTGCAGCGACAACAATTCCGGGAGTATTAGCACATATTTTTTCTACAATAGCATCTTCTAAACTTAATACAGCAGCCATTGTTGACGGCTTAAGTTCACACGCTTTTTGCATCGCTTGTGCTCTTTTAGATACTAAAAGTAATCCGTCTTTAAAAGCCAATGTTTTATTGGCAACTAAAGCAGAAATTTCTCCCAAAGAATGCCCCGCTACCATATCTGGTTGAAAAGATTTGTCTAGCACTATTGCTAATATAGTTGAATGCAAAAAAATTGCCGGTTGAGTCACCTTAGTTTCTTTTAATTCTTCTGGAGTCCCTTCAAACATGATTTTCGTGATATCAAAGCCTAATAATTCATTAGCTTCTTCAAATAATTTTTTAGCTTTTGATGAATTCTCGAAAAGATCCAATCCCATTCCTGTAAATTGCGCTCCTTGTCCAGGAAAAATATATGCTTTCATAATTGTGATTTTTTCTTCTATTGTTAGTATCTGTAAGCGTACAAAAATAAATTTTTAATTGGATATAAATTTAATTGAATTAATTTCTGACGAAGGTTTGAAATGAAAAATCAAATTGATGTTTATCATCTTTTAAGTGATGTTCCTCTTTTACTAACTTCCACTCATCTTTAGGAATTTCAGGAAAAAAAGTATCTGCCTCGAAAGAACTATAAACTCTAGTTAATTCGATTTTATCAGCAACGTCCATTCCAATTTTATAAATTTCTCCGCCCCCAATTATAAAAGGTTGATCATCGTTACTAACAAGATTTAAAGCTTCTTTCATAGAGTGAACTACAATAACACCTTCTGCTTGATAGGATGCATTACGAGTTATTATGATGTGAATTCTGTTTGGGAGTGGTTTTGGAAAGGATTCAAATGTCTTTCTTCCCATGATTATATGATGGTTAGTAGTTAGTTCTTTAAATCGCTTAAAATCAATTGGTAAATGCCAAACTAAGTCGTTATCCTTACCTAGTTCATTATTAATTCCAGCGGCAGCTATTAAGGTTATCATAAATTTTTTATTCGTAACACTGTTTTATTCTGGTTTAAATCTTTGAGTATTGGGGTTTCACTTTTTACTTTTATATGGCTACGGCTCCTTTGATATGAGGGTGGTGCTCATAACCTTCCAAAGTAAAATCGTCAAAAGTAAAATCAAAAATATTTTTAATTTTTGGATTTAAAATCATTTTGGGTAATGGCTTTGGGTCTCGAGATAGCTGAAGTTCTATTTGCTCTTGATGATTGCTGTAGATATGTGCATCTCCAAAAGTATGAATAAAATCTCCTACTTCTAATTCACAAGCTTGCGCCATCATCATGGTAAATAGGGCATACGAAGCTATATTGAAAGGAACTCCTAGAAAAATATCAGCACTTCGTTGATAAAGCTGACATGATAATTTACCATCGGCTACATAAAACTGAAAAAATGCATGACAAGGCGGTAATGCAGCTTTCCCATTAACAACATTTTCTGAAAATGATTTACTAGTATCAGGCAAAACACTTGGGTTCCAAGCAGAAACTAGCATCCTTCTACTGTCTGGATTATTTTTAAGTGTTTCGATAATTTCACTGATTTGATCAATTTCATCTCCGTTCCAATTACGCCATTGATAGCCATAAACAGGCCCTAAGTCTCCATTTTCATCGGCCCACTCATTCCATATTCGAACACCGTTTTCTTGAAGATATTTTATATTGGTATCTCCTTTTAAAAACCACAACAATTCATGAACAATAGATTTTAAATGAAGTTTTTTAGTGGTAACCATTGGGAACCCTTTACTTAAATCAAACCGCATTTGATAACCGAAAACACTCTTTGTTCCAGTTCCTGTTCGATCTTTTTTTACAGTTCCATTTTCGAGGACATGCTTAATAAGCTCGTGATATTGTACCATAGATAATTTTTCTAAAAAATAAATATTATTCAAACAACTCTGCTGATAAAAATAAATAAAGCCATGATTTATTATTTCTATTAGTATTTATTATTATAAAAAGTTATTAACTAGAATAATTTAGGAAATAGAGTCTTACCCAATAATCATACCTGCAATGGTTGCAGAAATTAATGATGCGATACTACCTCCAATTAGCGCTTTCATTCCAAATTTAGATAAAGTTTTTCGCTGCCCTGGTGCTAAAGATCCAATTCCGCCAATTTGAATTCCAATGGATGCAAAATTAGCAAATCCACAGAGCATATAAGTGGCCATTATGATTGATTTTTGATAAGTTAAATGAGTAGCGTTTGCAGTATTTTTTAAATCAGCTAATTGAATATAACCCACGAATTCACTCGCTGCTAATTTAATTCCTAATAGTTGTCCCATCATCATCATATCTTCTTTTGCAACTCCAATTAACCACATGAGCGGTGCGAAAACAGTTCCTAAAATCGCTTCCAATGAAAGTTCAGAATAGGAAGAATTTGCAGAAACCCAGTCATTTAAAGAGGTCCAATCACCTAACCAACCTAAAATTCCGTTGAACATCGCTATAAATGCAACAAATACCAACAACATAGCTCCAACATTTACTGCTAAACGTAAGCCCTCTGTAGTCCCATTGGCAATTGCATCTAGTACATTAGTACCTATTTTTTCAACGGAGACGTCTACAGTTGTATTGATTTTTTCTGTTTGAGGGTATAATATTTTTGATATGACGATAGCTCCTGGAGCTGCCATCACAGAAGCTGCTAGTAAATGTTTAGCAAATAACAATCTGAGCGCAGGATCATCACCACCTAAAAAACCAATATAGGCAGCTAAAACAGCACCAGCTACAGTAGCCATACCCCCAATCATAACTAGAAGCATTTCAGATTTATTCATTTTTTCTAAATAAGCCTTTATTAAAAGAGGCGCTTCGGTCTGACCAAGAAATACGTTTCCAGCGACACTTAAACTTTCAGCACCGGATATTTTTAATAATTTAGATAACATCCAGCCAAATGCTTTTACTAATTTTTGAATTATTCCTAAATAAAACAGTACCGATGTTAGCGCTGAGAAAAATATAATAGTCGGTAAAACTTGGAAGGCAAAAATAAATCCAAATGTATCCATATCTACTACTAAGCCTTCAAATAAAAACTTACTACCAGCTTTTGTAAAATCTAAAATACTTACAAATATTTTTCCGACCCCTTCAAAAGCATTTTGAACAAAAGATACTTTTAAGACGCCGATCGCTATTATTAATTGAAACCCTAGACCAATTCCTACAGTTTTCCAATTAATCGCTTTCCTGTTACTACTAAATAAAAAAGAAATAAACAACAAGGAAAACATCCCTAAGACACCTTTCCAAAGACTTGTAAAAGTAATTCCTTGACTTGGAACAATACCCGAAGGTTTATTGTTTTTAGTTGTTGTTAGTAACACTTCCTCTGTTGTATCATTATTCGCATAAAATTTATAATAAACTTCCTTTTCTTTAAAAACTAAAGTAGAATCAGTAAATTCTGTAATTTTATATCTTCTAATAGTGTCGTTAGGTAGTGTATAATAAAATACCAGTAGGTTATTCTGAAATATTAGATCTCCCTCCGCTTTTAAGTTGTTTTTAGACTCGATTTGATAGGAAAAAGAACTTTCGGATATATTAAGATAATCAGTTTCTTTATTGATGTTCGTGATTGCTATTCCTTTTGAATTTTCAATACTTGAAAATTGCCATTTTTTTTCTAAATCTTGTCCAAATGATAAAAAAGGAACCAATAATAATACTAGAACTAATAAATTCTTTTGCATAGGATATTATTTTCTTTTTGAAATTTCGTCTCTAATATTGACTGCTTTTTCATATTCTTCGTTATTGACTGCCTCCGTCAATAATTTCTTTAACTTTTTCAAGGAGTGTTTACTGAAATCGTTTTCGGATAGATCTTCTTTTTGTTTTTCTCCAATTAAGATTTGTTCGCTGACTATTTCTATTTTTTTTGAGGTAGTAGTTTTCTTGGTAGCGGTTTCTGTATGAATTCCTGCCTTATCTAAAATATTTTTGTAGGTAAAAATAGGAGCATTAAATCGCAGAGCTAACGCGATAGCATCACTTGTTCTTGCGTCAATTATTTCTTCAATTTTTTCTCGCTCACAAATAATACTCGAATAAAATACTCCATCTAATAATTTATGTATGATGACTTGTTTAACAACAATCTCATATCTTGTTGCAAAAGTTTTAAAAAGATCATGGGTAAGAGGTCTTGGAGGCATGATTTCTTTTTCAAGTGCTATTGCAATAGATTGTGCCTCAAAAGCACCTATCACTATTGGTAATTTTCGATCTCCATTTTCCTCGCTCAAAATCAACGCATAAGCGCCATTTTGTGTTTGACTATATGATATTCCTTTTATAGTAAGTCTTACTAAACTCATTGAATAATGTTCAAAAAAAAACTGTTTAATTTTATGGACTTCCCTAAAATTAAACAGTCCCTTTATTCAGGCACAAATTAATAAAAAATTATGCGTTATTACTTTTAAACTCTTTTAATTTTTCTATTAACTGAGGAACATACTCAAAAGCATCACCAACAATGCCATAATCAGCCGCTTTAAAAAAGGGAGCTTCAGAGTCACTGTTTATGACAACTTTCACTTTGGAAGAATTTACACCTGCTAAGTGTTGTATTGCTCCAGAAATTCCAATGGCAATATATAAATTGGATGAAACAGGCTTTCCGGTCTGACCAACATGTTCACTATGAGGTCTCCATCCTAGATCACTGACTGGTTTTGAACAGGCTGTTGCTGCACCTAAAGTTTCCGCTAACTCTTCAATCATTCCCCAATTTTCGGGACCTTTTAAACCACGTCCAGCAGAAACAACAATATCGGCGTCTGCAATGGTAATTTTATCGTTTGACTTTTCTAATGCGGTGACCTTAGTTAGAAGATCATCTTCTGAAATCGCTGGAGAGAAATTTTCTTGAATGGATGAAGTTTCATTTTCAACTACACCAAATGCATTTTTTGCCAATCCAATTAATTTTTTTTCAGTAGTTATTTCAGAATTAGCAAATGCTTTATTTGAGAACACATTCGATTTAATTTTAAAAGGTGCTACGCTAGATGGTAATTCTATTGCATTTGGCACATAACCAGCTTCCATATTTATGGCAAGTAAGGGAGCTAAATATTTGCAATTAGCACTAGAAGAAATAACTATGATATTAGCAGCTTCTTGTTCTGCAGCTTGTGCTATTACATCGGCATATGCTGAAGCATTAAAATTTTCTAGTTTGTCGTTGGAAACGCTTAACACCTTTGAAGCTCCATATTTACCTAATTGGTCTGTTTGATTTCCGTTAATTGAAACTGCGATAACTGAAGTTCCTAATATGTTTGCTATTCCTTTAGCGTAGGATACGGCCTCAAAAGCAATCTTTTTAAATTTTCCTTCTTCAGATTCTGTATATACTAGTACTGACATATTTTATAAATTTATATTGGTGATACAGTTTTTGAATTTAAAACTGCAATCTATTTTTTTAAATAACTTTAGCTTCGTTATGCAAAAGTTCGACTAAATCATTAACATTATCGACTAGCTTTACCGATCCTTTTGCATCTGGTTTGGTGAAACTTTCAATATTAATTTCAGAATTTGAATCAATAGGTTCCATTACCTTCAATGGTTTTGATCGCGCTTGCATGATACCTCTCATATTTGGGATGCGTAGATCTGCTTCTTGAACAATCCCTTTTTGACCTCCTACAATTAGCGGAAGTGTTGTACTAATAATCTCTTTTCCTCCATCAATTTCACGAGCAGCGATAGCATTTGATCCCTCCACCTCTAAGCTTATACAAGTATTTACAAAATTAAATCCGGTAAGTTTAGAAATCATTCCAGGAACCATTCCTCCATTATAATCGATGGACTCTCGTCCTCCTAAGACTAAATCGTAGTTGCCATCTTTAACAACATGTGCTAATTGTTTTGCAACAAAAAAACCGTCTGTAGCAACCGTATCGACTCTAATTGCTTCATCAGCTCCAATTGCTAATGCTTTTCTTAACGTAGGTTCTGTTTCTGGTCCACCGACATTTACAACGTGAACTGTTGCACCTTGTTTTTCTTTAAACCACATCGCTCTTGTCAGTCCAAATTCGTCATTGGGGTTGATTACAAATTGTACACCTTGGGTGTCAAACTTTGTGTTTTCGTCAGTGAAATTAATTTTTGATGTAGTGTCTGGAACGTGACTAATGCACACTAAAATTTTCATATTTTATTTATCTTATTTTATCTAAAAATGTATCTTGTGTTTCGAGTTACAAATGTAGGTATATTTTTCTCAATTTTACTATGCACGCATAATAAAAAATCGTTAAATCTTTAGAAAAATTAGTGAGCCACATATAAATAATAGTATTTTTGCATTTAGTTTAATAAAGATATATTTTTAAATAAAATTTTACAAAACTGATAGATTCAAATTTGTAAATAAATTAGATGATTTAATATGAAAACAATTCAGTTTAGAGAAGCAATCTGTGAGGCGATGAGTGAAGAAATGCGTCGTGATGATACTATATATTTAATGGGTGAGGAGGTTGCCGAATATAACGGTGCGTATAAAGCCAGTAAAGGAATGTTGGATGAATTTGGTGAATTAAGGGTTATTGATACACCAATTTCTGAACTTGGCTTTTCAGGAATTGCTATTGGTTCTGCCATGAATGGTAATAGACCCATAGTGGAGTTCATGACTTTTAACTTTTCGCTTGTTGGAATTGATCAAATTATTAATAATGCAGCAAAAATGCGTCAAATGAGTGGAGGGCAATTTCAATATTCCTATTGTCTTTAGAGGGCCTACAGCATCTGCTGGCCAATTGGCAGCAACTCACTCTCAAGCCTTTGAGAGTTGGTATGCAAACTGTCCTGGTCTAAAAGTAGTTGTCCCCAGTAACCCAAAAGATGCAAAAGGGCTTTTAAAAAGTGCTATACGTGACAATGATCCCGTGATATTTATGGAAAGTGAACAAATGTATGGAGATAAGGCAGAAGTCCCAGAGGGAGAATATTTAATACCTTTAGGAGTTGCCGATATAAAGCGGGAAGGAACAGACGTTACAATTGTTTCCTTTGGCAAGATTATAAAAGAGGCGTACAAAGCTGCAGCTGTTTTATCTGAGGAAGGAATTGAATGCGAAATAATTGATTTACGAACAGTTCGACCTCTTGACGACAAGGCAATCATCGATTCTGTTAAAAAGACAAATCGACTTGTAATTTTAGAAGAAGCTTGGCCTTATGGAAATATTTCTTCCGAGATTACTTACCAAGTTCAAGAACAAGCTTTCGATTACCTGGATGCTCCAATCATTAAATTAAATACAGCAGACACACCAGCTCCTTTTTCCCCAGTTTTATTAGAGGAATGGTTACCCAATAGTAAAGATGTAATAAAGGCGGTAAAAAAAGTGTTATATAAGTAAGGCTTTTTAATTTGTTTTTTAATTCGTATTCATTTAACATCAAATTACTTTTGATGAAATATTTTTATTTTATTTTATTTATTTTCTCCTCCTTTTTTGCACACTCCCAAAGTAAGGTTAGTGGTCAGATTAAGGATGAATTTGGTGATCCCATTGCCTACGCTAATGTGTTTTTTAAGGATTCAAACGATGGGACAATTACAAACGAAAATGGAAGATTCTATTTGGAAACTTACGAAACACATTCTTTTGTAGTTTTTTCATTTGTAGGTTATAAAACTTTAGAGATTGAGTTAACAGAAAAGAATAACTTTAAAATGGATATTGTACTAGAGGAGGAATCAGCTTCTCTTGAAGAGGTAGTCATTTTTAGTGGAAAACAATCTAAAAAAAACAATCCTGCAATAGATATTCTCAGAAAAATATGGGAAAATAGGAGAGCGAATGGAGTGAGAAAATTCAAACAATATACCTATGACAAATATGAAAAACTTGAGTTTGATTTAAATACTATTGATAGCGGTTTAATTAATAGCAGGACATTTAGAGGAATGGAATTTATTTTTGATCAAGTGGATACATCTAGAATAACCGGAAATACTTACTTGCCCCTTTTTATTAACGAAGCCTTTTCTAAAGTCTATGGAGATAATATTATTAATAAAGAAACAGAGATATTAGAAGGTAATAAAAATTCTGGATTTGAAAATAATCAAACTTTTATTGAATTAATTAAAGATCTTTATGCAGACTTTGATATTTATGATAATCACTTAAAGTTTTTTAATGTTGCTTTTACCAGTCCCTTATCTAAAACTGGTATTAACGTATACAATTATGTTTTGCTGGATAGTGCTTATTTAGGAGATAAATGGTGCTATAATATTATTTATTATCCCAGAAGAAAAAATGAATTAACCTTTAAAGGTGATTTTTGGGTTAATGATAGTACGTGGGCGGTGAAAGAAATTAATTTACAAGCTTCCAAAAGCGCCAATTTAAATTGGATTCGTGAAATTTATATTGAGCAAGAATATGATGTGCTAAACGATTCTACTTTTTTAATTACAAAAGATTATATGTTAAGTGATTTTAGTTTTAGGAAAAAAGAGAGCGCCAATGGAATGTATGGAAAAAGAACTACTTTATATGATAATTATGAATTTGATACACCAAAAGAAGAATCTTTTTATAAAGAGAATATAGATCCATACGAATACGAAGTTTACAATCGACCTGATCAATTTTGGGAGGAAAGAAGGAATGGAAGCTTTAAGTAAAGATGAGAAAGGAGTCTATAAAATGTTAGACACTTTAATAACCGTTCCTCGTTTCAAAAATTTATATACATTAGGAGCTTTAATAGCAAGTGGTTATTATGAATTTAAAGGTTTTGATGCAGGACCTGTTTTTTCAGTTTTAGGATACAATGATGTAGAGGGTCTAAGGCTTAGGTTGGGGGGAAGAACTTATTTTGGACAAAATGATCTCTGGAGAATGGAAGGCTTTGGAGCTTTTGGTTTTAAAGATCAAAAATTTAAATATGGTTTATCGGGTAAGGTGCTAGTTAGTAAAAAAAATAGAAAAATATTATTTGCCGGACATCGAAAAGATATTGAACAAACAGGAGCGAGTTTAACAAATAGTAAAGATGTACTTGGAAGAAACAGAGCATCTTCAGGGTTGATTACGGTAGGTGCTAACGACCGATTAACAAGTATAGAACTAACGACCTTAGGGTATCAAATGGAGCCCGTAAAAAATTTTACATTCAGAGTTTTGGGGTCACACAGAACTTTAAAATCTGCTTCAGAAACTTTTAGTTTGAGTTATTACGATCAAAATGGTGACATTAAAAGCACCATCAAACAATCGGAACTAGAGTTAGGAATCAATTACACGCCTGGTAGAAAAACCTCAGGATACGGAGTAGAACGAAGAGTTATTAATGGTGGTGATTTTCCTTCTTTTTTTCTAGGGTACACCTTTGGACTTGAAGATGTTTTACAAAGTGACTTTGATTATCACCGAATACAAGCCTTGTATACACAGCCCTGGAATGTTGGTGGTTTGGGAAGACTTTATACGACTATTGAATTGGGTAGAATATTCGGAACGGTACCTTTAGGGTTATTAAGTCCTATTCCAGGAAATCAAACTTTATGGAGTATTTATAACACGTTTACGCAATTAGATTATTATGAGTTTGTAAGTGACACGTATGCATCTTTTCATCTAAAACATAACTTTGGAGGAAGGCTTTTTGGAAGAGTTCCTTGGTTGAGGGAGCTAAATTTAAGAGAATTAGTTGGTTTTAGAGCTGTATGGGGCCAGTTATCCGAACCAAACAACTCGATAAATGTAGGAATTGACAATTTGCCGATACGTTACCAATCTCCAGAAGATATTTACTGGGAATGGAGTGCTGGTGTTGGAAATATTTTTAAAATTTTAGCAATTGAATTCAATTATAGAGGTAACTATTTAAACAACCCAGGAATAAGAAAAATCGGTGTCACTGGAAGCCTGAGTTTTTCTTTTTAGATGCTAATGAAAGTTTTTTAAGTTCAATTATAATTGCAGAATAAGGGAGATTCAATAAGTTAGAAAGATCAATCAAAAGTTTATAAATATTCAACTTTACAAAACCGACTCAAAAACATTAATTTACCTCATAAAATTAGTTATGTCAAGGTTTTTTATTCTGTTTGATTTTATTACTTTTGCACCGCTTAATAATAAAAACAATACAATATGGAAGCAATGATGATTTACATGCCAATAGCAGCGGCATTAATAGGTTTAGTATATATGCTAATTAAAAAATCCTGGGTGATGAAGCAAGATGCAGGTGATGGTAAAATGAAAGAAATTTCAGATCACATCTATGAAGGGGCATTGGCTTTTTTAAATGCAGAATATAAATTGTTATCGTACTTTGTTTTAGGGGCAAGTGTCGTTTTAGCAGGAATTGCTTTTTTCATGGATACTACATACCTAATAGTTGTTGCCTTTATTATTGGGGCTGTTTTTTCTGCCTTTGCAGGAAACATGGGTATGAAAATAGCAACTAAAACCAATGTAAGAACCACTCAAGCCGCAAAATCAAGCCTGCCAAATGCACTGAAAGTTTCTTTTGGTGGCGGTACTGTTATGGGTCTTGGTGTGGCAGGATTAGCTGTTTTAGGATTAACACTTTTCTTCATTGTATTTTATCAAATGTTTATGGGTGGTCAATGGACCAACACCATGGATATGACTATAGTATTAGAGGCATTGGCTGGTTTCTCTTTAGGAGCAGAGTCTATTGCACTTTTTGCAAGAGTAGGTGGAGGTATATATACTAAAGCTGCCGATGTAGGGGCAGATTTAGCAGGAAAAGTACAAGCTGATATCCCTGAGGATGATCCACGTAATCCAGCAACTATTGCAGATAATGTTGGAGATAATGTAGGTGATGTTGCAGGAATGGGTGCAGATTTATTTGGATCATACGTAGCAACAGTACTAGCTGCAATGGTACTTGGTAACTATGTTATCAAAGACATGGGCGGCGTGATACAAGATGCCTTTGGTGGAATTGGTCCTGTTTTATTGCCTATGGCAATTGCAGGTGTAGGAATTATCATTTCTCTCATAGGAACTTTATTAGTTAAAATTTCTTCTAACGATGCAAAAGAATCAGATGTACAAAAAGCTCTAAACATTGGTAACTGGGCATCTATTATAATGGTTGCTGTAGCATGTTACGGTTTAGTTACATGGATGTTGCCAGCAACAATGCAAATGGACTTCTTTGGAGAAGGATTGCAGGATATTTCTTCAATGAGAGTATTTTACGCATGTTTGGTTGGACTTATTGTAGGAGCGGGAATCTCTGCTTTTACAGAATACTATACAGGACTTGGTTCTAAACCAATTTTAAAAATTGTACAACAATCTAGTACGGGTGCAGGAACAAACATTATTGCTGGTTTGGCAACAGGTATGATTTCTACATTTTCTTCTGTATTATTATTCGCAGCTGCAATTTGGGCATCATATGCTTTAGCTGGGTTTTACGGAGTTGCATTAGCAGCTTCTGCTATGATGGCAACAACAGCTATGCAGTTGGCTATTGATGCATTTGGTCCTATTGCAGATAATGCTGGTGGTATTGCTGAAATGAGTGAACAAGATCCAATAGTAAGAGAACGTACAGATATTCTAGATGCTGTTGGTAACACAACTGCTGCAACTGGGAAAGGTTTTGCCATTGCATCTGCTGCATTAACATCATTAGCACTTTTTGCTGCTTATGTAACTTTTACAGGTATTGATGGGATTAACATCTTTAAGGCCCCAGTTTTAGCAATGTTATTTGTTGGTGGTATGGTGCCTGTAGTTTTCTCTGCATTGGCAATGAATGCTGTTGGTAAAGCAGCCATGGAAATGGTAAACGAAGTGGTAAGACAGTTCAAGGAAATTCCAGGAATTATGGAAGGAACGGGAAAACCAGAGTACGATAAATGTGTTGCTATTTCTACAGAAGCTTCTTTAAAAGAAATGATGTTACCGGGTATTCTAACTATTGGTTTTCCAATTGTCATTGTACTAGTTGGCCTACTAGTATATCCAGATAATAATATGTTAGTTGCAGAAATGCTAGGAGGTTACATGGCCGGAGTTACAGTAAGTGGTGTTCTTTGGGCTATTTTCCAGAACAATGCAGGTGGTGCTTGGGACAATGCTAAGAAATCTTTTGAAGCAGGTGTTGAAATTAATGGTGTGATGACCTATAAAGGTTCTGATGCCCATAAGGCTGCAGTAACTGGAGATACAGTTGGAGATCCATTTAAAGATACTTCGGGTCCTTCTATGAACATTCTAATCAAACTTACGTGTTTAATTGGATTGGTAATTGCTCCCATACTAGGAGGTCATTCTTCTGAAGAAAGTCACGAAATAAATGCAAATACTATTGAGGCGCAGAGTATATCAAATGAAGTTATTGAAAAAGAAATTACTGTAAAAATGGATGCTAATGATGATGGCATAACTAAAGCAGTTGTAAAAACAACAATGACTGAAAATGGTAAAGAAATCTTCTACAGAGCAAGTTTTTGAAGGAACAGAAGCAGAAGTAAAAACTCAAATAAAAGCTTTGAAAGATGTTGATGTAAAAATTGAAAAGAATTAAACGTATTCAATTAGAATCAAATAAAAAAACCTGCCAATTTTAGCAGGTTTTTTTATTTATAATTTTTTTTCATCTAAAATAATCCATTGATTTCCGCATCAATTTTATTGATGATTTCACCCAAGTCCTCGGGATTGTCAACAAAGTCAATCTCATCTACATCTAAAATAATTAGATTTCCTTTATCATATTTATCGATCCAGGCTTCATAACGTTCATTTAATCTACTTAGATAATCGATGCTAATTGAATTTTCGTATTCTCTACCGCGCTTGTGTATTTGTCCTACTAGATTAGGTATAGAACTACGGAGATAAATTAACAAGTCAGGTGACTCAGTCACGCTTTCCATTAAATCAAATAACGACCGATAATTTTCATAATCACGATTGGTCATTAAGCCCATTGCGTGAAGGTTAGGTGCAAAAATGAACGCATCTTCATAAATGGTACGATCTTGTATAATGGTTTTTTTATCTCTTCGAATATCTAGAATTTGACGAAAACGAGAATTTAAAAAATACACTTGAAGATTAAAAGACCATCGTTCCATTTTATTATAAAAGTCATCTAGATAAGGATTGTCTTCAACATCTTCGTATTGTGCTTTCCATTTATAATGTTTAGCTAATAAACCGGTTAGTGTCGTTTTACCGGATCCTATATTTCCTGCTATGGCAACATGCATAAAGTATTAAATTTTAAAAAGTTAATTTGAATTTACTAACCTTATTTCCGTCATAAATATAAAGGAATTCTTGCGTAAGCTGCAAGTCTTTTATACTTATTTCAGGAGATTTTATTTTTGAAGTTTCTTGAGTCTCTATATTGATATAGTATAGGTTGTTATCTTTTTTTACAATTAAATTTTCATTTATCTGTGATATCTTTTGATAACCTTCATTAGGTATTTCTATAATTAGGCTTCCATAAATATTATAGGCTCGAATGTATTTTTCAGTCATTAAAAAACAATAATTTATGTTACTAACTTGTTGTATGACTTCTCCATTTAAAGGCTGTGATACTATTGTTTTATTCTGGTTCCTATAGTTGTAAAGTTCTAATTGCTGTGAATCCAAATTAAAAGCCCATAAACTAGTATTTGCAGCAATTGATACTTGGCTAGTATTGATAAACTCATAAATGGCATTAAAATTAATTCGCTCGATTTCAGATAGTTTATTGTCCAATAAAACCACAACATTAAAATCTTGATAGTAAACTGCAATGTTCATGGGATTAGAAATATCAACAGAATATATTTCACCTAATTGAAAATCCTTAAAATTAAATACGCTATGATTGGTTTTTTTAAAAAGAATTTGATCTTTGATATAATAAGAATTATCGTGAAAGTCTATTCCAATAAATTTTTCTGCGTCTAAATACGAAGTCTCCACCAAAGTAATTTCTTGAGAAAATACTAGTAAAGGTAATAGCACGAAGGTTAATAAATATTTCAAAACGCACACAAGATATGAAATTCTAAATTTATAAAAACATGAAATTAATAGCTTTAAATTTATGCAATGATTTAACTAATTTTACTATTATGATTAAAAATGATAACTTGCTTTTTTTATGAATCCAACTCCAAGAAAATTAGAAATTATTACAATAGCGTCAGCTTTATTTAAAGACAAAGGCTTTAGTGCTGTTACGATGCGCGATATTGCCAAGGCAATGGGAATAAAAGCAGCTAGTCTATACAATCATATTAAAAATAAAGAAGAGATACTCACCTTTATAATTATTTCTTTAGCGGAAGAATTTATTAATGGGATCGATGAAATCAAAGAAGAAAATAATACTTGTATTGATAAATTAAAAAAAATTATAGCATTACATGTTGATATAGCAACCAGAAATACAAATGGTATGGCTTCTTTAAATAATGATTGGATGCATTTAAAGGATCAATTAGATTATTATTTAACCCTAAGAGTTAATTATGAAGATACTTTTAGAACAATAATTAATGAAGGAATAAAAAAAAATGAAATAAAATCTATCAACTCTGATATTATGTTATTTTCCATACTGTCAACACTACGGTCATTGTATATTTGGATTCCTCAAAAAGAAGATATGAACTCTAGTTTATTAGCAACTAACCTAAGTGAGGTTCTGTTAAAAGGAATTAACAAATAAATTATAAATAATTGTTATCTTTGTGTCTTAAACTAACGTTTGTTAGTTTGTTAAAGTAAAAATAGTAATTGTGCCAAAGTTTTATCCATTAAAAGTAAAAGACCTATATAAAGACACTGAACAATGCTCAGTCATTGAGTTTGATATACCTGAAGATTTAAAAGATAAATTTAAATATAAAGCGGGCCAGTATTTAACTCTTAGAGAGACTGTAAACGGAGAAGACATAAGGCGTTCCTATAGCTTATGTTCAAGTCCCATAGATGATGAATGGAAGGTTGCAGTTAAACAAATTCCCGATGGAAAATTTTCAACTCATGTCAATCAGTTCCTAAAAAAAGATGACACCTTACAGGTAATGAAACCTATGGGAAGGTTTGGTACTGCTATTTCTGAGATTCCAAAAAACTACATAGTTTTTACTGCAGGAAGTGGAATTACTCCCATACTTTCTATGATCAAAACACATTTAGCCAAAGAACCCAATAGCACATTTAAATTATTTTATTTAAACCGTACTGTAAAAACTATTATCTTTAAAGAAGAAATAGAACAGCTTAGAAACCAGTATTTTGGAAGATTAGAAGTGTTTTATTTTTTAACTAAAGAGTCAAGAGATAGTGAGTTGTTTAATGGAAGGTTTACCAAAGAAAAGTTAGCAGTCATTTTTAATAAATTAGTGAATGTTTCTGAATTAGACGAGTGTTTTTTGTGTGGGCCTGAAGAGATGATATTTTTAGTTAAAGATGAATTGATTGAGGCAGGAATGTCTGTAGAGCATATTCATTTTGAATTATTTGTTACTGGATTGTCAAAAAAAGTCAAACCAAAAGTAAATAACAACCAAATAGTAAAAGAAGAGGAGGTAGCGATAACAATTATCGATGGAGGTAAAGAATTCCATTTTGGAATGACTAACAATGATGATAATGTTTTAGATACAGCTTTAATTGCTGGTGCTGACTTACCTTTTGCCTGTAAAGGTGGAGTTTGTAGTACCTGTAAATGTAAAGTTATTGAAGGCTCTGTTAAAATGAAAGTTAATTATGCGTTGGACGAAAAAGAAGTTTCTGAGCAATTTGTTTTAAGTTGCCAAGCTGTCCCGACAAGTAAAAAAGTGATTTTAAATTTTGATGTATAATATTTAATTTGAAAAAGGTAAAAGCTTTTTCTAATACCAGACCAATGAGTGAAGAACAAATAAAAAATTTAGAAGCTCAATTTAATGCACGAATTGAACGTGATGAGAAGATTGAACCCAAGGATTGGATGCCTGAGAAGTACAGAAAGACGCATATTCGTCAAATGTCTCAACATGCTCACTCTGAGATTGTTGGAATGTTACCTGAAGGAAATTGGATTACACGTGCTCCTTCCTTAAGAAGAAAGGTGGCACTCTTAGCAAAAGTCCAAGATGAGGCAGGTCATGGTTTATATCTATATTCAGCCACGGAAACATTAGGGATATCTCGTGAAGAAATGTACGAGCAGTTGCATACTGGAAAAGCAAAATATTCAAGTATTTTTAATTATCCAACGCTAACTTGGGCAGATATGGGTGCAATAGGATGGTTGGTAGATGGTGCGGCAATTATCAATCAAGTTCCTCTGTGTAACACTTCCTATGGGCCCTATGCAAGAGCAATGATCAGAGTTTGTAAGGAAGAAAGTTTTCATCAGCGTCAAGGTTTTGAAATCATGATGAAGTTAGCAAAAGGAACCCCTGAACAAAAAGATTTAGCTCAAGATGCTTTAAACCGTTGGTGGTGGCCTTCTTTAATGATGTTGGGACCAAAAGATGAAGAGTCTATTCATACGGAACAGTCGATGAAATGGAAATTAAAGCGTAAGTCCAACGATGATTTACGGCAGCAATTTATAGATCAAACAGTTCCCCAAGCAGATCTTATTGGTCTCACGATTCCAGATCCAGAATTGAAATGGAATAAAGAACGTGGTAGCTATGATTTTGGTCCGATTAACTGGGACGAATTTTGGCAAGTAGTTAAGGGTTATGGACCCTGTAATAAAGAACGAATAAAAGCTCGAGTGGGTGCTTGGAAAGAAGGAGAATGGGTTCGCGATGCAGCTATGGCTTATGCAGAAAAACAAGCAAATAAAAATTTTAATAAAGCTGTCTAAACTAATAAAGATGAAAAAAAATTGGCCCCTTTGGGAAGTATTTGTTCGATCAAAAAATGGTTTAGAACACAGACATTTTGGAAGCCTGCATGCAGCAGATGCAGAGATGGCTCTGGAGAATGCTCGGGATGTATATACCAGGCGAAATGAGGGGGTTAGTATTTGGGTCGTAGAATCTAAAAACATAACAGCCTCCAATCCTTCAAATAATGGAGAACTATTTGAGCCTGCTCAAGACAAGGTTTATCGTCATCCAACTTTTTATAAGTTACCTGACGAAATAAAACATATGTAATGAAAAATAATTTATACAATTATATCCTTGGAATTGCAGATAACAGCCTTATTTTAGGTCAACGTTTAGGTCAGTTGTGTGGCCACGGTCCAAGTTTAGAAACTGATATAGCTTGTACAAATATATCATTAGATTTATTTGGACAAGTACGCAGTTATTTTCAATATGCTGCAAAAATTGCTGGTGACCAAAGAACAGAAGATGATATCGCAATGCTCCGAAAAGAACGCGATTATAAAAATGTTTTATTAGTAGAACAACCAAATACCAATTTTGCTTTTACAATTGGGCGACAATTTTTATTTGATGTTTATCATTTAGCATTTTTAACCGAACTCCAAAACAGTAACGATTTTACATTATCAGTAATTGCAAAAAAATGTGTTAAAGAAGTGAGTTATCACTTAAGATTTTCATCTGATTGGGTAAAACGATTAGGCAATGGTACTTCAGTGAGTAAAGAAAAAATGCAAGAAGCTATCAGCGATTTATGGACTTATACGGACGAATTGTTTTATCAAACAAACGCTGATAAAGAAATGGTTTTTGAAGGAGTAGGAGTGGATGTTACTAAGTTAAAAAACAATTATTACAGTCACATAAATAAGATCTTGTTAGAAGCAACACTCGAAATTCCTGAATCTAAATGGTTTCAAACAGGAGGTAAAGAAGGTATTCACACAGAGCATTTAGGATATTTGTTAAGTGATTTACAATATATGCAACGCACATATCCGAATATGGAATGGTAATATGATAGAAACAACAGATCAAAATATTGAACAAGTTTTAATTTCGGTTCTAGAAAAGGTATCCGACCCAGAAATACCAGTATTATCTATTATGGATATGGGAGTTGTTCGATCTGCTCTTATTATAAATGGTAACGTTAAAGTTCAAATTACGCCAACTTACAGTGGTTGCCCGGCAATGGATGTAATTGGTGATGATATAAAAAAGGCGTTAAAAGATGCTGGTTATGAATCAAAAGTAGATTTAATACTTCATCCTGCTTGGACAACTGATTGGATTACACCAAGAGGAAGGAAAGCATTGGAAGATTATGGAATAGCCCCACCCTTAAACCCAACAGCAGATAAAGAAGTATTATTAGAAGAAAAAAGAATGGTAAGCTGTCCAAACTGTAAATCAACGAAAACAGTTGTAGTTAGCCAATTTGGTTCCACCGCATGCAAAGCGTTGTTTAAATGTGAAGACTGTAAAGAACCATTTGATTATTTTAAATGCCTTTAAAAAGAACAATTAATGAATAAAAGTATTCTTTTAAAAATAGAAAATCAAGTTGCTTACATCACCTTTAATAGGCCTGATGTGTTCAATAGCTTTGACAGAGAAATGGCGCTTTTACTTCAAGCTACTTTAGACGATTGTGAAAAAAACAGCAAAGTTAGATCTATAGTTCTTAATGGTAAGGGTAAAGCTTTTTGTGCTGGACAAGATTTAAAAGAAGTCACTACACCAGAATTAAACCCTGGTTTTAAAAAAATATTAGAAGAACATTACAATCCAATTATTATAAGAATTAGAAATATAAACAAACCTATTGTCGCGGCGGTTAACGGAGTTGCAGCAGGGGCTGGAGCAAATATAGCTTTAGCTTGTGATGTTGTAGTGGCCTCTGAAAATGTAAGTTTTATTCAAGCTTTTAGTAAAATAGGATTGGTTCCAGACAGTGGAGGTACGTTTTTTTTACCTCGTTTAATTGGTTTTCAAAAAGCCAGTGCATTAATGATGTTTGGAGATAAAATTCCTGCAAAAGAAGCGGAGGCATTAGGTATGATTTATAAAGTTTTCCCGGTCGATACTTTTAATGAAGAAGTCAATACAATAGCAACTCGTTTAGCAAATATGCCCACAAAAGCACTTGGTTTTATTAAAAAAATGCTAAATGAATCAATGACCAACACTTTAGAAAAACAATTGGATTTAGAGGGAAAATTACAGATTGAGGCGGCACAATCCGAGGATTACATAGAAGGAGTTAATGCCTTCATTGAAAAAAGAAAACCAATATTCAAAGGAAAATAATATGGATAAGGAAACTCTGATACAAGTACATGACAACGTGAAGCCTTATATTCATGAAACACCAGTGCTTACCTCAGAGTTAATTAACAAAATTTGTGGTTGTCATGTTTATTTTAAGTGTGAAAACTTTCAAAAAATGGGTGCCTTTAAAATGAGAGGAGCTATCAATGCGATTCAAAATTTAACTTCCAAACAAAAAGAAAATGGAGTCGTAACTCATTCTTCAGGAAATTTTGCTCAGGCAATTTCACTTGCATCAAAATATTTAAATACAAAAGCGTTTATTGTGATGCCAGAAAATGCTCCTCAAGTTAAGAAAGATGCAGTTTTAAATTATCAAGGAATTATTGTTGAATGTAAATCCAACATAAAAGCAAGAGAAATTGAAGCAGAAAGAATTGTTAAAAACGAAAACGCTACTTTTATTCATCCATCTAATAATGATCAAGTAATCTTAGGACAAAGTACTTCAGCTAAAGAATTATTGGAAAAACAATCCGATTTAGATATTATTTTAGCACCTGTAGGTGGAGGAGGACTTCTCGCTGGTACCGCTCTTTCAGCAAAATATTTTTCAAGTAATTGCGAAGTTATTGGAGCAGAACCTGAAAATGTGGATGATGCATACAGATCTTTAAAGAGCGGAAAAATAGAATATAATAAAAACACTACCACTATCGCAGATGGTCTTAGAACCAATTTAGGAGATCGAAATTTCCCCATTATTTTAGAAAATGTAAAAAAGATAATTCGAGTGAGTGAAGAGGAGATTATTAATGCAATGAAATTGGTTTGGGAACGCATGAAGATGGTGATAGAGCCCTCAAGTGCTGTGCCTCTTGCTGCCTTATTGAAGGAAAAACAAAATTTTAAAAACAAAAAAGTTGGGATTATAATTTCTGGTGGGAATGTAGACTTGACTAATTTACCATTTTAAACAATTATTATGAAAGTTGGAATTATAGGAAGTGGAACCATGGGAAGCGGAATAGCGCAAGTTGCTGCGACTGCTGGTTGCCAGGTAAACTTATTTGATGCTAATCGAGCAGTGTTGGAAAAGTCAAAGGCTTCTCTAGAAAAAGTATTAATCCGTTTAATTGAAAAAGGACGAATCGATACCTCAGAAAAAAATAGAATCCAAAGTAATATTAATTACGTTGATTCTTTAGAAGAATTAAGTAATTCCGATTTAATAATTGAGGCAATCATAGAAAATCTAGAAATAAAGAAAAAAGTTTTTTCGGAATTAGAGATTTTGGTAAGTGATGATTGCATAATTGCTTCAAATACATCGAGCTTATCCATAGCATCTATCGCTGCATCATTAAAAAACCCAAAACGTTGTGTTGGGATTCATTTTTTTAATCCTGCCCCCTTAATGAAATTAGTGGAGGTCATTCCTGCGATACAAACTTCCTATGAAACTTTAGAAAAATCAATTGATACGATTTCAAGTTGGGGAAAAACAGTAGCTATTGCAAAAGATACCCCAGGTTTTATAGTAAATAGAGTGGCAAGACCATTTTACAGTGAGGCATTGCGAATATATGATGAAGGTGTTGCTAGTTTTCAAGCCATAGATAACAGTTTAAAGAACTTGGGAGGTTTTCGTATGGGGCCTTTCGAATTAATGGATTTTATAGGTAATGATGTTAATTTTACCGTAACAGAAACGGTATTTAAATCTTTCTTTTTTGATCCGAGATATAAGCCTTCATTTACTCAAAAACGTTTTGCAGAGGCAGGCTATTTAGGACGTAAATCTGGGATTGGATTTTACGAATATGATGAAAATAATCAAATAGTCCCCCTTAATAAAAATGAAACCAATATAGACAGTGCTTTGTCTCAATTAATTTTTGATAGAGTTTTAGTCATGTTGATTAATGAAGCTGCAGATGCGTTATTTTGGAATATAGCTTCTGCTAAAGATATTGATAATGCAATGACTAAAGGAGTTAATTATCCAAAAGGACTCTTAGCTTGGGCGGATGAAAAAGGAATTGATTGGTGCGTGAATCAAATGGATCAACTATATGATGAATATCGGGAGGACAGATACCGTTGCTCACCTATATTACGAAAAATGAATCGAGAAAAGAAAAACTTTTTTTAATGGAAAGTAAAGACATTCCTCATAAAATGTTAAGTTTAGATGCCTACAGTCAGTGGTTAGGAATCAAGATATTGTCATGCGAAATTGGAAAGTGTAAACTTGGAATGACGGTTCGAAAAGAGATGTTAAATAGTATGAATAAAGCGCATGGGGCTATCACCTACGCACTAGCAGATACGGCTTTTGGTTTTACAGCAAACACTTATGGAAAATATGCTGTATCTATCGAAACATCAATCAATCACATTGAAGCATTAGAAGAAGGAGATTATTTAATTGCAGAAGCAGATGAAAGTTCAAAAAAAAAAAGTGGGCTTTAATATCGTTGAAGTAAGAAGAGAAAATGAATTAGTAGCACTCTTTAAAGGAGTGGTATATAGAACCTCAAAAGACTGGGAAGTATCATGAAAGAAGCATATATAATAGATGGTATTCGAACACCAATAGGAAATTATAAAGGAACATTAAGTGCCATTCGTACTGATGATTTAGGAGCGCTAGTTATCTCAGAAATAGTAAAAAGAAATTCAGAGATTCCAAAAGATGCTTTTGATGATATCATTATGGGTTGTGCAAATCAAGCGGGTGAAGACAATCGTAATGTAGCTCGAATGTCTTCTTTACTAGCAGGAATGCCATTTACGGTCCCTGGCGAAACGGTTAATAGACTTTGTAGTTCTGGATTATCAGCTATTATTCATGCAAATAGAGCGATTAAAGCGGGTGATGGTGATTTGTTTATAGCTGGTGGTGTAGAAAATATGACGCGTGGACCTTATGTTATTGAAAAATCATCTACAGGATTTGGCGGAGATTCAAAAATGTATGATTCTACTTTTGGTTGGCGATTCATCAATCCGAAAATGAAAAAATTATATGGAGTGGATGGTATGGGAATTACCGCAGAGAACCTAGTAGAAAAGTACAATATCTCCAGGAAAGATCAAGATGAATTTGCATATTGGAGCCAAATGAAAGCCAGTAAAGCTCAGCAAAACGGTAGATTAGCAAAAGAAATAGTTACGGTAGAAGTTCCACAACGAAAAAAAGAAGCTATTTTATTTTCTAAAGATGAGTTTATTAAACCGAACACTTCCTTAGAGGTGCTTGGCAATTTAAGACCTGCATTTAAAAAAGAAACAGGTAGTGTTACTGCCGGAAATAGTTCAGGATTAAACGATGGTGCAGCAGCTACTATCATCGCTTCAGAAGACGCAGTAAAAAAATATAATTTAAAACCTTTAGCTCGTATTGTGAGTTCTGCAGTAGTAGGAGTAGAGCCAAGAATAATGGGTATAGGTCCCGTTGAAGCTTCTAATAAGGCGCTATTGAAAGCTGGATTATTACTTGAAGACATGGATATTATTGAGTTAAATGAAGCCTTTGCAGCTCAAGCACTAGCATGTATAAGAGCTTTGGGTTTAAAAGACAATGACGCTAGATTAAACCCTAATGGTGGTGCTATTTCGCTGGGTCACCCTCTTGGAGTTACTGGTGCAAGAATTGCGTACTCTGCCGCGCTAGAATTGAAAGAAAAAAATAAAAAATACGCATTGATAACTATGTGTATTGGAGTAGGTCAAGGATATGCTGCGATTATTGAAAATATAAAATAAACTGGATTATGAAAAAACTAGAAAGTTATATTAATGGTCAATGGTGTTTTGGTTCAGGCGAAGGAATTCCAATGAAAGATGCTGTTACGGGAGAGATTGTTGCGCTATCAGACACCTCAGGATTTAACTTTTCAGAGGTGCTCCATTACGGTAGAGTTAAAGGGGAGGCTTTACGTAAAATGACATTCCAAGAACGTGGAAATATGCTAAAAAAGTTAGCATTTCATTTAATAAAAAAGAAACAGCATTTTTACGATCTTAGTTTTCGAACAGGAGCAACTAAAATTGATAGTTGGATAGATATTGAAGGGGGTTTTGGCAACTTATTTGCAAATGCTTCTCTACGAAAGCTTTTCCCAAACCAGTCTTATCATGTAGAAGGAGATCCTATTGATTTGTCAAGAGGTGGACGTTTTATGGCCCATCACATTTTAGTTCCTAAAAGAGGGGTTGCCATTCATATAAATGCTTTTAATTTTCCTGTTTGGGGTATGCTAGAGAAGTGTGCAGTAAACTGGATGGCAGGAGTACCTGCAGTGGTAAAACCTGCAACCAATACTTCCTTTTTAACAGAAGCAGTAGTCAGAGAAATAATAGCCTCCAATATACTTCCCGAAGGTTCTCTTCAATTAATTTCAGGTTCTGCCAGAACAATTTTAGACGCTATTGAGTCGCAGGATGTAGTTACTTTTACAGGTTCTGCTGATACGGGTAGAATGCTAAAAGCACATCCAAGAGTTATCAATGAATCGGTTCCTTTTAATATGGAAGCAGATTCATTAAATTCTTGTGTTCTAGGCGAAGATGCTGTTCCCGGCACTCCTGAATTTGATATTTTTATAAAAGAAGTTCGAAAAGAAATGACGGTAAAATGCGGTCAAAAATGTACTGCTATTCGTAGAATTATTGTTCCTGAAAAATTGATGGAAGATGTTCAAATAGCACTTGGGCAACAACTAGAAAAAGTAACTATTGGTGATCCAAGACTTAAAGAGGTTAGGATGGGAGCTTTGGTTAGTAAAGATCAAGTTCAAGAAGTAAAAGAACGAGTTGGAGAGCTAAGAAAAACAGCTCAATTGGTTTATGGAAATTTAGAGGAGGTAACCACTTTAGGAGCAAGTGCCAAGGATGGTGCTTTTTTAGCTCCAATTTTATTAAGAGAAGATCAACCATTCAAAAATACCGCCATACACGAAATTGAAGCTTTTGGTCCTGTAAGTACTTTAATGCCTTACAAAACTTTAGATGAAGCTATTCGCCTAGCTCACCTAGGAAAAGGATCTTTAGTATCCTCTATCATCACAAATAATGATTTGACAGCAAAGGAATATGTAGTAGAAGCTGCTACACATCATGGAAGAATATTGGTTTTAAATCGCGAAAATGCAAAAGAGAGTACGGGTCATGGCTCACCGCTACCTACGCTAGTTCATGGAGGTCCAGGAAGAGCAGGAGGCGGTGAAGAAATGGGAGGAATGAGAGGTGTAAAACATTATTTACAACGATGCGCTATTCAGGGCTCTCCAACAACATTGACAGAGGTAACGGGGATTTATCAGCCAAAAGGGGCTTACAAAGAAATTGATCAACATCCATTTGCATATCATTGGGAAGATTTAGAGCCCGGAATGTCTCTTAAAACTCATAAAAGAACTATAACAGACGGTGATATTGTCAATTTTGCTAATTTAACTTGGGATCATTTTTATGCGCATACTGATATCACATCTCTCGATGGAAGTATTTTTGAAAAAAGGACAGCACATGGCTACTTTATATTAGCAGCAGCAGCGGGCTTATTCGTTTATCCAAATAAAGGTCCTGTAGCTGCAAATTACGGGCTGGAAGATTGTCGCTTTTTAAGACCTATCTATCATAATGATACGGTTTATGTTCGATTAACATGCAAACAGAAAATAGATCGGGATTCAAGAGGGAAAGAACATCCTAGTGGTATCGTAAAATGGTATGTAGAAGTTTTTGATCTGGAAGACGAACTAGTAGCGATTGCAACAATTTTGACCATGGTTCAAAAAAAACAAGACGTTTTTACTGAAATCACAACTGATAATATAGAAATGTATTTATCAAAATTAGATGAAAATTCGAATCCTTCTTGGGGAATAATGACCCCTCAACATATGATTGAACACTTGGAACATAACTATCGAATTGCATCTTCTGAAATTCAAGATTTTACAATTTCAACTCCTGAAAAACATATTGAAAAAGTGCAAGAGACTTTATATAATTATAAACCAATGCCTGTTGGCTATGATTTTCCTCTTTATAAAAAAGGACAACTAGAAGTATTGAAACATGAAAATCTAGCTACAGCAAAATTAAAATTATTAGAAGCAAGAGATGCGTATTTAGAGTTCTACAAAGAAAATCCAAAAGCTATCGTTAAAAATGTTGTTTTTGGTCATTTAGAGAAATACGAGTGGTATCTATTAGATCGAAAACATTTAAATCATCATTTTAAACAATTTGGATTATTATAATATGGAAGCATACGTTCACAACACAATCAATAAAGGTATTGCTACGATTGAGTTTTTTCATCCAACTCACAATAGCTTACCTGAAAAAATACTTACAAAACTCGCCAATACAATCAAGGAAGCGGGACAGGACAACACCATTAAAGTTATTATTTTAAAAAGTGGAGGTCACCGTACTTTTTGTGCTGGAGCAAGTTTTGAGGAATTAACTGCAATCAACGATTCGGTTGCTGGAAAAGCTTTCTTTTCTGGTTTTGCAAACCTAATTAATGAAATGCGCAAATGCCCTAAATTTATTATTGGAAGAATTCAAGGAAAAACGGTAGGAGGTGGTGTTGGAATTGCCGCAGCTACAGATTACTGTATGGCTACAAAATTTGCAGCCATTAAGTTGAGCGAATTAAATGTTGGAATTGGCCCTTTTGTAGTTGGACCAGCAGTCCAGCGAAAAATTGGTCTGAGTGCTATGTCACAAATAGCAATGGATGCAAATTCTTTTTACAGTGCTGAATGGGCAAAACAAAAAGGACTCTTTTCTCAAGTATTCGAAACTGCAGACGAATTAGATGCAGCTATTTTAACTTTTGCAACAAACTTATGTACTTACAATCCTGAAGCTATGATGGAAATGAAAAAAGTATTTTGGGTGGGTACCGAAAACTGGGATCGTTTGTTAGCAGAACGAGCTTCGATAAGTGGACGTCTAGTTTTATCTGAATTTACAAAAGAGACCTTAAAGAAATTTAAATAAATGTTTTACAGTTTTAAAGGACATATTCCAGTAGTTCACGAAAGCAGCTTTGTTCATCCTCTTGCAGCTGTTACAGGTAATGTTGTAATAGGCAAAAACTGTTATGTAGGGCCTGGAGCCGCAATCCGTGGTGATTGGGGCGAAATTATTTTAGAGGATGGAGTTAATGTTCAAGAAAATTGTACCATACATATGTTTCCTGGAAAAACAATTTTTTTAAAAGAAGGTTCACATGTAGGTCATGGTGCCATTATCCATGGAGCTAACTTAGGTCGTAATTGTCTTATAGGTATGAATAGTGTCATTATGGACGATGCCGTTATCGGAGACCAATCAATTGTTGGAGCGATGACCTTTGTAAAAGCAGCATCGGTTTTTCCTAATCGAAGTTTAATAGTAGGAAATCCAGCCAAAGTTTTAAAAGAAGTTTCTGATGAGATGTTAAATTGGAAAACTGCAGGAACTAAATTATATCAACAATTACCTGCCGATTGCTACGAAAGTTTGAAAGAAGTGGAACCGCTTCGAGAACTTCCAAGAAACAGGCCTAAGCAAGAAGATTTTTACAAAACATTTAGGGAAATAAAAAATAAGAAATAAGAAAGACAATAATCAATGTCCGAATATAAATTTAAAATGCCAAAACTTGGCGAGAGTATTACTGAAGCAGCCATTATTAAATGGTTTAAAAATGTTGGTGAAACAATTGAAGAAGATGAGGTGCTCTTAGAAGTAGCTACCGATAAAGTAGACTCTGAGGTTCCATCATTGGTAACAGGTACAATTACAAAATTACTATACCAGCAGAACGATGTTATAAAAATTGGAGAAACGATTGCACTCATAGAAACAGATAGTCAAATAAAAACTATCAAAAAACAGCAGCTTCCAAAAAAAGAAACTCCTAAAAGTTCAAAGTCAAGCTCTTTAAATCCATATACAAAAACCCAATCAGTTGAATTTGAGGTTGCGAATCCAAATTTACATTTTTCACCATTAGTAGTTAGTGTAGCGAAGGAATATCATATTAGTTTTGAAGAATTAGCACGAATCCCTGTTTCTGGTAATGAAGGGCGTTTACGTAAAAGTGACCTCATGAATTATATAGAAGCAGATCGACCTTTTAAATATGCGCAGCCAAAAGAATCAGAAAATAAATTTAAAGTTCCTGATTTAAAATTTGATAAAGGAAAAGGGAAGCTTGTTGAGATGGATCGTATGCGACAAATGATCGCAGATCGAATGGTTTTTAGCAAACATACGTCTCCTCACGTTACTGCTTATGTGGAGGCAGATTTAACGGAGATGGTAAACTGGAGAAATCATGTTAAAAGTAATTTTTTAGAAAAATATCAAGAAAAGTTAACTTTTACTCCCCTATTTGTGGAAGCTGTTGCTAGCGCACTCCTTGATTTTCCGATGATCAACTCGAGCTTAGATGGTAAAAATATTATTGTAAAAGAAGAAATTAATATAGGAATGGCAACCGCCTTACCCTCTGGTAATTTAATTGTTCCAGTTGTTAAGAATGCCGATAAAAAAAATTTAAAGGAGCTTGCAGTATCCATCAATTCATTATCACTAAAAGCCAGAAAAAATAAATTAAAAGCAGATGATACGAGTGGTAGTACTTTCACTATTTCGAATGTTGGAACCTTTGGCTCTGTAATGGGAACTCCTATAATTAACCAACCAGAGGCTGCAATACTTGCTACTGGAATCATTAAAAAAAGAGCGGAGGTAATAGAAAGGCCTGAGGGCGACTCTATTGAGATTAGACAGATGATGTACTTGTCATTATCTTTTGATCATCGGATTGTAGATGGATTTTTAGCGGGCTCTTTTTTAAGAAGAATAGCTGATAATTTAGAGAATTTTGATAGTAACAGAAAAATATAACCTACCATCTTTTAAAAAAGATAATAAATAAAAAATGATAAAAATAAAAATCACCAAAACTGAAAATTCAAAATTAAATGAATTGGATTTTGATCATATTCCACTAGGCAAAATTTTCACCGATCACATGTTTATTTGTGATTATGAAAATGGGTCTTGGAACCATCCTCGTATAGTACCCATGCAAACCATTGCTACACATCCTGCAACCATGGCTTTGCATTATGGTCAGGCAATTTTTGAGGGGATGAAAGCCACTTTAAATGCAGCTGGAGTTCCTTTGTTATTTAGGCCTTCTAAAAATGCAGCTAGATTAAATTCCAGTGCAGTCCGGATGGGAATGCCTGAGCTTCCTGAAGAATTTTTTTTGGAAGGGTTAAAACAATTGGTGAATTTAGATAAGGACTGGATTCCAAAGAAAAAAGGAAGTGCCATGTACTTGCGGCCATTTATGTATGCAGATGAACATTTTATAGGAATGCGTGCAGCAACAAGTTATAAGTTTATTATTATCTGTTCTCCTGCAGGGCCCTATTTCAGTGAGCGAATAAAACTTTTTGCAGAAAAAAAGTTTATTAGAGCTGCTCATGGCGGAACAGGGGAGGCGAAAGCAGCGGGCAATTATGCAGCAGCAATATTACCCACAGAAAAAGCAAAATCGAAAGGTTACAATCAAGTGTTATGGCTAGACGCAGCCGAACATAAGTATATTGAAGAAGTAGGAACGATGAATATTTTCTTTAAAATTAATGATCAAATTATTACTCCAAAAAGAGATGGATCTATTTTAGATGGTATTACTCGGATGAGTGTGATTGATTTATTAAGACATAAAGGATTTGAAGTAATAGAACGACCTATTTCACTGGAAGAAATCAGAGCGGCTTCTCGTAATGGAAGTTTAGAAGAGGCTTTTGGAACAGGAACAGCAGTAGGAATAGCATACATTCAAGAAATTGGCACGGATGACGATGTTATTCATGTTTCTGACGAAAGTCCAGTTGCAGAGGATATAAACCATACGCTCAATAAAATAAAAATTCAAGAAATAGCGGACCCTTTTGGCTGGATGATTCCAGTAGCTTAATAGTTAAAAATAAAATTAAGATTTGTTAAAGACCAAGAATTATAAAGAGATTTTAAAAAATGGGTTTACTAAACTCTGCACTGCAAAAGCAATGACAGAGGTGTTCGAATCGAATTTTAAAGTTGTTTCAAAATATGTCCACGCCACTTCTAGGGGTCATGAAGCCATTCAAATAGCTTTAGGAATGCAGTTGTTACCCCAGGATTACGTGTTTCCATATTACAGAGACGACGCTATGTTACTTGCAATGGGCATGACTCCTTATGATTTAATGCTTCAGGTATTAGCAAAAAAAGAAGATCCTTTTTCTGGAGGTAGAACCTATTACAGTCACCCTAGTTTAAAGGACGATGACAAGCCAAAAATTCCGCATCAGAGTTCAGCAACTGGCATGCAAACCATCCCTGCCACTGGGCTTGCGATGGGTATGCAATATAAAGAACTGGTAGATTCAAAATCGAATAGCAATACATTTAATGCCTCTGACGAACCCCGACCGATTACCGTTTGTTCACTTGGAGATGCCTCTGTTACCGAAGGTGAAATTTCAGAAGCATTTCAAATGGCTGGATTAAAACAACTTCCGATTTTGTATTTAGTTCAAGACAATGAATGGGATATTTCAGCAACAGCTCAAGAAACCAGAGCACAAAATGCCTATGAGTATGCAAAAGGGTTTAAGGGCTTAGAGGCGATCTCTATCGATGGTACTAATTTTGAAGAATCGTATGAAACCCTACAAAAGGTGATACACACGATTCGAACCGAACGCCGACCTATTTTAGTGCACGCTAAAGTTCCCTTATTAAATCACCATACTTCCGGTGTACGCATGGAATGGTATCGTGACGATTTGGAACAATCAAGACTACGAGATCCTTATCCAAAAATGAAACAGTTGTTGCTAAAAAATGATTTTTCTCCTAATGAAATAAAAATAATTGAGAAGACTACCTTAAGTTCTGTCCAGCAGGATTTAATAAAGGCACAAAATGCAAAGGATCCAGACCCCAAAGATTTATTTACTCACGATTTTGCACCGACTCCAATTACCGAAGAAAAGGGTGAAAGAACCCCTAAAAATGCAGAGAAAGTAGTTATGGTAGATTGTGCCTTATTTGCGATCGAGGAGTTAATGACTCAGCATAAGGAATGCTTGTTATATGGACAAGATGTTGGAGGCAGATTGGGAGGTGTTTTTAGAGAGGCCGCTACCTTAGCTCAAAAATTTGGAGACCATCGGGTATTTAATACGGCCATTCAAGAAGCCTTTATCGTAGGAAGTACTGTAGGAATGAGTGCTGTGGGTTTAAAACCAATTGTTGAAGTACAATTTGCCGATTACCTATGGCCAGGACTCAATCAATTATTTACAGAAGTTAGTAGGTCCTGTTATTTATCCAACGGTAAATGGCCGGTTTCAATGATTTTAAGAGTGCCTATTGGAGCTTATGGAAGTGGAGGTCCTTATCATTCTTCCTCGATCGAAAGTGTAGTCTGTAATATTAGAGGAATAAAAATTGCCTATCCTAGCAATGGAGCGGACTTAAAAGGATTGATGAAAGCTGCTTATTACGATCCAAATCCAGTAGTTATTTTAGAACATAAGGGCCTTTACTGGAGTAAGGTTCCGGGAACCAAAGGAGCTACTTCGGTTGAGCCAGCAGCGGATTATATATTACCTTTCGGGAAAGCTTTGGTTTTGCAAGAAATTTGGAAACAAGAATCCAAAGAAACAATTTCTATTATTACCTACGGTATGGGGGTGCATTGGGCAATGAATGCTTCAAAAGAATTAGGATTACAAGATCAAATTGAAGTGGTCGATTTAAGAACCTTACATCCTTTAGATTATGAAACTGTTTTTAACTCTGTTAAAAAATGTGGTAAATGCCTTATTGTCACTGAAGAACCCTCCGAAAACAGCTTTTCAAGAGCCTTGCAAGGACGCATTCAAGAAGCATGTTTTAAAGAGTTAGATGCCCCCGTGATGCTTATTGGTAGTGAAAATATGCCTGCTATCCCACTAAATTCAATTCTTGAACAAACAATGATTCCATCCACTAAGAAGGTGAAGTTGAAGATTTTAACTAATCTTATTAATAAGTTATCATTTAAAGTAGGGTAATTGATAATAAGCTTGTTTTACAGACGGAATAAGCATTTTTTAAATTTTTCTAAAAAGTCAATCTACCAACCATAATATTTTTTGTTATGTAACAAATGTTACTAAATAAAAGCTAAAAAGTTTTATTTTGAAATTTTAATAAAAATAAATAATGTATCAAAAATGTATCAAAAATGTGATTTTAAATCTTATTTTTGTAAAAAAAAATAGAATTAAAAATTAAATATTAAAATTAAATATTGATTGTTTTATTTATAATCATTTATTATTATTTTTGTTATACTCAACCAAATTATTAAAATAAGCGTAACGCTTGAATCATAAATTAATACACATGTACACTACTAAAAAATTATTACTACTATTAGTATTATTTGCTAATTCTTTTACTCTATTTGCACAATGTCCTGATCCTAGCAATGACTCAACTCCTCCAACGGCAGTTTGTCAAGATATTACAGTACAACTAGACGCCAATGGTACAGTTTCAATTACTGCTGCCGATATTGATGGAGGTTCTACGGATAACTGTGGAATCGCTTCTTTAAATGCTACAATATCTAGTTTTGGCTGTGGAGATCTTGGCGCTAATACCGTCTCTCTTTTTGTAATTGATACCAATGGAAATGCGGCAGGTTGTACAGCTACAGTTACTGTGGTAGATAGTATAGACCCTAGTATAGTATCTCTTCCGTCTACTATATCATTGAATAATGATAGTGGAGCTTGTGGTGCGGTTGCAACTTGGACCGAGCCAACTTCTGATGATAATTGTTCTGGATCAAGTATAGCACAAACTGCAGGATTGGCTAATGGAGCTGAATTCCCTGTAGGAACCACAATAGTAACTTATACAGCTACAGATTCTAGCAACAATACTACTGTTGAAAGCTTTTCGGTTACGGTAACGGATAATACAGATCCAACCATAACTTGTGCTGCTGATCAGACAGCAAGTGCTACTAACGGATCTTGTGATGCTGCTGTAACTGTAGTAGCCCCTACTACCGCAGATAACTGTGCTGTCACAGTAACCAATGACTTTAACGGAACTGCTGATGCTTCTGGAACTTATCCAGTGGGAACGACGGTAGTGACTTGGACAGTTACCGATGCTTCAAATAATACTGCTACCTGTTCAATGAACATTACCGTAGCGGATGACGAAAATCCAACAATTGATAATTTACCTGCAGATATATCAGTAAATATTGACGCTGGAGTTTGTGGAGCAGATGTAACATGGGTAGCACCTACTTCTGCTGATAACTGTACAGGATCAACGATTGCACAAACAGCTGGAGATGTTTCAGGAAGTACATTCTCTGTAGGAGTAACAACAATTACGTACACGGCTACTGATACAAGTTCAAACACTTTTTCTGCTAGTTTTACAGTTACTGTAACAGATAACGAAGCTCCAACGATTGATAATTTACCTGCAGACATAACAGTAAATAATGACACTGGAGTTTGTGGAGCAGATGTAACATGGGTAGAACCTACTTCTGTTGATAACTGTACAGGATCAACGATTGCACAAACAGCTGGATTAGCCAATGGTGCTACATTCCCTGTTGGAGTAACAACAATTACTTACAGAGCTACTGATGCTGCTGGACTTACAACAGATGGAAGCTTTACCATTACCGTAACGGATAATGAAGCTCCAACCATCTCCTTATTACCTGGATCTATAACAGTAAGCAATGACGCTGGAGTTTGTTCTACAATAGTAACATGGTTAGAACCTACTTCTGCTGATAACTGTACAGGATCAACGATTGCACAAACAGCTGGAGATGTTTCAGGAAGTACATTCTCTGTAGGAGTAACAACAATTACTTACAGAGCTACTGATGCTGCTGGACTTACAACAGATGGAAGCTTTACCATTACCGTAACGGATACTGAAGCTCCAACGATTGATAATTTACCTGCAGACATAACAGTAAACAATGGTAATGGAGTTTGTGAAGCAGCTGTGACATGGGTAGAACCTACTTCTGCTGATAACTGTGCTGGTTCAAGTATAGCACAGACTGCTGGATTAGCCAATGGTGCTACATTCCCTGCAGGAGTAACAACAATTACGTACACGGCTACTGATGCTAGTTCAAACACTTTTTCTGCTAGTTTTACAGTTACTGTAACAGATAACGAAGCTCCAACGATTGATAATTTACCTGCAAACATAGCAGTAAATAATGACGCTGGAGTTTGTGGAGCAGATGTGACATGGGTAGAACCAACTTCTGCTGATAACTGTACAGGATCAACGATTGCACAAACAGCTGGAGATGTTTCAGGAAGTACATTCTCTGTAGGAGTTACAACAATTACTTACACAGCAACTGATGCTAGTTCAAACACTTTTTCTGCTAGTTTTACAGTTACTGTAACAGATAATGAGGCTCCAACCCTCGATGATTTACCTGCTAACATAGCAGTTAATAATGATGCTGGAGTTTGTGGTGCTGTTGTTTCATGGGTAGCACCAACTTCTGCTGATAACTGTGCTGGATCAAGTAGAGCACAGACTGCTGGATTGAATTCTTCTGATACGTTCCCTATAGGAGTTACAACAATTACTTACACAGCAACTGATGCTAGTTCAAACACTTTTTCTGCTAGTTTTACAGTTACTGTAACGGATAATGAAAATCCAACGATTGATAATTTACCTGCAGACATAACAGTGAACAATGGTAATGGAGTTTGTGAAGCAGCTGTGACATGGGTAGAACCAGCATCTGCTGACCAATGACTTTAATAATACTGCTGATGCTTCTGGAACCTATCCAGTAGGAACAACAACGGTAGTTTGGACAGTTACTGATAATAGTGGAAATACTGCTACCTGTTCAATGGATATTACCGTAACTGACGATGAAGATCCAACGATTACTTGTGCTGCCGATCAGACAGCAACTACAGATGCAGGAAATTGCACTGCTGCAGTAACTGTAGTTGCGCCTACTACTGCCGATAACTGTGGAGTAGCAAGTGTAACAAATAGTTTTAATGGAACGGCTGATGCTTCCGGAACCTATCCAATTGGAATAACAAATGTAATTTGGACAGTTACTGATAATAGTGGAAATACTGCTACTTGTTCAATGTCTATTACCGTAACGGACGGTGAAGATCCAACGATTACTTGTGCTGCCGATCAGACACAAACTACAGATGCGGGATCTTGTGATGCTGCAGTAACTGTAGTTGCGCCAACCATTACTGATAACTGTGGAGTGCCTGCAAACGGATTAAGAGCAACTACTGTTAGTGGAGCAGTAGAATGGGTAGTTTTATATGGATACGATTCCGCAAATGATAGACATAGAATATTAATAGATGGTAGAGAATTTACTGCTGCCAATCCTGATACCGACCCGAATGAATTAGCTTCATTACAATTACTTGATTTATATGATGGTCCAGTGGAGATATTAAGTGTAAGCGAAGGATCTGAAAGTTGGCAACAATACTACATACCAGGTAATTTAACAACTGCTATCGCTAATAGCTCATATGGTAGTGGTATTATAAGAGATATGAACGGTGACGGTAGTTCTTACGGAATTAGAGCGGAATTTACTTTTCAATCTATTGGTTTAACTAACGATTTTAATAACACTACAGATGCTTCTGGAACGTATCCATTAGGAACGACAACGGTAACTTGGACCGTTACTGACAACGGTGGAAACACTGCTACTTGTACACAAGATATTACCGTAACGGATGGTGAAGATCCAACGATTACATGTGCAGCTGACCAGACAGCAACTGCTGATACCGGAGTTTGTACTGCTGCAGTAACTGTAGTTGCACCTACTACTGCAGATAACTGTGGAGTAGCAAGTGTAACCAATGACTTTAATAATACTGCTGATGCTTCTGGAACCTATCCAGTAGGAACAACAACGGTAGTTTGGACAGTTACTGATAATAGTGGAAATACTGCTACCTGTTCAATGGATATTACCGTAACTGACGATGAAGATCCAACGATTACTTGTGCTGCCGATCAGACAGCAACTACAGATGCAGGAAATTGCACTGCTGCAGTAACTGTAGTTGCGCCTACTACTGCCGATAACTGTGGAGTAGCAAGTGTAACAAATAGTTTTAATGGAACGGCTGATGCTTCCGGAACCTATCCAATTGGAATAACAAATGTAATTTGGACAGTTACTGATAATAGTGGAAATACTGCTACTTGTTCAATGTCTATTACCGTAACGGACGGTGAAGATCCAACGATTACTTGTGCTGCCGATCAGACACAAACTACAGATGCGGGATCTTGTGATGCTGCAGTAACTGTAGTTGCGCCAACCATTACTGATAACTGTGGAGTGCCTGCAAACGGATTAAGAGCAACTACTGTTAGTGGAGCAGTAGAATGGGTAGTTTTATATGGATACGATTCCGCAAATGATAGACATAGAATATTAATAGATGGTAGAGAATTTACTGCTGCCAATCCTGATACCGACCCGAATGAATTAGCTTCATTACAATTACTTGATTTATATGATGGTCCAGTGGAGATATTAAGTGTAAGCGAAGGATCTGAAAGTTGGCAACAATACTACATACCAGGTAATTTAACAACTGCTATCGCTAATAGCTCATATGGTAGTGGTATTATAAGAGATATGAACGGTGACGGTAGTTCTTACGGAATTAGAGCGGAATTTACTTTTCAATCTATTGGTTTAACTAACGATTTTAATAACACTACAGATGCTTCTGGAACGTATCCATTAGGAACGACAACGGTAACTTGGACCGTTACTGACAACGGTGGAAACACTGCTACTTGTACACAAGATATTACCGTAACGGATGGTGAAGATCCAACGATTACATGTGCAGCTGACCAGACAGCAACTGCTGATACCGGAGTTTGTACTGCTGCAGTAACTGTAGTTGCACCTACTACTGCAGATAACTGTGGAGTAGCAAGTGTAACCAATGACTTTAATAATACTGCTGATGCTTCTGGAACCTATCCAGTAGGAACAACAACGGTAGTTTGGACAGTTACTGATAATAGTGGAAATACTGCTACCTGTTCAATGGATATTACCGTAACTGACGATGAAGATCCAACGATTACTTGTGCTGCCGATCAGACAGCAACTACAGATGCAGGAAATTGCACTGCTGCAGTAACTGTAGTTGCGCCTACTACTGCCGATAACTGTGGAGTAGCAAGTGTAACAAATAGTTTTAATGGAACGGCTGATGCTTCCGGAACCTATCCAATTGGAATAACAAATGTAATTTGGACAGTTACTGATAATAGTGGAAATACTGCTACTTGTTCAATGTCTATTACCGTAACGGACGGTGAAGATCCAACGATTACTTGTGCTGCCGATCAGACACAAACTACAGATGCGGGATCTTGTGATGCTGCAGTAACTGTAGTTGCGCCAACCATTACTGATAACTGTGGAGTGCCTGCAAACGGATTAAGAGCAACTACTGTTAGTGGAGCAGTAGAATGGGTAGTTTTATATGGATACGATTCCGCAAATGATAGACATAGAATATTAATAGATGGTAGAGAATTTACTGCTGCCAATCCTGATACCGACCCGAATGAATTAGCTTCATTACAATTACTTGATTTATATGATGGTCCAGTGGAGATATTAAGTGTAAGCGAAGGATCTGAAAGTTGGCAACAATACTACATACCAGGTAATTTAACAACTGCTATCGCTAATAGCTCATATGGTAGTGGTATTATAAGAGATATGAACGGTGACGGTAGTTCTTACGGAATTAGAGCGGAATTTACTTTTCAATCTATTGGTTTAACTAACGATTTTAATAACACTACAGATGCTTCTGGAACGTATCCATTAGGAACGACAACGGTAACTTGGACCGTTACTGACAACGGTGGAAACACTGCTACTTGTACACAAGATATTACCGTAACGGATGGTGAAGATCCAACGATTACATGTGCAGCTGACCAGACAGCAACTGCTGATACCGGAGTTTGTACTGCTGCAGTAACTGTAGTTGCACCTACTACTGCAGATAACTGTGGAGTAGCAAGTGTAACCAATGACTTTAATAATACTGCTGATGCTTCTGGAACCTATCCAGTAGGAACAACAACGGTAGTTTGGACAGTTACTGATAATAGTGGAAATACTGCTACCTGTTCAATGGATATTACCGTAACTGACGATGAAGATCCAACGATTACTTGTGCTGCCGATCAGACAGCAACTACAGATGCAGGAAATTGCACTGCTGCAGTAACTGTAGTTGCGCCTACTACTGCCGATAACTGTGGAGTAGCAAGTGTAACAAATAGTTTTAATGGAACGGCTGATGCTTCCGGAACCTATCCAATTGGAATAACAAATGTAATTTGGACAGTTACTGATAATAGTGGAAATACTGCTACTTGTTCAATGTCTATTACCGTAACGGACGGTGAAGATCCAACGATTACTTGTGCTGCCGATCAGACACAAACTACAGATGCGGGATCTTGTGATGCTGCAGTAACTGTAGTTGCGCCAACCATTACTGATAACTGTGGAGTGCCTGCAAACGGATTAAGAGCAACTACTGTTAGTGGAGCAGTAGAATGGGTAGTTTTATATGGATACGATTCCGCAAATGATAGACATAGAATATTAATAGATGGTAGAGAATTTACTGCTGCCAATCCTGATACCGACCCGAATGAATTAGCTTCATTACAATTACTTGATTTATATGATGGTCCAGTGGAGATATTAAGTGTAAGCGAAGGATCTGAAAGTTGGCAACAATACTACATACCAGGTAATTTAACAACTGCTATCGCTAATAGCTCATATGGTAGTGGTATTATAAGAGATATGAACGGTGACGGTAGTTCTTACGGAATTAGAGCGGAATTTACTTTTCAATCTATTGGTTTAACTAACGATTTTAATAACACTACAGATGCTTCTGGAACGTATCCATTAGGAACGACAACGGTAACTTGGACCGTTACTGACAACGGTGGAAACACTGCTACTTGTACACAAGATATTACCGTAACGGATGGTGAAGATCCAACGATTACATGTGCAGCTGACCAGACAGCAACTGCTGATACCGGAGTTTGTACTGCTGCAGTAACTGTAGTTGCACCTACTACTGCAGATAACTGTGGAGTAGCAAGTGTAACCAATGACTTTAATAATACTGCTGATGCTTCTGGAACCTATCCAGTAGGAACAACAACGGTAGTTTGGACAGTTACTGATAATAGTGGAAATACTGCTACCTGTTCAATGGATATTACCGTAACTGACGATGAAGATCCAACGATTACTTGTGCTGCCGATCAGACAGCAACTACAGATGCAGGAAATTGCACTGCTGCAGTAACTGTAGTAGCGCCTACTACTGCCGATAACTGTGGAGTAGCAAGTGTAACAAATAGTTTTAATGGAACGGCTGATGCTTCCGGAACCTATCCAATTGGAATAACAAATGTTGTTTGGACTGTTACCGATAATAGTGGAAATATTGCTACGTGTTCGATGGATATTACAGTAACTGATAATGAGGCTCCAAATGCTGTTTGTCAAGACATTACTGCTTCGGTAGATGCTAGTGGTAATTTAACCATTACAGGAGACGATGTTGATGGAGGTTCTACTGATAATTGTACCGGAATGACGCTAAGTGTATCGCCTAACACCTTTGATTGTACTGATACAGGTACTACAGTAACAGTAACCCTTACTGCTACAGATGCAGCAGGACTTACCGATACTTGTACCGCAAATGTTACTATTATAGATCAAGTCGCTCCAACTGCAGTATGTCAAGATATTACGGTTCAATTAGATGCTACAGGTAATGTTACCATTACTGCTGCCGATGTAGATAATGGTTCTTCAGATGCTTGTGGTGGAGCTGTTACCTTAGCTCTTACCCCGTCAAGTTCTTTTGATTGTAATGATTTGGGAGCAAATACAGTAACTTTATTTGTAACAGATGCTAGTGGTAATTCCTCTTTTTGTACTGCCACTGTAACGGTAGAAGATAGTGTTGCGCCAACCATTACTTGTGCAGCAGATCAAACACAAAACCTAGATGCAGGATTATGTACTGCAGCGGTAACTGTCGCTGGACCCACAATATCTGACAACTGTTCTGTAGCAAGTATTACTAACGATTTTAACAGTACGGCAGATGCCTCAGATGATTATCCGTTAGGGACTACTACGGTAACCTGGACTTTAACGGACGGAAGTGGAAATACTGCTACTTGTACTCAAGATATTGTTATAACAGATAATCAGGCTCCAGTAGCAGTGTGTCAAGATATCACAGTTCAATTAGATGCTACAGGTGCTGTTACGATAAATGCAAGCGATTTAGATGGAGGATCAACTGATTGTAGCTCCATGACTTTTGCGGTTTCTCCGTCAAGTTCTTTTGATTGTGATGATATAGGAACGAACACTGTAACTCTATTTGTTACTGATGCTGCTGGAAATATTGGTTTTTGTGCTGCAGTAGTTACTGTAGAAGATAGTATAGACCCAACCATCGTTTCAATACCAGGAGATATAGCAGTAAATAATGATCCTGGAGCTTGTGGAGCAGTGGTAAGTTGGACCGAACCAACCACCACTGACAATTGTTCTTCTACTATTTCTCAAACAACAGGTGTAGCAAACGGTTCTCAGTTCCCAGTAGGAGCTACAATAGTAACTTATGTTGCTACTGATACTGCTGGCAATACAACACAAGATACCTTTACCGTAACGGTAACTGATAATGAAGCTCCAACAGCGAGTTGTGTAGCAGGTCCGCTAACGGTTCAGCTAGATGCAAATGGTGTTGCAACCATTACTGCTGACGATATAAATGATGGTTCTTCAGATAATTGTACAGCAGCCAATACTTTAACTTTAGCTATAGATATAAGCAGTTTTGATTGTGATGATATTGGAAGTACTACTGTAACGCTTACCGTTACGGATGAAAATAGTAATAGTGCTACCTGTACTACAACTGTTAATATAGTAGATACTGTTGCTCCAGCCATTACCTGTCCAGCAACTCAAACTCAGTCCTTAGGAGCTGGTTGTGTAGTAACGCTAGCAAATTATACAAGTCTTGCAACTACAAGTGATAATTGCGGTTCTATAGCTAGTGTAACTCAATCACCTCCTGCAGGAACCTCTATTTTAGGTGAAACTACAACCACGGTAACCCTTACTGTTACAGATACCAATGGAAATCAAAATACTTGTGATTTTGATGTAATAACTGTTGATACAACTGATCCAGCAATAACATGTCCTGCAGATATTACGACGAGTAATGATACAGGAGATTGTTCAGCTGTTGTTAACTTATACTGCACCAGTAGGAACTGATGATTGTACAGGAGCTAGTACTACTCAAACGGCTGGACTTCCAAGTGGAAGTGCATTCCCAGTGGGAACAACGACCAACACATTTGAAGTAACTGATGCTGCTGGAAACTCAAGCAACTTGTAGTTTTACAGTTACGGTAACTGATACTGAAGATCCAGCAATAACATGTCCTGCGGATATTTCGGTCACAGGAACAAGTAGTGCAGGAGCTGTAGTAACTTATACTACACCAGTAGGAACAGATAATTGTACAGGAGCTACCACTACTCAAACAGCTGGACTGCCAAGTGGTTCAACTTTCCCACTAGGAACAACAACCAACACGTTTGAAGTAGAAGATGCCTCAGGGAATACAACCTCTTGTTCAGTTACTGTTGAAGTTACAGGAGTACCACCTTCTATAGTTTGTCCTGCAGACATAGTTGTTGATAATGATTCTGGTAACTGTGATGCAATTGTTACATTTGCTGCTAACAGATAACTACCGGAGTACCTGCTTCTGTTATAACGTATTCTCAAGATCCAGGAACAGCATTCCCAGTTGGAGTTACAACGGTAACTGCAACGGCAACAAATGCTGCTGGGACACATCAACTGTACTTTTACCATTACGGTGAACGATACTGAAGTTCCAGCCATTACCTGTCCAGCAAATATTGCTCAGGCTAATGATACAGGAGATTGTACAGCTGTAGTTACCTATACTGCTCCAGTAGGAACAGATAATTGTACAGGAGCTACTACTACACAAACAGCTGGACTTGCAAGTGGAGCTGCTTTCCCATTAGGAGTAACCACCAATACATTTGTTGTAACTGATGCTGCTGGACTTACAGCAACCTGTAGTTTTACAGTTACGATAACCGATACTGAAGTTCCAGCCATTACCTGTCCAGCAAATATTGCTCAGGCTAATGATGCAGGAGATTGTACAGCTGTAGTTACCTATACTGCTCCAGTAGGAACAGATAATTGTACAGGAGCTACTACTACACAAACAGCTGGACTTGCAAGTGGAGCTGCTTTCCCATTAGGAGTAACCACCAATACATTTGTTGTAACTGATGCTGCTGGACTTACAGCAACCTGTAGTTTTACAGTTACGATAACCGATACTGAAGTTCCAGCCATTACCTGTCCAGCAAATATTGCTCAGGCTAATGATGCAGGAGATTGTACAGCTGTAGTTACCTATACTGCTCCAGTAGGAACAGATAATTGTACAGGAGCTACTACTACACAAACAGCTGGACTTGCAAGTGGAGCTGCTTTCCCATTAGGAGTAACCACCAATACATTTGTTGTAACTGATGCTGCTGGACTTACAGCAACCTGTAGTTTTACAGTTACGATAACCGATACTGAAGTTCCAGCCATTACCTGTCCAGCAAATATTGCTCAGGCTAATGATGCAGGAGATTGTACAGCTGTAGTTACCTATACTGCTCCAGTAGGAACAGATAATTGTACAGGAGCTACTACTACACAAACAGCTGGACTTGCAAGTGGAGCTACTTTCCCATTAGGAGTAACCACCAATACATTTGTTGTAACTGATGCTGCTGGACTTACAGCAACCTGTAGTTTTACAGTTACGATAACCGATACTGAAGTTCCAGCCATTACCTGTCCAGCAAATATTGCTCAGGCTAATGATGCAGGAGATTGTACAGCTGTAGTTACCTATACTGCTCCAGTAGGAACAGATAATTGTACAGGAGCTACTACTACACAAACAGCTGGACTTGCAAGTGGAGCTGCTTTCCCAGTAGGAGTAACCACCAATACATTTGTTGTAACTGATGCTGCTGGACTTACAGCAACCTGTAGTTTTACAGTTACGATAACCGATACTGAAGTTCCAGCCATTACCTGTCCAGCAAATATTGCTCAAGCTAATGATGCAGGAGATTGTACAGCTGTAGTTACCTATACTGCTCCAGTAGGAACAGATAATTGTACAGGAGCTACTACTACACAAACAGCTGGACTTGCAAGTGGAGCTGCTTTCCCAGTAGGAGTAACCACCAATACATTTGTTGTAACTGATGCTGCTGGACTTACAGCAACCTGTAGTTTTACAGTTACGATAACCGATACTGAAGTTCCAGCCATTACCTGTCCAGCAAATATTGCTCAAGTAATGATGCAGGAGATTGTACAGCTGTAGTTACCTATACTGCTCCAGTTGGAACAGATAATTGTACAGGAGCTACTACTACTCAAACGGCTGGACTTCCAAGTGGAAGCTGCATTCCCAGTAGGAGTAACCACCAATACATTTGATGTAACTGATGCTGCTGGAAACTACAGCAACCTGTAGTTTTGATGTTACGGTAACGATACTGAAGATCCAGCAATAACATGTCCTGCAGATATTACGACAAGTAATGATACAGGAGATTGTTCAGCTGTAGTTACTTATACTACACCGGTTGGAACAGATAATTGTACAGGAGCTACTACTACTCAAACGGCTGGACTTGCAAGTGGAAGTGCATTCCCAGTGGAGTAACACACCAATACATTTGTAGTAACTGATGCTGCTGGAAACACAGCAACCTGTAGTTTTACATGTTACGGTGAACGATACTGAAGATCCAGCAATAACATGTCCTGCAGATATTACGACAAGTAATGACACAGGAGATTGTTCAGCTGTAGTTACTTATACTACACCGGTTGGAACAGATAATTGTACAGGAGCTACTACTACTCAAACGGCTGGACTTCCAAGTGGAAGTGCATTCCCAGTGGGAACAACGACCAACACATTTGAAGTAACTGATGCTGCTGGAAACACAACAACCTGTAGTTTTGACTGTAACGGTAATGATACTGAAGATCCAGCAATAACATGTCCTGCAGATATTACGACAAGTAATGACACAGGAGATTGTTCAGCTGTAGTTACTTATACTACTCCAGTAGGAACAGATAATTGTACAGGAGCTACTACTACTCAAACGGCTGGACTTCCAAGTGGAAGTGCATTCCCAGTGGGAACAACGACCAACACATTTGAAGTGACAGATGCTGCTGGAAACACAGCAACCTGTAGTTTTGATGTAACGGTGAATGATACTGAAGATCCAGCAATAACATGTCCTGCAGATATTACGACAAGTAATGATACAGGAGATTGTTCAGCTGTAGTTACTTATACTACACCGGTTGGAACAGATAATTGTACAGGAGCTACCACTACTCAAACGGCTGGACTTCCAAGTGGAAGTGCATTCCCAGTGGGAACAACGACCAACACATTTGAAGTGACAGATGCTGCTGGAAACACAACAATCTGTAGTTTTGATGTAACGGTGAATGATACTGAAGATCCAGCAATAACATGTCCTGCAGATATTACGACAAGTAATGACACAGGAGATTGTTCAGCTGTAGTTACTTATACTACTCCAGTAGGAACAGATAATTGTACAGGAGCTACCACCATTCAAACTGCTGGACTGCCAAGTGGTTCAACTTTCCCATTAGGAATAACGGCCAATGAGTTTGAAGTAACTGATGCCGCAGGGAACACAACCTCTTGTTCATTTACTGTAACAGTTAATGATACTGAAGATCCTACATGGGTAACACCACCTAGTGATTTAACAGTTGAGTGTGACGGTAATGGAAATGTATCAGAATTTGATAACTGGCTGAATATTACTTTTACAGGAACAGATAATTGTACAGGTGTAACGGTAACCAATGATAGTTCTGGTTTAAGTGATGATTGTGGAGCTACAGGTACTGAGACGGTAACTTTTACGGCTGACAGATTCTAATGGTAACTTCAATAACTCTTGATGCTACCTTTACAATTGTAGATACCATAAATCCAATAATGGATGTAGCAGCTTCGGACCTTATAATTCAATGTGACGATGATAATTCAGCAGAAATTGATGCTTGGTTAGCTACCAATGGTGGTGCAAGTGCATCGGATGCATGTTCAGGTATTACTTGGACCAATGACTTTACAACCGTAAATGAAGATGTATGTGGAGACTTAACAACGGTTACTTTCACCGCAACAGACGAATGTGGTAATGTGACCACGACAGAAGCTAATATTAATACTGAGGATACAATTCCTCCAGTTATTGGATGTCCTGGTGATGTCACTGCAGTGACTGAGGATGGCGATTGTGGAGCGATAGTTGTATTCCAACCTGCAGTAGCTATTGATAATTGCGGAACAGCCTTTGTTTATCAAACAGGTGGTTTAGGAAGTGGTTCGGTATTCCCAGTGGGTGATACCCTTATCGAATACACTGCACAAGATGAGTGTGGTAATTTAGCTACCTGTACCTTTACCGTAACGGTAATCGATGACGATGCGCCAGTGGCAATTTGTCAAGACTTAACGGTAATCTTAGACGATACGGGTAACGCCACTATTACAGCCAACCAACTTAATTTTGGTTCGAATGACAATTGTGGAATAGGAAACCTCGATATCGATATAGATACCTTCGACTGTTCGAATGTAGGTGCTAACGAAGTAACGCTAACGGTAACGGATATCCATGGCAATACAGCTACTTGTGTTTCTACCGTAACAGTATTAGACCTTACTGATCCAATTGCAGTTTGTCAAGACATTACCCTTGAATTAGGCGATGATGGTACCGTGACTATTGATCCATTAGCGGTTGATGGTGGTTCAAGCGATGCCTGTGGTATAGCTTCTTACGAACTTAATATCGACACTCTTGATTGTAGTAATCTAGGAAATACCACGGTGATTCTTACGGTAACTGATGTTAATGGCAACGAGAGTTCTTGTTCAGCTATAGTAACCTTAGAAGATAATACTCCGTTAGAACTTGTTTGTAACGATGTTACGGTTGAATTGAATCAAGATGGAGTAGCCTTTATTACTCCTTCATTGGTGGCAGAAGTTATCGATGGTTGTGGAACTAGTACGGTAACGGTTGATGTAGAAGAAGTTTCTTGTGCAGATATTGGAACGCCAGTAACGGTTAATGTATTTGCGAACGATGGTAACGGAAACTCAGCGGTTTGTTCGGTAATTGTAACAGTAGTTGACTTGTTAGGACCACAAATAGTATGTCCTGATGATCAGGTGGTTAATTTGGATGCTGACGGTACGTATACACTTGAAAATTATATTGCTAATGGCAGTGCAACAGCTACAGATAATTGTACGGATCCTGTGACTATATTTAGTCAAGATCCTGCGCCAGGAACTACACTAGGACTTGGTATACAAGTGGTGAACTTTACAGCAGAAGATGAATACGGAAATGTTTCTACGTGTAGCTTTGAATTAGATGTTCAAGATATATTAGGAAATAATAATACGGAAGATTTTGCTTCTTTAGTATTGTATCCAAACCCTGCCGATAGTAAAGTAAACTTAAGCAATCCAAGACAGATTGACTTGAACAACGTAACGATCTACGATCTTACGGGTCGAATCGTTAATAAGATAGACTTAAGTACTATGGGATCGGAAATCACGATTGATATTTCTACGCTTGCTAATGCTACTTATATGCTAGTAATCAAGGGAAGTCAAGGAACTTCTACCAAACAATTAATAGTAAATAACTACTAATTAGATAAATTTCTAAATAAATAATAAAGTCCCCTCATTTGAGGGGACTTTTATTTGCTTTATGTTTAGTACATTAGCACTATAAATTACAAATACAACTGTTAAAAAACCTGTCTTTAATAAATTAAAGAATATGAAACGATTAACAAATAGTTTATTGATAATAGTTATCTGCTTTTTTTCAATAACAATAAACTGCACAATGGACACCAAATTCAGAGATTAATACCTTAGTAACAAGTTCTGAGGGGGGCGATATGAAAGCCTTAGGAACTTCCTCTGGCAAAACATATGTTGTATATTGGAAAGCCGTATCAGCTCCAACGAATTATGAATTAAGATTACAAATTTTAGATGTTGAGGGTTTTCAACTTCTAGGAGAAGAGGGGATGTTAGTGAGTGATGAAATACCGATGAGTACTTTTACTGTAATTTGGAACATCACGACCGATGAAGAAGATAATCTTTATATAGGCCTTACGGGAACTGGAGGTGGAGAACCAGCTTATGTATTTAAATTGGATGATGAAGGAAATAATTTATGGGGTTCCGGCGGGGTACAAGTAGGTGCTGGTTATTCTGTTACGATATTGCCCTTGTCCAATGGCGAAGTAATCGTGTCTTGGTTTCCTGGTGGTGAAGGCGTGCTACAAAAATACGATTCAACAGGAGTAGCGCAATGGGATGCTACAGCAACTATTTCAGAGGACGGAAACGATACCGTGCCTGCTAATATGTTTGAACTTTCTGATGGAGATTTTGTTTTGATTTTTCATAGTATCACTTTTGGAATTAATTCTAATTTATTTGCACAAAGATTTTCTTCTATCGATGGAACATCCCAGTGGGTAGAGGCAACTCAAATAGCCAATTACGGGACTGTTTTTAACACTTCTTACGATGGTTTACAAGTTGGTGATGTGGTATTTATGGGATACAAGGCCTCTCCAGGTTCAAGGTTTGATTCTTTTTTACAGCGTATTGATCCTGACGGTACACTCCCTTGGGGGATTAATGGTTCCGATTTTGATACCAATCAAACCGACTATGAGATGGATACAAAAATAACTTATCAAGAGGGGTCGCAGTATATTTGGGCTGTTTGTACTTATACCAATTCGAGTCAAAGCGAAAAAGGAGAACGTATTCAGAAGTTTAATAAGGATACTGGTGCACGAATGTTTTCTGATCAGGCAAAAGAGATTTATCCTATTGGAAGTGAAAAAGTACATGTAGGATCGATTCATTTGGACGATAATCAACCTTTAATATTAATTAAAGAAGGTTTTGATAATGGAGCTTCCCCAACAACGTTACACGCTTTAAAATTGGATGAGGAGGGCGACTTTGCTTGGGATGAAGAAACCAAACCTTTAGCTACCTATCCAGCAAATAAAAGTAGAATACAATATACAAGATTTGCTGCAGAACAATCTGTTGCCGTTTTTATTGAAAATAAAGGTAGTGGATCTAAGATTTATGCTCAAAATTTCACAGAAACTGTTCTGGGAAATTCTGGTGTTGAACCTAAAAGTACTTTTTCATTTGTGAACCCAGTTTCAGAAAATTGGGGTCTAAAAAGTAATGTCATGATGCAATCAATTTCAATTTATAACATGTTAGGGCAACTAATTCTATTTGATGATAAAATATCCTCAAAAGAAGTTTTAATCAACACCAAATCATGGGAGCCAGGGAGTTATATTCTAAATGTTAAAACAGAACAAGAGAGTATAAGTAAGAGTTTATTGAAAAAATAATAATTTGTAAAAAGATTATTTTTTAGATGCAATAATTGGTGGATATTGAGCAAGAATTTTTGTGACAATTTCTTTAATTCGAGCTTCTTTTTTTTCAACAGTAGTCATTATTAAATCACCTTTTCCAATACCTTGCCAAACCAATTCATTTTTCTCTTTGTCAATTAAATCAATAAACAAAGTTCCTTCCGGAGTTGATGTTACAGAAGTGCCTCCCCCATACCAAGGGCCAAATCCATAACCCCAATATCCAACATTATTATTGTATACATCAATTCGTTCTCTTTCTTTTGTAAAAATACTGATCAGTAAATCGGGGTCCGCATCGATTTTCATACCTTTAGCTTTAAGGTTGACTTCAATTTCTCGCATAATTCTTTTTTTATCTAAATCAGATATTTTTGCTTTATCAATTCCAGGTTTGTAAAAAGCAAATGTTTGATATTCCTCAAAATTGGTTACAGAATCATAGTCAGCTACAACACGGATGGTGGAACAAGAAAAAAATAGAAATAGAAATACTAATGGAATAAATTTTAAATTTTTCATCGTTTTTTATTTAAATAAAGATTTATCAACAAAATTAGGAAGTGTCACTTTTAAATTTGGGTTATTTTCCATAGCTCTTTTGATAGCAAAAATAGCTTCCTCATTTCTAGCCCAACTTCTTCTAGAAACTCCGTTGTTTACATCCCAGTAAAGCATTGATTCTAAGCGCCTTTGAGCATCAATACTTCCGTCAATAACCATACCAAATCCTCCATTTATAACCTCGCCCCATCCAACTCCACCACCATTATGGATGCTCACCCAGGTAGCTCCCCTAAAACTATCACCTATTACGTTTTGAATTGCCATATCTGCTGTAAATTGGCTTCCGTCATAAATGTTTGATGTTTCGCGATATGGAGAATCAGTACCAGAAACATCATGATGATCTCTGCCTAATACCACAAGTCCTATTTTTCCTGCTTTAATTGCTTTATTAAAAGCAGTAGCTATTTTCATTCTTCCCTCTGCATCTGCATATAATATTCTGGCTTGAGACCCTACTACTAATTTGTTTTCTTGAGCTCCTTTTATCCATTGGATATTATCTTGCATTTGCTGCTGAATTTCAGGAGGAGAAGTCTGAAGCATTTCTTCTAAAACCTCACAAGCTAATTGATCGGTTATTTCTAAATCTTCTGGCTTTCCAGAGGCGCATACCCATCGAAATGGTCCAAATCCATAATCGAAACACATCGGTCCCATAATATCTTGTACATAACTAGGGTATTTAAAATCTCTCATTGGATTTTGGTGATCTAATACATCTGCTCCAGCTCTTGATGCTTCAAGTAAAAAGGCATTTCCATAGTCAAAAAAATAAGTTCCTTTTGCAGTATGTTTGTTAATTGCCGCTGCATGAGATCTTAAACTTTTTTGTACTTCCTCTTTAAATTGTTTAGGATGATTTGCCATCATTTCATTAGCTTCTTCATACGATAGCCCAACAGGATAATAACCACCAGCCCATGGATTGTGTAATGAGGATTGATCACTTCCTAAATCGATAGCTAAATTTTCTTTATCGAATGTCTCCCATACATCCACCACATTACCATCATATGCGATAGATACAACTTCCTTATTTAGTTTAGCCTCTTTTACTCGTTTTGTCAACGCATAAATATCTTGATAGACTTCGTCAACCCAACCTTGTGAATGTCTGGTTTGAATTACCTTTTTATTCACTTCTGCACAAACAGTTATACATCCTGCAATATTTCCAGCTTTTGGCTGTGCACCACTCATTCCCCCTAAACCAGAAGTGACAAATAAACCTCCGAATGGACTTTTATTTATTTTTCTGAAAGCGTTTAGAACGGTAATTGTAGTTCCGTGAACAATTCCTTGAGGGCCAATATACATGTAGCTACCTGCAGTCATTTGTCCGTACTGAGTGACTCCCAAAGCATTAAACTTTTCCCAGTCGTCTTGTTTTGAATAATTAGGAATCATCATACCATTAGTTACTACTACTCTTGGAGCATTTTTATGAGATGGAAATAAACCTTGAGGATGACCAGAACACATGACTAAGGTTTGTTCCTCGGTCATTTCAGATAAATACTTCATTGTTAACAAATATTGAGCCCAGTTCTGAAACACACCACCATTACCACCATAGGTTATAAGTTCGTGAGGATGCTGTGCTACTGCATAATCTAAGTTGTTTTGAATCATCAGCATAATTGCTTTTGTTTGTTCGGACTTTCCAGGATATGCATCAATAGGTCGAGCATACATTTTATAATCTGGACGAAAACGATACATATAAATACGACCATAGATTTCTAATTCTTCTTTAAATTCAGAAAATAAAATTTTGTGGTGTACTGGTTCAAAATAGCGAAGCGCATTTTTTAAAGCTAATTTTTTTTCATCAACTGAAAGTATATCTTTCCTTTTTGGGGCATGATTTACAGAAGGATCAAATATTTTTGGTGAAGGAAGTGAAACTGGAATTCCTTGTTGTATTTCTTCTTTAAAAGTCATTTTTTTTGAGTATTCGTTTTTTTATTAAATCCAAAGGGACAGTGTTTGCAACCACTCTCGCAACAATAACCACGCTTTAAATGGTATTGCTCTGTAAAGCATTTATACCCTTGCGCAGTCATATAATAATCTCCCTCTTCTAAAGGGATGTATTTTTTGAAATTAGTCACGTAACAAAAATAACGTTTTAAGTTATTGTTTGAATTAAGTTTTTGTTAATTGATGCTTCTTTACGTCAAATTGTTGCTTTGACTAGCATCAGTATGAATAATTTATTTTTACTTTTGAATAAAGATAAAAGGACAAAAAATTAAAAACTAATCAATTGTTAGAAAACAAACCTAGTGTTAGTAACCAGGTAATTTCCTTAGCACCATTTTTAAATACCAATTGTAAATTGGTAATTAAAAGAGAAGACTTGATACATCCCTATATTTCTGGTAACAAGTATAGAAAACTAAAATATAATTTGATTAATGCAAAAAAAGAGGGTTTTAATACATTATTGACATTTGGAGGAGCGTATTCTAATCATATAGCAGCAGTTGCATCGGTTGGTAAAGAGTTTGGATTTAATACAATTGGCGTCATCCGCGGAGAGGAATTAATTGATAAAATTGACTTTAATCCCACTTTACTTTTTGCAAAAGAATGTGGCATGAAATTTTTGTTTATTTCACGCAAAGATTATCAGTTAAAAACTGAAAAGGCTTTTATAGATATTTTGAAATCTAAATTTGGTCATTTTTATTTAATACCTGAAGGAGGAACCAATCAATTCGCCGTAAAAGGTTGTTCTGAAATATTAGAAAAAGAAGATTTAAATTATGATTTTATTTGTGCCTCTGTAGGTACTGGAGGAACACTTGCTGGACTCATAAAATCTTCAAAAAATTCTCAAAATGTAATCGGTTTTTCTGCACTAAAGGGTACTTTTCAAGTATCAGACATTAATAAATATACCTGTAAATCAAATTTTAAGTTATTGGATGATTATTGTTTTGGAGGTTATGCTAAAGTAAATGCACAACTCGTTAATTTTATGAATACTTTTAAAGAGATTACAGCGATACCACTAGATCCAATTTATACCGGAAAAATGATGTTTGGAATTATAGATTTAATCAAAAAAGGAATGATAAAGGAAAAAAGTTCAATTCTTTGCATTCATACAGGTGGTCTACAGGGTATTACTGGAATGAATACTATTTTAAAAAAGAAAAACCTTCCTTTAATTAAGTAATCTTTATAAAAATAATTCATCTCATAAATATTGATGATTCCTGATTTTTTTATAATTTAACTGAAATTTTAAGAATGCATACTATTCTATTATAGTTTGAGTTTTATTATATGATTGATCTTTTAATTAAACTTTTGAAATGACTTTTAATTCATTTAAAATAGTAGCGTTGTGTTGCCTACTTATCGTAGGATGCAGAGCAAAAAAAAATACGGTAGCTACTTCCAAAAAAAAATATGTTCCTACAGAAAAGGTAATTGTAGAAAAAAAAGGTGAGTCGTTAAGTAAAGAGATCAAGCCTCCTTCAAAGAACATTACTTATAAGGAAACGGTTATTTTGTATATAGAAAAGTACAGTCCTATCGCAAAAGAAGAGATGCTGCAGTACGGAATTCCTGCAAGTATAACGCTTGCTCAAGGAATATTAGAAAGTGGTGCAGGTAGAGGTGAATTGAGTGCAAAATCTAATAATCATTTTGGGATAAAATGTCATAAAGGATGGACTGGTGGGCGTGTTTATCATGATGATGATAAATTACAAGAATGTTTCAGAAAGTATAAAGATCCAAAATATTCGTTCAGAGATCATTCTTTATTTTTAACGCAACGATCTCGATATAATGATTTATTTAAACACAAGAAAGATGATTATAAATCTTGGGCTAAAGGATTGAAAAAAGCCGGATATGCCACAGATCCTAAATATCCTGATAAATTGATTCGAATAATAGAAACATACGAACTCTTTGTGTACGATGAGGATGTATTAGGTAAAAAGAAATCAAAAAAGAAAGAAAAAAAATCTTCAAATATTAAATCGTATGTCGTCGAAAAAGGAGATACCTTGTATAGTATTTCTAGAAAGTTTAATCTTACCGTAGATACTTTAAAAACGTATAATGATTTAGATAGTAACACTATAGATGTGGGCCAAGTATTATACCTAGAATAAATTAAGATAAATGAAAGTTACGCTCAATTAATTATTGAGTTTATTTTTCCATTTTTTATATTGGTCTGGATCTAATGTCTTTTTCATTTGAGAATCAAAATCGTCATTTGCCTTTTTTTGATCAGTCTCCATTGATGCTTTGTTTTCGTCAAGCTCAGATTTTCGGAAACTAACTTTTTTAGTAACTAAAGCTCTGAACAAAGTACGTCTTTGAATATCGTTTAAATCTAATTCATTAGTTAATATTTGTAACTCGTTATTCGCTTCGACCTCTGGTCTATCTTGATTCTGTTTTAAACTTTGAGCAGATATAGATTGCGAACTAAACAATATAAAAGAAGCAAGGACGACTAATGAGAATATATTTTTCATTTTAAACATTTTTCATTTTAAATAACAAGAATTAAGCCAAAAAATTAATCTTCAATGGCTTCTAGATATTCTAACAACATTGCTACTCCTTCATCGTGGACTAATGATCTTCCTAATTGAGGCATTAAATAGGTGGGTGTTGTGCTTTGAATGCGACTTTCAATTTGACCTCTATGGGAATAGATGCCAGTTGTTACAAAATCAGTTTCCAATCTAAAATCTAATAAAAATCCAGTTGGCACGTAACCACCTGGTTGATGACAATGCGCACAATTAATATCAATATAAGACCTTCCCCTTTCAAAAATATCAAAATTAATTTCATCTTCCCAATCTGCAAGTACCTCTAAAGTTGAAATATCTGAGATGCCTTCTAACAATCCAATGTCAATAAAATGTTGTAATTGATTTATTGAAGTTTCTTCATTTTGAGGATTGAAATTCATTGCTCTCAGTTTAGGTCCAATGGGGGTTGTGTCGTCATACACATGATGACAAGTAATACAGTCATCTTTAGATGGTATTTGGTATTGAACTTCTTGAGTGATCCCTTCAGTATTAAGATAAGAGACCGGGATCGTACTTCCTTGTTCAGTATAGACGGCTTCATTCATTTGATCATCCCAAAGATATTCCCCAACTTTCCATGTTCCTTCGGTTTTTATTAAGACTCTTGTTTCAATAATAATTTTATTAGAATTGGTATTATTTTCGTCTTCGTAGTAATAAAAGGTTTTAGAAATCAATGTATTATCAGGAAAAATAGGTAATAAGCTATTGTTGTTATACTGCATGGCTTCCCCTTCAGGCATTCTTATCAATCGTTGTTTATGAGCGTAATCTGTAAACAACTGACTGTTTAAATCATAAAGATGTACATTTTCGGCAGGAGTTAAGCTTTTTAAATTACCACTAAAAATACCCATTTCTGATAAATAGTCTTTAAAAATTAATGGCGCAACTAAAGTCTCAACTGTTAAAATATTACTTTGAAGAGATTCGTTTCCTTCTGCATCTAAAGCAGTGACATTAATTTCATAAGAAGTTCCAGGTGTTAATCCAAATATACTTGCTGTAGTTCCATTATTTATGGTTTGAATATTGGTTCCATCAAGGTATAGTTTGTAATTTGTAACTCCTACGTTGTCTGTAGCTTCACTCCAACTTAAATCTAAAGAGCTGTCGGTAATATTTGAAATAGTAAGATTTTGTGGAGCTGTTGGATTTTGATTGTCAATGTCTGACATTTCATCGTCATCACTGCCACAAGACACTAAAAATGTTATTGCAATAATAAAATTTATTAGTAAATACTTTTTCATTTTCTAAATTTTGTCTAAAATACAATTTTGATTCAATTTTAAAATGGTTTACGCTTCTTTTTACTTTTTAAATTTATAATTTTAACATAGTTACTTGTGTTCATTGTTTATATTTAACATTCAAAATCAGAAATAATAATTAGATGACAAAAGATATAACGACGTTCGTATTTTTAATTGGTTTTTCTTTCTTATGTGCTCAAAATAGAGCCATTCCAGTAGATACTTTGGTGAAAACCACTCATAATACAACAGTCAAAGGACAAAATTTTTCATACACTGCCGAAACAGGAACTCAACCCGTTTGGAACAAAGATGGTGATCCTATGGCAACCTTGTTTTATACCTACTATACTAGAGATAATATAAAAAATAGAGCAAAAAGGCCTTTAATTATATCATTCAATGGAGGGCCTGGTTCTGCTTCTGTTTGGATGCATATTGCTTATACGGGCCCTAGAATACTTAATATAGATGAAGAAGGGAATCCAATACAACCATACGGATTTAAAGCAAATCCAAATTCTATTATTGATGTCGCAGATATTGTTTTCGTTAACCCTGTAAACACTGGGTATTCTAGAATGATTCCTGACAGTGAAGGAAAAATGCCTGATAAAAAAATATTTTTTGGTATCAATGCTGACATTAAATATCTTGCTGAGTGGGTAAATACATTTGTATCAAGACACAATCGCTGGGAGTCCCCAAAATATATTATTGGTGAAAGTTATGGAGGTACTCGTGTTATGGGATTATCTAATGAATTACAAAGTTCTCAATGGATGTATTTAAACGGTGTTATTCTTGTTTCTCCGGCTGACTATAAGTTATATAGTACCAATCAACCTATATATTCTGCAATTAACTTGCCTTATTTTACTGCTGCGGCTTGGTATCATAAAGTATTACCACCAGAATTACAGAATAAAGATTTATTGGATATTCTTCCTGAATCTGAAAATTACGCTATAAATACTTTGATGCCTGCTCTTGCTAAAGGTAGTAATATATCAGATGAAGAAAGAAATAGTGTGGCTGAACAAATGTCTTTTTATTCTGGTTTGAGTAAAAAATCAATTCTCAATCATAATTTAGAAGTGCCCACTAGTTTTTTTTGGAAAGAGTTAATGCGAGATAAAACAGGATATACCATAGGGAGATTAGATTCTAGATATTTAGGAATTGACAGAATAAATGCTGGTACGAGCCCAGATTATAGTCCCGAATTAACCTCTTGGTTGCATTCTTTCACACCGGCCATCAATCATTATATTAAATCTGAATTAAATTTTAATACAGATATTAAGTACAATATGTTTGGAGATGTACACCCTTGGGATCGAAGAAATAATGAAACAAGAGAAGAATTACGAAAGGCTATGGCAACTAATCCCTATTTAAAAGTATTAAACCAATCTGGTTATTATGACGGCGCTACTACCTATTTTGCGGCTAAATATACCCTATCACAAATAGACCCCAGTGGTAAAATGAAAGACCGAATGATATTCAAAGGGTATCGAAGTGGTCACATGATGTATTTACGTAACGAAGATTTGATCAAGGCAAATGAAGACTTAAGAGTTTTTATTAAAAAATCGTCAAACATTGGGAAACCAGCCAAGTATTAAGTGATTTTTAGTATCATCAAATTTTAAGGGTGTAATTCTTCAACAAATATTGTCTTTTGCTACTCCCGTCATTTAAATAAATAATTTCTAGACTCTTAATTTAATTTCAAAAAATTTAGGATTTAATCTGAATATTTTCCAGATGCTTAATTTTTTCCAAAACAATTTCAGATTCAGCAATTTTTTCATCACTCAGCCTTCGATTAACAGTTGAATATTTATGAGATTCTTCTAAAAGTTTACGATATTTTAAATGAAGTGTATCCAATTCACTTTTCTTTTTAAATAGTTTAAACATAGCTTTTTGTTTTAAGTTTATTTTATAGTTGAGTACCCTCCATCTACATGAAGTATTTGTCCTGTAATCCATGAGGATTTGTTAGAGAGTAAATAGGTTGCTGCCTCGGCAATATCTCTTGCTGTTCCTACTTTTTTTAATGGATTTTTCTCTGCTTGTGCTTCCATTTTTTGTGGTGTATTTAAAAATTTGTCTGCTAGAGGAGTATCTGTTAATGAAGGTGCTATTGCATTGACTCTGATTTTTGGCGCAAATTCAGCAGATAAAGATCTAGTTAGGCCTTCGATAGCTCCTTTTGAGGCAGCAACTTGAGAATGAAAGTTAAATCCGTTTTGAACCGCTATTGTAGAAAAAAGTACAATAGAGGAGTTGCCTGCTTTTGTCAATTTTGGGAGTAGTGATTTAATGACTCTCGTAGCTCCAACTACTTGTAGTTTAAAATCGTTAATGAAATCGTCATCTGAAAACCGTTTGAATGGTTTTAAATTGATACTTCCTGGACAATAAACCAATCCGTCTATTTGTTCAGGGAGTAACTCTAAATTTAATGTATCACTTAAAACATCCAATTTTTGATACTGAACATTCCCTTGACTATTGATAACATTTTCATGATAAGTAGCAAATACATTATTTCCCTCTTTTTCTAAAAGTTGGACTAGTTCTCTACCAATTCCGGAGGAACCTCCTATTACAACATAACTTTTATTCATTTTTTAATCTTTAAATTAATTTATTCCTTTTTTATATGCTTCTAATGCTCTGTTTCTAGCATATTTATGATCTACGATAGGTTTTGGATATTCAAGAGTGTCAAAATCTTTAACCCATTTTTTGGTATATGTTAGGGTTTTGTCAAACTTTTTTAACTGCTCAATGGGATTGAATATTCTAAAGTATGGAGCAGCGTCACATCCGGTTCCTGCTGCCCATTGCCAGTTTCCATTGTTTGAAGAAAGCTCATAATCCAATAGTTTCTTTGCAAAATAGGCTTCTCCATAACGCCAATCAATCAACAAATGTTTACACAAAAATCCAGCAGTTACCATTCGAACTCGATTGTGCATATATCCTGTTTCATTTAATTGTCTCATTCCAGCATCTACTAACGGATACCCAGTTTTTCCTTGACACCAGTTATCATAATCTTCTTTATTGTTAACCCATTGAATACCATCGTATTTAGGCCGAAAGTTTTTAGTAACTACGTGTGGAAAATGAAAAATAATTTGCATAAAGAACTCTCTCCAAATTAACTCACTTAAAAAAGTTTCACTTTTATTTTTTAATTCAGTAATAATTTGTCGGACACTTATTGTTCCAAATCGTAAGTGAGGACTCAAATAACTTGTTGAATCTAAATTTGGAAAATTTCTAGTTTCAGAGTAGGTTGAAACATTTTTAAGACTATATTTTTTTACTTTTAGAGACGAATTTTTTAATCCAAGTTGATTGAGTGAAGGAAAATCAATTATTTTTTTATAAAAATTATCAAAATTTGCTATTAAATTTAAATTCACCTTAGTGAATTTCTCTAACCATTTTCTTTTGTATGGAGTAAAAACTGTATATGGTTTACCATCTGCTTTAACAATTTCATCTTCTTCAAATATTACTTGATCTTTGAAGGTTTTCATTTCAATTCCTTTGGAATTTAAAAATTCATTTATTTTTTGGTCTCTTTTAATTGCATAAGGTTCATAATCTTTATTTAAATAGACTTTTTGGATATCATAGGTTGTTACTAATTTTTCCCAAACATCATCAATTTGACCTTTTAAAATTTGTAAGGATGCATTGTGATTGTTAAGTTGTTTATTGATTTTAGATAGCGACTCGTATATAAAATTTACTCTGGCGTCATCTTCTGGTAATTCATCTAGTATTGAATCATCAAAAATAAATATGGGTAGTATATTTTCATTTTCGTTTAAAGCTTTAAAAAGCCCTGTATTATCCTCTAGCCTTAAGTCTCTACGATACCAAAAAATTGAGATTTTCATTAGTTATTATTTGTTAGTTTTTTTAACATTCCATTGAATATGGCTCCATGAAATGGAAGCACCAAATACCAATAAATCCTTCCCATAAGTCCTAGGGGTCTAAATGTAGCAGTTTGAATAAGCGAATTGTTTTGGATTTTAAATTCTAGCCAAGCTTCGCCTGGTAGTTTCATCTCAGCAAATAATAGAAGTCGCCCTTCGTTTTTATTGGCATAAAGTACTCTCCAAAAATCTAACGCATCTCCAACATCGATTTGATTTGGGTTAGTTCTTCCTCTGCGCAAACCCACCCCTCCTGCAATTTTATCAAAGAAGCCCCTTAGTTTCCAGAGCCAGTCTCCATAATACCAACCAGTTTCACCTCCAATTTCCCATATTCTATCTATACATTTTTCACTACTGTCAAAAGTTGATTTTCTTTGGTCCCTGAAACATCCATAGGTGGGTATTTGTATGAAATCAGAAATATGACTATCAATTCCGCTACTCGCGTATGCATCTTTCCAGCTAGAAACTATTTCATTATTTTTAATTTTTGTAAAAGCTCTTGAAAGCGACTCATTGTAGGATAGGGGCTTTATGTCTAGCAATTCATTTATTTTATTATCACGACATACTACTTCAATTTTCATACTCTTAACCAAAGCGACCGCTAATTTATAAGAGGTAGATGTTACATAATATAGCCAATAGGAGGAAAGTTTCGGGCTCATTATAGGAACAGTAATTATTGTACGTTTTAAGTTTCTACTTCTACCAAATTCTAGAAGCATTTCTTTATAAGTTAGAATATCTGGTCCTCCAATATCAAAATCTGAATTAAATGTTTTTTTATTAAAAATTGTTTTTGATAAAAAAGCAATAACATCAATAATTCCAATAGGTTGACATTTGGTATTTAACCATTTTGGGGTTATCATTATGGGTAACTTTTCAACTAAATCTCGAATGATTTCAAAAGAAGCGCTCCCAGAGCCAATAATAATTCCAGCTCGGAGGGTTGTAAAATTATAAGTTCCTTTTTTAAGTTCTAACTCAACTGTTTTTCTTGAAGATAAATGTTTTGATAATTCTTTCTCATTTATGATTCCACTTAAGATACACTACGTGCTTTATAGTTGTTTTGGAAATTGCATTTCTGAAGTTGATGGCAGATTTTTGTTCTAAAGTTTGATAATCTGTGCTTGCAGACATAGAATGAACCAAATAAAAGGCGCCATCAATATCTTTAGGTATATTTTTTAAAGTTTTCTCATCTAATAGGTCTAACTCTATAATTGATATTTTGGACTTTATTGAATTTGGAGGGTGAAACCTATCTAAATCTCTTACAGAGCAAACCACTTCATGACCGTCTTCTACCAGCCGTGGTAAAAGTCTTTTGCCAATATATCCTGTTGCTCCTGTGAGTAAAATTTTCATTTTATTTCAAATAAATTTTGTCAATTATCAATTGGAATTTTTCGTTTTTGTTATTAGCAATTAAGAAAGTAATTTCTTCAATTGCATCCTGATAAAAATTAGGTTTAGTAAGTTTTCTTCCTCTGAAGGATGGATACATATTGATTAGAGGTATTTCTATTTCTTGCCATTTACCTGAAGTAGAAAAAGTATTGATATAAGAATAGTAGTTTTTATGATTATCTTTAATTCTTAATTGATAATCTTTGCCGTCACCCTTTAATAAGACACAAATTTTATTTGTTTTTTTTACTTTAACTGATTTGAAAATATGCCTTACTGAAGAAAAACCGCCATTATTTTCTGTAGATACTGTACCTGAAAATTGACCATGACCTTCTTTATTAATGGTAATTGTACTCGAAGATTTACCACCCATAACTACATCGTTTACAATTCGCCAACTGTAGATATTAGATTCGCTATTAAAATCAAAAATTTTAATAGTATTCAATGGAACATTGACTAACATTATTAATAACAGAAAATTCATTAAATATTATTTTGTTTAATAAAAACCAAATATAGTTAAACAAAATGACTTTTTAAAATATCTATTAATAAAAGGATTTATTTGAGCTCTATTTTAATTACAATTTGCTGACTCTAATGCCTGGTTATATAAACCTCGATATCGTGCCATAGCCTCTAAACTGATTCTTAGTTTATAATCGTATTCAATTTCTAAATAGACATGACCAAGTGCGAACCTGATTAACCAAGCAACAAATTGAAATTACTTACTCAGAAACGGGTAAATAATTTGCTTTTAAAATAGCTTTAAATCGATCCTCGTTTCGATATGGATCGAATTCTCTTCTACTATTTACAAGCATAGTAGTGCCATCGAATCTTGCATTTTCTAAGTAATAATACATGGAGTCTCTATCTTTTAATATGGCGTGAGTAAATGCTTTGAAACTACGCCAATATTTATCTTGTCCAGTTCCCCAATATAATTTTTTTGAAATACTATCCACTTTTTTTCTATCACCCAGTTGGGCGTGAGTCCAAACTTTTGTTGTATATCTGCTAGAAAGATACCTATCAGCAATTTCAAGAGCCTTATGATATTCTTCTTGATGGTAATAAAGGAACCATAATTGACTTAACTGTTTTGGCTTGCTGAGTATTGAATTATAATTAGCACTTTCTTTTATTTTAAAAAATTCATTAGACATTTTGCTTTCAGCTAGTGAATAGGAATAATCTTGTAAAATTCTGTAATTAGTTGAATCTAATTCGTACGCTTTTTTATTGTAGATAACCGCAACACTGTCATTATTTTTGATACCGTCATATGCAACTCCAAGCATATTATAAAGGGAGGCATTGTTTGGATCTTTTTCAATTTTTGAATTTAAAAAAGGAATTATTTGATTCCAATCTTTATTTTTATAGGCTATTAATTTAGATTCCAATTTAATAAAATCTATTTCCGAAAATAGAAATTTATGCTCTTCTAGATATTTTTCAGCTTTTTCAAATTGATTATTAATAATTAAAGCACTAGCAAAATTTTTAGCTAAAACACTTGACAACGGGTTCACACGTTGTGCAATTATCAATTGATCTAGGTATTTTTTAACATTAGGTTTTGGATTATACAAAAAATATTCGGCATACATTGTATGAGCTAATGCATCATTCGGATTCAATACTATGGCTTTTTTATGGTATTCTTTTGATAAATCCCAATCTTTGTGATGCATCAGCATTGCTTTTACTAACCAAGCTCTATTAGCATTTGTATTTATTTGTATTGCCTTTTCGGCATAATGTCTGGAATTTTCTCTACTTTCTAATCCATCATACTTCATAACTAAATCAATTCCTGTCTTACTCAAAAGATAATAGGACATTGCCAATTCTTCATATGCTTCTACAAACGATGAATCTAGATTGATAGCTTGTTTATTGAATACAATATTTTGTTCAATATCTTCAAATTTTCTACTATCATTTTCTAAGTGACCTTTTAAATATAGATTGTAAGCTTCCATATTTTGAGTTGGATATTTATCTAATTTTTTCTCTTCGTTGGGACTCAAAGTAATCTCGAGTTGTTTTATGATTTCTTCAGCAACATTATTTTGCACTTTGATGATATCTTCAGCATTTTCTTCATACTCTTTAGACCAAATATGTTCATCGTTTGCATTGATTAACTGAGTAATGATCTGAATCCTATCATTAACGAGCTTAACACTTCCTTCTAAGATATAGGAAACTCCCAACTCTTTAGCAATCTCTGGGATTTTTTTATCAGTATTTCGAAAAGTAGATGAAGAAGTAAACGAAATAACTTTCATTTTTTCCATTTGTGCTAATGAGTGTAAAATATTATCAGACACCCCATCTGAAAGCCACTGGTTGTTTTTTGGACTAAAATCCTTAAAAGGGAGTACTGCAATCGAATTGGTTAACGGAGTGTTTTTTGAAATAAATGTATTAGTCCCCAAATAAATTATAACTAGGAGTAAGACTAAAAAAATGGTAAAAAATACTTTTATTTTTGAAGAACCTTTCTTTTTCTTAACTAAATTAATGCTTCTGGTCTTATATTCGCCGGGTGTGACGTTATAGTATTTTCTGAAACTTTTATTAAAATAGGAGGCACTAGAAAATCCAACTTGGCAAGAAACTTCAGCAATGCTTTGACTGGTTTCTTCGAGTAATTTAGCAGCTTTTTCCAGACGGATTTCTCTAATATACTGACTGACGGATTTATCAGTAACAGCTTTAATTTTTCTTAAAGTTTGGGATGGACTTAATCCTAATAATGACGAAAGCTCGCGTACTCCAAAATTCTCATCGGAGATGTTTTTTAATACAATTGAACTAACCTGATCTATAAATTCTTGATTCAAAATGAAATAGTTGTTTTTTAAATATATAAAAAATTAAGTGATTACAAAATTTCCACTAGTAAATTATTATCAGCTTTAGAAACCCTAGCGATACTTTTTTTAGTAAGCCCTTTTATAGCTTTATCCCATTTTTTATTTGATAGTCCAGATTGATTTTTAAGAGAAATCAAATCTATCGGCGAACTATTTCTTAAGATAGTAAAAATAATCTTTTCGTCGTCAGTCATTACTATTTGTTTCGCTTCAGGTTTCATTTGAGGGAAAAATAATACTTCTTGAATAGACGAGTTGTTTGTTAAAAACATAATTAAACGATCCATTCCAATTCCCATACCCGCTGTAGGAGGCATTCCATACTCCAAGGCTCTCAAAAAATCTTGATCTATAAACTCGGTTGCTTCATCATCACCACGCCCAGCTAATTTAACTTGATCTTCAAAACGCTCTCTTTGATCGATTGGATCATTTAACTCTGAGTAAGCATTAGCTAATTCTTTACCACATATAATCAATTCAAAACGTTCTGTTAATTCTGGATTTGAACGATGTTCTTTTGTTAATGGGCTCATTTCCTTAGGGTAGTCTGTTATAAAAGTAGGTTGGATATAATTTGCCTCACATTTCTCTCCAAAAATTTCGTCTATTAACTTTCCTTTTCCCATTGTTTCATCTACTTCAATTCCCATTCCTTGAGCAGCTATCCTAATTTCATTTTCCGATTTTCCATTAATATCAAAACCTGTAAATTGTTGGATTGATTCAGTCATTGTTACTCTAGCATAAGGTGCTTTAAAGTCTATTTCATGTTCTCCAAAAGTTGTTTTAGAGCTTCCGTTTACTTCCCTAGCGCAGAATTCTAATAATTTTTCAGTAAAATCCATCATCCAATTGTAGTCTTTGTATGCGACATAGATTTCCATCATCGTAAATTCTGGATTGTGCGTACGATCCATTCCTTCATTTCTAAAGGTTTTTGCAAATTCATATACCCCGTCAAAACCACCAACGATTAATTTCTTAAGATACAATTCACAGGCAATTCTCATATACATTGGGATATCTAAAGAATTGTGATGAGTTTTAAAGGGTCTTGCAGCAGCTCCTCCAGGAATAGACTGTAGTATAGGTGTTTCTACTTCAAAATAACCACTGTTGTTAAAAAAAGTACGCATGGCTGTAAATAGCTTCGTACGTTTAATAAAAACTTCTTTGACGTTCGAATTTACGATGAGATCAGCATAGCGTTGACGATATCTTAATTCAGGGTTGTTAAATTCGTCATAGGTATTTCCTTCGCTATCTGTTTTTGGCAAGGGCAATGGTTTTAATGCTTTGGAAAGTAATTTAAAGTTTTTAACCAGTACCGTTTTTTCGCCTACTTTAGTAGTGAATAACTCTCCCTCGACTCCTATAAAATCCCCAATGTCTAAAAGTTTTTTATAAACAACATTATACAATACTTTATCTTCTCCAGGGCAGATTTCATCACGATTAAAATATACTTGAATTCTTCCTTCAGTATCTTGTAGTTCTGCAAAAGAAGCTTTTCCTTGAATTCGACGGGACATTAATCTTCCTGCAATTATCACTTCTTTACCCTCTTCGAATTGTTTTTTTATTTCAGTGGTCATGGTATCCACAGGAAATAAATTTGCGGGATAAGGATTTATACCTAAATTTCTTAGTTGTGTTAGTTTCTCTCTACGGACTTGTTCCTGTTCGGATAATTGCATGATTTAATATTTAAACATTAGCAGTTAGTACAAAAATAGATATTATTAGCATCTATAGACTAATTAATTTGTAGATTTTCTAGTATATTTTTTTATAGGTAAAGGACATTACAATTTATAAAAAAAGAATGTTTTATATATAATACATATATTTAGAGTTATAAATTCACAATCTAAAATTTGTAATACTATAGAAACTATGAAATCAATCTTTTTAATGAGTGTTTTTTTTATATTTATTTCATGTGCTAATAAATTAAATTTAGTATCAAAAAAAGAAGTAATTATTTTAAAAAAAAGCACCGAAAATAAAGAAAGTAAAGTTTCTGTAAATATCTTTAATAATTCAACTTTAATAATTAAAGAAGATAATATAGGACATTTATATCCTATTGTAGAATCAGGCAATAATATTGTTGTAGAATATAAATACCAAGAGGATGGGGAAGAAGGAACAGTTGACGGTGATTATTCAGAAACTTTACATTTTGAGATTTCAAAAAACACAAAAGAATTATGCTTAAAAGATGATCAATTAACTGGAGTTAAGCTTCTTTTTGGTAAGCATTGTTTTTGCAGAGGTGAAGCTGGCTATTATTCTGTAAATAAAGGAAAATTTAAAGTTGTAAAATCAGATAAAGAAATTTATTTTGATATTGATTTTAGTATTGAAGAGCCTTATTCTAAGTTGATACGTGTAAGTAAATATTTAAAACTATAAAAAAAGGCGAGAATCCCGCCTTTTTTTGTTTATGATTTTTTATTAATTAATTATGAGTTTGTTAGTTTTATTAATACCATCGCTACTTACTTTAATAAAGTACATTCCAGCATTAAGTGTATTAAAATCAATAGATTGTTCAAAGATATTACCATTGGATTTAAACTCCTCTGTATATACTCGACTTCCTTTAATATCGTAAAGGGAAACCTGAATATTTCCATTGGAAGAAGGGTTTAATGATAGATTTATAGATCCATTGGATGGATTGGGCCATACAGCAAAATTTTCGAAAGTAGACTCGTTGATGCTTAATGCTCCCTCTACTGTAATTATTCCACCATTGATGTCATAAAAGATATTGTTTGAAGAAATTATCATCAACCTACCTGTTGTTGTATTTAAATTTGGAGCTAAAATGTCTGCGCTTCCATTGTTAGGAATACCCTCTGCTATTATGACATCAAAATTTTGTCCCCCATCAGTTGAAAATAAAATATCTACATTTGGACTATTAACTGGAGCGCTCTCTGTACCTGCAACCTCCCAAGTTATGGTCTCAGATGATTGTGGTGTCCAAGTGGTCGGTGTATCTTGCGAAGTAACTAAAAAAGGCCCAGAATCTCCATCGACGGTCACGGTCATGTCGTCACTTGCTGATGAAGCTCCACCAGCTTCATTATCTCTTACAGAATATCTGAATTTCATAGTTCTTGACACAGAAGGGACTACTTCCCAAGTTGATTGTGTTTGTCCAGCAAGTACAGTAGCTAGCTTAGGCATGTATCTGTTGGGTGATGGCAAGGCATCGTCAGATCTAAACATAGGACCAAAAACCGATGTATTTGATGGGGGCATACTTCCTATTTGCTGATTCATTTGTTCCCAATTATGAGAAAGTCCACTTTCTGAATCAGGATCTGTAGCTGTTCCCATTAAAACAAATGGTGTAGATTTTGGAATAGTATAATCTAGGCCAGCATCTGCAGTTGGAGGTAAATTTCCAGTTACAATTTCAACTGGGCATGTTGCACCTCCTAAATTTGAAATAAAGTTCCAAATTTCTTGTACACTAATAGCATGAAAATAATCATCACTAACGTTTTGAACATTTGGAGAGCAGATTCCGGCATATCCCATTATAGTTGAAGCACTGCCTGGCTCCATAGCAGTGGAATTATTTCTGTTACAATTATTATTTTGTGTATGGTTAGCTCTAAATTGATGTCCCATTTCATGGCTTACATAATCAACATAAAAACCATCCCCAATTGGACTTGAAAGACCAGTTACTCCTCGCGCTTTGTTGTTATTAGAGCAAACAACACCTAATCCTGCGATTCCACCCCCACCGGTGCTAAATACGTGGCCGATGTCATAATTTGCAGATCCAATAGTAGCGTCAATGGTACTTTGGTTTTGTCCTAGCATAGTACCTCCATTATTATTTGTGTAGGGATCAGATGCTGCATTCAGAAATATAATATCTGTGTTGTTGGCTACTATAACCATTGTAACTGCTATTTCATTTTCATAAATACCATTTACTCTTGTCATTGCTGTATTCATTGCTGAGAGTACTGCCGCTTTCTTTTCTTCATCGGAGGCATTTGATGGTATGCCTTGATTATTAAGATGATATTGTGCATATTCACCAGTACAAGCTAAAGCTAACGGTAGGTTCTTAAAAGTCCGTCATCTGCATTTCTTGGTGCCAATTCAATTTCATCTTCAACAGTTGTCTGAAGTAAACACTCAAAAGATCTAGTGTCTGCTGGGAGTGATTTTTTTGAATAACTTATGTATTGATTTAAATCTTTAGTGTAAGGATCTATATATATAGACCCATAATTAGCTGACGAAATCATAACATTTAACCCTACATTTGAATAACTGAACCTTGCTACTGCAGAGGGATCATCAATGCCTTGTGCTGTATAGGAACGAATGTTTGGGTGTTGTGCTTGTAAAGAGGGAGCTAGGATAGAAGCTTCATAAACCCGAAATTTTTGGATGACTCCATCTTTTGTAGGGAATTCAATTATGGTATTGGACTCTACAGTAAATCTTTCTGGAACATCCGCTAATAGCGAATTAAGTTCTTCTGAGTTAAGTGTAAATAATTTAAACTCTTGTGGAATTGTATTTCTATATATTTTTTCTTTTGACACCGATTCCACTAATTTTGAGGTCTTCCACAATTCAGTGTTATTTTGTGCACTTAGTCCAATAAATGTAAAAATTATTGGTATAATTATTTTATATTTTAGATTATTTCGTTTCATAATTTTTTTGTAAATATACAAAATGTTTAATAAAAAACTAAAATTGTTAAACAAAATAACGATTTAGATATCCCTTGTCTAACGAGTTGATAACATATTGATCAAGCTTTTTTTAGTTATCACTTAATTGCCTTCTATATATAACTAAAGATAAAAGGTAGTTATGCATTATAGCACTAATAAATAAATTATTAATTGTAAATTTGCTGAATGAGTGTCTGGAGGGTTATTTTATCAATCATATTCCCACCCTTAGCCGTAATGGATAAAGGTTGTGGCTCAATAATAATTGTATTTATACTAACCTTGTGTGGTTGGATACCGGGTGTGATTTCTGCTTTAATCATTTTAAATAACCCAAAATAACAACTAATACATCAATAAATAATTTAACTATAAACTTTGAATAAATTTATTAGAATTCAGGAAATAGGGACTAAAGATTACAAAGATACCTGGGAGTATCAGGAAAAACTTTTTAAAGAAATAATTGATATAAAAATAAAAAATCGAAGAGAAAATAAATCTATTGAGACCCCAAATTATTTTTTATTTGTTGAACATCCCCATGTATACACTCTTGGGAAGAGCGGCGATATAAATAATCTATTAATTTCGGAACAAAAGCTTTCAGAAATTGGTGCTACCTTCTACAAAAATAATAGAGGAGGAGATATAACCTATCATGGTCCTGGTCAGATAGTAGGTTACCCAATATTAGATTTGGAAAATTATTTTACAGATATTCATAAATATTTAAGGCTACTCGAAGAAACAATTATTAAAACATTAGCAGAATACGGATTAAAAGGTCAGCGCTCCAAGGGAGAAACCGGTGTTTGGTTTGATGTTGGAACTCCTTTTGCTAGAAAAATTTGTGCTTTTGGTGTAAGAGCCAGCCGTTGGGTAACTATGCATGGCTTTGCACTTAATGTGAATGCAGATCTTGGTTATTTTGATCATATGATCCCTTGTGGTATTAAGGGAAAATCTGTGACTTCGCTAAATGTTGAATTAGGAAAAAAAAATATTCCGATTGAACAAGTAAAAGAAAAATTAACACATCATTTTTTAAATCTATTTGAAGCCAAGAAATTACCTTAATTTAACTCGTAAATCAAAATTTCTTTTGATTCACCTTTAGTCACAAAATTAGTTTTTCCACTTTTAGTCATGTCTCCAAAATCTGGCGTAGAGGTTCCATAAACAGGAAATCCGTGAAGTAAATTTCCAGATTTACTGTAAACATAAACCTTGTTTTCTTGAGTTTCTGTAATTGAAACATACTCTTTTTGGTTAACAATACTTATAGAAGGTTTTGTGTAAATACCGTAAGGTAATTCTACTAATATTCCATTGATACGCATTAAATTATCGTCTAAAGTAACTTTTGTTTTACCTTTAATAACAAATTGATAACTTGTAACTTCTAATTTTCTTGAAGTAACTTTTCCGTCAATATTGATACTATTTTTTGTATTATCTTTTTCAATAACTACTAATTCTGTGTTTTCCAAACTGATGGGAGTATTTGAGAAATCGAATGTTTTAGATGCTAAAATTCTTGGTTTTCCAACTCGATTTAAAATATTAAGTTGACCATTTTCTTCAGCAATTGTAATGTAGTCTTTTCCAGCAATCCTATAATGTTTCGGCGGAAAAATAATATCAGAGCTAGATTTATTAAATTTAAATCCTTTTACTCTTTTCCCTTCACTATTCAACATTAAAACCTCTTTACCTTGAATAATGATAAAACGGTATTTTCGATTTTTATCGTAATCAAAGATTGCTAAAGCTTGCGTAATGTCGTCTTTAAATTTTATTGGAAATGGAGCAACTTGGCGACCTGTTCTATCTAAAACATAGAAGTTTTTTTTGGTAGTAAAAGCTAACTGTTTTTTTCCATTACGCAATAAATCTAATTCTTGAACAGTACCAACAATTGGATTTTTGAGTTTTTTAGTCCACAAGATTTTTCCTTTAGATGATATAAAATATAAGGTATTGTCAACATCCTGTACTAAAAGATCTTTTCCACCTGTTCTATGATTACTAAAAAAAATAGGATCATTTAGTAATTCACTTTCCAGTAAAATACTTTTTACTTGGGTCACTTTACCAGGGATATTTTTTTTATTACTTGCGGTGTTAGACTCTTTGCATACCAAGTTTATATGCGCAAAATCACGATCATAATTAAATTGTAAAATACCGATTGGATATTTTTTAAATGAAATGTTTTTTAATGAATCGTTTAATAAACGAGAAATTGTATGCGTATAATTTTCATTTAATTTTATTATTAGGAGCGATGATTCATCACTAATCTGATCAAGAGCTTCTTGATAATAATTTGTTGTCGACAAACAATTATTGGTTAAATAAGAGTTGATAATATTTATTATTACCTCTTTATTTTCAGCGAAAACAATAAAATCATTTAATATAAAATTAAAAACGGGTTTAGTATCATTGGCAAAAATTGAAAATTGGTCAACAAATAAATTACGCTCAATAAAATTGTATATCGTGATTCCTTTAAAAGATTCTAGTGGGCTCGTATATTTACTTAAAGATTCTTTGGTGAGTTCCAAGTCAATACTTTTTAGAGCGATTGCGTTCCCTTGTGGTAACTTTATGCTGCTAAATTCACTAACAGATTCAAACACCATAGTTTTATCCGTACTTATATTTTTTGCGCCACTGTATTTCTGAAGGTTTTTTTGAAAAACAGAAAAATCATCAAAAGTTAAGGATATAACACTCATTGCATTTGTAGGAGTGATTGTTGCAATGTCATTTTGTTGAGGTTTTAAACCTTTAAAAATTGAAATTAATTGCGGTATTGTGTCATTTGCCAATAGAACACCTGATGCTGAAATTGCGTCGGGTAACACCTCTATATTTAAGGCAGCCCAAGAGGCAAAATTATTTATTGAAGGTTCGTTAGTAAATATCTTTTTTACAGGAATGATAGTTGTTAAATCACGGTTGTTTAATGAAAATATTTTTTTGAATGTTGCATCGTTTTGTATACGATTGTTTAAAAGTTGTTCAATATTTTTTTGTGAATTGGTAGCAATAAAAATACTGTCCTTTACTACTGTAAAAAATTCTTGCTTGTCAATAACGAATTTTTGGTATTGATACGACTTATAAGGTATATTTTCAGTTAACACATTGGTTACAGAGTCCAGAATAAAGAGATTTTTTGTGAATTTAGTTAAGAAAGTAAAAGATGACCTGTCATCATCTTCAGAAAAACAAAGAATACTTTTTTTTGAGGGTCTCAACAGATTCAACAGTCTAGAATTACTAAAAAAAGAATAAGACTTAGTATTCTTTAATTTTTCAATAAAACTATTATTTTTAATATCGGCTTTTAGTGCTTCAAAGTCCTCAATTTTTATGACTAATGATGTGTTTTTAGGAATAAAGTCTATTGGTTCTTTTGCTTTTCTTGAAGTTGAGTCGCAACTATGAAACAAGAAAGTTATAGTAATGAAAAAAAATACTTGAATAAAACCCTTCATCTCACAAAAATATAAAGGAAAAAAAAAGGATAGCCATAAATTTTTAAAAGTTTATTGACGGGTTTTTAACAATCATTTTTATTAAAAATCTAAATGGTATTGTTCTGGTAATAGCCGAAAGCTTTTGCGGTGATATTTAGTGATCCCGAATTTTTTAATCGCCTCTCTGTGTTCTCTAGTTGGATACCCTTTATTTTTTTTCCAGTTATACATTGGAAATTCATTATGAATTTGTGACATATAAGCATCTCGATATGTTTTTGCTAAAATAGAAGCTGCAGCAATATGCAAATACTTGCTGTCTCCCTTAATAATGCAACTAAATGGAATATTATTAAATGATTTAAAACGATTTCCATCTACTGCTATGTGTTGAGGTTTTGTGGCTAGAGACTCAATAGATTTTTGCATGGCAAGAATAGAGGCATTGAGTATATTTATACGATCAATTTTATTCATCATTATGTGAGAAACCCCGAAAGTAACCGATTGTTCTTCAATAATCAATTTTAATAGTTTTCTTTTTTTTTCTGATAATTGTTTGGAATCTGTTAAAATATTGTTTTTAAAATTATTAGGTAAAATTACTGCAGCCGCAGTTACGGGGCCTGCAAGACAACCTCTTCCGGCCTCATCGGTTCCACATTCGATTAGTTGTTGATTAATTTTTAGTTTTAGCACAAGTTAAAGAGCTTTAAAATTTAAAATATTCCATTCAAAAGTATACCTTTGTTAAGTAAGTTAAAAATAGATGCGAAAAACGTTTTTTTTATTTCTTTTATTATATTTTCCAACTATAGTTTTTTCCCAAAATAATGGAGAAAATTTTCTTAAAAAGAAAAAAGAAAAACCTCCCATTACCCTATATAAAATTATTTCAGCCCAAAGAGATACTACTTATGTAGACACTACATTAAATATACAAAAAGAGTATAAATTTAACTACTTAAGAAAAGATAATTTTCAGTTACAAGAGTTTGCAAATGTCGGCCAGCCTTATAATAAATTAGCTTACGATTTTGAGAAGCTGAATCTAAAGCCAGCATTTGTTGCGCAGTCTCATCATTTTGGTTACCGTGAAGTTGAAGATATGCAGTACTTTAATTTACCTACCCCACTAACCGAATTATATTTTAAAACAGCATTTAATCAAGGACAGCAGTTAGATGCATTTTTTTCAATAAATACTTCAGACCAATTCAATTTCTCAATTGCCTATAAGGGTGTAAGATCACTTGGGGCCTATCAACACAGTCTAACCAGCACAGGAGATTTTAGATTTACAACCAATTATCACTCAAAAAACAAACGATATCAAATTTTAGCCCATATGATGGCCTTAGAGTTATTAAACCAAGAAAACGGTGGGCTTACAGACGAATCAGTTTTGTTGTTTCAAAGTGATGATAATGAATTTAGAGATCGAGGACGACTGGATGTAAAATTTGATGATGGTGAAAATGAATTGAAGGGATTTAGAATCTTTGCGAAACAGGAGTATGAACTGATAACAAAAAAAGATAGTACAGATTTAAATAAATTAATCATTGGTAATGCAATTGGTTTTGAAGATAAATCCTATGTCTATAAACAAGATACCCCTTATAATGGTTTTGGAGATTCCTACAAAACAAATGGATTGTTTAAAAAAAGTAAACTTGAAGATTTTAGTGTTAAAGTCTATACTCAGTTTAAAAATAAGTACATTGGAAATTTAAGTGCATTTATAGCTTATACAGATTATAATTTTGGCTACAACAGTGTTGTTATATTTGATATTGGATCTATTACTAACAGATTTAAATCTAAGTTGGTACAAGCAGGGGGGACTTACTCAAAAAATTACAAGGGATTCGAAATATATGGTCAGGCGGCTATTAATATTTCTGGAGATTACGAAGCAAACTTTTTAAAAGCAGGAGCCTCTTATTTGGTCAATAACAAACATAAAATAGCTGCTGAAATAACTTCGCATTCAGTTTCGCCTAATTTTAATTTCTTATTAAACCAAAGTGACTATATCAATTATAATTGGCAAAATGAATTTGATAATACTAATAAACAGCAGTTAAAATTAAGGTTTGAATCAAATAAAATAGCTACAATTTCATTAGACTATACAGGGATTGATAAATACACCTATTTCACGATTAAAGATAATGACTCAACTCCAACTCCCCATCAGTACAACGATAGGGTTGATTATTTAAAAATAAAATTAAAAAAAGAATTTAAGTATAGGAAGTTTGGATTAGAAAACACTTTTTTATATCAAAATGCATTGAGCGGCGAGGAAGTTTTAAAGCTTCCGAGTTTTATAACTAGAAATACTTTGTATTATGAAGACCAGTGGTTTAAAAAAGCACTTTTTATACAAACAGGTATTATTTTTAAATATTATTCAAAATATACGATGAATGCTTATGACCCTGTTTTAGCTGAATTTTATGTGCAAGACAAAGCGGAGTTTGGAGGCTATCCTCAATTTGACATATTTTTTAATGCTCGAGTACAACAAGTTCGAATATTTTTTAAGTATGAAAACCTAAATGCGCTCTTTACGGATTCTAATAATTATTTTTCTGCTCCTGGTTATCCATTCAGAGATTCCGTTATACGTTTTGGTATTGTATGGAATTTTTTAATGTAATAATGAAAAAAATTAGTTACTTAAAACCTTGACAGAAGTGTTGCAGCTCACAAATAATAAAAGGATCATTCCTACTAATATAAATTGTTTTTTTTCATTTAATAAAATTTAGTCTTTTAATAATCCTCTAGAGATTACTATTTTTTGAATTTCTGAGGTGCCTTCATAAATCTGAGTGATTTTGGCGTCTCTCATTAACCGTTCTACATGATACTCTTTTACATAGCCGTTACCTCCATGTACTTGGACAGCTTCAACCGTTACTTCCATTGCAACTTGAGAGGCAAAAACTTTAGCCATTGCACTACTCATATCATAATTGTTTCCTTGATCCTTATCAAGAGCAGATTTATAAACTAATAATCTAGCTGCTTCAATATTGGTATGCATATCTGCTAATTTAAAAGCTATAGCTTGATGATTACATATTTCTGTCCCAAATGCTTTTCTAACTTTAGAATAATCTCTTGCTAATTCGTAAGCACCTGCAGCAATTCCTAATGCTTGAGACGCGATGCCAATTCGACCTCCTGAAAGCGTTTTCATAGCAAACGTAAATCCAAAGCCATCATCACCAATCCTATTCTCTTTGGGTATTTTTACATCTGTGAACATCAATGAATGTGTATCACTTCCTCTAATTCCAAGTTTATCTTCTTTGATGCCAACTTCAAAACCTTCCCAATTTTTCTCAACAATAAAAGCATTAATTCCTTTGTGTTTTTTTTCTCTATCTGTCTGTGCTATAACAATATAGTAATCCGCTGAATTTCCGTTTGTAATCCAATTTTTAGTGCCATTCAGTAAATAATAATCTCCTTTGTCTATTGCAGTAGTTTTTTGTGAAGTTGCATCGGATCCAGCTTCAGGCTCACTTAAACAAAAAGCTCCTAATTTTTCGCCAGTTGCTAATTGGGTCAGGTATTTTTGCTTTTGTTCTTCATTAGCATATTTTTCAATACCATAACAAACTAATGAATTATTCACGGACATAATAACACTAGCTGAAGCATCTATTTTTGATATTTCTTCCATTACAATTGCATAGGATAAAGTATCCATTCCACCACCACCATACTTGGGGTCAACCATCATTCCAAGAAAACCCATTTCTCCCATCATTTTTATTTGTTGTGTAGGAAACTCCTGTTTATTGTCCCTTTCTATCACTCCAGGTAATAATTCAGTTTTTGCAAAATCACGAGCAGCGTCGCGGATCATAATATGTTCTTCGGTAAGCTTAAAATCCATTGAAAACGATGTTATAAAAATTAAAAAATTGATTGCAAAGATACCTTTTTAAATGTCAATTATCAAATGAGAATTTGACAGAAAATGGGTTTAAAAACTTGCTTTTATTTTTGAACATACCAGTTAGGTCTTGTATATTTAAAGCATATTAAAATTATTTTTTGAGAACAACTAAATATCATGTAATAGGAGTAATGAGTGGTACCTCATTGGATGGTATTGACTTGGCAGAAGTCAATTTTAGTCTATTAAATAATAGAACCTGGGACTATAAAATTTTAAATACTGAAACCGTTTCTTATTCCAAAAATTGGAGAGCCAGTTTGCAAAATGCGCTTACATACTCTGAGACTGAAGTTTCTAAGCTAAATATTCAATACACACGTTTTTTGGCATCCATCATCTCAAGATTTATTGATAAGCATCAAATAAAAAACTTAAATGCTGTTTGTAATCATGGTCATACAATTTGGCATCAACCTCAAAAAGGGATTACACTTCAAATTGGAAATTTACCAGAATTAGCAGATTTAATAAAACAAAATGTAGTTTGTGATTTTAGATTACAAGATGTAAAACTGGGAGGAAATGGCGCTCCTTTGGTGCCAATTGGTGATCAATTGTTATTTAATGATTATGATTATTGTTTAAACTTAGGAGGTTTTGCTAATGTTTCTTACGAAGAAAATATTGGTTTTTCTTTGCCTAAAAGAATTGCTTACGATATTTGTCCTGTAAATATTGTTCTTAATTATTTAGCAGAAAAAATAGGATATGAATTTGATCATAATGGAGATTTCGCTCAAAGTGGTAATGTTTCTAATAAAGTATTAAATGAATTAAATAAGTTATCTTTTTTTAACTTCCTGCCGCCAAAATCGTTAGGATTGGAATGGGTAAAAAAATATGTTTTTCCTATTTTGGAAGAATCAAATATTTCAATTAATGACCAGCTATGTACTTATACGGAACATATTGCTTTTCAGTTATCAAAACAATTTAATAAAAACAGTAAAGTTTTGGTTACTGGTGGCGGAGCTTTTAATTTGTATTTATTAAAAAGAATCAACTCTTTTAAACATTTAAAGCTTTTAATTCCCTCAAATACTTTAGTAGAATATAAAGAAGCATTAATTTTTGGGTTTTTAGGAGTACTTCGATTGAGAGAGGAAAATAATTGTTTGAGTAGTGTTACTGGTGCAAAAAAAAATCATTCTTCAGGAACAGTTTTCAAGATAAAATAACTACAAATGTGTTCCACATCTGAGGAGGTTTTTTTTATATTTGTGTTCTTTATGATCTACTTTAATATTTTGAATAAAAAAACACTTCTTTTGCATCCAGATAAAGATTTAACTATTAAAATATATCCTCCAGTAAATTCAGAAAATTTAGGTTTAAACAGTATACCTATGTTTCTTAAAATAATTCTAACCAATTCAAAAAATCAATGTTTAAATATTTTTTAGGGCAAAGTCCACGATGGTTCAAGATGACCATGATAATTTTTATGATTTTTAATGTTATCTCATTTTATATTTTGGGGCCCACCATAACCGCTTGGATATTTATTGCAGAGTTTATTTTTACATTGGCTATGGCATTAAAATGTTATCCTTTACAATCGGGAGGGATTTTAGCTATAGAGGCTTTATTTTTAAAATTAACGACTCCCGAAAATGCATACCACGAGGTTGACCAAAATTTAGAAGTAATTCTTCTACTGGTTTTTATGGTTGCTGGGATTTATTTTATGAAGCCTTTATTGATGTACATTTTTAGTAAAGTATTTACAAAAATCAAGTCAAAATTAATATTATCACTTTTATTTGTTTTTTTATCTGCAGTGTTGTCAGCTTTTTTAGATGCATTGACAGTAACCGCCGTATTAATTAGTGTAACAATTGGATTCTACGGAGTTTATCATAAAATTCATTCAGGTGAGCAAGATTATAATGAGAGTGGAGTAAAAGATAAATCTGAATTAAGTGGTGAAACATTAGAGGAGTTCAGAAGTTTTCTGCGAAGTTTAATCATGCACGGTCTTGTTGGTACTGCTCTTGGCGGTGTTTGCACCCTAGTTGGAGAACCTCAAAATCTATTAATTGGAGAACGAATGGGATGGGATTTTATTGAATTTTTCCTACGTATGGCGCCTATTACAATTCCTGTTTTATTTGCGGGATTAATCACTACTGTAGTTCTAGAGACAACAGGTATATTCGGATTCGGACAAAAGTTACCTGAGGTAGCGAGAACCATCATAGAACATTACACCGAAGAAGAGGATTTAAAACGAACCCATAAAGAAAAATGGGGAATTAAGGTCCAGGCCGTTTCCGCAATATTATTAATTATTGGTTTGGCGATGCATATAGCTCCAGTTGGATTTATTGGTTTAGCGCTTATTGTTGTTCAAACAGCATTCATGGGTATAACTGAAGAACATCAATTAGGAAGAGCATTCGAAGAAGCGCTCCCTTTTACAGGCTTATTAGTAGTGTTTTTTGTAATAGTTGCGATGATTCATGATCAACATTTATTTAAGCCAATCATTGATTGGGCACTAACTTTAGATCCTTCTCAGCAACCGAGTATGTTTTATTTAGCAAATGGAATTCTCTCAATGATAAGCGATAATGTGTTTGTTGCAACTGTTTATATTGGAGAAATAAAAACAGCTTATGATGCCGGTGCTATCGGACTTGAGCAATTTGAAAAATTAGCTATTGCGATTAATACGGGTACCAATTTGCCGTCTGTCGCAACACCTAATGGTCAGGCAGCATTTTTGTTTTTACTAACATCTTCTTTGGCTCCATTAATTAATTTAGATTATATCAAAATGGTGAAGATGGCTTTTCCATATACTATTGTCCTTGGAATCACAGGACTCTTAGGGATAATTTATTTTCTATAATCATGGATTTAAATCAATAAAATTTTGTTGTTAACATAAAAAAACAATTTATAACATAAAATATTCGTTGTTAAATAAAAACCATTTTATATATGTTGCCCATACTTATTCAAAATGATTCTGGAAGAATTTATTTAAATGGAATTTCTGCAGGTATTTATTATATAAATATTTATCCAGATACTGATCAAACCACAAAAAAATTAGTAGTTAACTAAAAAATTATTAATTATACTGAAACCATATCTTGGCTTTACAGTCAGTTGCCAATCTATCAAAGCATAGGAGCTTCTGCCTATAAAGCTGATTTATCCAACACTATTAAGCTAGTTAATTATTTGGGGAATCCTCAAGATGATTTTAAATCTATACATGTAGCGGGAACAAATGGAAAAGGTTCTACCAGTCACATGATGGCATCTGTTTTTCAAGAAGCAGGCTACAAAGTAGGGCTTTACACATCTCCTCACTTAAAAGATTTTAGAGAGCGTATCAAAATTAATGGAGAATTAATAGCTGAAGAAAACGTTGTTCATTTTATAAAAAGACACCAATCTTTTTTTTTACAAAATCAATTGTCATTTTTCGAAATGACTGTTGGGATGGCTTTTGATTTTTTTAAAAATGAAAAAGTAGATATTGCTATCATTGAAGTTGGATTAGGAGGCAGACTAGATAGTACTAATGTTATAAAACCCGAAATTGCTGTGATTACAAATATTGGACTGGATCATACTAGATTTTTAGGAGAAACCGTAACGAGAGATTGCGCACGAAAAGGCAGGAGTTATCAAAACGGGTACTCCTGTTGTTATTGGTGAATATACAGAAGAAACAAAAGCTATTTTTTTAAGTAAATCAAAACAGACAAACAGTCCAATACTTTTCACAGAGGATATATCAACGCCAAAATTTGAACTAGATTTATTAGGAGACTATCAATTAAAAAATAGTCAAACCGCTTATAACGCTTTAAGTGTTTTAAAAAAAATGGGATGGAAACTTTCCAAAGAAACAATTCAAGCAGGTTTAAAAAAGGTTATTGACAATACAGGGCTAGCAGGAAGATGGCAAATCCTAAACCATAGTCCAAAGGTAATTTGTGATACTGCTCATAATAGGGAAGGCTTGACCTTTGTAATGAAACAATTAAATATGGTAAATTGTCATCAACTTCATATTATTTTGGGCGTCGTAGATGATAAAAATTTAGATACTATTTTGCCCTTATTTCCAAAAAATGCCACCTATTATTTTTGCAAGCCTAATGTTGTTCGAGGTCTAGACGAAGAGAAACTACAACAAAAAGCATCGCAATATTCTCTTGTAGGTCAAACATACTCTTCGGTTAATGAGGCTTATAAAAAATCACTTACAGCTGCCGCTAAAAATGACTTGATATTTGTAGGAGGGAGTACCTTTGTAGTCGCAGAAGTTTTGTAATTTTTTTATATAATTGTTTGTGTTAACTAAAAACTACCTTATATTTGCCACCCAATTAATGGGCAATTAGCTCAGCTGGTTCAGAGCACCTCGTTTACACCGAGGGGGTCGGGGGTTCGAATCCCTCATTGCCCACATTAATAACCCCAACACTGCGTTGGGGTTTTTTTATTGTTTGAGTTTTACAATTATTTAAAATATTATTTTATATGATGGAAATTATGAATAAAAAACATAATTCAGTGGAAAGTTTTTGGAATGATTATTTGAATGTAAATCCCTACCATAAAAAAGAAACTCCTCAATCATTTTATTTTTGTGATACTAAAAAAGACGCTGATGAATGTGCCGAACTAGTTGTTAAAGGAATAAAGCAGGCAACTGCAACATCTTTGTGGTGGTTCAAAAAAAATAATGTTTCGCTTCCTAGAATTGGTGAAAAATATATTGTTACTGATTGGGTTGGAAATCCAAGAGCAATAATTGAAACTATTAAAGTTCAACAAGTCCCTTTTAATAAAATAACTTCAGAATTTGCAGAAATTGAAGGAGAAGGTGATAAATCTTTAGACTATTGGAGAAAAGTTCATGAAGCATATTACAAAAGAGAAATGGCTACTCATATTGAAAAGTTTGATAAAAATATGATTATCGTTTGTGAATATTTTAAAAAAATATTTTAAAGAGAAAAAAAGTCTATAAAAAGTTCGAAATAAGAACCTTTAGTCCACATTTAACCTCAATATCCGTTGATTTTTTTATACTTTTATACAAATTAAAATTTTATGAAGGAAAATAATGACAATCCGTTAGGACTGGCAAACAAACTTTATACTGTTGAAGAATTTGGTGCTATATTGAGAAATAAATTTGGAGCAGATAATTATATTTCTAATGTAATGTTAGCAGAAATATTTCTTGCTAAATACCCTGTTTATTCATGTAAAATTAAAAAATCAGAAAATCACATCTCTCAAAAAAGTTGTGGTTGTTGTTAAAACTTTAATCAAAAAATTCAACTGAATACTTTTCAAAATTATTATTATGATTAACTTGTATAGGTAAAAGAAATATTTTTTTCAACAGTTTCTGATAAAGTATGATGAACAGGGCAATTATAAGCAGCCCTTTCTAAAATAGTTTTGGTTTTAGAATCGTATTCCTTTGGGAAAACTATATCAATTTCAATTTTAGCTATTCTTCTAGGATTATTACCCATTGTTTTTTTGACCATTGCTGTAGTACCTTTAATATCCACATTATTTTTCTCAACTGCAATTGCCATTATGGTCAAGATACAACTTGCTAAAGCAGAACATACCATATCTGTTGGTGAAAATGTTTGCCCTAGTCCATGGTTGTCTTTTGGAGCATCAGTACTTATTTCAGATCCAGAATCTAAATGAGTAGCAATTGTTCTTAGATTTCCTTGATATTTAATTTCAAATTTGTTCACTATATAATTTTAAACAAATATAACGATATGGTTATTAATTGTTTTAACTAGGTCTCTTAAGTTTAGAGACTTTCGAAATTAGTTAAAAAAAAGCAATCCTAATAGGTTTAGGATTGCTTTTTATAATATGAACTAATACATTTATTCCATTGTTTTAGCTCTACTGTAAACGTTGATTTTTTTGATTTTTCCATCTACAAATTCCATGTCATGAATGTGGTGTTCTAAAACCTCATTTCCATCTGCATCGGTATCAGTATAAGTATTACCTGTAGTTAGCCAATGGGTCATTTCACCTTTTTCATTTTTACTATCATTGGTAATCATCCACTGGACTTCCCATTTTGGATTTGATGTATCGAACCAAGTTTTTAATAATTCAATTTGAGCGTCTGTTCCTTTAAGGGTTCTTCCATCGGGCAAGAAACCTTCCCATTCCGGATGATTTAGTTCAGCTATCTTTTCTAAATTTTTATCGTTATGAGCTTGAATATAATCTAGCCAAACTTGTTCTGTATTTAAATCACCCCCAGTGATCAGGCTTACTGAGCGGTCTTCCATATAGGCTGAACCAATAACTGCTGGTGGCGGAGGTGGAGCATTGGGGTCATCGTCATTTACTCCTAATTCTACCTTCATCGGTGGCTTTAGATCATCATTTTTTTTTACATCATTACAAGCTGTTAGTACGAATGCAGCGAGTAAAAGTGTCAGTAGTTTTTTCATTTTAGATTGTTTTTTAATGATTAATGGTTCAATTTACAGAATAATATTATTAATAAAAATATTATAAAAGATTTTAATTTATAAAAAGTTTAAAATTCTTTCTAAGGCCATGCCTCTAGAAGCTTTTATTAAAACATGAGCGTTTGAAAAAGAGGTGCTCTCTAGTACAGGTTTTAAGTTCTCAAATGACGGGTATTTTTTTATATTGGCCACATTGGTAGTAGTTTTATAAAATGCATTTCCAATTAAATAACATTGTCCATCCAAATATTTTTTTAGATAATCACTTATATATTGATGTTCTTCTTCAGAGGTAATACCTAATTCAAACATGTCTCCAAGAAAAACTATTTTATTAGGACTGTTTGACTGAATGAAGTTTTGTAGCGCTGCCATCATACTCGTTGGATTTGCATTGTAGGCATCTAAAATGATGGTATTGGTCTCTTTTTTTATTATTTGTGACCTGTTGTTATTTGGTATATAGCTTTCAATCGCTTTTTTGATATTCATAGGATCAACTCCAAAGTAAGATCCCATGGTTATGGCAGCAGCTATATTATTAAAATTATAATGATCCTATTAAATGACTTTGGATTGTCAAACCTTCAAATGATAATAGTAATTCGTCCGAAGAATCAATAAGTTGAGGAGCACAATTTTGTGATTTATCTCCAAATGTAAATTTTTTAATGTGTTCAGAATTTTTGTTCTGATTTTTATCGTTGTCATTCACAAACACCGTCTTGTTTGTTGCTCTAAGATATTGGTACAGCTCTGTTTTTGCTTTAATGACTCCTTCTAAACTTCCAAAACCCTCTATGTGGGCTTTTCCAAAATTTGTAATATAGCCATAATCAGGTTTTGTTATCGCACACAATAATTCGATCTCTCCAGGATGATTTGCTCCCATTTCCACAATACCTAATTCGGTACTTTTATTCATATTTAGTAATGTAAGCGGAACTCCAATATGATTATTAAAATTTCCAATGGTGGCAACCGTTTTAAACTTTTTTGATAAAACTACATTTACGAGTTCTTTGGTAGTTGTTTTTCCATTACTTCCAGTAAGTGCTATGATAGGAATATTGAGATAAACTCTGTGAAAGGTGGCTAATTCTTGAAGGGTCTTTAAAACATTAGGAACTAAAATTGAATGGTCATTTATATATTTTTCTTCGTCTATAATAACCTTATAGGCTCCTTTGTCAAGAGCAGATTGAGCAAATTCATTTCCATTAAAATGAGCTCCTTTTAGAGCAAAAAATATAGAATCATTTGTAATGTTTCTCGTATCAGTGCTAATTCTAGAAGACCTTAAAAAATGATGATGGATTTCTTCAATTTTCATATAAATAAAGGTACAAAAAAAACCTCTTCGTTTATTGAAGAGGTTTTTTCTTATTAAGTTTTAACTAGTTTCTTGGTCTTTTTCCTTCTTTGGATTTTGATCCAAGTCTTGACATAGCACATCTAAAACCTATATAATCAGTTGCCATATCTTCTGGGAAATACCTTCGCTGGGCAGGATCTAACCAGTAATCTCTATCCCTCCAAGAGCCTCCTTTATACACACGTGATTCATCACTAATTAATGAAGTCCTAGTAGTAGTTTCATCATATTGACGTTCTGATCTATTATGAATTGGAGAATTATACATTACTTTGTTTTCATCTTCATCTTCATCATCGCTAAATTTTCAAAGTATCTGGTAGATTTTTTATCACCATCACGATAATTCCGATTGTCACTTTTTGAGAAATTTGTTCTTAAATAAGTCTCATTATCATCTACTGGAATTTGATAAATTTCACCTGGTAAATTTCTGGCGATAAGTTTTCCATTATTTAAAGTATCATAAACAATAGAATCTGCAGTCACAATTTTTACTCTTCCATCGTTCCCGATAAAATCTTTTGTGTATTGATTTCCACGGAAATAATTGAAATCACTAAATTCATCATCAACTATTGGCCTGTATACATCAGCCACCCATTCTGCAACATTTCCAGCCATATCGTATAATCCATAACCATTCGGGTCATACGATTTTACTTCAGCAGTAATATCTGCTCCATCGTCACTCCAACCTGCAATTCCCCCGTAATCACCATCACCTTGTTTGAAATTTGCTAATTGATCTCCTTTAGATTTTCTTTTTCCTGAACGCGTATATTGACCTTCCCAAGGATATTTCTTTCTACCCCTATAAACGTTATAATTTCTTATGCCAACGAGCCCAAGTGCTGCATACTCCCATTCTGCTTCTGTGGGTAGTCTGTAATCGGGTAACAAAATACCATCTTTCCTTTGAACATAAATATTGATACTATCTTTGTTTCTTTTTATTCTTGCTTGAGTTGATTTTGATTGACGTGTTATAGAATCGTTACCTCCATAACTTAGGGTAGGTGAGTTCAAATAAGTTTGACTATTAAAAGTTTTACCAGCTTCTACACCATACTTTGCATCTCTAGTAATAAAACCTTTTTCTTCCAATATTTGCTCATTGACACGATCAGTTCTCCAATTACTAAACTCTACAGCCTGTTTCCAACTTACACCAACAACTGGATAATCAGCAAATGCTGGATGTCTGAGGTAATTATTTGTCATTACTTCAGCATAACCAAGTCTATTTCTCCAAACTAGCGTATCTGGAATGGCTCCATTGTATATATTTTTATAGTTTTCTTCAGAGGGGGGGAACAATTTTTTTAACCAGTCTAAGTATTCAGAGTACATTAAATTAGTAACTTCAGTCTCATCCATGTAAAAAGATTGAACATGTTGTTGGTTTGGGGAGTTATTCCAATCGTGCATTGGGTCGTCTTGTACTTTACCCATGGTAAATGTTCCACCTTCAATAAACACCAGACCTGGACCAGTTTCTTGTTCCTTTGCTTCTGCATTGTATTGGAAGCCTCCTTCTTTGGCATTCATTTTCCATCCGGTAGCTCTTGAGCTATCTTTATAGTTTCTACCTTTGTTACAACTTACTAATAATAAGGAAGTAACAAATAGAATAAGCAACTTTGGTGCTAAATTGTTTTTAAAGTTCATAGTTTTCAGTTATGAAAAAATTTGGATTGCAATATAGTAATTAACGATAATAATTCAATATTATTTCAAATATTAAAACAATATGATTTTTAATTATCAATACTGTTAACGAATATTTTTTTTAAATAGTATAAGACAAAAGAGTTTTTCTAATTTTAATTTTTTCGTCATACTAACTTTATATTTGTTACGTTACTTATAAATATGAAAAAACTTATACTTTTTTTTACTCTCATACTTATTCCGATTACTTTAGTAGGTCAAGATAAATTCATTGAATTAGATTGGAATAATACTAATGCGAGTAAATGGAGGTCAACTTCACAAAAAAATACTGTGAATGATAAAAATTCAGAAGTATTAATTCGTTTGCTGATTAATCAAGATATGAATTTTATCAAACAATGGGAGGATATTAATTATGTTGATGAAAATTCATTAGAAATATCAAACATCATTTATGAAAAACTTTCCAACAATGAACTAAAAATCGTTAATAAAAAGCTTCTAATCGGCAAACATATTGCTGAATTAAAAAGTGGAAAATCTCGAGATAAATTTTACACGTCTATTCTCATAAACCCAATAATCAAGGTAAATGGTGTTCCTAAAAAAATTATTTCATTTAAAATTTCATATAAATATAATAATCAAAATAGACCATTAAAAACGATTCCTGTTTCAAATTCAGCTTTAGCTTCAGGGGATTGGTATAAATTTAAAGTTGATCAAACAGGTGTCTACAGGATAGACAAAAGTTTTCTCAGTAGCATTGGTATGAATCCCGACAATTTAGATCCTCGGACTATAAAAATATTTGGGAATGGTGGTAAAGCTCTTCCATTTAAAAATATAGATAATAATGAGTTTGATTTAATAGAAAATTCCATACAGATAATAGGTGAAGAGGATGGTAGTTTTGATAACAACGATTTTATATTATTTTACGGTGTTGGCACAAATGGATATCAAGGAGATGATTTTGATACGAATATCAACCCTTACAGTGACGAATCTTTTTATTATGTTACCTCTAGTGTTGGTTTTGGTAACAGAATTCAACAAATTGTCGAGCCCTCGGGTGAAGCTACAACCATTATTGACCAGTACAATAGCTATCAATTTTTTGAAAGCGATGAGTTTAACCCTGCCAAAGTAGGCCGCAGATGGCTCAGTAATCGCTTTGATATCGAGAGCGAACAATCATTTACTTTAAATTTTCCAAATATAGTTCCAGGAGAATTAATGAATATAAAAGTAAAAGTTGCTTCTGCTTCTGAAACTAGCACATCTATGGCGATTTCTATTAATGGAACTAGTTTGGATCCCCTTATTTTTAGTCCTATTGAAGATCCTACATTGTTGAATTCAAAACAATTTGTTGGAGAGATTCCGTCGGGTAATGAAAATTTGGTTTTTAATTTGATATATAACAATGGAGGGAATCCTTCAAGCATAGGGTATTTAGATTATATTAGTGCTGAGGCACTAGTATTACTTAAAGGAAATAATCAACAAATGCCTTTTAGATGGAATCAAGCAAGTACAACTTCAGGAATTGGAGAGTATCAAATTAGTAATGCTTCACAATTTTCTCAAGTATGGGATATCACAGATTCAAGTTTGATCCTTTCTAAAGTGAATACAAGCAATTCCACGTTTTCTTTCAAGGCAAATCTTGGAGAATCTAGAGAATATGTAGCCATAAACCCTTCTAATTATTACCAACCTACAAAAATTAATCAATCCTATGTTCCTAATCAGAATTTAAAGGGAACTATTTTTAATGACGAGTCTGGAAATTTTAAGGATATAGATTATTTAATTGTCACTCCTTCATCTCTGCTTCAAGCAGCTACAAAACTTGCTGATCACAGATATCAAGTCGATGGAATTAACATAAAAGTTATTACATTAAATCAAATCTATGAAGAATTTAGTTCAGGTAAACAAGATATTGTAGCCATCAGAAATTTTGTAAAATATATTTATGATAACGCATCTTCAGAGGATAACCGAATAAAATATTTATGTTTATTTGGAGACACATCGTACGATTATAAAGATCGTATATCGAACAATAATAATATGGTGCCAACATACCATAGACTATTTAGCAACAGCACTTTTGCGTCTTTTATGTCGGACGATTTCTATGGAAATATGGACCCGGAGGAAGGACTAATGCTGGCTGCTGAAAAATTAGATATTGCTGTAGGAAGAATATTAGCAGATGATCTACTATTGGCAAACGATATGGTTGATAAAATTATAAAGTATGATTCGAAAGAATCTTATGGTAATTGGCGTAATGATTTTGTGTTGGTTTCGGATGATGTTGACGAAGTTTGGGAGTTTAATTCCTTACAAAAAAATCTAGACAGGCTTGGGGATGAGGTTTCTGTAAGGAAGCCTTCAATTAATGTAAAAAAACTTCATTCGGATTCTTTTCAACAAATTGCTTCTGCAGGAGGAGATCGTTATCCAGATGTCAACAATGAATTCCAAAATGCTTTAGAAACAGGAGCGTTAATAATAAATTATCTTGGTCATGGTGGTGAAGATGGATTGGCTTCTGAATTTATTTTTACAAAGGAAACAGCACAAAATTTAAGAAATAATTATAAATTTTCTTGCATTATTACAGTTACCTGCGAATTCACTAAATTTGATAATCCCCAGCGAATCACTGCAGGAGAACTTTCTTATTGGAATAAGGATGGAGGTGCAATTGCTCTAGTTACTACCACCAGATCTATTTCAACCATAACTGCAGTTGATTTTAATGATCTCTTAGCTCCAGAATTATTTGGATATGATAGAGATATTCCCAATACTCCAGCAGAAGCAGTTCGAATTGCAAAAAATAACGTAGGAAGTCTAAACAGAAGAGTAGTTTTTTTTATTGGAGACCCTTCGATGCGACTAGCTTTTCCAAGACAGAAAATTGAATTAACAACTTTAAATGATGTACCGATTTTCGAATCAACAGAAATTCTAAAAGCGTTAGACAAGGTTAAATTAGGTGGAGAAATTCGAGATAATAATGGAAATATTTTAGCGGATTATAATGGTGTGCTTGAGGTTAAGTTATTCGACAAAAACAGAGATAGGAGTACTCTTGGTAATGACGGTGTCACTCAATCGGGCGAATTATTAATAATGGACTTTACTACTTTAGGCGGAGTATTGTTTAATGGGAAAGCTACTGTTTCTGATGGAGTTTTTGAAATTGATTTTATAATGCCCAGAGATACTCAAATACCCCTTGGTGCAGGACGTGTAAGTCTTTATTCACAGAGAGATAATTCATTAAATAACCAAACTGGATATAATTCAAACGTCAGGATTGGAGGTTTAAATGAAGATGCTCCAGAAGACAATCAAGGTCCTTTAATCAATCTTTTTATGAACGATGAAAGCTTTGTTTCCGGTGGTGTTACTAATAACTCACCAATATTGATTGCAAAACTCTCAGACGAAAATGGAATAAATACAGCAAGTGGAATAGGTCACGATATGATCGCAATTATCGATGGTGATGAATCCAATCCCTTTATAATTAACGATTATTACCAAGCGGATGTTGATGATTATTCAAATGGTACCGCTTCTTTTACTCTAAGAGATTTAGAAGTAGGATTACATACCTTAACTTTCAAAGCTTGGGATGTTTATAATAATTCTGCAACTTCCGAAATACAATTTGTAGTAGCTGGTAATGATGATTTAAAAATTACCAATATTTTAAATTATCCAAATCCCTTTGTCGATTATACAGAATTTTGGTTCAATCATAATCGCCCTTTCGAACCCTTGGAGGTCCAAATTCAAGTATTTACAGTTACGGGTAAAGTAATTTGGACAAAAAACCAAATCATTACCACCGATGGGTTTTTATCAAGAGATATTATTTGGGATGGAAAAGACGATTTTGGTGAATCTATAGCCAAAGGAGTCTACGTATACAAGCTCACCGTAAATTCAACGCTTACTAACAAACGAGTCGAAAAATATGAAAAACTCGTTATTCTATAAAATTAAATATATATTTACAAAAATTTTTAACCAAATGAAAAAAGTATTAATCTTTACCTTGTTATTTTATTTTACAAACAACACATTTGCTCAAAATGTAATTACTACAATTACACCCAACTCAAATGATTCAAGAGTGATTACAACTGGAGTCCCTTTTGTACTTATTGGGGCAGACCCAAGAGCTGCCGGTTTAGCAGATATGGGTGTCGCAACTTCTGCCGATGCATTTTCACAACAATGGAATCCTTCAAAAGCTGCTTTTGCGTTATCCAAACAAGGAATAGGGGTTACCTACACGCCCTATCTAGGTAAGCTTGTAAATGATGTATTTTTAGGTAACATAACTTACTACAATAGAATAAATGAACAAAGTGCTGTAGGAGCAAGTTTTAGATATTTTAGTAGTGGAGAGATTGAATTAAGAGAAACTGTTGATCAAGAGCCTCTTATTGTAAAACCAAACGAAATGTTATTTGATCTTACCTATTCTTTGAGAGTCAGCGAACGTATTGCACTGGCAGTAACCGGTAGATATATAAGGTCCGATTTAAAATTACAAACAGCTATTGAAGATGCAAATGCTGCAAGTACTTTTGCGGTAGATATATCATCCTATTATCAAAGTGAAGAAATACCAATGAATAGTTTTGATGGACGATGGAGAGCTGGAATTAATATTTCAAATTTAGGTTCTAAACTAAAATACGATGAGACTGGTCAAGAAAGTTTTCTACCGACAAATCTTGCTTTAGGTGCAGGATTTGATTTCATATTAGATGAATACAATACCGTTGGTGTAACTGCACAATTCAATAAACTACTAGTACCTACGCCACCAATTTATGGGACCGAGAGAACTTTTGAAGATTTAGATGGTGATGGTGTTTATGATCCAAATGTAGATACCCTCATAAGCGATACAAATGGAGTTATTTACAAGGGCCAAGATCCAAATGTCAACTTTTTTAAGGGCGTATTTCAATCGTTTGGCGATGCGCCAAATGGATTTAGTGAAGAGCTCAATGAGTTAACATGGGCATTAGGAGCAGAGTATTGGTATAGAGATGTTTTCGCTTTTAGAGCAGGATATTTTAACGAACATGAAACAAAAGGAGCTAGAAAGTTTTTTTCGTTAGGTGCAGGATTTAAGTACACCACCATTAATATTGATATTTCATATTTAATCTCCACTTCAAAAGTAATTAGTCCATTAGAAGGAACTCTTCGTTTTGGTTTAACATTTAATTTTGGCGATGAATATGACGAATACTAGACTCTTGTGAAAAATATTAAAATCGAAATAAATTTAGATGTATTTGAAAGTGTTTCAAAGCTACCAGTTTCGATTCAAAAACTAATGGATAAGGCGCATAAAGCTCGAGATAGAGCTTATGCGCCTTATTCTTCTTTTAAAGTAGGTGCAGCTTTGCAATTAAACTCAGGGGAGATTATTACAGGTAATAATCAAGAAAACGCAGCGTATCCCTCCGGTCTTTGCGCTGAAAGAGTTGCCATATTTTATGCTGGATCTCAATATCCAGAGGCCACGATTCATTCTATGGCTATTTCTGCAAAATCTCTCCATAGTAAAATTACCAAAGCGGTGCCTCCCTGTGGGGCTTGTAGGCAAGTCTTGGCTGAGTATGAGGTGAAACAAAATTCTTTAATCGAAATATATTTTATGGGAGAATCGGGTAAGGTCGTAAAATCCAACTCCGTAAAAGACATATTACCCTTGATTTTTGACAGTACTTTTTTATAATTTTTGCTATTCTTCTTAATTTTTTCCGCAGATTTATATTGCCCACCAAAAAGTTAATTTTTTTGTTTATAATTCTTTTAAGAATTATAATTTTGTAGATGCTAATAATATAGTATTTTTGTCTGCTATATTTAAAATTATCTAATTTTATAATAGTGAAAATATTATGAAAAAAATCACAAAAAAAACATACCTCGATTGGTACGAAAATATGTACTTCTGGAGAAAATTTGAAGACAAGCTTGCTCAGGTTTATATCAAACAAAAAGTAAGAGGATTTCTTCATTTATACAACGGTCAAGAAGCAATCCTTGCAGGAGCACTCCATGTGATGGATCTTACCAAGGACAAAATGATTACTGCTTACAGAAATCATGTACAACCTATCGGAATGGGGGTAGATCCAAAAAAAGTCATGGCAGAGTTGTACGGAAAAGGTACCGGAACCTCTTCTGGTTTAGGTGGTTCAATGCATATATTTTCTAAAGAACATAGATTCTATGGAGGGCACGGTATTGTTGGAGGACAAATTCCTTTAGGAGCGGGTCTTGCATTTGCTGATAAATATTTTAATAAAGGTGGAGTTACATTAACATTCATGGGAGATGGAGCAATGCGCCAAGGTTCGCTCCATGAAACTATGAATTTAGCAATGTTGTGGAATTTGCCTGTTGTTTTCTGTGTTGAAAATAACGGTTATGCTATGGGTACTTCTGTTGAAAGAACCGCTAATCATTCAGAAATTTGGAAAATGGGATTGGCTTATGACATGCCTTGTAAACCTGTCGATGGAATGAAGCCTGAAGTAGTAGCTGAAGCTCTTGATGAAGCTATAAAAAGAGCAAGAAGTGGAAATGGACCTACATTTTTAGAAATCAGAACGTACCGTTACAGAGGACATTCTATGAGTGATGCACAACATTATAGAACCAAAAAAGAAGTAGCAGACAAGCAAGAGGAAGATCCTATTAGTTATATTAAAAATATCCTTTTAGATAAGAAATACGCAACAGAAGAACAAATAAAGGAAATCGATCAAAAAGTGAAGAATTTAGTTGCTGAATGCGAGCAATTTGCCGAAGATTCACCTTATCCTGATAAAAATATAATGTACGATGTTGTATACGAGCAAGAAGATTACCCCTTTTTATCACATAAAATATAAATTTATATGGCAGAAGTTATAAATATGCCGCGTTTAAGCGACACAATGGAGGAAGGGACCGTAGCTAAATGGCTTTTTAAAGTAGGTGAAAAAGTTTCGGAAGGAGATATTTTAGCCGAAATTGAAACCGATAAAGCAACGATGGAGTTTGAATCTTTTAACGAAGGAACGCTACTTCATGTGGGTGTCCAAGAAGGAGAGACCGCACCAGTTGACGTATTGTTAGCTATTATAGGTGATCCTGGAGAAGATATTTTAGGTCTTATTAATCCAGATAGTTCAACTGTTTCTAAAGTGGATGAAGCACAAGAACCAACATCTCCCTTAGAACTTAAGATTACAGAATCAACGGAGAGTTCTCAAATGGTGATTCCAAATGGAGTAGAAGTGATAACGATGCCCCGTTTAAGTGATACCATGGAAGAAGGCACTGTTGCTACTTGGAATAAAAAAGAAGGTGACACCGTTGAGGAAGGCGATATACTCGCTGAAATAGAGACTGATAAAGCAACAATGGAGTTTGAATCTTTCTATTCTGGTGTCTTGTTAGAGATAGGAGTAAAAGAGGGAGAAACAGCTTTGGTAGATTCAGTGTTAGCCATAATTGGTCCAAAAGGTACCGATGTTTCTGGCTTACTGGAAAATTATTCTTCAAACGATAAAAGCACTCTTGTTCAAGCCGAAAAAGAAATAGCCATTCCCGTTGTTGAAGAAGTGAAAATTGAAACTCCAAAAACACCAGTAGCTATAAGTGATACAACTTCAAATCAAAGAATATTTATTTCACCTCTTGCAAAAAAGTTAGCTCAAGAAAAAGGAATCAAGCTGTCACAATTAAAAGGAAGCGGAGAACAAGGAAGAATTATAAAACGTGATATTGAAAATTACCAACCTGTTTCGTCTGTTTCTGCATCTTACATTCCTGTAGGAGAGGAAAGTTTTGAAGAGGTAAAAAATTCTCAAATGCGAAAGGTTATTGCCAAACGTCTTGGAGAGTCAAAATTTATGGCTCCCCATTATTATTTGACTATCGAGTTAAATATGGACAGTGCAATTTCTGCTAGAGCAGCAATTAATTCAGATCCGAATGTTAAAATTTCTTACAACGATATGGTGGTAAAAGCCAGTGCGATGGCATTACGTAAACATCCAAAAGTTAATTCTCACTGGACTGATACCTCAACGTTAATCGCTAAACATATTCATATTGGAGTTGCGGTAGCAGTAGATGATGGTTTGTTAGTGCCTGTTTTAAAATTTGCTGACCAAATGAGCTACAGTCAAATTGGAACCAATGTAAAAGAATTAGCGACTAAGGCAAGAAATAAAAAACTAACACCGTTAGATATGGAAGGTAGTACCTTTACGGTATCTAATTTAGGTATGTTTGGAATAAAAGAATTTACCTCTATTATAAACCAACCAAACTCTGCAATACTTTCTGTTGGAGCTATTGTTCAAAAACCAATTGTAAAAGATGGACAAATAGTTGTTGGTAATACAATGACTGTTACCCTTGCTTGTGACCATAGAACTGTAGATGGCGCTACCGGAGCATCTTTTTTACAGACTTTTAGAACCTATGTTGAAAACCCTGTAACCATGTTTGTGTAAATGAAAAATGTTATTATCACAGGAACCAGTAGAGGAATAGGTTACGAACTTGTAAAGTTGTTCACAGACGCAGGCTTTAATGTTTTGGCTTTATCGCGTAACGCTGCACCCATATCAAGTATGAAACTCAGTGGTTGTACTATTTTTCCTTTTGATATAACAGATTCAGACGATATTGAATCTGCTTCCAAGTTTGTAGCGGAAAATTGGAAAAAAGTAGATATTTTAATTAATAATTCAGGAGCTCTTTTAAACAAACCATTTGCTGAGACCTCCATAGATGAATTTATCAATGTTTATGACGTGAATGTTTTTGGTGCAGCTGCTCTAACTAAAGCAATACTCCCTTTCATGAATAAGGAGAGCCATGTTGTAAATATAAGTAGTATGGGGGGAATTCAAGGAAGCATGAAATTTCCTGGCTTGAGCGCTTACAGCAGTAGTAAAGGAGCTTTAATTACGCTTACAGAGCTATTGGCTGAAGAGTACAAAGAAAAAGGGCCTTCATTTAATGTGTTGGCATTGGGTGCCGTTCAAACTGAAATGCTTGAAGAAGCCTTTCCTGGATATGAGGCGAGTATTTCTGCAATACAAATGGCTAAATATATTATGCAGTTTTCAATTAGTGGACAACAATTATATAATGGTAAAGTCCTGCAAGTCTCTAATTCCACTCCTTAATGTAACTAATGTCAAAAATACTTGGAAAATATATTCCCCAAGCTTCAATAGCTTCTGTTTTTCAATTAATTACTGCACATAATATTCATCTCAAAATTGTTAACGAAAGAGTTACCCGACACGGTGATTATAGAAAAATGTCCAATGGGCAACACCAAATTACAGTTAACTCCAACCTAAATAATTTTCGCTTTTTAATTACATTAATTCACGAAATAGCTCATTTAATAGCTTTTAAAAAACACGGAAATTCAATTAAACCTCATGGAATTGAATGGAAAAGAACATTTCAGCAATTAATGTTACCCTACCTAAGACCAGAAATATTTCCAAATAAATTATTACCTTTTTTAGCGATTCATTTTAAAAACCCAAAAGCTAGTAGTGATACTGATACGAACTTATCTTTAGCACTTAAAGAATATGATGCTCCCAACGATAAAAATTATATATTTGAAATACCTTTAGGTAGCAGATTTAGAATTTATAATGGAAAGATTTTTAAAAGGGGACCAAGACGGGTTAAACGTTTTGAGTGTGTTGAAATTTCTACGGGTAAAATATATTTATTTAATCCAAATGCTGAGGTTGAATTACTTTAGGTTCTAAAAAAAAGGTTTTTTTAAAATAAAAGATTATTTTTAATCATCTTAAATAAAAAAAAACCCGAATTAAAAATTAAGAATAATGATAAATACTTGTGATGCAGGAAAATAAAAAGATGGAAGATTCTAATGAAATTACTGAGGATCAACAATTTGACCAAATAAAAGAATCTGCTTGGCAAGGATTAAAGCTTTTCTTTAAAGAACTTTTGGATCTCAGAGAAGAAACCGATCGAGAAACTACTATAGAGAGCGTTAAAACAGATATTTCCATTAAAGGACACAATGCTTGGATATTAATTTTTTCAATATTTGTAGCTTCGATAGGACTAAACGTAAGTAGTGCAGCAGTCGTTATTGGTGCCATGTTAATTTCCCCATTGATGGGTCCTATTGTTGGTTTAGGCTTATCCGTAGCAATCAACGATGTGGAAACCCTAAAAAAGTCTTTAATTAACTTAGGTGTTATGGTTGCTTTGAGTGTGATCACTGCATATCTTTATTTTTCAATATCCCCCCTTACCAAAGAGACTCCAGAATTACTAGCTAGAACCTATCCTACAATATTAGATGTATTGATAGCTATTTTTGGTGGACTAGCCTTAATTGTTGCTAAAACAAAAAAGGGAACTATGGCGAGTGTAATATTTGGAGTAGCTATAGCCACTGCATTGATGCCTCCACTATGTACCGTTGGATATGGTTTAGCAATAGGGAATATTAATTATGCTGGTGGAGCTATCTATTTATTTTCAATTAATGCTGTTTTTATAGCTTTAACGACTTTCTTAATCGCAAAAATTTTACGATTTCCAATGGTAAAATATGCCAATTCAAAACGTAGAAAAAGAATAGCTCAAATTGCGACAAGTATTGCGATTATTGTAATAGTTCCAAGTGTTGTATTATTTTTAAACCTTCTAAAAGTTCAGGTTTTTGAGAATAAGGCAAAAGAATTCGTTACAACTAGTGTCAAACACAAAGGAGCTGTTATTTTAAAATCTAATCAAGATTATGATTCTAATAAAATTGAAGTTTATTTAATTGGGAGATTGGTTCCTGAGTCAGTTATAGAGTTTTGGAGAAATGAGTTAAAGGAAAATTCTAATTTAACTAATACGACTTTAGAAATTTTTCAAGCTGCTGATCAAAGTGGTGATATGGCACAAGAATTATCTGGTAAATTAAAGTTTGATATATTGGATGAGCTTTATGAAAAGAATGAACAATTACTGAAAGATAAAGAAGCAAAAATTAAATTTTTAGAGGATAAGCTTACAAGTATCAAAGTTAAAGAGCTTCGATTTGATGACATTAGTAGAGAAGTTAAAATGAATTACAGCGAAATTCAGTCAATTAGTTATTATAATAAAGTAACCACTGATTTTGAAACAACAGATACAATTCCAGTTTTCTCAATCAAATGGGATACAAAGTATTCTAAAAGGAGTAGGGAAAAGGATATGAAAAGTTTGAATATATGGTTAAGATATAAACTAAAGTTAGATTCTTTAATTATTATAGATTAAAAAAGGCTGTCGTTTTTGACAGCCTTTTTTAATAAAAGTAAATAAGTTATTATTTTTTAATAAATTTATAACTAATATTTTTATTTTCAATTTCTAGTTGAACAAAATATACTCCGCTAGTTAGTGTTTCCACATTGATATTACTATCTGGTGAAACTGTTGTATTAAGAACTATTTTTCCGTTCGAGTCTATAACTCTTACAGTGTTTCCTACAATATTGTTTTTTGAAAAATTTAGTACTGAAGTTGTAGGATTTGGGTATAAATTTACTTGATTAAATTCAAAGTCGCTTCCTCCTAAATTTTCTCCTTCAACAAAAATATGTTGAGTATTTATATCTACGTTTTCAATAAAATCAACAGTTCCTGAAGGCCATTCTATTAATACAGATTCAATCCCTGTACTAGTTCCTAATCCAAAATGAGCAAATAATGAGCTCATATGGCTATAACCTGTACCTGAACGAATCTCTCTTATTTGCGAACCCCAATCGCCATTAATGGTAATTCTTGCACCTATACCGTGTGAATTACTTTCAACACCTTCTAAAACAAATTTTACCCAGTTATTGGTTCCACCGTCATTCATCCAAAGATTTCCACTTCTTCCAACATCAAGATATCCGTCACCATTAAAATCTCCTACCGCTCCTTCATCAAAAGGCAAGTCAAAGCCAGTAAAAGTCATATCACCATTATTCATGTATAACTCTCTGGCCATTTCTGATAATATATCAATGTAGCCATCATTATTAAAATCGGCCCCATGATTTTCCCAAGCTCCAAGATCTGTAGGATTGATACCAGTAGATTCTATAATGTCGTTAAAACCTCCATTTCCATCATTTTCATAAAAACGATTCGCATCACTATGATTTACACAAAAAGCATCAAAATCTCCATCATTATCAAAATCTTGCCAAACAGTTGCCCAAGATTGTTCGTTATCTGCTATACCTAGAGATTCCGCAACCTCAGTATAAGTTCCGTCGCCATTATTTCTATACATAGCATTTGTTCTTTCTGGGTCACCAGGTGATGATCCTTGACGACATTTTGTTAAATGCATATCAGTGTCTCCATCGTTATCATAATCTACCCATAAAGAGGCATAATTTCCAGCAAGATCAAGTGTTTGAATTAGATCAAAATCTAAAACCATATTTTGCCCCCCGTCGTTTCTATAAGCATGATTACCATCAACATCATGACAAATAAACGCATCTAAATCTCCGTCATTATCAATATCTACAAAGTTAGTTCTTTGTGAAAAAATGTATAGATCTGAGTAAACTATTTCTTCAAAAGCAGTTCCATCGTCATTTGCAAATAAAAAGGAAGCTCTCTGTCCATTACCCAATAAAAGATCAGTGTATCCGTTTCCGTCAATATCGGCAGCAGCAGCACTCCAATCAGGAATCCACTGAATAATCATTTCAATAAATACAGACTCGAAGCTACCGTCTTCCTGCTGATAATCTATACCTATGCCATTTTCTGAAACTCTTACAAAATCATCTAAATAATCACCATTCATATCAACAGTAATTGAGGTACTACCTTCATAATTTCCAATCAAATCATTTCTGTTAGTGAACGAAACTTGAGCAATAATTGAAGAAGTGCTTATAATAGCAAAGATTAAAAGTAAATTTTTTTTCATTTTTTTCATTTTTAAATTTTTATCTAAAATAGGATAATTATTTGAATGTGAACAGATAGTGATCTAAAATTAATGTTCATTTAATTGAATATTTCTTATTTTTTTAAATAAATCAGAAGAATATACAAAATCAGTTACATCTTTATTATCAGTTTTAAATATTTCAAGATTAGATCCTTGCCAAACTAATTTACCATCTTTTAAAAAAACAATTTTTTCACCTATTTCCATCACTGAATTCATATCATGGGTAACAACAACAGTTGTAATATTATTCTCTCTGGTTATTTCTTGAATTAATTGATCTATTAAGGTAGCTGTTTTTGGGTCCAATCCTGAATTAGGCTCATCACAAAAGAGGTATTTTGGATTATTCACAATTGCTCTAGCTATTGACACTCTTTTTTTCATTCCACCTGATATCTCGGAAGGGAATTTATTATTAATGTTTTTTAAATCAACTCGTTCCAATACTTCATTAACTCTCAAGAGCATTTCAGGTTTTTCTTTATTTGAAAACATTCGCAGTGGAAACATTACATTTTCTTCAATATTCATAGAATCAAATAAAGCACCTCCCTGAAATAACATTCCGGTTTCTTCTCGTAAAACTCTGTGAGCTTCAGAATCCATTTTACTTATAGCTTTATCTTTAAATAATATTTCGCCAAAGTTGGGTTTAAATAACCCTACCATACATTTTAACATCACCGTTTTTCCGCTACCACTTCTTCCAATTACTAGATTGGTTTTTCCTTTTTCAAATGTTGTAGAAATTCCTTTTAAAACTTCATCTCCTCCGAAACTCTTTTTTATTTCAGTTACTTTTATCATTAGCTTAAGAGTAATTGTGTAACAATATAATTAGTTAAAATTATAATGATACTTGTCCAAACAAACGAGTTGGTACTCGCTTTACCAACTTCTAGTGCTCCACCTCTCATATAGTATCCTTGCCATGAAGGTACGGTAGCTAAAATAATTGCGAATAAAAATGTTTTTATAAAAGCATAGGCAAGATGAAATGGATAAAAAGAATCTTGTAGTCCAATTGTAAAATCAGTTGCGGTTGTAAACCCTCCATAAACCCCAGCCAAAAACCCACCAAATATTCCCAAAAACATTGCTATCGCAATTATAAATGGGTAAAAAAACATGGCAATCAACTTTGGAAAAACTAAATAATTTAAAGAATTAATACCCATCACTTCCAAAGCATCAATTTGCTCTGTAACTCTCATAGATCCAATACTAGAAGTAATAAAAGAGCCAACTTTCCCAGCCATAATTATAGACATAAACGTTGGTGCAAATTCTAAAATAATAGATTGTCTAGTAGCAAAGCCTATCAAAGACTTTGGGATAAGAGGGTTTTCAAGGTTTAGAGCAGTTTGAATAGAAATTACTCCTCCTACAAAAAAAGAGATAAAAGCGACAATTCCTAACGATTTGATGATTAAGTCATCAATTTCTTTTAAAACCAATTCTTTCATAACTGATTTTTTAGTAGGACTGCTAAATACTTTTTTTAGCATTAAAAAATAGGACCCAATGTCGTGTATGTACTTAACTGGTTTTTTCACTTATGCTAAAATATTAAATTAAAAGGGAATGAATCAGTTTTCATTATTTTTAAAAAATAAAGATTTCATTTTATCATAAATAGCTGTATTTTCATAGATACCTCCAAACAGTCTGGCATTAGGGCCTGAAGCGAAAACAGGAACCATGGTGGCTGAATGACCAGTAGTTGAAAATACAGGTTTAATTTTATTGTAGTCACCATTTTCTTGTCCTAGTGTAAAACCACCAGTTTCATGATCAGCTGTTACGATAACCAATGTTTCTTTATTTGATTCAGCGAAATCCAATACGACTCCTATGGTATTATCAAAATCAATTAATTCGCTAATCAAATAGTCCGCATCATTATCGTGACCGCCCCAATCTATTTGGGCGCCTTCGATCATTAAAAAAAAACCATTTTCATTAGTAGATAAATAGTTTAAAGCAAGTGTTGTAGCGTCCGATAAAAAATTTCCTCTCCCCTCTAATATTTTTGGTAATCCTTTAGGGGCTAATAAATATCCTTGTTTTTTTGAAAAGTCAGTTGTGATACCAGTCGGTAAAGAGTTTAAATTCATTATAAAATTCTTTTCTTCTAATTCTAAAATAAGATCTCTATTGTCTTTACGATTGGTAAAGTAGTCGCTACCACCTCCGGCAAAAAAATCAATTTCAGAAGTTACTAATTGAGAGGCAATATCTTCAGCCATACTTCTTTTTTTTGTGTGGGTATAAAAAGCGGCAGGGGTAGCGTGGGTAATAGAAGAAGTTGAAATAATTCCTGTTGAAATTCCAATTTCTGAAATCTCCTCTACAATAGTTTTGACTGATGTGGTATCTAAATTAACTCCTAATGCACCATTGTATGTTTTGATTCCACTAGCAAAAGCCGTTGCCGACGAAGCTGAATCAGTGATTAGTTCGCTGGCAGAAGAAGTTTTAATAAGTCCAATAATCGGAAAACGCTCAAAGTTTGATTTACTATTTTTATAAAACTGACTCGCGGAAACTTGACTTAATCCCATACCATCACCTACAAGTAAAATTATATTTTTAGGTTTTGTTATTGAGTTTTTTTCGGCGACAAGTGTTACTTCTTTTTTAGTATTACAAGATGCTACGAAGCCCATACAACAAATAAGAAATAAAAAAGGTTTAAAACAGAATTTCATACTATGATTTTAAGGTCAAAAATACATATAAACTATCTATTAAAAACGCAGGCATTAAAGATTTTTGACACCTTTTAACAGAATAGCTTTTTTTATTCCCCTCCATCGATAGCTACGAATAAATGCACCTTCTTCAACAGTTACCATGAAAGGAACCTTATTTATTGAAGCTTTTAAATAACCAATACATGTGTTTATAAAAAAATAAAAGTTTTTCTTTTTTAGTGCTAATTTTATTGTCGCTATAAAAAATAATAATAATCCGTATCTCATTTTATAAAAAGCTTCTGCTTGCCTATGTTTTGCTTCTCTAGAATAATTAGCTCCGGTAGGTTTTAAATGTTTAACTTTTAAATTTTCATCAGTGGCAATCGACCATCCGTGATATCTAGCAAGTAGCTCATCAACTGTATCCCAGCCCATGGTGTTTTTCAAACCTCCAATATCTGTAAAACATTTTTTACGATAGGCTTTAAGAGCTCCTCTTATATGATCTTTATTAGTTAGAGACTCTAAAATCCAGTTGTTGTTGTTTTTAATATAACAAAATCCTCCAGCCATACCAATATTTGCATCTTCTTTAAAAAGTTCAATAATTTTTTCAAAATAATTTAATGGAAAAATAAGATCAGCATCAATTTTACAGATGATATCATATGATTTATCAACTAGATCATAACCTTTGTAAAAAGCATTAATGACTTTACTTCCCGGTAAATGTTTATTTGATGAGATTAGTTCTTTTGATACAATATTTGAAAATTTAGTTGTAAAAGAATCTATAATTTTTTGAGTGCCATCTGTTGAATTGTCATTTATGATAATTATTTTATGAATAGGAATCGATTGATTGATTAGAGAATGAAGTGTTTCACCAATATTTTCTTCCTCATTATAAGCTGGTATAATTATATTTATTCTCATATCAGATATCAATTTACAAATCTTATAATTTATGAAAACATTTTCGTTGTTATTTTCTTTCTGCATACACCAAGTAAAATCTTGGAGTAAACTTTCTAAAAATGGGTCTTATACCAATTTTTTTAACTGGATTTACAAATTTGACATGATCTTTAATTTTCCATCCAGATTTCTCTAAAAGCCAGTCAAATTGCCAATCTTCAAATTCGTGGTAATGCCTGTCCCATTTGTCTTTGTTGTTTCTATATGCTTTCGAAAACCATAAGCTTAAAGGAACTGAAGCTATTAGTTTATTAGTCTTTATATTACTTAAAACATTAAAAGGAGCCACCATGTGTTCAAAAATTTGAAAAGCAGTTACTACATCAAAATCATTTTTTTTTACAATTGAGGTGTCTAGATCTAGGTCTTGACCTTGAGTGTTAGCAACATTGAACCCTTCATTTATTAAGATCTCTGAAAATGGATTGAATACCCCTAAATCTAATATAGATTCGTTTTTTGCAATGTGTTTTTTTAGAAAATCTAAGGTAATTTGATATCGCTTATGTGGAAAATTATTTTCGTACAAGATTCAAAAGATAATATTACACTTGATAAATTATAGCATTAATATTCATCCCAGCACCTACACTGGCAAAAATAATATGATCTCCTTTATTTATTGAATGATTTTCTAGTTCTCCCTTGAGAATCAAGTCGTATAAAGTTGGTACGGTTGCCACACTAGAATTTCCTAATTTATTAATAGACATTGGCATAATGTTTTCTGGCATGTCTAGGTTATATAATTTATAGAATCTTTGAATGATTGCTTCATCCATTTTTTCATTCGCCTGATGAATTAATATTTTTTTTATGTTAGAAATATCAACTTTTGATTTATCTAAACAAGCTTTCATGGCCAGCGGTACGTTGGTGAGTGCAAATTCGTAAATTTTTCTACCTAACATTTTAATGTATTTTGTATTCTTGGTATCTTCAGGATTAAAAGATTCGCCAAAATAAATATAATTAGCTTCCTCTATAGCATAGGTTGCAGATTCGTGAGCAAGCATACCTCCTTCAGAGCTATCAGTTTTTTCTAATACAACGGCAGCTGCTCCATCACTAAAAATCATTGCGTCTCGGTCGCTTCGATCGGTAACTCTTGAAAGTGTTTCAGTTCCTACTATCAAACATTTCTTGGCAATTCCTGCTTTGATAAAAGCATTTGCTTGAATCATTCCTTCTACCCATCCGGGACATCCAAATAAAATGTCATAGGCTACACAACTTGGATTTTTTATATTGATTTTTTGCTTTATCCTTGAAGCAATGCTTGGAACCGCATCACTTTGTTTGGAATCATGAGCGACATCTCCATAATTATGAGCTACTATTATGTAGTCTAGCTCTTCAGCGTTAATATTGGAATTTTGAATTGCTTTTTCAGATGCAATAGCTCCGATATCAGAATTATTTAGATGATCTTTTGCATAGCGTCTTTCAGAGATACCCGTTATATGCTTAAATTTTTTGATAATAATATCATTATCCACCTTATACTGCTGACCATCTTCAGTATAAAAATCATTTTTTAAAAATGAATTATTAGGAACCTCTTGTTGGGGAATATAACTACCAACACCAGTAATTTTTATAGCCATAAGCTACTAGTTTTCTTGTGATTGGTAAAAATATAAAAGCTTTTCTTAAGAAAAGCTTTTTATTTGATAATTTTTTAATTAGTTAATAATTAAAATTAACTATTCTACCATAAACTCTTCCATAGGAGTACAAGTGCAAATTAAATTACGGTCTCCATAAGCATCATCTACTCTTCTGACCGTTGGCCAAAATTTATTTTCTCTAGTATACGGCAATGGAAAGGCAGCTTTTTCTCTTGAATATGGTAAATTCCAATCATCTTTGGTAAGCATTTCCAGAGTATGTGGTGAATTCTTTAGTGCATTATTGGGTTGATCCAATTTGGCTTCATCAATTTCTTTTCTTATTGAAATCATAGCGTCACAAAAACGATCTAATTCTTCTAAGCTTTCACTTTCTGTTGGTTCAATCATCATGGTCCCAGCAACAGGAAATGAAACTGTTGGAGCATGAAAGCCATAATCCATTAATCTTTTTGCGATATCAGTTACTTCAATTCCGTTAGCTTTGAATGGGCGACAATCTATAATCATTTCGTGCGCAGCACGGCCACTTTCACCGGTGTATAAAACTTCGAAAGAACCATGTAGCCTTTCTTTTATATAATTAGCATTTAGTATTGCAAATTCAGTCGATTTTTTTAATCCTTTTTCTCCAAGCATACAGATATAAGCATAGGAAATCAAACAAACTAATGCTGATCCCCATGGAGCTGCTGAGATAGCTGTAATCGCTTTTTCTCCTCCAGTTTTTATAATTGGATTGCTTGGTAAAAAAGGGGCTAATTGTTTTGCAACGCAAATGGGACCGACTCCAGGACCACCGCCACCGTGTGGAATGGCAAATGTTTTGTGTAAGTTTAAGTGACATACATCCGCTCCAATTGCTCCTGGATTCGTTAAGGCAACTTGAGCATTCATATTTGCTCCATCCATATATACTTGACCTCCGTTTTCATGAATAATACGATTGATTTCGATAATTGAAGCTTCATAAACGCCATGCGTTGAAGGATAAGTTATCATTAAAGATGATAGGTTGTCTTTATATAAAACAGCTTTTTCGCGTAAATCATCAATATCAATGTCTCCTTGGTCAGTAGCTTTAGTTACAACAACTTTCATTCCTGCCATCACTGCACTTGCGGGGTTGGTTCCATGAGCTGAAGAAGGGATTAAGCAAATATTTCTATGATGGTCTCCTCTGGATTCGTGATAAGCTCTAATCACCATTAAACCCGAAAATTCTCCTTGTGCGCCAGAGTTTGGTTGCAAAGAAGTTGCAGCAAAACCTGTGATTTCAGTTAATTGGTCTTCTAAGTTCTTTAACATTTCTTGGTACCCTTGAGCTTGTTCTAAAGGAACATAAGGATGAATACTTGACCAATTTGGGTTACTCAATGGAAGCATCTCTGAAGCTGCGTTAAGTTTCATAGTACAGGATCCTAGAGAGATCATAGAATGGTTTAAAGATAAATCTTTTCGTTCGAGTTTCTTGATATAACGCATCATTTCAGTTTCTGAATGATAGGTATTAAAAACCTTATTTGTTAAATAAGGTGTTTTTCTGACTAAAGCCTCAGGAATTGAAACGTCAGCAACCAAAGTGTCAATCATTACAAAATCTTTATGAGCACCTTCAGCAAATACATTAACGATTTTGTGAAGGTCGTTTAAGCTTGTAGTTTCATTTATAGAAATACTGATATTGTTATCATCTATATAATAAAAATTAATCTCATTTCTTTCTGCAATAGGCTTGATTGTATTTTTTTTTGCTTGTAGTACGATGGTGTCAAAAAAAGTAGAATTTGTTTGAGAAAATCCTAACTTTTCAAGTGCTTTGGCAAGTGTTGTAGTCGTTTTATTGACTTTAGTTGCAATGTTTTTTAATCCATCCGGACCGTGATATACGGCATACATACCTGCCATTACTGCTAATAAAACTTGTGCTGTACATATATTGGAAGTTGCCCTGTCCCTCTTTATATGTTGCTCTCTAGTTTGCAAAGCCATTCTGTAAGATAGGTTGTTGTCCATGTCTTTTGTAACACCTATAATCCTTCCTGGGATATTACGCTTGTAAGCTTCTTTAGTAGCGAAATAACCGGCGTGCGGTCCCCCATAGCCTAAAGGAATCCCAAATCGTTGTGTAGTACCGACGACAACATCAACTCCAAAGTTCCCAGGAGCTTCTAGCAAAACTAAACTTAATATGTCAGCGGCGACTGCGACTTTTATAGAAGCTTGGTGAGCTTTGTTTACAAATGATTTGTAATCATATATTTCACCAAATTTTCCAGGGTATTGTAACATGGCCCCAAAATACTCATCAGAAAAATCAAAATCTTCATGATTTCCTTTAACTAATTCTATGCCTAGTGGATTTGATCTAGTTTCTAACAGTGACATGGTTTGAGGAAAAATTTCTTCTGAGACAAAAAATTTAACAACATTATTTTTTTTCTGTGAACGATCACGAACTGAAAATAGTAATGCCATTGCCTCAGCAGCAGCAGTTGCTTCATCCAACAAAGAAGCGTTTGACAATTCCATTCCTGTCAAGTCACATACCATCGTTTGAAAATTAATTAAGGCTTCTAATCTACCTTGAGCTATTTCCGCTTGATAAGGCGTATATGCAGTATACCATCCCGGGTTTTCAAGAATATTTCTTTGAATTACAGGAGGTGAAAAAGTATGGTGATAACCCAGTCCAATGTAGGTTTTAAATAGTTTGTTTTTTTTACTAAGTAAATTGTTGTGTTCTTGATATTCTTGTTCAGACATTGCTTTAGATAAGGAAAGCTTTTTATCAAGTAGAATGTCTTCTGGAATGGTCTCTTCTATGAGCTGTTGCATAGAGTTAACACCAATAGTTTTTAGCATTTTACTGAGGTCACTTTTTCTTGGACCAATGTGTCTTTGAGCGAAAGAATCTGTGTTCATTTTACTTCGTTAAAATTTGAAGTGCAAATTTACAATATTTAACAATAAATGAATGTTTTTTAAAATAAAAACAGCTGATTTTTAACGATTAATTGTGATTGATTTAACAATGATTATTTTTGTGAGATGAATTGGTTTAAAATTTATATTAGAAGTAGTTTGCATGTCGCTCTTGCAGTCTCTGCGTTGGTTGGTATTACTGCTAACGAATTCGATATAAAAATTTTAAAATATTTTTATTTCTTCATTTTTTTTAGCACCATTGCTGGGTACAACTTTGTAAAGTTTGTGTCAATATACAAATCTTCCAAACACGAAATTTCGCTATTTTTAAAGCTAATTCAACTAATTTCTGTAATAGCAGGTTTATTTTTTTATTTTCAACTTTCAAAAGCTTCAATAGTTTTTGTCTTATTCCTAGCGATTGTGACATTTTTATACGCAAACCCTTTACATAAAAATAAAAATTTGAGAAACCTGACAGGCCTCAAAATTAGTATTGTCGCTTTAGTTTGGGCTAGTACAACTGTTGTTTTGCCTATTTTAAACGAAAATATTGAATTACTAAATAAAAATATTTGGTTATCTTTTATTCAAAGATTTCTATTTGTTTTTATTCTTACATTACCTTTTGAAATCAGAGATTTAAAATTTGACGAATCAACAATCGAAACTTTGCCACAGAGGTTAGGGGTTTGTAAAACAAAATTGATCGGCACTTTTTTATTATTTGTAGTACTCGTTTTAGAATTTTTTAAAGATGAAATCAATAAGAATCATCTTTATAGTTTAGCGTTGATCACCCCTATTTTATTTTTATTCCTTTTATTCTCTAAAAAAAATGAACCAAAATATTACTCCTCATTTTGGGTAGAAAGTATTCCTATTGTTTGGTATGGATTGTCAAGTTTGATTCTATACAATTTTAATGCTTTTAATTGAAGTCTTTTTTTTAAGTTTTAGCTTATCACTTCGAGTCATCGTTTTTAAATCAAACCAGCTCTTTTTAAAAGAGCCTCTGGATTTGGTTTCGATCCTTTAAATTTAATATATAATTCCAATGGATCACAGGTTCCGCCTTGAGACAATACAGTATTTTTAAATTTTGCAGCAATTTTATTGTTAAAAATCCCGTGATCTTTAAAATGTTTGAATGCGTCTGCATCCAATACTTCAGCCCATTTGTAACTATAATATCCTGCAGAATAACCGCCTTGAAATATATGAGAAAAAGAGGTGCTCATACAATTTTCTTTTACATCTGGATAGAGCTGTGTAGTTGAGAATGAAAGGGTTTCAAATTCCTTTACATTTTTTACACTACTTGGGTCTTCTCCGTGCCAAGCAATATCTAACAATCCAAAGCTAATTTGTCTGAGTGTTTGCATACCTTCATGAAAAGTTGCTGAAGCTTTAATTTTATTAATTAACTCCATAGGTATTATTTGTTCACTTTTATAATGCTTCGCAAAAAGTTCTAAAGCTTCTTTTTCATAACACCAATTTTCTAGAAGTTGGCTTGGTAATTCCACAAAGTCCCAGGAAACATTGGTTCCAGATAATCCTTTGTAGGTAGTATTTGCCAACATTCCATGTAAACCATGTCCAAACTCATGAAATAACGTAGTTACTTCATTAAATGATAATAATGAAGGTTTGCTTTTTGTAGGTTTTGTAAAGTTGCAAACATTCGATATGTGCGGACGTTCATTTTTTGTTTGGGATTTATATTGGGCTTTAAACGAGGTCATCCAGGCACCAGATCTTTTTCCCGCTCGTGGATGAAAGTCTGCATAAAACAGAGCTATAAAATTGTTGTTTTGATCAGTTACTTCATAAGTTTTAACATCTTCATGATAGGTGTCTAAATTATAAACTTCTTTAAAGTTTAGTTGGTATAATTTATTGGCAATTTCAAAAACACCTTCAATTACATTTTCTAATTTAAAATAAGGTTTTAACTTTTCGTCATCTAAATCAAACAACTTTTGCTTTAATTTTTCTGAATAATAAGCAGCATCCCATTTTTCTAGTTGATCAATACCGTCCAGTTCCTTTGCAAAGTCCTCCAGTTTTTTAAATTCAGATTGGGCAGCTGGTTTTGCCTTCTCAAGTAATTCATATAAAAATTCTAAAACTTTTTCTGGTGTTTTTGCCATTCGTTCTTCTAATACAAAATGTGCATGAGAGAAATATCCTAATACCTGAGCTCTTTGATGTCGAAGATTTACGATTTCTAATACCAAAGATTGATTGTCGTTTTCATTATTGTTAAAAGCTCTTTGTCCAAATGCAACAGTGATTTTTTTTCTTAATTCACGTTGGTTAGAATACGTAACAAATGGAACATAACTTGGGTAATCTAAGGTAAATACCCAACCGGTCATTTTTTTTTCTTTGGCAGTTTGTGCAGCCATTTCAATAACCCCCTCTGGCAATCCAGACAACTCTCTCTTGTGAGTGATTTGCAGGTAAAATTTATTAGTTTCTGCCAATACATTTTCGCCAAATTTCAATTTTAATTTGGAAAGCTTACCGTCAATTTCTCTTAATATTTCTTTGTCTTTGTCCGATAAATTTGCACCATTTCTTGCAAAACTTTTGTATTGTTTCTCGAGTAACATGTTTTGCTCCGAATTAAGTGATAACGAAGATTTGAAATCATAAACTTGTTTTACTCTCTGAAAAAGTTTTTCATTTAATAATAAATCGTTCCTAAAATCAGAAAGTAATGGAGAAACTTCTTGTGCTATTTTTTGAATTTCATCATTGGTCTCAGCACTGTTTAAATTAAAAAAGATACTTGAAATTCTATCTAATTGAAGACCTGTACAATCTAGTGCTTCGATCGTATTTTTGAATGTTGGAGCTTCCTTATTTTCTGAAATTTCGTTTATTTGAGTTCTTGTGACAGCAATAAAATGGTTGATTGCTGGAGAAAAATGTTCATTTTTGATTTTCGAAAACGGTGCTGTTTCGAAAGGAGTTAATAAAGGGTTATTCATAAATTTTTTTGGATATAATTTAATATTGTTTTAGAGTGTTGATTCAATGAAATTATTTAATCTCTTTTGCCCCTTTTTCAACCTTAAGTTTTAAACCTTCTTTGTAAGTAATTATTTTATCCAATACACATTGATCATTAGTTCCAATTATTTGAGCTGCTAAAATACCTGCGTTTTTAGCACCATCCAGAGCAACTGTAGCTACAGGTACTCCTCCAGGCATTTGAAGAATCGATAAAATAGAGTCCCAGCCATCGATTGAATTTCTTGACTTTACAGGAACTCCAATAACAGGCAAAGGCGACAATGAGGCAATCATTCCTGGTAAGTGAGCTGCACCTCCTGCACCAGCTATAATTACAGTAAACCCTTTTTTGTGAGCATTTTTACCATAATCAAATAATTTTTCTGGTGTTCTGTGTGCAGAGACAATGTCTACCTCTACTTCTATATCAAATCCAGTTAGGATGTCGATAGCTTCTTGCATAATAGGAAGATCACTCGTGCTTCCCATAATTATTCCTACTTTATTCATTTGTATATATTTAGTCCCCATTAAGGGGTTTTTTATAGTTAGACTAGCGGTTAATTACTTTGATAGTCTTTTTTACTAATTCTGCGATTTTACGTGCTTTACTAATATCATTATTTACAATAGTCACATGTCCCATTTTTCTAAAAGGTCTTGTTTGTTTTTTTCCGTATATATGGGGCGTAACTCCTTCTAAACTTAATATTTGTTCTAGATTTTTATAGTATGCATCTCCTATATATCCTTCTTCTCCTACAAGATTAACCATGATAGCAGCGATTTTACTTTTGGTATTTCCTAATGGAAGGTTTAGTATTGCTCTAATATGTTGTTCAAATTGATTTGTCAAACTTCCTTCAATACTAAAATGGCCACTATTATGTGGTCTTGGAGCAACTTCATTAACAAGGATTTCTCCCTCTTCAGTCTGAAACAATTCGACTGCTAGTAAGCCAACATGTTCAAATGCATTAGACACCTTTTCAGCGATTTTTTTTGCTCTTTCAGCAATATTATTTTCAATTCGAGCAGGACAAATTACATATTCAACTTGATTTGCTTCAGGGTGAAATTCCATTTCAACAACAGGATAGGATGCTACTTCTCCATTGGGATTACGACTAACGATGACAGCTAATTCATTGACAAAAGGGATTAGTTTTTCAGCTATACATGGAATATTCTTTACATTTGCTAAATCTTCTTTGTTTTTGACAATACAAACTCCCATTCCATCATAACCTCCTGTACTTTGCTTCCAAACAAATGGATATCTAATTTCATACTTATTGATGGCAACTATTAATTCATCTTTTGAATTAAAAACTTGAAACGAAGAGGTGGGAATTTGATGTGTTTGATAAAATTTCTTTTGAGTAATTTTATCATTTATATTACGCAATGTATTCGAAGATGGGTATACAGTAATGCCTTCTTTTTCAAGCGCTTCAAGAGCATCAATATTAACATGTTCAATTTCAAAAGTGAGTACATCAACCTTTTTCCCAAAATTATATACCGTCTCGAAATCCATTAAATCACCAACTTCAAATGTATCGCAAGCAATTTTACAAGGGGCATTTTTACTAGGATCTAGAACACTTGTTTTGATATCAAACTTTCGTGTTTCATATAAGAGCATTTTTCCTAATTGACCACCTCCTAAAATACCTAATGTAAAATTTGATGAGAAATAATGAACCATTCGTTTTATAATTAGGTGCAAAAATAAATCATTCTAATCAGATAGAGAAGTTTACAAGAAATAATAAGTTAATCCTTATCTTTGCGTTTTTATTTTGATGCCGAAACAGGAATTAAAAATTGGTTAAATTTTAGCTTAAATAATGATTCAATTACAAGATTTATTCTTTCAAAAATTTATTTCAAAAGCAGAAGTTAAAGGGGCAGTTAACGATGTTTCTTTAAAAATTAACAAGGACTATAAAGAAAAATCACCGGTATTTTTAATTGTATTGAATGGTGCTTTCTTTTTTGGCGCAGACATCATAAAAAAATTTGATGGTACTTGTGAAATGAGTTTTGTGAAAGTAAATTCCTATGAAGGAACTGAATCGAAGGGAGCTGTGTCAACCGTAATGGGCTTAGATACAACTCTAAAAAACCGAGATGTAATTATAGTTGAAGATATTGTAGACTCCGGTAATACGATCGAAGCGATCTTAAAAATGCTCAAACAAGAACAAGTGAAAAGTTGCAAAATTGCAACCATGTTTTATAAGCCTTTAGCATTTAAAAAAAACTACCCTATTGATTACGTTGGAATGGAAATCGAAAATGATTTCATTGTAGGATATGGTCTTGATTATAATGAGCTAGGCAGAAATTTAAGTGCAATATATAGGTTAAAACCCCGAAAAATGAAAAATATAGTGTTATTTGGTCCTCCAGGGGCAGGGAAAGGAACTCAGGCTGAGTACTTAAAAGTGAAATATAATCTCGTACATATTTCCACAGGAGATGTGTTTAGATACAATATAAAAAACGAGACAAAATTAGGGATATTAGCAAAGTCATACATGGATAACGGAGATTTAGTTCCTGATGAAGTTACCATAGAAATGCTTAAAGCAGAAGTTGAAAAAAACAACGATGCCCAAGGATTTATTTTTGATGGATTTCCTAGAACACATTCTCAAGCTGCAGCATTAGATAGTTTTTTAGCTGAGAAAGGAGAAGGAATTAATGGCATGGTAGCACTAGAAGTTGATGAAAATTTATTAGTGGAGCGATTGTTACAAAGAGGAGAAACAAGTGGAAGAGCTGATGATCAAGATGAATCTAAAATCAGAAATCGCTTCAACGAGTATAAAACAAAGACTGCTGTGTTAAAAGATTATTATGAAGATCAAAATAAATATTTTGGAATCCAGGGAGTAGGAAGTATCGAAGAAGTTACTGAAAGGCTTTGCAAGGTTATCGATAATTTATAGTGGTAATTAATTTTATATAACTCAATTCACGATTTAAATTATGACTGAAGGAAATTTTGTAGACTATGTAAAAATGCACCTAACCTCTGGTAAAGGGGGGCAAGGAAGTGCTCATTTGCGTCGTGAAAAATACATACCAAAAGGAGGACCAGATGGAGGTGATGGAGGTCGTGGAGGTCACGTTATTTTGAGAGCAAACCCAAACCTTTGGACCTTATATCATTTAAAGTTTAAAAGACATTACAAGGCAGGTCACGGTGGTGCTGGAAGTAAACAAACAAGTACGGGCGCTGATGGTGAGGATATAATCATTGAAGTTCCATTAGGAACTGTAGTTAGAGATTCTGAAAATCAAAATATTATTCTCGAAATCACTGAAAAAGAACAAGAATTTATTATTGCAGCCGGAGGAAAAGGTGGTTTGGGTAATGATCACTTTAAAAGTTCAACCAATCAGACTCCAAGATACGCACAACCAGGATTAGATGGGGTAGAAGTGAACATTACACTTGAGTTAAAGGTGTTAGCGGATGTTGGTTTGGTAGGTTTTCCAAATGCGGGTAAATCCACACTACTCTCGGTTGTAACTGCGGCAAAACCAAAGATAGCCAATTACGAGTTTACCACCCTGAAACCAAATTTAGGAATTGTTGAATATCGAGATCATCAAACCTTTGTAATGGCAGATATTCCAGGAATCATTGAGGGAGCTGCTGAAGGAAAAGGGTTGGGACATTATTTTTTAAGACATATTGAGCGAAATTCTACTTTATTGTTTTTAATACCTGCAGATGCAGATGATATAAAGAAGCAATATGATATTTTATTAGATGAATTACGACGCTATAATCCTGAAATGCTTGATAAAGATCGATTAATTGCTATTTCAAAATGCGATATGTTAGATGATGAATTACAAGCAGAAATGAAACAAGAATTGGATAAAGATTTTAAAGATATTCCTTATCTGTTTTTCTCTGCGGTAGCTCAAAAAGGGTTAATAGAACTAAAAGATAGACTCTGGGAAATGTTAAACAATTCGAAACTTTGATAACTAAAAAAATATTTTTTACCTTTTAAGGTATTTAAGATACTTATTAATTTACTTATGAATATACATTTTATTGCTATTGGTGGAGCAGCAATGCATAACTTAGCTTTGGCATTGCATTTGAAGGGAGACACTGTAACAGGTAGTGATGATGTTATTTTTGATCCTTCAAAAACACGATTAGAAGCTAGGGGAATTTTACCAGAAGCGTTTGGTTGGTATCCAGATAAAATAACTAGCAACCTAGATGCTGTTGTTGTTGGAATGCATGCAAAAGCTGATAACAAAGAACTTTTGAAGGCTCAAGACTTAGGGCTAAAAATATATTCTTATCCCGAATTTTTGTATGAGCAATCTAAATTTAAAACAAGAGTGGTTATAGGCGGTAGTCACGGAAAGACGACCATTACATCTATGATACTTCATGTATTGCATTATTTTGATAGAGATGTTGACTATATGGTTGGAGCTCAATTGGAAGGATTTGATGTCATGGTTAAATTGACGGACGAAAATGATTTTATTATCTTGGAAGGTGACGAGTATCTAAGTTCACCTATAGACAGTCGTCCAAAATTTCACTTGTACAAGCCCAATATTGCTTTATTGAGCGGAATAGCTTGGGACCACATTAATGTTTTTCCTACTTGGGATATTTATGTAGAACAATTTAAAATATTTATCGACTCAATTATTAAAGGAGGAAGTATTACTTATAATATTGAAGATGCTGAGGTAAAAAAAGTCGTTGAAAATTCAGAAAATACCATTAGAAAATTCCCCTATCAAACTCCGGATTATATAGTAGAAAATGGAATTACTATTTTAGAAACTGACGAGGGCTCTATGCCCATTGAGATATTTGGGAAACACAATCTAAATAACTTAGCAGGAGCTAAATGGATTTGTCAGCAAATAGGTATTGACGAAAATGATTTTTACGAGGCCATTTCGACATTTCAAGGAGCAAGTAAGCGTTTGGAGAAAATAGCTGAAACCGACAACGCTATCGCTTATAAAGATTTTGCACACTCTCCTTCAAAAGTGCTAGCAACTACCAATGCACTTAAAAATCAATATCCAGACAGAAAGCTTATTGCATGTTTGGAGTTACATACTTATAGTAGTCTAAATCCTGAATTTCTTAATCAATATAAAGGAGCATTAGCTGCGGCAGATATCTCGGTAGTATTTTATTCGCCTCGTGCTGTTGAAATTAAAAAATTACAAGCGATTAGTCAGCAACAAATTATGGATGCTTTCCAGAGCGGGGATCTTATAGTTTATACCAATCCTGAGGAATTTAAAGACTTTTTATTTTCTCAAAAATTTAATAATATGTCATTATTGTTGATGAGTAGTGGTAATTATGGTGGACTTAATTTTGATGAATTAAAGCAATTATTTTAATTACCAATAGTTAGTCAATTTTTTGTCTGTGTAATAATCAAATCCTCTTTGGAAAAGTGATTTTTATTGATAATCTCATTTTTAGGAGTTTAGTATGTTTTAAAATAATGCCCTTTTTGAGTTTACCTCCCATAAGCTTGAATTTTCAGAAATTTAGCCAGTAATATGATAACCCCCGTCCACATGTCTAATTTCTCCAGTGATTCTGAGGTCAGGTCTAAATAAATGAACCACTTCAAAAGCAAGATCTTGGGGTTTTGCATTTCTCAGAGGGCTCATTTTGTCAGAAATTTGAACATCTTCTTCATTTAATGTCGCATTTCCTGCCTTACTTCCCATATATGGCGAAAATCTTACCGCATTCACACGTATATTATTAGATCTGCCCAGCTCATCAGCTAATTCTATCGTAATTCTTTCCAATGCAGCTTTGGCAATACTAATGTTTCGGTAAGGATGAAAGGTTACTTTAGCTGCTGCTATATAACTAAGCGAGCATATGGATGCGCCTGTTTGAAGAACATTATACTTAAGTAGGTAATGAGACAATCTAATCAGTGAATAGGCAGATACATCCATCGTATCACAAAACTCTTCTTTTGTAACTTCTAATAAAGGTTTCACCTCCTTATTTCTGATAGTTTTATCCATCGCTATAGCATGTAAAAAACCATTTAATTGTATATTTTTTTTAGAAAGATTCCGTGCAAAAGAATCCATATTCTCTTCTAAGGTAACGTCCAGTATTTCTACCGATACATCTCCTAATTCATTAAATACTGATTTCTTAAAATCCTCAAAATTTTTTGTCAGAAATCCTTTAGCTTTTTCAGATAAATTGCTGTGATGTGAACTAAGTCCTAAGCCCGTGCAAATAACTGAGCCTCCTTGCTTAATAATTTCCTTAGCAACATACATAGCAAGAGATTGTTTATCTGCTATTCCAGTAATTAAAAAAGTAGTGTTTGTAAGCATAATGTTTTAGTTTAGTTAATAATAGGTTACCACTTATACAAGGCAGTTCCCCAAGTCCAGCCAGCTCCTACAGCTGCAAATAATAGTAAATCTCCCTTTTCTAGCTCATTGTTTCTTAGAGTCTCATCCAGTATTATTGGGATGGTGCCACCGGATGTATTAGCGTATCGGTCCATATTAGTTTTAACTTTTTCAAAAGGCATGTTAACTCGTCTTGCAACTTCTTGAAGTATTTTTATACTTGGTTGATGTGGTAATAAAAACTTAATCTCATCAATATGTCTTTTATTTTTCGAAAGTATTTCAGAAATACATTTAGGAACCACCTTAATAGCTGTTTTATAAACTTCAGGACCATTCATTTGAAAGTAATGATGACCATTATCAATAGTTTCTTTTGAAGCAGGTTGTTCTGACCCTCCAGCAGGAACGGTAAAATGCTCTTTCCCTGTTCCGTCTGTATGTAATATAAAATCGATAAACCCTTTGTCTTCAGTAGTGCTAGAAAGTACAATTGCTCCGGCACCATCTCCAAAAAAAACAGCATCTCTTCGCGACCAATCTGTTATTGTTGAAAAAGTGTCTGCTCCAATAATCAGAACATTTTTATACATTCCAGATTTAATGTATTGTACTCCTGTAGAAGTTGCAAATAACGCTCCAGAGCAAACTGCAGAGATATCAAAAGCCACTGCATTTTTTGCTTTCAGTTTTTCTTGAACAAAACAAGCGCAAGAAGGGGCAAGTCGGTCTGCAGTTGCAGTCGCTAAGATAATTAAATCAATTTCATCTGGGTCTAGCTTCGCATTTTGAATTGCTGACAGACCTGCTTGATAAGCTAAATCACTTGTGGTTTCTCCAGTTGAAATTCGACGTTCTTTGATACCTAAATTTTCATAGATCCATTGATCTGAAGATCCTACACATTCAAAAAAATCATTTTTAACAATATTTTTAGGTGCATAAGAACCTGTTCCTCGTATATAAGCATTTACCATAGTACAAAATTAGCATATAAAAGTGTACTTTTTTTTTAGGTTGATCACTATTAAAATTAAATAATTGATGATTATTACGATAATTAAAAAAATAAATTATGTAAAGAACAGATTTGATAAATTTTACTAAAAGATACCTGCTAAAAATGCTTTATTCGTAACTTAAATGGATCCTTTTCGGTGTTTTTTTCAATTTTATGAGCTAATTTTCTTAGTTTTTTAGCTAATTATGACTTTTATTCCTTCTTTAAAAGATATTTTGTTTTGATAAAATTTTTTCTCAATCTCAAAAGATCAGGCAAATTTGCTAGCTACGTAATTACAAATGGAATATTGATTTATATTTTTATTGCTTATTCAATAAATAAGGCAAAAAAATAAGTCAATACTTCATAGTCATGGCTCTTAAAAACTCAAGAAATTAAATAGTAAGTTACTAATCATGGAGCTATGTAACTACTATTTGATAGGTTGAGTATTTTCGCTACTGTTGGAAGCTATAAGCCAATCCTCTTTTTGTTTAGAAACTGGAGAACTTTTTTGGATACCTACATACATATCACTCATTAATATGTTCACCAGATAAAGTGAATTTTGTGAGTTTTTTTAAAAAAATAGTTTAAGTGTATATAAATATTTTAAAGAACCTCCTTATCTTTAAACACTCCTCAATTATAAAAAACGAATATTTTGAAAAAAAACCATTCATTTTTTTCAATAAATTCTTGGAATGTAGAGGATCGACCAAGAGAAAAATTATTGATAAAAGGTATAAGTTCGCTGAGTAAGACAGAATTAGTTGCCATTTTAATTGGTTCTGGTAATAAAGATGAAAGTGCTGTAGATTTAAGTAAGCGAATACTGGCATCTGTCGATTTTAGTTTGCATGAATTAGGGAAACTTACCGTAAATAAATTAATCGAATTTAAAGGCATTGGTGAAGCAAAAGCGATTACTATTGTAGCTGCACTCGAATTGAGTAGAAGAAGAAGAAGTGAAAAAGCTTTGGTTAAAAAAACAATTCATTCAAGTCGTTCTGTTTTTGAATTAATGCAACCAATCATTGGCGAGTTATTTCATGAAGAATTTTGGGTCATTTACCTAAATAGTTCTAATAAAGTTTTAAAAAAATCTTTTTTAAGTAAAGGAGGCATTACGAGTACCTCCGTAGACCTTCGATTAATTTTGAAGTCTGCCTTACAGTTAGGCGCAGTTGGTTTAGTATTAACTCACAACCATCCTTCCGGAACATTAAAACCCAGCGATGCAGACAGAAATATTACAAAAAAAATAAAAAGAGCTGCTGAAATTCTAGATTTAAAAGTAGTAGATCATTTAATAATAACCGAAAATTCGTACTTTAGCTTTGCTGATAAAAGCCTACTATAGGATCCTTATGCTATTAATATATACATCAAAACCTACCCAGCGAATTACCTATATTTTTAACCATATTTGTAAACGAATTCTAGGTTTAAAAATTAATTTTACTTCAAGTATAGAGGAATTTATAGCTTATTCTGGACCCAAAATATCGTATGGAAAAAAAGAACTAGGGAATGAATTATTTTTTCAAAGTGCGGAGTTATTATTTCAAGAAGGATTTGATAGTATTGATGTTGTAGTTAAAGACTGGGAGGAAACAAAATGTTTTTTTACAGTGGGAAAAAATAGTTCACTTCCTTTTGATATATTTTCTGCCAGTTTTTACCTTTTATCTAGATATGAAGAATATTTACCACATGTAAAAGATCACAAGGGGCGTTTTTTAGCCTCGGAGAGTATTGCTTTCAAATTTGGATTTTTAGAATCACCAATCGTAGATATTTGGGCATATAAATTTAAAGAATTATTATTAAAATATTTTCCTGAACTTATATTTAAAGATAAAAACCCAAATATTCATACACTCGTAAATGCAAGTTATCCTTTATTATATAAAAGTAAAGGATTGTTGAGGACCAGTATAGCGTATCTTGATGATCTAATAAACTTTAACTTAAAAAATATATTTAATAGAACGACAGTACTATTTGGTTTTAGAAAAGATCCATACAATACTTTTAATTGGATTATAAACACCGTCAAAAAAAGTAAGAATAAACTAACGGTCTTTTTTTTATTAGGAGATTCTAAAAATTATCAAGAAAGTTTAAATTCACAAAAGTCAGCGTTAAAATTACTGATTAAAAATATTGCTGATTACAAAGAAATTGGTTTACTCTTTTCGTTTGATGCATTACAAAGTTTATTCGTTCAAAATGAAGAAAAGGAAAAAATAGAAGCTATCATCAATAGAAGGTTAGTGAGTTCTATAAATGATCAATATTTAGTGAGTTTGCCCCATAATTATCGGAATCTAATAGAATTAGAAGTAAAAAAAGATTTCACCATGGTTTATGAAACGACAATTGGTTTTCGAGCAAGTACTTGTACTCCTTTCCTATTTTATGATTTAGATTACGAAATTGTGTCTCCACTATTAATTCATCCAATCGCAATGACGACCAAAGCCTTTGAAAATGTTTCTACTTCTAAAAAAAGAGATTTTGTTGAAAAAATTAAAAATTCGGTATTAGACGTAAATGGTACTTTTTCGATGATCTTTTATAATTATAATTTTATTAATTCTAAACGAAATATGGTTTGGAAGAAGTTGTTTTCGGATCTCAATAAACTCCAATTAAATGAATAAAAAAATAATAGTTAAAGATATATTTTTTGATTTAGATCACACTTTGTGGGACTTTGATAAAAACTCAATGCTTGCCTTTAAAAGAGTTTTTAAAAAATTTAAAATAACTATTGAATTTGATGCTTTTTTAAAAATCTATGAACCAATAAATATAGAATATTGGAAGAAATATCGGGAGGATAAAGTAAGTAAGGAGAATCTTAGAAGAGGAAGACTTATAGATTCATTTAATTTTTTTGATTTAATTTATTCGACTGAAAAAATTGATGAAATTGCAGATGCCTATATTCAAGAACTCCCTTTTGATAATCATCTTTTTGAAGGCGCCGTAGAAATTTTAGATTATTTAATTTTAAAATATAAGCTTCATATTATAACTAATGGGTTTGAGGAGGTTCAACATAAAAAATTAAAGAATAGTGGAATTGACCATTATTTTTCAACGGTTACTACCTCAGAAGAAGTGGGTTTAAAAAAACCAAATCCAAAAGTATTTTTGACTGCACTAAATAAGGCTAATTCCTTTCCTACTCAAAGCGTCATGATTGGAGATTCACTCGAAGCAGACATTCTAGGTGCAAATAATATTGGAATGCAAACCATTTTTTACAATTACAGGAATGAAAGTATTTCAAAAAAAATCAAATCAATAGATTCACTTCTAGAAATAAAGAACTATTTGTAATAATAGGGTTTTTATTAACGTTATAAAAAATAAAACCCCAGCTTATGAAAAAGAATTTATACTTACTATTCTTATTCACCTTTATTGCATTTCTTTTTAGTGCTTGTGTAAAAGATACCGACTTTAACCAAACAGATGATATAGCATTAACAACAGTTTTAGAACTTGATTTTATTTTTTTTAATATTAATTCACAAAACTTTACAGACCTAGGTATCAACAATACAATCGTATCGGATACTACTGATTTAGATTTTTTAGACAGTGAAATAGTTTCTGAAAATATTATTCGAGCAGATTTCTATTTTAGAAACACCAATAGTTTTCCGGTCTCTTTTTTAGCTCAATACCAATTTTTAAATGACAATAACGAAATTAAATACGAAGTAATTGTGCCTGTTCAGGCTGGCAATAACATTGATCCCGTTATCACTGAATTTACTGAGATTATCGAAAATAACGCTCTTGTCAACTTTACCATGGCTACTAAAGTGGTGGTAAACACCATTGCAACTTCATCCCTAAATAATATTAATGGAAATCTAGATTTGCAATCAAAAGCTACGTACTATCTAAGAATAGAAGAATGAAATACCTTCTCTATTGTATTTTTTTCTCCTGGGGATTCTCACTTTTTTCACAAAATAAGGAGGTTCTTTATGGATTAGATGAAACACCTCAGGCTTTATTGCTAAATCCAGGGGCTAGAATTTCTAATTCGTTTCATATAGGAATACCATTAATATCTCATTTGCATTTTAACGGAGGATCTTCAGGTGTTTCTGCTTATGATATATTTCAAAAATCCAGTGTCGATATCAATACTCGAATTATAAATACGATATCCGAATTGGACGACCGCGACTTTTTTACAACGACACAACAGTTAGAGATTTTAAATTTTGGTTGGAAAAATAAAAAAGAATTTTATTTTTCAGGGGGATTATATCAAGAATTTGATTTTGTGTTTTACTTTCCAAAAGATCTTGCTGTATTGGCTTGGGAAGGCAATGCAAATTATATTGGCAAAAAATTTGATCTAGGTGAAATAAATACCAGGGGAGACCTTTTAATGGTTTATCATTTAGGCGCTACAAAAAGATGGAATAAAAAATTAACCATAGGTGCTAGAGCAAAAATTTATTCAAGTCTACTTAGTTTTAGTAGTACCGATAATTCAGGAACTTTTGAAACAAGAATTAGTGAATCTGGAAATAACATCTATGAGCACTTAATTAGTAATATTAATTTAAGTCTAAATACTTCAGGAATAGCTTCATTAAACGATTTAGAAGGTGGCTCAGCAACTAATAAAATTTTAAGCAGGGCTTTTTTTAGTGGAAATATAGGTGTAGGAGTCGATTTAGGAGCTACCTATGAAATTAATGAAAAATGGACTGCAAGCGCAAGTTTTATTGATTTAGGAGCTATTTTTCATACTAAAGATGTCGAGAGTTATGCTATTAATGGAGAGTATACATTGGACGGGATTGAGTTATTGTTTCCACCTATCGGTAGTGGAAATTCTGCGCCTCCTTATTACGATGATTTAATTGACGAAATTGAAGAATCATTTTCCTTGGATAGTATTTATAATTCGTACTCTCAGATGAGACCTTTAAAGGCGTATGCCTCATTGAAATATAATTTTGGAAGACCTGTTGGTGGGGATGAAGGGTGTGATTGTTTGAATACGGGAGAAAATCAAAAATACAACCAATCGGTTGGCGTACAATTTTTCAATATGTTTAGACCCAAAGGGCCCCAATTTGCAGCTACATTATTTTATTACCGAAAAATATCAGATTATTTAACATTTAAAACGACCTATACAGCAGATTCCTATTCTTATAATAATATTGGTTTAGGATTGGTGGCAAATATTAAAATACTAAATTTTTATATTGTTGCCAATAACCTTCAATGGTACAGTAACTTTGCCAAAGCAAAAAGTGTATCTTTACAAATGGGTTTAAACATAATCATTGATGAAAATAAATAGCATTCTTTTAGTAGTATTTTTTTGTTTGGCGTTTACTTTTAATAGTTTTTCTCAAAAATCATTAAATAATTATACCTATGTGGTAATTTCTGAGCAGTTTGAATTTCAAAATGAAAAAGATAAATATCAATTAAACTCCCTCACAAAATTTTTATTTAATAAATATGGGTTTCATGCTTTTTTTAATGCTGAAGTACCTGTAAATGTCAAGCGATGTGACGGTTTATGGGTTGATGCAGAAGGTGCTCCGGGTTTTATTTTTACAAAAATTCAACTTGTACTCAGCGATTGTAACGGAAATGAAGTCTACAGAACTAAGTTTGGTAAAAGTAAAATTAAAGATTATAAGAAGGCTTATTACGAATCTATGAGAGAAGCTTTTGATGAATTTATTTCTATGGATGTTTACCAAAAGGAAGCAGAAAACAAAACCTTGCAATTAGAAGTTCCTCAAAAAAACAATCTAGCTACTTATCCGCAAGCAATGGCTAATCTTCCAAAATCGAATTACACAAGTTATATTCAGTCAAACAAAAGGTTTTTATTGAGAAAAACGATTTCCGGGTATACTTTATATCAAGAAGGAGCAGGAGCAAACAATGATTTGTTATTAAAAGGAAAGATATTTCTCAAAGACGCTACAATTATTTTTGAAGATTCTCAACAGAAAAAATTAAAAGTAGAATTTGATGAGTTTTATAATATGGCCATAGGGGAGGGAAAGGATAAAGTAAACTTTCAATATCAAGATTAATAATCATATTTGTCTTTCCAAAGACCTTTGAGATAGTTTCTAAATTCATTCTCTTTTTTGTTTTTTCCCGGATTATAAATTTGCTGACCTTTTAGTTGTTCAGGTAAAAATTCTTGTTTTACAAAATTACCCTCATAATCATGAGCATACTGGTATTGTTTTCCATACCCTAATTCTTGCATAAGTTTTGTAGGAGCATTTCTTATAGCCAATGGAACTGGAAGATCCCCAGTTTGTTTAACAATTTTTTGCGCTTCTTTGATTGCTAGATAGGAAGCATTACTTTTTGGAGAAGAGGCTAAATAAACTACACATTGACTTAGTATGATACGAGCTTCAGGATAACCAATGGTCGTGACAGCTTGAAAAGTTGAATTAGCAAGAACCAATGCGGTTGGATTTGCATTTCCAATATCTTCAGAGGCTAAAATGATTAATCTTCTAGCAATAAATTTTAAATCTTCACCACCTTCAACCATCCTTGCGAGCCAATAAAGAGCGGCATTTGGGTCACTTCCTCTAATCGATTTAATAAATGCAGATATGATGTCATAGTGCTGTTCACCAGTTTTGTCATATAAGACAGTATTGTTTTGAACTTTATTCAAAACCATATCATTAGTTAGTGTAACTGTATCCGAGCTTTCTGAAAGAACGACCAACTCAAGTATATTTAAAAGTTTCCTTGCATCACCTCCAGATAAACGCATGAGGGCCTCTGTTTCCTTTAGTTTAATTCTTTTTTTAGACAAGAACTCATCTTCGATTAAAGCACGGCTTAAAAGTTGCTCTAAATCTTTTTTTGTGAAAGGATTTAAGATGTAGACTTGACATCGAGATAAGAGTGCTGGAATTACTTCAAAACTTGGATTTTCAGTAGTAGCTCCAAATAAAGTGATCCAGCCTTTTTCTACTGCTTTTAGTAGGGAATCTTGTTGAGATTTACTAAATCTATGTATTTCATCAATAAATAGTATGGGATTTTTAGTAGAGAAAAGTGTATCACTAGTTTTTGCTTTTTCTATAACCTCTCTAATAGCAGCAACTCCACTGTCAATAGCACTTAACATATAGAAAGGCCTATCAGATTCTTCAGCTAAAATAGTTGCTAAGGTAGTTTTTCCGGTACCTGGGGGTCCCCAAAATATCATAGAAGAAAGCATATTAGTATTTAGCTGCGCCTTAAGGGTCCCATTTTTACCCACCAGGTGTTTTTGGCTTAGATAATCTTCTAATTTTTTTGGTCTAATTCTTTCTGCTAAAGGAATACTCATCGTTGTAAAAATACAATTTTAATCAGATGCGATAACTGACAATTTAACCGAATTTTTAATTTAGGTTTGTTTTTTGAAGTTAAGTAAGTATGAGTCGTAAAAATGAATTGTATTATTCGAATGATGTCTTGTTGTATCCTCTATTAATATTACTATCTATAGTTGTAGTTTTTTGGATAGAATCTAGATTTAATTTTAACTTTAACCATTTAGGAATTTATCCTAGAAAATTTGAAGGCTTACGAGGGATTCTTTTTAGTCCATTTATTCATGGTGATACCAAGCATTTATTTAATAATTCGATACCTCTGATAGTATTGAGTTCTGCTTTGTTCTATTTTTATAGATCGATTAGATGGAAAGTATTAATCTACGGCTTATTGCTTACGGGTCTCTTAACCTGGTTTATTGGTAGGCCCTCTAACCACATAGGTGCAAGTGGAGTCATCTATATGTTGACAGCTTTTTTAATGTTTAGAGGAATCTTATCAAAGCAATATCAACTAACAGCCTTGTCTTTTGGAGTTATTTTTTTATATGGAAGTTTTATTTGGTATATTTTTCCGACAGATCCAAAAATTTCATGGGAGGGGCACTTATCAGGCTTTCTAGTGGGTGTTGTTTTTGCATTTATTTTCAATAAACAGTCGCTTCCAAATAAAAAATATGCTTGGCAAAAAGAAGATTACGATCCAAGTAATGATCCTTTTATGAAAAATTTTGATGAAGATGGTAATTTTATTGAAACCAAAACTGACGTTGAAGATGTTATACAAACTACAACCAATGTCAATTATATTTTAAAAAAAAAGAAATCAAAAAGAGAGAATGATCTATAAATTTCTTTGTCTAAGTACTTCGTAAAGTAAAGCACCGCATGCAACAGAAACATTAAGGGAGTTTATTTCTCCCAATAAAGGTAACGCAGCTTTGTAATCTACAATATTTAAAACAGATTTTGAAACTCCTTTCCCTTCTGAACCCATAATAATGGCTAAAGGTTTATTTAAACTTAAATCATAGATAGTTTCGTTGGTTTTTTCTGTAGCTGCAATAGTAATGATATCACTAGCTTTAAGATAAAAAATAGCATCTTTAATGTGATCAACTTTGCAAATAGGAATTTTAAAAATTGCTCCAGCTGAGGTTTTTATTGTGTCGCCAGTTACGGGTGCGCCACCCTTTTTTTGGATAATTATGGCATCAACTCCTGTACATTCTGCAGTTCTAATGATTGCGCCAAAATTTCGAACATCGCTTAGTTGGTCTAAAATTAAAAATAGTGGGTTTTCTTTTTCTTGAATTATTTTTTCTATTAGGCCTTCCAAAGAATGAAATGGAATAGGAGAGGAAATAGCAACAACACCCTGGTGGTTTCCCTTAGTCAATCGATTTAGTTTTTCTATGGGGACATAATTAATTGTAACATCACTCGTTTCACAAATAGTTTCAATCTCTTGTATCTTCGTATTGCTAGATTCTTTTTGTATAAATAACTTGTCAATTACCAGCTCTGAGTTCAAAGCTTCCAGAATAGGGTGTATTCCAAAAATAGTATTCTCTCTATTTTTCATAATTAATTTATGGGTATAAAAAAAGACTGTCTGAAAAGACAGTCTTTTTTAAAAATTTTAAATCTAAAAGTTATTATTTAATAACTTTTACAGATCCTTCAACACCGTTGATGTTAACTTTTACAATGTAAGTTCCATTTGCTAAGTTAGACATGTTAACTGTAGAATTCATTGAATTCACGTTAGCATTGTATACTTGCTGTCCTAACATGTTGTAAATTGCAACAGAGTTAATGTTTTCTTGAGCTCTTAATGTTAAAGTTCCATTGCTCATTGCAGATCTAAATCCTTTAGAGTCAAAACTATCAGTTCCTAAGAAACCTTCAACGTAATTTACTGTATCTATGTAATACTCGTTGTTAGCATCAATTGAGAAAAAGTCAATTCCACCTAAAGAAGATTGCAGTTGTTCCATCAGCACTTGTGAATGGAGTTCCTATCTGGAAGAACGTCAGTTCCAGCAACAGCAAATTGCCATGTAGCTAATCCAATTCCTAATGAAATATCAACATTCATTACTACTGAAAACCACTCTCCCTCTGGGTATGTAAATTCTACTGCTCCTAATGCTGAATCATCAATTGATCCACCTCCTGGATTAGCTCCGTCTTGGTTAAAGAAGATGTTTCCAACAACCCATTCTCCTGAACCAATTGGTACAGTACCCTGTAAGTTAAAATATCCTGTTTTTCCAGCTGGAACGTACATCATGAACTCTAAAGCCCACTGACCAAATATTTTGTTTCCTAAATCTAATACAGCATCTGTTGATCCATCACTTGGGATTAAACCAGAAAGAGATCCGTCGTTAGCTTGTGCAGAAGATGACATAATTGCACATCCTGCTCCACCACCACAACCCCAATCAGTCCACCAATTTTCGAAAATTGGCTGTCCGTCAGCGTATGATTCCATGTCGTCACTAAATTGAGCGTTCATTGTTACCATAACAAATGATAATAACGCTACTAAAAAATAATTTTTTTTCATGATAATGTTTTTTAAAAAAGTTAATGAAACACAAATATATAAAAATAATATTTTACTATTCGTTGTAATTTGTGTTTTTTTTAAAACTTTAACTAAAAAAAAAGCTAAGTTCCTGTAAGAAACTTAGCTTTTTAAAAATTTGCTTGAACTATATTAAATATTTAGAAATATAGTTTTTCTAGCGAAAGCAGACTCAAAGTATGGACCACTCATAGTAGCTCCTGCATTATTAACAGACCAAACTCTACCATCATTCATCTCTAACTCAAAACGAGTCACGATAAAAGAAGGAACAGTAAATTGTGCACCGGGAAAAGCTGTTATTAACTCCTCCATTGGAATACTCAATTCATACATTGGTAAGTTGTTTGTGGAACTTAACTGATCAAATTCTGGATTGCTAATCGTCTGGTATAAAACTTCTGAGAATTCATTACCGTCTGCATCTGTAGTTGGAAATTCAGTGTCTTGATCGTTATAAGACGAAAAATAAACACGCACTTCTTTAAAATCTGGTGTTGGTGTTCCTTGTCCTTCTTGTACTTCCATTGAGTAGCACATACAGTTAGAAAAAGTTCCGCCTGAAACATTTACCAAATCGTTAGGATATGATAACATTCTTAAGGCTGCTCCAGTAGTATCAACTTCGTTGTATAATGTGTCAATTGATAAATCGCTTTCTTCACAAGAAGTAAAACTTCCTAGAACTACAATCGCCACTAATATTGATTTAAATATATTTTTCATAATTATTTGTTTTTATATTAATTAGCTGATGGAAATCCAGGTGACGAAGGATTATTATCCCAAAACACTTGACCATCTACATTTGGTTTTTGAGCAACATTTGGATTAGGTGTTGCTTCATCAGCAGGGTAGAAAAATGATCTCACAAAATTTCCAGGTGTAGGCTCAACCGTGAACTGTAAAGTTGTTGGATAACCTGTTCTTCTATAGTAATTGTAAGAATTTGATCCGTTTCCATAATGAGCTACAAAACTCTGTAAACCTAATACGTTCCATTTGGTTGCCATATCTCCGTTATTAAACTCAGAAACTTTTGCTGAAATATAATCACTTACGGTTCCAGATGTAGGAACGGTTCCACCGTTATCTGTCGTTGATAAATCTGCTTCTCCGTCAAGAGATCCAAAACTCATAGTTTTATCGATAGATATTTGCATAGCATCTTGTAGGTATCCACTTGCAGCACCACCTGAAACTAAAGCAACTTCAGCCAGCATGAAATGTGACCAAGAGGCTAACCAGATTGGTGTAATACCGGCACCACCACCACCTTGTTCAAGACCAACCGATGCAAATCGACTATCGTCATAGTTACCACCAACTGGGTAAACTCCACGACCAGTTCTCAAGAAAGTATCTGGTGGAATACCTCCGCCAAATCCATGATCTCTTCCCCAATATCCGTTTTCAACACTACAGAATACCATACTTCCTGGGTAATGTACAGGTTTAGCTTGAGTAGAACAGAATAAAGCTTCTGGATTAGGAGCACATGCTGCTCCATCTTCACCAATACTATTTGGTGTACACTCATTTTGTCTGTAATAGTAGTATCGTATTCTAGGATCACCGTCTTGTAACATTTGATCCATCATCCAGTTAGACTGGTAACCAGTTACACCACCAGCGGTATAATCTGATTGATATCCAGGATGTCTTGAAGTCAATTTGATTGTTTACAACAACATCGTATCTAAATTGGAAATCATCAGCAGTCGATGCTATAAAATTACCTGAATTTGCAATTGCATTAAGCTTGTTTATTGCATCACCGTCAACTAATCTTGTGTTCAGGTAGGCATTCATTTTTAACGTATTTGCAAGTTTTACCCACTTATCAAAGTTATTATTATAGTAATAATCAACTCCTATGCTAATACTCTCATCGTCTTGTAATAAAGTTTTAGCATCGTCTAGCATACTAATTGCAGCTGCATAAACAGAAGCATCATCGTCAAGGTTTGGCTGTGGGAAATCTGCTAAGTTAGTCGCCTCAGAAAATGGAACATCTCCGAAGTAATCAACTAAAGCCATAAGTGTATAAGCTTTTAAAACTTTCATAACACCAATATGTTTGTTTCTTGCTCCTAGACTCGTAGCTAATTCTTCAGCGTTCTTCATATCAGAAAACATATTTGAATAAGCTAATCTCCATTCAAAATTGGTGCTAGCTGGTGCGAATGCATTCACGTAATTAACAGACCCCATTTGGCCGATTCTTACTAATGAAGCTCCATTACCACCCATAGCATTTGCAAAACTTTTAAAGTCTACTTGAATAGCAGTCATGTATCTTTCTAAATCACCATTAACTACGGTAACTTGATTTGGATCATTTACTAAATCTAAATCTGTCGTTTCACAAGAAGTGAAGGTCAATCCAAGAAGTAGAATTAATAATACTGAAATTTTATTTATTTTTTTCATTTTTATTCTTGATTTATATTATTAAAATGATAGATTAACACTCATACCATATCTTTTACTACTTGGTCCTGTTAGGAACTCAAATCCTTGACCATTACCAGCACCAAGACCAGTTGTGTTAGGATCAAAGTTAACACCATCAGGGGTATTGTAAGCATTGTACCACATATTAAAAGCACTAGCTTTTATAGTTACTTTCCCAAAAGGTGTTTTGTTTAAAAGTTTAGATGGTAAAGAATATGCTATATTAACCTCTCTTAATCTCACTACAGATCCATCGTATACAGATAATTCATCTGCTGGTGAAGCAAATCCATTATCAAAATAGAAATTTGAGTTGTTGATTTGAATATCATTAGGTAAACCAGTATTGATATTTACACCTGGTAAGATGTAAGTACTTAATCTGTTTTCTGTATCTGTTGTTAAACCTCTACCCATAAGAGTAGCAGTTGTTGTTGAATAAATATCTCCACCTGAGGTGTGATTTATTGCAAATCCAAGAGATAGTCCTTTGTATTCAAATGTATTGGTATAGTTCATTACAAAATCAGGATTTGGATCTCCAATAAAAGGTAATACACCATCTTCATCTACCTGATCTGCAAGATAATTACCTACACCATCTACTAATAGGTTTCCGTCTTCATCTCTAGCAATACGTGAACCAAACATAGCACCTAGTGGATATCCAACTCTTGCACCGTTACCTAGATTGGTAAAACCTGCATAGATTAAAATATCATTATCACCTATATCCGTAACTTCACTCTCGTTCGCAAAGAAGTTAACATTTACATTCCAGTTAAATCCTTCTGATCTTTTTAGTACATCAAGACCTAATTCAGCTTCAATACCCCAAGATTTAATTTCTCCTACATTGGTACTAGTAAACCCTGCTCCTGTACTTAAAGGTATTGGATTGTTGCCAATAATTAAATCCTCTGTGATTCTTGTAAAATAGGTAAGATCAAGATTTACTCTACTAAATAACTTCATCTCTACACCGTATTCAACCTCAGCAAACAACTCAGGTTTGATATTTGGATTTCCTACAAAAGAATTTGTTGTGTTTTCCGTCTCGTCTAACCAACCTTGAGTATTAAGACTTAAGCCAGTAGCTGTTGGATACCCTGAAGAAAAGTTTGCAGAAGTACCGTAACCAACTCTTAGCTTCATATAGTTAATTCCTTTATCAGACTTCATACCTTTAAATGCAGATGTTGGTATAAAAGACATACTTGCTGATGGGTAGAATAACGTGTTATTTTTTGAGGTGTTAGACACCCAGTCTTGTCTTCCTGATAGGTTTAAGAAAACCCAGTTATTTACATCAAAAGATAACTGTCCATATAAACCTACAATATTTCTTTCTTCATGATACTCTATGTAACCGTAGTCAGTAAAACCTTCATGATTGAAAAAGTCAAATACTTGCTGCCCAAAACTATCAATACCAATTCTATCAAACTTTCTATTTCTTGAGGTTGCACCGGCCATAAAGTTAAAGCCTAAATTATCATTTAAAAATGAATAATTATTACCACTTAAAACTAAGTTGTGATCCGAAATTGTATTCGTATTATTCCATGTACTATAAAAACCTGAATCTGTAACAAGATCTCCGGTTCGTCCACCTCTATTTTGTTTGTTTACGTTATTCTCTGAATACGTATCAATACTTCCTTGATATCTTAAATTAATATTATCGTTGAAGTTATAGTCTAACGATGCAAAACCATTCAAACGATTTACGTTTTGAGAAAATTTAGCATTTTGAATTGTCCAAAGTGGATGTTGAATCGCATTATCATCTCTATAATAGATACTACTTCCGTCAGGAGCTTCATAAGGTAACTCATAGAAGTCGATACTTCTAGGGGTGTAATATAAATCTCCAAAAATAGAAGAACCACTACCAAAGGTACTACTTCCGAAACTAGCAGCAACTGGAGGTGTTTTAAAATTTGTTTTGGTATAAGTCATCGAACCTCTAACATTTAATTTGTTAGTAAGTTTAGCTCCACCAGAAACAGTTAAGTTAGTTCTAGTTACTTTGTTTCCTGGAGTAAATCCTTCGTCCTCAACTTGACCAAAGGCCATTCCGTAATTGAATTTGTTATCCTCACTTCTACCTTTAAAGTTTGCAGAAATACTAGATACACCACCAGTCTTGAAAAATTGCTCAACACTGTTTCTTGGTTTCCAATCGTATCTTGCTCCTTCGTATAAAGCCTGATAATCAGGGTAGTTAGCTCCAAGGAATGCAGATGTTGAGTAAGGGTGAGCTAGTGTTCCATTCTCATCGAAGGCAGCATCACTTCCCCAGCCTCCAAGACCTTCTTCATAAAAACCAGGACCCCAGTTACTGTAGAACCAACCAAATGCTTGGTCAAAACCTCCACCGTACTTATCCTGGTAATCAGGAAGAGAAGCTACTTCGTTAAAAAAGTAGGAGGTTGATATATTAACTTCTTGTTTAGCACTTATGTTTTTTGTACTACCAGTCTTAGTTGTAATTAAAATTACCCCATTTCTACCGTCTGTACCGTATAAGGTTGTTGCAGCTAGACCTTTAAGAATATCTATATTCTCAATATTATTTGGATCGATATCAAAAGATCTACTCGATCCAGAGTTACCATCAACAAAGTCTCCAGAAGCATTGGTGTCATTACTGTAAGGAACACCATCAATAACATACAATGCATTGTTGTTTCCAGAGAATGAATTCATACCTCTAATAATTACTTTGTTAGCAGAACCAGAAATACCATTTTGAGTTGTAATCTCAATACCAGCAGTCTTACCCTGAAGTACACGGGTTAAATCTGTTTCAGGATTATCCTTAATAGCTTCTTCTTTTATGGAAGATACCGCATACCCTAATGCTTTCTTTTCTTTTTTAATTCCTAAAGCAGTTACAACCACTTCCTCTAAAGATTCAGCGTCTTCAGTTAGTTGCAGACTAATATTGCTGGTTGCTGCTGTAACAGCTCTTTCAACAGAATTAAATCCTACATAACTAAAAACTAAAGCTTGTCCCACATTTGCATTAACAGTATAGTTACCATCAAAGTCAGATTGTGTTCCATTGCTTGTGCCCTTTACAATAATATTAACTCCTGGTAAAGGTAGTCCGCTATTATCGGATACTGTACCGGAGATTGTTTTTTCCTGTGCGAACGTAAGTTGCACTACAAACGCTAGTAAAAGCGTTAAAATTCCACTAAACTTTGTTCTCATTTTTATAATTTATTTGAATTGATCAATCACAAAAATCATAATAAAAAGTTAATTACACAACTTTTTAAACTTATATTTTAGTTTTTCTTAACGGTAAACTACTACTATTCTTGAAAATTTGTTAAAATTTTGAAGTAATACTAACATGAATTTTTGTGTTAGAAAAATTAAAATCTTGATTTTCAGCGTTTCCATTAGCGATACCAAATTTTATGATCCCTGATGTTGTTTGCAAGCCAATACCAAATCCAAAACTATATAACTTTTCTTTCAAAGCTATATTTTGATTTTCAAAATAAGCGATATCAATAATACTATGTACATAAATAGAGTTATTAAATTGATATCTGTATTCAGTGTTGAGAACTGAGTAAAGAGACGCGTCTATACTATTTTCATTAAACCCCCTAATGCTATTAATGCCACCAAATTGATATAATTCATTGGTCAAGTAGGTATTGCTAGACAATAGTTGTGAGTTATTTTTTAATAAAATCGAATTTTTTAAGTTTAAATTGAAGATATAATAAAAGAGCGTTTCTGCTCTTAACTGAGTCTCTCTAGTTGAACTAATCTTCTTTGTTCCTATCTCAAAATTTACTTGAAACATTGATTTGATTGGAAATAAAATATTATTTTGACTTTTGGTAAAAGAATACCCAGTTAACAAAAATTTTGATTTATAATCTTCGATCAAAAGGTTAGCAGAGCTCTCTTTTCTTAGATTGTTAGACTGATAACTTTTATATCCAATATGTGCTTTGGATTTGGTGTTAATTTGATAATTGATCTTTGCAAATTGGTTAGAGGTTAAGAAGGTACTATCTCGTTTAAATATTTTTAATTCTGTTTCAATGCCTAAAGAGGTTTTAAAAAGATAAGGAACGGATAGCCTTACTCTAAAATTTTGTTGCTCATTTCCATCAGATTTGTAGTTAAGTGAAAATTGCTCTCCATAATTTAAATTATTATTAAGCTCTAAGTTTATATAACCATTTAAAGTTAGACCTTGATTTTCTTCCCCCGATGAGAATCCCAATATTCCGTCAAAATTATTGTTTTTTAGTTTTTTAAGATAAAAATAAACAGTAGTTGAATCTTCCTTAAAAAGTATTTCAGGAGGTTTTGTAGTGGAAACAAAACCTAGAGAATTTAACTCATTGTTTTGTCTAATCAACACTGAATTATCTAAAGTCATTCCTTTTTTTATTCCTGCGTGGTATTTAATGAACGATTCTGGGAATTGATTATAACCTTTTATAAGAATTTGATCAATAGTTCTTTTTGAGCCATTGCTTACATTGATGTTTGCTGTTAGAGTTTTTGAATCGAAGGGTTTGATATTTTTTAAGTTTACCCTAGCAAAAGTATTTCCATTTTTTGTTTTTTCTATATTTAAGTTATTAAGTGTGTATTCTAGGTTTTTAAAAGGGAGTATAAAGTATGATTCAGAAATTTCATTAGAATAACGTAACAATTCTTTTTTTATAAAATCTTCATTAGAATAAAATATCTTTATGTGGGTATATTTTGGTCCGACATGGTAATTTGCTGTATATACGCTGTCATTGTGTTTTTCAACTGATTCTAATTCACTCTCGAGACAACCTATCTTCTGTAAAATTTGAAGTATGTGACGTGTTTCGTTTTGAAGGGATTTAAAGTCTTTGAATTTTTTAACATGATTTATTGAATCAATTAAGTGTTGAGAAGTCGAGTCATTTGACTTGGTTGTCAAACGAAGAGTTTGCGCTGTAAATACCGAAAAAAATGCAGTATATATATTAAGGTATATAAAAATACAAAATATTTGTTTCACAGACTAAGTAATTTGTGTTGTAAATCTAACGTCTCTTTGTGTTAAATCATATACTTTTTGTAACTTATTTTTGTTATTTGAAAAAAAATTTGTGGAATGAATTTTAAAGCAATTTTAATATTATCGTATTCTAATATCCAATACATTCATCTCAAATTTTAAAACAACAAAAAAATATTTTATCAGTGTTGTTTATACGTAAAATAATTTCTACATTTGCAAACCCTTAAAAAAGGGTATTTTATTATATAAAAAGTTTATATGCCAACAATTTCACAATTAGTACGAAAAGGAAGAGCCAAAATAACCAAGAAGAGTAAATCGGCTGCTTTAGATTCGTGTCCTCAAAGAAGAGGGGTTTGTACACGTGTATATACGACTACGCCAAAAAAACCAAATTCAGCAATGCGTAAAGTTGCAAGGGTAAGGTTAACAAATGGTAAGGAAGTTAATGCGTACATCCCAGGAGAAGGACATAATCTACAAGAGCACTCGATAGTATTGGTTAGAGGTGGAAGGGTAAAAGATTTGCCAGGAGTTAGATATCATATCGTTCGTGGTGCCTTAGACACAGCAGGTGTTGAAGGTAGAACACAACGAAGATCTAAATACGGTGCGAAACGCCCTAAAAAGTAAAATTTAAAAAATTTTAAAGAGAAGACATGAGAAAAAGAGCAGCCAAAAAAAGACCGCTTTTACCAGATCCAAAGTTTAACGATCAGTTAGTAACTCGTTTTGTTAACAACTTAATGTGGGATGGAAAAAAATCGGTGGCTTTCAAAGTATTCTACGATGCAATTGCAATTGTAGAAGAAAAAAATCAAGATGAAGAAAAAACTGCATTAGAATTGTGGAAAGACGCATTGTCTAATGTAATGCCTCATGTAGAGGTACGAAGTCGTAGAATTGGAGGGGCAACTTTTCAAATTCCAAGACAAATCCGTCCAGATAGAAAAGTTTCTACAGCAATGAAATGGCTAATCCTATTCGCTAGAAAAAGAAACGAGAAATCAATGGCTCAAAAATTAGCTGCAGAAATTTTAGCTGCTGCGAAAGAAGAAGGAGCTGCTGTTAAAAAACGTGTGGATACCCACAAAATGGCAGACGCGAATAAAGCATTTTCACACTTCAGATTCTAGGAAATGGCACAAAGAGATTTAAAATATACAAGAAATATAGGGATTGCTGCGCATATTGATGCTGGTAAAACCACTACTACAGAACGTGTATTGTATTACACGGGAGTAAGTCACAAAATTGGAGAAGTACATGATGGTGCTGCTACCATGGACTGGATGGCACAAGAGCAGGAAAGAGGAATTACAATTACTTCAGCTGCCACCACCTGTACATGGCAATTCCCAAGTGCGGATGGTAAACCATCTGCTGATTCAAAAGGATACCATTTTAATATTATTGATACTCCAGGTCACGTAGATTTTACGGTTGAAGTAAATCGTTCTTTGCGTGTTCTTGATGGTTTGGTTTTCTTATTTAGTGCAGTTGATGGTGTTGAGCCACAATCTGAAACTAACTGGAGATTAGCAGATAATTATAAAGTACCTCGTATTGGATTTGTCAATAAAATGGACCGTCAAGGATCTGATTTTATGATGGTTTGTAACCAAGTAAAAGAAATGTTGGGCTCTAATGCAGTCCCAATTGTTTTAAATATTGGTGATGAAGAGGATTTTAAAGGAATTGTAGATCTTGTTAAGAATCGCGCTATCGTATGGCATGACGAAAATATGGGAGCTACTTTTGATGTAATCGAAATCCCTGAAAATCTTAAAGAAGAAGCTGCGAAATACAGAGCATTACTTATCGAAGAAGTTGCTTCTTATGATGAGGATTTGTTAGAAAAATTCATGGAAGATGAAGATTCAATTACAGAAGACGAAGTGCATGCTGCGCTTAGAGCTGCTGTAATGGATATGGCAATCATTCCTATGATTTGCGGTTCGGCATTTAAAAACAAAGGTGTTCAGTTTTTATTGGATGCGGTTTGTAGATATTTGCCTTCTCCACTAGATAAAGATGCTATTTTGGGTGTGAACCCTGATACGGACAAAGAAGAATCAAGAAAGCCAGATGTAAAGGAGCCATTTTCTGCTTTAGCATTTAAAATTGCAACGGATCCTTTCGTTGGAAGGCTAGCTTTTTTTCGTGCATATTCTGGAAGGTTAGATGCTGGATCTTATGTGTTGAATAACCGTTCTGGTAAAAAAGAACGTATTTCACGTATATATCAAATGCATGCTAATAAACAAAATGCTATTGACTTTATTGAAGCAGGAGACATTGGTGCGGCAGTAGGTTTTAAAAGTATTAAAACAGGAGATACTTTATCTGATGAAAAGCATCCTATTGTTTTAGAGAGTATGGACTTCCCAGATCCAGTAATTGGTATCGCTGTGGAGCCTAAAACTCAAGCAGATGTAGATAAATTAGGGATGGCATTAGCAAAACTTGCTGAAGAAGATCCAACCTTTACTGTTAGAACAGATGAGGCTTCAGGACAGACCATTATTTCTGGTATGGGTGAGCTTCATTTAGATATCATTGTAGATCGATTAAAGCGTGAGTTTAAAGTTGAAGTTAACCAAGGGAAACCTCAGGTTGAATACAAAGAAACTATTACTCGTGAAGCTAATCATAGAGAAACATACAAAAAGCAATCAGGTGGTCGTGGAAAATTTGGTGACATTGTTTTTACACTAGAACCTGCTGAAGAAGGAAAAACTGGATTAGAATTTATAAATAAAATTAAAGGAGGAAACGTTCCTAAAGAATTTATTCCTTCTGTTGAAAAAGGATTTAAAATGGCTATGGTAAATGGTCCTTTGGCTGGATTTGAGGTCGATAGTATGAAGGTAACTTTAACGGATGGGTCCTACCACGATGTGGATTCTGACCAATTATCGTTTGAGTTAGCTGCAAAACTTGGATTTAAATCAGCTGCTAAAAAAGCAGGAGCTGTAATTTTAGAGCCAATAATGAAGTTAGAGGTTCTTACTCCTGAAGAAAATATGGGAGATATTGTTGGAGATCTTAACCGCCGCCGTGGTCAATTAAGTGACATGGGTGACCGTTCTGGATCTAAGGTGATTAAAGCGACAGTACCATTATCTGAAATGTTTGGATATGTTACTACTTTAAGAACTTTATCATCTGGTAGAGCAACTTCAACTATGGAATTTTCACATTATGCTGAAACTCCTTCTAATATTTCAGAAGAAGTAATTGCAGCAGCAAAAGGAACTGTTAACGCTTAATAATAAGGCAATGAGTCAAAAAATTAGAATAAAGCTAAAATCATACGATCACAACTTAGTGGACAAATCTGCTGAAAAAATCGTTAAGACCGTAAAAAGCACAGGAGCAGTAGTAACGGGACCAATCCCATTACCAACTCATAAAAAAATATTTACAGTTTTGCGTTCACCGCACGTAAATAAAAAGAGTAGAGAACAATTTCAATTAAGTTCTTATAAAAGACTTTTAGATATTTATAGTTCTTCATCAAAAACAATTGATGCTTTAATGAAGCTGGAATTGCCAAGTGGTGTAGAAGTAGAGATTAAAGTCTAAGTTTATGATGTAAGGTTATTTAAAATAGCTTTACTAAATAAGCAAAGTGCTTAAAACATGTCTGGAGCTTGAATGCAAAGGAAAAACGGAAACAAGATAACATTCAGGATTGAATTTATTTTGATCCTGTTTTTTGTGACTGAAGTTTTAGAATTAATAGAATAATTAATAATTAAATAATAAATAATAAATATGTCTGGGTTAATAGGAAGAAAGATAGGTATGACCAGCATCTTTGACGCGAACGGAAAGAATATGCCGTGTACCGTTATTGAAGCGGGTCCCTGTGTTGTCACCCAAGTCAGAACTAAAGAAGCTGACGGGTACGAAGCTCTTCAACTTGGTTTCGATGACAAAAAGACTGCTACAAAAGCTGCTCAAGGGCATGCTAAAAAAGCAGGAAGCGCTGTGAAGCGTAAAGTTGTTGAATTTCAAGGATTTGAAGAAGATTACAAATTAGGCGACACGATAACAGTGGAGCATTTTATTGAAGGAGAATTTGTTGATATTTCAGGAACTTCAAAAGGAAAAGGATTTCAAGGTGTTGTAAAGCGTCATGGTTTTGCTGGTGTTGGTCAAGCGACTCACGGTCAGCATAACAGACTAAGAGCTCCTGGATCTATTGGTGCAGCGTCATATCCTGCAAGAGTATTTAAGGGTATGCGAATGGCTGGGCAAATGGGTAATGAAAAAGTAAAAGTACAAAACCTAAGAGTGTTGAAAGTAGTTGCTGAAAAGAACTTGCTTGTAGTTAAAGGATGTATTCCTGGAGCTAAAAATGCTTATGTAACTATTCAGAAATAATGAAGGTAGCAGTATTAGATAAAAACGGAAAAGACACAGGTAGAAAGGTAGACCTTTCTAAGGATGTGTATGGAATTGAACCTAACAATCACGCTGTTTATCTTGATGTTAAGCAATATCTTGCTAATCAAAGGCAAGGTACGCACAAATCAAAAGAACGCGCTGAAATTGTTGGTAGTACAAGAAAAATAAAGAAACAAAAAGGAACTGGTACAGCTCGTGCGGGTAGTATCAAGTCTGGTGTTTTTAGAGGTGGTGGAAGAATGTTTGGTCCAAGACCAAGAAATTATTCTTTTAAATTAAATAAGAACTTAAAAAGATTAGCGCGTCGTTCTGCATTGAGTATCAAGGCAAATGAAAAAGCAATAGTTGTAATTGAAGATCTTAATTTTGATACTCCAAAAACTAAAGAATTCACATCAGTATTAAAGTCTTTAGGCTTAGATGCTAAAAAATCTTTATTTGTGTTGGGAGAGTCAAATAATAATCTATATTTGTCGTCTCGTAATTTGAAAAGCACTGAAGTGGTAACTAACTCTCACTTAAGTACTTACAAAATTATGAATGCAAACAGCTTAGTGTTGTTTGAAGGTTCATTGGAAGGAATTGAGTCAAACTTAAGTAATTAGAAATAATGAATATCTTAATTAAACCTATAATAACAGAAAAAGCTACAACCGATGTTGAGAAATTTAACAGATACGGTTTTGTAGTAAATCCAAAGGCGAATAAGGTAGAAATTAAAAAAGCAGTGGAAGTTGCTTATGAAGTTTCAGTTACTAAAGTTCGAACTATAAATGTCCGCCCAGATAGAAAGACTCGTCATACAAAAACGGGTATTCAAACTGGTAAAACTAATGCAGTTAAAAAAGCAATAGTACAGTTGGCGGAAGGTGATACAATAGATTTTTACAGTAACATCTAAGGATAACTTAGATAAATTAGACAAAAATGTCAGTAAGAAAATTAAAACCAATCACCCCAGGACAGCGATTTAGAGTTGTAAATGGATTTGACGCCATTACAACTGATAAGCCGGAGAAAAGTTTATTAGCTCCGATTAAGAGAACTGGGGGAAGAAACAGTCAAGGAAAAATGACTATGCGCTACAAAGGTGGTGGTCATAAGAGACGTTATCGAAAAATCGATTTCAAACGTAACAAAGTAGGTATACCTGCTACAGTTGCAACAATTGAGTATGATCCAAATCGTACTGCATTTATCGCTTTATTAAACTATCAAGATGGTGAGAAGCGTTATGTAGTTGCTCAAAATGGATTAAAAGTAGGGCAGAATATAGTTTCAGGAGATAAAGTAGCTCCAGAAATTGGAAACTGTATGCTATTAGAAAATATTCCATTAGGAACTATTATTTCTTGTATCGAATTACATCCTGGTCAAGGAGCTGTTTTAGCGCGTAGTGCTGGAGCATTTGCTCAATTAATGGCACGTGATGGTAAGTTTGCTACCGTTAAATTACCTTCTGGTGAAACTCGTTTAATACTAATTACTTGTGCTGCAACTATCGGTGCTGTTTCTAACAGTGACCATCAGTTATTAGTATCTGGTAAAGCGGGTAGATCAAGATGGCTAGGTAGAAGACCTCGTACAAGACCAGTAGTGATGAATCCTGTAGATCACCCAATGGGTGGTGGTGAAGGTAAATCTTCCGGTGGACATCCACGTTCTAGAAACGGTATTCCTGCAAAAGGATTTAGAACCCGTTCTAAAACTAAAGCAAGTAATAAATATATAATCGAACGTAGAAAGAAATAAGATATGGCACGATCGTTAAAAAAGGGACCTTACGTTCACTATAAATTAGACAAAAAAGTTCAGCAAAATGTTGAGTCGAGTAAGAAGACCGTAATTAAGACTTGGTCTAGAGCATCTATGATTACTCCTGACTTTGTTGGACAAACCATAGCGGTGCATAACGGAAAACAATTCATTCCTGTATATGTTACTGAAAATATGGTAGGACATAAATTAGGAGAATTTTCACCAACGAGATCATTCCGTGGTCATCAAGGTGCAAAAAACAAAGGTAAAAAATAAGCCATGGGAGTTCGTAAAAGAGAAAGAGCGGAGCAATTGAAGGAAGCAAAGAAGACAATGTACTTTGCTAAACTTAATAATTGCCCTACGTCACCTAGAAAAATGCGTTTAGTTGCAGATCTAGTTCGTGGTGAAAAGATAGATAAAGCGCTTAACATTTTAAAGTTTAGCCCGAAGGAAGCATCTCGTCGTATTGAGACATTATTATTATCTGCCATTGCAAACTGGCAAGCTAAAAATGAAGACGCTTCAGTCGAAGATGCTGATCTTTTTGTGAAAGAAATCCGTGTTGATGGAGGTGCTATGTTAAAAAGACTTAGACCTGCGCCTCAAGGAAGAGCACACAGAATAAGAAAACGCTCCAATCACGTAACACTCGTGCTTGCAGCTAACGATAACACACAAAGCAATTAATAAATGGGACAGAAAACAAATCCAATCGGAAATCGCTTAGGTATCATCAGAGGTTGGGAATCCAACTGGTACGGAGGCAACGACTACGGCGACAAATTAGCTGAGGACGACAAGATTAGAAAATATGTTCATGCTCGTTTGCAAAAAGCTAGTGTGTCTAGGGTAATTATTGAGCGTACCCTCAAGCTTGTAACCGTTACTATCACAACCGCTAGACCTGGTATCATTATTGGGAAAGGTGGTCAAGAGGTAGACAAGCTAAAAGAAGAGCTTAAGAAAATTACTGGTAAAGATGTACAGATTAACATCCATGAGATTAAGAGACCTGAAATGGATGCTCATTTAGTAGGAGCTAGTATCGCAAGACAAATTGAAAATAGAATTTCATACCGTCGCGCAATCAAAATGGCAATTACTGCTGCAATGCGCATGAACGCAGAAGGTATCAAAGTTCAAATTTCAGGCCGTTTAAATGGTGCTGAAATGGCACGATCTGAATCTTATAAAGATGGACGTATTCCTTTATCAACATTTAGAGCCGACATAGATTATGCTTTAGTTGAGGCACATACTACTTATGGTAGATTAGGTGTTAAAGTATGGATCATGAAAGGTGAAGTGTACGGAAAAAGAGAGCTTTCTCCCCTTGTTGGATTATCCAAAAAAGGTGGAAAAGGCGGTAACAAACGAGGTGGTGCTAACAAATCACGTCGTAGAAAGTAATTTTTAAATAGAATATAATGTTACAACCAAAAAGAACGAAGTTTCGTAAGCAACAAAAAGGTAGAATGAAAGGCAATGCCGGACGTGGAAACCAATTAGCTTTTGGAACTTTTGGTATAAAATCTTTAGATTCAAATTTTTTGACATCGCGTCAAATCGAAGCTGCACGTATTGCTGCTACTCGTTTTATGAAGAGAGAGGGTTCTATCTGGATCATGATTTTTCCAGATAAGCCAATAACAAAAAAGCCTCTTGAAGTACGTATGGGTAAAGGTAAAGGTGGTGTTGAGTATTGGGCGGCTGTTGTTAAACCAGGAAGAATTTTGTTTGAAGTTTCTGGTGTGCCAATTGAAACTGCAAAAGAGGCATTGCGCCTTGCAGCTCAAAAGTTACCGGTAAAAACAAGATTCATTGTATCTAGAACATTTCAAGCTTAATTTATTATGAAACAATCTGAAATAAAAGAAGCATCAACAGCGGAATTGCAGGAAAAACTTTCTGATTCAAGAAAGGCGTTTTCTGATCTTAAAATGGCACATGCCATTACACCGTTGGAAAATCCAATTCAATTAAGAGAGCAAAGAAGAGCTATCGCCAGAATTGCGACTGAACTAACTAAAAGAGAAGTACAATAGTACAGCTGAAAGATGGAAAAAAGAAATTTAAGAAAAGAACGTATAGGTGTTGTTACAAGTAACAAAATGGACAAGTCCATTGTAGTTGCTGAGGTAAAAAAAGTGAAACACCCGATGTATGGAAAGTTCGTGTTAAAAACAAAAAAATATGTTGCGCACGATGAAACCAACGACTGCAACGAAGGTGATAAAGTAAGGATTATGGAAACTCGTCCTTTAAGTAAAACCAAGTGTTGGAGATTAGTAGAAATAATTGATAGAGCTAAGTAGGTATGTTACAACAAGAGTCAAGACTAAAAGTTGCAGATAATACTGGAGCTAAAGAAGTACTAACCATTCGTGTGTTAGGTGGAACTAAAAAAAGATATGCTTCAATAGGGGATAAAATTGTAGTTGCTATAAAAGACGCTGCTCCTAACGGAACTATCAAGAAAGGAGCTGTTGCAACAGCGGTGGTCGTTCGTACTAAAAAAGAAGTAAGAAGACCAGACGGATCATATATTCGTTTTGATGATAATGCTTGTGTGTTACTAAACCCACAAGGAGAAATGATTGGAACTCGTGTTTTTGGACCCGTTGCAAGAGAACTTCGTGATAAGCAATTCATGAAAATTGTATCATTAGCACCTGAAGTGCTTTAAATTGAAAACAAAGATGGTAAAGCTTAAAATAAAGTCAGGAGATAACGTAGTTGTTACAGCTGGTGATCATAAAGGATCGGAAGGCAAAGTAATGAAAGTTATTCTTGAAAAAAACAAAGCAATAGTAGAAGGAGTGAATATGGTTTCTAAACATGAGAAGCCAAGTGCTAACAGTCCTCAAGGTGGAATTGTAAAAAAAGAAGCTGCTATACATATCTCTAATCTCTCTTTAATAGACCCTAAATCAGGTTCTGCTACAAGAGTTGGTTATAGAATGGAAGATGGAAAGAAAGTGCGTTTTGCTAAAAAATCGAATCAAGTATTATAGTTATGGGATATTTACCAAGACTTAAAGAGGAATATAAGAGCCGAGTAATTGATGCTCTTAAAGAAGAATTTAGTTACACAAATGTAATGCAAGTTCCAAAGCTAGAGCGCATAGTTGTCTCTCGTGGAGTTGGATCTGCTGTTGCAGATAAAAAACTGTTAGAGTATGCCGTAGACGAGCTTACTAATATTACAGGTCAAAAAGCTGTAGCTACACTATCTAAAAAAGATGTTGCAAACTTTAAATTACGTAAAGGGGTTCCAATTGGAGCTAAAGTAACTTTACGAGGAGAACGTATGTATGAATTTTTAGATAGACTAATCACAAGTGCGTTACCACGTGTAAGAGATTTCAACGGAATTAAAGCAACAGGATTTGATGGTAGAGGTAATTACTCTTTGGGTGTTACAGAACAAATCATATTTCCTGAAATCAATATCGATAGAATTAAAAAAATTGATGGTATGAACATCACTTTTGTTACTTCTGCAGATACAGATAAAGAAGCAAAATCATTATTAACTGAATTAGGTTTACCTTTTAAAAAGAACTAATATGGCTAAAGAATCAATGAAAGCCCGTGAGGTTAAAAGAAAAAAAATGGTAGCAAAGTATGCCGCTAAACGTAAAGCTTTGAAAGAGGCTGGAGATTACCAGGCATTACAGAAATTACCAAAAGACGCTTCGCCAGTTCGTATGCACAACCGTTGTAAACTAACTGGTAGGCCCAAAGGGTATATGAGAACATTTGGTGTTTCACGTGTAACATTTCGTGAAATGGCAAATCAAGGTTTAATCCCAGGTGTTAGAAAGGCATCTTGGTAAGATAATATTAATTGGGTGCAGGTTTGCTTAAAAATAGTGAAAACCACATCCGTAAAATTAAAATATGAATATAGATCCAATAGCAGATTATCTAACTAGAGTTAGAAATGCAGTAAAAGCTGGACATAGAGTAGTAGAAATTCCGGCTTCGAATGTAAAGAAAGAAATTACAAAAATCTTGTTTGATCAGGGCTTTGTTTTAAGTTATAAATTTGAAGATGATAAAGGTCCACAAGGCACTATCAAAATTGCTTTAAAATATGATAAGCTCACCAAAGATCCTGTAATTAAAGAAATACAACGAATAAGTAAACCAGGTTTACGTAAGTATTCTAGCTCTTCAGAGCTACCAAGAATATTGAATGGTTTGGGTATTGCGATTGTGTCAACCTCTCACGGAGTAATGACAGGAAAGCAGGCTCAGGTCCAAAATGTGGGTGGTGAAGTTTTATGTTACGTTTATTAAATAAAGACGAGAAAGAAATGTCAAGAATAGGAAAAAGCCCGGTAACAATCCCAGAAGGAGTTACAATCGATATAAACGATGCTGTAATAACCGTTAAAGGAAAATTAGGTGAATTAACACAAGATTTTTCGGGAGTTACAGTAAAAGAAGAGGAAGGTAATGTTTTAGTAGAACGTTTATCTGATTCCAAAGACGATAGATCTAAACATGGTTTATACAGATCATTAATCAATAACATGGTTGAGGGTGTAAGCAAAGGATGGTCTAAAGAATTAGAATTAGTAGGTGTGGGATACCGTGCCTCTAACCAAGGACAGAAATTAGATTTAGCAATTGGATTTTCTCACAACATTGTGTTGAATGTAGCACCAGAAGTTAAAGTTGAAACAATTTCTGAAAAAGGAAAAAATCCAATAGTTAAATTAACCTCTCACGATAAGCAATTAGTTGGACAAGTAGCAGCAAAAATTCGTGGTTTTCGTAAACCAGAACCTTACAAAGGAAAAGGAATTAGATTCGTAGGAGAAATAATAAGAAGAAAAGCAGGTAAATCTGCATAACAAATAAAGTTATGGCATTATCAAAAACAGATAGAAGAGAACGATTACGTTTTAGAATCAGAAAAACTGTTTCTGGAACAACAGAACGTCCTCGTTTGGCAGTTTTCAGAAGTAACAAAGAAATTTATGCTCAATTAATTGACGATGTAAATGGGGTTACAATTACTGCTGCATCTTCAAGAGACAAAAATATAGACGCGTCTAAATCAAATAAAGTAGACGCTGCTAAACTAGTAGGTAAAACAATTGCAGAAAAAGCAATGAAAGCCGGTTTTGAAAGTATTACTTTCGATAGAGGCGGATATCTTTACCATGGAAGAGTTAAATCATTAGCTGAAGGAGCTCGCGAAGGCGGACTAAAATTCTAAGAAATATGTATCAAGATTATAAAAACGTAGAGTTAGTTAAACCAGGAGGTCTAGAATTAAAAGATCGTTTAGTAGGGGTTCAACGTGTAACTAAAGTAACAAAAGGGGGTAGAACCTTTGGATTTTCAGCTATTGTAGTAGTAGGTGATGAAAATGGGGTAGTAGGTCAAGGACTTGGTAAATCGAAAGATGTAGCGAGTGCAATTGCTAAAGCAATCGAAGACGCAAAGAAAAACCTAGTACGTATACCATTAAACAAAACAACTTTACCTCACGAGCAGAAAGGTAAATATGGTGGTGCCAGAGTTAACTTATTACCAGCATCTGCCGGTACAGGAGTTATTGCAGGTGGTGCCGTGCGTGCGGTTTTGGAGGCTGTTGGAGTACACGATGTATTATCAAAATCTCAAGGCTCATCCAACCCACATAACGTAGTAAAAGCAACATTTGATGCCTTACTACAAATGAGAAGTGCTCAAACTATTGCAAAACAAAGAGGGATTTCTTTAGAAAAATTATTCAAAGGATAAATACTAAGCAGATGGCAAAAATAAAAGTAACAAAGGTTCGAAGTGCAATTAATCGAACTCAAAACCAAAAAAGAGTACTTGAATCTTTAGGTCTTCATAAAATGGGTCAAACTGTTGAGCATGAAGATACTCCTAATATTTTAGGTATGATTAGAAAAGTTAATCACTTAGTTTCAGTTGAAACTAAATAAGTATATAAATTATGAATTTAAGTAACTTACAACCGGCAGCAGGTTCGGTAAAAAATCAAGGCAAGCGAGTAGGTCGCGGACAAGGTTCAGGAAAAGGTGGAACCGCAACACGTGGTCACAAAGGAGCAAAATCTAGATCTGGATATTCCAAAAAATTAGGTTTTGAGGGTGGACAAATGCCCTTGCAACGTCGTGTACCTAAATTTGGTTTTACCAATATTAATAGAAAAGAATACCAAGCAATTAATCTTGATAAACTTCAACAATTAGTTGATGATAAGAAAATCAAAGAGTCAATTGATTTTGACACATTTGTAGATTTAGGTTTGGTTGGAAATAAAGAACTACTTAAAATATTAGGTAGAGGAGATTTAAAATCAAAATTAACTGTAACAGCTCATAAATTTTCTGCTTCTGCAAAAGAAGCTATCGAAAAGGCTGGAGGCGAAGTAATAATATTGTAATTTTTTAAAAAGGATGAAATTTATTGAAACCTTAAAAAACGTTTGGAAAATTGAGGAGTTACGAAATCGTATTCTACTCACTTTAGGCCTTTTGTTAGTATATCGTTTTGGTGCACAGGTTGTGTTGCCAGGAATCGATGCCTCAAAATTAGCTGAGTTTGCTGGAAAGTTTGATGACGGTGGTTTAGGCGGTTTACTTAATGCATTTACTGGTGGAGCATTTGCAAATGCCTCCGTATTTGCACTAGGAATTATGCCTTACATATCGGCATCTATTGTAGTTCAGTTAATGCAAATAGCAATTCCTTACTTACAAAAATTACAAAAAGAAGGAGAAAGCGGAAGAAAAAAAATCAATCAAATTACTAGATGGTTAACTATTGGTATTTGTTTAGTTCAAGCACCTACTTACTTAATAGGATTGCCTGCTCTAGGAGTACCAGTTGAAGCATTTATACTAGGACAAACAACCATGTTTTATGTTTCATCAACGATAATCTTAGTGACAGGTTGTGTTTTCGCCATGTGGTTAGGTGAGAAGATTACAGACAAGGGTATTGGTAATGGTATATCCATTTTAATTATGGTTGGTATTATAGCTAGATTACCACAATCTTTTGCTCAAGAATTTGCTTCAAGAGTTATGGAATCCAATGGTGGTATGATTATGGTTTTAATTGAACTAGCTATCTGGTTTGTGATTATTTTAGCTTCTATAATGTTAGTAATGGCGGTACGTAAAATACCTGTTCAGTACGCAAGGAGAACTGCAAGTGGTAGTTATGAAAAGAATATTTTTGGAGCGAGACAATTTATTCCTCTTAAATTGAATGCATCGGGTGTAATGCCTATCATTTTTGCGCAGGCTATTATGTTTGTACCAGCGTTAATTGGTGGTACATCTTTTTTAAAGGATTCTGGCGTTGGCCAATGGATGCAAGTTAATTTTAGTGATATTTTTGGACTTTGGTACAATGTTTTATTTGCGGTATTGATCATCATATTCACTTATTTTTATACGGCAATCACAGTACCTACTAATAAAATGGCTGATGATTTAAAACGAAGTGGTGGATTTATTCCAGGTATTAAACCGGGAACAGACACTGCGGAACTTTTAGATAGAATAATGTCACAAATAACATTACCTGGTTCTATATTTTTAGCTGGTGTAGCAATATTTCCTGCATTTGCAGTCAAATTGTTTGGAATTCAACAGGGGTGGGCTTTATTTTATGGTGGTACTTCTTTACTTATTATGGTAGGAGTTGCCATTGACACCATGCAACAAATAAATTCATACTTGTTAAATCGTCATTATGACGGCTTAATGAAAACAGGAAAGAACAGAAAAGCAGTAGCGTAATGGCAAAACAACCCTCAATAGAACAAGACGGAACAATCACAGAAGCATTGTCTAATGCGATGTTTCGTGTAGAGTTAGAAAATGCTCATATTGTTACAGCACACATATCTGGTAAAATGCGTATGCATTATATCAAATTATTACCAGGAGATAAAGTTAAACTAGAAATGAGTCCTTACGATTTAACGAAGGCTCGTATCACTTATAGATATTAAGTTATTATGAAAGTAAGAGCATCTATTAAAAAGAGAAGTGCCGAATGCAAAATAGTTCGCAGAAAAGGCAGATTATATGTTATTAACAAAAAGAACCCTAGGTTCAAACAAAGACAAGGATAAGTTATGGCAAGAATCGCAGGTGTAGATATCCCTAAACAAAAGAGGGGTGTAATCGCGTTAACGTATATTTTTGGTATCGGCAAAAGCCGTGCGAAAGAAATACTTGAAAAAGCAGGTGTTGACGAAAACAAAAAAGTTACAGAATGGAACGATGAAGAAATCGGATCAATTCGTGATGTTGTTGGGTCAATTACCATTGAAGGTGAATTACGTAGTGAAATTCAATTAAACATTAAGCGATTAATGGATATTGGATGTTACAGAGGTATTCGTCATAGGACTGGACTTCCTTTGAGAGGTCAGCGTACTAAGAATAACTCCAGAACAAGAAAAGGTAAACGTAAAACTGTTGCTAACAAGAAAAAAGCAACTAAATAAACACTAGAGATATGGCAAAGGCAAAAACTAGTACAAAAAAACGTAAAGTTAATGTTGAAGCAGTGGGTCAAGCCCATGTTACAGCTTCATTTAACAACATTATCATTTCGTTGACAAATAAAAAAGGAGATGTGATTTCTTGGTCATCAGCTGGTAAAATGGGTTTTAGAGGTTCTAAAAAGAACACTCCTTACGCAGCTCAATTAGCAGCAGAAGATTGTGCAGCAACTGCGCACGCAGAAGGTTTACGTAAAGTAAAAGTCTATGTGAAAGGTCCAGGAAATGGTAGAGAATCTGCAATAAGATCAATACATAATGCGGGAATTGAAGTAACTGAAATTATTGATGTTACACCAATGCCACACAATGGATGTAGACCTCCAAAAAGAAGAAGAGTTTAATTTTGTAATTACAGGATTAAAAATTTAATAATTAGTATAAACTGAAGGGTATAAATTTTCAAAGGATAAGTATAAGACCTTAATTTGAAAATTCCTTCAAAATAATTTAAAAATGGCAAGATATACTGGTCCAAAAACAAAAATCGCTCGTAAGTTTGGTGAAGCAATTTTCGGAGATGACAAGAACTTCGAAAAAAGAAATTACCCTCCTGGGCAACACGGTAATAACCGTCGTAGAGGAAAAAAATCTGAATACGCTATTCAATTAGCTGAAAAGCAAAAAGCTAAATATACCTACGGTATTTTAGAGCGTCAATTTAGAAATATGTTTAAAAGAGCAACTGCTTCCAAAGGAATTACTGGTGAAGTATTGCTACAATTATGTGAATCTCGTCTAGATAATGTGGTTTTCCGTATGGGAATTGCTCCTAGTCGTAGTGCAGCAAGACAATTAGTTTCTCACCGTCATATTTTAGTAAATGGGGAAAAAGTTAATATTCCATCATACCAACTAAAACCAGGTGATACAGTAGGAGTTAGAGAAAAATCTAAATCATTAGAAGCTATTGAAAACTCGTTAGCAAACGCAAGTCATGTTTACGAGTGGATTACATGGGACAACGCAGTTAAAAGAGGAACGTATGTTTCCAAACCAGAGCGTATTCAAATCCCTGAGAACATAAACGAACAGTTTATTGTCGAATTATATTCTAAATAATAAAAACACAAAGTTATATTATGGCAGTATTTAGTTTTCAAAAGCCCGATAAAGTTATTATGATTGACTCGACTGATTTCGAAGGAAAATTCGAATTCCGTCCTTTAGAGCCCGGTTATGGTTTAACAGTTGGTAACGCATTAAGAAGAGTTTTACTTTCATCATTAGAAGGTTTTGCAATTACTTCAATTAGAATTGAAGGAGTAGACCATGAGTTTTCTACCATTGCAGGAGTCGTTGAAGATGTTACAGAAATTATCTTAAATCTAAAACAGGTTTGTTTTAAAAGACAAATTGACGAAGTGGATAATGAAACAGTTACAATTTCTGTTTCAGGAGCTGAACAATTAACAGCAGGAGATTTTCAAAAATTTATTTCAGGATTTCAAGTATTGAACCCTGATATGGTTATTTGTAATATGGATTCTAAGGTTAATTTCAATATGGAAATCACTATCGAAAAAGGTAGAGGTTATGTTCCAGCTGAAGAGAATAAAAAAGGAGGAGTTCCTTTTGGGACCATCTTTATAGATTCAATCTACACTCCAATAAAAAATGTTAAGTACAGCATTGAAAATTTCCGTGTAGAGCAAAAAACAGATTATGAAAAGTTAGTTTTTGAAATCGTAACAGATGGATCTATAAATCCAAAAGATGCATTGACTGAAGCAGCTAAAACATTAATACATCATTTCATGTTATTTAGTGATGAAAGAATTACATTAGAGGCTGATGAAATTGCTCAAACTGAAACATATGATGAGGAATCACTTCATATGCGACAGTTGTTAAAAACGAAGTTAATTGATATGGACCTTTCTGTAAGAGCTTTAAATTGTTTAAAAGCCGCTGAAGTTGATACCCTAGGAGATTTGGTTTCTTTTAACAAAAACGATTTAATGAAATTTAGAAATTTCGGAAAAAAATCACTTACAGAATTAGAAGAACTAGTTGATGTAAAGGGCTTAAACTTCGGGATGGACCTTTCAAAATATAAATTAGATAAAGATTAATACATCATATTTTGCTCCTCAAAACGGGTTGTAGCAAGATGATGATTAAAAATAAAATGTCATGAGACACGGAAAAAAAGTAAACCATTTAGGAAGAAAGACAGCACATAGAAAAGCAATGCTTGCTAATATGGCCTGTTCCTTAATTGAGCATAAAAGAATTAATACTACGGTTGCAAAAGCCAAAGCTCTAAAACAATTTGTAGAGCCTTTAGTAACGAAATCTAAAGAAGATACTACTCATAACCGTCGTATTGTATTTAGCAGGCTCCGACAAAAAGATGCTGTTACTGAATTATTCAAAGAAGTTTCTGTTAAAGTAGGTGATCGTCCAGGAGGATATACCCGAATTATAAAATTAGGAAATCGTAAAGGAGATAATGCTGATATGGCAATGATCGAATTGGTAGATTATAACGAGATTTACAATGCAGGAAAAGCAGTTAAAAAGAAATCAACACGCCGAAGTCGTCGTGGAGGTTCTAATGCAACTGCTCAAGTTGCAAATCCAGTAGAAGCTAAAAAAGAAGAAGAATAAATGAAAATTTATTTTTAAAATACCAAAGGATAAACTTTAGAGTTTATCCTTTTTTTTTGAAAAAAAATATTTGTTTAAAAGTTCTAAAAACGAAATTATAATAAGAATATCATTTAAAGTATTTTTGTTATATAATTTAGAAATATGAAATATCAAAATAGAAAAAAAGCTTTAATTCTGCTTGCGGATGGTACGATTTTCTACGGAAAAGTTGTAGGGGGTAAAAGAGGCACCTCTTTTGGCGAAGTTTGCTTCAATACTGGTATGACTGGCTATCAAGAAATATTTACAGATCCCTCTTATTTTGGTCAACTTATGGTTACTACAAATGCTCACATTGGAAATTATGGAGTTGAGGAAAATGAAATTGAATCAGATTCTATTAAAATAGCAGGTTTAATATGTCGTAATTTCAGTTACAATTATTCAAGAGATAGAGCCAATGAATCTCTAGAAACATTTTTAGAGGATAATAATCTTTTTGCCATCAGTGATGTAGATACAAGAGCATTAGTTTCATACATTAGAGATAATGGCGCTATGAATGCTGCGATTACTACTGAAGTTGATCAAATAGAAGCAATAAAACGTCAATTATCTGAATTCCCTGATATGAAAGGGATGGAGTTAGCATCAAAAGTCTCAACAAAAGCCGCTTATTACTATGGTAATGAAAATGCAAATTATAAAGTTTCGGTTTTAGATATTGGTATTAAAAAAAACATATTAAAAAGTCTTTCGGAAAGAGATTGCTATATAAAAGTTTTTCCCTATGACACTCCTTTTGAGGAGATGGAGTCTTTTTCTCCAGACGGTTTCTTTTTCTCAAACGGTCCTGGTGATCCAGAACCATTAGATCAGGCAATTCAGACTGCTAAAAAAGCTATTGATTTCGGTAAGCCAGTTTTTGGAATTTGTCTCGGACATCAAGTTTTAGCTTTGGCAAATGGTATTTCTACCTACAAAATGCACAATGGACATAGAGGCATTAACCATCCTGTAAAAAATTTAACGACAGGGAAAGGAGAAATTACTTCCCAAAATCATGGATTTGCTATTAATAAAGAAGAAACAGAGAAAAACGCTGAAGTAGAAATTACCCATGTGCATTTAAATGATCATACGGTAGCTGGAATTAAAATGAAAAACAAACCAGTATTTTCTGTTCAATATCATCCTGAAGCAAGTCCTGGACCGCATGATTCAAGATATCTTTTTGACGATTTCATCACCAATATAAAAAACCATAAATAAGAAAAAATGAGTGTTATAGTAGATATAAATGCAAGGCAAATTTTTGATTCTCGAGGAAATCCAACAGTCGAGGTCGACGTCATTACTGAAAATGGAATTTTAGGAAGAGCCGCTGTACCGTCTGGTGCCTCTACAGGAGTTCACGAGGCTGTTGAATTACGCGATGGCGGAAATGATTATATGGGAAAAGGAGTTCTCAAAGCTGTTGAAAACGTGAACAGTAAAATTACAGACGCATTATTAGGTATTCCTGTTTTTGAACAAGAAACTATTGATAAAATAATGATAGATTTAGACGGGACACCAAACAAATCAAATTTAGGAGCAAATGCCATATTAGGAGTTTCGTTAGCTACTGCTCATGCAGCTGCATTAGAGCTTGGAATGCCCCTTTATCGTTATGTAGGTGGTGTAAGTGCTAAAACATTGCCAGTACCTATGATGAATATTATAAATGGTGGTTCTCATAGTGATGCTCCAATAGCTTTTCAGGAATTTATGGTAATGCCTGTTAAGGCAACCTCTTTTTCTGAAGCAATTCAAATGGGGAGTGAAATATTTCACCATTTGAAAAAAGTATTACACGACAGAAATTTGAGTACGGCTGTAGGCGATGAAGGTGGTTTTGCTCCGAAGCTAGGAGGTACTGAAGACGCAATAGATACCATAGCAAAAGCAGTTCAAAATGCAGGTTATAAATTTGGTGATGAGATTATGATTGCATTGGATTGTGCTGCTGCAGAATTTTATGTAAATAACACCTACGACTATTCAAAATTTGAAGGAGATTCTGGTAAAATAAGAAGTTCAAAAGAACAAGCAGAATATCTTGCTGAGTTGGTTGATAAGTATCCTATTATTTCAATAGAAGATGGTATGGATGAAGATGATTGGGAAGGGTGGAAATATTTAACTGAACTTGTAGGTGAAAAAGTACAATTGGTAGGAGACGATCTTTTTGTAACTAATGTAGAACGTTTATCAAGGGGTATTAACGAGGGAATTTCAAATTCTATTTTAATTAAAGTAAATCAAATAGGAACGCTATCCGAAACAATCGCTGCAGTAAATATGGCTCATAATGCAGGTTATACTTCGGTAATGTCACATAGGTCTGGGGAAACAGAAGATCATACAATTGCAGATTTAGCAGTGGCACTTAATTGTGGACAAATAAAAACTGGTTCCATGTCTCGAAGTGATCGTATGGCTAAATACAATCAGCTTTTAAGAATTGAAGAACAATTAGGGGAGATAGCATATTTTCCGGGACTTAAAGCCTTTAAAATATAAAACAAATAAGATTCATTTTTTTAAAAGCCCAATTTTAATTAATTAGGGCTTTTTTATATTATAGAGGTTAAGAAGAAAAGATAAAACAGTATGTTAATTAATAGATAAATGGACTTCAAAAACGAACGTTTTTTTGTACCTTCGTTTTCGCTTAAAAATATAAAACACACACATTAAATGTCAAGAATAGCAACCATCGAAATAGACGGGAAAAAGTTTGAATTACCAATTATTAAAGGAACAGAAAATGAATTAGCAATCGATATAAAAAAATTACGATTATTAACGGGTGGTATAACTACTATTGATTCTGGTTTCAAAAATACAGGTTCTTGTGAAAGTGCAATTACATTTATGGATGGTGAAAAAGGAATATTACGATACAGAGGATATTCTATTGAAGATTTAGCTGAAAAAGCAAATTTTTTAGAAGTTGCTTATTTACTAATTTTTGGTGATTTACCGAATGCTGAGGAATTAGAAAAATTTCATAATGATATAAAAGCACAAGCTCATGTTGATGAAGATGTAAAGAAAATAATTGATGGTTTTCCAAAAGCAGCACATCCAATGGGGGTGCTTTCATCCTTAACAAGTGCTTTAGTCGCTTTTAATCCAACTTCAGTTAATGTAGATTCAGAGGAAGAAATGTATGATGCTATTGTTAGAATTCTAGGAAAATTTCCAGTTTTAACAGCCTGGGCTTATCGTAAACAAGCTGGTCTTCCTCTAGAATATGGAGACAATTCATTAGGTTATGTTGAAAATTTTGTAAAAATGATGTTTAAGAAACCAGCTGCTGAATATGAACCAAATCAAGTAGTTATTGATGCGTTAAATAAGTTATTAATTTTACATGCTGATCATGAACAAAATTGTTCTACATCTACAGTAAGAATTGTTGGATCATCTAACGCTGGATTATTTGTTTCGCTTTCTGCTGGAATTAATGCTTTATGGGGACCATTACACGGTGGAGCAAATCAAGCTGTAATTGAAATGTTAGAAGCTATTAAAGAAGATGGTGGTGATACAAAAAAATACATATCCAAAGCTAAAGATAAAACGGACTCATTTCGTTTGATGGGTTTCGGTCATCGTGTTTATAAAAATTTTGATCCAAGAGCAAAAATCATTAAAGTAGCTGCTGATGAGGTTCTAAATGCTCTTGGAGTGGACGATCCTATTTTAGATATTGCAAAAGGACTTGAAAAGGAAGCTCTTGAAGATTCATATTTCATTGAGAGAAAGTTATATCCTAATGTTGATTTTTACTCAGGAATCATATACCGAGCTTTAGGTATCTCAACAGAAATGTTTACACCTATGTTTGCTTTAGGTAGACTTCCTGGATGGATTGCTCAATGGCATGAAATGCGTGTACGTAAAGAACCAATTGGAAGACCAAGACAAGTTTATATTGGAGAAACTTATCGCGAGTTTATTTCTGCCAATAAAAGATAATTAATAGTATTTTTAATAAAGCATCTTCGAAAGAAGGTGCTTTTTTTATATTTGTAATATGATAAACTTGCATGTAACCGACGAATTTTCAACGTTGAAAGCTGTTGTTTTAGGAATTGCAGATTCCAATGGGCCAACACCAAAGCTTGAAGACACATACGATCCTAAATCAGCAGAACATATAAAAGCGGGTACTTATCCCAAAGAACGGGATATGGTTCAAGAAATGGAATTGGTATTTCAGATATTAAGTAAATACAATGTAAAAGTATACCGTCCTGAAAAAATTTCTAATTACAATCAAATATTTTCAAGAGATATTGCATTTGTTATTGAGGATAAAATGATTATTTCAAATATATTACCAGATCGTAATAAAGAAATTAATGCAATTGAACATGTTTGGTCTAAGGTTGATAAAAATAATCTCATTAACTTACCGGAAGAAGCCCATATTGAAGGAGGAGATGTCATGCCTTGGGGTGACTATATTTTTGTTGGAACCTACCGCGGAAAAGATTATGCAGATTACATTACAGCTCGTACAAACATGACTGCAGTTAAGTGTTTACAGGATTTATTTCCATCTAAAAAAGTGGTTTCGTTTAATCTACGAAAATCAAATACGATTGCTAGAGACAATGCACTTCATTTAGATTGTTGTTTTCAGCCTATAGGGAAAGGAAAGTGTATTATTCATAAAGAAGGATTTTTAGAAAAAAATGAATATGAATGGTTGATTGATCTTTTTGGAAAAGAAAACTGTTTTCATATTAGTAAAGATGAAATGTACAGTATGAACAGCAATATTTTATCGATCTCTCCGAAGGTAATTATTTCTGAAAAAAACTTTAAAAGACTTAACAATTGGCTTCGTTCTCAGGGGTTTATTGTTGAAGAAGTTTCTTATTCAGAAATTTCGAAACAAGAAGGATTGCTCCGTTGCTCGACGATGCCATTAATAAGAGACTAGTTTTTTAATTATCGTTTTATAGGTGTCGATTAAATGATTAGAACACTACCTAGATTCAAGAACTTTTATATTTTTGCAATGGCGCTATCAATTTGATTTTTGATAGTTTTATTTCTAAGAAAAAGAAACAATTAAAAATGCAACAAATAACAGATACTATTTTAATGATTCGTCCTGTAGCTTTTAGGTTGAATGAACAAACGGCTGTAAACAATTATTTTCAAGAAACAATGCGTATTGAAAATGTTGAAATTAATAAAAAAGCTCAAGTTGAGTTCGATACTTTTACTGAGAAATTACGTAGTGTTGGAGTTCAAGTAATAGTTGAAGACGATCAATTAGAACTGGACACGCCAGATTCTATTTTTCCAAATAATTGGGTGAGTTTTCATGCAAATGGGAGTGTTGCTTTGTATCCAATGTTTGCCGAAAATAGACGAAGAGAACGAAGAGAAGAAACGCTAATTAGGTTGGAAAAAGAAGGTTTTGTAATCAAACAAATAATTGATTATACAACAGCAGAAGAAGAAAAAATCTTTTTAGAAGGGACTGGTAGCCTATTATTAGATCGAGTAAATAAAAAAGCTTATTGTGCATTATCCGACCGTGCTCATGAAGATCTAATTATTGAGTTTTGTGAAGATTTTGAGTATACTCCTGTTATTTTCAGTGCACTTCAGACAAAAGATCATGAAAGACTACCCATATACCACACCAACGTTATGATGGCATTAGGGGAACACATTGCGATAGTTTGTCTTGATTCGATTGATGATAAAAAAGAGAAGAAATTAGTTATTAAAAATCTAAAAGAAGATAAAAAAGAAATCATCGAAATTTCTGAAGAACAAATGCATCAATTTGCAGGAAATATGCTTCAAGTTAAAGGGGCTAATGAATCTAAATATATGGTTATGAGTAAAGCAGCTTTTGATAGTTTAAGACCAGATCAGATCAAAAAAATTGAAGCGGATGCTCATATTTTAAGTAGTGATTTGCAGACAATTGAAACTTGTGGAGGTGGAAGCGCTCGATGTATGATGGCCGAAGTATTTCTTCCAAAAGAATAAAACACCTTTTTTAAAGAGATTTTCTTATTAACCAAAACTGTATATTTACAGCCTTATTAAAAAAACAATGAATCTTCAAAACACCTTGTCAGAAAAAGTTAAGCAGGCAATAAGTCAGTTGTACAATACTTCTCTGGAAAGCGTAGAATTTCAATCAACTCGTAAAGAGTTTGAAGGAGATATTACTGTTGTTGTTTTTCCGATGCTACGAGTTGTGAAAGGAAATCCAGTTCAAATTGGTGAAGCAATTGGTGAGTATTTGGTAGCTAATGTGGATGTGGTGATTCGTTTTAATGTCGTAAAAGGGTTTTTAAACTTGGTTTTCAGCGACACTTACTTTGTAGATTTTTTTAATTCGGTTTCTGATTTTTCTAACTTTGGAAAGCAAACTGGTACAAATGAAACATACATGGTAGAGTATTCTTCGCCAAATACCAATAAGCCCCTTCATTTGGGCCATGTTAGGAATATTTTATTAGGTTATTCGGTCGCTGAAATTTTAAAAGCTTCCGGTAAAAAAGCCTACAAGACACAAATTATCAATGATCGTGGAATTCATATTTGTAAAAGTATGCTGGCATGGGAAAAATTTGGTAATGGTGAAACACCCGAACTTAGTGGATTGAAAGGTGATAAGTTGGTGGGTAATTATTATGTAAAATTTGATCAAGAATATAAAAAAGAAGTTTTACAATTAATGGCCGAAGGTCTTACTGAAAGTGAAGCAAAAATCAAAGCTACATCTCTTGTTAAAGCCCAAGAAATGTTACGTAAATGGGAAGCTGGAAATAAAGATGTTGTATCATTATGGAAAATGATGAATGATTGGGTTTATGACGGCTTTAATAAAACATATCAGTCAATAGGTGTCGATTTCGATACTTTATATTACGAAAGTAATACCTACTTATTAGGAAAAGAAGTGATAAAAGAAGGTCTTCAAAAAGAAGTCTTTTTTCAGAAAAAAGATGGCTCTATTTGGTGTGATTTAACCGAAGATGGACTGGATGAAAAAATTGTACAGCGTCGTGATGGTACCGCTGTTTATATGACGCAAGATATTGGCACGGCTATTCAACGAGTAAAAGATTATCAAGACATTACCGGTATGATTTATACCGTTGGTAATGAGCAAGATTATCATTTTAAAGTGTTGTTTTTAATCTTAAAGAAATTAGGTTATCAGTGGGCAGATCATCTATACCACTTAAGTTATGGTATGGTGGATTTACCTTCTGGAAAAATGAAATCGAGAGAGGGAACCGTAGTAGATGCAGACGATCTAATCTCTGATATGGCAAAAACGGCTAAAAAGATTAGCGAAGAATTAGGCAAAATAGATGATTTTACAGAAAAGGAGAAAGAACATCTATATCATACAATTGGCTTAGGAGCCTTAAAGTATTATATCCTTAAAGTAGATCCTAAGAAGCGCATTCTTTTTAACCCTGAAGAAAGTGTAGATTTTCAGGGGAATACAGGTCCTTTCATTCAATATACCTATGCGCGTATTCAATCAATTTTACGTAAAGGAGAGCTTTCTGTTAAATCTAGTAATTTAGAAGTCCTACATCCAAAAGAAAAAGAGTTAATTAAACAATTACAACTTTTTCCAGAGACAATACAACAAGCAGCAGCTCAGTACAGTCCTGCTCTAATTGCTAATTACACTTACGAATTAGTGAAATCTTTTAATTCTTTTTATCAAAACGTGTCAATTTTAGGAGCAGATTTTGAAGAAGAAAAAAGTTTTAGAATTAAACTTTCTCGTGCAGTTTCAGACGTAATCAAGACAGCATTTGGATTGCTTGGAATTGATGTTCCAGAAAGGATGTAAAATTATTTAATACTACTCTTAAAAATAACGACTTCTTTATCGTTATACCAAGATAAATAGCTGCTTTGATTTTTTTGCTCAATCAAATTTCTTTTTAACTTTAGGGTAGGAGTTAAAAAATTATTTTCAATAGTCCATTGATTTTTAAAAACAACTATTTTTTTTATTTTTTCATGTCTTTCTAGTCGATTATTTAAATCATTTAGTGTTTGGATTAAACTATTGGATAGAACTTCAGAGGAGCTTAAATTTCCTATTTCTGAGGTGGTTACGAGTGCGATTGGATGTGGGAGCCCAGAACCTACAACACAAGCCTGTTCAATTTTTGTGTTTTTAATTAGTTCTAGTTCTATTCCAGAAGGGGATATGTATTTTCCTTTATCGGTTTTAAATTGATCCTTGATTCTGCCGGTAATTATTAAATTACCTTCCTCGTCGTATTTGCCTTTATCACCTGTTTTTAGGTAACCATCTTGATCAAAAGCTTTTAAAGTTAACGCTGGATTTTTATAATAACCTTTCATTAAGCAGTTGTTTTTAATACAAATTTCTCCTTCCTCAGAAATCTTTGTTTTTACACCTGGAAGAGGTTTTCCTACGGTTCCTATTTTATTATTTGGAGGAATATTAAAATGAGAAATACAACAATCTTCTGTCATTCCATAAATTTGAAAAATTTCAATATCTATTTTTTTATACCAATTGATGATATCAATTGAAACTGGGGCGGCCCCAGATATCATAATTTTTGCATGCTTTAATCCTAACTTTTGTTTTAACTTTCCTTTAAAAAAAATATTTAAAACAGGAATTTCTAAAATCCAGTTTAATTTTTTTTGAGGAATTTTAGATAAAACGATTTCCTGAAATTTCGTCCAAATCCTTGGAACAGCAAAAAATGCATGCGGTTGTGTACGTTGTAAATCTTTAGCAAAAGTTATCAAATTTTCAGGATAACTAAATTGTGCACCTATAGTAAGTCCATAGGTCCAAATAAGACGTTCAGCAACATGTACAAGTGGTAAGTATGAAAATAAACGAGGTTTTTTGGGTAGATCTATTATTTTTTGAACGGTATGTATGCTGTTAACAATATTTCCCACTGTATGAATAACCCCTTTTGGTTCGCCAGATGTCCCAGATGTATAGATGACTGTATGTATATCGCTCATTTTAGGGAGCTTAACAGTAGTTTCTGATGTTTGTTCCGTAATAATTTTTTCCCAACTGTATTCTTCTTGAATTCCATAGAGTTCGATTCCAATTTTTGGAATTTTTGGAATTCCTTTTTTAATAGCCTTGTAATTATCCAGTTTACCAAGAATAATAGCTTTAGATTCACTGTGGTTTAATACTTGTTCAATTGCATGTGCTGTTAATGAAGTATAAATAGGAATAGAGACTAATTCCGCCATCATTATTGCTAAATCGGCCATCATCCAATGTGCACAATTTTTTGAAAGAATTGCGATATGATTTCCTTTTTGAAGCCCAATACTTTTTAATTTAGAAGCTATTTTTCTTATTTCATATCCAGTATCTCTGTATGAGTACGTTATAAGTTTTCCATTTATGGGTTGAATTAAAAAAGTTTGATTTGGAGTTTCTTTTTCCCAGTGTAAAAATGCTTCAAGTGGAGAGGAAAATTTTGACATTATTAAAATTTATAAGTAAATGATATTTTGGGTTAAATAATAAAATCATAAACATTAGCGCTAAAATAACAATTAATTAAACGTTTATAACTAAGGAGATCTAGAATTACCTTTTAACTTTCGAAGATTTCATTTCCCCGTCAATACCGCTTAAATCCTCTCTAAAACTCCAAAGTTCAGATCGCTTACCATTACTATTATTTATCCAATCTTTTTTAAACTTTACGAAAGAACCCTCTCCGTGAACTTCTTCATATTTTATTTGGAAGTCATTTGTTTTACTGAGCCACTCAGGTTTTTGATAAAAAAAACTATCATTAAATCAATTCCTCCCTTTTCATCTGGAAATTCTTTAAAATAAACACCGTAAGATTCTTCCGGGTATTTTTCTCTAATTACTTTTTTTACCTTGTATGATAGCAATACAATAAAGTAAAAAATAGCTTTCGTAATTTCACAGATTTAGGGAGGATCTCCAATAATATACAAAAAAAGTATAACTTTTTTAATTATAAATAGTCAAACCTACTTATTGTAATATAAATTAATTTGTTACTCCTTATTCAATTGTTATCTTTGCAATTCTTTCAATAACATAGAAAATACAGATAAAACTCAATAAAGATTATGTTTAACAATTTAAGCGAAAAATTAGAAAAGGCACTTCACGTTTTAAAAGGTCAGGGTAGCATTACAGAAGTTAATGTAGCAGAAACTTTAAAAGAAGTTAGGCGTGCCCTATTGGATGCGGATGTTAACTTTAAGATCGCAAAACAATTTACCAAAAGTGTTAAAGAAAAAGCACTAGGTCAAAATGTATTGACTTCAATTCAGCCTGGTCAATTGATGGTGAAAATTGTAAAAGATGAATTAACGGAGCTAATGGGTGGTGATTCGGCTGGTATCAATTTAAGTGGAAATCCATCTGTAATTTTAATGTCTGGTTTACAAGGGAGTGGTAAAACTACATTTTCTGGAAAATTAGCAAATTTTTTAAAATCTAAAAAAACAAAGAAACCTTTATTAGTAGCTTGTGACATTTATCGCCCTGCAGCAATTGATCAACTTCACGTTGTTGGAGATCAAATTGGAGTTGAGGTATTTAGTGATCGAGGTAATGATGATCCTGTAGATATTGCTAAAAACGCTATTGAACATGCCAAGAAAAATGGATTTAATGTTGTTATAGTCGATACTGCTGGACGTTTAGCTGTAGACGAGGCGATGATGACTGAAATTGAAAATATCCATACTGCAATTCAACCGCATGAAACACTTTTTGTGGTAGATTCAATGACAGGTCAAGATGCTGTTAATACTGCAAAAACATTTAATGACCGTCTAAATTTTGATGGTGTTATACTTACAAAATTAGATGGTGATACTCGAGGTGGTGCTGCAATTTCTATTAAAAGTGTAGTAAATAAACCGATAAAGTTTATTGGAACCGGAGAAAAAATGGAGGCGATTGACGTTTTCCATCCCTCAAGAATGTCTGATCGTATTTTAGGGATGGGTGATGTTGTATCCTTAGTTGAAAGAGCACAGGAGCAATTTGATGAGGTTGAGGCCAGAAAAATTCAGAAGAAAATTGCAAAGAATCAATTTGGATTTGATGATTTTTTAAAACAAATTCAGCAAGTAAAGAAAATGGGTAATATGAAAGATCTTATTGGTATGATTCCTGGAGCGGGAAAAGCCATGAAAGATGTAGATGTAGATGATGACGCCTTTAAAGGGATAGAAGCTATTATTCATTCTATGACGCCTGAAGAAAGGAGTCAACCTTCCATTATAAATGCCAGTCGAAAAAAACGAATTGGGAAGGGAAGTGGCACCACAGTTCAAGAGGTAAATCAGTTAATGAAACAATTCAACCAAATGAGTAAGATGATGAAAATGATGCAAGGTGGCGGTGGGCGAAAAATGATGCAGGCTATGAAAGGAATGAAACCATAATTTATTAACAAAAATTGAATAAAATGATTCTACTAGACGGTAAAAAGACATCGAATGATATCAAGGATGAGATTGCGATATCTGTCAATGAAATTAAAAAACGAGGCGAAAAAGTACCTCATTTAGCAGCTGTTTTAGTAGGAAATGATGGGGCTAGTCTAACTTATGTTGGCTCAAAAGTAAGAGCTTGTGAACGAGTTGGTTTTAATTCAACTTTAATTAAGTTACCTGAAACATCCTCTGAAGAACGCTTATTAAAAACAATAAGCGATTTAAATAAAAACAATGAGATAGATGGTTTTATTGTTCAGTTGCCGCTGCCAAAACACATCAGTGAAGAAAAAGTTTTATTAGCCATCAATCCCAATAAGGATGTGGATGGTTTTCATCCTGAAAATTTTGGTAAAATGGCTCTAGAAATGGATAGTTTTATTCCAGCAACTCCTTTTGGAATATTGCAATTATTAGAGCGATATCAAGTTGAAACAAAAGGCAAACACACAGTAGTTATTGGAAGAAGCCATATTGTGGGAAGACCTATGAGTATCTTGATGAGTCAAAAAGGTCCTGCAGCTAACAGCACTGTAACATTAACACATAGTTACACCAAAAACCTTTATGAAATAACTAAACAAGCAGACATTATAGTTGTAGCTTTAGGGATACCAGAATATTTGAAAGCAGATATGGTTAAAGATAATGTTGTTATAATAGATGTAGGCATCAGTAGAGTCCCAGATGAGTCTAAACCCAAGGGTTATGTTATTAAAGGGGATGTTGCATTTGATGAAGTTAGTAAAAAATCATCTTTCATTACGCCAGTTCCAGGGGGGGTAGGTCCGATGACTATCGCAATGTTATTAAAAAATACGCTAATCGCAAGGGAGCGAGGGGTTAACCATTCTTAGAACTATTTTTTAAAGTAACAACGTTATTTTTTCTCGAATTCATCGATTTTCCAAGAAAGCATAAAATACTTAATTTTTGCTTCATCTGGAATGTTGGTAATATCAATCACAAGATTTGGATTGTATCTAAAATTTTCCGGTAATTCATTTTTATCAATATTAATAAAGAGATCATTATCTTCTAAAAATATCACAACGGTAGAAATAGTAGTTTCAATATTTGAAATTTTATAATTTGCCTTAATATCTTTAAATGTACTACTTAAATTTAGTCCTTTGTCTGTTTTATAACGGGGATCGAAAAATTGAAAATTCGAAATCAAAGCATCAGGATCATTATTAGTTACTGGCGATATTGATACTAATTTAGTTCCGTTTTTTTCATAAATCTCTACTTCTCCTTGAGTTGGTAACTCCTCATTCTGAGCATAAAGTTTAACTATAGAATCCTTAGCGAAAGTAGAATCAATTTCCTTTATTGTCATTCCTCTTGTTAAAGTACCAACAGAATCGTTAGATATTAAGAATGGATTTATTTCTTCTTTACACTGAATGAATAGGAGAGTCACAGAAACTAGAGCTATTATTTTTTTTAACATCAGTTGTTTTTTTTTAGATCGTTTTTTTACAATCCAAAATTACTAAAATTGGTTCTGAATTCAATCAAAATTTTAAAAAAGAAGATTTACGGATTTTGAGTTTTGTTTTCTTAAAGGAATTATTTAAACAACCATAGCAAGTCAATTTTTCATTTTCTTCTGAGAATAAACTGTAAAATAGTTAGTTTTAATTTTTACCTTTGCACTGATGAAAAAAGAAATTAAAAGCCTGATTGATAAAGGAGAAATGCTTCCCTTAATGGAAGAGTTTTACACCGTTCAAGGAGAGGGTTTTCACAAGGGTACAGCGGCTTATTTTATAAGGATTGGCGGTTGTGATGTAGGGTGTCATTGGTGTGATGTAAAAGAGAGCTGGAACGCCGATTTACATCCCCCAACATTTACTGAAAAAATTGTAAAAAATGCTTCTAAATATTCTAACACAGTGGTAGTCACTGGAGGAGAACCTCTAATTTGGAATATGGAACCACTAACACATATGTTGAAAAAGAACAATCTAAATATACATATAGAAACTTCTGGCGCATATGATTTAACAGGAACCTGGGATTGGATTTGTTTGTCTCCAAAAAAAACAAAGTTACCCAAACTAAACATATACAATCAAGCTAATGAGTTAAAAATCATTATCTACAACAGATCTGACTTTGATTTCGCTCAGGAACAAGCAGCGAAAGTAAACGATAGTTGTATGTTGTACTTACAGCCCGAATGGAGTAATAGAGAAAAGATGATTCCAATGATTGTAGATTATGTGATGAAAAATCCTAAATGGAAAGTCTCTCTACAAACACATAAATATCTAAATATTCCCTAATCAATTCTTTAAAAGAAGATTTTATTGGACTTTCTTGAATGGTACAGCCACTCTTATCGAATCCCATCCCATGTGCATTATAATATTCTTGTCATCCTCTTCAAAAGCAATCGAAAATGCTTCCAGAGAGTCGCTTGTGGTTATTACAGGGACTGAAATTCGGGCTATATCATTTTCTTTTTTATAAAAATAAGAACCCCACGCATTTAATTCAGAATGAAGAATAATTGTCCATTCTTTTTCGCCTGGTATTGTAAGTAAAGCATAACTTCCAGCTTTTAAATTGATTCCGTTAAAATAAAATTCTTTATATAATGTTAATTCTGGTGCTTCATTAGCTCCCGTTCTCCAAATTTCTCCGTTTGGAGCTAATTTACTTAACGTTCTTCCCTTTAGTTGAGGTCTGCTGTATATAATCTTCAATTCTTTATTAGATTCTCTATAATTTGATGGATAAGCAGCAATATCCAAAGGGCTTTTATCTAATTTCTTAAAATCCTGTGCACTTAACGATGTCCCAATTGTTACTAAGATTGAAAATACGAGAGTTTTTATTAATTTGATTTTTTCCATGATTTTTTTCTTTGATCAAAAATAATTACCTGTATTTTAAATATAGAAAATATTTTGTTAAAATCTAGAAAATTACTTTTATCACCTAAAAATTTCTTTTTTTACTAAATAAAAACAAATTTTAATGCTCTTTTAAACAGTTGTGAGCGATTTTAATAATTTCTGCCTTTAGGGAGGCAATTCAAAATCTATATTTTTTATTTTAAGGTCTTTTTTAGCTGTTTTAAGCAGGTTTTACGATTTTAACAAATAGTTAATAAATACCTGAAAAATGCTTTGTGTAGTTTCTATTTAAATAGGGGAAAGATTATATTTGTTTATAATCAGTTCAGAGACCAATTTAACTGAATATTAAAAACTAATATTACTTAACCTTAACACATGAGCGAAGAACAAAAAAAAGAAAATTACGGTGCAGATAGCATACAAGCATTAGAAGGGATGGAGCATGTTCGTATGCGACCTTCTATGTACATCGGAGATGTTGGAGTAAGAGGACTACATCATTTAGTTTATGAGGTCGTTGATAATTCTATCGATGAAGCGATGGGTGGGCATTGTGATGCCATCGATGTGATCATTAACGAAGATAATTCTATTTCTGTAAAAGATAATGGCCGTGGAATTCCAGTAGACATCCATAAAAAAGAAGGTGTTTCAGCTCTTGAAGTAGTGATGACTAAGATTGGAGCTGGTGGTAAGTTCGATAAAGATTCTTATAAAGTATCTGGTGGACTTCACGGAGTTGGAGTTTCCGTAGTAAATGCTCTTTCAAAAAATTTAAAAGCCGTAGTCCATAGAAACGGAAACGTCTATGAGCAAGAATATGAATTTGGTAAAACGATGTATCCAGTAAAGCAAACTGGAACAACTGAATTTAGAGGAACTATTATTACCTTTTATCCAGATCCTGAAATATTTAAACAAACTATTGAGTACAATTACGAAACGCTATCCAACAGACTTAGAGAATTATCTTTTTTAAATAAGGGGATTATTATTTCAATTACTGACAAAAGAGAAAAAGATGAAAAAGGAGAGTTTGTTACTGAAATTTTTCAAAGCACAGAAGGACTCAAAGAATTTATTCGTTTTCTAGACGATACCCGGGAACCAATAATTGGAGATGTAATTTCAATGGAGGGAGAGAAAAAAGACATTCCTGTTGAGGTAGCAATGATTTATAATACATCTTACAGTGAAAATCTACATTCCTATGTAAATAATATCAATACTCACGAAGGAGGGACTCATTTATCAGGATTCAGAAGAGGGCTTACCAATACACTAAAAAAGTATGCAGACTCTTCTGGAATGCTTGATAAGTTAAAGTTTGACATCGCTGGTGATGACTTTAGAGAAGGACTTACCGCAATAATTTCAGTAAAGGTAGCTGAGCCTCAGTTTGAAGGTCAGACGAAAACAAAACTTGGAAACAGAGAAGTCACCTCGGCGGTGAGTCAAGCTGTTTCTGAAATGTTAGAAAATTATTTAGAGGAAAATCCAAACGATGCAAAAACTATTGTACAAAAAGTAATTCTTGCTGCTCAGGCCAGACATGCCGCTCGAAAAGCTCGTGAAATGGTTCAGCGAAAAACTGTGATGGGAGGTATGGGATTACCGGGTAAATTATCTGATTGTTCTGAACAAGATCCAGAAAAATGCGAGGTTTTTCTTGTCGAGGGAGATTCGGCAGGTGGAACAGCTAAACAAGGTCGTGACCGTAATTTTCAAGCAATTTTGCCGTTAAGGGGTAAGATTTTGAATGTTGAAAAAGCTATGCAACACAAAGTGTTCGAAAACGAAGAGATCAGAAACATATTTACAGCTTTGGGTGTTTCGATTGGTACCGAAGAAGACAGTAAAGCCTTAAATCTTGAAAAATTACGGTATCATAAAATTGTAATTATGTGTGATGCTGATGTCGACGGTAGTCATATTTCAACACTTATCTTAACTTTTTTCTTCAGATACATGAAAGATTTAATTGAAGCGGGTCATGTATTTATTGCAACCCCACCTCTCTATTTAGTTAAAAAAGGAGCAAAAAAGAAATATGCTTGGTCTGATGAGGAACGTGAAGAAATTCAAACGGAATTTGGAGAAGGTTGTAAAATACAACGTTATAAAGGCCTTGGAGAAATGAATGCAGATCAACTTTGGGATACCACTATGAAGCCTTCAGAAAGGACATTACGTCAGGTAGTAATTGATAATGGAGTGGAAGCTGATAGAGTGTTTTCAATGTTGATGGGTGATGAAGTTCCGCCACGACGAGAATTTATCGAAAAGAATGCGGTTTATGCAAATATTGATGCATAATCATACTATAAAACTAGTTTTTATATGTTTGACATTAGTTACTTCTTTTTCTGGGAGATCCCAGATAGATATAACAGATGCTGTTAATGATATGTTGTATATTTCTAGTAAATATGTTTCTTCAGCAGCAAGTGCTTCCGTTTACCAGTCTTCTTCATCTTGGTATAGCTCTGCAGAAAGCATTGGTAAATTTAAATTAGACGCATCATTACATGTCAATATTTTGCCGATTCCAAATAAGCAAAAAACTTTTTCGATTAGTAACAATGAGTTGGCAACTATGGAAATTAGAGGTGCTCAATCTGCAGAAATTCCTTCGGCTCTGGGGGGGCATACTGAAACTTTTTTTGATTTTAATATTGATGATGAAGCCTATGAGTGGCAAGCTTTTGAGGGAATTAAACAAGATGTAGTTGCGCATCCTTATTTACAAGTAAGTATTGGTTTGTGGAAAGAGACCGATGTGACGCTTCGTTATTCTCCGAAAGTAACAATTAGCACTTCTAGTTATGATATTTTTGGTGCGGCCCTAAAGCATACTATTAGTCAATACTTTAGAAAAGAAGCGGCAGATACCAGTCCAATCGAGCTAGCTGTTTTAGCATCTTATTCTGTGTTTAATTTGAACCTATATTTTGATGAGGTAGCGATAGAGCCTGTAGATCCAGAACCTGGAAGTATCCCGCTCACAACAATAAATTCCATTATAATTGATGCCAACTCTTTGTTGTTCCAATTAATTGCATCCAAGAAAATAAATAAATTAGAATTTACAGGTTCGTTAGGTTATACCTACAACAAATTTAATCATAAGTTAGGAGGTCAAAATGGTTTATTTTTAGACTTATTTAATGAATTACTGTCCTTACTAGATGAAAATAAAACAGACTTTAAAGGTGATCTCGGGGTCAATTATCATTTTAATAAATTTTATATTTCCTCCATGTTATCTTTAGGGAAATTTCCGAATATTAACGTAGCATTACACTATAAAATTTTCTAAAACAAATGATCTCTTTTTTAAATTTTTTTATTAAAAAATTTATACAAATAGTTTAACTTTGTATCTCTTTAAAAATAAGAACAAAACAAAATAAAAAATTATGAAAATTACAATTGTTGGGGCTGGTGCAGTTGGAGCTAGTTGTGCTGAATACATTGCTATTAAAAATTTTGCTAGTGAAGTAGTAATATTGGATATTAAAGAGGGTTTTGCAGAAGGTAAAGCAATGGACCTAATGCAAACAGCTTCGTTAAATGGATTCGACACTAAAATAGTGGGGGTAACAAACGATTATTCAAAAACAGCAGGAAGTGACGTTGTTGTAATAACCAGTGGTGTCCCTCGTAAACCAGGAATGACAAGGGAACAATTAATAGATATCAATGCAGGAATTGTAAAATCTGTTTCCTCTAATTTAATTAAATACTCATCTGAGGCAATAATGATTGTCGTGAGTAACCCAATGGATACGATGACTTATTTAGTTCATAAAACAGCGGGATTACCAAAAAATAGAATTATTGGAATGGGTGGTGCTTTGGATAGTGCTCGATTTAAATATCGATTAGCGGAAGCCTTAGGAGCTCCAATCAGCGATGTAGACGGAATGGTAATTGGTGGTCACAGTGATGTAGGTATGGTTCCTCTAACTAGAATGGCAACTAGAAATAGTATTCCTGTAAGTAAATTTATTTCGGAAGAAAGATTAGATGAAGTTATGGAAGCTACAAAAGTTGGTGGCGGTACCTTAACAAAACTTCTTGGAACCTCTGCTTGGTATGCACCAGGTGCTGCGGTTTCAGGTTTAGTACAAGCTATTGTCTGTGATCAGAAAAAAATATTCCCCTGTTCAACCCTATTGGAGGGCGAATATGGATTAAACGATATTTGTATTGGTGTTCCTGTTGTTTTAGGTAGAAACGGAATTGAAAAAATTGTTCAGTTAGACCTTACAGATGCCGAAAACGAACATATGAATAGAAGTGCTGAAGGGGTCCGAAAAACGAATGGCTTGTTAGAATTATAGAAATCCTTCTTAATATGAGATTATCTAATAAAGACTGTATATATACAGTCTTTATTTTTTATATTTGAATCATGAGTATAAAATTCTTTTTTGGTTTTTTAATAAGTATGGTTAGCTTGCTAGGATTAAGTCTTCAGCAACCGTCCAATTCACATCAAGAAATTATCATAAAATTTAGCGATGCGAAAAGAATAACTCTAGAAACTCAAAACAATACCATTGCAATAGTTAAAAAACAATTGCAAAAAATAGGGATTAATTATTTAAAGGTTTCAAAAGACCATCAAGGTCATTTAAAAATCTCTTATTTTAGTTCTGTAGATACTGCATTTATAAAAAAAGTACTCAACGAAGGAAATCATTTTGCAGTAAGTTATTTAGCTAATCAAAACAATAAACAAACGGAGGATCATACTGGAACTAAAAGTTTAAATTTATATTTAGATGTTTTTAAAATACCTAAAACTTTTGAAAATCCTTTTGAAAACAGCGGACTAGTTGTCCAGTTATTATCGAAAACCGATCGCTATTTTGTGCCAGATATTTTTGGCAGCTATTCATTGTTTCACAATATATATGGTTGCTTAACACAACAAAATAAATTTAAATACCATTCAAAACAAGAAACAAAAGTTGATGTTAAGTATTTGAAAACAATCCAAATACGCGCAGGACCTTTCTCTTATCTTTCCTAGATGACTATATTATCGTAAAAGATTAAAGTCGAAATCATTAGTTTAATAAATAAAAAAATAATTGTCAGATTATATGGTAAACTATATATTTGCTCGTTTTTAAAAATTTGACACAAAAAATATAACAATGCAAAATAAAGGATTAATAAAAGTATTTGCGATTCTGTTTGGTTTGGTAAGTTTATATCAACTTTCATTCACCTACATTTCAAATAACGTAGAAGAAGATGCAAAGACATTTGCAACAACAAAATATGCTGCTAGCGAACCCGATAAAAGAAATTCAGCACAGGCTAGTTATTTAGATTCCATAGGGAATATACCAGTAGTTTCAGTAGGGCCTATTGAAATAGATTATAACACTGCCAAAGGAAAAGAATTAAATAAAGGGCTCGATTTAAAAGGAGGAATTAATGTTATATTACAAGTTTCTGTAAAAGATATCCTAAAGGGTTTAGCAAATAACACCAAAGACGCTGCCTTTAATCAAGCATTAAAGGACGCTTTTATTCTTCAAAAAGAATCCCAAGACACTTATTTGGAGTCCTTTTTTCAGGCTTTTGATGCGCTTCCAGGTGAAAATTTATTAGCATCACCAGATATATTTTTTAATAAAAATTTAGAAGATGATATCAATGCCGCTATGACTAACGGTGATGTATACCCAGTTATCGAAAGAAAAATTGATGAATCTATAACAGCTGCCTTTGAAGTTTTAAGAAAACGTATCGATAAATTTGGTGTTACACAACCAAATATCCAGCGAATTGGTAAATCTGCTCGTATTTTAGTAGAATTACCTGGAGCGAAGGATGTAGAACGTGTAAAAAAGTTATTGCAAAGCACCGCTCAGCTCGAATTTTGGGGGGTATACAAAATTGACGAATTGCAGGGTTTTATAGTTGCTGCAGACGCTAAATTAGCTGAGTTAAATAAAGTAAATGAACCAGAAGCTGAAGAAACTACTACAGACGCTAGCGAAGAAGATAACATTGTTGACGATTTAATAGGAGGGGAAGATGTTAATGACTCCATCGCAGATGCTTCAAAAGAAAGACCTTTACTAAGTAAAATGTTATATCCTGGACAAACAGGAAGACCTGAACTAGGAACTTTCATGTTAAAGGATACCGCAGTAATTAACGACTATTTAAAAACACCACAAATTAAATCGCTGTTATCCGACAATCAGCGCTATGCAAAGTTTGTATGGGGCATTGCTTCGGAAAATAAAGAATTAGGGGAAGAAGTAGTAACCCTATATGCCATAAAATCAAACAGAGATCAATTACCTCCACTAGCAGGGGGCGTAGTTGTGGATGCGGTTCAAACTTATGACCAACTAGGAAGAGTAGTGGTTAGTATGCAAATGAATGCCAGAGGTGCTAGAGTATGGGAGAAAATGACTGGTGAAGCCTACAACAACCAGTCTCAGATAGCCATTGTCTTAGATGATATTGTTTATTCTGCACCAGGAGTTACCAGTGGTCCAATTGCAGGTGGTAGAAGTCAAATTTCTGGAGATTTTAATATCACAGAAGGACAAGATTTAGCAAATGTATTAAGAGCTGGTAAATTACCTGCCTCTGCAGAGATTATTCAAGGAGAAGTAGTAGGTCCTACTTTGGGACAAGAAGCAATTGATAGTGGAATCTTCTCATTTGTATTGGCACTTATTTTTGTATTGGTATGGATGGTTTTCTATTATGGTAAAGCAGGAACTTTTGCTGATGTAGCCTTGGTGGTTAATATTATATTTATTTTTGGAATATTAGCAGGATTAGGAGCGGTATTAACGCTTCCTGGTATAGCGGGTATTATACTTACCATAGGAATGTCGGTCGATGCTAACGTGCTTATTTTTGAACGTATTAAGGAAGAACTAGCCAAAGGAAAAGCTCAAAAAGATGCTATTAACGACGGATTTAGCAATGCACTGTCTTCTATTTTAGATGCCAATATTACGACTGGATTAACTGGTTTTATACTGTTAATGTTTGGTACGGGACCCATTCAAGGGTTTGCAACAACGCTTTTAATAGGTATTGCAACCTCCTTATTTACTGCAATATTTATCACTAGACTATTTATCGATGGATATACTAGAAACGGAAAGCCGTTGCCATGTACAACTTCTTTAACTAAAAATATCCTTACCAACAATACGATTGAGTTCTTAAGAAAAAGGAAAGTGTCTTATGTAATCTCAGGTATCCTAATTCTATCAAGTTTAGGATCTTTAGTAACCGTTGGATTAAATCAGGGAGTCGATTTTGTAGGAGGTAGAACTTATACGGTTCGCTTTGATAGAGATGTCAATGCAACTCAAGTTGAAGCAGACTTGATTGAAGTTTTTGGCTCTGCCGAAGCAAAAACTTACGGAGGAAGTAACCAGTTAAAAATTACAACTAAATATAAGGTAGATGAGGCCGGTACATCAGTTGACGAAGAAATTGAAAAAATGATGTTTGATGGTTTAAAATCAAATCTTCCAGAAGGCTTTACCTACAGTCAGTATATCGGAGATACCGAAAATAAAGTAGCGGGAAGAATGGAATCTTACAAAGTAAGCCCTACGATTGCCGATGACATTAAAAAAGCATCTTTTTGGGTTGTTTTAGGTTCATTAGTAGTGGTTTTCTTATACATATTGCTTCGTTTTAGAAGATGGCAATTTAGTTTAGGTGCCGTAGCAGCTGTATTCCATGATGTGCTCATTGTATTGGGTGTTTTTTCACTAACCTATAGATTTATGCCATTTAATATGGAAATTGGTCAGTCTTTCATAGCAGCGATATTAACGGTTATTGGATATTCATTAAATGATACCGTTGTGGTATTTGACCGTATTCGTGAATTTTTTAACGACCATCCATCTTGGAAAATGAACAAGGTAATCGATCAAGCATTAAATAGTACTTTAAGTCGTACCTTAAATACATCTTTAACTACCTTAATCGTATTGTTTTCGATATTTATATTTGGTGCTGAATCCATTCGAGGATTAATTTTCGCATTAATAGTTGGTGTATTAGTAGGTACCTACTCATCTCTCTTTATTGCAACACCTGTATTCTTCGATTCAGTTAAGAAAAAAGGAATTGACTTATCCAACAAAAAAGAAGAAGCCTTAGATGTTTAGCTTTTTTGCACAAATCATATAAACCAGCTTTAGCTAAGGCGGTTTTTTTGTACATAACATATTCATTGTGTAATCAATTACATTGATCTAAGTAATTCTAAATTATAAATACCTATTAATATTTTAGTGTTTACAAAGTTTAATTCCTTTTGTACACTTATTTTATTTTATTAAATTAAATTTAAAAAGCTTTTTTTTTGTTTAGCATTTAGTTTCATAATATATTTATTGTCCTTTAAATACTATAAAGACTTAATTTTAACTAAAACTAATTTCATGAAAAAAATTACATTAATCATGTTTGCGTTCCTTGCTTCAGTATCTCTATGTGCAGGTAAATGCTCAGACATACACTGGAGATACACGGTGCTATTCCAGACAATATTGTCCTGTTTAACTCCGTTACATCGATGCTGCAGCTGCAACATTTTGGCTCTAGTAGGTTCAGCAGTAGGTGAATACACCTTCGACAATGTGACTTTAAACATTTCACACGTACTTGGGACGGAGATTTAGAAATTAATCTGGTTTCACCAAGCGGTGTATCTTTAGACTTAATCATCAGTCAACGGAGGTCTTGGTGACAATTACACTGATACCGTTTTCCAAGATGGAGCACCTAGTATTACTACTGGTTCTGCTCCATTTAATGGTACTTTCTCTGCGGAAGGTGGATCAATGGCAGCTACGTTTGCTGGAGAAGCATGCTTAACGGAATGGATTGGTCATTAAATGGATTTTATTGGAGATACTGGGAGTGTAAACTCTTGGTCAATAACTTTCTCAGAAATTTTACCACCACCACCATATCTTTTCAGTCAAGATTGTTCAGAAGAGATGCCTTTAGAATTTCACCCACCATTATTGCTTCTGCTGGAGTAGTGGTTGCAGATTCAGGATATCCTAGTGATACTGGTGTTGTTGGTATCTGGACTTGGAGAATACGTTCTTGAGAGCATTGTTGTAAATGCTCAAGGAGATAATGGCTGAGGATGTAGCATTTTATTACAACCAGCATCGGTACAACATATTATGGGAACTTGGTGGTGTTGCCGGAGGAACCGATGGTATGGACACTGCTGTAGATTTAACATTTACAGATTCTTCTTCGAATAACTATATTGATTGGACTGGTGGCGCACCTGCTGCTGATTACTTCCAGAAGATGGAGCATTTAATGCAGCACTTGCTGGATTAGATATCAACGGCGAGTGGTTTTTGAGTTTTAGAAGGTGCTGGTAGTCAGATGTTACTACAGTAAACAGTTTTTGTATTAACTGGGCAATGAGCTCAGGAGACGCACCAGAGATTTTCTGTTTAGCAGATTTTGCTGCAGATAACGATGAAGGAGCTTGTGGCGCAGTAGTTAATTTTGCACCACCAATTGCATTGGATACAGAAGATGGTACTTTAGCTGCAGCTAATATAGTACAAACTGCAGGTCCTGCTACAGGAAGTGAATTTCCAGTAGGCGATACGGATGTAACATTTACAGCTACTGATTCTCATGGAAATGAGACTTCATGTACTTTTGTAGTTACTATCAACGATGCTGAGGCACCCGTTGCTGTATGTCAAGCAGTAACAGTTACTTTAGATGCTATGGGAATGGGATCAATAGTTGCTTCTGATTTAGATGGCGGTTCTACTGATAACTGTGGAGTTGATTCATTCGCAGCATCACAGACAACATTTGGTTGTTCAGATGTAGGAGATGTAACCGTAGTTTTAGAGGTATACGATGTAGCTGGAAACATGACTTCATGTGAAGCTACAGTAACCGTAGTTGACGAAACAGCACCAGTAATAGAATGTATTGGATCACCATCTGGTCCATCTGTCTTTATAAATGAAGCACCTATTGAAGTTGCTGTTGTTGAAAGTGTTTTAACACTTTCTGATGACGTTGAATTACAAGATTTAAATGTAAACTTAGATATTACTCACGCTTGGATCGGTGATATGATTATCACATTAACATCACCAGCTGGAACAACAGTAACTTTACTTGATACAATGGGTGGAGGAGCTTTTGGATGTAATGGTGACGGTGTATTGGTTACTTTAGACGATGATGCTGCTGAGGGTATCAATGATCAATGTGATGTATTAGTTACAGGAGTATATAGCCCACTTGAAGCATTAGCTGCTTTCAATGGTGAAATGTCAATGGGAGACTGGACATTATCAGTTACAGACACTTTCACTGCAGGTGACGATGGTGTTTTAAATTCTTGGGGAGTTGATTTCCAATACGAGCCAGTTGTTACACCACCATTATTACTAGATTTAAATGCTGACGGAACAGTAACAGTCCCAGCTTCTGATTTACTTTTAGATGTTATTGAGGCATGTGATTATTCCGTAGTATCAGGTTCAACAGGACCTTGTTCACAAAGTAATCCTGGAAATAACTTAGAAGGAGCTACATTTAACAATGGAGCACCATTCTGGGTAGCTAATCAAGTTACATCTACTGGAGATTTTACACTTACACAAATCACAATGAACTTGTGGCATAATGTTGGAGCTTCTGTTGCTGATATGACATTTACATACTACGCAGATGCTGCAGGACAACCTGGAGCAGCTATAGGAACAGAAACAGTATCACCAACATCTCAAACTGTAGTAGGTGGGCCATTTGATGGTGCATTTGATGCTAGTGAGGTAGTTTATGATATTACACCAGTTGAATTTGCAGCAGGTACATATTGGATTGGAACAGTTGGAGCTGCTTCAGATGCCGGTGTATTAGGTTGGGAAAACACAACAGCATCAAGTAACGGAAACGGTTGGGCAACATCAGGTGATGGTGGAGCTACGTGGAGTGTAGATGCTGGTGGAGACGGTGTATATACTTTCTCTGGAGTTTGTGGTGTCGCTGACCCATTAAACTTCACTTTCGATTGTTCTAACTTAGGAGAGAACGTTATCGATGTTGTTGTAACTGATGCATCTGGAAACTCTACTAGTTGTCAAGCAACGGTAATTGTATCTGATGTAACTGCACCAGTATTAGTATGTGGACCTAGCGAAGATGTTACTACGGTAACTGTTGATTTTGAAGGATCTTCTGTACCAGAAGGTTGGTCAGTATCAAACACAGCTGGAGATTTTGATTGGACATTTGGAGCCTCAGGTGCTATAAATGCCGGAGGAACTATTCCATTTGCAAGTAACGCAGCAATTTTCGATGACGATGCAGCAGGAAATGGAAATGTAAACAATGCATCACTATTAACCCCAGTATGGGATATGAGTGGTACCTCATCAGTAACGATGTCTTACGACTATAGCTTTAACGAGTTAGGAGCTGGAGAGACTTTAGCGGTAGATGTATATGATGGCGCTGCATGGCAAAATGTAGTTCTGTATGATGTGTCTGTATTAACTCCAGAGAATTCAGGAGTAATTGACGGATCTGCATTAGCAAACGCTGACTTCCAAGTACGTTTTACATATGACGATGCTGGATCATGGGGATGGAATGCTGGAGTAGATAACTTCCAGATTGATTTCGCTCTTCCACCAGCAAATCCAGATGTAGTAACTGTTACATTAGGAGAAGACGGTATGGCAGAATTAGATGCTATGGATTTCTTATCTGAAGCATATGATGCTTGTGGTATCGATGTATTGATTGCAGATTTAGAGATGGTAAGTTGTGATGATATCGGAACTCCAATCGAGGTAACGGTATTCGCTACGGATGCTAGTGGAAACATTGCAAGTTGTTCAGTCGAGGTTGTAGTTGTAGATACTATGGCACCAGTACTTACTTGTCCAGAAGATGTTTCGGTAATGGTAGATCCTGATGGGACTCATACTGTAGCTGATTACATAGGATCAGGTGAGGCGACTGCTACAGATAACTGTACAGATCCAGTAAGTGACTTTACACAGGATCCTGCAGCAGGAACTGTTTTAGGAGTAGGCGAATGGGTAGTTACATTTACAGCTACTGATGAGTACGGAAACGTATCTACTTGTGAGATGAACTTAGATTTAACACTCTTAGGGAATGAAGACAACGAGTTAAGTAGTGCAATTGCATTATATCCTAACCCAGCTGGAGAGCAAGTGACTATATCAAACAGCTCTAACATTACATTAGAGACTGCTATGATTTACGATCTTAACGGAAAGTTAGTATCACAGATCAACTTGCAGGATATGCAAAGTGAACAAGTGATCGATGTATCTTCATATGCAACTGGAGTGTACATGGTACAGATCACAGGAGATCAATCAAGCGTTGTAAAACGAATGATCAAAGAGTAGTAGGTGTTTAAATAACCAACTTAAATAAATACAAAATCCCTTCCTTAATTGGAGGGGATTTTTTTATGCAATAAAGATTTTTATATTTCTATAACCTCTATAATACATGTGTCATATATGTATCATTTTTTTTAATTAATATATAATATCTTATATTTGTCGGTATTTAATAATTTACTAAATTAAACAAACATGAAAAAAATTACTTTATTAACCTTTTTGTTTGCAGTATTGACTATTCCTTTAGTATATGGACAATCTCTTTCAAATGGTGTAACAAATGCTAACGATCAATCTCGTTCGGCTTTAACGACATTAAGTAGCCCTGTTTCAGACGTAGCACGTTCTACAGAAGCTACCAATTTATTTAACAATCAGGCCGTTGTTACTTTACAACAAAGTACAACATTGAATTTTACAAGTGGTCTTTCTTGTCAAGATGGACCTACGGCTTATGATACAGATCTTTTTAGAGCTTATGATTTAGCAGGTACTTATGGTATCACTAATGATTTTGAAGTTATAGGTGTAGAATTTGCTACCTACTATTTTAATGGTGCTGGACCAAATCCAATCACTGTTAATGTGTATTCAACTCCAACAGGAACTTTTCCAGGAGGGGATTTAACACTTCAAGGTACTGCAGTCCAAACGGTCTCAGCTGCAAATAATTTTGATTTACTAACGGTACCTCTTTCAGCAACTATACCAGCTGGAGAGACACTTGTATACGAAGTGAGTTTAGTTCGTGATGGCGTAAACCGTCCAGCTTTTCTTGGGAATACAGAGGGTCAATCAGCCCCTACTTATTGGAGATCTGCACCTTGTGGTTCACCAGATATTGTAGATTTTGGAGGAACATACGCTGCAGTAATGAATGTTATTGGTCAAGAATTAGAACCAGTTTCAGGCTTTTCCTTTTGTTCAGAAGAAATGCCTTTAGAATTTAATCCACCAATAGTGGCTTCTGCTGGTGTTATGATTACTGATACTTCTGATGAGAACTCAGGCGATTTAGGTATCATTGGTACAGATTTAGGAGAATACGTTCTTGAGAGCGTTGTTATAAATGTAGAAGGCGAAATGGCTGAGGATGTAGCATTCTATTTACAACCAGCTGGAACAGGCATACAATGGGAACTTGGTGCTTTTGCCGGAGGAACCGATGGTATGGATACTGCTGTAGATTTAGTATTTACAGATGTATCTTTAAATAACTATGATGATTGGACGGGTGGTGCACCCGCTGCTGATTACCTTCCATCAGATGGAGCATTTAATACAGCACTTGCTGGATTAGACATTAACGGCGAATGGTTTTTAGTTGTAGAAGGAGCTGGTTCAGATGTTACTACGGTAAACAGTTTTTGTATCAATATGGCCTTGATTTCAGGAGAAGCACCAGAAATTTTCTGTCCAGCAGATTTTGTTGCAGATAATGATGAAGGAGCATGTGGCGCAGTAGTTAATTTTGCACCACCAATTGCGATCGATTTAGAAGACGGTAGTTTAGATGCTGAATTCATAGTTCAAACAGGAGGAATTGAAACTGGAGGATTCTTTCCAGTAGGAGATAATAATGTAACCTTTACAGCTACTGATTCTCATGGAAATGAGACTTCCTGTACGTTTGTAATTACAGTTAACGATGTAGAGGCTCCTGTTGCTGTATGTCAAGCTGTGACCGTAACCCTAGATATTACTGGTGCAGCATCAATAGTTGCTTCTGATTTAGATGGCGGATCTACTGACAACTGTGGAGTTGATTCATTCGTAGCATCACAGACAGCATTTAGTTGTGCTGATGTAGGTGACGTAACAGTCACTCTAGAAGTATATGATGTAGCTGGAAACATGACTTCATGTGAAGCTACAGTAACCGTAGTTGATGATACGGCACCAGTAATTGAATGTATTGGCGAACCTGTAGCAATTGTAATAACTCATAATCCAGAGGACCTTATTGAGGCTGGATATGGCGTTGCATGTCCAACAGGAGATAACCTTTTTGCAAGACAATTTGTAATGAGTGACTTTGGAATTACAGAAGAATTTACAATTTCTTCAGGTAAATTTGGAGTTCAGTCTGCTGAAGTTGATATGGATATTACTTATAACATATGGGATGTAAGCGCTGGTTTTCCAGCAGGACATCCGGGATCTTCTACTTTATTAGGATCTGAAGTTGTTACAGTATCAGCTGGTGAGTTTTTTGTACAAAATGTTACTTTCGACACACCAGTAGTTGTACCAACTACAACAACAACCATATTAGTTGAAGTATCAAAAGATGCTCCTGAGGCATTTTTCCTAGGAGGAACTGCAACGAAAGTTGATTTTTCTTATCTTGCTTCAGTTACGTGTGGAGTACCAGAATATACTACAGCAACAGACATAGGTTTCCCTGATGCTAATTATTATATGACCGTAAGAGGAACCAATGCTTCTTCCGAAATTGAGCCATTTGAGGTTGACTTAAATGCAGACGGTACCGTTACTATCTTAATGGAAGATTTAATTCAAGGTATTGATGAAGCTTGTAGTTACACAGTAACTTCAGGAGGAGACGGCGCTGGCGCATGTGATTTTGACAATCCAAATGATTTTACTTTTGAGAATGGATATAACTGTTCATCAGCAACAGATTTCCGAACAGCAAACGATCTTGATGTTGTAGGAGGAGATTTTACATTAAATCAAATTACAGCAAGTATTTTTGCTAATGGCGGAATTGCTTCAGTAGATGTTATATATCATGACAATGATGGAGGATTACCAGGAGCTGAAATAGGATCTGAATTAGGATTAACTCCTTCTTCACAAGCTGTAATTGGAAATAACTTTGGTATTGATGTTAACGAAATCGTATTGGATTTAACACCAGTAGTATTTACAGAAGGTAAATACTGGGTTGAGTTATCAGTAACCGATACTGGAGGTACAGGAACTGTATTCTGGGTAATAACGACTTCATCTTCAATGGGAGATCCAGTAGCAAACTTCAATGGCGGATGGGCTTACCCTGATTCGACCATGGATGGTGTTGCAACTTTCTCAGGAGAATGTTCAGGTGGCGGCTCAGGCGGCGGCGGAACAGAAATCGTATTAGATTGTTCTAACTTAGGAGAGAACGTTATCGATGTTGTAGTAACTGATGCATCTGGAAACTCTACTAGTTGTCAAGCAACGGTAGTTGTATCTGATGTAACTGCACCAGTATTAGTATGTGGACCTAGCGAAGATGTTACTACGGTAACTGTTGATTTTGAAGGATCTTCTGTACCAGAAGGTTGGTCAGTATCAAACACAGCTGGAGATTACGATTGGACATTTGGAGCCTCAGGTGCTATAAATGCCGGAGGAACTGTTCCATTTGCAAGTAACGCAGCAATTTTCGATGACGATGATGCTGGAAATGGAAATGTAAACAATGCATCACTATTAACCCCAGTATGGGATATGAGTGGTACCTCATCAGTAACGATGTCTTACGACTATAGCTTTAACGAGTTAGGAGCTGGAGAGACCTTAGCGGTAGATGTATATGATGGAGCTGCATGGCAAAATGTAGTTCTGTATGATGTGTCTGTATTAACTCCAGAGAATTCAGGAGTAATTGACGGATCTGCATTAGCAAACGCTGACTTCCAAGTACGTTTTACATATGACGATGCTGGATCATGGGGATGGAATGCTGGAGTAGATAACTTCCAGATTGATTTCGCTCTTCCACCAGCAAATCCAGATGTAGTAACTGTTACATTAGGAGAAGACGGTATGGCAGAATTAGATGCTATGGATTTCTTATCTGAAGCATATGATGCTTGTGGTATCGATGTATTGATTGCAGATTTAGAGATGGTAAGTTGTGATGATATCGGAACTCCAATCGAGGTAACGGTATTCGCTACGGATGCTAGTGGAAACATTGCAAGTTGTTCAGTCGAGGTTGTAGTTGTAGATACTATGGCACCAGTACTTACTTGTCCAGAAGATGTTTCGGTAATGGTAGATCCTGATGGGACTCATACTGTAGCTGATTACATAGGATCAGGTGAGGCTACTGCTACAGATAACTGTACAGATCCAGTAAGTGACTTTACACAGGATCCTGCAGCAGGAACTGTTTTAGGAGTAGGCGAATGGGTAGTTACATTTACAGCTACTGATGAGTACGGAAACGTATCTACTTGTGAGATGAACTTAGATTTAACACTCTTAGGGAATGAAGACAACGAGTTAAGCAATGCAATTGCATTATATCCTAACCCAGCTGGAGAGCAGGTGACTATATCAAACAGTTCTAATATTGCATTAGAGACTGCTATGATCTACGATCTTAACGGGAAGTTAGTATCACAGATCAACTTGCAGGATATGCAAAGTGAGCGAGTGATCGATGTATCTTCTTATGCAACTGGAGTGTACATGGTACAGATTACAGGAGAGCAATCAAGCGTTGTAAAACGAATGATCAAAGAGTAGGTTTTAAACAACCCACTTAAATAAATACAAAATCCCTTCCTTAATTGGAAGGGATTTTTTTATGCAATAACGTTTTTTATATTTTGCATTGGTTATTAGGTGCAGGTGATGTCGAAGATTTTGCTTCTTTAGTATTGTATCCAAACCCTGCCGATAGCAAAGTAAACTTAAGTAACCCAAGACAGATAGACCTGAATAATGTGACAATTTACGATCTTACGGGTCGAATCGTTCATAAGATCGATTTAAGTGCTATGGGATCGGAAATTACGATTGATATTTCTACCCTTGCCAATGCTACCTATATGTTAGTGATTAGACGAGATCAAGGAATTTCGACCAAACAATTAATTGTCAATAACTACTAATTGGATTAATTTCTAAATAAATAAAAATCCCTTCCTTAATTGGAGGGGATTTTTTTATCAGTAAAGACTTTAGTTGATTCCACAGAAGTTGACTTGATTCTAAGAGATATACTTGTAAAAAAAAGAGCCTGTTTAACAGGCTCTTTGTATAAATAAGAAAATGTACGTTTACCTTTTAAGGCTAAAGTGTCCACTAAATTCTTTTTTGATATTATTTTCTGTGTATTCGACTCTAAACCAGTAATCGTTTGAGGGGAGTGGGTTTCCGTTATAGGTTCCGTCCCATCCTGGAGACATAGGGCTTATTTGCTTTAGGAGTTTTCCAAAGCGATCAAATATATAGATTTTAGCAGTAGGATCTCCAATAGATATTCCCAGTATATTCCAGGTATCGTGGTATCCATCTTGGTTTGGTGTAATAAACCTTGGAAAATCGATTACAGCGACCTCTGTTGTTACACTACCACATCCATAAATATCTTTAATGGTAATGGTGTGAGTTCCTGGAACTACATTTAAGAAGTAGCCACTATCTTGAAAAGGGTTATCATCTAATTGGAATATATATTCTCCTATTCCCTCTGCGGTAGCAGTGATATTATGTTGTGATGCAAAAGCTTCTGTTACCTGCACATCGTAGTTTAGTGGTGGTGATGAGATTACCACTTGTGTATCGGTAGCTGCCATACATCCTGTTAGTATCTCGGTTACCGTTACACTGTAGTTTCCTTCTTGTAGGGCAGTAATGGAAGCTCCAATTTCTCCCAATAATACATCTCCATTTAATTGCCATTCAAACATATAGACACTTGGATCGAGTTGCGTATCGATCACTGGAGGAGAAGCGCTTCCTTCCTCTTCTTGTATAGGAACTCCAGCGGCATCAACGCACAGTCTGTATGATGGTTCTAAAACCACCTCAGGGATAAGTTCTACCTTTAAGATCACCTCAGTGATGTCGTAGCAATCACTAGTAATATTGGTTACTCTAGCATAAATAATTTGCGGATTAATTACATTTTCATAGATAATTGGTAGTGGTGCTATCTCTAACTCCGCATTTTCCAGTGTTCCATAAAAATCCAATTGATACCCTAAAGGATTTTGCCCGCCTAATATCTCATCCAATAATTCTTGGTTTAATAAATCAAACTCAGCAATCCCGTCATTAGCGTTATAATAATCACAAATTGCATAGGGTTCTAGAGGTGTATTTGCCACTGCCCCTTCTCGTTCTTCAATATCAAAAGATTGCGTAGCTACAAAACAGTCGGTATCTGTATTTAAGATCACCACAAAGATAGTCTGCGGATTGGTCAGGTTGGTATAAGTTTCTGGTTCCTGAATTGGATTAAGCATTGCATCGGCATCGGCCTGGCTCTCATAAAATAGTACCTCGAATAATACAGGATCTTGTCCGTTTAAAATTTCTCCGTTTTTAGTAGTTAAATCAAATATTGCCTCATCATCCGATGGTATTTCACAAATAATATAGGGTGTAACCACTGCGCTACCATCTGGAATAGGATTGACAATAAGCTCCAATTCTACTATTTCAAAACACGCTTGAGGATCTGTAGGATCAATCGATACTCTAACATAGACAATCTCAGGTGTGCTTATATTGGTATAAGCCGTTGGCGTAGCTATAGGCGCATTGTTATCTACAGCATCTTCAAAGCTGTTGTGATAGCTTAAGGTCCAGGTTTCTCCGTCTAATATCTGTGCCTGACGAATAGTTAGGTCAAATACCTCTTGCTGATCTCCAGGATTAGTAACATCACACAGAATAATTGGATCTGGTTGTTCGGGTTCTGGATTGGCCGCTACTCGAATGGTTAAACTCACGGTGGTATCTACACATAAGGTGTTAACATCGGTTACTCGTACCCACACAATTTGTGGGTTACTTGTATTTTGATAAGCTGTATCAGGATCAATTTCGTTAACATCTGCCTCTGCATCTGCCTGCGTTTCATAATATTGTACCGTAAGCCCTGAAGCTCCTCCAGTAATTTCATCGTTTTTAGCCGTTAGGTCAAAGAGTGTTACCTCGTCATTGGGTTCTCCTAAATCGTCACATTGCGTTAGTGGCGTTGGCTCAAATATCTCTGGCCCTATCTCTACTCGTATATCAAAACTTCCAATCTTTGGACATTCTGTTACATTATCTTGAAGTCGTACCCAAATGGTCTGCGGATTGGTCGTATTTTCAAAAGATTCGGGATTGGCAATTGGGTTGACATCGTCCTGGGCATCGGTCTCTAAGAGGTAATAGGTAAGAGTGTAATCATCTGGATCTTGATCATCCCCGAAAATAATAGTCTCTTGCAGTGTTAAGTCAAACTCAGCAAATCCATCACCATCATCATCACAGACAACTAAGTCTTCCATCTCTATAGGAATCACTGGTGTTGGAATTACAATGAGTTCCAATTCTACAATTTTAAAACAACCCGTTCCTCCAAGTGCAACTGGAAACTCAGCGCGCGCATATACAATTTGTGAAGGGGTAACAATATTAGTGTACGGACTTATCAGTGGATCTACTGCCTGTTCTGCATCGAAGAGTGTTTCGTAGTAGCTTACGGTTACTCCTGGTTCTCCTCCAATAATTTCATCATCCTTATCGGTCAGTGTAAAGAAGGTAAAACCATCATTACTCACATCACAAGACTCTAGTGGTGTTGGAGTTATTGGTGAGGGTAGTGGATTCACCACTAGACTTAAGGTAATTCCTTGACTCACTATACATCCAGTGTTTAAATCATCAGCACGTATAAAGATGGTTTGTGGATTTTCAATATTGGTATATGGACTAACAAGTGCATTGGTTCCAGCATCTGCATCAGCCTGTGTTTCGTAATAAGTGACTTCGATAGTTAAATCTCCACCGGTAATTTCATCGGTTTTACTCTCCAGGTCAAAAGGTTCTAGTTCGTCGCCTGGTCCAACGATCTCAGTCATGTCACACATCTCTAGTTCAGTAGGAGGCACTAGGGTAGGCGCATCCACTACCTCTAGTAGTAGAGTAGTTTCACTGGTACATAAATTGGTAGGGTCTTGATCCTCCACTACAATAAAAATAGTTTGCGGATTACTAATATTGGAATAAGCCGTTGGATTGACAATTTCAAGGGTCAATGCCGCGTCCTCATAATAGGTAACGACATAGGTTCCAGCACCTACATTTTCTAATAGCTGCGGTTCACTAACGGTTAAATCAAATACCTCGATACCATCCGAATCATCATCACAGGCAACTATAGGATCAGGAGCTACAATCTGCGGACTATCTTTTACAATTAAATCTAAGGTGGTGGTATTAAAACATCCGGTAGTCTGATCTACCAGACGTACAAAAACTGTTTGTAAGAAAGGCACTTCATTTTCATAAGGACTTGCAAGAGGCAATACATCATTAATGGCATCTTCGAGTAAATAGTGATAAGTAACCACCAGATTTCCTGTAGGGATTCCTCCGGTTACTTCTAAATCGGCATCCGTTAAGATAAACTCACTAAATCCATCGTTATCTGGATCACAGACCTCTAGTGGGTTAGGCGTAACAATAGTAGGCGCCTCTACAACGATTAGTTCCATTGGAAAGGTTGCATAACATCCCGTTACCCCACTTTGCACTCTGACAAAAATAGTTTCAGGATTTACCACATTGGTATGAGGCAGTGATAGCGGATTGGTTGCATCCTCTGCATCTAGCTCAGTAGGATAGTAGATAACACTTAAGGTAGGATCACCCCCGGTAATAATATTGTTTTGAAGATTTAAATCAAATTCGGTAATACCGTCTTGAACTAAATCATCACAAAGTTCTACGACAGGTACTAGGGTAAATACAGGAGCTAGTTCTACCACCAACTCAAAGCTTCCTATTTTAATACAAGTATTTGCATTGTCTTGAAGTCGTACCCAAATGGTTTGTGGATTGGTTGTATTTAAGAAAGCCTCCGGTGTAGCAATTGGATTGGTACCATCTTGGGCATCAGGCTCGGTAGTATGATAAGTAAGGGTATAATCTATAGGATCTTGATCCCCAAAAATAATATCTTGCTGCAGTGTTAAGTCAAATTCTGTAAGGCCATCACCATCATCATCACATGCTACTAGATCAGGGATAGCTACCGGAATCACAGGAGTTGGAGTTGCAATGAGCTCCAGTTCTACGATTGTAAAACAACCCGTTCCTCCCAGTGCAATTGGGAATTCCACTCGCGCATACACAATTTGCGAATAGGTTGTGGTATTAGTGTATGGGCTTGTCAGTGGGTTTGCACCAGTCTCTGCGTCTGTCACCAACTCATGATAAGTTATGGCAACTCCTGGCTCTCCAGCGATTATCTCATCATCCTTATCGGTAAGTATAAATTCTGCAAGACCGTCATTATTATCATCACAAGACTCCAGTGGATCTGGTAATTCCTCTGGTGAGGGTAGTGGATTGACTACGAGACTTAAGGTAATTCCTTGACTCACCACACATCCAGTGTTTAGATCCTCAGCACGTATGAATATGGTTTGTGGATTTTCAATATTGGTATATGGACTAACAAGTGCATTAGTTCCAGCATCTGCATCAGCCTGTGTTTCGTAATAAGTGACCTCAATAATTGGATTTCCACCGGTAATTTCATCGGTTTTACTCTCCAAGTCGAAGGGTTCCAATCCGTCCAATAGTGTGATAGCATCACAGACCTCTAGTTCAGTAGGTGGCACTAGGGTAGGTACATCGACTACCTCTAGTAGTAGAGTAGTTTCACTAGTACATATATTGTTAGGATCTTGATCCTCTACTACAATAAAAATAGTTTGCGGATTACTAATATTGGAATAAGCCGTTGGATTGACAATTTCAAGAGTCAATGCCGCGTCCTCATAATAGTTAACGGTATAGGCTCCAGTACCAGCATTTTCTAATATCTGCGGTTCACTAACGGTTAAATCAAATACCTCGATACCATCCGAATCATCATCACAGGCAACTATAGGATCAGGAGCTACAATCTGCGGACTATCTTTTACAATTAAATCTAAGGTGGTGGTATTAAAACATCCGGTAGTCTGGTCTACCAGACGTACAAACACTGTTTGTAAGAAAGGCACTTCATTTTCATAAGGACTTGCAAGAGGCAATACGTTATTAATGGCATCTTCGAGTAAATAGTGATAAGTAACCACCAGATTTCCTGTAGGGATTCCTCCGGTTACTTCTAAATCGGCATCGGTTAAGATAAACTCACTAAATCCATCGTTATCTGGATCACAGACCTCTAGTGGGTTAGGCGTAACAATAGTAGGCGCCTCTACAACGATTAGCTCCATTGGGAAGGTTGCATAACATCCCGTTACACCGCTCTGTACTCTGACAAAAATAGTGAGTCCAAAAGGATCTGTTAGGTTGGTATAGGGTAGTGGTAGCGGATTGGTTGCTTCCTCTGCATCTAGCTCAGTAGGATAGTAGGTAACACTTAAGGTAGGATCACCCCCGGTAATAATATTGTTTTGAAGATTTAAATCAAATTCGGTAATACCGTCTTGAACCAAATCATCACAAAGTTCTACAACAGGTACTAGGGTAAATACAGGAGCTAGTTCTACCACCAACTCAAAGCTTCCTATTTTAATACAAGTATTTGCATTGTCTTGAAGTCGTACCCAAATGGTTTGTGGATTGGTTGTATTTAAGAAAGCCTCCGGTGTAGCAATTGGATTGGTACCATCTTGGGCATCAGGCTCGGTAGTATGATAAGTAAGGGTATAATCTATAGGATCTTGATCCCCAAAAATAATATCTTGCTGTAGTGTTAAGTCAAATTCTGTAAGGCCATCACCATCATCATCACATGCTACTAGATCAGGGATAGCTACCGGAATCACAGGAGTTGGGATTGCAACGAGCTCCAGTTCTACGATTGTAAAACAACCCGTTCCTCCCAGTGCAATTGGGAATTCCACTCGCGCATACACAATTTGCGAATAGGTTGTGGTATTAGTGTATGGGCTTGTCAGTGGGTTTGCACCAGTCTCTGCGTCTGTCACCAACTCATGATAAGTTATGGCAACTCCTGGCTCTCCAGCGATTATCTCATCATCCTTATCGGTAAGTATAAATTCTGCAAGACCGTCATTATTATCATCACAAACCTCCAGTGGTGTTGGTGTTTCTGGCGAGGGTAGCGGATTCACCACTAAATCTAAGGTGGTGCCAGTACTAAAGGTACATAAGTTATTAGATTCTTCAGCACGCACAAAGATAGTCTGCGGATTACTAATATTGGTATAGGGACTGGTAAGGGCATCTAAAGGATCTCCCGTGTCAGCCTGAGCCTGTGTTTCGTAATAGGTAATACTAATGTTTGGATTTCCGCCAGTAAGCTCATCGGTTTTACTCTCCAAGTCGAAAGGTTCTAGCTCATCACCTGGTCCAGTAATTTCTGTTACATCACAAAGGGCATAAGGCAGTGGAGCTATTAATTCTGGTGGTGGGTATACCCACAGTTGTAGCGTAGTGGTTTGACTAAGACACCCATTGATAAGATCCTCTACCACAATATAAATAGTTTGCGGACTCGGAGGGATACTAAAATAAACCACTGGATTGCCAATTTCAATGGTCAATGCTGGGTCTTCAAAATAGGTAATAGTGAAATTTGGCCAATCTGCAGGGTCTATTAAATTTAATAGTAAAGCTTGGGTATTTCCGCCATCAGTAAGATCAAATATCGCAACACCGTCCGCATCATCATCACAGACTTCTAAATCGTTGGGTTGTTCGATAAGCGGACTATGCTAATACTACTAAATCTAAGGTCGTAATACTATAGCATTGGGTAGTCTGGTCATACAGACGTACATGAACCGTTTGCAGAAAAGGCACATCATTTGCATAAGGACTGATCAGCGGATTGTTGCCGTTTTGAGCATCTTCTATCAAATAATGATAGGTAACTTGCAGGTTTCCTGTCGGTATCCCACCAGTAACCTGACTATCAGCATCAGTTAAAGTGAAAACTCCAAATCCATCGCTGTCTGGATCACAATATTCTAAATCGTCGGGAGTCGTTATTGATGGTGAATTGACTTCTAATACCATTTCAAATGTTCCGTAGCAACCCGTAATCGCACTTTCTACCCTCACAAAAATAGTTTCAGGATTAGAAACGTTTGTATACGGGCTTGATATTGGATCAAAATCATCCTCTGCATCTGGTTGCGAAATATGATAGGTTACATTTAGATCAAGATCACCAGCTACAATAGTTGGAATCTGGCTATCTAAATCAAACTCAGTAAAACCATCTGTAATTCCGAAATCACAGGATTCAAATAAAGGGACTTCTGTAAAAATAGGAACCGTATCAATAACTAGGTTAAAAACACCAACTGTTACACAACCATCTAGATTGACCGCACGTACCCAAATAGATTCTAAGCCTGTACTTGGATAAGCTGCAGGTGTTGTTATTTCATTGATAGGATCTCCTAGATCTGCATCAGGTTCTGTATTGTAATAAGTTAGGGTAATATCGGTTAGGGTATTTACAATTTCGTCGTATTTGGAGGTTAAGTCAAAATCCTCAGTACCGTCCTCATCATTATCACACAGACGATAATCACTAATAGGATTGGTAATGGTAGGAGCTTGTTTTACAATAAGTTCTAATGCAATTACATCATAGCAACCTAAAATACCCTCCTCTAATCTAGCAAATATTATTTGGGTATCTGGTGTCGTATTAGTGAATAAAATAGGCAATTCGTTTGTTCCATTTTCAGCTTGATCTTCGGTAAAATGATAGGTTACCACAGTACCCGTTTGTCCATTGGTTATAATCGCATCCGCATCGGTTAATGTGAATTCAACAAAACCATCGTTTGGTTCCTCGTCACATTCAATTAATTCGGTAGGCGTTCCAGGAGTCCCTGCAATAATTGAGATTACATTTAGTTCCATTTCAAAAGTTGCAAAACAACCTGTGGTTCCGTCTTCAACTCGCACTCCTATAAATTCAGGATTTATGATATTGGTATATGGATTTACTAAAATGGGATTTGTACTAGCTTCAGCTTCTGCTTGGGTAGGATGATAAGTTACAATTAGATTAGGGTCACCATTGTCGATAATAGGTGTTTGAGCATCTAGATCAAAAGTAATAAACCCATCTAGAGTAGCATCGTCACAAAATTGTAGTAAAGGCACTTCTACAAAAGTCGGGATTATTCCAGCTACTAAATCAAATGAACCTATCGTAACACAGCCTGCTAGATCGGTAGCACGTACCCAAATAGTTTCACCACCTGAACTTATATATGCAGTTGGTGTTGGTATTTCGTCGGCAGGATCTCCGAGATTTGCATCGGGTTCAGTATTGAAATAAGTGAGCGTTATACCGGTTAAAGTATTTACAATTTCATCGTATTTAGTCGTTAAATTAAATGTTTCAGTACTGTCATTATCATTGTCGCAAATAAAATAGTCGCTAATTGGATTTGTAATAGTTGGCGCACCGTTCACATTAAGCTCTAATTCAACTACGTCAAAACAACTTAAAGGTACCGTAGTATCCTCTAACCTTGCAAAAATAATTTGAGTGTTAGGATCTGTATTTGTAAATGGACTTGCAAGTGCGTTTGCGGGGTCTCCAAGATCTGCAAAGGCTAAAGTTTCGTAATACGTTACAAAAGTATTGGGGATACCATTAATAATTTCTGCGTCAGCATCGGTTAATGTAAATTCAGCGATTCCATCATTAGGTTCTTCATCGCAAGAAAACAAAGGAGTTGGAATAGTGGCAATGGGAGGAGCATTAAAATTAACGTTTAATTCACCAAAAACAAAACAGGCTCCATTGACTGCCTCAATTCTATAAAATCCATTTCCAGTTACATCTAATAGGGGATTCGTAGCACCAGGTATTAAATTTCCGTCTAAATACCACTGATAATTAAAACCAGGTTCTCCAAGATCAGCATCCAAGGTAACGGTATAACCAATACAACTTTCAATATCGGGTCCAAGATTAATGGTTTCCCCATCTAAATTAACCACTATATCAAACTCGTTATTGGTTTCGTTCTCTTCTCCTACAATTCCTAAACCAGACCATCATCATCAACTACACCTGTTAAGGTAAATATAAATGGAGTTCCAACAGGTATAAATAGGGAAGTAGTAGCTACTTCATTACCATTTACAGGAATTGCACTGTTTGTACTTTCCGTTCCGATGAGCACCCCATCGGCATAAAATGCTATGGGTGTATTAGCTGGAAGTATACCTCCTGTAACTGTATTATTAAAGACGGTGTAGGTGATATCTAAAAAACTACTCTGAACATAAAACCCCAATATTATCAATAACAATCGTTGCGTCAGGTAATGCACAAAAAATAAAGTCTATGATAAAACTACCAACAGAGTAACAACCTGTTAATTATTTTCAAGACGAACCCAAATAGTTTGAGGATCACTTGTGTTTTGATAGGCGTTTGGAGTCGTTATTTCACCGGTACCTGAATCGGCAGCACCTGGAGTTTCGTAATAGGTAAGGGTATAGTCTAATTCACTTTGAGTGCCATAAATTTCATTAGCTCTTTCTGTTAAATCAAAATCTTCTATACTATCTAGATTAATATCACAAATTCCTATTGGTGTAATGCTTGTTGGAATAATAGGAGTAGGATTGACCACTAAGTCCATGGGTACGATATCAAAACATCCAGTAGCAGTAAATTCAGCTCTTGCAAAAATGGTTTGTATTGGACCACTGGTATTGGTATAAGGACTTATTATTACAGGGGTTCCTGCTTCGGCAGCTGCTATGGTTTCGTGATAGTTAATCACTACTCCAGGTTGTCCCTCTAAAATTTCAGCGTCTTTTAGAAGTCAAATCAAAGCTATTCGCCATCATTGTCTTCGTCACATCTATAAAATCTGTAGGTACTAACTGGTGTAGGTAAGGGTTTACTAATAGCTCCATTTGAAAAGCTCCATAACATCCTGTTATATCATCTTCTACGCGTACCCAAATAAATTCAGGATTTACAATATTGGTATAGGGGCTTGATAAAGAAGGAATGGTTCCTGCTTCTGCATCTGCTTCTGTAAGGTGGTAGGTTACTGTAAGATCGGGATTAAAAACACCGCCAACAGTAGCAATATCTATATTTTGGCTATCTAGGTCAAAAGTTCTAGCCCGTCATTTGGTCCTGTAATTTCTATCGTCACAAACTTGAAATAAAGGAACTGGCTGTATAGATAGGAACGGTATCTATAATTAATTCAAAAGAACTCACCGTTATACAACCGTCCAGATTGACTGCACGTACCCAAATAATTTCAGCACCTGCACTGGGATAAGCATTAGGTGTTGGTATTTCGGTAGCAGGATCTCCTAGGTCTGCATCTGCTTGAGTGTTGAAGTAGGTTAAGGTAACGTCAGTTAACCCATTTAATATCTCATCTTCTCCCCAAGTGATTAAATCAAAATCTTCGGTAGTATTTTGATCATTATCACATAGTGGATATGGCGCTATAGGTTCTGCAATTGCTGGTGCTGCGTTAACAATAAGATTAAGAGGGACCACATCGAAACAACCAAGGATGGGCTCTTCTAATCTAACATATACAGTCTGAGTATCGATTATAGTATTTTCAAAGTTTACTGGGTCTGCAATTGCAGTAACAGGATCACCAATTTCTGCTTCTGCCTCGAGCTCATAATAACTTAAAACAGCGGTCTGACCATTAAGAATATCTATTTCACGCACCGTTAAATCAAAAATTGCTTTTCCATCGTTGGGAACTTCATCACATTCAATTATGTCAGTAGGAATTACTCCAATTACAGAAATTACTTCTAACTCCATCTCGAATGTATCATAACAAGATGTTGTGGCATTTTCTACACGAACATAAATGACCTGGTTTGGTGAAGTATAAGGAATTAAAATATCAATAGAACTTGATTCATCGTCTGCAGCAACTTGGGTTTCGTGATAAGTTATATCTAAATTGGCATCACCACCTTGGATGATAGGAGTCTGAATATTCAAATCAAATGCTGTAATACCGTCTAGTGGTACGTCATCACAAACTTGAAATAAAGGAACTTCCACATAGTCACCTGTATCTACTACTTCTATAATTAATTCAAAAGAGCTCACCGTTATACAACCGTCCAGATTGACTGCACGTACCCAAATAATTTCAGCACCTGCACTGGTATAAGCATTAGGTGTTGGTATTTCGGTAGCAGGATCTCCTAGGTCTGCATCTGCTTGAGTGTTGAAGTAGGTTAAGGTAACGTCAGTTAACCCATTTAATATCTCATCTTCTCCCCAAGTGATTAAATCAAAATCTTCGGTAGTATTTTGATCATTATCACATAGTGGATATGGCGCTATAGGTTCTGCAATTGCTGGTGCTTCGTTAACAATAAGATTAAGAGGGACCACATCGAAACAACCAAGGATGGGCTCTTCTAATCTAACATATACAGTCTGAGTATCGATTATAGTATTTTCAAAGTTTACTGGGTCTGCAATTGCAGTAACAGGATCACCAATTTCTGCTTCTGCCTCGAGCTCATAATAACTTAAAACAGCGGTCTGACCATTAAGAATATCTGTTTCACGCACCGTTAAATCAAAAATTGCTTTTCCATCGTTGGGAACTTCATCACATTCAATTATGTCAGTAGGAATTACTCCAATTACAGAAATTACTTCTAACTGCATCTCGAATGTATCATAACAAGATGTTGTGGCATTTTCTACACGAACATAAATGACCTGGTTTGGTGAAGTATAAGGAATTAAAATATCAATAGAACTTGATTCATCATCTGCAGCAACTTGGGTTTCGTGATAAGTTATATCTAAATTGGCATCACCACCTTGGATGATAGGAGTCTGAATATTCAAATCAAATGCTGTAATACCGTCTAGTGGTATGTCATCACAAACTTGAAATAAAGGAACTTCCACATAGTCACCTGTATATACTCCTTCTATAATTAATTCAAAAGAGCTCACCGTTATACAACCGTCCAGATTGACTGCACGTACCCAAATAATTTCAGCTACCTGCACTGGTATAAGCATTAGGTGTTGGTATTTCGGTAGCAGGATCTCCTAGGTCTGCATCTGCTTGAGTGTTGAAGTAGGTTAAGGTAACGTCAGTTAACCCATTTAATATCTCATCTACTCCCCAAGTGATTAAATCAAAATCTTCGGTAGTATTTTGATCATTATCACATAGTGGATATGGCGCTATAGGTTCTGCAATTGCTGGTGCTTCGTTAACAATAAGATTAAGAGGGACCACATCGAAACAACCAAGGATGGGCTCTTCTAATCTAACATATACAGTCTGAGTATCGATTATAGTATTTTCAAAGTTTACTGGGTCTGCAATTGCAGTAACAGGATCACCAATTTCTGCTTCTGCCTCGAGCTCATAATAACTTAAAACAGCGGTCTGACCATTAAGAATATCTGTTTCACGCACCGTTAAATCAAAAATTGCTTTTCCATCGTTGGGAACTTCATCACATTCAATTATGTCAGTAGGAATTACTCCAATTACAGAAATTACTTCTAACTGCATCTCGAATGTATCATAACAAGATGTTGTGGCATTTTCTACACGAACATAAATGACCTGGTTTGGTGAAGTATAAGGAATTAAAATATCAATAGAACTTGATTCATCATCTGCAGCAACTTGGGTTTCGTGATAAGTTATATCTAAATTGGCATCACCACCTTGGATGATAGGAGTCTGAATATTCAAATCAAATGCTGTAATACCGTCTAGTGGTATGTCATCACAAACTTGAAATAAAGGAACTTCCACATAGTCACCTGTATATACTCCTTCTATAATTAATTCAAAAGAGCTCACCGTTATACAACCGTCCAGATTGACTGCACGTACCCAAATAATTTCAGCACCTGCACTGGTATAAGCATTAGGTGTTGGTATTTCGGTAGCAGGATCTCCTAGGTCTGCATCTGCTTGAGTGTTGAAGTAGGTTAAGGTAACGTCAGTTAACCCATTTAATATCTCATCTACTCCCCAAGTGATTAAATCAAAATCTTCGGTAGTATTTTGATCATTATCACATAGTGGATATGGCGCTATAGGTTCTGCAATTGCTGGTGCTTCGTTAACAATAAGATTAAGAGGGACCACATCGAAACAACCAAGGATGGGCTCTTCTAATCTAACATATACAGTCTGAGTATCGATTATAGTATTTTCAAAGTTTACTGGGTCTGCAATTGCAGTAACAGGATCACCAATTTCTGCTTCTGCCTCGAGCTCATAATAACTTAAAACAGCGGTCTGACCATTAAGAATATCTGTTTCACGCACCGTTAAATCAAAAATTGCTTTTCCATCGTTGGGAACTTCATCACATTCAATTATGTCAGTAGGAATTACTCCAATTACAGAAATTACTTCTAACTGCATCTCGAATGTATCATAACAAGATGTTGTGGCATTTTCTACACGAACATAAATGACCTGGTTTGGTGAAGTATAAGGAATTAAAATATCAATAGAACTTGATTCATCATCTGCAGCAACTTGGGTTTCGTGATAAGTTATATCTAAATTGGCATCACCACCTTGGATGATAGGAGTCTGAATATTCAAATCAAATGCTGTAATACCGTCTAGTGGTATGTCATCACAAACTTGAAATAAAGGAACTTCCACATAGTCACCTGTATATACTCCTTCTATAATTAATTCAAAAGAGCTCACCGTTATACAACCGTCCAGATTGACTGCACGTACCCAAATAATTTCAGCTCCTGCACTGGTATAAGCATTAGGTGTTGGTATTTCGGTAGCAGGATCTCCTAGGTCTGCATCTGCTTGAGTGTTGAAGTAGGTTAAGGTAACGTCAGTTAACCCATTTAATATCTCATCTACTCCCCAAGTGATTAAATCAAAATCTTCGGTAGTATTTTGATCATTATCACATAGTGGATATGGCGCTATAGGTTCTGCAATTGCTGGTGCTTCGTTAACAATAAGATTTAATGGGGTAGTATCGTAACAACCAAGAAAAACATTTTCAATTCTAGCGTATATGGTTTGTGTATCTATAGTAATATTGGTGTAGGGACTAGCTAGAGCATCTAATGGATTTCCAATAATAGCAAGGGCTTCAGTTTCAAAATACCTTACTGCTGTCGCTGCTTGTCCATTAATAATTTCAGTATCGGCGTCAGTTAGATTAAACTCATCAAATCCATCGTTAGGAAGTTGGTCACATTCAACTAAAGGACCGGGAGTTCCTGCAATCGTTGATTGTACATCTAAAAGTATTTCAAAATGAACATAACAAGTCGTTGTTTCTATCTTCAACACGCACCCAAATAACTTCAGGGTTTACAATATTTGTATAAGGGCTGGTTAGCGAAGGAATTGTTCCTGCTTCTGCATCTGCTTCTGTAAGGTGATAAGTAACTGTAAGGTTAGGGTCACCAGCAGTAATGATTGGAATCTGACTATCTAAGTCAAAATCTGTAAAACCGTCGAAAATACTATCATCACATATTCTAATTATTGGAACTTCTACATAGTTAGTAATAGTTCCTAAAACTAAATTAAAAGAACCAATAGTAATACAACCTTCTAGATTAACAGCACTGATCCAAATGGTTTCTCCACCTGGGCTTGTGTAGGAGTCTGGCGATGTGATAGCATTAATTGCTGCATTTGCATCGGCTTCCGTATTGTAATAGGTAAGTGTAATATCGGTTAGTGTATTTACAATCTCATCATATTTAGATGTAAGGTCAAAAATTTCGGTATTATCTTGATCATTATCACAAATAAGATAATTTTCTATAGAATCAGTAATAGTGGGTGCTGCATCTACTATAAGCAATAATGGTGTAACGTCATAACAGCCAAGAACATTCTCTTCTAATCTAGCAAATATAGTTTGTGTATCTGCAGTAATATTGGTAAAGGGACTGGCTAAAGCATCTAATGGATCTCCAGTAATGGCAAGGTCTTCTGTTTCATAATATGTAACAAATGTATCTGGTTGCCCAGCTATAATATCTGTATCAGCATCGCTTAAGGTAAACTCAGCCTCTCCATTATTAGGAACTTCGTCACACTCCACTAAAGAAGTAGGAGTTCCAGCAATAGGATTTGCAACAAACTCTACTATAATTTCGTCGGTCGTATCGCAGCCTTGGTAGGTAACTTCTAATTCATACGTTCCTGCTTGAGTAACTGTTAAATCTTCATTGGTTGCTCCAGGAATTATAGCTCCGTTAAAAAACCATTGGTAAGTTGCAGTTGCTCCGGGAGGCGTTAGGGAGTCAATCCCAATAACTTGATCTGCACCATCACATATAGCATCATTGTTAGCTATTAATATGTCCGGATTTAACACCACACTTAGGGTAACATCGGCTAGATTAATTTCTTGATCGTATTCGTTATTGCCTTCATTGGTTTCGTCTACGGTACTTACTCCACCTCCTCCATCGTCGACAACCGCTATTATTGTGAATGGATCTGCAACCGTACCAGTAGGTATTGTAAGTGTTACTGTGCCTGTTTCGGCTCCGTCAATTGGTATCGTAGTAGTAGTATTATCTTGTGCTATCTGAGCTCCCTCTAAATAAAATTTAATTGGGTACACCTGCTGGAAGCGCTCCCGTACTATTAACATTAAAAACTGTCCAATTAACATCGACTGTATCATTACAAATAAATTCTATTGGCTCGAAGATGATACTCGCATCTGGCAGCTCCGAATTTACCGAGGTAATAATATTGTTAATTAGTATTAAATCTGAATCTGAAGTTATTTTTATTTCAATCTCTTCATCGCCTTCTTCAATGTCATATAAACCCTCAAGATTATATGCATCCAGGTCCATATTAAATAAGTTGGTACTATTCGTATAAGTATTGGTACTGTTAAATTGGTTGTCACCTGGATTTAAAGGTGGATCATCAACTAGTATATTATTGATTCGTAGACTTTCATTATTTGGATTTGGGAGATCTCCTTCCCAGGCTAAAAAACCTATTTTCGCTAATTGGTCTGATGCCACATTAAGAGGTCCTAGTGTTATAGTAAGCTCATTTTGATAAACAACTTCTAAGCCATCAAACAGACTAATTTGATTTAAAGCTAGACCATCTTCTTCGTATATAATAATAATTGACCATCCTCCATAATCAACTGTTTGGTTACAATATTGTGAACTATTACTAGGACCTGGGGGATTATAAATATTATTAGTTAAATCAAGATTTGAGAGCGTATACGTTCCATTACCATTTGCAGCAACAATATCTGTTACATCTGCATAAGCTCCAAAAAAGGTAAGGCCAACAGAATTTTCTGTAAAAGTTCTCTCTGCACTTACATCTGTTCCGTTTAAAGTTACATTATTATCCGCAGGAAATAAAAGATCTCCTCCAGAACCTGACCAGTATAAACGAGCAGCTACTAGGTCTTGATTACCTGTTAGTGTTAAATTAGCACTACTCTGAGTTAAAATGTTACATGCGTTAGCGCCTGTATTAAGTGTATTTCCTATTGCGGTAAAGTCGTACTGGCCGTTAAATTGTTCAAATAGGCTTACATCTTGTGCTGAGACGTTTAGGGGACCTATTAAAAAAAGCAAACCAATTAAATACCTTTTAAAACAATATGCGATATTTACTACTTGATTTATGGGGATAATTTTCATTTATGTTACTAATTTTAAATATACTGCAATATATAATTATTGTTTAACAAATAAGATGTTTTGTTAAACAAAAACAAAACACCTCACTAAACATATAACAATTAAGTTATTAAAAACCCTACTTATCATCAGTACTACCTTTTAAGCGTAAAGTGTCCACTAAATTCTTTTTTGATATTATTTTCTGTGTATTCGACTCTAAACCAGTAATCGTTTGAGGGGAGTGGGTTTCCGTTATAGGTTCCGTCCCATCCTGGAGACATAGGGCTTATTTGTTTTAGGAGTTTTCCAAAGCGATCAAAAATATAGATTTTAGCAGTAGGATCTCCAATAGATATTCCCAGTATATTCCAGGTATCGTGGTATCCATCTTGGTTTGGTGTTATAAACCTTGGAAAATCGATTACAGCGACCTCTGTTGTTACACTACCACATCCATAAATATCTTTAATGGTAATGGTGTGAGTTCCTGGAACTACATTTAAGAAGTAGCCACTATCTTGAAAAGGGTTATCATCTAATTGGAATATATATTCTCCTATTCCCTCTGCGGTAGCAGTGATATTATGTTGTGATGCAAAAGCTTCTGTTACCTGCACATCGTAGTTTAGTGGTGGTGATGAGATTACCACTTGTGTATCGGTAGCTGCCATACATCCTGTTAGTATCTCGGTTACCGTTACACTGTAGTTTCCTTCTTGTAGGGCAGTAATGGAAGCTCCAATTTCTCCCAATAATACATCTCCATTTAATTGCCATTCAAACATATAGATACTTGGATCGAGTTGCGTATCGATCACTGGAGGAGAAGCGCTTCCTTCCTCTTCTTGTATAGGAACTCCAGCGGCATCAACGCACAGTCTGTATGATGGTTCTAAAACCACCTCAGGGATAAGTTCTACCTTTAAGATGACCTCAGTGATGTCGTAACAATCACTAGTAATATTGGTTACTCTAGCATAAATAATTTGCGGATTAATTACGTTTTCATAGATAATTGGTAGTGGTGCTATTTCTAACTCTGCATTTTCCAGTGTTCCATAAAAATCCAATTGATACCCTAAAGGATCTTGCCCGCCTAATATCTCATCCAATAATTCTTGGTTTAATAAATCAAACTCAGCAATCCCGTCATTAGCGTTATAATAATCACAAATTGCATAGGGTTCTAGTGGTGTATTGGCCACTGCCCCTTCTCGTTCTTCAATATCAAAAGATTGCGTAGCTACAAAACAGTCGGTATCTGTATTTAAGATCACCACAAAGATAGTCTGCGGATTGGTCTGGTTGGTATAAATTTCTGGTTCCTGAATTGGATTAAGCATTGCATCGGCATCGGCCTGGCTCTCATAAAATAGCACCTCGAATAATACAGGATCTTGTCCGTTTAAAATTTCTCCGTTTTTAGTAGTTAAATCAAATATTGCCTCATCATCCGACGGGATTTCGCAAATAATGTAAGGTGTAACCACTGCGCTACCATCTGGAATAGGATTGACAATAAGCTCTAATTCTACTATTTCAAAACACGCTTGAGGATCTGTAGGATCAATCGATACTCTAACATAGACAATCTCAGGTGTGCTTATATTGGTATAAGCCGTTGGCGTAGCTATAGGCGCATTGTTATCTACAGCATCTTCAAAGCTGTTGTGATAGCTTAAGGTCCAGGTTTCTCCGTCTAATATCTGCGCCTGACGAATAGTTAGATCAAATACCTCTTGCTGATCTCCAGGATTAGTAACATCACACAGAACAATTGGATCTGGTTGTTCGGGTTCTGGATTGGCCGCTACTCGAATGGTTAAACTCACGGTAGTATCTACACACAAGGTGTTAACATCGGTTACTCGTACCCACACAATTTGTGGGTTACTCGTATTTTGATAAGCTGTATCAGGATCAATTTCGTTAACATCTGCCTGTGCATCTGCCTGCGTTTCATAATATTGTACCGTAAGCCCTAAAGCTCCTCCGGTAATTTCATCGTTTTTAGCCGTTAGGTCAAAGAGTGTTACCTCGTCATTGGGTTCTCCTAAATCGTCACATTGCGTTAGTGGTGTTGGCTCAAATATCTCTGGCCCTATCTCTACTCGTATATCAAAACTTCCAATCTTTGGACATTCTGTTACATTATCTTGAAGTCGTACCCAAATGGTCTGCGGATTGGTTGTATTTTCAAAAGATTCGGGATTGGCAATTGGATTGACATCGTCCTGGGCATCGGTCTCTAAGAGGTAATAGGTAAGGGTGTAATCATCTGGATCTTGATCATCCCCGAAAATAATAGTCTCTTGCAGTGTTAAGTCAAACTCAGCAAAGCCATCCCCATCATCATCACAGATAACTAAGTCTTCCATCTCTATAGGAATCACTGGTGTTGGAATTACAACGAGTTCCAGTTCTACAATTTTAAAACAACCCGTTCCTCCAAGTGCAATTGGAAACTCAGCGCGTGCATACACAATTTGAGAAGGGGTAACAATATTAGTGTACGGACTCACCAGCGGGTCTACTGCCTGTTCTGCATCGAAGAGTGTTTCGTAGTAACTTACGGTTACTCCTGGTTCTCCTCCAATAATCTCATCATCCTTATCGGTAAGTGTAAAGAAGGTAAAACCATCATTACTCACATCACAAGACTCCAGTGGTGTTGGAGTTATTGGTGAGGGTAGTGGGTTCACCACAAGGCTTAAGGTAATTCCTTGACTCACCACACATCCAGTGTTTAAATCATCAGCACGTATGAATATGGTTTGTGGATTTTCAATATTGGTATATGGACTAACAAGTGCATTGGTTCCAGCATCTGCATCAGCCTGTGTTTCGTAATAAGTGACTTCGATAGTTAAATCTCCACCGGTAATTTCATCGGTTTTACTCTCCAGATCAAAAGGTTCTAGTTCGTCGCCTGGTCCAACGATCTCAGTCATGTCACACATCTCTAGTTCAGTAGGAGGCACTAGGGTAGGCGCATCGACTACCTCTAGTAGTAGAGTAGTTTCACTAGTACATAAATTAGTAGGGTCTTGATCCTCCACTACAATAAAAATAGTTTGCGGATTACTAATATTGGAATAAGCCGTTGGATTGACAATTTCAAGGGTCAATGCCGCGTCCTCATAATAGGTAACGACATAGGTTCCAGGACCTACATTTTCTAATAGCTGCGGTTCACTTTGAGTTAAATCAAATACCTCGATACCATCCGAATCATCATCACAGGCAACTATAGGATCAGGAGCTACAATCTGCGGACTATCTTTTACAATTAAATCTAAGGTGGTGGTATTAAAACATCCGGTAGTCTGATCTACCAGACGTACAAAAACTGTTTGTAAGAAAGGCACTTCATTTTCATACGGACTTGCAAGGGGCAATACATCATTAATGGCATCTTCGAGTAAATAGTGATAAGTAACCACCAGATTTCCTGTAGGGATTCCTCCGGTTACTTCTAAATCGGCATCCGTTAAGATAAACTCACTAAATCCATCGTTATCTGGATCACAGACCTCTAGTGGGTTAGGCGTAACAATAGTAGGAGCCTCTACAACGATTAGTTCCATTGGGAAGGTTGCATAACATCCCGTTACCCCACTTTGCACTCTGACAAAAATAGTTTCAGGATTTACCACATTGGTATGAGGCAGTGATAGCGGATTGGTTGCATCCTCTGCATCTAGCTCAGTAGGATAGTAGATAACACTTAAGGTAGGATCACCACCGGTAATAATATTGTTTTGAAGATTTAAATCAAATTCGGTAAATCCGTCTTGCACTAAATCATCACAAAGTTCTACGACAGGTACTAGGGTAAATACAGGAGCTAGTTCTACCACCAACTCAAAGCTTCCTATTTTAATACAAGTATTTGCATTGTCTTGAAGTCGTACCCAAATGGTTTGTGGATTGGTTGTATTTAAGAAAGCCTCCGGTGTAGCAATTGGATTGGTACCATCTTGGGCATCAGGCTCGGTAGTATGATAAGTAAGGGTATAATCTATAGGATCTTGATCCCCAAAAATAATATCTTGCTGTAGTGTTAAGTCAAATTCTGTAAGGCCATCACCATCATCATCACATGCTACTAGATCAGGTATAGCTACCGGAATCACAGGAGTTGGGATTGCAACGAGCTCCAGTTCTACGATTGTAAAACAACCCGTTCCTCCCAGTGCAATTGGGAATTCCACTCGCGCATACACAATTTGCGAATAGGTTGTGGTATTAGTGTATGGGCTTGTCAGTGGGTTTGCACCAGTCTCTGCGTCTGTCACCAACTCATGATAAGTTATGGCAACTCCTGGCTCTCCAGCGATTATCTCATCATCCTTATCGGTAAGTATAAATTCTGCAAGACCGTCATTATTATCATCACAAGACTCCAGTGGTTCTGGTGATTCCTCTGGTGAGGGTAGTGGGTTCACCACGAGGCTTAAGGTAATTCCTTGACTCACCACACATCCAGTGTTTAGATCCTCAGCACGTATGAATATGGTTTGTGGATTTTCAATGTTGGTATATGGACTAACAAGTGCATTAGTTCCAGCATCTGCATCAGCCTGTGTTTCGTAATAAGTGACCTCAATAATTGGATTTCCACCGGTAATTTCATCGGTTTTACTCTCCAAGTCGAAGGGTTCAAATCCGTCCAATAGTGTGATAGCATCACAGACTTCTAGTTCAGTAGGAGGCACTAGGGTAGGCGCATCGACTACCTCTAGTAGTAAAGTTGTTTCACTGGTACATATATTGTTAGGATCTTGATCCTCTACTACAATAAAAATAGTTTGCGGATTACTAATATTGGAATAAGCCGTTGGATTGACAATTTCAAGAGTCAATGCCGCGTCCTCATAATAGTTAACGGTATAGGCTCCAGTACCAGCATTTTCTAATATCTGCGGTTCACTTTGAGTTAAATCAAATACCTCGATACCATCCGAATCATCATCACAGGCAACTATAGGATCAGGAGCTACAATCTGCGGACTATCTTTTACAATTAAATCTAAGGTGGTGGTATTAAAACATCCGGTAGTCTGATCTACCAGACGTACAAAAACTGTTTGTAAGAAAGGCACTTCATTTTCATACGGACTTGCAAGGGGCAATACATCATTAATGGCATCTTCGAGTAAATAGTGATAAGTAACCACCAGATTTCCTGTAGGGATTCCTCCGGTTACTTCTAAATCGGCATCGGTTAAGATAAACTCACTAAATCCATCGTTATCTGGATCACAGACCTCTAGTGGGTTAGGCGTAACAATAGTAGGAGCCTCTACAACGATTAGCTCCATTGGGAAGGTTGCATAACATCCCGTTACCCCACTTTGTACTCTGACAAAAATAGTTTCAGGATTTACCACATTGGTATGAGGCAGTGATAGCGGATTGGTTGCATCCTCTGCATCTAGCTCAGTAGGATAGTAGATAACACTTAAGGTAGGATCACCACCGGTAATAATATTGTTTTGAAGATTTAAATCAAATTCGGTAAATCCGTCTTGCACTAAATCATCACAAAGTTCTACAACAGGTACTAGGGTAAATACAGGAGCTAGTTCTACCACCAACTCAAAGCTTCCTATTTTAATACAAGTATTTGCATTGTCTTGAAGTCGTACCCAAATGGTTTGTGGATTGGTTGTATTTAAGAAAGCCTCCGGTGTAGCAATTGGATTGGTACCATCTTGGGCATCAGGCTCGGTAGTATGATAAGTAAGGGTATAATCTATAGGATCTTGATCCCCAAAAATAATATCTTGCTGTAGTGTTAAGTCAAATTCTGTAAGGCCATCACCATCATCATCACATGCTACTAGATCAGGTATAGCTACCGGAATCACAGGAGTTGGGATTGCAACGAGCTCCAGTTCTACGATTGTAAAACAACCCGTTCCTCCCAGTGCAATTGGGAATTCCACTCGCGCATACACAATTTGCGAATAGGTTGTGGTATTAGTGTATGGGCTTGTCAGTGGGTTTGCACCAGTCTCTGCGTCTGTCACCAACTCATGATAAGTTATGGCAACTCCTGGCTCTCCAGCGATTATCTCATCATCCTTATCGGTAAGTATAAATTCTGTAAGACCGTCATTATTATCATCACAAACCTCTAGTGGTATTGGTGTTTCTGGCGAGGGTAGCGGATTCACCACTAAATCTAAGGTGGTGCCAGTACTAAAGGTACATAAGTTATTAGATTCTTCAGCACGCACAAAGATAGTCTGCGGATTACTAATATTGGTGTAGGGACTGGTAAGGGCATCTAAAGGATCTCCCGTGTCAGCCTGAGCCTGTGTTTCGTAATAGGTAATACTAATGTTTGGATTTCCGCCAGTAAGCTCATCGGTTTTACTCTCCAGATCAAAAGGTTCTAGCTCATCACCTGGTCCAGTAATTTCTGTTACATCACAAAGGGCATAAGGCAGTGGAGCTATTAATTCTGGTGGTGGGTATACCCACAGTTGTAGCGTAGTGGTTTGACTAAGACACCCATTGATAAGATCCTCTACCACAATATAAATTGTTTGCGGACTCGGAGGGATATTAAAATATACCTCTGGATTACCAATTGGAACAGTGAGTCCTGCGTCCTCGTAATAGGTAATGGTATAATTTGGCCAATCTGCAGGGTCTATTAAATTTAATAGTAAAGCTTGGGTATTTCCGCCATCAGTAAGATCAAATATGGCAACGCCGTCCGTATCATCATCACAGACCTCTAAATCATCAGGTTGTTCTATAAGCGGACTATCTAATACTACTAAATCTAAGGTCGTAATACTATAGCATTGGGTAGTCTGGTCATACAGACGTACATGAACCGTTTGTAGAAAAGGCACATCATTTGCATAAGGACTGGTCAGCGCATTGATACCGTTCTGAGCATCTTCTATTAAATAATGATAGGTAACTTGAAGGTTTCCTGTCGGTATCCCACCAGTAACCTGACTATCAGCATCAGTTAAAGTGAAAACTCCAAACCCATCGCTGTCTGGATCACAATATTCTAAATCGTCGGGAGTCGTTATTGATGGTGGCGGAACGACGATAAGTTCCATAGTAAAGGTTTCAAAACATCCGGTAGTAATATCTTCAACACGAACAATAATAGGTTGAATATCTGGTATGGTATTTAGATAGGGTTCCGGCAATATGATATTATTATCGGCATCTATTTGATTAAAATGATAGGACACATTTAAAAATGGATCTCCTCCGGTAATTAAAGTATTTTGAGAACTTAAATCAAATTCTGTAAAACCATTTACAGGAATATCATCACAAAGTTCGAAGGTTGGAACTGCCGTATATACAGGAGCGCTTAAAACTAGTAGCTCAAAACTAAGTACCGTGACACATCCTGCTGAATTATCAGCACGTACCCAAACTGTCTGTGGGTTGCTTGTATTAAGATAAGTGTTAGGGGTAAGTATGATATTTGTAGCTGCATCAGCATCAACCTGTGTTTCATAATATCCTAGAGTAACCCCTAGTTGTGTGTTTAATATCTCCGTATCTTTTGATAATAAATCAAAAACTTCCACACCGTCTCCAGTCACATCATCACATATAAAATAATCTGATATTGGATCCGTAAGCGCAGGAGCCTGATCTACTTGTAATACAAGTTCAGTAACATCAAAACAAATATCGTTAGTAATACTTTCTACTCTTGGATATATAATTTGATAGCTAGGGATGGTATTAATAAATGGAGTGGCAGTATCTATAGGATTTGCACCAGTCTCTGCATCTGCCAACAACTCATGATAAGTCACTATTAAATTTGGGTCTCCCCCGGTAATTTCGTTCCACAAATCAGGAAAACCATCACCATCATTATCAATCAATAGATCAAATTCTGCAAAACCGTCATTTGGAAAATCATCACAAAGGATAAAAGGTAGTGGCTCAATAGCTTCAACTAGTGGGTACACAAATAATTCAAAGCTGTCGGTTACAAAACAATCTGTCGGATTTTCGGTTATTAGCGCATTGTTTTCTATTCTGACAAAAATTTCTTCGGAAGGACCAGTCACTGGATAAGGGTTCGCAAGAATTGGGGTTCCTGCGTCAGCATCTACTTGTGAATTGTGGTAAGTAACAGTATATAGTAGGGGGTCTAATAAACCTAGGGCTTCTAGATCTTTTAAATCGGGTAAGTTAACTTCTAAAATTCCATCAGTATCATCATCACAAAACTCTTCGTCTGTTAAAAGTTCTATGGATACAGGAGCATATTTGATGTCAAATGAATCGGTTACAAAACAATGTTCCTGACTGATAATTTTAATATCATCAATGGCAAGATCATTTCCACACGCTCCAGTGATATCATTATTCATAACAATCTCAACAGTTGTATTGGTTCCACTATTAAAGTTAAGCGAATAAATAATCCAATTAGGATTGGATTCGTTGACTACATTTCCAGTTGTATTGGTTGCAAGAATTACACCCGTAGCATCTTCAACCTCAAAGACAATTCTAGAATCTATACCTGTTCCAGGACAAATGCCAGTGTCCACATCGTACATGGTCGTCATTGCAAATTCAAAGCGAAATTCGGTATTTGGAGCTACTGTTATTTCTCTTCTGTAAAGTTCATCAAGCCCATCAGTAGCATCAAAGACAATCATTCTGCCGTCGATATCACCAGGAGTGAAGTCCTCCATTGCTTGATGCCAGCCACCATTGAGTCCAGTCGAAATATTGGTAACAACATATTCTCCAGCATTTAATGTGGTGGCAGGATTAAAATTGTAAATTGTAAAAGGATGAGCTACTCTGCCTAGTCCCGTGCCAAAATCTTCTTGGAATGTAATGTCCTCAATTGATTCTTCTATACGAACAAAAATTTCTTCTGAGTTTCCTGTGATTGTATAGTTGTCAGGAGTAGGGATAGGGTTTTCACCAGTATCCGCATCTATTGGATTATTGTGATAAGTAACGAGTTGGTCAGGTGGTGGAGGTGTCCCCAAAACAATGGGAGTATTAATCGTAAGATCAAAAATTTCATTATTACATTGTGAAATGTCTATCGCAGGACTATCTATTTCTGGAGCAGCTAAGTTTATAAAGAAACTTTCAGTTGTATCAAAACAGGTAGAAAATGCATTATTTTGAACTCTTACAAAGATTTGATCTCCATCATTTGCTGGATAGGGATTAGGAAGAAATGGAGTTCCAGCATCAGCATCTATTTGAGAGCTATGGTAAGTAACAGTATAGTCTAAAGGATTTTGAGTGCCTAAAGCTTCAGCATCTTTCCTAAACGATAAATCTATTTCTACCACCCCATCTCCGTCTGCATCACAAATTCTGTCTTCGGTCATTGTTCCTGTGGTTACTGGTGAAAAATCAATTATAAAATCATCTAGACTGTAACAAGTTCCCGATGCAATATCTTGTATTCTTAAAAATATGGTCTGTTGCGGAGGCATTCCGATAGGGAAAGCAGTTGGATTTATTATCTCCCCTGTATCAGTATCACTTCCTGCAAAAGTTTCATAATATTTAACTTCAAAATCAGCAGGATTTTGTGGACCTAAAACAACGGTAGTATTAATCGTAAGATCAAAAACACCGGTATTGGTTCCATCATCACATTGAAAAAGATTACCGGGGGGAGTATCAACAATGGGATTTGGGTGGAAAATAATATCAAAAGGAATGGTAATATTAGTTGGGGCAACAGTAACTTGGTAAATTCCAGAATTTGTAACATCGATCGTAGGGAAGCCAATACCATTAAATATTTCAATAAATCCTCCACCAAGGCCATCATCATATTCCCAAATATAATTAGTTGCACCTGCAGTGGTCCCATCTAAAGTAATGGTATCTCCCTCGCATCCCTCTGTTGAACTAATAATGGAACAATCCGTATCTCCAGCTCCAGTATCTCCTGTATTTGTTTGCACTAATTGAATAAACCCTGGATCGTCGCTATAATTAGTTATCAGTAAAACGTAAACTTCTCCGGGTTGACCATTTGGAATGGTAAAATTTTCAATATTATCAATGGAGTAGCTACAGTCAATTTCATTAAAAGCTTGTAATTCTGTAAAATCGCACAAATTATCACCTTCAGCAAATGGTCCCCATGCAATAAAATCGACATCTAAACCTGTTCCGGTAGGATTACCATCCACATCAAAAGCGGTATTTTGAATAATATCAAATTCTAATGTGCCAGTTTGGTCAATTTGTAGGTAAAACCATGCGGGATAAGGTTGAGTAAATAAACAGCCATAATCAGGTCCAGGTTCAGCAGTTGCGTTACAGGTAGGTTCGGTATTATTGCAATTTGGAAAAATTAAGGCTTGATCACCTGCACAAAATGGATCTATTGCATCACAAGTACCTCCTTGAGAATAGCTATTCTCAACAAAAAAAATAGAAATAACTATTATTATTAATTTAAATGGGGTAAGTTTCACAGCAAATCAATTGAATTTGAAGCGAAAATTAAGGAAATTTTATGATATATTTTAATTTCAATTACTCAAAATATAATTTTTGTTGATAATTAGAATAATTGCAATTTGTATCTTTGCAAATTATATTTTAAAAATAATCATGAAATTAGAAAATCATAACAAATTAACTGATGCTCTTGGCGATGACCATATTGCAACTTCCGCAGAAAACCCTATTAGGAAAGATGCTTTTTTATTAAGTGATTCGGAAAAAATTGATGCTATCCAAGCAGATGTAAAAAACATACTCAATACGCTAGGAATGGATTTGACGGACGATAGTTTAAAAGGAACTCCAAAAAGAGTCGCTAAAATGTTTGTTAATGAAATATTTGGAGGATTGAGTCCCGAAAAAAAACCACAAGCCTCAACTTTCGAAAATAAATATAATTATGGTGAGATGTTAGTAGAGAAAAATATCACCTTGTATTCTACCTGCGAGCACCACCTACTTCCCATTGTTGGGAAAGCTCATATTGCTTACATCTCGAATGGAACAGTGGTAGGCTTATCAAAAATGAATAGAATCGTTGACTATTTTGCTAAAAGACCTCAAGTGCAAGAACGTTTAACAATACAGATAGTTAAAGAACTACAAATAATATTAAATACAGATGATGTAGCTTGTGTTATTGATGCTAAACACTTGTGTGTAAATTCGAGAGGAATAAGAGATATCGATAGTAGTACCGTTACCAGTGAATATGGTGGTCAATTTAAAAATACAGAAATTAAAAGAGAGTTTTTAGATTACATAAAATTTAATACAGAAGATAAACGTATATAATAAGCTTATATTTAGATATTAAAAAAAATAAATGAATCCCTATCATAAATGAAACTTTTCGAGCAACAAGAATTGGTTATTTATAATTCTATTTCTAAGACCAAGGAAAAATTTAAACCAATAAATGATGGTAGTATTGGAATGTATGTCTGTGGACCAACGGTCTACAGTAATGTTCATTTAGGGAATTGTCGTACTTTTTTGTCTTTTGATTTGATTTTTAGATACTTAAAGCATTTAGGCTTTAAAGTAAGATATGTTCGTAACATAACCGATGCGGGTCATTTAGAAAATGATGCTGATAGCGGAGAAGATCGAATCGCTAAAAAAGCAAGAATTGAGATGGTGGAGCCTATGGAAATTGTGCAAAGGTACACCGTGGATTTTCACCAGACCATGTCCCTATTTAACGCTTTACCACCCAGTATTGAACCCACAGCAACAGGACATATCATTGAGCAAATAGAAATTATTGAAAAAATTATATTGGAAGGCTTTGCTTATATTGTTAATGGATCGGTTTACTTTGATGTACATAAGTTTAACGAAACCAATTCATACGGCAAGCTAAGTGGAAGAAATTTAGAGGATATGGTGGCAAATACTCGTGATTTAGCTGCTCAATCCGACAAAAAAAACCCACAAGATTTTGCATTATGGAAAAAAGCTGAACCGGAACACATTATGCGTTGGCCTTCTCCTTGGAGTCAAGGTTTTCCAGGATGGCATCTTGAATGTACTGCAATGAGTACAAAATATCTGGGTAAACAATTCGATATACATGGGGGAGGTATGGATTTAAAATTTCCACATCATGAGTGTGAAATTGCTCAATCTGAAGCCGCTTTAAAAACAAATCCAGTAAATTATTGGATGCATGCTAATATGTTGACCCTCAATGGTAAAAAAATGGCAAAATCAACGGGTAACAACATTTTGCCCCACGAAATATTTTCTGGTATTAACTCTATATTAAGCAAAGCTTTTTCACCTTCGGTTACTAAGTTTTTTATGTATCAAGCGAATTATAGGAGCATTCTTGATTTTTCAAATAATGCTTTGATAGCCTCAGAAAAGGGTTTTAACAAAATGATGGAGGCTTTTAAAATGCTTTCTGAAATTTCAATTTCAGATGAATGTGATTTTGATCCGAGTGCATGGAAACAATCCTGCTATGACGCAATGAATGACGATTTTAACAGTCCAATTTTAATCGCTCAGCTATTCGAAGCGGTAAAAATTATCAATTCAGCTAAAGAAGGAAATATTAAACTCGACCAAAACGCAATCACGATTCTTCAGGATACCATGCAACTATTTATTTTTGAGGTATTAGGCTTACAAGAAAATTTAATTATAAACACTACTGATGACACTAAGTTAGAGGGAGCTGTCGCTATTTTGATTGAACTAAGAAATCAAGCTAGAATTAACAAAGATTTTGCAACTAGCGATTTGATTAGGGATCAATTAAAAGTTGCTGGAATAAATTTAAAAGACGGTAAAGACGGTACTTCTTTTTCTCTCAACTAACTATTGAGGTCAATTACCTACAATGAATAATATTAAATTTTATTTAAAAAAAATTCAAATTGTTCCCTTTATCCTAATAGTTAAGGGATATCAACAATTAATTTCGCCGCTACTACCCGCCACATGCAGATACGATCCTACCTGTTCTCATTATACTATTAAAGCCCTAAAAATTCATGGCTTATTAAAAGGAGGTTGGTTAGCAATAAAGCGTATTGGGTCTTGTCATCCATGGGGAGGCTCTGGTTTTGATCCAGTACCTGAAAAAAAAGAAAAGTAACTAAATAAAGGAATACCTTTCATATATTTACTTTTTAAATTTATAGAGAATAGTTTATGCAAATATTAAGTTTTGTTTGGGATCCGTCACCTGGAATAGATTTAGGTTTTTTTATTATAAGATATTATAGTTTAATGTTTGTAATCGCCTTTTCAGTTGGTTGGATTTTAACAAAAAAAATATATAAAAACGAAGGTCAGCCTGACGATAAGTTGGATAGTCTATTTATTTATGTAGTGGTAGCTACTCTTGTTGGAGCTCGGTTGGGTCATGTTTTTTTTTATCAACCAGAATTATTAAAAGAAGATTTTTTCTCCGTCTTTCTTCCTTTTAGTTTTAAAAATGGTTTTCAGTTCACTGGTTTTAGAGGCTTAGCAAGTCACGGTGCTGCTATCGGTATCATAACTGCCATGTATTTTTACAGTAAAAAAGTATTACAAAAACCGATATTATGGATTTTGGATAGAATCGTTATTGCTGTTGCAAGTGGTGCTGTATTTGTTCGAATTGGAAATTTTATCAATTCTGAAATTATTGGAAAAGCAACCAATAGTGACTTTGGAGTTGTTTTCAAGCAATTAGGAGAAGATTTCCCAAGACACCCTGCACAATTGTACGAATCGTTTTGTTATGTTTTTGTTTTTTTAATTTTGCATTATTTGTATTGGAAAACGAATAAAAGTAAACAATTAGGATATCTACTCGGTACTTTTTTGGTTTTGCTTTGGACTGTTAGGTTTTTCGTTGAATTTGTAAAAGAAGCTCAGGTAGACGAAAGGTCTGAATGGATTTTAAATACAGGTCAATGGTTAAGTGTTCCCTTTGTTGTCATAGGAGTTTATCTAATGATTTCTTCTTCCAAAAGACCTCTTAACGATGCTTAAATATTTAGTTATAAGCTTTACACTACTGTTTTTAAACGTTCTTCAATCCTGCGACCAAAAGAGAAAAAAAACAATATCCATTACGAAAGAAATCAATTTTTCGAAAGAAGGTGAATTAACTCTAAGAAAAACAAAAAGTGATTCCATATTTAAAACCTTAGATATTGAAATTGCTCAAACCGAGTATGAAACTCAAACAGGTTTAATGTATCGTAAGTCGATGGAGGAGCACCAAGCAATGTTATTTATATTTCAGGAAGAGCAACCTCGATCGTTTTATATGAAAAACACAGAGTTTTCATTGGATATAATTTATATCAATAAGAAAAAAAAAGTAGTGAGTATTCAAAAAAACACTACACCTTATGATAAAAATTCGTTGCCCTCAGGGGAACCTGTTTTATATGTGTTAGAAATTAAAGCTGGACTTTCTGATCGTTGGGGAATACAAAATGGGGATAGTGTGAGGTGGCTTTTAAAATAAATTGATTATATTGATGATTATTAACCTGTTAAAAATCATTAAATTATGAAAAAAATTACTTTATTTTTTATTTTTGTGGTAGGTATTATGTTTGCCCAACAACCGCAGTCTTATCTAGAATTATCCAATCAAAACCAAACGAATGAGTTTAATGGTGAAACCGCAACTGTTATAAATAACAGTTCTCAAGGTATCATTGCAACCTATGTTGCTAAAGTGCTTTTTGATATTGGATTGGAAGAAAATTGTTCAGAGCCAACAGTCACTTACGAAGATTTTCTCGGAGGTCCAATAGATATTCTCGATTGTGGTCTTACCATGAGTAATGCAGGTGACAGTTGTTATGATCCGGGAGAACTTCAAATTGGATTTCAAATTTCTGCTTCAAATGGAACTAATACAGTAAGTATTCCAGCAGGTGCTATTGGAAATACAGATCCTTTGGCCGGAGCAATAACTTTTGCTGAGTATACCGTAGTTGAATTTACGCCTAATGTTTATGCAATTGCAATGGATATATGGGAAAACAATTTTCCATTAACCGATATTAGAGTTTTTGGGGAGACAGGAGATTTAATTGAAACGATTCAAGTAAATGTTCCAACAAATCTTCAAGTGTTTTTTGGTATGATTGCTGACGAACCAATTTCAAAAATTGAAGTTCAAGGAGAGCAAGATAGCGGTGAGTTAGTTGGAAATTTATATTTTGGAGCTACTTGTGAGGCTTTGTCTGTCAACGATAATATTTTATCTCAATTATCAGTTTATCCAAATCCTACAAACGGTATCGTAACTATCAAGATGCCATTAAATATAGAAGTAGTTTCAATGAAATTATTTGATGTTCTTGGTAATTTAGTTTTAAAAAATGCGAATACAACACGATTAGATGTCTCTAATTTGTCTTCTGGGTTGTATCTTTTAGACATCACTACAACAGTAGGATCTATTACCAAGAAAATAGTTAGAAATTAAAAAAAATAGTTAAAAAAGCCTTCTGCAATTGCAGATGGCTTTTTTAATAAATCACATAGTTAATCGTAAAAACAAAGTTATTTTGGATTTTGTCAATAGTTGCCTTATCTGTTAAGCCAACATTATAAAGTTGATAATTTCCACTTTGTTGAATTCTTGAATAGGAAAAATCAATACTATAACTCTCAAGATAAATTCCTAATCCTCCTGAAAAACCTATTAAATCTCCTATTGTATTTTCGCTCGTATAGGGGCTTTGTTCAAATTGATAACCTCCCCTAAAACTCAATCTATTAAACCTGTATTCGCCACCAATTTTAATGGCAGATGATCCTTTTAACTCGTTTTTGATATTCGTGTTTATATCATTAAAATAGGTACTAGAGGATGTGCTAAAACGAGTGGATTTATAATCCTTATAAGAATAGTCAACACTTATCAAGCCTCTCTTTCCAAAAATGTATGCCCCACTAAAAGCTAATTTCCATGGCGTAGTTAAGCTGTATTTTGAAAAAACGTTCACAATTCTTGGATTGATATACTCATTGTAACTTAGTCCGCCTAGTTCTCTTGTAGTTTCAATGTATTGAGAGGTTTCCTCATAAATATTGTACCAAGTGGGAGTATCAAAGGTTGTTCCAATTTTTAGACTGTTTGTGATTTTTGCAATAGCACCTATCTGAGCAGAAAAGCCACCGCCGTAGGCATATAAATCATTTTGAAAACCAATATAACTTACAGAACCCCCCGAATTATTATTGGTTTCGTTTAAAAATGTACTTTGCCTATAATTGAAATTATTGCTATTAAGATTAATTCCTATCGAAACAACATTTTTAATTTCAGCAGCAAAATTAAATGCATATTTTCCGTTATATCCAATGGAACTGTAATAGTAGTTTTGGTTAAAAATTCCCGCCGCTACATTGGATTCATATTCGCTGTTTTCAGGATCATTAGCGTTAATTGGATCAATTATATAACTTTGATATCCTAAAAAAGCATTCTGCGTGGAAACTCCGTAATTTGCTCCCAAATAAGCATATAAACTCGAGATCGTTTCAGAACTTTGTAATTGGAGTAAATCCAGTGATACTCCATCTGCTTGTTCAAGAAAATAATCAGCAATGGAGTTATTACCTGAACCAGCTATAAAAATTTCATTATCAAAATTATTGGCAGCAACATAACTGAATCCTCCAGAAAATTTATTAAATGCAGATTTTTTATTTCTATTAATTGCGGAAAAAATAAAGCCGGCTTGATTAAATTTTAAGTTAGTATTGGTAGCTTCTTTATTTGTCTCAAAATAATTGGATCTATTTTTTTTATTGAGAACAGAAATTGTAGCTGATCCAGTACTTTTGATAAAAATTGCACTTCCTGCTGGGTTTATAATTATAGAGGAAACATCTGCTCCAAGTGCTCCGAATGCACCGCTCATCGCATTAAATCTTGCGGTTCCATTAAGTGATTCTGATGAATATCTGAGTGCATCTTTGATATTCTGCGCTTTTAAATTTGAAACTGAGATGAAAGCTACAAATAAAATAAATAATCTATTTATCATAGAATTTGAATGATGCTATTAAAGACCGCCTCTTCTACCACTACCTCCTCGCGATCCGCTTCCTCGCGATCCACCACCGTAACTACCACTTCTTGTTGAACCACCTCTATAGGAACTACTTGGTTTTGAACTTGGTCTCGTCCTGGTAGTTGTACTTGGCTTGGTGCTTGGCTTTGAGGGTTTGTAATTTCTTTTAGAATAATTTCTATTATTTGAATTTCCTTGATAACTTGGTTTTGTAGATGGTCTTACGTTTCCAATATTTGATTGTGATCTTCTATTTGATTGAGTTCTTGAATAATTGTTATTTTGAGTGCGGTAATTTCCTCTTCGATTATAATTAGTTCCTCTACTAGTGCTATAATAGTTGTTACTTCGACCTCTATTATATGTTCTAGCCATGGTATAGCCGTAATTACTTCGCCCTCTATTATAAGCGTAACCATAATAGCCCCCATGCCCAGGGTGTCCGTATCCATAATAGCCTCCATATCCGTAATGTGGATATGGGTAGGGGTAGCCCCATCCGTATCCATAGTATGGATTATAACCACCCCAATAATAGGGATAGCCCCATCCCCAGCCAAATCCAATATTCCATCCTCCATAATTGGGCGCATAATTATATCCGCCATACACATTGATGGATACTTGTGTTGAATTGGTTCCCCAGGAACCGTATTCTTCATCAAATTCTGAAATATAATCTCTTTTTTCTGTTATTACGTAACCCTCAGCATCTAGCGTATCTTTTGAATGATAAGCCTCAACATCTGTTAAAATTGTATTTTCCTCTGGTAAATTTTGATAATCTAGTGACTTGGTCTGAAAATATTGTTTGTAATAGTTGTTTTTGTCTTCATTTTCGATAACATCATTTTCGATGACACCATTTTCGACGACAGCTGTTTTATTTGAACTATAGATCCCATCAGATTCATCATAATTTTTAACATTATAAGTTCCACAGGAACCGATCAAAAAAGTTATTGAACCAAGAATTAGTATAGGATTTAATTTTTTTAAATAAGTAGAGGTTTTCATAACAATAGCAATTTAATTGTTGGACATTATAAATTTAAGTAGTTTTGCCGAGAACTAAACTAATTTTAACAATAATTACAATATTTGTGCCAAACACATTACTATGGCTAAAAATCTAACAAAAAGAAGTGAAGACTATTCAAAATGGTATAATGAACTGGTTATCAATGCTGATTTAGCTGAGAATTCTGGTGTAAGAGGATGCATGGTTATTAAACCTTATGGTTTTTCTATTTGGGAAAAAATGCAAGCTGAATTGGATAGAATGTTTAAAGAAACCGGCCATCAAAATGCCTATTTTCCTTTGTTTATACCTAAATCATATTTTAGCAAGGAAGCAAGCCATGTCGATGGTTTTGCGAAGGAATGTGCAGTAGTTACTCATTACCGATTAAAAGATGATGGAGAAGGAGGGGTAGTTGTTGACCCTAGTGCAAAATTAGAAGAAGAATTGATAGTTAGACCTACTTCTGAGACCATTATTTGGGATACTTACAGAAAGTGGATACAGTCTTACAGAGATTTGCCATTGCTAGTAAATCAATGGGCAAACGTCGTTCGTTGGGAAATGAGAACTCGACTATTCCTTCGAACTTCTGAATTTTTATGGCAAGAAGGGCACACTGCTCATGCTACCAAAAAAGAAGCCATTGAGGAAACAGAACAAATGGTTAATGTGTATGCTGATTTTGTTGAAGAATTTATGGCTGTCCCAGTAATTAAAGGGTTTAAGACTGCTAGTGAGCGTTTTGCTGGAGCAGAAGAAACCTACTGTATCGAAGCTTTGATGCAAGATGGAAAAGCGTTGCAAGCAGGGACCTCTCATTTTCTAGGTCAAAATTTTGCAAAAGCATTTGATGTTAAATTTACTGCTAAAGACGGAAAACAAGACTATGTTTGGGCTACTTCTTGGGGGGTTTCCACCCGATTAATGGGGGCATTAATTATGACTCATAGTGACGATAACGGATTGGTTTTACCTCCAAAATTAGCACCTAATCAAGTTGTAATTGTACCTATTTACAGGAGTGAAGAACAATTTGATTTAGTGAGTGATATTGCCAACCAAGTAATGAAAGAGTTAAGAGCCGAAGGAATTCGAGTTAAGTTTGATCATAGAGATACTCACAAGCCAGGCTGGAAATTTAATGAATACGAATTAAAAGGAGTACCAGTAAGATTAGCAATAGGACCAAGAGATGTTGAAAATGGAACTTTAGAATTAGCAAGACGTGACACATTAACTAAAGAAATAATTTCAAGAAGTGAAGTGATTGCTACAGTCGTTCAGCTTATGGATGAAATTCAAAGTAATTTATATAATAAGGCAGCTAACTTCAGAACTGAAAATACAACAGAAGTAAAAAGTTATGACGAATTCAAAGAAGTTTTAAATTCTAAAGGAGGATTTATTTTAGCACATTGGGATGGCACTTCTGAAACAGAAGAAAAGATTAAAAACGAAACAAAAGCAACGATAAGATGTATCCCTTTAGACGCTAAAGAAGAGCCTGGATCGTGCATGATTACAGGTAAACCGTCAAATAAAAAAGTTTTATTTGCTAAGGCCTATTAATTTTAAAAAAAAACTTCCTGTAAACTTGTTGCATTTAAAAATAGTTGTACTTTTGCATCCGAATTTAAAAATAAACGGTCCGTTCGTCTAGGGGTTAGGACGCCAGGTTTTCATCCTGGTAACAGGGGTTCGATTCCCCTACGGACTACAAATAAGAATTAAAAAATAATATCATGGCAAATCATAAGTCAGCATTAAAGAGAATAAGAAATAGTGAAGTGAAACGTTTACGTAATCGCTACCAACACAAAACAACTCGTAATGCAATGAAGAAATTTGTTGAAACAACAGATAAAAAAGAAGCTGAAAAATTGTTTTCAGGAGTTATTTCTATGATAGACAAACTAGCGAAAAATAATGTTATTCATAATAACAAAGCATCCAATTTAAAGTCTAACATGGCTAAACACGTTGCTTCTCTATAACATAAATCGATTAAAATAAAAAAAACTCCTTTGATCATTTCAAAGGAGTTTTTTTGTGAGTCATATTTAATTTTTATTGATGATAAAACAAATGTATCTTTGTTTTATCATCAATAATTTTAAAATGTTATCTTATTTAAAAAGGTTTCTATTTAATCCAATAAATCCAAGTATTATTTGTCTTTATAGGATTATTTTTGGATGCTTCATGCTCTACCAAGTAATAGTTTATTATAAAATGGACTATACTTATCAATTTATGGCTGGTCCTCAAGTATTATTTCCCTATAATGGATTAGAGTTTATTATTCCAGTTCAAATTGAAATTTTAAAAGTGATCCATTTCATTTTATTAATCTCAACTATTTTTATTATTGTTGGATATAGATATCGATTAGCTTCTCTAGTATTTTTTTTAGGATTTACCTATTTTTATTTAGTTGATGTAACTCTTTATAACAATCATTTTTATTTAATATCATTAATATCTTTGGCGTTAATATTCATTAATGCAGACGTAAAATATAGTATTAAATCTAAAAAATTTATTTCACAAAACATCAGAATACCTGCTTGGAATCAACATATTTTAATTTTTTTAATTTCATTACCTTATTTTTTTGGAGCAATTGCTAAACTATCTGACAACTGGCTAAAAACTGATTTACCTTTATTAATTTTTGAAAATGTAAAAGACACTATTTTAAACGGTTTAATTCCTGACGATTTATTTTTAATTTTAATTAAATATGGCGCTATTATTTACGACTTTTCAATTGTTTTTTTATTACTAAATAAAAAAACAAGAAAAATTGGTGTAATACTTTTATTAATTTTTAACTTAACGAATGGCAACATATTATTTGATGATATTGGGTTATTTCCTCTTTTAATGATTTTTTCAACAATTTTATTTTTCGATTCTGAAAATATAAATAATTATATAATAAAATTATTGCCAAGTAAAAATCAATATAAGAATTTGAATAAACTTGAAATTAAGCTCTTAAAAAGAAAAGAAAAAAACAATTTACTTGAACAAAAAAACCATAATAATCTTAATCGTATTTCATGGAATAATAATGAGAAAATAACGACACTTTTTTTAACTTTATTTTTTTTGTTTCATCTTCTATTTCCGCTTAGACATTTTCTATTAACTAACAATCCAGAATGGACCGGTTTAGGCTCTCATTTTTCTTGGAGAATGAAAATGCAATCAAAAGAAATAACTAATTTTAATGTTTATGCAATTAATAGAAATACAAATTATAGAGTAAACATTGATGTAAGGTCATACCTAAGTAAAAATCAAATTAAGCACATAGCTGACGATCCTCGTAATCTTATTTATCTTGCAAAATATTTTTATCCTTTGATTGAAAAAAATTATAGATTTAGAGATTGGAAGGTAATAATAGAGTTAGAAGTAAAGTTTAATGGTTTTAAATCTCAAAATTATATTTCACCTAGTGCTGATCTTGTGAGGTTAGATACAAATCCATTCTCCAATAAAAATTGGATTCTACCATTAAAAAAGATCTAAATAATAACACTTTCAGGAACCAAACTTTTGTAATCTCCTTCGTTTTTTATAATATCTCTTACGATCGTAGATGATATGTGAGCTAGTTGGGGGCTAGAAATTAAAAAAACACTTTCGATTTTAGAAAGAGAGGAGTTTGTCTGAGCAATGGATTGTTCGTAATTAAAATCGGAACTGTTTCTCAATCCTCTTAAAATATATTTTGAATTTACTGATTTACAAAAATCAATAGTCAATCCTTTGTAGGATGTAACTTTAATTCTTGGCTCATTTATAAAGGAGTTTTTTATCTGTTGAATTTTATCTTCTAGAGAGAATAATTGTTTTTTATCAGCATTTACACCAATTGCAATTATTATTTCATCAAAAATTTCAAGCCCTCTGTAAATAAGATCAACATGACCTAAGGTGATAGGATCAAATGATCCAGGAAATACAGCTTTTTTCATCATTGTTATTTATTAATTTACCCCAGTGCATTTTGAATCAAAATATCAAAAAAATCTGTAAGGCTCATTCCATGTTCTTTTAACTGTTTAGGAATAATACTCTCTTTTGATAATCCAGGGTTGGTATTAATTTCTAAAAAATAAGGAATCCCATCTTGAATAATAAATTCGCTCCGGGTAAGTCCTGTCATATTTAAAATTTGGTATATTCTTTTGACTTCTTGTCTTACTTTTTCGGCCTCCTGCTTTGAAATTCGTGCTGGAGTTATTTCATCGGATTTGCCAAGATATTTAGCTTCATAATCAAAAAACTCAGTTTTACAAACAATTTCAGTGATAGGTAATATGACAAGATTTTTATTATTATTAAAAACTCCGACCGAAACCTCTACACCCTCGATTGATTTTTCAATAATTATTTCTTTGTCTTCTTTATATGCTTTATGAATAGCAGCGTCTAATTCTTCTATTTTAGAAACTTTACTTATGCCAAAACTTGATCCAGCTCTATTTGGCTTTACAAAACAGGGTAAGCCAACAGTCTTAATAATCTCCTCGTGAGAAATAACTTCTCCCTCATTTAGGTAGTAAGAGTTAGCACATTTTACCCCCGCATTCTTTAAAACCGAAAGACAATCTCTCTTGTTAAAACTGAGCGCAGCTTGATAAAAATGAGCACTTGTTTGAGGCATATTTATTAAGGATAAATAAGCCTGCAGGTAACCATCTTCACCAGGGGTTCCATGAATAGTATTAAAAACAACGTCAGGTTGAACGACTACTGTACCATCAGAGAAACTAAAATTTGCTTTATTGACAGGATGTTTTCTGCCGTTGGGCGCCATATAATTCCAGCTTTCTTTCGAAATATGGACGGGATAAATATGGTATTTATTAGAATCTATAAAATCACAAACTACATTCCCGCTTTTAAGTGAAATTTCAAACTCGCTTGAATAGCCTCCCATTACAACTGCTATATGCTTTTTATTCATAACAAAACTTTAAAAGCTACGTTTAACAAAAATATCATTATTCATTTATAAAGATACTAACTTTAGGTTTTATATTTTTGTAAAATAACATCATCTTATGTCATTTATTAAATTTTTATTTACAAGAGTATTTATAAAACAACTTTTAATAGCAGGTATAGCATTATTTACCTGTGTTATTTTGATACTTTTTTGTTTAAAATCAACTACCAACCATGGCCAAAAGATTGAAGTTCCAAATCTAGATAGACTAAGTTTGGTTATGGCTGAAGAAAAGTTAGCTGAATTAGATCTTAGATTTGCGGTACTGGATTCTTCAAATTACAATCCAAATTTTCCAAAATATTCTGTAATTGAACAAATACCAGAGGCTGGCGAATTCGTGAAAGAAAACCGTAAAATTTACCTGACACTAAATAGGTCTGGATATGTTTTTTTGGAGGTTCCTAACGTCATTGGTAAAACGAGAAGACAGGCAGCTCCAACATTGGTTTCTATGGGTTTTAAAATCGGAAAAATTCAATATAGTTCCTACATAGCATTGGATGAAGTTTTAGAAATGAGCCACAAAGGAAAAAAGATAAGACCCGGTGATCAACTACAAAAAACCTCCGTTATAGATTTTGTTTTAGGTGATGGTGAGGGTACCTTAAAAAGAAAATTTCATAAAAATTAAATCGGATGGAGGAGGAAAACAAAATAGATGAGCCAATCAATGAAAATAAAGACTTATACGAACATTTTAATTTTGTTGCACAAAAAGGTCAACAGCCGCTTCGAGTTGACAAGTATTTGATGAATTACATAGAAAATGCAACACGTAGTAAAATTCAACAAGCTGCTAAAGATGGAAATATTTATGTAAATGATGTCACTGTTAAATCCAATTATAAGGTAAAGCCCAATGATGTAGTTCGAGTTTTATTTGAGCATCCCCCTTACGAATTTTTATTAGTCCCAGAAGATATTCCACTTACCATTGTCTATGAAGACGATGCGTTACTCTTAGTTAACAAACCCGCAGGGATGGTAGTTCATCCAGGACACGGAAATTATAGTGGTACCTTAATTAATGCATTGACTTTTCATTTTGATAATCTGCCAAATAACAGTAGCAATCGTCCTGGCTTGGTGCATCGCATAGATAAAGATACCAGCGGGCTACTTGTGGTCGCAAAAACAGAAGAGGCTATGACACACCTAGCCCAGCAATTTTTTGATAAAACATCAGAGCGAGAATATATAGCTTTGGTATGGGGTGACGTTAAAGAAGATCAAGGAACTATTGAAGGAGCTATTGGTCGTCATCCAAAAAACAGGCTCCAAAACACGGTTTTTATAGGTGACGATGCACATAAAGGTAAGCCAGCAGTTACTCATTATAAAGTTTTGGAACGCTTTGGTTATGTCACTTTAGTATCTTGTAAATTGGAAACCGGAAGGACTCACCAAATCAGAGTGCATTTAAAACATATAGGACATACTTTATTTAATGACGAACGCTATGGAGGAGATCGAATATTAAAAGGAACGAGTTTTAGTAAGTACAAACAGTTTGTCGAAAATTGTTTTTCTATACTTCCTCGACAAGCATTGCATGCAAAAACATTGGGTTTTGTTCATCCAGTGACTCAAGAAAAAATGAAATTTGATTCCCCTGTTCCAGACGACATAGCACAATGTCTTGAAAAATGGCGTAATTATTCAAAGAACTCAATTCAATAATAAATATAACCTATGAAAATTTTAATTTCACCTGCAAAAAGTCTTGATTTTGAAAGTAAGATACCTACCAACGACTTTTCTGAAATTCCTTTTTTGAAACAAACCAAGGTACTAAGTCAAAAAATGGACTTAAAATCAAAAGACGATTTAAAAAAACTAATGAATATTAGTGATCAATTAGCAGAATTAAATTATCAACGATTTCAAGATTTTTCATTTCCTTTTACTAAAGAAAATGCTCGCCAAGCAGTTTATTCATTCTCAGGCGATGTTTATAAGGGATTGGACGTTTATACCTTACCAGAGGAGCATATCGATTCAATGCAAAATAGCCTTCGTATTTTATCTGGCTTTTATGGACTTTTAAAACCCTTGGATTTAATCCAACCTTATCGTCTAGAGATGGGAACTTCCCTCAAAGTAAATTCTTCTAATAATTTATACGAATTTTGGGGAAGTTCCATTACCGATTATTTAAACCAGGAAATGGCTAAGGAAGAGTTATTGGTTAATCTGGCCAGTAAAGAATACTTTAAAGCGGTTCAATCTAAAAAATTAAAAGCCACTCTTGTAACACCTATTTTTAAAGATTATAAAAACGGTAAACTGAAAATTATTTCTTTTTTTGCTAAAAAGGCTAGAGGACAAATGGCTCGTTATATTCTTGATAATGGAATTGAAACACTAAATGAGTTAAAAGGGTTTGACATTGACGGTTATGGTTTTAGTGCTGAATATACTCTAAATGAAAACGAACCAGTTTTTGTTCGATAATTAATTTTTTTATTGTTACATTTTTTTTCTGAATTAATGTTTTTTCGTAATTTGTAGAAATATTAATAGTTACTTAATGCAAAGTATTAATACGATATATATCTTTGCATATTAATTTACAATAAAAACTCATAATTATGAAAAAAAAATTACTTTTAGTCTTTAGTTTAGTGTTTTTTACTTCGAGTTCTGTTTGGAGTCAAACAATCAGTCGATTTATGTAACACCCGACGAAGGCTACGCGGCTTCTGGAACAGACGGAAGCTGGCTCGGCAGATGTTTTTAATCGTACAGACCCCGATTTGGGAGGAATCGATGCTGGTCCTTTGGGCTGGTGACAGATATGTCTGCTTGGACTGTAGTCCTTGTATCACGCTCGATCCAACTCGAGTATCTTCAGGAGCAACAAGTGGTTTACAGTGGATGTCGATATGTTAGCTCATCATTCATAATGGTTTGGGATAATTCGCGATGAACTATGGATTACCTTACTCACGCATTGCAAATGGTGGACCTGATGGTTCAGCATTTAATGTAGGGTTCAATCCATGGTACTGACCCATTGCTCAATGATTTTAACGAACCATGTAGCGTTCTACGATTACTGCTGTTGACGGTACCGGTGCATGTGCTGTTGTTTGACCTTCACTATCTACTGGAACAGGAGCAACCGGTTGTGTTGTTACTTCAAATCAGTTTGAAACATTTTCTAGTGGGTCAATTTCGTTAGCAAGTAATTCAACGCTAGATATTGTACTTCAATTTAACGGTCTGTACATCAGTGATGACGGAATTTATTTAGACAATATTACAATTACTACTGCTGGACCTCCACCACCACCTGGACCACCTTAGACTTTACTTTTTGTTCAGAAGAGATGCCTTTAGAATTTGCACCACCATTATTGCTTCTGCAGGAGTTATGGTTGCAGACTCAGGATATCCTAGTGATACTGGTGTTGTTGGATCAGGACTTGGAGAATATGTTCTTGAGAGTATTGTTGTAAATGCTCAAGCGAGATCAGCTGAGATGTTGCATTCTTTTACAATCACCATCTGGAACTTATTAGGACTTGGTGGTTTTGCCGGAGGATCCGATGGTATGGACTACTGCTGTTGATTTAGCATTTACAGATTCATCTTCAAATAATCTATAGTGATTGGACAGGTGGCGCACCCGCTGCTGATTACTTCCAGCAGATGGAGCATTTAATGCAGCACTTGCTGGATAAGATATCAACGGCGAGTGGTTCTTTAGTTTTCAAGGTCCTGGAAGTCAGATGACTACTGTAAACAGTTTTTGTATTAACTGGGCAATGAGCTCAGGCGATGCACCAGAGATTTTCTGTTTAGCAGATTTTGCTGCAGATAATGATGAAGGAGCTTGTGGCGCAGTAGTTAATTTTGCACCACCAATTGCATTGGATACAGAAGACGGTACTTTAGATGCTAGTCTTATAGTACAAACTGGAGGTCCTGCTACAGGAAGTGAATTTCCAGTAGGCGATACGGATGTAACCTTTACAGCTACTGATTCTCATGGAAATGAGACATCATGTACTTTTGTAGTTACTATCAACGATGCTGAGGCACCAGTTGCTGTATGTCAAGCTGTAACAGTTACTTTAGATGCCTCTGGTAGTGCATCTATCGACGCTTCAGCACTAGACGGTGGCTCTACTGATAATTGTGGAGTTGATTCATACGCAGCATCACAAACAACATTTGGTTGTTCAGATGTAGGAGATGTAACCGTAGTGTTAGAGGTATACGATGCAGCTGGAAACATGACTTCATGTGAAGCTACGGTAACCGTAGTTGACGAAACAGCACCAGTAATAGAATGTATTGGATCACCATCTGGTCCATCTGTCTTTATAAATGAAATTCATTATGATAATGCTGGAGCAGATCAAGATGAATTTGTTGAAATAGCCGGTCCTGCCGGATTTGATTTATCTGGTTGGTCATTGGTTCTCTATAATGGAAACAATGGTCAAGAATATAATACCGTTGCTTTAAGCGGATCTATCGATGATGAAGGAACTGGTTATGGCGCTTTAAGCTTTCTTATAGAGGGAATTCAAAATGGAGCTCCTGATGGAATTGTTTTAGCAAATAACGGATCTGTTGTTCAGTTTTTAAGTTATGAAGGTGCTTTTACTGCTAACGATGGTATCGCTGCAGGAATGACCTCATCAGATATAGGTGTTTTTGAACCTGGAAGTACAGCTATAGGATTGTCCTTACAACTTTCTGGGACAGGAGCTGCTTATGTTGAATTTACTTGGAATGAACCAAGTGCATCATCTCCTGGTGAACTAAATGCTGGTCAATCCATTACGGATCCAGTTGACGCTCCACCTTTAGAATTTGAGTTAGATGCGGATGGTACCGTAACTATTCTAATGGAAGATTTAATTGATAGTGTTGATGAAGCTTGTGAGTTACACAGTAACTTCAGGAGGAGACGGCGCTGGCGCATGTGATTTTGACAATCCAAATGATTTTACTTTTGAGAATGGATATAACTGTTCATCAGCAACAGATTTCCGAACAGCAAACGATCTTGATGTTGTAGGAGGAGATTTTACATTAAATCAAATTACAGCAAGTATTTTTGCTAATGGCGGAATTGCTTCAGTAGATGTTATATATCATGACAATGATGGAGGATTACCAGGAGCTGAAATAGGATCTGAATTAGGATTAACTCCTTCTTCACAAGCTGTAATTGGAAATAACTTTGGTATTGATGTTAACGAAATCGTATTGGATTTAACACCAGTAGTATTTACAGAAGGTAAATACTGGGTTGAGTTATCAGTAACCGATACTGGAGGTACAGGAACTGTATTCTGGGTAATAACGACTTCATCTTCAATGGGAGAACCAGTAGCAAACTTCAATGGCGGATGGGCTTACCCTGATTCGACCATGGATGGTGTTGCAACTTTCTCAGGAGAATGTTCAGGTGGCGGCTCAGGCGGCGGCGCAACAGAAATCGTATTAGATTGTTCTAACTTAGGAGAGAACGTTATCGATGTTGTAGTAACTGATGCATCTGGAAACTCTACTAGTTGTCTTAGCAACGGTAATTGTATCTGATGTAACTGCACCAGTATTAGTATGTGGACCTAGCGAAGATGTTACTACGGTAACTGTTGATTTTGAAGGATCTTCTGTACCAGAAGGTTGGTCAGTATCAAACACAGCTGGAGATTTCGATTGGACATTTGGAGCCTCAGGTGCTATAAATGCCGGAGGAACTATTCCATTTGCAAGTAACGCAGCAATTTTCGATGACGATGCATGCTGGAAATGGAAATGTAAACAATGCATCACTATTAACCCCAGTATGGGATATGAGTGGTACATCATCAGTAACGATGTCTTACGACTATAGCTTTAACGAGTTAGGAGCTGGAGAGACCTTAGCGGTAGATGTATATGATGGCGCTGCATGGCAAAATGTAGTTCTGTATGATGTGTCTGTATTAACTCCAGAGAATTCAGGAGTAATTGACGGATCTGCATTAGCAAACGCTGACTTCCAAGTACGTTTTACATATGACGATGCTGGATCATGGGGATGGAATGCTGGAGTAGATAACTTCCAGATTGATTTCGCTCTTCCACCAGCAAATCCAGATGTAGTAACTGTTACATTAGGAGAAGACGGTATGGCAGAATTAGATGCTATGGATTTCTTATCTGAAGCATATGATGCTTGTGGTATCGATGTATTGATTGCAGATTTAGAGATGGTAAGTTGTGATGATATCGGAACTCCAATCGAGGTAACGGTATTCGCTACGGATGCTAGTGGAAACATTGCAAGTTGTTCAGTCGAGGTTGTAGTTGTAGATACTATGGCACCAGTACTTACTTGTCCAGAAGATGTTTCGGTAATGGTAGATCCTGATGGGACTCATACTGTAGCTGATTACATAGGATCAGGTGAGGCGACTGCTACAGATAACTGTACAGATCCAGTAAGTGACTTTACACAGGATCCTGCAGCAGGAACTGTTTTAGGAGTAGGCGAATGGGTAGTTACATTTACAGCTACTGATGAGTACGGAAACGTATCTACTTGTGAGATGAACTTAGATTTAACACTCTTAGGGAATGAAGACAACGAGTTAAGCAATGCAATTGCATTATATCCTAACCCAGCTGGAGAGCAGGTGACTATATCAAACAGTTCTAATATTGCATTAGAGACTGCTATGATCTACGATCTTAACGGGAAGTTAGTATCACAGATCAACTTGCAGGATATGCAAAGTGAGCGAGTGATCGATGTATCTTCTTATGCAACTGGAGTGTACATGGTACAGATTACAGGAGAGCAATCAAGCGTTGTAAAACGAATGATCAAAGAGTAGGTTTTAAACAACCCACTTAAATAAATACAAAATCCCTTCCTTAATTGGAGGGGATTTTTTTATGCAATAAAGTTTTTTATATTTTCTATAACTTCTTAATATGATGTATCATTTATGTATCGTTATTTTATATAATAAAATACTTATATTTGTCGGTATTTAATCAACTTTACTAAATTAATAAAACATGAAAAAAATTACTTTACTTAACCTTTTTGCTGCTAGTATTGACTACCTAGTAATATCTTTGGACAATCTCTTTCACAGGTCTAACTACAATGTCAAGAGTATACAGAATTACATACGTTCGAGAACTATAAATCAAAACACAAGACATTCTTTTGTGCCCATAGTTACAGACCCTGCATATTCCCTTCAGTTAATACTTTCTGAATTTGGTTCTTTTTACTTTCAATCAGCTGGACTTACAGCTGATTATGAAAATGGGATCCTCTATTTTGCCGGAGACAATACTGAGTCTGGTATAGCTAGTTGGGATATTTCTAATCAAGATCTTAACTGGAGAAAATATATTTTGGCATAGCAATGTGCCTGGTTTTTATCGCTTATGTAGATACAGGACTTAAGGTTTTACGATGGATTTCTTTGAGTGTCAACTAGGTGAAGATCATATGGTAACATATGATCCAATTGCTCAAACTAACGAATCAATTTCCACAATTCCAAGTGATATTGAAGCAGGTCTAACAATGTTAGATGGTAGTTTTTATCTTTCAGGTGGATTTGAGGGAGGCGTTTATAATACGATCCTGTTACCGGAGCCAGCACTACAATCTTAGATCATCTTACCAAACTTCTTCTTGGCAAGTTTATCTGCAAGGTGACGATTCAATATGATAGTTATAACGCAGAATGAAAATCTTATTAAGATCAATATTAATACAGGTCTAACAGAAGTAGTTATTTGATTTTCCATCTTTTGTTCTACTAATTTTGTTTTAAGTTATGACGGTAATACAATCTACTTTTCATACTGGGAACATCTAAAATTAGATGTCCCCTGGTACTATTATTCTCAATAGTAACTGGTCTCACTCAAACTTTTGGAGATCTTACTTTTGCTCCTGCTTCAGATGGTAATGGGACTAGTTTATGATGTCAATAATACTGTTCTGCATTTGTAATTTATGAAATGATTGGAGATTTTGCTTCACCAGCAGGATCTACCCCACCAGTTGGACCAACTTTAGACTCACTTTTTGTTCAGAAGAGATGCCTTTAGAATTTTCACCACCAGTAGTGGCTTCTGCAGGAGTTATGTTTGCAGACTCAGGATATCCTAGTGATACTAGGTATTATTGGTACGGACTTGGAGAATAGTATCTTGAGAGTATGTTTTAAATGTACAAGGAGATACTGCTGAGGATGTAGCAATTTTCTTTACAATCACCAGGAGGTACACTTTAGAACTTGGTGGATTTGCCGGAGGAACTGATGGTATGGATACTGCTGTAGATTTAGTATTTACAGATTATCTTCTAAATAACTATAGTGATTGGACAGGTGGCGCACCTGCTGCTGATTACCTTCCACAGATGGAGCATTTTATACAGCACTTGCTGGAGAAGATATCAACGGCGAGTGGTTCTTTAGTTGTTGGTGACTGGAGTCAGATGACTACGGTAAACAGTTTTTGTATTAACTGGGCAATGAGCTCAGGAGATGCACCAGAGATTTTCTGTTTAGCAGATTTTGCTGCAGATAATGATGAAGGAGCTTGTGGCGCAGTAGTTAATTTTGCACCACCAATTGCATTGGATACAGAAGACGGTACTTTAGATGCTAGTCTTATAGTACAAACTGGAGGTCCTGCTACAGGAAGTGAATTTCCAGTAGGCGATACGGATGTAACCTTTACAGCTACTGATTCTCATGGAAATGAGACTTCATGTACTTTTGTAGTTACTATCAACGATGCTGAGGCACCAGTTGCTGTATGTCAAGCTGTAACAGTTACTTTAGATGCCTCTGGTAGTGCATCTATCGACGCTTCAGCACTTAGACGGCGGCTCTACTGATAACTGTGGAGTTGATTCATTCGCAGCATCACAGACAACATTTGGTTGTTCAGATGTAGGAGATGTAACCGTAGTGTTAGAGGTATACGATGTAGCTGGAAACATGACTTCATGTGAAGCTACAGTAACCGTAGTTGACGAAACAGCACCAGTAATTGAATGTATTGGATCACCTGGCCATTGAATCTCATAATGAAGATTATTATGATATGCGGATGCAGATCAAGATGAATTTGTTGACAATACCGAGTAATGCAGGATTTGATTACAGAGTTGGTACATTGGTTCTTATATGGAAACTTTGGTCAGATTCCGTTGCTGTAAGCGGATCTATCGATGATGAATGAACTGGATGGCGACTTTAAGCTGTTCTTATCAGAGGACATCATGGATCTCACTGTATGGATCTGATTTTACAAGTACGGATCTGTTGTTCAGTTTTTATGTTAGAATGGTGCTTTACTGCTAACGATGTGTATCGACTGCAGGAATGACCTATTATGATATAGGTGTTTTTGCCTGGAACTAACTATAGGATTGTTCTTACTCTTTCTGGCAGGACTGCTTATGTTCCGAATTACTTACATGAACAGATGCATATCTCCTGGTGAACTAAATGCTGGGTACAATCTCTTACGGACAGTTGACGCCCACCTTTAGAAGTTGAGTTAAATGCAGATGGTACCGTAACTATTCTTAATGGAAGATTTAATTAAGTGTTGATGAAGCTTGTGATTACACAGTAACTTCAGGAGGAGACGGCGCTGGCGCATGTGATTTTGACAATCCAAATGATTTTACTTTTGAGAATGGATATAACTGTTCATCAGCAACAGATTTCCGAACAGCAAACGATCTTGATGTTGTAGGAGGAGATTTTACATTAAATCAAATTACAGCAAGTATTTTTGCTAATGGCGGAATTGCTTCAGTAGATGTTATATATCATGACAATGATGGAGGATTACCAGGAGCTGAAATAGGATCTGAATTAGGATTAACTCCTTCTTCACAAGCTGTAATTGGAAATAACTTTGGTATTGATGTTAACGAAATCGTATTGGATTTAACACCAGTAGTATTTACAGAAGGTAAATACTGGGTTGAGTTATCAGTAACCGATACTGGAGGTACAGGAACTGTATTCTGGGTAATAACGACTTCATCTTCAATGGGAGAACCAGTAGCAAACTTCAATGGCGGATGGGCTTACCCTGATTCGACCATGGATGGTGTTGCAACTTTCTCAGGAGAATGTTCAGGTGGCGGCTCAGGCGGCGGCGGAACAGAAATCGTATTAGATTGTTCTAACTTAGGAGAGAACGTTATCGATGTTGTAGTAACTGATGCATCTGGAAACTCTACTAGTTGTCAAGCAACGGTAATTGTATCTGATGTAACTGCACCAGTATTAGTATGTGGACCTAGCGAAGATGTTACTACGGTAACTGTTGATTTTGAAGGATCTTCTGTACCAGAAGGTTGGTCAGTATCAAACACAGCTGGAGATTACGATTGGACATTTGGAGCCTCAGGTGCTATAAATGCCGGAGGAACTGTTCCATTTGCAAGTAACGCAGCAATTTTCGATGACGATGATGCTGGAAATGGAAATGTAAACAATGCATCACTATTAACCCCAGTATGGGATATGAGTGGTACATCATCAGTAACGATGTCTTACGACTATAGCTTTAACGAGTTAGGAGCTGGAGAGACCTTAGCGGTAGATGTATATGATGGAGCTGCATGGCAAAATGTAGTTCTGTATGATGTGTCTGTATTAACTCCAGAGAATTCAGGAGTAATTGACGGATCTGCATTAGCAAACGCTGACTTCCAAGTACGTTTTACATATGACGATGCTGGATCATGGGGATGGAATGCTGGAGTAGATAACTTCCAGATTGATTTCGCTCTTCCACCAGCAAATCCAGATGTAGTAACTGTTACATTAGGAGAAGACGGTATGGCAGAATTAGATGCTATGGATTTCTTATCTGAAGCATATGATGCTTGTGGTATCGATGTATTGATTGCAGATTTAGAGATGGTAAGTTGTGATGATATCGGAACTCCAATCGAGGTAACGGTATTCGCTACGGATGCTAGTGGAAACATTGCAAGTTGTTCAGTCGAGGTTGTAGTTGTAGATACTATGGCACCAGTACTTACTTGTCCAGAAGATGTTTCGGTAATGGTAGATCCTGATGGGACTCATACTGTAGCTGATTACATAGGATCAGGTGAGGCGACTGCTACAGATAACTGTACAGATCCAGTAAGTGACTTTACACAGGATCCTGCAGCAGGAACTGTTTTAGGAGTAGGCGAATGGGTAGTTACATTTACAGCTACTGATGAGTACGGAAACGTATCTACTTGTGAGATGAACTTAGATTTAACACTCTTAGGGAATGAAGACAACGAGTTAAGTAGTGCAATTGCATTATATCCTAACCCAGCTGGAGAGCAGGTGACTATATCAAACAGTTCTAATATTGCATTAGAGACTGCTATGATCTACGATCTTAACGGGAAGTTAGTATCACAGATCAACTTGCAGGATATGCAAAGTGAGCGAGTGATCGATGTATCTTCTTATGCAACTGGAGTGTACATGGTACAGATTACAGGAGAGCAATCAAGCGTTGTAAAACGAATGATCAAAGAGTAGGTTTTAAACAACCCACTTAAATAAATACAAAATCCCTTCCTTAATCGGAGGGGATTTTTTTATGTAGAAAAGACTTTAGTTGATTCCCCAGAAGTTGACTTGGTTCCAAGAGAAATATTCCTAAAAAAAAAGAGCCTGTCAATAACAGGCTCTTTGTATAAATAAGAAAACTTGTGTTAGCTATTCATGGAGATTAAAAATTCTTCGTTATTACGGGTGTTTTTAATTCTATCATTAATAAATTCCATCGCTTCGACAGGATTCATATCAGCTAGGTATTTACGCAATACCCACATACGTTGTATGACATTTTCTCCAAGTAACAAATCGTCTCTTCTTGTACTCGAAGAGGTAAGATCTATAGCTGGGAATATTCTTCTATTCGATATTTTTCTATCCAATTGAAGTTCCATGTTACCAGTTCCTTTAAATTCTTCAAAAATTACTTCATCCATTTTAGAGCCGGTTTCAGTAAGCGCTGTAGCAATAATACTCAGAGATCCCCCTCCTTCAATATTACGTGCGGCTCCAAAAAATCGTTTTGGCTTATGAAGCGCATTTGCATCTACACCACCACTTAGTATTTTACCACTAGCAGGTTGAACGGTATTATAGGCTCTTGCAAGACGTGTAATGGAGTCCAGTAATATAACAACATCATGTCCACACTCTACTAAACGTTTTGCTTTCTCTAAAACAAGGTTAGCAATTCGAACATGTTCTGTAGCTTCTTTATCAAAGGTAGAAGCCACAACTTCTCCTCGAACATTACGTTGCATGTCAGTTACCTCTTCTGGACGCTCATCGATTAGAAGTATGATTTGGTATACTTCAGGATGATTCGCTGCGATTGCGTTAGCTACGTCTTTTAATAACATAGTCTTACCAGTTTTTGGTTGTGAAACAATCATTCCACGTTGTCCTTTTCCTATGGGAGCAAACATATCAATAATCCTTGTTGATATACTAGATTGTCTGTCAGCAAGATTAAATTTTTCTTGAGGGAATAAAGGTGTTAAATGTTCAAAAGCAACTCGATCTCTAACAACATTTGGACTTTGACCATTTATCTTATTGACTTTAATAAGTGGGAAATATTTTTCCCCTTCTTTTGGAGGTCTTACTTGTCCTAAAACCGTATCTCCAGTTTTCAAGCCAAATAATCTAATTTGAGATTGAGATACGTATATGTCGTCAGGTGAAGATAAATAATTGTAATCACTAGATCGCAAAAATCCATAACCATCTTGCATGATATCAAGTACTCCCTCACTTTCTATAATTCCATCAAATTCAAATTCTGGTTGACGATACCTATTTCGAGTATCTTTATTACCATCTTTACTCCTATTTTGGTTGGGATTGTTATGCTCTTTTTTATTATTTTGATTATTCTGCCTAGGTTTTTGATCATTTTTTTGACGCTTATCTTCAGCGTTTTTATGATTGTGTTGAGGCTGCCTAGGTTTTTGCTCGTTTTTTTGATTAGTAGTTTCTTCTCCAGACTTGTTTTGCTGTGAACTACTTTTTTGAGCTTGAGGATTTTGACCTCTATTGTCTTCTCGTTTTGTACGTGGCCTAGTTTCTCTTTTTTGAGTTGATCTAGGTCGTTGTTCTTGAGTTTTACTAGAGACTTCTTTCGTTTCTTTTGCAACGCTATCTGTTGCAGAAGATTCAGCTAATACGGCTTTTACAGCTTGCGGGTTTGCTGCTTGATGATCTAATATTTTATATACTAAATCTAATTTTTTTAAGCTACGATATTTAGGAACACCTGAAGCTTTAGCAATTTCCTGTAATTCAGGTAATTTTTTTGCTTTTAATTCTGAAATTTCAAACATTTAAAATTTTTATGATTTTTTATTGATACTAATATGTAATTGTTGAAGTAGATTTTTTTTGAAAAAATATATGAAGACTAAGTAACCGCAACTGAAATGGTTACGTTTTGATATTGCAATTATACAACAATAATTTAGTAATTGGGTTTATTTTTTATAAAAAGATAATGTATTTTTGTAGCTTGAAAATAAAATAATATAATGTTACAAAGGATTCAAACCATCTATTTGACTATATCGGCAGCACTTTTAGGAGTGCTTTACCTATGGTTTCCTATTATTGTTTCTGAAGAGGGAACAGTTGTAGTTCGAAATGATGAGCCTATCATGTTAGGATTAATTTTTGGATCTATTTTACTTGTATTTATTTCAATCTTTAGCTACAAAAAACGAAAATCACAGTTTGTGATCAATCGTTTAAACATCATATTAAATTTTTTTTTACTGGGAGTTTTCGTGTATCGATCACTAACGTTATCCGGAGAAACATTAGTTTCTGAGAAGGGTATTGGAGTTTTTCTTCCTATCATTTCTATCGTTTTTTTAGTCATGGCCAATAAGGCCATTAAAAAGGATGAAGACCTCGTAAAATCTGTAGATCGATTGCGCTAAACCACAAATCTTAGTATATTAGTGCGAAACCCTAAAAGAATGCCATCTTTTAGGGTTTTTTTGTGCTTGATTGTTTAATCTTAAAATGATTCTACTATATTTAACGATTATTAAAAACCCATTATGAAAAACAGTACCCTAATTTCACTATCTTTTTTTCTGATTACTTTTCTTAGTTCCGCACAGGGGATTTCTGATCAAATAAATAATCAGCTCGCAGCACTTGTAGCCAATAATGAACTTTTATTAGAAGACATTCAATGGGAGCTTTCTAGTGATCATATTAGTGGTACTAGTGGAGTTCATCATATATATTACAGTCAGATATTTAACGATATTGAAGTTTTTGGATCTCAATCCAGTCTTCACATCTTAGAGGATGGAACCGTACTATCTGCGACTAATAATTTTATTTTTAAAATTACTGCTAAGTTGAAAAATTCAATAAATACGAGTTTAACAGCTGTTCAAGCCATTCAATCTGCTGCTAACCAACTCCAATACTCCATTACAAATGAGCTTTTCGTGTTAGAAAGTTTTGCCGGTGTGAGTCAAAGACAAATTATTAGTAATGGGGGGATGTCTTTAAGTCCAATCCCAGCAAAATTAATGTATCAACTGGTGGACGATCAATTAAAACTAGTTTGGGATTTATCCATACAAGAAAAAAGTCAAAAAAATTGGTGGAATATTCGTGTAGATGCTACTACCGGAAACATTATAGATAAAAATAATTATTTATTAAGTTGTGGTTTTGATCATCAACATGAGGAATCCTTAAATTATAACAAAAACCTTTATAATGTTTTAGATTATAAGAACTCTGATTTAGTTACTATGGCTAACTGTGATGAATGTTACGAAGTATTCGCTATGCCCGTTGAAAGCCCATACTATGGAGAACGAACCATAGAAGTACAACCTGCTTATTTAACAGCTTCACCTTATGGATGGCACGATGTAGATGGGATCACTGGTGCAGATTTTACAGTGACAAAAGGAAATAATGTTGATGCCTATGAGGATGGAGACAATATTGGATATCAACCAGATGGAAATGGACAATTAGATTTTTCGGGATACCCTTTCGATCCCATTTATTCAAATACAAATCAGTATGAAGATGCGGCGATCACTAATTTATTTTATTGGAATAATATTATTCATGATTTAGTGTATGTTTATGGATTTGATGAAGAAGCTGGTAATTTTCAAGAAAACAATTATGGGAATGGTGGTTCTGAAAGTGATTCAGTGAACGCAGAGGCTCAAGACGGATCAGGTACTTGTAATGCAAATTTTGGCACACCGCCTGACGGTAGCAATCCAACCATGCAAATGTATGTTTGTAATGATAAAGACGGTGATTTTGACAATCTAGTAATTGTTCACGAATACGGTCATGGTATTTCCAATCGACTCACAGGTGGTCCAACAAATACTGGCTGTCTCAATAATAATGAACAAATGGGAGAAGGCTGGAGTGACTACTATGGTGTTTTAATGACTATCAAGCCAGGAGATTCGGGAACAGACGCTCGAGGTATTGGTACTTATTTATTTGGACAAGGTGCAGGTGCGGATGGAATTCGCCCTTATCCTTACAGTACCGATTTAGCTATTAACCCACAAACTTATGATGATATTTGTAATCTAGCCATTCCTCATGGTGTTGGTTCCGTTTGGGCTACTGCTCTTTGGGAAGTAACTTGGGCATTAATTGATGATTACGGTTTTGATACCGACTTTTATAATTTTACTGGAGATATTGATCAAGATGCCGGAAATATTCAAGCATTTGCTTTGGTAACAGAGGGAATGAAATTACAACCTTGTAATCCGAGTTTTATTGATGGAAGAGATGCTATAATTGCAGCAGATTTAGCAATTTACGGAGGAGCTAATGAATGCTTGTTATGGGAGGCATTTGCTAAAAGAGGACTTGGATTTAGTGCTGATGCTGGAAGTTCTGGTTCTACTTGCGATGGTACCCCAGCTTTTGATTCGCCAGTGCCCGCTATTAACACCGAAGAATCTATTTGTGAAGGTCAAGGCCTACAAATATTTGGAGGAGGAACTCCAATAGGTGGTGTTTACTCTGGGACAGGGGTTACAGATGACGGGAATGGTCTTAGCTATACTTTTGATCCTTCAATTGCAGGAATTGGTTTTCATACCATTGCTTATGAAGTTACTTCGCAGTGTGCTAGCGGTTCAGTTACAGATACCATTGAAGTCACAGATAATCTTCCAGAAATTACCTGCCAAGATATTACTCTTGAGCTTGATGCCAACGGAGAAGTGGTGTTGGAGATACCTAACGTAGTTACCAATTTAGAAGCTGGAGCCTTGGTGATAGACCAGACTGGTGTTTTCGCTCCCATTGATATTACAACTTCAGGTGCCGTGGTGAGTCTAGGTGACGATGAAGTTTCTGGTGCACAACCTATTGGATTTTCTTTTAATTATTATGGATCTGACTATACAGATTTCTTTATTTCATCAAATGGCTTTATAACTTTTGATTCAAATTCGGCAAATGGTTGTTGTAGCGGAGGACTTATCCCAAGTCCTGGAGATGAAAATAACCTTATAGCGCTTGTGTGGGAAGATCTTGATCCTAGTGCTGGAGGAGTTATTAGATACGAAACTATTGGTATTGCTCCTGATCGTATTTTGGTAATGGAATACGATAATGTTCCTTATTATGGTGTTGATGATCTTGTTAAAGTACAACTGCAATTACATGAGGACAGTAATAGAATTGAAATTCACAGCACTAATATACCAGCTAACGGAGATGCAACTCAAGGGGTTGAAAACTTAGATGGAACAGAGGGGATTGCAACTCCAGGACGAAACGCTCAATCTTGGAGCGCATCAGAAGATTATGTAGCGTTCTTTTATGAGCCGGGGGGACCAGCGGACAATTGTGGCTTATCAACGTCTATTGATTTGAGTCAAACCCTATTTACTTGTAGCGATTTAGGAGACAATACGATAACAATTACCTTGACTGATACAGATGGTAATGCTGCTACTTGCACATCAATAGTAACCATAACCGATCCTTTAGTAGTTTGTGCTTTAGGAAATCAGGAGAATGAATTAGATAGTAGCATTCGTCTTTTTCCAAATCCTACCAATGGTCAGCTCACATTATTTAACGAAAATAATATGGATATTGAAACTATTACGATTTTTGACTTTAACGGGCGAACAATTCAAGAGCTAGTAGTAGAAGAATCCTCTGTAAATATTAATTTTTCAATAGCGAATATTGCTCAAGGAATTTACTTTGTGAAAATTAAAACCGATGAAGCGAGTGTCGTAAAGAGAGTTTTAAAACAATAAAACCACTAAAATATTAAACTAAACCCTGTCTTTAAAGTCAGGGTTTTAGTTACGTTGAATTTCAATTACTTCCAGTTTTTGTATTTTATCTTTATGGATTTCGAAGCGTAACATTGTTCTTACTTGATGAAAACCGTGAATACCTGCAGCCCCAGGATTCATGTGTAGTAAACCTAGTTTTTTATCATTTATTACTTTTAAAATATGTGAATGACCTGTAATAAATAATTTAGGAGAATTGTTTTTTAATGATTCTCTTAAACTTGGAGTATATCTTCCGGGATAGCCACCAATGTGTGTTATCCAAACATCTATTTCTTCGCAAAAAAATCGGTTGTGTAACGGAAACTCACTACGGATCAAGGCATTATCAATATTTCCATAAACAGCTCTTAACGGTTTTAGTTTTTTGATTTCATCGGTGACTTTTATATCTCCAATATCGCCTGCGTGCCAAACTTCATCTGCTTGGTTGATGTATTTTAACATGGCCTTGTCTAGGTGACTGTGAGTGTCAGAAAGTAATAAAATCTTTTTCATTCAAATAAAAAAATTAGCATGGGTATAACAAAACCTAAAATTTCTCTTTTTGTATCTTTGGTTTTTCAAAAATACAAGATTCATTGCGATATTTTATAGAAATAGCATATTCAGGACAAAACTACCATGGTTGGCAAAACCAACCTAATTCAATTACCGTTCAAGAGGTTCTAGAAAATGCATTATCTACACTATTAAGAACTAAAATAAAGGTAATGGGAGCTGGTAGAACAGACGCTGGTGTTCACGCAAAACAATTATTCGCTCATTTTGATTATCAAAAAATTAATTCAGTCGATGATTTGATGTTTAAGTTAAACTCTTTTTTAGCTAATGATATATCTGTTCAGAATTTATTTCAAGTTAATGACGACATACATGCGCGTTTTAGTGCGTTAGAAAGAGAATATCACTATATAGTTTCATTAGAAAAAAATCCTTTTACGAAAGACTTTTCTTATCTAATTCATCAGAAACCAAATATTGATTTAATGAATCAGGCTGCAAATGAGCTATTGAACTATAAAGATTTTCAATGTTTTTCACGCTCCAACTCCGATGTAAAAACGTATTATTGTGATGTGAAAGTTGCAAGCTGGAAATCTTTAGGAAACCAGTTAGTATTTACCATTAAAGCAGATCGTTTTTTAAGGAATATGGTAAGAGCAATTGTTGGAACCCTATTAGATGTTGGTTTTGAAAAAACATCGCTGTCTGAATTTCATGAAATTATAAAAAGCAAAGATAGAAGTAAGGCAGGAACTTCTGCACCAGCAAAAGGCTTAGTATTGACTAAAGTGATTTATCCTGAGCAAATTAAAATGAATTAAAGAATACTACGTTAAAAAATGGCAGAATCAGGCAAGGCATTTAATTTAAATCTTTTTAAAAGACTATTAGGGTATGCAAACAATTATAAAGGAACATTTTTATATGTTGCCTTAGCCGCAGTTTTAATATCTGTCTTGGGAGTTTTACGCCCCTTGATTATGCAAAAAACAATTGACGAGTCCATAGTTCCAAAGGACATGGAAAACCTTGTTTTTTATATTAGTCTAATGGTTGGTGTTTTGATTTTGGAAGTTATCTTTATGTTGACTTTTATATTCTTCACGAATTGGCTAGGGCAAAATGTTATCAGGGATATTAGGGTAAAACTGTTTAAATTAATGCTTGGTTTTAAGCAAAAATATTACGATACAAGTGCGGTTGGGAGGTTAACAACTAGAGCAGTTAATGATATAGAAACAATTTCGAGTATTTTTAGTCAGGGACTGTTTGTGATAATTAGTGATCTACTTAAAATGGGAGTAATCATGGGCGTGATGTTCTACAAAAGTTGGCAGCTAACGCTTATTGTGTTTTCTATTTTACCTATTATATTATATGCTACCAGAGTATTTCAGAGAGCTATGAAATCTGCTTTTGAGGAAGTTAGAGCTCAAGTTGCCAATTTAAACTCCTTTGTTCAAGAACGAATTACTGGAATGAAAATCGTACAGATTTTTTCCCGTGAAAAAACAGAATATAAAGAGTTTAAAAAAATCAATGAAAAACATAAAAGAGCCTGGGTAAAAACAGTTTGGTATAACTCCATATTTTTTCCGATAGCCGAGATGGCCTCTTCTGTTTCAATTGGTTTAGTGGTCTGGTATGGCGGGTTAAATGCCGCCGAGGGTGGAATTATTACCCTAGGAGTTATAGTCGCCTTTATCGAATTGTCTCAAATGCTGTTTAGACCCCTCAGACAAATTGCTGATAAATTTAATACCCTACAAATGGGAATGGTTGCTGCACAGAGAGTTTTCGATGTTTTAGACACTAACTCTAAAATTGAGGATAAAGGAACTTTACTATTAGATAGAGCTGATGGATCGATAGAATTTAAGAAGGTTCGTTTTAGTTATATTGAAAATGAGGAAGTCATCAAAGGAATTTCTTTTACTGTAAATCAAGGGGAAACGGTCGCAATAGTTGGCGCAACAGGCGCTGGTAAATCGACTATTATTAATTTATTATCTCGTTTTTATGAAATTGATAGTGGAGAAATTTCCATAAATAATAAACTCATAAATAATTATACTTTAAAATCTTTGAGAAGTCATATAGCTGTTGTACTACAGGATGTTTTTTTATTTGCAGATTCTATTTTTAATAATATCACTCTTAACAATAAAAACATTTCTGAAGAACAAGTTATTGAGGCTGCTAAAGAAATAGGTGTACATAAATTTATTAACGAATTGCCTAATAATTATCATTACAACGTAAAGGAAAGAGGTGTTATGTTATCTTCAGGTCAACGACAATTACTGGCTTTTTTGAGAGCTTACTTAAGTAGTCCGAGTATTTTAGTTTTAGATGAAGCTACTTCCTCTGTGGATTCTTACTCCGAAGAAATGATACAAATTGCTACCGATAAAATTACAAAAGGGAGAACTTCAATTATTATCGCTCATCGTCTTGCTACCATCAAAAAAGCAGATAAAATTATTGTTATGGAAGCAGGAAAAATAGTTGAAATTGGTTCTCACTACGATTTGATTAAGAAAGAAAAAGGATATTATAAAAATCTTTACGAAGTTCAATTTTTAAAGGAGCAAACTGTTTAATTATACTAAGTCGTCTTCCAAAAGTTCATTTAAATTTTCCATGTCGTCAAATAAAACAAAGTTACCATCTTTAATATATGATATTTGTCCGTTTTCTTCCGACACTGTTATGCAAACTGCATCTGTTTTTTCCGAAATACTTATCGCTGCTCTGTGTCGCAAGCCAAAACGCTGAGGTATTTCATGATCGTTTGTTACAGGAAGCACCACTCTAGTTGCGGTAATAACTCCTTCCTCTATGATTGTTGCTCCATCATGCAGTGGACTATTTTTATAAAATATACTTTCAATAATAGCCTGATTAATTTCAATAAACATTTCGTCGCCAGTACTTTTTACAAAATCTAAACTATTATTTCGTTTAAATACTAGTAGTGCCCCTGTATTAGATTTACTTAATTTTTTACAAGCGAGCGTTACTGCTTCAATGGAAGATTCTAATTTGCTGTCTGAGGTCGATCTAAACTGCTTTAATATTTTCTTTCTGGCACTAAAATTAGTAGATCCTAACATTAATAAGAAACGTCTTATCTCTTGTTGAAAAACCACCACCAGAGCCACCATTCCAACTCCAAGAAATCCACCAAGTATCTTGCTAAACATCTCCATCTCTAAAAGCTCTGTTATTTTCCAAATGGCATATACAATTACAATACCAAGAAAAATATTGATAGCAACGGTTCCTTTTATTAATTTGTATATATAGTACAACAGAAACGCAACTAGTACGATATCTATCATGTCTATAATTCTAATATCAAATAATTCCAATGAGTTTGAGCTTTTTGTAAAAGTACTTTTTATTAATGAAACTTCAAATTTTGAAGAAGATTAATCGTTTCAAACGCTTCCTTAACATCATGAACTCTTAGAATAGATACCCCTTTTTGAAGTGCAATTGCATGGAGTGCTGTGGTGCCGTTTAATGATTCTGTTGCGGAGATATTTAATGTTTTTTGAATCATTGATTTTCTTGAAATACCAATTAAAATTGGAGTGTTCAAAAATGAAAACAGTTCTAAATCATCAAATAATTCGAAGTTCTGATCTAGTTTTTTTGAAAAACCGAATCCAGGATCTACAATGATATCGTTAATTCCCAATGCGCGTGCTTTTGCAATTCTTTCAGAGAAAAAATAAAGAATATCATTAGTTAAATTTTCGTAATTTGTATTTAGCATCATAGTTTCAGGAGTGCCTCTCATGTGCATCATCACAAGGGGCACTTGATAATTTGCAATGACCTCCAACATTTGAGGATCTAATAAACCTGCTGAAATATCGTTAATCATACAAGCTCCGTTTTCTATACACGTTTTTGCTATTTTACTCCTAAACGTGTCAATAGATAAATTGACATTTGGAAATTCTTTAATTAATGTTTTAACTGCTGGAAGGACACGATTAAGTTCATCAGCTTCGGAAACAAAATTTGCCCCAGGTCTTGAGCTATATCCACCTAGGTCAAGAAAGGTTGCACCTTCTTTTAACATTTTTTCAGCTTGATAAATAATTTCTTTTTCGGAACCTAATTTTCCTCCATCATAAAATGAATCAGGAGTTAAATTTAAAATACCCATTACTTTGGGTGTTAATAAATCGATAAGTTTTCCTTTACAATTAATTGTTTTCAATTTTTTAAATTGATTTATTTAAGCGAAATTTACGGAAAATCTTACAATACTGATGATAGATACTTCAAAACAATACAATAATATTATAGAAACTTGTAGAGCCTTGTTTATCAATAAAATGAAAGATTATGGAAGCGCATGGAGAATACTACGATTACCTTCCTTAACCGATCAGATATTTATAAAAACACAGCGAATAAGAGGATTGCAACAAAATGAAGTTCAAAAAGTAGATGAAGGTCAGGTGAGTGAATTTATTGGAATTATCAATTATTCAATAATGGCATTGATACAACTGGAGAGGGGAGTTGTAGAACAGCCCGATTTAAATATTGACGAATCTATTATTGAGTACAATAAAAATGTTGAAATAGCTAAGAAATTAATGATGGACAAAAATCATGATTATGGTGAGGCTTGGAGAGATATGAGAGTAAGTTCATTAACTGATTTAATTTTACAAAAATTATTAAGAGTCAAACAAATTGAGGATAATAAAGGAAAAACCCTCGTTTCGGAAGGTATTGATGCCAACTATCAAGATATGATCAATTATGCAATTTTTGCATTAATTCTTTTAGAGAAATAAAAAAATAGATTTCTGATATGAAACAAATTACAAATATTTCAAGAATTTTAGTTGGTGCATTATTTATTATTAGTGGGTTAATTAAACTGAATGATCCGGTTGGTTTCTCATTCAAGCTAAAGGATTATTTTGCACCGGATGTTTTAAATATAGAATTCTTTTCACCTTTTGCACTAATGATCGCCCTTTTTGTAGTCATTTTTGAAGTGTTGATTGGAGTCATGTTATTAATTGGATATGCGAAAAAGTTTACCATTTGGAGTTCTTTATTAATGATTGTGTTTTTTACATTTTTAACTTTTTATTCTGCTTATTTTAATAAAGTTACTGATTGTGGTTGTTTTGGAGATGCCATAAAATTAACTCCCTGGGAATCATTTTCTAAAGACATCGTTTTATTGGTTCTTTTGTTAGTAATCTATTTTGGAAGAAATTACTTACAACCATTATTTTCAAAAAGTATTCAAAAAATAATAGTGTATTCAACCTTTATTGCATGTCTAGCTTTTGGATACTATGTCTTGCAGCATTTACCCTTAGTAGATTTCAGACCCTATAAAATTGGTACCAATATCAATGAAGGGATGTCCTATCCTGAAGATGCTGCGCAACCAATTTTTGAATACCGTTGGACGTTCACCCACAACGGCGCAGAGAAAGTTGTGATTACAAATGGAGATTTTCCAAAAGAAGAGGGAGATTACGTAGTGGAAACCATAATGATTCAAGAGGGATACGAGCCTCCTATCCATGATTTTACTATGGAGCGAAATGGAACTGATTTTACTTCAGTTTTCTTAGAGGAAGAAAAACTTATTGTTGTGGTAGTCTATAGTGTAGCTAATTCCGAGTCAAATGGTTTTGTAAATATTAAAAAAGCAACCGATAAAGCAATTAAAAATAATTTTAAAGTAATTGGATTGTCGTCATCTAGTCTTGAAGTGACAGGAAGAATTTAAAAGACAAAATGATTTAAATTTCGACTTTTATTTTTGTGATGAAACCGCATTAAAGACGGTAGTAAGAAGTAACCCATCTTTGATTTCGTTGCGCAAGGGAACCATTATTCAAAAATTACATTGGAATGATTCTTCGAAATTATTAGTAGCAAATAAAAAATAGTGATTATTTATATACTTCAAAAAATAGGATACGCTATTCTTACTCTTTTTGGAGTTGTAACTGTCATTTTTTTATTGTTTAATATTTTACCTGGTGATCCAGCAAGAATGATGTTGGGTCAAAATGAAACTGCCGAACAAGTTGCAATTGTCAAAAAGAAATATGGTTTCGATCAACCTTTGGTGAAGCAATACACCTATTATATTAACGATTTATCACCGTTATCTTTCCACAGTATGGATGAAGTTGATTATACTTTTTTTTCAAAAAATAAATATACAGGATTTTCTTTATTTTCAGTCTTAAATACCAATGTGGTACTAAAGACCCCTTACCTTAGAGAGTCTTTTCAAAAAAACGGTAAATTAGTAAGTTCGGTTATTGCTGAAACATTACCCAATACCTTTATACTCGCAATTTCATCCATAACAATTGCAATGGTGTTGGGAGTTTTTTTAGGAATTGTATCAGCAATGAATAAAGATCATTGGATTGATAAAATAATACAATTAATAAGCACATTTGGTATGAGTGTTCCTTCTTTTTTTAGCGCTATTTTGTTCGCTTGGATATTTGGTTTTTTACTCTATGAGTATACAGGTTTAAATATGACAGGTAGTCTTTACGAAGTTGATGATTTTGGAGATGGCAAATACATTCAATGGAAAAATTTAATTCTACCTGCACTTGTTTTGGGAATTAGGCCTTTGGCCGTTGTGAGCCAATTAATGCGAAATTCTTTATTGGAGGTATTGAGTTTAGATTATATTAGAACAGCCAGAGCGAAGGGGTTAAGCGAATTTTCTATCATAAGAAAACATGCATTAAAAAACGCTATGAATCCAGTAATTACTGCCATTTCAGGTTGGTTTGCTTCGATGTTGGCAGGAGCTGTTTTTGTAGAATTTATATTTGGCTGGAATGGCTTGGGAAAGGAAATTGTTGATGCTCTTAATACCTTAGACCTACCTGTAATTATGGGTGCGGTCATAGTAATAGCATCATTATTTATAATTATTAATATTTTTGTAGACTTGATCTACAGTTGGTTAGATCCAAAAATTAGAACTTAAAAAATGAGAAAAAATATAGTAGCAGGAAATTGGAAAATGAATAATGATTTGGCAGCGACCAAAACATTAATTTCAGAATTAATCGAGTTGAAAAAGACTTCAAATTCCGAGATAATGATTGCTCCCACTTTTGTAAATCTTCTGGAAGCCTCTAAGCTTTTAAAAGAAACATCAATTAAAGTAGTTTCTCAAAATATGCATTATGCAGAAAGTGGTGCTTTTACAGGCGAAATATCAGCAAAAATGTTGAAAGCCGTTGGTGTAAATACTGTTATTTTAGGACATAGTGAACGAAGAGAATATTTTAATGAAGATGACTTAATTTTAAAAGAAAAAGTAGATAAAGCATTACAAGAATCTATGGAAGTAATTTTTTGTTTTGGAGAACAGTTAGACGACAGAAATAGCGAAAATCATTTTAAGGTTGTTGAAAGTCAAATTAAAAATGCGCTTTTTCATTTGCCGTCTTCAAGTTGGAAGTCAGTTATTCTTGCCTATGAACCAGTTTGGGCCATTGGGACAGGACTAACTGCGAGCCCAGAGCAAGCCCAAGAAATGCATGCATATATTCGTAAATTAGTCGCCGAACATTATAACACTTCAATCTCAGAGGATGTTTCTATTCTTTATGGAGGAAGTGTTAAGCCTGAAAATGCTGAGGAAATATTTGGTAATTTGGATGTAGATGGAGGTCTTATAGGTGGTGCAGCTCTAGATGCTAAAAGTTTTGTGGCCATTATTAATTCTTTTTAAGTGATGTCTCAAGTCTACTTAGAGTATAGTTTTTTAGTAAAGCCACTCTCTTTAGGGAATGAAATTTTAATAGCCGAATTAGGATATGTTGGTTTTGAAAGTTTTGTGGAGGATTATCAAGGTTTAAAAGCATATATTCAAAAAAAAGAGTGGAATGAAAATATTTTGGAGGAAATTCAAATATTAAATTCTAACGAATTTAAAATCACTTATTCTTTTAAAGAAATTGAACAAGTAAATTGGAATGAAGCTTGGGAGAAAAATTTTCATCCAATCGAAGTAGATAAAAAATGTGTCGTTCGAGCTCCTTTTCATCCACAAGCAAATGTTGATTATGAGATTGTAATTGAGCCTAAAATGTCTTTTGGAACTGGGCATCATGAAACTACTTATATGATGCTTCAGCATATATTAGAAACTGACTTCTCCAAAAAAACAGTTTTAGATATGGGCTGCGGCACGGCAGTTCTTGCAATATTAGCTGAATTTCGAGGGGCTTCTAAAATTGATGCTATCGATATTGATTCTTGGTGTTATAAAAATTCTTTAGAAAATATTGAAAGGAATAATTGTAAAAATATTAAAATGTTTTTAGGTGATGTTTCATTATTAGAGAATAAAAAATACCAAATTATAATTGCTAATATCAACAGAAATATTCTACTAAAAGATATGGAGTCTTATTGTTCTAGTTTGGAAAATGGAGGCCGATTATTTTTAAGCGGCTTTTACAATGAAGATTTAAATTTAATCAAAGCAACATGTACTAAACTTAATTTAACATTCGTTGATAAAAAAGAACGTAATAACTGGGTTGCAGCAATATTTAAAAAATAAAATTTCTAATCCCTATGACAACTAAAGAACAAATAAAAGAAGATACAGACGTAGCCGAAATAAAAGTTAATGAACATCAAATAGTTTTGTTTAACGATGATGTGAATACTTTTGATCACGTAGTAGAAACTTTAATACGTGTTTGTGGTCATACGCTAGAACAAGCTGAACAGTGTTCTATTATAGTTCATTACAAGGGAAAATGTACGGTTAAAACAGGTTCTTATGAGGAATTAAAACCACGTTGCACTCAATTATTACAAGCAGATTTAAGCGCTGAAATCGTATAACCTTATCGTTTTATTTTTTTAGTATAAGTTAGATTATCAACAATATATTTTTATATTTGCAGCCCATTAAGGGCCACGTGGCGCAACTGAATAGCGCACCTGATTACGGCTCAGGAGGTTGCAAGTTTGAATCTTGCCGTGGTCACCACAAAAAAAAGCAAACATTTCTGTTTGCTTTTTTTATTCAATCCAATGCTTTTTTTGTTACCCATAAACGATATCCAAATAAGGCCATTTGCCATTTTTTTGCTTTCGATAAATCCAATCGTTGTTTTGTGAAACTTGGAAGAATTGTTTTATTAATTTTCGCGAGGGTTTTAAAGATAGATTTTTGCATAGTTAAAAATACAACTAAAAACTCAATCCTTTTTAGAAGGAAATCTTTTACGGTTAATTTGAGTTAATTTATTAGTTTTCCGTTTATATAGGTCTTTTCTTCTATTATCTCTCCCTGTTCATTGTATTTTATGGCTTTCCCATTAATTTTGCCATTTTCATAGCTAATTTCACTTTTTAAGTTTCCATTGTCATACCATCTTTTTTGAGAACCAACAACAACACCATTTTCGTATAATCTTTCACCTATTAGGATTCCGTTTTCATTCCAAGCTCTTCTATAGCCTTCAACTTCACCATTGTTATAATTTCCTTCTTGTTGGAGTTTTCCATTTTTTCTAAACACCCTTCTAGGTCCATCAAGTAATCCGTTTTTGTAGGTTTTTATTTGTTTCAGTTCTCCGGTATCAAAGTAATTTACCTCAATTCCGCTCACTAAAGTGGAGTCTTCTTTTTTATAGGCTTTTTTTTCTAGCACATAAATATCTTGGCTACTTATAGAATCAATTTTTGTTGAATAATTATCAATAGTTAGTTCTTTTTCTGTTTTATTTAGTGTTAATTCTATATTCTTTTGCTTACAACTTAACGTGATTACTATAATCGATAAAATAAAAAGGTGCTTTGTCATTTTTTTAAAATAATTTTGCACAAAATTAATTAATTTTTATTATAAATAATAAGAATTAATAGAGAATACCCTTTTTTTTATGTGAATATATAATTCACAGCTAGTCAATAAATTTCTATTTAATAGTATCTTCGCAATCAATATTGATATTATGAATATAGTATTCGTTTTGTTGGGTTTAACCCTATTAGTAATAGGAGGGGAATTTTTAGTACGATCTTCTGTTGCTATTTCACTTAAGTTTCATTTATCACGAATGATTATTGGTCTGACGGTGGTTTCTTTTGCTACGTCTGCTCCGGAATTATTTGTAAGTATTCAGGCTGCATTTGACGGTTATCCATATATTGCATTGGGTAATGTTATTGGTTCTAACATTGCTAATATTGGTCTAGTTTTAGGGGTGACAGCAATTATTTCACCTTTATTTTTAGACCGGGATTTTTATAAATTTAATTGGCCGGTAATGATGTTGTTCTCGGGTTCCTTTTATCTAATCCTAAAATCTGGAAATGATATTGGAAGAACTGAGGGTATTGGATTACTTATTGCTCTGTTAGCATATTTATGGTTTTTAGTAAAAAAAGCAAAAAAAAATACCAGAGCACAAAAAGCAACAGATTCCATAGAAGTCGATACTGAGGTTACTTCCAATTTTAAAATTTTACTTTGGTTTTTAATAGGAGGAATTTCTCTATGGGGCGGAAGTGAATTGTTGGTTGTAGGAGCAGTCGGTATTGCTCAATTTTTTGAAGTAAGCAATCGTGTTATTGCAGTGTCAATGATTGCCGTAGGTACTAGTATTCCAGAATTAGCAGCTTCTGTTGTAGCGGCATTAAAACATGAAAAAGCGTTATTAATTGGTAATATAATAGGTTCTAATATTTTCAATATCGCTTCAGTTATAGGGATTACTGCAGTTGTTCGACCTATCATAATATTAGAATCAAGTTTGCCGTTACTTTTAAAAGACGTTATGTGGATGCTTGGTTTTTCTTTTGCCATATATCTTCTCGCAAGACTACCAAAGAAGTACTTATTAACCAGATATAAAGGAGTGCTTCTCTTTGTGGCTTATGCTATTTTTATGGTCTCGGTTTTTATTAATTATAATTAAAACGTAATTATTACCTTTTTTATAGGGGGTGTTAATAAAAAAACATTAATTTATTTAATTTTTATTAAATAAATAAGGGGGTAATAGCTTAAAAATAGCTAATTTTGTCTTTTTTATTAATTAATTCAATCCTTTTAGTATGTCTACACTTAGATTTCAAGCAATTAAAGAAACGTTAAGAAGAAAACCCGTAGTTGTTGAAGAACCAGCTAGACGCTCGACCATATTTGGTAAAAATGTATTTAACGAGGCTGCGATGCGACAATACTTAACAAAAGAATCCTACAATTGTGTAGTAGACGCTACCGTTAACGGATCAAAAATTAACCGCAATATAGCCGACCATATCTCTACAGGTATGAAGGAATGGGCTATTAACAATGGTGCCACCCACTATACCCATTGGTTCCAGCCTCTAACTGGATCTACAGCAGAAAAGCATGATGCATTTTTTGAAACAACTGGTGATGGACAGGCTATTGAGAAATTTGGCGGAGGACAATTAGTTCAGCAAGAGCCAGACGCTTCAAGTTTTCCAAACGGTGGTATCAGAAATACTTTTGAAGCAAGAGGTTACACTGCATGGGATCCTACATCTCCAGCTTTTATATATGGGACTACACTTTGTATTCCTACCGTTTTTGTTGCCTATACTGGCGAAGCATTGGATAATAAAACACCTTTATTACGATCATTACAGGTATTGGATACCGCAGCAACTGCAGTAGCAAAATATTTTGATAAAAATGTTACAAAGACTATAGCAACACTCGGTTGGGAACAAGAATATTTTTTAATTGACAGAGCATTAGCCGCATCAAGACCAGATATTACCTTAACAGGAAGAACATTGTTGGGTCATGAAGCTGCAAAAGGACAACAATTGGATGACCATTATTTTGGTTCTATTCCTACAAGAGCTCTAGATTATATGCGCGATTTGGAAACGGAATGTATGTTATTAGGAATTCCTGTTAAAACGCGTCATAATGAGGTAGCTCCAAATCAGTTTGAGCTAGCACCTATTTTTGAAGAAGCAAATTTGGCGGTAGATCATAATTCCTTATTGATGGATATTATGGAAAAGGTTGCAGAAAGGCACCACTTTAAAGTTTTGTTTCATGAAAAACCTTTTAAAGGGATAAATGGAAGTGGAAAACATAATAATTGGTCATTAAGTACCAATACAGGAATTAATTTATTAAGTCCCCACAAAACTCCAAAACGAAATCTTCAGTTTTTAACCTTTTTTATCAATACCATAAAAGCAGTTAATGAATATGAAGAGTTGATGCGTTCTTCTATAGCCAGCGCAAATAACGATCATCGATTAGGAGCTAATGAGGCACCTCCAGCTATTATTTCGGTATTTATTGGTTCGCAACTCACTAAAGCTTTAGAAGAATTAGAAAAAGTAACCAATGGAAAATTATCTCCAGAGGAAAAAACGGAACTTAAATTAAATGTGGTAGGAAAAATTCCAGAAATTCTTTTGGACAATACAGATCGTAATAGAACCTCTCCATTTGCTTTTACTGGAAATAAGTTTGAATTTAGAGCTGTTGGTTCTACCGCAAATTGTGCAACACCCATGACGGTATTAAATTCAATAGTCGCTAAGCAATTAATTGAATTTAAGAAAAGTGTTGATTCTCTCATTGAGAAAAAAAACATGAAAAAAGATGATGCAATTTTTAACGTGCTAAGAGAGTATGTTAAAGATTCAAAAAGAATTCGTTTTGAAGGTGACGGTTACGGAGAGGCCTGGGAAAAAGAGGCAAAAAAGCGAGGGCTTAGTAATAATAAAAGTACTCCAGAAGCTTTAAAAGCTAAAATTTCAGAAAAAACGATTGCCTTGTACGAAGAACTCAATATTATGAGTAGAGTTGAAATAGAAGCACGTTATGAGATAAAAGTTGAAGAGTATGCCATGCGAATTCAAATTGAAGGTAGAGTTTTGGGGGATATTGCAAGAAATCATGTTATTCCAACTGCAATTAAATATCAAAACAGATTGATTCAAAACGTACAAGGTCTAAAAGATATTTATGGAAGTGGTTTCAAAAAATTATCAATAGAGCAATTAAAATTAATTGAAATGATTTCTGAGCATATTGAAAAAATTAATAAGGGAATTACAGCTATGATAAATGAACGTAAAAAAGCTAATAAAACAACTTCACCAGAAAAACGTGCAGCAGCATACTGTGATAAGGTAAAGCCGTATTTTGATGAAATTAGATACCATTGTGATAAATTAGAATTATTAGTTGATGACGAAATTTGGCCTTTGTCTAAATATCGAGAAATGATCATGCTCAAGTAAATTATATATTCAAATTATTTAATCGGAGATTGGGAATAATAAATTATTAATAAATACTTAAAAGCTCACTTTTGTGGGCTTTTTTTATTGCTTACTTTTGTAGCTTAACTGTCTACAATGAGTCAAGAAATTTCGAAAAGATATGCGCAAAGAGGTGTATCTGCTTCTAAAGAGGATGTGCACAATGCCATAAAAAATGTGGATAAAGGATTGTTCCCTCAGGCATTTTGTAAAATTGTCCCCGATTTTTTAACAGGAGATACTGATTTCTGCTTGGTGATGCATGCGGATGGTGCAGGTACCAAATCATCCTTAGCCTACATGTATTGGAAAGAGACCGGAGATTTGTCTGTCTGGAAAGGGATTGCTCAAGACGCTTTAATCATGAATATTGACGACTTACTTTGTGTAGGAGCTACCAACGACATTATGCTTTCTTCGACTATAGGGCGTAACAAAAATAAAATACCAGGAGAGGTTATTTCTGCAATTATTAATGGCTCTGAAGAATTATTAAAAGATTTGAAAAAGTTTGGTGTTACGATTCATTCTACCGGTGGTGAAACCGCAGATGTTGGAGATTTAGTACGAACAATTATCGTAGATTCGACAGTAACAGCTAGAATGAAAAGAAGTGATGTTATCGATAATGCTAATATTAAATCAGGAGATGTTATCGTAGGATTAGCTTCTTTTGGTCAAGCTAGCTATGAAACGGAATATAATGGAGGAATGGGTAGCAACGGACTAACATCAGCACGTCATGACGTTTTTGATAAATATTTAGCTCATAAATACCCAGAAAGTTTTGATCAAGAAGTTCCAGAAGAGTTAGTTTATTCGGGATCTAAACAACTAACAGATACCGTTGTAAATTCAGAATTAGATGCGGGTAAACTAGTGCTATCACCAACCAGAACTTACGCACCAATTATAAAAACTATACTATCAAAATATACCAATAAAGAAATTCATGGTATGGTTCATTGCAGTGGAGGTGCTCAAACAAAAATTCTTCATTTTGTAAAAGATTTACATATTATAAAAGATAATTTATTTGAGGTTCCCCCTTTATTTAAACTGATACAGGAAGAGAGTAAAACTGACTGGAAGGAAATGTATCAAGTTTTTAATATGGGTCATCGAATGGAACTTTATGTGCCACAAGAAATAGCTGATGACATAATTTCGATATCAAAATCTTTTAATGTTGATGCGAAAATAGTTGGTAAAGTTGAAACTTCAGTATCAAAAAAATTAACCATACAATCAGAATTCGGAGAATTTCATTATTAACTCTCCAAAGTTTAAAATAGCAAATAGATTAATTTTAAAGATTGTAAATTTGTCCGAGAATAGAAATTTATGTTAGATAAACTCCAAATAGTAAAGCAACGTTTTGATGAGGTAAGTGATTTAATTATCCAGCCTGATATTATTACAAATCAAAAACGATATGTTCAATTAAATAAAGAATATAAAGATTTAAGAGTTTTGATGGAGAAACGAACAGAGTATGTTTCGTTAACCGATAATATCAACGAAGCTGAAGAAATTATTTCGGATGGGAGTGATGCTGAAATGGTCGAAATGGCTAAAATGGAATTAGACGAAGCTAAGGAAAGAATTCCTTTGCTAGAAGAAGAAATTAAATTTTTACTAATACCCAAGGATCCTGAAGATGCCAAAAATGCTGTGATGGAAATTAGAGCCGGAACAGGAGGGGATGAGGCTAGTATTTTTGCAGGAGATTTATTTAGAATGTATACTAAATACTGTGAGGGAAGAGGTTGGAAAACTAGCGTGGTTGATTTTAGTGAGGGGACTAGTGGTGGATTTAAAGAAATTCAGTTTGAAATTACTGGAGAAGATGTATACGGAATATTAAAATTTGAAGCTGGTGTACATCGTGTTCAACGTGTTCCTCAAACGGAAACTCAGGGTAGAGTTCATACAAGTGCTGCAACAGTAATGGTTTTTCCTGAAGCTGAAGAATTTGATGTTCAAATAGAAATGAAAGATGTACGTATTGATTACTTCTGTTCTTCAGGCCCTGGTGGACAATCAGTAAATACTACCTATTCTGCAGTCCGATTGACACATGTGCCAACCGGTTTAGTAGCACAATGTCAAGATCAGAAATCTCAACATAAAAATAAAGAAAAAGCTTTTAAAGTTCTTCGTTCTAGATTATACGATTTAGAATTGGCTAAGAAACAAGCAGAAGATGCTGCTAAAAGAGGCTCTATGGTTACAAGTGGAGATCGAAGCGCTAAAATTAGAACTTACAATTATTCTCAAGGTAGGGTAACAGATCATAGAATTAATTTAACGCTTTACGATTTAAGTAATATTATTAATGGTGATATTCAAAAAATTATTGAGGAATTACAATTGGTAAACAATACCGAAAAGTTAAAAGAATCAGGAGAAACTTTTTAGAATGACGAATCAAGAATTAATACATCAAATTAATACAAAGAAGTCTTTTTTATGTATAGGATTGGATGTAGATATGAATAAAATTCCAAAACACCTTCTAGAAAAAGAAGATCCAATTTTTGAATTTAATAAACATATTATAGATGCAACTCATCATTTAGCTGTAGCTTACAAACCCAATACCGCCTTTTATGAGGCCTATGGTATTAAAGGATGGAAATCTTTGGTGAAAACAATTGATTATCTAAACAACAAATATCCTGAAATCTTTACCATAGCAGATGCTAAACGCGGAGATATAGGCAATACGTCAACCATGTATGCTAAAGCCTTTTTTGAAGATCTAGGGTTTGATTCGGTTACCGTTGCCCCTTACATGGGAAAGGATTCTGTGGAGCCTTTTCTAGCCTTCAAAAATAAACATACAATTTTATTAGCATTAACCTCAAATGAAGGAGCTTTTGATTTTCAAACTCAAAAAATTGATAACGAAGCGCTTTATAAAAATGTATTGAAAACTTCAAGTTCATGGAAAAATAGTGAAAATCTGATGTATGTGGTAGGAGCTACAAAAGCTGAGTATTTTAAAGAAATTAGGACTCTTATTCCTAATAATTTTCTACTAGTACCTGGAGTTGGTGCTCAAGGAGGCAATTTACAGGAAGTATGTAAGTATGGAATGAATAAAAACGTAGGCTTATTAATTAACTCTTCCAGAGGAATTATTTACGCTTCAAATCAATTAGATTTTGCAAAAGCCGCAGCAAATAAGGCAAATAATTTACAACAACAAATGAAGGTTATGTTGAATAAATTTAGTTAGTTAGTTTAATTTTTTAATTATAACTATCTAGAGGATCTGACAAAAAAATATTCTGCTTTTTTTTATTAGTAATTAAATGTTCTTAATCTTTTATAGTCTGCTCTATTTCTTGAAAGCCACGGTTCAAAGTTAAATTGAACAGAAATCTCAAGAATTGAGGGTGAATATCTGATATCATTTTTTACTGAAAAACTATAGGCCGTATTAAAATTTATGTTGCCAGCTTCGATTCCAAGATTTAAACCAAAATTCACTAATGAAAAATCCTCTAAACTTGTCAATTTTTGATGTATACCAGCCCTAAAGCTATTAAACTGAAGTTCTTGAGATGAATATATTTTTAAGATATCACCAATTTTTGTTATGGAAGCATATGCAAAAACATAGGAGTTTTTTGGTAATGATGACCTATTGTATGGATCTATTTCTGTTTCATAAGCTCCTTGTATCGAAATGGAAAAATCTCTTTGCTCATTGACTTCAGTATCAAAACTTATTCCGGCTTGGTTGATATGCTTTGCACTTAACCCTACCAAAAAAGTTTCGTTATATAAAATTGCTCCAATCCCAGCGTCAAAACTATTATTAGTTTGAGGAGTTGTTAATGAAGGGTCATTGGAGGTGGGTAGAATGACCCCCTCTGAAATAATCAACTGATCTTCAAAAATATAATTTGAAGCATCAACTTTTCGGTCATTAAATATACCAAGGTATATAGAAGGTAAGAAATAAAGATCTCTTCCTACATCAATTTTATAGGTATATGAAAGGTTTAATTGGTTTTCTAAATAACCAAATTCCTTTACGTTATGGGATACAAAATCTACACCTATTGAAAATTTTAAATTCTCTAGACTATAACGCTGCAAAGGCATATTTTGTATCAATATTTCTGATACCGTCGTAACTAATAGTATTATAAATTACACCAGCCTTAGATTCAAAATTAAACCCATTATAACTCGGATTAATTAACTGCATATTATTTGCTTCGTTAATTAAAAAGCCCTGACTAAAAATTGAACCTAATGGCACAAAAAATAATAATATTTTGATTATAAATTTTTTCATAACTATCTTAAAATTTTAAATAATCCTGTTTTAATAACTTCCTCACCAGTTAATAACTTAGCCTTAACTTTATAGATAAAATACGGGAGTCGTTGCTTTTGCATTTTCACCATCCCATCCATTAATAATCAAATCATTTGAAATTAAGTCGGTAACTGAATTTTCATAATACATTTGATGTCCATCGGGATCAAATATTTGGAAATCGATTTCAAGAATTCCACCTGTAAATAAAGGTCTAAAAAGGTCATTAAAATTATCTGAATTTGGAGTAAAAACATTTGGTAACATTATCGTATACCCTTTACCTATTCTTATTTCCTGAGTTACTGAAGCAGTACATCCAGCACTACTATAGATATCTAAAGTAACTATGTAAATTCCATCTAGATTAAATGCATGGGTTACTACTGGACCAAACTCTAGCGGTGTTCCATCTCCAAAATTCCACGTAAAAGTTTCAATTCCAGTAGTAAATGTAGATTCGAAAATTATTGAGGAACCTATTGAAATTGATCCAAACTGATCATATTCAGGATTTGAAAATTGAATTTCTGGAACCGGAACAAACCAGTTGGTTTCTTCTTCATCCACAATTACTCCACACCCAAATTCATTAATAATTTCTAGAGGCGCATCTGTTAAAGGATTAGAAATAAATATTTCATAAGTATTAAAATCTGGGAAACTATTTATAATTTCTATGTTTCCTGGATCTATTATTTGATTATCGTAATAAAAGAATAGTTCAGAATCATTAGAATAAACATCAATGGTCAGATATCCAGAAGTTAATTCACACAATTCAAAATCGACTGCTAAATTATCGTAGCTAATTGAATCTCTATTGATTTGAAATATTTCCTCTTTAGTAGCAGAGTACATTGCCATCCAAGTCATTATTATTTACTTCTACTTTATATATTCCTGGAGCTAGATCATTAAATATTGCTGATAATCCTGAGTACTGAGGTAATAAGCTCCCAAGAACCTGCGCTACATGAATTGGTGCCCCCTTCAACGTTTAATAGTGGTTGGGTCTCCCAGAATCATAGTGTATTTAAACCTGCACAGATAATAATCTCTGTACCCGATAAAACTTGACATTTATATATTTCAATTGTCTCATAAATATTTGAATCACAATTAAAATATTGTAAGTGTGGTTATTAGATAATAATCATCATCAATACCATCATTATTATTGTCAATTCCCGAACCTAAATCAGGATCTGCAGAATCAATTATACCATCATTGTCAGCATCAATCAAACCAGGGTCAGTTGTTCCATCACCATCTAAATCAGAATCACCATAATCAGGTATTCCATCAAAATCTAGATCTATTGGTGAGATTGAATAATTAAAACAGTTTTGACTACCATCCAAGGTATACCATTCAATTTGATCAATTAAGTTGACATCGCCACCCGTAATTTGTAATTGAATTTCCCCATCATTTATTCCAGAATCACAACTTGGAAGTATGATATCTACTATATCAACAATAATTTCATCAGATTCAGTTACTATCAAATGACTCTGTAGTAACACCACATCCTTGATCATTAGTTACATCTGTTATTTCAACAATATAGGTTCCTGGTAGTAAATTTTCAATATCCTGATTGATACTTGAAAAAGAGTTAGGTCCAGACCAGCTGTAGGTGTAAACACCACTTATACTTCCTGCTGACAAAACTAAATTAACTGCTCCATTAGCAGAACCATAACAATAAACCGGTTTTATTTCTGAGTTTAGTAAAGGAGGGTCACCTGGTCCTGGATCTGGTGAGATTTGCGTCACAATTATTGAATCAGCTATCGCTACAGCTGGATAAATAATAATCTCTCCTTCTAATGCTGCTAGACAATCGTTAGGACTGGATGCATATAAAATATACTGGATTACAAGTGCACTTGTTAACGCAGTACCATTATATTGACCAGAGATAGTAATGATTCCTGTTATTGGATCAAAGGAAGCCTCTAATCCGTCTGTCAGTCCAATCGAAGTAAAGTTGTCATAGTTTCCTATTAATTGATAAGAAATAATATCTATAGGTGAATTTTCACAAACCTCTTGAAATTCTGTTGAAGGATCAGAAAGTAAGTCAAAATAAGGTCCGTCTATCACATCAATTATTCCCTGAAATTGAGAATTACAATTGCCAAAGGATGATTCAACTATATAATTAAAGGTTCCTACAACTAAAGGAGCACCTATAATTTCAAGAATGATATCTCCTGTTGTAGGATCAATTTCATTTGTATAAGTACAACCATTTGGAAGCCCACTAACATCAGCAAATAAAGCATCTGAAATAGTAAATACTATCGGATCAATTTCATTATTTAAACACAAACTTTGATTGGTTGCTTGCGGATTTACCGGCACTATAGTATCACCAGAATCGATAACTTCTATAGTTCCTAACTCAATTAGTGCGGTATTTTCACATAAGCCAAAAGTAGTAATTTGATAATTATAGATACCGAGTCCAACCACTGTACCAGATATTGTAAGTAATAATGATCCGGAAGAATCATCTGTATTATAGGAAACTCCAGTAGGAAGACCAGTTACAGTGGCTCCAATACTACCCCCTTCTAATATGTATACGATGTTAATGATTTCAGAATTATCACAAACTATTTGATCATTGGTTCCTATATCGGATAATAATGAAATCTCATCAGCTGGATTAACTGTTATTTCGCCAGATACTGAGTTTTCACAAACTTGACCAATAGTGGTAATTGTGTAAATATAATTTGTAGTAACTGAGATATTTTCAGTTGGAAATCCTGATATTATTAATTGATTTAATACAGTATCAAAAGCATAAGAGATACCTAATGGCAATCCGTTCACAGATAGTGACACTGGTGTTTCACTAAAATTATAGACAATTGGTTGAAGTGGATTTAATGCATCAGCTTCACACAATTCCTGATTGTCTGGTCCTCCTGTAGGCTCTAATGTTATATTAATTGATGGACCAACAGTTATTGTTCCAGTTAATATTGATTCATCACAAACTGATCCTAAAGTCTCAACACTATAGGTAAACAAAGTAGTTTCCGTAAATGGCCCAGATGGTGTTCCGTTGATGGTAATTTGAGTTCCGTTAATTACAAAATTAACACCTGGTGGCAAATCGAATACATTAGCACCAGTAGCACCAGCACTGAATTCATAAACAATATTAACCAGTGGATCTCCTTCACAAAGTATCTGAGATTCTGTTCCAAGATCAGATGTTTGTATTAAATCACTGTTTGGATCAATAGTTATAGAACCTGAGATATCTGTATTACATAAACTACCAGTTGTACTTATGACGAATGGATAAACAGTTTGTGTAAATATATTTACGTCTGGTGTACCAAATATTACTAAGATTCCAGTTGCCGGATTTAGGTTCGTATTTAAACCAGATGGAAGACCAGATATATCAACCCCTGTAGCTCCGCTTTGTAATTCATATTCAATATCCACAATTGGTGTAGACTCGCATATAACTTGATTTTCAGTACCTGAGGCAGAAATTAATTCAAGAATTCCTTGAGGATTAACAGTAATGGTTCCTGAAAGTGATGGATTTGAACAATCACCTCCCAATGCTGAAACAGTATAATTATATGTTTGTGTGGTTGTTATGTCATCTGTTGGAGTACCGCTAATTGTAATTTGATTACCAACAACACTAAAATCAACACCAGTTGGGAGGTTAACCACGTTAACTGAGTCGGCTGCACCTGAGAACTCGTAAATTATTGACTCTATAGCTTCTCCTTCACATAGAGTTTGAAATTCTGTTCCTGCATCAGAGGTCTGAACTAAATCACTATTTTCGAGTATTTCTAGCGTTCCTGAAAATTCTGAGTCACATAAAAGCCCTGATGTTTCAATAAGATAATCGAAAACTCCCAATTGCGTTGGACTTCCAAATATGGTAAGGTCAATAGTTCCAGTAGCAGGATCAGTAACGATACTATAGTTACAACCGTTAGGTAAACCAGTAACATTAACGTTCAATGCATTTTCAATAGAGAAAACTATCTCAGGATCAATTTCGGTATTTTGGCATAGCACTTGAGAGGTAGGTCCAGATACTGGATCATGAGTTATTGTAATAGCTGGTAAGACCTCTATAGTACCTGTTATTTCGATAGCACTACATAAACCAAATGTGGTAATGACATAAGTGTTTATACCAAGATCAATGGTAGGAATCCCAGAAATTGTTAATAATAAAACTCCAGTTGTATCGTCCAAATTGTAAGAAACACCAGTTGGTAATCCAGTTACAGTTGCTCCGAGACTGCCACCTTGCAGTTCATAAACTATATCATCGATTTCTAAATTCTCACAAACAATTTGATTATCCGATCCAACAGCTGATGTTAACACAATTTCATCATCTGGGTTAACTGTAATTTCTCCAGTTACAGAATTATCACAATCTTGACCAATTGTTTCGATAGTGTAAGTGAAATTTTGTTGCGATGAAATATCATCAGTTGGAAATCCAGAAATAATTAATTGAGTTCCATTAAAAGTATAGAAAATTCCTAACGGAAGGCCCTCTACAGAAATTGCAATAGGAGTGTTACTAAGATCGTAAATAATATCCTGAATTGGTTCTCCTTCACAAACTTCTTGAATATCTGAACCTCCTCCAGGATTAAGTAAAATCTCAATTGAAGGTCCTACCGTGATAGTTCCATTTAATGGTGTTGGTGGAGAACAATTACCACCGTCTGCAGAGACCGTATAGTTAAATATAGTAGTACTTACAAATGGACCGTTAGGAGTACCAGTTATAACAACTTGACTTCCAACTATCGTAAAATTAACTCCAGGTGGCAATCCAGTTACAGTGGCACCACTAGCTCCTCCGCTAAATTGATATATGATATCGTTTAAAGGTTCCCCCTCGCAAAGCACTTGCGCATCGGTATCTTCTGCGGACACTAATTCTAAATCACCCTCTGGATCTACAGTAATTGTTCCTGTTGTTGAACTGTTACAAGGGCTTCCAGTCGAAGTTACCGTATAGTTATATACTGTTTGCGCAGTGATGTCAGCCGTTGGAGTTCCTGATATTTCTACCTGGGTTCCACCTCCTGTTACAGTAAAAGTAACTCCCGTTGGTAAGCCTGTTACCGTAGCTCCTGAGGCCCCATCTAATAATTGATATTGGATCAGTTGAATTGGAGTGTTTTCACAAACTACTTGTGCATCGGTACCAATTGGAGTATTTAATAATAAACCAGCTTCGGGATCAACGGTTATCGTACCGTTTAGAGTTGCATTTAGACATGTCCCTGAGGTAGTTACCGTATAAGGATATACCTGTGTAGTATTAATCGGATCAGTTGGTGTTCCTGATATAGTAAGCTCATTACCAACTATCACAAAAGTAACTCCTGCTGGTAGACCTGTAACCACTGCACTAATAGCACCCCCGCTAAATTGATATATGATATCGTTTATCGGTTCACCTTCACAAAGTACTTGTGAATCCGTATCGACTGGCGATATTAATTCTAGATCATCGTCTGGATCTATGGTAATCGTTCCTGTTGTCGAGCTATTACATGGACTCCCTGCAGTAGTTACGGTATAACTAAATATAGTTGTTGCGGTAATATCTACCGTTGGAGTTCCTGAAATCGTTACAATTCCTAGAGCTACACTATAACTTACACCCGCTGGTAATCCAGTTACGATAGCATCTGTTGCTCCATCAAATAATTGATAATCAATTGGTAATATTGGAGTGTTTTCACAAATAACTTGTGCATCATCACTACCAATACCTAGAGATACTCCAGCTTCAGGATCAACGGTAATAGTTCCATTTAAAATCACAGCTGCACAAATACCACCTTGGGTAGTCACCGTGTAAGGATAAACCTGTGGTGTGCTAATCGGAGCTGTTGGCGTTCCTGATATGGTTAGCTCGTTACCAGCTACCACAAAATTAACCCCTGCCGGAAGGCCTGTAACTGTTGCACTACTAGCTCCACCACTAAACTCATAAACAATATCCACTAATGGTTCTGTTTCACAAAGTATTTGGGCATCAGTTCCTACTGCAGATGTTATGTTCAATTCATCGTCTGGATTTAAGGTAATCGTTCCACTTAAACTTGTATTTAAACAGCTTCCAGTGGTAGTTATCGTATAACCATATATAGTTGTTGTAGTAATATTATCTGTAGGAGTTCCTGAAATCGTTGCGATTCCTGAAACTACACTGAAACTGATACCTGCTGGTAATCCTGTTACAGTGGCACCTGTCGCTCCATCTAATAGTTGATAGGTAATATCTAAAATCGCAGTGTTTTCACATAAGACCTGAGCATCATCACTTCCAGGAGTTAATTGTAAATCAGCTTCTGGGTTTACGGTAATGGTTCCATTTAGGCTTGAATCTAGACAAGTACCGCCTAGTGTAGTCACTGTATAATTAAAAATTGTTTGAGTAGTAAGCGGATCTGTTGGTGTTCCAGATATAGTTAGCTGATTACCAGCTATCACAAAAGTAACTCCTGTCGGTAGGCCTGTAACTGTTGCGCTACTGGCTCCACCACTAAATTCATAAACAATATCCACTAATGGTTCTGCTTCACAAAGTACTTGCTCATCAGTTCCTGCTGTTGAAATTAAATCTAAATCATCATCTGGATCTAAGGTAATCGTTCCAGTTGTAGTACCAGAACAAGATGCTCCAGTGGTAGTTATCGTGTAGTTAAATACAGTTGTTGTTGTAATGTTATCTGTTGGAGTTCCTGAAATCGTAATGATATTTGCAACTAAACTAAAACTTACTCCAGCAGGCAATCCTGTTACTGTAGCATTTGTAGCATCACCTTCTAGCTGATATTCAATATCTAGAGATAGGAGTGTTTTCACACAATACCTGCGCATCACTTCCAGTAGCAGAGGTCAATACTAAACCACCCTCTGGGTTTACGGTAATCGTTCCATCCAAACTTGCAGGTGGTAAACAAGTTCCTCCCTGTGTAGTCACTGTATAGTTAAATATTGTTTGAGTAGGAATCGGACCTGTTGGCGTTCCTGATATAGTAAGCTCGTTACCAGCTACCACAAAAGTAACTCCTGCTGGTAGGCCTGTAACTGTTGCACTGGTAGCACCTGCGCTAAATTCATAAACAATAGCTACTAATGGTTCTGTTTCACAAAGTATTTGTGCATCAGTTCCCGGAGTCGATACTATGGCTAAATCATCATTTGGATCTAAGGTTATTGTTCCAGTAGTATCACCACTACAAGGACTTCCCGTAGTAGTTATGGTATAGTTATAAACGGTTGTTGATGTAATGTCCACCGTTGGCGTTCCTGATATCGTTACGCTTCCAGATAGAACACTAAAACTTACTCCAGCAGGCAATCCTGTTACTGTAGCATTTATAGCATCACCTTCTAATTGATAGGTAATATCTAAGATAGGAGTGTTTTCACACAATACCTGCGCATCGGTTCCAGTAGGAGAGGTCAATACTAAACCACCCTCTGGGTTTACGGTAATCGTTCCATCCAAACTTGCAACTGAACAAGTACCTATAGTGGTAACGGTATAATCGAAAATTATTTGAGTAGGAAATGGCCCTGTTGGCGTTCCAGATATAGTAAGCTCATTGCCAGCTACCACAAAGGTAACACCAGCTGGTAGGCCTGTAACTGTAGCACTGGTAGCACCTGCGCTAAATTCATAAACAATAGCTACTAATGGTTCTGTTTCACAAAGTATTTGTTCATCTGTTCCCGGAATCGATACTATAACTAAATCATCATCTGGATTTACAGTAATTGTTCCACTTAAACTCGTATTAGAACATCCACCCAAAGTAGTTATGATATAATCATAAACAGTTGTTGATGTAATATCATCAGTTGGAGTTCCAGATATCGTTACGATGTCTAAATCAACACTGAAACTTACTCCTGCAGGTAATCCCGTTGCCGTTGCATCGGTTGCTCCATCGAATAGTTGATAGGTGATATCTGTTATTGGTTCAGTTTCACATAGTACTTGGGCATCGGTACCAATAGGAGAGGTTAAAGTGATAATCCCCTCTGGATTCACCGTAATCGTTCCATCTAAACTTGTGTCAGAACAGTTACCTCCAAGGGTAGTCACAGTATATGGGTATACTTGGGTAGTAGTAATACCTGCCGATGGAGTACCAAATATGGTTACTTGATTAGCTGCTATCACAAAACTTACTCCAGCTGGTAGCCCCGAAACTGTAGCACTAGTTGCACCTGCACTAAACTCATATACAATATCTACTAATGGTTCTGCTTCACAAAGTGCCTGCGATTCGCTTCCTACAGGTGATATTAATGCTAAATCATCATCTGGATCTACAGTAATAGTTCCAGTTGTAGTACCACTACAAGATGTTCCTGTAGTAGTTATGGTATAGTTATAAACGGTCGTTGAAGTAATATTAACTGTAGGAAATCCTGACATTGTAATAATATCTGACACAAAACTAAAGCTTATACCTGCCGGTAATCCTGTTACTGTAGCCCCTGTCGCGCCGTCTACTAGCTGATATTCAATATCAAGAATATCAGAATTTTCACAAACCACTTGCGCATCAGTACCAATAGGAGAGGTCAATACTAAACCACCTTCTGGATTCACCGTAATTGTTCCATTTAAACTTGTATTATCACAGGTACCTCCCAGAGTAGTCACGGTAAAGGGATATACTTGTATGGTTGTAATACCTGCAGATGGCGTTCCAAATATAGTTACTAAATCATTAATTATCGAGAAATTAATACCTGCCGGAAGGCCTGTAACATTTGCACTGGTAGCTCCGCCACTAAACTCATAAACAATATCTGCTAAAGGTTCTGTTTCACAGAGTACTTGCGATTCGGTTCCTACAGGAGAAATTAATTCTAAATCATCATTTGGTTCCAACGTAATTGTTCCAAGTAAGCTTGAATTAGAACAGCTTCCTGCAGTAGTTACGGAATAGTTATAAACGGTTGTTAACGTAATATTATTATTTGGAGTTCCTGATATGGTTACTATATTAGAAACTATATTAAAGTTTACTCCAGCTGGTAATCCAAATACAATAGCACCTGTTGCTCCATCTAATAGCTGATATTCTATTGGTGCAATAGGGGTGTCTTCACATAGTATCTGCGAATCACTACCAGTAGAAGAGGTCAATACTAACCCACCCTCTGCGTTTACTGTAATGGTTCCGCTCAAGCTTGTGTTGGTACAAGCGCCAATAGTAGTAATTGTATAAGGGTATACCTCTGTTGTAGTGATATCATCTGTTGGAGTCCCAGATATGGTTACTAAATCATTAATTATCGAGAAAGTAACACCTAATGGTAATCCTGTAATATTTGCACTGGTAGCACCTGCACTAAACTGATAAATAATACTATCAATAGAATCTCCTTCGCAAAGTACTTGCGAATCTGTTCCTACTGCTGAGATTAAAGATAAGTCATCGTCTGGATCAATAGTGATGGTTCCAGTTATAGATCCACTACATGGACTTCCTGTGGTAGTAATCGTGTAGTTATATAATGTCTGGGTAGTAATATTTACTATCGGAGTTCCTGAAACGGTTACAATACCGTTGAGAACATTAAATCCTATTCCTGCTGGTAATCCTGTTACGGTAGCTCCTGTTGGTCCATCTAATAATTGATATTCTATTAGTGCAATTGGAGTATTTTCACATAGTATCTGTGCATCGGTTCCAGCTGTTGAAATTAAATCTAAGCGACCTTCTGGATCTACGGTGATAGTTCCACTTAAACTAGCACTAGCACAGGTACCAATGGTAGTAATCGTATAAGGATATACTTGGGTAGTGGTAATACCTGCCGATGGCGTTCCTGATATGGTAAGATCATTACCTACAATTGCAGAGGTCACACCTGCTGGTAGACCACTTACTGTAGCACTGGTAGCTCCTTCGCTGAATTGATAAACAATATTTGCTAAAGGATCTGTTTCACAAAGTACTTGCGATTCGGTTCCTACTGCTGATGTTAAGGCTATTGCATCGTCAGGATCTACAGTTATCGTTCCAATTAGGCTTGTATCTGCACAGGTACCAATGGTAGTTACTGTGTAGCTATATGTCGTCTGAGTAGTAATATTATCAGTTGGCGTTCCAGATATAGTTAGTTCATTACCTACAATTGCAGAGGTGACACCTAATGGTAGCACCGAAACTGTAGCACTGGTAGCACCTGCACTAAATTCATATATAATATTTGCTAAAGGATCGTTTTCACAAAGTACTTGCGATTCGGTTCCAACTGCTGAGATTAAATCTAAATCATCGTCAGGATCTACAGTTATCGTTCCAATTAGACTTATATCTGCACAGGTACCAATGGTAGTTACTGTGTAGCTATATGTCGTCTGAGTAGTAATACCTGCCGATGGCGTTCCAGCTATAGTAAGATCATTGCCTACAATTGTAGAGGTCACACCTGCTGGTAGACCACTTACTGTAGCACTGGTAGCTCCTTCGCTGAATTGATAAACAATAGCTACTATAGGTTCTGTTTCACAAAGAACTTGCGATTCGGTTCCTGCTGCTGATGTTAAGGCTATTGCATCGTCAGGATCTACTGTGATGGTTCCTGTTACGGAACTGTTACAGGGACTTCCTGTGGTAGTAATCGTATAGCTATATACTGTCTGGGTAGTAATAACTGCCGATGGAGTTCCTGAAATTGTTGCAATACCTGAAACAACATTCAAACTTACACCTGCTGGTAATCCTGATACCGTAGCACCATTAGCACCATCCACTAAGTCATAAATAATGTTAGCAATAGGAATATTTTCACATAAAATCTGCGCATCGGTTCCAGCTGCTGAGGTTAAATCTAAACCACCTTCTGGTTCTACGGTAATAGTACCATTTAAAATAGCACTAGAACAAGTACCAACGGTAGTTACTGTGTAAGGATAAACTTGAGTAGTAGTAATACCTGCCGATGGCGTTCCTGATATGGTAAGATCATTACCTACAATTACAGAGGTGACACCTGCTGGTAGACCACTCACTGTAGCATTGGTAGCTCCTTCGCTGAATTGATAAACAATAGCTGCTAAAGGATCTGTTTCACAAAGTACTTGCGCATCCGTTCCAACTGCCGATATTAAGGCTATTGCATCGTCAGGATCTACCGTTATTGTTCCTGTTGTAGATCCACTACATGGACTTCCTGTGGTAGTAATCGTATAGTTATATACTGTCTGGGTAGTAATACCTACCGATGGCGTTCCTGATATGGTTGCGATACCAGAGGCAACATTTAAACTTACTCCTGCTGGTAATCCTGTTACGGTAGCTCCTGTTGGTCCATCTAATAATTGATATTCTATTAGTGCAATAGGAGTGTCTTCACATAAAATCTGCGCATCGGTTCCAGCTGCTGAAATTAAACTTAAACCACCTTCTGGATCTACGGTGATGGTTCCACTTAAACTAGCACTAGCACAAGTACCAACGGTTGTTACTGTGTAAGGATAAACTTGTGTAGTTGAAATAGCTGCTGATGGTGTTCCGGATATGGTAAGATCGTTACCTACAATTACAGCAGTAACTCCTGCTGGTAGACCACTCACTGTAGCACTGGTAGCACCTTCGCTGAATTGATAAACAATAGCTACTAATGGATCTGTTTCACAAAGTACTTGCGATTCAGTTCCTGCTGCTGATGTTAAGGCTATTGCATCGTCAGGATCTACCGTTATTGTTCCTGTTGCAGACCCACTACATGGACTTCCTGTGGTAGTAATCGTATAGTTATATACTGTCTGGCTAGTAATACCTGCCGATGGGGTTCCCGATATGGTTGCGATACCTGAGGCAACATTCAAACTTACTCCTGCTGGTAATCCTGTTACGGTAGCACCTGTAGCACCATCTACTAAGTCATAAGTAATATCCACTAAAGTAACTGTTTCACAAAGTACTTGCGTATCGGTTCCAACTGCTGAGGTTAAATCTAACCCGCTTTGCGGCTCAACTGTAATGGTTCCGCTTAGCGTGGTATTTGGGCAAGATCCTCCAATCGTAGTGATCGTATAAGGATAAACTTGTGTAGTAGTAATAGCTGCCGATGGCGTTCCGGATATGGTTAGCACATTACCTGCAATTGCAGCGGTCAGACCTGCTGGTAGGCCACTCACTGTAGCACTGGTAGCACCTGCACTAAATTCATATTCAATAGCTACTAAAGGATCTGTTTCACAAAGTATTTGATTATCAGTTCCAACTGCAGATATTAGCTCCAGGTTAAATTCAATAACTTCAATATTTAAAGTAACTGGATCTCCCGGACCACAAATATTTGAAGGAATAACCGTTAAATCGTAAAAGCCAAGTAGCGAGGATTCAACTACTACAGAATCAGTTCCATCGCCAGAAATTATTTGCGCATTTGCTGGCGGATTTATTGACCAAGTATAGCTATCTACATCGTTCAGTCCTGTTACTGTGTATGTATTTGCTGTACTCAAACAAACCGTATTCAAGCCAGAAATAATTCCTGTTCCCGATACTTCTTCAATAAACTCTAATATCAAAGAGTCTGTAGTGATACTACAAGCAGCAGCTGTATTAACATCAAGTGTAAGAACAACAAAACCTGAACTAACATCTAAAGGACTTGGGTTATAAATTGCATTTAAGGAATTTGGGTCATTAAAGAATCCGGTTCCTGAGGTAGTCCATACTAAACTTGTAAAGTCTGGAGGCGTTATCGAAGCATCACTGATCTGATAGAAATTATCACTTTCACAAATGGTAGCATCTGCTCCAGCAAAAACAGTAATTTCTTCATTAATAAACAAATCAATCGAGCTTATAGCAAGATTATTACAAGGAGCATCACCAACAGCTAGAAGGCTTATATTAACAAAATTTGCTGCTATATCACTTGGTCCAGGAAAATAATTTGTTATTGGGCTAATCGGATCACCAAAAACCCCATCTCCAGAAGTTGTCCATTCCACACTAATAGAATTTTCTACGATACCATTTAAGGCATAAACATCACCGGCACAAATATTGTCAGTAGCAGGACCCGCATTTGAGGTTGCTTCTTTAGTAATACTTAGAAGTAAGCTATCTGTAGTAGTACTACAAGAATTATTGGTAGTAACATCTAATGTTAAAATTACAACACCAGTATCTGCATCTAAAGGACTTGGGTTGTATATAGGGTTTAAGGAATTTGGATCATCAAAAAATCCAGTTCCTGAAGTATTCCACACTAAACTTGTAAAGTCTGGAGGCGTTATCGAAGCATCACTAATCTGATAGAAATTATCACTTTCACAAATAGCAGCATCTGCACCAGCAAAAACAGTAATTTCTCCGTTGATAAATAATTCAATAGAACTTACCGCAAGGTTGTTACAAGGAGCATCTCCAACTGCCAGAAGACTTAGGGTTACCAAACCAGTTTCAATATCATTTGTTCCAGGCGTATAGGTTGTACTAGGGTTATCATCATCACCAAAGACTCCGTCACCAGAAGTGGTCCATTCCACGCTAATGGAATTTTCTACGATACCATTTAATGGATAAATAGTACCCGCACAAATTGAATCAGTATCAGGCCCAGCATTTGAGGTAGCTTCTTTAGTAATGGTCAATAATAAACTGTCTGTATTAATACCACAAGCAGCAGCAGTGCTTACATCTAGCGTTAAAGTAACAAAACCGTTATCCACATCAATAGGACTTGGGCTATATGTTGGGTTTAAGGAATTTGGATCATCAAAAAACCCAGTTCCTGAGGTAGTCCATACTAGACTTGTAAAGTCTGGAGGCGTTATCGAAGCATCACTGATCTGATAGAAATTATCACTTTCACAAATAGCAGCATCCGCACCCGCAAAAACAGTAATTTCTCCGTTGATAAATAATTCAATAGAACTTTCCGCAAGATTGTTACAAGGAGCATCTCCAACTGCCAGAAGACTTAGGGTTACCAAACCAGTTTCAATATCATTTGTTCCAGGCGTATAGGTTGTACTGGGGTTATCATCATCACCAAAGACTCCGTCACCAGAAGTGGTCCATTCCACGCTAATGGAATTATCTACCACACCATTTAGTATGTAAACATCACCTTCACAAATAGCATCTGTTGTAGGTCCTGCATTTGAGGTCGCTTCTTTAGTAATATTTACTAGTAAGCTATCAGTAATAATTCCACAACCACCAGCAGTAGTCACATCCAATGTTAAAGTAACAATACCAGCGGTTACATCTAAAGGACTTGGGTTGTAAATTGGATTTAAAGAATTTGGATCATCAAAAAATCCAGTTCCTGTGGTATTCCACACTAAACTTGTAAAGTCTGGAGGCGTTATCGAAGCATCACTAATCTGATAGAAATTATCACTTTCACAAATAGCAGCATCCGCACCCGCAAAAACAGTAATTTCTCCGTTGATAAATAATTCAATAGAACTTACCGCAAGGTTGTTACAAGGAGCATCTCCAACTGCCAGAAGACTTAGGGTTACCAAACCAGTTTCAATATCATTTGTTCCAGGCGTATAGGTTGTACTAGGGTTATCATCATCACCAAAGACTCCGTCACCAGAAGTGGTCCATTCCACGCTAATGGAATTTTCTACGATACCATCCAACAAATAAACAGTACCCGCACAAATAGTATCAGTAGCAGGGCCTGCGTTTGAAGTAGCTTCTCTAGTAATATTTAAAAGCAAACTGTCTGAAGTACTTCCAGGACAGGCATTGTTATTATCTGCAGTTAAGGTAATTTCGATAGGACTTCCTGAATTTATATCTGAAGGTCCAGGGGTATAAATTGGCGATAAACTAGTATCATTAATAAAAGTTCCATCACCAGAACTTGACCACGTAAAGTTCAATGCAGTGGTATTGGCATTTGTTATTTGAAAAGTATCATTTTCACAAATGATACCGTCATCACCAGCCGATACAGAAACATTTTCTTCAAAAATCACGTTAATGGTTTCGCTTACCGTCGGACAATTAGTTCCATTGGCAACTGATACTGATAGGTTGACTCCATTAATTAAATCTTGACTAGAAGGATTATAATTAGGATTTAAAACATTATTGTTGTCAAAAGTACCCGTTCCGTCGGTGCTCCATTCTACCGTTGTAAAATTACTAGCACTTACTCCAGATATAATTAAAGGTAAGTTGTCTGAACACCAAGAAATTACATTACTTGGTATGGTAATGCTTGGTGTGTTTGTAATTGTTAAATCAATCGTATCACTCGCATCTAAACATAAAGGAGAACCTGCTCCCGTTAAAGTTAAGGTAACAGTAGCGTTTTGAACGTCATTTGTACCAGGATTGTACGTAGTGTTTACTGTTGATGGATCATCAAAAACTCCATCCCCGTTGGTAGTCCAAAGGGTAGTGGTCGTATTCTCAGTATTAGCTTCCGAAAGTATGTAAGAATCTCCTTCACAAATCGTAGCATCTTGGCCTGCATCTACGATTGGTGTTTCTTCAAAAGTTAAAATAATACTATCAGAAATATTTCCTAAACAAGGAGGATCCGTTTCTGCACTTAGTGTTAAAACAACACTGCCAGCAGTTACATCCTCTGGGGAAGCCGAATAAATTGGATTTAAGATAGTTGAACTACTAAAAGTACCCGTTCCACTTGTTGTCCAATTAATGGTATTGATATTTGTTCCTGTTCCGTCCAGTTGGTAGGTGGTTTCACATAAAGTAACATCGGGACCTGCATTCACTGTTCCAAAATCAATAATTTCTAAAACAAAGTCATCTTGTACCTCATTCGAGCAAGGTGCAAATGGTGTCCCTGTTAGTATAAATGTTACGAGTCCTAATTCACCATTTGATGGAGTATAGGTGGGGGTTAAACTATTTGGATTTGCTAAGGTACCAAGCCCATCGTGTGTCCACAAGATAGAGTCAGTATTTTCTGAAGTAGCTCCATTAAGGAAAGTATAACTAGTATCTACACAAACTTGAGCATCGGTTCCAGCATCAACCGTTGGTTCTGCTTGAATATCTAATACTAATTCATCTTCAACGCTAAGGTCACAAGGAGCATTCCCAGTAACAGTTAATTTTAAGATCACCTGACCAACACCAACATCTCCTGTGCTTGTGGTGTAAATTGGAGCAATAGTAGTCTCACTAGTTAAGGTTCCTGTTCCTTGAACAATGGTCCAAAGAAGGCTTGAGTCGTTTGATGCTGAAGCTCCTATAACGGTATAAGTTCCTTCACAAATTGTGGTATCTGGGCCGGCATCAACAATTGGAGGATCAATAAAAGTGATGGTTAAACTATCACTTACAGTGCCAACACACGGGCTGTCTGCATCTGCTTCTAAAGTGAGTAAGACAGAACCATTATCGATATCAGCTTGGCTTGGCGTATAGGTTGGGTTTAATATATTTGGGTTGCTAAAAGTACCAGTACCAGAACTTATCCAAGTCAAACTTGAAGAATTAGTTACTGTTGCATCACTTAGGGTATAGGTATCTAACTCGCAAATAGCTACATCTACCCCTGCATCCACAACCGGTAATTGATTGATAAATAAACTCATCGTTGATACGTCATCTGGACAACTTCCGCCGCTTACAGCGGTCAAACTAAACTCAACGACTCCAAGAGTAGCGTCTCCATCTGAAGGAGTATAGGTAGGTGTTAAGGTATTGGTGTTTACGAAATTACCTGACCCGGTTGTAGACCACGAAAACGTGGTGCTTGGATCGCCAGAAATAGTTCCTGAGAAAGTATAAGTTTCGTCTTCACATATAGTAGCATCCTCATCGATCTCTGATATAGGTTGGGCATCTATAGTCAAGGACATACTCGAGGTTTCTTCGTTTAAACAAGGAGGAATTGCATTGCTATTTAGTGTTAAAAGAATAGTTCCAATTTCTCCTGTAGCAGGCGTATAAGTTGGTGTTAAGGTATTGATGCCTGTAATCGTTCCGAGTCCTGTCGTTGTCCAAAAGATATCATTTGTATTCTCTGAAGTAGCTCCGGAAATAGTAAAAGTTTCTCCCTCACATATAAAGCTGTCTGGTCCGGCATCTACAATCGCATTCGGAATAAGGGTAAGCACCATGCTGTCAAAAACTGGATCACATGCTTGAAGTCCAAACCCTGTAATTTTAAGTTCTACAGAACCAAAAGCATAATCACCTGGTCCTGGTGTGTAAGTAGGGGTTAAACTAGTGTCATTAACAAAAGTACCAAATCCTGCTGGAGCAGACCATTGAATACTGCTAGTATTAGACTCTTGTGCATCAGGGATTGTATAACTACCATTCTCTTCACAAAGGGTAGCATCCGATCCTGCATTTACTGTAGGGCTTGCGTTGTATTCAATTATTTTTTGTGCGATCTCGTCTCCTACACAGGGTGCTACTGGGCTTACGGTAAGCGTAAAAGTAACTATTCCTGTTTCACCGGTACCTGGAATGTAGGTGGGGCTTGCTGTTGTAGGGTTTAATAAGGTACCACTTCCGGAAGTGATCCACTGTAGTGTGTCAAAATCTTGAACTATTACATCGTTAAAGGTTACTTCCTCATTTTCACATGCAATAATATCTGACCCAATATCTATGGAAGGTCTATCATTAAAAGTAACCGTAAGAAAATCGGTTTGGTTTGTACATGGAGGAGTTCCAACAGCTTCCAGAGTTAAAATTGCAGTAGTAGCAATTTGATCACTTGGTCCTGGGGTATAAGTTGTTTGCAGTGAAGTGTCGTTCGAAAAAGAACCATCTCCAGAAGTAGTCCAATTTACAGAAACATAATTGGTTGCTGTTCCTAAAATATCAATTGGCTCGTCTTCACAGGATTGAATATCAGGACCCGCTTCTACCTCAACAAAATCGATAAAATTTAAAACAAAGGAATCTGCGATAGCGTCTGTACAAGGTGCTAGTGGATCTGCAGTTAGGGTGAGTATAACATTTCCATCATCCAAATCTAGACTTCCTGGAGTGTAAGATGGATCCTCAGAAATGGGATTACTAAAAGTTCCATCTCCAGAAGTAGTCCATTGTAAAGAAGAATAATTTTCTGCGTTTAAAATAGAAATTAAAAAAGGAGTATCTGCACAGGTAGTTTGGTCTGGTCCAACTTCTAAGACTGGGTTTAAAATTATATCAACACGCTTTTCATCGATCACCTCTGTACAAGGTGCATCCCCTGTTACAGTTAAGGTTAATATAAAAAATGTATTGCCAAGATCAGCTAGGTCCTGGAGTATAAGTTGGGTTTAGAGTGTCTGCATTTATAAAAATTCCTGAACCTGTATTACTAGACCATGAATACGATATTCCATCTGTTTCTGTTGCATCTGAAACCGTATACGATTGATCTTCACAAAGGAAGTCATCAGCACCAGCATCAACCGTTGGTTGGGGAGTAATTGTTAATCTAAAGGTTTCTTGAGCATCTAATGCTGGGCTACAATTAGCATCTGCTATTAAAGTTAAAGTTAAGTCAACAAATCCAGTTGTTACATCAGCTGCACTGGGAGTATATACTGGTTCTATGACTGAAGTGCTTGAAAAGGATCCTGTACCTGTAGTTTCCCAAAGGTAGGCCTGTTCGTTACTATTGGTAGTAACTCCTAAAATAATATAAGGATTGATATCACAATTAATGTCATCATCGGGAAAACTAACAAATTCGGGAGCACTGATTACTTGAATTGTAATTTGCTCCGAAACAGTTTCTGTACAGGGTAGTAATGAGCTAGCTACTGCCTCAATAATAACAATATCACTATCAATGGCAGGGATATAAGTTGGGTTTAAAGTGCTTGCATTTTGTAAGCTACCGGTTCCACTTATAATTTCCCATGCAATCGTATCGTAATTTGTTACTTGAGCATCCAATATGATTGAACTATCAGAACAGGTAAACGTTGGACTGTTTGATAAATCTAAAGTTGGGAGCGGGTCAATGTTTAAGGTAAAAGTTGCAGAACCGTTTGAACTTGTACAGGCAGTACTTCCAAATACGCTTCCTGTAAGGGTGACTTGAGTACTATTGATATCTCCAGCACCAGGTTCGTAAGTTGGGGTTAGCGTTCCATTACCAATAAAGGTTCCATCTCCATCTGTAGTCCACGAGACGGTATCAAATGCTACATTTGAGATCGTCACTTGTCCAACAGAAAATGTATAATCTTGGTCCTCACAAATGGTATCTGTATTTGGTATAATTGTTATTTCTGCAGGTTGATCTATTGTAATTTCTATGGAATCCGTAATTGGAGTTGCACAGGGAGCAATAGGTCGGCGGTTAAGACCAGCGTTACAAAACCATCATCAATATCTTGCTGACTTGGCGTATAAGTGGTATTTACAAGACTAGGATCACTAAAAGTTCCTGTTCCATTTGGCGTTGACCATAATGTTGAATTTGTCTCCTGTAACGGTAGCATCAATGGTAGTCACTGTATCTCCTTCACAAATAGTAAGATTACTTCCAGCTTCCACATCGGGCTGGTTTTGTATGGTAAGTACCATTTCGTCTGTAACAGTGCCAGCACAAGGTGCCACAGAAGTAGCCGTTAGCGTAAGTGTTACAGATCATCATCAAAGATATCTTGAGCAGTTGGTGTATAGGTGGGGGTTAGTGTGGTTCCATTAATAAAGGTTCCACCTGTAGCTGAAGACCATAAAATTGTATCAAATCCTGAGGCAGTTGCACCGGTTATGGTATAATCTTCTCCTTCACAAATAATTGAATCGGCTCCTGCAAATACCTCTGGAAGTGAACTGATAGTTAATACTTTTTCACTCACAGCAGCTGTAGAACAAGGATTTAAAGGACTTGCTGTTAGTTGTAATGTAACTGTTCCTTGACTAATGTCACCTGGGCTTGGAGTGTAGGTAGGCGATATTGTGTTAGCATTGACTATTGCTCCTGTTCCATTAAGTGCAACCCAATTGAGTGTTAAGAAATTTTGAGCGGTCGCATCTGTTATAGTAATTCCATCTTCACAGATAGCTAATGTACTACCTGCGTCTGCCTCAGCATTTGGGACAATGAAAAGACTAATTGTATCGTCTGAATTAACGCTACAGCTATTGCTTGCCGTTACCGTTAAAGTTAAATCAATAGGGGCCCCGTTTATAATATCAAGAGGTCCTGGAATGTAAACTGGATTTAAGATCAAGTTATTGGTAAAAGAACCATCACCAGATGTGGTCCAAGCAAAAGTTGATGCATTCGTAACATCTACACCATCTACAAGACTAAAAACAACAGTATCGTCTTCACATATTGTTCTGTCATTACCCAAATCTACTGTAGGTATGGGGTCTATAGATACAGTCATGGTATCCTGCGCCGCCTCATTACATGGTGTTGTAGCAGTAGCTGTTATCGTCAATCTTTCTTTTACAGCATTTAAAATATCATTGGGTCCTGGAATGTAAACTGGATTTAAGATCAAGTTATTATTACCAAAGACTCCGTCACCAGAAGTGGTCCATTCCACGCTAATGGAATTTTCTACGCATCACTTAATGATAATGTCTCATTAGCACAAATCGTTACAGCTGCTGGACCAGCATCTGTGTCTGGCTCTACAATAAATGTAATAGTTTTTGAGTCTGACGTCTCTGCACCACAATTTAGAGGATCTCTTTTTCCAGTTAATGTTAAGATAACTTGTCCGTTGGCTATATCTTGAGAAGATGGAGTATACTCGATTGCTAAAATATCATCAGACGGAGCAAATGTACCAGTACCAGAAGTAGTCCACTCTAGGGAGTCATAATACTCAGCCACTGCGTCACTTACTGTAAAAGATCCAGTAGTTTCACAAAATGAAAGATCAATTCCTGCATCTACCTCAGGTACTTTTGTAATGGTTAATAACATCTCCGCAATAACAGGGATTGCACAAGGGCTATTAGGAGCAGCTGTTAATCTTAGTGTTACTTCTCCTGCGCTAATATCAGTAGTACCTGGAACATAGGTTGGTGCCAGCGAGCTTGGGTTTGTAAATGTTCCGTTTCCATTTGTTGTCCAAGTAAAATCATTATAATTGGTAGCAGAGGTCTCACTTGCATCAAATGTAAAATTATCTCCTTCACAAATTATGCTGTCTGGACCAGCATCTGCTGTTGGTGATATTTCTATAAAAATTATTGTTTGATCTGTAACTGATCCACCACATGGTAGGCCGTTTGCATCGTTTGGTGTTACTGTTACAGTCAGGAAAATAGGTCCTGAATCATTAGGTGAAGCAACATATTGTGCATTTAAAGAGGTAGCGTTTACAAGACTTCCACTTCCTCCGGTTTTTGTCCATTGAACTTCATCAAAATCTGTTGCAGTTGCTGATAAAGTAGCCGTACCATCCTGACAAATTGTGGTATCCGGACCAGCGTTAACCGTTGGTTGTCTTACAATGGTTAAAATCATAAAATCTGTAGCATCCACACATTCAACTTGAGTTGCATCTAGCGTGAGTCTAACTGTACCTGATTGAATATCTAATGCGCTTGGAAAATAAACAGGATTGATAATATTAGCATCATTGAATGTTCCAGTTCCATCTGTAGACCATTCAATAGTGTCATAGGTATTAACATTACCAGAGGCTGTTGTTAAAGTAATATTTTGCCCCTCACAAATTTCTTCATCTGCTCCCGCAGAAATGACTGGTTCAGGATAAATAGTAAATAATACCTCGTTTGTAGCTTCTCCAGTACAAGGTAGATTAGAAGTTCCTTCAATAGTAAGCCTTACTTCGCCAATAACTAGGTCATTAGGTCCCGGAGTATAAAATGGATTTACAATTCCATTATTACTAAAAGTACCATCACCATCCGTAGTCCAAAGTATAGTGGCTGCATTATTAGCAGAAGCATTAAGAATTTGATTTGGACCCTCACAAAAATTTCCTGTAGGTCCAGCATTTACTTCAACATTTTTTTCGATAGTTAACAATGTTTCGGCTGTAACTGGAGCACAAGATCCATTACCAGTAGCTTCAATAGTTAATGTAGCTCCATTTGTAACGTTAATATCTAACGGACCAGGTATATAAATTGGAGTTGGAGTGTTTGCTCCTGTAAATATACCGTCACCCGAAGTAGACCAAGTAATTTCGTCATAATTAGTTACCGTTGCAATGGGCTCTAGCGTTTGATCCTCACAAATAATGTAGTTTCCGGTAAGATCTATTTCTGGCCCTTCCGTAATATTTACTCTTAAGGTGGCATTGGGATTGGGAGCGGTAAAAATTGCTGTACAAGGACTAAGAGGTGATACAGTTACTGTAAGATCTACAAAACCATTGGCAATATCTGATGGAGAAGGCGTATATATTGGATCTTCGATAGCATTACTACTTAAGGTACCAGGGGACCCTGAAGAAGTCCAGCTTATAGAACTGTAATTTAAGAAGGTAGCATTTATTTGAAATGAATCGGTACTACAGATCACACCACCAACTCCCACAGAGGCTTCTATATCTGGAACGATGGTTAAAATAACCTCATCTTGAACCAATGTCGTGGAACAACCTCCGTTTATATTTTGTGCTGTTAATCGAAAAGTAACACTAGTAGCGTTAATATCGTTTGGACCTATTGTATAGGTAGGATTTAATAAGGTAGAATCGTCAAAGGATCCGTCACCACCAAGTGCCTCCCATTGATAAGAAACTCCAGAGGTGGGTCCACTTGCAGAAGCGAGTGTGAAATTGGATTGATCTTCACAAATAGTATCATCGGTACCGGCGTCAATAACTGGTGGATTTTCAACAGTTATTACAAGGTCTGCTGTATCCTGACAACCTGGTGTACCAGTAACATCGGTAGTTACTGTTAAAAAATATTGCGTTGTCACTATTGGAGCTACAATAGGATCTGCCAATGTAGAGGTAAATCCTGCAGGGATCGAGGTCCAAGCATACGAAAATCCACCTTGGGCAGTTGCCCCTAACTGAATACTTTCACCAACACATATCGTATCGGCACTACCTGCATCTACAACTGGTAAAGGAATTACAGTAACAATAACGGAATCTTCTGCAGTTTCTCCGTTTGTGTCAGTTACTTCTACGGTATATTCTGTTGTAACAGAAGGGCTTACTAACGGATTTGATTGCTCGTCAGGAAAGTTTATACTTGTATCGGTTGGTACCGAAGTCCACACATAACTGTATCCTGGAGTAGATGGAACACCTAATTGTGTAACCTCATTTAAACAAATGTCACGATCCTCTCCTGCATCTGCTGTTGGAGGAAGATTAATAAAAATTCTTAACTCACTTGTAGCTGTGATACCGCAATCCGTTCCGTTCACTGTAAATGGTTCTGCGGTTAGGGTCAATGTAACTGGACCTTCTTCTGCTGGGTCAGAAATATATTGTGCTGCCTCAGAAGTTGGATTAACGAGTGTTCCACTACCACTCGTTATGGTCCAAAGCACCGAAGAAGCATTGGTAGAACTACCACTTAAAGTTGCCGTAGCTCCCTGAGAAATAGTGATATCAGTTCCAGCGGTAGCTGTTGGGTTTCCAACGATGTCTTTTCTGATGGTGTCTGTAAAATTATTCCCACAAATATCTGTTGCGGTTAAAGTCAAGTCTACTAAGCCTAAAGATATATCACTTGACCCTGGTGTGTATATTGGATTTAGTATGGAAGAGTTATTAAAAGTACCGTCACCACCATTATTGTCCCAAGAAATTATATTAGAATCTGTGGCAGTAGCTAAACTTAAAAAAAATGGTGATGATTCGCAAATATCTCCGTCAGTACCGGCAGAAACAGATACCAGTGCTTTAACAGTAATTGTTCCGCTTAAGTTTGCATCGCCACAAGTACCCGAAGTTGTAACTGTATAAGGATATACTTGCGTAGTGCCTGTAGCTGCTGGAGGGGTTCCTGATATGGTAACGTTATTACCAGTAACTAGAGCAGTAACTCCCGGTGGCAGACCACTCACGGTGGCATTGGTAGCTCCTTCACTGAACTCATAAATAATAGTATTTAAAGAGTCTGCATCACAAAGTACTTGATTTTCCGAACCTACTGCTGAGGTCAAGGCTAACGCATCGTTTGGATTTACGGTAATCGTTCCAAGTAAACTTGCAGGAATACAATTTCCTCCCACTGTAGTTACTGTATAGTTAAATGTTGTTTGAGTAGAAATCGGACCTGTTGGCGTTCCTGATATGGTAATGTTATTACTTGTAACTACAGCATTAACACCTGCTGGCAGTCCACTTACATTAGCATCGTCAGCTCCACCACTGAACTCATAAACAATATTAGTAATAGGAATTCCTTCACAAAGTTCTTGCGAATCAGTTCCTGATGATAAGGATAGTACGTCGTCTGGATCGACAGTAATTGTTCCACTTAAGCTAATATCTGCACAAGGACCGGTTGTTGTAACTGTATAAGGGTATACTTGTGTAGCACTGGTAGCTGCTGGAGGCGTTCCTGATATGGTAAGATCATTACCCACAATTGCTACAGTAACTCCCGGTGGCAGACCACTCACGGTGGCATTGGTAGCTCCTTCACTGAACTCATAAATAATAGTATTTAAAGAGTCTGCATCACAAAGTACTTGATTTTCGCTACCTACTGCTGAGGTCAAGGCTAACGCATCGTTTGGGTTTATGGTAATCGTTCCAAGTAAACTTGCAGGATTACAATTTCCTCCCACTGTAGTTATTGTATAGTTAAATGTTGTTTGAGTAGAAATCGGGCCTGTTGGCGTTCCTGATATGGTAATGTTATTACTTGTAACTACAGCATTAACTCCTGTTGGCAGCCCACTTACGTTAGCATCGTTAGCTCCACCACTGAACTCATAAATAATATTAGTAATAGGAATTCCTTCACAAAGTTCTTGCGAATCAGTTCCTGATGATAAGGATAGTACGTCGTCTGGATCGACAGTAATTGTTCCACTTAAGCTAATATCTGCACAAGGGCCTGTCCCTGAAGTTGTAACTGTATAAGAATATACCTGAGTAGCATTAGTAGCTGCCGGAGGCATTCCTGAAATTATAAGATTATTACCCGCAATTTCTGCAGTAACTCCTGGTGGTAAACCCGTAATCGTTGCATTGGTAGCTCCACCATTGAACTCATAAATAATAGTATCTAAAGAATCTGCATTACAAAGTTCTTGTGAGTCAGTATTTGTAGGAGAGGTTAAATTTAATAAATGTATAGGTTCTACATTTACTGTGTATGTTGCAGTAGCTGAAGCTCCTGTTGTATCATCTAAACAAAATATATTTAGACTCGTTTTTGTTAGCGTGTAGGTGGTAGTTTGCGTTGGGGTGACCTTTGGCCTCCAGGGATTTGACAAGTCTATATTAGGGTCATTTGGATCCGAAACCCATGTAAAATTATATCCAGGATCTTCATCTTCTCCAAATTCCGCTTCTTCTCCTAAACATATAGTTTCTATAGTTCCCGCATCTATTGGTACTTCAATAATAGTTACTGTAACGCTCTCTGGATCAGATGTTCCTGTATCATCAGTAACTATAAGGGTATAGGTGGTAGTTACCGTTGGTGTCACAGTTGGATTGGCGATGTTATCAGTAAAATTTGGATCTAAGGGATCAGAGGTCCAACTGTAATCAATAATATTTGGATCAGGTGTTGCTCCTATTTGGTAGGTATCACCAAAACAAATATCTCTATCTTGTCCAGGATTTGCAACAGGTACAAGAAGGTTATTATGTTCTCTATTTTCATACGTTTTATTGGTATACGTTTTTTCAGAAATAGGGATACCTATATTAAGGTCATGATTATTATCAAAACTGAAGGCATTTATTTGTGATGAAAACAAATAAAGCGTCATTAAAAGATAGTGCATATTTTTCTTAAAATATTTCATAAGGATAATTTTTTATATTGTTCTTAAATGAATAAGAAAGTTTGCAAAATTAGTTAATTTTAATTAAAAAAAAGATACCTATTTGGTACATATGTAATTTACCAAAACTCTTAAATTTAAATATAATGGATACTAAAATAAAGTTATTAACAACACCATCAAAGAAACTTTTTGTCTTTTTAGTCTATTAATTGTTCATTTTACTTATAACTAGGTGGTTAAGTTTTTATGGTAAATAATTTTTGTTGATAAATAAATAGATGCATTTTATAGTATTTTAAAAAAGCAAATACTGTAGGTTGATAATTTTAAGCTGTTTTATTTTGACTTTTTATATTAGTAATGTTTAAAGTTTCTTTTTAAAAAGTAAGCACTCATAATCCTCTATTATTAACTATTTTGAAGCAAAATAAAAATATTTTTTATTTTTAAATATGACAGCAATCAGTTTCTGTAATTTATTATTATATAAAATGTGCTTAAATTAATTCATATATTCTCTAACTTATATAACAATATTAAAATGAATTACCCTACTAATTTACTGTTTATCAGTTTTTTTAGCTTTAAAAATTGTTGTCACAGTATTATTAATTATTAGATAAGTAACCAAAACTATCTTTCCCTAACTCAAGAATATTTATATGTAATTTTTTAATCTTATTTAAATGATTAAAACTTACTTATAGGTATAGTTTTTGTTTAAGGTATGTAGACAATTACTTAAATTTTGCGTTACTCTTAATAGACAAATTATACTTCCTTTTTTTGTAGATTTGCAATTAAGAATCAAAACTATCTTTGCATGCAAAACATTCCTATAT
>CAJIZF010000005.1 GCA_905181835.1 uncultured Flavobacteriaceae bacterium
TAGTATTATAGTTGTTCACAGTGGACACTATTTGTGTTCGTGGTGGACACAATAGATCATTATTGTGTTCATGGTGAACACTATCTTCTTCTTCAGCTTTAGGTTTATTATCTATGTAAAATTGATTTAGTCTATTAGAGTCTACTGTATATTTCCACATGCGTTTAACTTTACCGTCTTGTTTTATTAAACCTAATTCTAATAAATCTTTAAAACATCTTCTCATTTGAGAGTATGAGATATTATATTTACATGCTAATCCTTCCATAGATTGAAAGAATTGCTTGTCTTCTCTTTGCCATGAGGCTATTTCAGCTAGTGTGTTGACTTGTAGGAGTGTGAGACCACATTTGAAGTACCAGTTGGGTATCTGTATGAACCCTTTATCTTTTGAATTTTCCATTGTTTATAGTGATTTGTTTAGTTATTATACCTTATATATCAGGATAGTTTCTGTAAAAAGTCATACTTGTTGAAACAAAAAAGAATACGGATATATAATACTAGTAGATTGGATGTTTTGAACGACAGTGATTTGTTTTGTTTATTTATTTTTTATTCTTTTACCAATCTACGTTTTTCCTAAAGACCGTTAGTTTTATGCCCATTTTGACTAGCGGTCTTTTTTAGGCATAAAAAAAGGGCTCTACTTTCGTAGAACCCTTTATACTTATTAGTCTGTTTTAATTATTGCTTAAACAAAATAGTTTGGAATGTATCAATTCTAAAACCAAAGTTAAAGTTTTCTGCGAATGGAGGAGCACTTGCTGCATTCATACCACCACCGATATAATCAATTGCATCGCCAGTACTAGAAGGGTGAGCTGCTGGATTGATTTCTACTAATCTATTAATATAACCACCTGCAGCAACTGCAGAGTAAATATCTGCATCTGCATTAATACCTGTAATCGCTATATAGTATTGTTCATAGTTCAATGTTTGTGTCGATGAGAATCCACCTGTATACCAAGTTAATCCTGCACCACTAGCACCTGCTGCTAAGTTAGTTGTAGTTGCTATAACACTCTTTGGCATTCCAGTAGTTGGCCATGCATCAAATAATTCAACTTTAAAACTACCAGTATAACCATCACCAACTAAGATTGCAAAGTCAGTAACTGTATCTGAATATATTTGAGTAAAGAATCTTCTTGCATTACTAACATCAATAAGAGATTGTAATCCACCACCATCATAGTTGTTACCATCTTGTGGCATTGCAAAGTTCCATTTGTTATTTGCTGTAGTTTGATATACTCTAGCAGGAGATAATGGACTTTCAAAGTCACCACCACCTACTACTGTAGAATCTACTTGTAAATTACCAGTAGCATCAATGTTAAGTCTTCTTTCCGTACCACCTAGCATCTGACATAATAATACCACCGGCTGTTGGTGTTGAATCTGTTTGTGTTTCTAGTGCTTTTACTGATACTGTATGTTGCATGTTGCAGCCGTTACACCTCTAACCTATTGCTACTGCTTCGTGTAGCGGTTGCGCTTGCGTTCTCTACCGAATTGCTATTGCTGAGTCTCCTGAAGAATCAGTTCTGATGTACCTATTGTAATTGAATCTGCAGCACCTGAAATATTAATTGCATTACCAAGTAGCGATAGCTCTATCTGAACCTGTAATATCTACATCATCACCAATTACAATTGCTTCTCCTGCAGCTGTAGTTCCGTTAATACCTATGGCAATACTCTTATTACCTGAGGCAATTGAACCTTTTCCAATAGCTATACTACCATCTGCTCCAGTTCCATTAGCCGTAGCACCGTTACCGATTGCTATAGAGTCTGCTCTTGTAGCGGATGCACTATCACCTAGTGCAATAGAATCATTTCCTGCAGCATTTGCTGCTACTGTTGTTAATGAAGAGGCTGACTGTAAAGAGTCACTACCTGTACCGTTTTCTAAGCCAGCAGATCCACCTGGTAAACCACTTACCGTTGCTCCTGTAAAATCTACAGTTCCACTAACAAAGTTAGTAGCTGTTGTACTTAGTTCAATGTTTGTTGCTCCACCAGAACCATCTTGGATAGCTTTAGCGGTAGCACCAATGGCTGCGTTGTCATTGGTTTTTAATAGTCCCAAATAGCTCTGATCTATTTGTTGTCCTGTTAATGTTGCCATAATTTAATTTCTGTTTTATAGTTTGTTTATGTTAATGACCATGTTCTGACTTCTGCATTCCATAGTGTTGTATTTAAATTCCATGTGAATGGAGCTACTGGTGGTGCACCGTTACATGCTTCGTCAGCAATTGCATACCACCACGATGCATTAACTGGTTCTGTAATACCCATAGAATTTGCTAAAGCAATAGTCCAACTACCATATACTGGTGTTGTAATTCCTATATGGTTACAGTATGCTACTAACCAAGAACCATTTACAGGTTCTGTTATGTTATAATATATACACAACGCACTTATCCAACTTCCACCATTAGGCAAAGTTACCCCGTTATTAGTAACACAAGTTACGTAATCTTTTATTACATTATTTATATCCATATTATTGTCTTAATTTTGCTATTGCGTCAATTGCTCCCTGTGTACCAATATATACTGCGCTTATAATTACCCAATCAGAACTTGTTAAAGTACCAGAGAAGAGTCCGAAACTAGCTACAACAAAGACCATAAGCTTTCTACTTACATATCTATTTAGTATTTTGTCTAGTCTTTCTCTCATCTCTTAAATATATTTTTAATTTCTTAATATTAGTAGTTGTGCTTTTAGTTGCAGCTGCTACAGTCGGGGTCACAATCGAGCCCACAGTCTGCGTAGATGTATAAGTCATTTCTTAATAAAGGTATTTCGGTTTGTAATCCACTGAAATATGGTGTGTCTTTGTTAGGTTGCATACCATCAGTTCCAGGGTTATTATATGTTGCAAACATTCCAGGATTATCCTGTAAGTATTCCAACATTCTTTGATTATAAAATTGTGCAGTGTCCATTGCACTGTCTCTTAAATACTTCATTTCATCTAACGTAGTAGATTGAGTCTCTTCTGATGTACCATTAACGATACCAGCTTCGACCATCTTATACTTTAGATTAGGAAGTAATAAGTATAATGCATATTGAATTAAACAAGGACCAACGTAATCTTTTAAGAATGTTGATTCATTTGTTGTTAGATCATTTGCTATTACTCCTGCTTTAAGTCTGTTGTAAAACAGGGTACCTAATGTATCTTGTATGTATATGTCCTGAGCTTGTATAATAGATGGAGTTAAGACATCAATACGAATATTGTTATCTAACGAAGTCCATTGCTTCATTCTCTGCTCAGAAACTAAAAGTACGTTTTCCATATTATAGAGATTCTATGTTTGTTTGTGGTGCAGTATCTGTAATCTGTGCTTCAGGTACTAATGTGTTTGGTGCAACTTTAAGTGCAATGTTATAACCTGCTAGTCTTAGCATATAACCAAATCCACTTAATATCTTTTTTCTTTTAGGTGTAATTACAGTTCCTTCAAAGTGAGCGTAAGCTACTTTAATTTCTTCTGAGTTACTTGAGAATCCTGATCCAACACTATCATGTAGTCCTAATAATAAAGGACTTGTTATTCTATGTGCTGTTAAGATTCTACTAGAGATTCTAGTTTCTAATGTTAAATAGTAATCATCATTAGCTGAATCAATTGGCATAACTTCCATTTCCTTACCAGGTTCTGAGAAGGATAAAAAGAAGCGGCCTGCATTCTCCGTGCCTGTAAAAGTTTTTTCAATTTCTTTGTATACGTCACGTCTTTCTTCTGGTGTTGGTACTCCATTTCTAAATTTAATAAACATAGCTAGGAGCTAATCCGTTTGCAATATTCGATGCATGAAATCTACTAACTTGTGCATCTAATGAAATATCATTCATAGCTGCTACGTAAGCTGGTAGAGGATATACCTCGTTACCGGGTGTATAGTTATAGAAATAGAATATTTGTGAAGCATTGTCACCTTTATTATCTGTAGCATCAAATGATCTATAAGTATCGTAAGGATATTTTCTTAGATTACTCCAATCAGTTGAGAACATATATTCATTAACTTTATCTTCTTCATCTGGTTTACCACTTCTTACATTAGCGAATGGTAAATGGTACATCTCTGCTATTTTGGTCCTTTCTTTGTTCCAAATAACATTGATAGCATAGCCATTATATAACGTATAGTCAAGCGAAACCTTTTCAAATATCTCATCGATCGTTTCTCCCATTGGGTTAACATACTCTTGTCCGATAATTTCAATACCACTACCAATAATACCAGCTGTGATACTGTCAACACAAGTGTGATGCATTGCGCTAGTGTCATATAATTCTATTAATCTTTGTGGGAATAGGTTTTTACCTCCATAGAACATAAAGTCTTTTCCTCTTACTTCACTTATGCTGGGTAATTCAATTGCACTATACTCTGATGAGTTAATTGCGTAAATTCCTTCTGGTGTATTTCTCATATTGTTTTAATAATTTGGTCTATAGAATACGTCTGATACTCTTTCTTCTGTTTGAGGTGTACTAGTAAATTCTTTGATACCTAAACTTCCACCTGGACTTGTAACTATTTTAACTAATCCGGCTTCTACTGTGGTACCACCGCTAGTGTTTAACCTCCAATTATATATCCCATTTTTATGTTCGTCACCAAAGCCAATTGGGAATGTAACTGATAACGTAGAGTACCTTGCGTTAGTTGTAATAACAGTTACTCCTAATGGCGTAGCCACATGTGAGTATTGTGATGTTAATATAAATGCATATTCAGCAGGAACTGTACTTAATTTAGGCTGATTTACTGAAAATTGCTGTGTTAATTGTGTTTCTGGTACTAATATTGTCATAAACTAGTGTTGTATTTAGTATTATATATATAAATATAAAACTATAGCGAATTGACATGGAAGTTAAAAAGATAAAGTTTGGTGATTATACCAACGATAAGTGGAAGACTATTAACGGTTTAGACTCTGTAAAAGAAGTAATAGAACAAATAGAATATCTAGACTGGGATGGTTTTAATTTATATGCAGTAGGTAGTATTCTAAGCAACGTAGATACTCATGACTTTGATCTAATTATTACTGGTCCTATTATACCTGCTAAAATAAATTACTTATTAAAAAAAGTAGTTGAGATTGGGTTTGATGAACAAGTATATTGTGATGTGAAATACAGTGTCTCTGGTGATTTGTTTAATCCAGAAGTAGATACTATTAAAACAATAAGATATGCTAACTACAAGCCTCTAATGACTATTGACGGACATCCATACCACTTCGCTAAGGAAGCACACGGCTTATACCTATCAGATCGTAATTATCCTATGGCTAAAACACTTAATGCAATGGCTGAAGAAGGTAGAGTCTATAAAGCACCACACCTTCTTATATAAAAAAGGACCACATTTCTGTAGTCCTTTCTTAATTTAATTTATGTTTAGATTACGCTTCTACTATAGAAGAGTTTACTGTAAACATTGGTGATGCTTCTAATCCACCGATTACGATTTCGTATCCGTTACGATCCGCGTATGCAGTTCCGCTGGTAGCGGAAGCACTTACTAAGAATGCGCCTTTTTCTACGCCAACTGACCAGTAATTACCATTACCATCTTTAGCAACAACTACCATTGTAGTAGCTTGTGCAAGAAGTAATAATTGATCTCTTTTTGCTGCGTCCATCTTATTAAAGACTGCAGTCAATTGTTGATCAAAGTATAATGTACCATTCTCTTGGGAAACTGTTGTTGTTTCTGTTACAGAACTTACTTGTCTTGGAGTTTCGAATACAAAAAAATCAGATGGTGTTAAAGCAGCACCACCTACAGTGATAGCGGTAATGTTACCTGCTGTCTCTGTGATTGATTGAACAGGTCCATTTCCTATAAATATCTTTTCAATTCCACCTGTGGAATCGTTACATAGATCTAGAAAGCCTGCTGTGATTGCTGAACAACTCATATTATATTGATTTTTTTATTTAGTTAATAAAGAGGGAACCTATATGATTCCCTCTATAGTTTGTTTGGCTTATGCCATATCGTTGGTAGCGAACACGTTCACTTCACCAATTCCAACTCCAAGTCTCCATGCAGCTCTAAACTTCATTACATCAGAAGCTTCATCGTAGAAGAATCTGAATGAATCTAGCTCATCAGTTAAACCAGTAGCAGCGATAATCATTTTACCAGGACCGGCAAATTTATTATCAGAACCAACTAATCCACTCGATTTGATAACTGTTACGTTTGTACCAGGTAAGATCAAGATATCGTTAGATTCTACTGAGTTAAAATGGAATAAATTTTGAGCAACTAAAGCTCTTACCAGCGCCCTGTACGCGTCTGGAGAAACTACCATGATTAAATCTTCTCTGTCTTTTACAGACTCGTCGATTGCATCATATAAATCTAGTGCTTGTTCGTATGCGTTTGCAGCAGTCCACGCAGCTGGAACACCAGCTTGTAAGTTTGCTCCATTAGCAGAAGTAATCTGTGCTTTAAGACCTGTTCCAGTTCCTGCAGCTCCAGCACCGTTGATTAAGTAACCTTCATTGTATTTTCTTAATTTATCAGAATAGTTTTCTGAAATTACATTTTCGAAAGGAATGAAATCATTACCAGTACCTGCATTCATGAATGCTGATTGGTATACTGATCTTAAATCCTCGACGCACATTTGAGTCTTCGATTGAAGAGAGTCAATAGTTACGTTTACTTGTGTGTATGTTACTTCACCGTCAGAAGTCCATCCACATGCTAAAGCAGCTACAGGTAAGTCTGCGTCTACTAAGTTAATTGCTACTGTTCCACTTGTGAAACCTGAGCGTAGATCTACGTAATCAAGTAAATCTGTTTTTAAAACGACCTTCGAAATTAAATCCAAAGATAGTTGGTCTGTGTAAGCAGGCAATGCTGCTATGTCAAATCCAAATGCCATAATTTTTAGTTTTTATTTTTGTTAATTATTTATTGCGGATAGCTCTTAAAGCGTCCATTCTGTTGTGCCAAAGCTTCATCCTTCTTAATTTTGTTTTCAGAGAAGGTATTTCTGATTGGCGTTGCTGCAGGTTCATCTGCAATTGTTTGAAAACGTGCTTTAAGTGCCGTTACTTCTTCTGTTAATGCAGCGATCTCTTCAGTGAAAGGTGCGATCATCTCAGCAATACCTGTTAACAACTCTGCAGTTGCTGGTATAGCCGCTTCAGATACTGGTGCTTCTACTACTACTTCGTCAAGTTCTTCTTCAACAACTTCTTCAGTAATGGTATCTTCACCTGCTTCTGTGATATCCATAATTTCACCATTAGGACCAACTCCAATTAACAATCCTTCTGTAGTTTCATGTATTCCTTCAGGAGCATAAGGCGATTCTTCACCTTCTGGTGTTCTTATTAGTAAGGCAGCGCCTACTTCTAATTCTCCATCAGTATATACAACCGTACCATCAATTAACTCTGCTTCCGCAAATTTAACTTCTGTTACTACTTCAGTGTCAGCTGCGAGCATTACTCTCAACTTTTTAACCATGTCGTTTACTGTCATAATATAGTGTTTTTTTAATTCAATCTGGTACTTTACCAGACATATCTAAATATAGAAAGATATTAGATTGACAAAAGTCAGGAAGGAAGCAGGAACGAAGGAAGGAAGGAAGGAAGGAGGAAGGAAGAATTGAAAATAATTTGAAAATAATTGCCTAAAAGTTTTTTACTCTCAGATTTTTTGCTTATATTAGTATAGTAATCAATTAAAACAAACAAAAATGACAAATTTAAAATTAGAATTCACGGAAGGTAAAGAACAAACCTATGAAGGTTATGATTGTTATGACACTATGCTTAGAGTAACATACAACATTGAAACAAAAGAAATTAATGTTGGTACTTTTGAAAGAGAGTATGACCTTGTAATGGATATTAAAGACTTTGATGCTAAGCTTTCAGCTGGTGAAATTCAATTCTTTAAAAAATAATTTAAAAAAAAGCAGCAAAAAGTTTTTTACTCTCAGATTTTTTGCTTATATTAGTAGAGTATTAATAATTAAAAACAAAAAACAAACATTATGACAAATTTATTCGCAACACAAGACAAAGTAGTATCATTTAAAAATGGTGGCTTAAAATCAGAAATTTTAGAGAAATTCGCTTTTGAGAAAGCTTATTGTAAAAAGAATCACCAATCAACTATCTGGACGTATTACAACTACTCTGGAGTAAGAATGGAATTCGCAGATAAGAAATCTCAAGTTCGTACAATCAACGAGCTTTGGAAATCACAAGGATTTAAATTCTATAAGCAAACTAACAAGCCAGAAATGGCGAAAGCAATCGGTGCTCGTTCAGTTATTGGCCATGTATTTAAAAATGAAGCTAAAAATGAAAGTAACAGTTCATCTGCTACAGAGCCACTATCAACAATGATGGGTTACATGAATGCAGGTAACGAAGTAGTAACTTGGGAAATTAACTGGTAATAACGCACTTACATAGATAAGGAGTATAACTAATTAAAGAACCAAATGAAACAAAAGGGAAACATGATATATAATAACTATAAACAAATAAAAACAAATCAAATGAAAGCAATTAAAACGATTATCAAAGAAGCAATGGAAGACATGAAATACCCAGACGTATTCTTCCCTACCATTACTTATGTAAAAGGAAAGTTCATCAAAGTAAACTTAGAGTGTGGATATTCAGAAGACCTAAGAATACTGAAACAATTCCTAACAAAAGAAAAGTATGTAATCTTAAACTAAAACACTGGAGAGCCTTTGGGCTCTCCTTTTATTAAATAAACAAATCAATATGACAAAAGAAATTAAAGCCATTAACGATGCTCTAAAGGCATACTATGACAAGTATGATGGCAATGTTGTTATTAACGCAAGTGTATTTGCACTTGATGATAATGGTAAACCTATAGGCGACGACCATATATGGAATGGTGGTAGTGAATGGAAGCAACTAAGCAACTTAGAGATAATGATGGAAGAGTGGAAAAAACAATATAACAATAAAATTTATTAAAATTATGGAAGAACCAAAAGGAAGAACTCGTATGAGCGAGACAGAAAAATCAATTATTAGAGAGTATAGATCTAAAGGCTATGCACTAAATCAGATTGCAAGATTTGTTCAAAGATCTGAAACATCAGTAAAGCGTGTAATATATGGCTGGTAAACATAAGAAGCTTCCTAGGAAGCTATCAATGGAAAGCGCTAATTGGATTAGAGCAAAGTATTTAGAAGGTGCTAGCATTAATCTATTATGTAAGCAATATGATATGCAACGCAACTCTATTAAATGTATCTTAAAGGGTACTACCTATAATAGGTTTGGTGAGTATAAGAATTTAATGGAACAAAAGAATCAAAGGGTAGCTAGTATTTTCTAGTTATCCTTTTTCTTTCTTCTTCTAATGTCAGCTATTCTGACTATGTTAAATATGATACCTGTTACTAAAAGTATTAGTGTCAGTGTTTCATTCCATCCCATTACAACACTTCCTGTTCCGAAGATAGTGGTTGCATTTGCTGCTGTGTCTTTGATATTATCCATTAGATTGTATTTTTTCTAAGAATGATCCAGCAACAGAGAAGCCATTAAGCTCTCCAGCTTTGATCTTATTCCATGTTTCTTTATTATTAATTTTGTAACTTACCATCCATGTGGATTTAGGTACATTGAAACCCATTGCAGTAGACTTATCCATCTTAGGATCTTCTACTATCCATGACTCTAATAGAGTGTTCTCTTCAACTATATTATCATCGTGATTGATATCTGTTACATGCGCATTATTGTCCGCTAGAAACTTTCTAGCAACCTTCTCAACAGTCTCTTTAGAAAAGTATACATGGAATAGATTACCCATCTCATCTTTTCTTGCTATTAAGGCATTTGGTATCATAGCTGGTCCTGTGATAATCATTTGATCGTCATCAGAGAATGACCAGTTTTTACTCATTAAGTATGCATTGTTTGATACTGCACCATTAGGTGATGGATCACTAGAGTTATTAGTTTCTCCAGCATCTCCTGTTGCAGGTCCATTACTAACTAATACATTTCTTGTACCATCTTGGAATTGTACTAGTTCCTCCCAGTAGTGTTGGCAATTAGGACCGCCTTTATATTCAAAAATCGAATATGAATTACTTCCGTTAGGTCCGAAACCTGGATTTAATCTATTCATTCTAGTTATATCTTCTCTAGTATAGATTTTGTTAAGTCCTTTTAAGGCTCTACAAAAGAATCTTTGACCGCTAGGTCCTGCATATCTATACATTAATCTAGCTGGTGTATTTTGTGGTATATCTCCTAAGGCTGCGATTGCTCTAGCACCTTGTAAGAAGTCTCCTACTGTTGCAAAGTTTTCTTTAGTACCATCAACATATATGATTTCTTCAGGATCTATAGTGTCACCAACTTCTCGTGCTATCTTTAAAACACTTTCTTGGAATTCTTCATCGTTATACATTGTCTTACCACACATCCAAGTTCCATCAGGCATCTCATGCTCAAATCCATCTGGACAATCTGCATTCTCTCTGAATTCCATTTCATCCTCGTTAAAAGCCATCCAACCTACTTCAATAGCAGGTCTATCTACTAATGACATTATTTCTACACCTAGATCGTCAAATTCAAATTCTTCTAGATTGATTATTAGTTCTACTATCTTGTTTATCATATCTTATATATTATAGTCTTGCTAAGTCGTTTATTTTCGCATCAGCTTCTTGTTGGTTTGTAACCTCTGAACTTACTACGTATGCTCTTACTACTGCTGGTCCTGATCCTTGTTGTTCTCCTAATGTAACTTGTGTATTTGTATCTTGATCTCCTGCTGCTCCAGCTTGTAGTGCAGTTTCTGGATTAATTGGAGGTGCTTGAGGTATTGAAATACTCGGTACTGCTCCACCGCCACCTTTATCACCAGGTACTTTAGTTGATACTATCTTTTTAATAGACATTAAACCTGCAGCAACTGCAACTCCTGCAGCAACTGGTGCTAAAGCTGGTCCTACAACTGGTATACCAACTACAGATTTATATGCTGCGGTAGCAGAACTATACGTATCTATAGTAGTCTGTGCAATTGCAGCTGCCTTTCCAACCGCGGAGCCTTCGCCGACGAGACTGACTATAGAACCAAGAACTTGTGAACCTGCAGCTAGTGCATTATCTACATCTTGTTCTCCTAAGGCTTTCTTAAATTCTGTGTTTTCTTTCTCTAACTTATCTTTCTTATTAGCATACTGTGTATTGATACGTTGAATCTCATCAGCAGTAGCTCCTGCTTGTGTAATCTTTTCAACATCTGCTTGTCGTTGTATCTCTAACTCTGCTTGTGCTCTATCATAGGCACTTTGTATTAAGTCTAAGTCTGCTTGTTGTAATAGATCTTTAACTATCTGTGCGTCTGCTATTTCTTTTGCTAGTCTTTCAGCAGCTTCTGCATCTTCTTTATCTTTGATTGCTTTCTTATCAGCAGCAAGTTTTTCTGCGGCTGCTAACTCATCAGCAGTCATTTTCTCTCTATCTGCCTTTGCTTTATCAGCGGCAGCTTGATCAGCTTTTTGACCTTGTAGTATGATACCGTCTCTAGAGTTTTTAAGCTTAGTAAGTTGTGCTTCAGTCTCTTTTATAGTTGCATCACCTTCTGCTGCTACCTCTTCAGGATCGAATATCATTTCAGCAATACCACCGGTGAAGTCATCTGCTAGATTAGTCCCTATATCAATTCCCGGTATCAGAGAAAGTGCTTTGGTCATCGCATCAACAGTACCTAAAAGAATTGTAATTGGTAGTGTTAGAAAGGCTATCACGCCTTGTGCAATATCTCTATTCCTTTGAGCTGCGGCAACTTGAGCATCTTTAGTCTTCTTCATCTGCTCTAATTGCAAGATGGTAGCCTGTATTACTTCGTCTGTTTGCTGTATCTTAAGATCTCTAATCTCTTCTTCAGTCTTACCTTGTAGTTTAAGAGAATTTTCTTGTGCTGAGATTGCATCTAAGGCTTCTTGCTGTGATGCTACATTAGCTTCTACTTCTTTGTTAAGTTTCTTTTGTTCTGAACTTACACCTGATACTAAGCCAACTATATCATCCCAATATGCAACGATGGTTGCTAAGGCTACTACTAGTAAACCAATACCAGTGGCTGCAATACCTTTCTTTAATGAACTTGCTCCTGCAACACCAGATTTAAAAGAGGCCTTTAAGGCAACTCCCATCTTCTTTACACCACCAATTACATTTTTGAATCTACTAGCTAAACCGCCAGTTGCTTCATCAAGTACTGATATCGCTCCTTCACCTGCTTCTCCTGCTTGTTTCGATGCATCACCAAGTTTGTCGAATTCATCAGCTGCACCTTCGGCAGCCGTTTCTGTTTTCTTAGCTTGAGTCTCTAGTTGCTGTAACGCAACTTTAGCATCATCGATGTTAGTGACTGTTTGCTCTAGTCCATCGATCTCAAAGGTTATTTTTACAATTTTATCTGCCATACTATTAAATATAAATTATTAGTCTTTTGAATTGGTTAGTCGCATGATGTGATTCCAAAACTTATTGTTAATCCACTTGATACGGTTGGTATTTGTATTGCACATACTGTGGTACTACTACCTAAATTTAATAATCCACCTACAGTAAATCCATCACAGTTTATATAACTATAACTTCCAGGATTCGAACCACCATCATTACTGATTAAGTAAGATTGACAGAACGGTGGAGGAATTCTACATGCTTTAGGTGATATACATGCATTTCCTGTATTTGTAACATTAACTCCTGTACCTGAAGTAACTGCAACTGAACCAACTTCTGCACATAAAGAAAGTGTTGAACCACTAATAGCAGACCAGTTATATGTAAGTCCATTAAAAGTATAAGTACCAGCTGCTGTTCCTAGTCCAGTGTTTTCAACTTCATGACAGTTTTGCACAGGTGGTGGTGGTGTACCTGCACAGTCATTACAATCAGTATATATGGTGCTAGCATCTATAACAAAGGTTGCAGTTCCTTGAGATACACTTAGGACTTCAGCACAATTAGTACCAACCTTAATAACATCTCCAACATTTAGACTAACTGTACTACTACCAACTCCGCCACTAAAGCCTGCACAATCTTGAACAAGATAGTTACCACCATTAGCAAGATCACACGTTTGGCAATCAGTAAATATATCTTGGTAGGCTGTAGAAGCTATGACCGTTGATTGCTGTATTACTTCGTAACAAACACCTTGGGCTTTTATTACATCGTTAGGAGTTAATTGAGCTTGTGTTAAAGAAACATATATAAAGTCTCCTTGTACATTACAGTTTTCTGCCATATATGAATTAGCAGTTTGACCACCATTACAAGATGCACAATCTGTATTAAGAGCATCTATAGTATAGAGTGCTGTCTCAGTACTTGTTGATTGAACATAGAAACATCCTTGTAGTTCGTTAAGAGTACATGTTTGATTAATTGGTAATTGCGATGTTGAAGTTGCAATATAAGTAGCCGAACTAGATTGAGAACAATTGTTTAGGTGTTCTCTAAGTTGATATGTATATAATTGAGTTACACATGTTAGAGTTTCTGTAAAGATATCTGATTGACATCCATCAACATCTTCTATATAGTATTGATAAGTACCAGGACATAAGTCAGTTCTACTAAAACTAGTTTCATTAGGATCATCATCCCATGTAATAGTATAAGGTGCACCAGCACCTCCTGTTGGAGTTACTGTAATTATACCATTACAGTCATCTGAAACACTCGCTTTTATTAAACTAGTTTCTTGTGTTAACCACGTGTATAAATTTAATGATCCACCTGGTGTAGCAGGTCTAATTATTATACCCCAATTAACAAAAGACGCACCTATTGGACCGAAGTCTGTAGGTCCAAAAGATACAGTAATCTGTGTACCGACTGCCGGCACTGTTGCTGGTAAAGTAGTAATAAAGTCTACTAAGTTTGTATTGACGCCATTAAAGTTAACTTCAAGGGTTTGAGCACGAAATAAATCCCACTCTGTCTGATTTGCACCAGTATTAATTTCAAATACAAAGTTACCTTCAGTAACTATATGATCAGTTGCAGGAATAACCGTGTTTGGATTTAAACCCCATATTTCATCACTGCCATAGTAACTCCATGCGCTATAAGTATCTAATACAGTATTCTCAGCATATATGTAACCGCTTGCATTTCCATCAGGTCCTACACCTAATTGAAGTGATGTGTTAGAGTTAACATTTAACATTAAAGAACTAGATCCAGGAGAACATACATTAGGATCTGTATGCGCATTAGTTGAACTTACTGGTATTGCTGTACTTACTGGTACGTCTACTTGTATTGTTGCAGTTCTACCAAGTGAATCAGTTACTATAAGTGTATCAATACCAACTGGCGCAGAAATTACAAATGTAAAAGGTGCATTACCTGATGGATTTGCATTACCTTGAGCTCCACTTTGTGTAAGCTCCCAGGTGAATGCTGGTGTACCGTTTGTAGTTACCTGTATTTCACCTTGCTCTCCAGCACATGATGTATTAGAGACAGCCACAGAGAATCCTGTGAGTGGCTCGTCTAACCATATAGGACGTTGATCGTTAAGAGTAATTAATTGTACTGTAACTTCAGTCTCTGCACCTACTTGTGCATCTATAATCTTTTCAGGTCTATAGTATTTACCATTAACAAAGATGACATCATCAAATGTAAGGTATTGTAAGTCTACGTTATTTAGGATAAACTTAGCGGTTAGTCTTCTACTAAACTTATTATAGAGTGATGCAATATATCGTGACCAATACTCATCGAATAGAGTTGAACCTTGGTCAAAGTAACCTGTACCAGGACTAGGGCTAATATAATATCTAGTGTCGTTAGAGAAATTTAGGTTTAGACTGGTTTGTTGTATTGGCCAATTCTCATAAGGTGAGACTAATGGATAGTTTGTTTGTAAAACTGAACTACCACTATCATTATTTAAGTACCATTCATTTTGACTAACTGTAATAGGTATCTTACCATTATAGAATAAGAATCTAGTTTTAGGTTTAATAGGTAATCGTTCTGCTACAGGTGGATTCGATGTAGTTGAATCTCCAGTTACTTCTACAATACTAGGTAAAATAAATTTAGGTTCTGGGTGTGCACCTGAAGAACCGTGTGTTATCTGATCTATTGGCGTTGGCGCTAAGCCTTTTACATCTACCTTTCTTTCACCTTTTAGTAATTCATTAGCTGAATTAAATTGTAAGTAACCATAAGGGTGTTTGTTATTATCAAAGTGGAATTTATTAATGAAATCCTCATCTTGTGCAAAGGAGTATTCTATAGTAGCCGACTGTGTATTAAACAGAGGCTCTAAGACTTGATCGTTTTGTTCTGCTAGTTTGTCAGACCAATCATAAGTTATACCACTACCGATGAACTCTTGCCATGGTTCTATAATAAAGTTGTTAGGTCTTGAATTATCAGGTTGCATTACTAACCTAAACATAGTTAAGAGGTCTTTAATATAGTCTATTTGTTTGTGTTCACAATCTAGATCTAATGGTGAATAGTAATCACCAGGTGCTGCGGTACAATCCCAATAAGTATTATCAGCCCATGAGTAATCTACAAAGTTACTATCAGGTTCTAAGTAAACTTGAATGATATCTCCTGCTATTGGTTGATATCCACCATTACGTGAATCCCATGTAAGTGATGAGGTTGATCCATTACCTGCATAGTTACCAGTTGCTAGTGTTTGTGTAATAGTTCCACCTGGTGTATTAACAACAACTAGCCTTACAAAAGCACCTATTGATACATTAGGTCCGTTTGATTGTTCTATCTCTGCAAGCATTTCTGCACTTGCTGACATGATATAGAAGTTACCACCTAGTGCTGCATCGGCTGGACATGTAAAGTAACTACCATTACCATTACTACTAACATTAGAAGCACCTACCGTATAGTTACCTGCTATATTAGTAATAACATTATCATTATACATAAAGGCCTCAACATCATTCTCACCATTAGTAGGGTTGTTAGACTCAAAGTTAGTTCCAGTTACTTGATCGATTTCCATACCAATCTGTTCATTGTTACCAAAGGCACTAATGTACATTTGGTGAAATCTATCAGAGTTTAAGAAGTCAGAACTATAAGTATAACCAGCATCTTCAAAGATTTGATCTAAGACTCTCTTAGCTCTAAACATTGGCTTCATTCTTGTTTGAGATAATGAATTACCAGAGTGTGTAAATGATCTAATACCTTGACCTGCACTACCTAAACTGACTGTACCCTGATCAGGATCTCCATCAGTATAAGTATTACCATGATCTATAAGTGGCATAATAATATCGCCATCTGCATAACCTCCTGTTAGTGATGCATTCTGAGGGAAAGCATTCCAACTACTAACTATATCATTATACTGAAAGGGTCCTGTAAAGTCTGCAGCATTGGTATATACATTAGGTAAGCCTTCCCAATCGAAGTCTGTCATTGTTAATTGACATAGAGTCTTCTCTGCAATTATACTTGAAAAGTCTCTAGTCTCTCCTAAGAATAACAGTTCGTAATCTATACGGTCTTGGTCTTGGTTTCTAAAGATCTTTTGTAGTCTAATATGGCCCGCTCTAAACTCAGCGCCATCTACTAGGACAGAGGCTGTGTTTTTTTGAGTAACATCAAAATCAATTCCGTCTATTGCATAAGCATTCGAAAAGAATTCGTTATTATCTCTAGTCGCAGGAACTCGGAATGTCTTAGAGAATACCGAGGATGCATCAGCGTTGGTGATATCCTCTATACTAAGAGTTAACTTAATTGGCTCTGAATCATATAAGTCTAAATATAGTGAACCAGCCTCATCAATTATTCCATTTATATATGGGGTACCTTGTTTGTAAACCTTTAGTTGAATCATATTATCCTCTTTGTGATTTAATGTTGTTTGCTAGTTTGTAATCTACTGTGTATTGGAACAGTCTATCTTTTCTATAAGTCTTCTCAGTATAACTAGAACTAATAAGATTAATAGGTAACCACTCGTTTGCGTATTCACCAGTAGAGAACCTTACATTAACTGAAGGTGATTTAAACATAGACTCTAATAGTTGTGCTTCTTCATCATTCATATAACCTGAGGTAGCTTGCCATACTTCTTTAATATCTTGTGAGTAGGTTGTAAATCCTCTTGCTTGCTTATCGACGATGTATCTAGTATCATTGTAATCTGCAGCTTCTTTAAGGAAGTTATTTCTTTTAGTATTTATCTTCTTCTCATTTCTTTTAGTAAACGTGAATTGATCTCTATAACCTTCTGAGTTCATCCATGCAAATTGAATATGATCATAGTCATTACATGGTGGTGTTTGATCAATACCTAAAAAGGTAGGTGGGTTAACAGAGTGGTCGTATAACTCAGTGTGTTGTATATTATACCTCTGTATTCTCCATGCTGCTTCAGACATTATAGGTGTTTGTGATTGCTCGTCAGTTACACAAGTTAATGGTGTCCATAAGACTGGCACTATATAGTAGTGTGTACATGCTGAGCTGAGTGTACCTATTGGAAAGTTAGCAGGTCCTGTTGCTACTGTGATTACATTAAAGTTACCTGTTGGTATTTGTCCTTGTCCTAGCGAGATGTTAGGACCACCTCCACTTGATTGTGTATTGGCTAAGACAGATGTATTAAAGATGCTACCATTAGCGCCACATTGTAAGACTATGAATGCTTCTATACCTTGTACACTAGCGTTTGCAGGATAGGGTCCTGCAACTCTACTAATCTTTTGCCAAAATGATTTAGTACACTGATCTCCTATTGAGACGTTATGTACATCAATACCACCTGGTGAAGGGTAACCGCCATTGACCGTTAATAAGTCATCTCCAGTCTCTGTGTCTGTGATAGTCCATGTGTTATCTGATAGTGGTCTCGCCCAATAGTTAATATCTGTACAGCCAGTTGCATCAGCATCTACAATAGGTATAAACTCTGCACCTTCATCATAAGGTACTTGCCAATATTCTTTAGCTCCTCCGAGTGTTGTATAGATTATAGGTGATTGCACGAATGGATCATCTAATTGGCCATTAGTCTCTGTAGTATATGCTATCTGATATTGTACTAGTTCTCCATTGGCGATCTGCATTCTTGTATTCTGTTGTGCAAAGCCAGCAGAGTAGTGTAAGCCATCTATGTTATTAATAGTAGGTCCTATCTGAGTCTGTAAGATATTTTGTATATCAAAGATAGCACGACCAAATCTATTAGGCGATTGTCTAATGTCTGCGATCGGCACTGTGTTACCTAAGACAAAGACACGTAGTGCGTACTTTTGTTCTGAAGCTGTAATCCCTGTTAGTGTTACTACATTAGCACCGTATGCCATATCAAATGGTCTATAAGGTGTTTGAGTTGTTGTTACTAGTGTTGGCATAATTTAAAATTGTTCTATTTGTTCACCTAAGCCTTCTGCTATAGTGTCTATTATTGTGTCGTAATTAAAGAAGGTTTGATTTCTTAGACCGAACCTCCTCTTTCTAAAGGAGTATGTGTTACCTACTCTAGGCTGTAACAAACCAAAAGGAACTGGAAGGCCTGTGCTATCTTCTGTTCCGCTTACTCCATAGTTTTGAAACATACCATAATACAACATGTCAAAGGTAATTTGATTACCATTGATCACATAGCCTATAGAATTACGTAAGGCACCAGTGTCTACAGGTGATAGCCTTTTCATTTCTTCAGTTATACCTGTTCCAATTTCTGTAAGTATTGACTGAGGATCCGAGAGCTCTTCTCCGAGTGCACTAAGGTCTGATATGAATTCGTCTACTGTCATTATGCTGGTGTGAAATATCCTTTAAGTGATGTACCTGCTAAGATTAAAAACTCATCTTCTACTACTGGATCGTTAAGCCAATTCCATGTAATGAAATTACCGTCAGCAGTATATGATTCGCTTTGCCACATTGCTTTGAATGGTGTGTCAACTCCAAGCGGTGGTTGTACTTGTGGCCAAGTGGTTACAGTTACTGGAACAATCTGACCATTATAATTATACACCATCTCTGGATTACTAGGCCAATCTCCTTGGTCTAAGGTAAGTCTTGTTTCACCTTCTAAAACCCAAGTCCACGTGCCATTAACTTGAGGTGTATAGAAGTTAAATGGTTCGTCAGGTCTCCAACCATTCTGAGTATCTAAGATAACCGTTCGTGCTTCGAATGGAGACTGTTGATCGTCCGGTAGGAATTGCTGATCAGCATTAGAGACTACATGTAATTGTAATTGACCTACTGGATCTGGAAAAGTAAAGAAAGGTGCAATACATTCATTCAGTGGCGTAGGTACTGCAATGTTAATAGTGGCTGTCATACCTGCTACTACATCTTGATACTTCTCTTTGAATGGAGTGTATGTAATTCCTGTTAGCTGTATTTCTGGTTTGTCCTTATAGAAATAGTATAGGTTTGCTAGGACATCATCTATGTACTGTTGGCACTGTGATTGAATAGTTATATAGTTATCAAACTTGTCAGTGCCTGCACCATCCTCTGGTCTAGCCATGTCCATTACTATCATGTTAAATGCATAGTTCATTACAGGTCCGTTACGTGTTGAGCTTGATGGCAGTAAGTATAAGTAAGGGTATGAGACTCTTTCTTCCTCGCTACCTAATTGGCTTACATACTTTAAGTCTGAGAGATCTCCATAGCCAAAGTCCTCTAACATTAAGTGGGCTTCTGTGATAGATCTAAATCTGTTTATGATATCTTTGTATGTCATTTCTTGTTAGTTATTTTACGGGCTTCCATTGCCTCTTTAATCTTAATCTCCTTCTGTATCTGTAAGAATGTTAGTGTCTTTTGTAGTGGCTCCTCTGTCACTCTATCCATTTCTAATATATTATTATCTGCGAGTTCTATGATCACCATGTACCATCCTCTAGCTACCTCTTTAGGATTGTATACCTCATCGTTAGGTAAGTCAGATCTTTGTTCGTTTAAACCAAACAACTGTGAGTATTGTTTATAGATCGAAGACCTCCACTTTACATATTGATCTATTACTGCTAAGGCTTCATCGGCCCATGGTGTGTCAACGCCAAGTACTTCAAGTATCTGAACGATATTCTTCTCTACTCCTAAGGCTAGGAAGCAGTCTAGATCTACAAACTGGCCAAACTTTAATTGATTGAAGTCAGGTTGTACCTTGAGTGTTCTCTTATTACATGCACTAATTAAGAAACCTATAAATAATTGCATAGAGTCTGGGTCTGCACCATCAAACTCTTTGGCATCATAGCTAGAGATAGCTGACACAATCCATGGCCAATGTGCCTGATTGGTAAACTCCCACTGTTGTAATTCTTTCCACTCTTCTATAGTAACACGTTGTGGTATTACCCACTTCTTCTCATTTATGTTAACTGTTATTGCCATATAGTATTAAATATAAATTTAAGTGATTGTGAATTACTATATTTATCTTGATCCCATTACGGCATACGTGCCTAAGGTTTTATTTTGCTTACGATTATAGTTTGCAATACTTAGACTAATGAGATACCTGTATCGTCATGTAATCCTGCTGGATGGCCATACCGGATGTTTCGAGTCTTTGGATTGTACTCATAGGTAAACACTGATAGTTCACTATACAGAGGAGGAAAGAGTGTCTTAGATGGTATATTTACCTCGGCATTATTCATGTCTAAGATTAGACCTTCGATGATTTCATTCTTAGACTTAGAGCTTGTAACAAATGGATGGGTGTCTGACCACTGTCTTTTAATCTGTTCAAAGATTACATCACCTATAGAGTTTACTTCTACCATGGTGGTTGCATTGTATTTTCTGATTAGGACTAAGATGTCTTGGGTCATCGTGGTCCACTCCTGTTTGTTGTTTCTATATATGTCTATTACTTTTCCCTTTGAGTCTATGAAGGTTGCTACTGTATAATCCTCTTGCTTACCTAAGTCAATACCACAATAGACCTTACCAATTGGTGGTGTGTATTGTGAGAATGTATTGTTATCTATATCTGTAAAGACTTCTCCACCTGAATCTATAAATTTGGCTAGGTACTCTTGTTGAAATACATTCTTTGGTATAGTTCTTTGAGCATCTTCTATTTCTTTCTTATCTATATAAGGTGTATCGTAACTTGAGCCAGCATAGGCTTTGTAGTTAGGATAATCTGGAGAGAGTCCGAGTTGGTATAAGTTATAAAACCAATTCTTTCCTTTGGGTGTTGAGATGAATAGGACTTTCTTACCTCTTACTAATAAGGTTGGTTTAATTGCTTCTGCATAGGCATCATCTTTAATGAATGCTGCTTCATCTATTATAGCGTAGTCTAAGGTAAGTCCTCTAATGTTATCATATCTTTCTGCTGATCTGAACATTATAGTTGAACCATTCCTTAGTTGTATTTCATTACTAGAATAATTATTAGATTGAACTATGTTGGTGCCGCCGATGGCTTGCATTAGTTCTTTGTGAACCTTGGTTGTTTGTGAGTATACTGGAGAGATCCAAAGTATCTTACATGGTCCATGGTTGATAGCCCAATAGAGAGCTAAGTTAATACCCATTAAGGATTTACCAAACTGTCTACCTATACTTGCTATATGGTATTTACATTTACTTTCTATAATACCATTAATAAGTTCTCTTTGTTTAGGATGTGGTGTAAATCCTTCGTATATCATTACTCTTCTATTCTATCTTGGTCGTTATTAATATCTGGTCCGAAATTAAACTTAACATTTTTAAATAGGTCTTCACCATCATTACCTACTACTTCTTGTCTTGCAAGTTTAGGTATAATATATTCTGATAGTCTTAACATTAGGTCCATTGCTTTTGCTGGGTCATCTCCTGCAATCTTGACTAACCATATAGACATATTCTCTAAGTTATCTTCTGTTAGTTTTTGATAGGCTTCTCTTATTTCTTTAGTTGCCTTGTTCTTCGATCCTGGTTTTCTACCAGCTCTGTTGATGTTTTCGTCTCCTCCTTTAAATGCCATGGCCTTCTTCTTTCTTTAGTGTTTTATTTAAACCATCTAATGCTACTTTAGCATGAGCAAGAGTAGTTGCTTTAATAATTGCTACGTAATCTCCTGTTGGTTTAAACGTATACTTTTTTGTTTTCTTGGTTTCGTAAACTTTATATTCTTCCATAATGAAATAGTATTTGTTTTTTAGTTGTTTCTATACAGCGACCACATCTAGTTACCTTTTGTGGTGTATTAGTTACATCAGCCAGTATCTCAAACATTTTAGTTAGTTCTTCTGGTTTATATGATCTTGATGTTGTAAAGAGTAACATGTTATCCTTTACATATTGTCTGTGTTCTGGTTTCATACTGTATATTTAAATATAATTTGTGCTAAGATTGCAATGCATGCTGAATAAAGGACACCTATAATACCAAATTGTATTAACATTGGTGCTATTGATAACCAAAAGCCAAAGCATTTATCACACTTAAACGGCTTAGCTGGAATCCAATCCTTATCTAAGGTTACTATAAAATCTACTATTAGATGTGCTAGTGCTGCAAATCCTATTAACTGCATTATTAGATTACTCATAAGTTATGTTATTGTTTTTAAGTTGTTGTTGTATATAAAGCGTTGCTTCTTCCACTGCTTTTGCTATTGATGTTCTAGGTATTTTAGTTTGTCTTGATAATTCTGAGAAGTTATCTTCTTTCATATACATTCTAAATAGTGTAGCACGAAACCATAGCTCTATGGAACCTGCTTCCATATCTTCTAAGACACCTTGGATAGCCTCTGTTGCATTATCTTGTTCTATACTGTATGTATCATTGTCTTGTCGATTATAATGCTTCTGGTTTAATTCATGCACTCTACCTTTTTGTCTGTATATTGTATGATATCTACTAGTAGAACTGTGATACGATCTGTGTATCATGCCAGATAAGAAGTTCATACCTCTTTTTGCTTCTACTAATTCTGTTGCACGTTCATGTTCCATAAATTCTGCCATAACGTAGTGTGCTACTTCTTCAGATTCATGACTACCTCTGCATATCTTCTTTGACATTAACACGATATCGTCATAGTTATCTGTTAAAAATTTATTTAAGGTTTTCAATCTGTTCAAAGGCTTTTTTTAAACGAGCACACACTTCATACTCTTCTTCTTTTTCAAAGCTCAATATATCTTCTGCAATCATATCTTTAGCATGTTCTCTTATGCTTTTACCATCAACCGGCCATTTGCTAGCATTTGAAAGATAACCCTTCACTAACCTCCATATAATTGTAGACTCTTTTTCATTAGTATTCATATGATCGGTGATAAATTCTGTATATGATTTAATTCGTTTCAATTCTGTCTATACATTCTGAACAACTGGTGTTCGTTCTCATTAACAAAGGAGGTTAATTGGGGTGGCCTGGATGCATACTTGCCTTCATCTAATAAGTTACCATTCATGCAACCTAAAAGATAACACCACACTCTTATATGTCTTTGGCTTTTTAAGGTATAACTAATTAAATCATTTTCCTTAACCTTATTCATTTTAAATTGTACCTCATTATTAAAGGGTTGAGCATACTCAATCCATTCCTCTAGTGATGCAAATATTTTTGTATAGGGCTTAGACCTATTACCTATAACTTTATTAGTATCAGTTAAGTGGAAGTTATACCATTCATCCCAACCATACTTTTTATTTATTCTAGCTAATAAAGCTATGAATACAATTAATCCTTCATCCTTAATATCTGTTGCCCAGTGCGGTACCTTTATTTTAATATCTTCCATATAATTATTTATCTAAATTTAATTGGGCTGCAAATATCAAGAGATCTTCTCTGGTTGGGGACGGACGATCTAAAATCGTTTCGTCACCTCTAACACTAGTTTTATTTAAACTAGTGTTAT
>CAJIZF010000006.1 GCA_905181835.1 uncultured Flavobacteriaceae bacterium
ACAAATTAACAGTCCTAAAGTAAGCATAACAAAACGTCCGTTAATTCCTGCGGTCCAATTAATTCCAGCGGCATCTGATGCAATAATAGTACTAAAAGGATTTACAGTGGATGCCATGGTGCCCATAGCAGAACCAACATAGATAGATGCAAGTGGTACAATAGCGTCGTATTTAGCTGCTAAAAATACGGGAATCAATATGGGATAAAATGCAATAGTTTCTTCAGCTAATCCAAAGGTAGTTCCACCAATAGCTATTAAGGTAGTAACTAAAATGATTAATACATATTCTTTTCCTTTCAGAACAGCGGATAGCCACGAAATACCGGCTTCAAAAGCTCCTGTAGCATTAACTATACCAATTAAGCCACCAATAATAAGAATTAATAAAACAATATCGGAAACTCCCATAATTCCTTTGAGGGGAGATTTTATAAAAGCTATAATTCCCTGAGGACTAGAATCTAATTTGTGATAAGTTCCCGGAATACTAATTGGCTTCCAGATATCACCGTTGGTAAATTTTTCTATCGGTATTTCAATGTTTAATGAATCTAAAGTATTTTGATTTGCCACTACTATTTTATCGTTACCTAAGTGATTACAATGAAAAGAATTGGTTTCTTTATTGTAAGATAATCGATCGTATTGACCCGCAGGTACCAACCAGGTAAGAATTGCCACCAGACCGGCAATAATTAATAATATACTGTGAGCAGTGGGAAACGATATTTTTTTATTAAATGACACTCTTTTTTTTATTTTTTTTTAAAATATTATGAATTTTTATCTTTTTCTTATTAGTAATTTTGTTCAAAAGTAATAATAATGAATGTAAATATTGAAACAAGTTGGAACGAAGAATTAAAAGAAGAGTTTTCAAAAATTTATTTTCAAAATTTAATTCAATTTGTAAAGGATGAATATAAATCTTACAGGTGTTTTCCGCCAGGAAAATTAATATTTTCAGCGTTTAATCATACTCCCTTTTGTGATGTCAAAGTGGTGATTATAGGACAAGACCCTTATCATGGTGCAAATCAAGCTAATGGACTTTGTTTTTCTGTTAATGAAGACGTATCACATCCTCCATCATTAAAAAATATATTTAAAGAAATTGAATCTGACTTGTTAATCCCATATCCTAAAAATGGAAACTTGGAGAGATGGGCAAATCAAGGAATTTTATTGCTCAATGCTACATTGACAGTAAAATCAAACGAAGCCGGCAGTCATCAAAATAAGGGTTGGGAAAAATTTACAGATACTGTTATTTCTATTTTATCAGAAAAAAAAGAAAATTTAGTTTTTTTGTTGTGGGGTGGTTATGCTAAGAAAAAAGGTAAAAAAATTGATTCAAAAAAACATTTAATTTTGACTAGTGGACATCCATCACCTTTGAGTGCGAATAGGGGATACTGGTTTGGAAATAAACACTTTAGTGCAACTAATTTTTATCTTTCGAAATTAGGAAAGTCACAAATTAATTGGATTTAAATATTCTATTCGTCTTCTGGCATGTGAGACTCAGGATCGTTACAGCTAAAATGTAATAATAAATAATTTGCTACTAATAATGTCCCAATAATGATTAATGTTATTTTCATATTCTAAATTGTTAACACTTATTAGATGTAATTTTAAAAAAATGGTTGCGTTTTTTTTATAAAAAAAAATAAGAAACTGTTTGTCAGAAACTTACAGCCGTTTAGTCATTTATTGTTGAAGTAATTCCTTTATCTGACAAGTCGGTCTAATGTATATAGAATTAAACTCTCAATTGTTTTAGCGGGATTTTTACTGAAAGTTCCATTTGCTCTATTTGCAATAATAGCATTTAAGGAGACTGCATTGTGTCCTAATAATTTTGATAAACCATATATGGTGGCTGTTTCCATTTCTAGATTAGAAATCCTCAAACCATTATACAAAAAACTGTTCATTTTATTATTTAATTCTGAATCTTGAATTGCCAAACGCAATACTCTTCCTTGAGGACCATAAAAACCACCAGCTGTTCCTGTTATACCCTTATAAGTTTGCTTACTTTCAAAAATTCTCTCTAATTCTAGACTATTATTGATAACGATGGGTCTGGCTTTATTTGAATTCCAATGGGTATGATTCATAAAGGCATTTTCTATTTCATGATTACAAATATCTTTCAATTTGTAAAAATGTAGCATCCCATTTAAATCTAAACCGTGTGTTCCTATAAGAAAAGAATCAACAGGAATATCACTTTGCAATGAACCAGAAGTTCCAATTCTAATAATATTTAATGAATTTAGTTTCTCTTTTATGGTTCTCGTCGTAAAGTCTATATTGATTAGCGCATCCAATTCATTTAAAACGATATCAATATTGTCAGGTCCAATTCCAGTTGAAATAACAGAAATTCTTTTTCCTTTATAGGTGCCTGTTTGTGTTTTAAATTCACGTTTTTGTGTAGAAAATTCAATCGTATCAAAATGTTTAGTAATCTTTTCAACTCTGTCCTGATCACCAACAAACAATATGGTGTCTGATATATCTTCGGGCTTTAAGTTAAGGTGATATATACTGCCATCTGGGTTTAATATTAGTTCTGATTCTTTTATTCTAATCATAGTTTTGCCTTATCCTCCAACTCTTTTTACTTTAAATCCTTTATTTTTTAAAAAGACCATGATGTTATCACGATAATCACCTTGAATTATAATCTGATCATTTTTAAAGCTTCCACCAACACCCAATAATTTTTTAATTTCTTTAGTTAAAATTTTAAAGTCAGAGTTTGCTCCCGTATAACCTTCGATAATAGTAATAGGCTTGCCATTGCGTTTTTCATATTTACAGATGAGCGGCTCTTTTTGTAACCAAATAGAAGGAGTTTCTTTAATTTCTTCTTCTTGAGATGGTTGATGTTCTGGGAATAAACTTTTAAGTTGATCTTTTAAATCCATTACGTCAAACCAATTTCTTTTAGACGTTGATTTAAAAAATCACCGGCAGTGATGTCATCAAAACCTTTAGGGTGGCTTTTATCAACACATTCCTCAAGACAATTTAGACTCATATCACTTCTTGGATGTAAGAAAAAAGGAATCGAATACCTTGGTTTTCCCCATTCCTCTTTGGGAGGATTAACAACTCTGTGAATGGTAGATCTTAATTTATTATTGGTATGTCTCTCGAGCATATCGCCAACATTGATTACTAAATTTCCCTCTTCTGGTTTAGCCTCTATCCATTGACCATCTTTTCGAAGCACTTGCAAACCTCCAGCAGAGGCACCCATAAGTAAAGTAATTAAATTGATATCTCCGTGAGCTCCCGCTCTTACAGCTCCTTTAGGTTCAGTTTGGATCGGTGGGTAGTGTATAGGACGTAAAATACTATTTCCATTAGCAACCCATTTATCATAATAAAATTCATCCATTCCAATATAAAGCGATAAAGCCCTTAATACGTATATCCCAGTTTTTTCAAGTAGTTGATAAGCTTCCAATCCAACTTTATTAAAAGAGGGGAGCTCATTTACTAAAACATTATCTGGATACTCTTCGTCAAGGTTTGCATTCTCTGAGACTTCTTGGCCAAAATGCCAAAATTCTTTTAGGTCTCCTTCTTTTTTTCCTTTAGCATGTTCTTTACCAAAAGAGATATACCCACGCTGGCCGCCTAATCCTGAAATCTCGTATTTTTCTTTAGTTGCTATTGGTAATGCAAAAAACTTTTTAACTTGATCGTACAGTTGTGCCATTAATTCGTCACTTAAAAAATGATTTTTAACAGAAGCAAAACCTATTTCAGAATACGCTGTACCAACTTCATGCACAAACTTTTGTTTTCTTAATGGATCCTCCGATAAAAAATCAGCAAGGTCCACGCTTGGTATATTTGTCATTTGTAAAAATTTGAATTACAAATATACCAATTTAGCTTTAAAATGTAATTGATAAAAAATGAAAAGAAATAGCTTGTTACGTTGGGTTTTTTTCTACTTTTGATTTGTAAATACAAAAAAATGAATTCTGAAAAAGCAGCAAATATTCACTTTGATTACGATCGTAGTAATTTGGATGATGGTACCTTATTGCGCCTTTACAAGATGATGTTAAAACCTCGATTAATTGAGGAAAAAATGTTGATTTTACTCCGTCAAGGTAAAATTTCTAAATGGTTTAGTGGTATAGGTCAAGAAGCAATATCTGTTGGTATAGCAGCTGTTTTAGACAAAGATGAATACATTATGCCAATGCATAGAAATTTAGGTGTTTTTACAGGTAGGAATATTCCTTTGGAGCGTCTTTTTTCGCAATGGCAGGGTAAAGCTAATGGTTTTACAAAAGGGAGAGATCGAAGTTTTCATTTTGGTACACAAGAATACCATATAGTAGGAATGATATCCCATTTAGGACCACAATTTGGCGTTGCAGATGGAATAGCACTAGCGAACAAACTTAAAAATAATAATAAGGTTTGTGCAGTTTTTACAGGTGACGGAGGAACTAGTGAAGGTGATATACATGAAGCTCTTAATGTAGCGTCTGTTTGGCAATTACCGGTTCTTTTTTGTATTGAAAATAATGGTTATGGTTTATCTACTCCAACATCACAACAATTTAATTGTGAAAATTTGTCTGATCGTGCTCATGGATACGGTATGGAATCTCATATTATTGACGGAAATAATATTTTAGAAGTTTATATAAAATTAAATAAATTGGTTGCAGATGTTCGTGAAAATCCTCGACCCGTACTGCTAGAATTTAAAACTTTCAGAGTGCGTGGTCACGAAGAAGCTAGTGGGACTAAGTATGTGCCAAATGAATTGTTACAATCTTGGGACTTAAAGGATCCCTTATTAAATTATGTAGCTTATCTTAAAACTCAAGGTATTTTAACAGAAGAAATTGAGGTAGCTAGTAAAGCTTCTATTGTGAAAGAAATTCAAGACGGATTGGATATTGCTTTTGCTGAGCCTACCATAGAGTCGACTACAACAAATGAGTTAAATGATGTGTTCCATCAATTTGAATATAAAGAGATTAAGGAAAATACCGAATTTAATAACTTACGTTTAGTAGATGCGATTTCTGAGAGCTTAAGGCAATCAATGCAGCGACATGACAACTTAGTTTTAATGGGGCAGGATATCGCTGACTATGGAGGCGTATTTAAGATAACAGATGGATTTTTAGAGGAATTTGGTAAGGATAGAGTAAGAAACACTCCCATTTGTGAATCTGCTATTGTTTCCGCAGCTATGGGATTATCTATTAATGGTTACAAAGCAATGATGGAAATGCAATTTTCTGATTTTGTTACCTCAGGATTTAATCCAATAGTTAATTTGCTGGCTAAATCAAATTATAGATGGAATCAAAAAGCGGATGTGGTCATCCGTATGCCATGTGGTGCAGGAGTGGGAGCGGGGCCTTTTCACAGTCAAACCAATGAAGCATGGTTTACACATACACCCGGACTAAAAGTAGTATATCCTGCTTTTCCGTATGATGCAAAAGGACTCTTAGCTACTTGTATTGAGGACCCAAATCCTGTCTTATTTTTTGAGCATAAAGCGCTATATCGTAGTATTCGACAAGATGTTCCAACTAACTATTATACGCTTCCTTTAGGGAAGGCTTCCTTAATCAATGAGGGGAATGATGTTTCAGTTATCACTTATGGTGCGGGAGTCCATTGGGCCTTAGATTCCCTCAAAGATTTAAAACATATATCGGTTGATTTAATAGATTTAAGATCCCTAGCACCTTTAGACACTGAGGCTATTTATAATTCTGTAAATAAAACAGGGAAAGTTATGATTCTTCAAGAAGACTCTATGTTTGGAGGCATTGCCTCAGATATAGCCGCTATGATTATGGAAAATTGTTTTGAAAAATTGGATGCTCCAGTTAAGCGACTTGCAAGTTTAGATACCCCCATTCCATTTGCCGCAAATTTAGAAGCTGATTATTTGCCAAAAAGTAAATTTAAAAACGATTTGTTAGAATTATTAGCTTATTAATATTTTACCTTCTATAAAAATAAAACCAAATCGGCTAGCTGTTAAACTTACAGCTGTTGGTGAACGAAACGTAAAAAACGGGCATCCCTGGATTTTCACGAATAGTATCCAAAAAATTAATAAAGAATGCTCCTCAGGAGATATCGCAATCATATTTGGTCGCGATAAAAATAATGTTATTGGTGTTGGACTGTATGATTCTATGTCCCCAATTTGTATTAAAATGTTACATCACGGTGGGGGAGTACTACTTGACTCTAATTTTTTTTTAAATAAAGTAAACGAAGCTTATAAATTACGTATCCCTTTATTAAAAACAAATACAAATAGTTATCGTTTTTTATTTGGAGAAAATGATGGCTTTCCAGGTTTAATAGCTGATGTTTATCACAAAGTGATAGTGGTTAAATTATATTCAAGTATTTGGTTTCCGTATTTAAAAATAATAACGGAGCATTTACTAACTGTAAGTGATACAAAGACTGCTGTATTGCGTTTAAGTCGCTCACTTCAGCAATTAAAAGATCGTTACAATACCGAGGATGGACAGGTTATTTACGGAACATTAACTGATGCTACTATTCCTTTTATTGAACATGGTATCCACTTTTCAGCAAATGTAATTAAAGGTCATAAAACTGGATATTTTTTAGATCATCGAGAAAACCGGAAACAGGTTGGCCTATTATCTAAAAATAAGACGGTGTTAGATGTTTTTTCGTATGCTGGTGGATTTTCGGTCCATGCCTTAGCTAATCAAGCAAAAGAAGTAACTAGTATTGACATTAGTAAACAAGCGTTAACATTGGCGGTTCAAAATGGAAAGCTGAATGATTTTACAGGAAATCATACAACTTTAGCTGGTGATGCTTTTAAAATTTTACAAAATTTCATTTCAAAAAAAAGAACCTTTGATGTTGTAATTATTGATCCTCCATCTTTTGCAAAAAATAAAAATGAAATCGAAATTGCTAAAAAAAAATATAAAGAATTAGCATTATTAGGAGCTAGCTTAATATCAAAAAATGGATTGTTGGTCTTGGCATCTTGTTCTTCCAGAGTTTTAGCAAGTGAATTTTTAGCCATCAACAAAGAAGCTCTAGACACAGTTCCTCGTAATTATGTTTTAGTAAAAACCACTCAGCATGACATAGATCATCCAATTAATTTTAAGGAAGGAGCCTACTTAAAGACTGGATATTACCGTTTTTTAGACTAGTTTTTTTGAGATACCTTTATTGTTAGCATCGATACAATAAGTATAGATAGAAAAGAACAAATTGAAAATCCAATAAATATAGGAAGTACGGTAATCGTAACAAATTTTCCAATAAAAACACTTATTGGAACTGCCATTAGCGTTGAAATAAAGCCAGTAATAGCCGCTCCAATTCCTGCGATATGACCAACAGGCTCCATTGCAATAGCTCGTAAATTACCAAACAGAAACCCTAAACAGAAAAATTGAAGTGAAAAAAATAATAGAATAACTTTAATTGGTGGATTCACTGAATTAAAAAATAAAACAGTGTAGCAGATAGATATGATAAAAAAACCAATAAGGGAAACATGGATCATTTTTTTCATACCATATTTTACTACAAAAATACCATTTAATAAAATCGCGCCTCCTGAAGCAGTTGCAAGCCCAGCAAATATATATGGAAAGGCTTCTTTTAAACCATATTGTTCTTGAAATATTTGTTGAGAAGTACTCAAATAAACCATAAACGACCCCGTAATAAAACCCGAAATTAATGTGTAAGCAATAGTTGTTTTGTAGCGTATTAATTCTAAAAATCCTTGAGAAAATAAGTTAATTTTAAAAGCAATACGATTTTTGTGAATTAAAGTCTCTTCTTGACGTTTCCAAAACCAAAAAGCAATAAGTAGACAAAATATGATCTGAAAAATAAAAATAGCTTCCCAATTAAAATAATTTAATATAAACTTACCTATTGCTGGTGCAATGATTGGAACTAATAAAAAAATAACTATTACGAAGGACATTATTTTTGCCATATAATCACCTGAATATAAATCTCTAATAATAGCTACACTGATAGTACGAGGAGCAGAGAGACCAAAACCTTGTAGAATTCGACCTAAGACCATTATTTCTAATGAATTGGAATAAACACATATAAAACTGGCTAAAATAAAGATACCAAAGCCCACAAAAACCATTGGCTTTCGACCTAAGCTATCCGACAAAGGACCAAAAATCAGAGGACCAACACCCAAGCCAATGAAAATCATTGTTATGAGTAATTGATGATCAGAGTTTTCTTGTGTATTCAAAGAGTTGCCAATAATATCAAGAGCCGGTAATAATGCGTCAATAGCAAGAGCTACCACAGACATTAAAAAAGCCATTAAGGCTATAAATTCAAATTTGGTAACTTTTGATGTTTTCATGAGAACAAAAATAATCTAATTATTAAAAGAGGAAAGGATATATCAAAAAAACTATTTGACATAATATTAATTATAGTACATTTATAGCAAATGGTGAATAGCTGTGCTATTTGATATAATATCATATATAACTTCGTTTAAGCGAATTATATCGATAGATATTACTACTCAATTAAGATTTTAATTGTCTTCTTATTCAATCGATTAGTGTAAACAGTAATAAAATAGATTCCAGCTTTATAAACTGATGTATCGAATATAAGTTCTTTATTTCCATAATTACGATAACTATTTACTCGTCTTCCATTTATATCGTAAAGATCAATTAATTTTATATTTTCTAGATTAATTAAATGACAGTTATTTAACATGTTATTGTTACTGACTATTATGTTAGAAAGAGTATAGTTATTTTCATTTATATTTAAAATAATATTAGGCTCACAGGAATCTATAGAATCCAGGTTAGAATAAAAATAATCTCCATTTTTATAAAAACAGCTTAAATGTCCTACTTCATTTATATCTGGATCACCACTTGGTGCAGTAATTAGAGATAATGATCCAGCACCTTCAATCCAAATTGCATTTGTTGTACTAACAATGTTAGATTCTGATGGAGAAAAATAAAAGTGACGATAATCATTGCCATTAACTAAAGGTCTAGAAATAATCGAATCTAAATTATAATAACCTGCATCTAAAATAAAGGGAGAAATTGGGTTTTTCATGTCAATAGAATCATTAATATTTAAAGAAAAGTCATATAATAAATATTCAGTATTTCCAGTTTCTTGTATAAAATTTAGAAACACTTTTTTTTCTAAAATATCTTCTCTTAACAAAATGCTTCTTGAAATAAAATGATAGCCATCTAATATTTTATAATTATGACCATCAGTAATAGTATCACCATCGGTATAATAAAAATCGGTTAAACATCCAAAATAACAATGTGTGACTTGCCATTCATTATAATCATCCAGCAAGGGCACATAATCCTGGCTAAATAGTAAGGAACTAAAAAAATAAAACAAAAAATTTAAACGTTTTTTCATATTATATTAATTACTTAAATATAATCTATATTTTCATCTCTTTGAACGATTATTGTTTAAAATTAGTAATAGATTCTATAATAGCTAAGGCTGCTTTTTCACCAGAAATCATTGCAGCGTTTAATGAGCCATTAAGTTGCTCATCACCTGCTAAGAATATTCCTGGTAGTATTTGCGTCTCTGATGGCTGCATTTCATACTGAAGCTTATTTAAATCTGGTAGCGCTTTTTTAATATTGTAAAGTTTTAAAAATTCAGTTTTATGAATTCCAAAAATTTCAATGAGTTCTTTTTTAACCGCTTCAATAAGAACTGAATCACTAAGTTGATGTTTTTTAATTATTGTAACTGAAAGTAAATAATTTTCAGTGTGGTCTATTTTTTTTGAATAATAAATATTATTAATCAATGATTTTGAAATTGATGATAAACCAATTAAGTTTTTTGTTATAACTCGTTCAGATGTTAAAAAATATAAAGTTTGACAAGATTTCCATTTAATTGAATTACTCGATAAATTAGAAATCAGCGAGTTAGCTCCAGATGTAATTATTGTAAAATCACTTTTAATAGTTTCGGAATTTTGGAGTTTAATTTCATTCGTTTTTACTGACTCCACTAATGTATTAAAATTAAATTGGGTGTTTTTTAATTTACTTTTTAATTGATTAGGAATTGCGACAATACCGTTCTTTGGAATGGTTGCTTTACCTTCTCCAAACATTTTATAAACAAATTCAAACATTCTACTCGAGGTACTTAATTCATCCTCGAGATAGATACCTCCAAAAAATGGTTTAAAAAAATCATCAATTATTTGATCAGAAAAACCAATTTTTTTTAAATATTCTAAGGTTGTGAATTCAGGTTCTTCGAAAATTTCAGAAATCTTTTTTCTTTTTAATCGATTTGTTAATTTTAAAATTTTAAATTTATCAGATAGCGTACCTGTTGGTGCCAAAAGTGTTGGAAATAATAATGATAAATCTCTTAAAGGATCCCCTATGGTAATTTTTTTCTTATTTTTAAATAGCATTGCTCCTGGCAAAAACTCTTGTAATTCTAATAATTTGTAATCTAGATATTTTTGAGCAAATGGATAAGCTGTTAAAAGTACCTGAAAACCATGATCCAAATTTATATTTGAGATACAATCTGTATTTACCCTTCCTCCTATTCGATCAGTAGATTCGAGTATAATTGGATGATATCCATTATTTTCTAGTACAGTAGCAGCAATAAGACCACTTACGCCAGCGCCGATAATATGAATTTTTTGTGTTTTATGCTTCACTTTTATTATACTTTTTATTTAAATTTTTTATCAATTTCAAAAATTAAACAGTGTTGCCAAGGTAAGTTATCCATATTAACTTCTAATTTCAAACCAATTGCTTTCATTTCTTTTACGACTTGTTTTTCGGTCATTTTGTGAATTTTTTTGATTGGAACTTTAGGATCTTCACCGCGATACTCTATTATAAAAATTTTCCCGTTGGAGCGAAGTGCTTTTTTTATAGATTTCATCATTTCAAAAGGGTACTTAAACTCATGGTAAACGTCAACTAATAAAATTTTATCGACAGAATTTTCGGTTAAATTGATATTGGTTTCAGTTCCGAGAATTGGTGTTATATTTTTTAAATAGCCATTGTTTATTCTCGAGCTGATTTCTGATAACATTTCTTCTTGAATGTCGACAGCATAAATAAATCCTTTTGGAGCTTTTAAAGCCATACGAAACGTATGATAGCCTGATCCAGCACCAATATCAGCGATAGTATCTTCAAAATTAATACTCATGTTTTTGATTAAATTACTCACGTTTTCCTCAGTTTCCCGTTCTGGACGTTCTAGCCATTCCATACCTTCAAACCCCATCACAGAGGCAATTTCACGCCCCATATACCATTTCCCGATACCATTATAATCTTCAATTTGGTAGGTGTAAATACCTGAAGTTTCGCTAATCTGACTTCCACAGGAATTAAACAGGATTACGATACAAATTAGAATTATAAATTTGATTGTTTTTAAATAGTATTTCATTTTTTAATAGTAATTATTTACTCAAAAATAGATATATATGTTTAATAAATGATGTTATTTGTTAAACATTTATTATTTTTGTTGTGTATATGAAAAATAAAATTCCCGATAATGTAGTCTACAATGAAGACATACAAAAGTATGATTCATCCATAAAGCCCTACCCTACTGATTTGTCCGCCCCAGTAATTACAATGAACGACACCGTGGCATGGAAAAATCGTAGTATACATAAAGTAAATCAAAAGCTTAAAGCAACCTATTTAGAACTCAAAAATCAATACGATACTATGGTTCAAGAATATGAAGAAAACAAGCTTCTATTCAATGCGAAATTTAATTTTGAGCCTGTTGTTGGCGAAGTTTATCATTTATATAAAAGAGCAAATAATGATTATTTTCTCTCTATTATTGCCCCTAATCAATGTAGGTTTAATTGGCAGGGAAGTTATTATTTAAATGCGGAGCAAATATGGTCTAAAGTATCTAATAATAATGGTTGAAAAAAAGGCGTTAAATGAAAGGGAGTTGGACCGTGTTATTGAAATGGCTTGGGAAGATCGCACCCCTTTTGAAGCTATTTTTTATCAATTTAACCTAACAGAAAAAGAGGTAATTATTACTATGCGTACTAACTTGAAAACTTCAAGTTTTAAACGTTGGCGTAAAAGAGTAAATAGTGGCGTTAGCAAGAAACATCTAAAAAAGCGTAATCCCGAAATTAACCGATTTAAATGCTCTCGACAAAAGGCTATATCCGGAAATAAAATTAGTAAACGCTAACCATTACTTACTGGAATTCACAATACGTTGAAGATTACTACTGCGTACAAATAAAATCTTACAAAACGTAGTAGACCGAATAATAGAAAATTTCTAAATTTATATTGAATCAAGCCAGCTGTGATGCTCGTAATTGAGAATGGTATGGGTAACAGTGCTCCTACTACTATTAAGAACCCCCCCCATTTTCTAATCATTTTTAAATATTTTTTCATTTTTGATTCTACATAACTTAACACACTTGGTAGTTTAGAAATTGTTTTTCCCAATATAAAAGAAATAATACCTCCCAAATACGATAAAATTGCAAGTACGGATACATAAAAAATAGGAGAATCAGTCTGATCTGCCCAGGCTATAAATATTTCTGGCGGAATTAAACCTAAGAAAGACTCTGAGGTGAAAAAAACGGCAAGTACCGATAAAGGATTAAAAGTGGTGGTTATATGAGTAAAGAGTACATTGAAGTTAATCACAAAATTATGAATAATCCATAATAAGAAAATAAAAATTAATGTAGGAGGAATTGCTTTTTTTAGGCTTGTTCTTACAAAAGTATAAAATCCTGTATAGGAATAATACTGATGTAACAATTGGATTTTGGATTTTTTTATATTTTGTTTGGGACTTGAACTCATAACTTTAGGTTCTTTTAAAACCTATACGAAGATAACTACGAAATAAAATATTTATTCCTTAAATACCGGACATTAACAGTAAATTATGATACTATTAAGAAACTATTAAAACTAACTATTAATTACTACTAAATTTTAATCTTCTTCCTTTGGCGGAAATCCATTAATTTCTTCGAAGATGCGGTCAAAATTTTCTCTCAAATAATTACGGAGCTTTAGCTTGTAGTCATCCTTGAGCCAAGAAACAAAATTATGAGTGCTTTTGCTTATACATTTTGCATAACGTTCAATTCGATTGTCAATATCATCTTTTAGTTTTTTAGCAAGACTAAGTGCATCATATACATCTTCACTATTTTCAATACAAATAAAAGCATGTTGCGCTATGGATTTTTCGAGTATTACTTTTGAAGATTCTCCATTAGCGGTAGCTTCTGTATATGTAGCTTTTACATCAAAATAAACATCTTCAGATTTTTCAAATAAGGTCCTAATTTCAGTATCCATTTCAAACCTAAAGTTATTTTCAATTTCGTCATCATCTAAAATTCTATCAACAAAATAGTCTGGTGACCTAAAAATCGTTTGCCAGTCTAAATCTGCTCCCCAAGGGCCAAAACGGTAACAATTATTACCAAGATCTATTACTTTAAAGGATGATTTATTGTTTAATATCCTAGAACCCCTTCCAATCATTTGATAATAAAGTGTCAATGATTTTGTGGCTCTATTTAAAATAATTGTATCGATGGTGGGTTCGTCAAATCCAGTAGTTAATATACTAACCGACGTTAATATTGCATCGGGAGTTTCTCTAAACCATTGAATAATTTCTGCCCGTTGTTTTTTAGTAGCATTGTTATCTAAATGCTTTACAGGTAAACCTGCGGCTCTTAAAGTATAATATACCTGAATCGAAGTATTGATACCATTATTAAAAATTAGTGTTTTTTTACCTTTTGAATGACTTAAATACGCTTGCAGTAAGTGATCCATCATTGCATTACTCGTGTACAAGTCTTCTGAAGATTTTACAGTGTAATCTCCATTTGACCCCACTTCAAGCGAGGTTAAACCCATATTATATTGAATTATTTCAGCTTTAGCCAAAAATTCATTTTCAATTAAATTAGCAATACTTTCACCCGTAATTAGTTCATTATAGTTATCCTTCATAGGAAGATTCTTGTTGGAACTAAGTGGTGTAGCGGTTACTCCTAAAACGAAAGAGTTATCAAAAAATTTAAATAATTTTATAAATGAATTATAATGAGCTTCATCAATGATGACCAATCCTATATTTGAAATATCTAATTTATCTTCATTGAGACGGTTGTTTAAGGTTTCAACCATGGCCACAAAACAGCTGTAGGATTTTTGATTATCAAGATTTGCTGTACTATTGATTACTTTGTTTGTTACTCCAAAGTTAGTAAGCATTTCTGAAGTTTGTCTACATAATTCTAGACGATGCGTCATAATCAAGACCTTTTTGTCATGATTTTTTAAATACTGCCTAACAAATTCAGAGAAAATAACAGTTTTACCACCTCCAGTGGGTAATTGATACAATAAATGATAATCGTCTGACGCCGTCTCAAATTTTTTAAATATTTTACTGATGGCACCCTTTTGGTAATTATATAATTCTTTGTCAGTTTTTTTGTCTAGAATAGCTGCTTCCAATGGTTAATTATGTTAAGTTATTATTTTTTGTTTCGCTTGTTGAAGTTTTTATCACCTTTGGTTTTTGGTTTTTTGTATTTCTTCTTCACGGTTCTTTTGTAGGAGCCTCCAAGATTTTCTTTTTTATTTTTATCTTTTTTTTCATGAAAACCTTTTCCTGTTCCTACCTCTTTCAGGGGGTTATAATGCTCTTTATGCTTCGGTTGCTCGTCGTAAGTTAGTTGTTTCGATATTTCAATATCTGAAGGTAATTCAGTTTGAGGAATTTGAATTCCCATTAGTTTTTCTATCGCTTCTTTTGAAGATCTTTCCTTATCGGTATAAAATAATAAAGACCTACCTGTTTGCTCTGCCCTACCTGTTCTTCCAATACGATGCATATAATTTTCTGGAAATGAAGGTGTATCAAAATTAATCACATGACTTATTAAATCTAGGTCTAAACCGCGAGCCATAATATCGGTAGTGATTAAAATTCTTGTTAATCTTTCATTAAAATTTTCAATGGATCGTATTCGGTAATTTTGAGTTTTATTAGAATGTATGACGGCAAGATCTGATACAAAGATATCTTCCAAATAATTAAATAATAGATCTGCACTTTTTTTATTGGAAACAAAAACTAATACTTTACAATAAACTTCTTCATTTATTAATAAATGTTTTAAGAGGTTTGCCTTTGTGTAAAAATTAGGAACCGCATAACTAACTTGGCTAATATTATCTAAAGGTGTACCACTTACAGCAACAGAAATAGATGTTGGATTATTAAAAAAATCATTGATTAAAAGTTCTACTTCATCGGTCATTGTTGCAGAAAACATCACGTTTTGCCTTTTATCTGGTAATAACTCAAAAATATTTATTAATTGAAACCTAAATCCTAAATCTAGCATTACATCTACCTCATCTATCACCAATTTTTTAATAGACTTTAGTTGTAGGGTTCTGCTCAATACTAAATCATAAAGTCTTCCGGGTGTAGCTACCACAATATCTGCTCCCTGCATTACCAATTCTTTATGCCTGTTAATATTAACTCCTCCATAAACTCCAACAGTTCGAACAGTTATGTAGTTAGTAAACGTTTTAATTTGATCTACAACTTGAATTACTAATTCCCTAGTAGGTACTACAATTAATACTCTTGGCTGCACTTGTTTTGAAAATGACAAACCCTGTAAAATAGGTAGCATGTATGCAAATGTCTTTCCCGTACCAGTTTGAGCAATTCCAACCATATCTTTGCCTGATTGAATTAGAGAAAAGGATTGTGATTGGATGGGTGTTGGTTTTATAAAACCTAAATCGTCAATCGCAAAACGTAGCTGCTTCGATATTTTAAAATTTGCAAAGGATTCCACGGAAAAAAATATTTTTGCAAAAGTACCAATTTATTAAGCATTCTCTGCAATATCTTTTTTAGAAGTTAAATATTGTAATTTTGGTTTCAAATTAAAATCCTTATGCACCCAAGAAATCTTCATCATAATTCTTATGATTTTAAAGAATTAATTAAAAGTTATCCTCAGCTCAACAACTTTGTTATACAAAATAAATACAATTTAGAAACTATTGATTTTTCATCGTATGAATCTATTCTAGCCTTAAATAAAGCTTTATTATTACATTATTATAAAGTAGCTAATTGGAATATTCCGGCTAATTACCTGTGTCCTCCAATTCCCGGTAGAGCAGACTACATTCACTATATTGCTGACTTGATCAATTATGAAAAATCAGAAAAGCAAATTAAGGGTCTAGATATTGGTGTAGGGGCAAATTGTATATACCCCATATTAGGCACTCAAATTTACAATTGGCAAATGGTCGGAGCTGATATTAACGAGAATGCTGTTTTATCTGCTACTAATAATATTAAAACTAATGAAAAGTTAAGGAGTCATATTACGATTCGGCATCAGAAAAATCACGCGAATATATTTGAAGGAATAATTGATAAAAATGAATATTATGATTTTACCATGTGCAACCCTCCTTTTCACTCTTCAAAAGAAGCAGCTAGTAAGGGCACGCTTAGAAAATTAATAAATTTGCATAATTCAGATAAACCCAGGCCAACCAAAAAAGAGATTGTTTTAAATTTTGGTGGTCAGGCCAATGAACTTTGGTGTAACGGAGGCGAAGCTTTATTTATAAAACGAATGATTAAACAAAGTAGTTCTTTTAAAAATCAAGTTGGTTGGTTTACTTCATTGGTTTCAAAAAAAGAAAATCTTCCAAAAATATATAAACAATTAGATAAATTAAATACGACTCGCCAAACATTTTTGATGGAACAGGGAAGTAAAAAAAGTAGATTAGTCGCTTGGAAATTTTAAATCACTAATTTTGTATTCTATTTATTATAATTAAACCCGAAGACGCTTTTTATTAATGAAACATATTTGCAGTAATCACTGGCCAGATTATGAATTAATCGATGCTGGAAACAATAAAAAATTAGAGCGTTGGGGAACAATCATCACCATCCGTCCTGACCGTAACGCTTATTTTAAACCCGTAATGCATTACCAAAATTGGATAAAAAAGGCACATTATGAATTTGTGGAGTTTACTCATAATTCTGGAGAATGGAATTCCTTAAAAAATAATTTTCCGGTTTATAAAAATCATCAAATGGCCAGTTGGAAAATTTCTTATAAAAATTGTACTTTTAATTTAAAACTTACTAAGTTCAAACATATCGGTTTATTCCCTGAACAACAAAACAATTGGGATTTTATCGCACAGAATGTGAAAAAAAACGCTAAGATTTTAAACTTATTTGCCTACACTGGTGCTGCTTCACTGATAGCCAACGAAAAAGGTGCTAATGTTTATCATTGTGATTCAATTAAACAAGTTTTAAGTTGGGCTAAAAATAATATGGAAAGCTCTAAGCAAGATAATATTCATTGGGTTTTAGATGATGCTTTAAAGTTTGCTATGAAAGAAGCTAAAAGAGGAAAGTTATATGATGGAATTATAATGGATCCTCCTACTTTTGGTTTTGGTACCAACAAAGAGCGATGGAAAATAGAACTTAAATTTCCTGAATTGGTAAAGGTAGCCAGTGAAATTTTAAACAAAAATAGTTTTTTAATTATTAACACCTATTCACCAAAGCTTAAAGAAGAATTAATTAAAAGAGTTATTACCGACCATTTTCCATTAAAAAAAATTGAAATAAATAAATTAGCTATCAAATCTACCACTGGAAAATTATTAGAATATGGTGAGTTGACCAGAGTTTATTAATTTAGTGCTATGAAGACTGCATCTTTAAAACAAGTAAAAGAAGAATTATCCTTTAAATCTGATTTAGAATTAGTAGAGTTATGTTTGCGGTTAATTCGATTTAAAAAAGACAATAAAGAATTACTATCCTATTTGTTGTTTGAAATGGATGATGAAGACACTTATGTAAAGGGGATTCAAATCAAAATGGATATTGAATTTGAAGCCATTAATACGGATAGTTATTTTTATATGCGAAAAAGTATTCGAAAAATATTACGCCAGGTAAAAAAATACATTCGTTATTCTCAAAAAAAGGAGACCGAAGTTGAACTTTTAATATATTTTTTAGAAAAATTATTTAATTTAAAACCTTCCATTTTTAAAAGTAAAACATTAACAAATCTGTACCATAGAAATATAATTTTTATAGAAAAAAAAATCATATCATTACACGAAGATTTACAATACGATTATCAATTGGAACTAGAAAAATTTAATCTAAAATAACATGATAACTATCTATCACAATCCCAGATGTAGCAAATCAAGAAACTGTAATTTAATGTTAGAAAAATTAAATGAAAAAGTACAAGTTATTAACTATATGACAACTCCTTTTAATTATAAAACTTTATCTGATTTGATACAATTATTAAATATTGAACCCATAGGTTTAGTTAGAAAAAACGAACTTGTTTGGAAAGAAAAATTTAAAGGAAAAAAATTATCAGATACTGAAATTATAGCAGCTATGGTTGCTCATCCAAAGTTAATTGAACGGCCTATTGTGGTAAAAAATGATAAAGCAGCAATTGGAAGGCCTATTGAAAACGTTTTGAAAATACTTTAAAACAATTTGATAATAAAAAGAGGCTGTATATAGATTTATACAGCCTCTTTTTATTAGAGTAAACTTATCTTACTATTTGCTTTTTTTCTTAGCTTCACGTTTCATTTTTAATTTTTCTAAAAATGCACCACCTATCCAATAAGGTATGATAGAGACTAAAAAAATCATTAACCAAAAACCGATGGTAACAACGGTTAAGAATGCTAAGAAACCTAGATATTGATCAAACTGAAACATATTGAAATTATAATAAATTTGTTGAAAAGCAAAGATACTATGCTTTTCTCAATATTTATAATAAATATTTTATTTTGTTAACAGGAAATAAACATTAAAATTTGAGTAAAATTAGCCATTTACGTAACTTAGCATTCTTTAAATAAATTAAATTATGGACTACAGAATTGAAAAAGACACGCTAGGTGAAGTTAAAGTTCCTGCTGACAAACTGTGGGGTGCGCAAACAGAACGTTCTCGAAATAATTTTAAAATTGGTGCTCCAGCCTCAATGCCACTAGAAATAGTTTATGGTTTTGCTTATTTAAAAAAATCTGCTGCCTATAGCAATTGTGAATTGGGCGTTCTTAGTTCAGAAAAAAGAGACCTTATAGCTGCTGTTTGTGACGAAATACTTTCTGGGAATCATGATGATCAATTTCCCCTAGTGATTTGGCAAACTGGTAGTGGTACACAAAGCAATATGAACTTAAATGAGGTTATAGCTAACCGAGCGCATCAACTTGCTGGAAAAGTTATTGGTGATGGAGATAAAACATTACTTCCTAATGATGATGTAAATAAATCTCAATCTTCTAACGATACATTTCCAACGGGAATGCATATTGCTGCCTATAAAAAAATAACTGAGGTTACGATTCCAGGAGTCAAAAAATTACATTCGACTTTAGTTCAGAAATCAAATGATTTTAATTCCGTAGTTAAAATTGGTCGAACTCACTTAATGGATGCCACTCCCCTTACACTGGGACAAGAATTTAGTGGTTATGCCTCACAGCTAGCACACGGACTAAAAGCATTGGAGAACACCCTTGCACATTTATCAGAATTAGCCCTTGGTGGTACTGCTGTCGGTACTGGTATTAACACTCCAAAAGGGTATGCAGAGAACGTTGCTTCGTATATTTCAAAATTCACCAATTTACCTTTTGTTAGTGCAGAAAATAAGTTTGAGGCTTTAGCCGCTCATGATGCCATTGTTGAAACTCATGGAGCGCTAAAACAATTGGCTATTTCAATAAATAAAATTGCAAATGACATTCGATTGTTAGCTAGTGGCCCAAGGTCTGGTATAGGAGAAATTACGATACCCGCAAACGAACCAGGATCCTCTATTATGCCCGGAAAAGTAAACCCTACGCAAGCGGAAGCATTGACTATGGTTTGTGCTCAAATAATTGGAAATGATATGGCTATTTCCGTTGGAGGAATGCAAGGACATTTTGAATTGAATGTATTTAAACCTTTGATGGCTGCTAATTTTTTATCTTCAGCTCAGTTACTGGGTGATGGGTGTATATCGTTTGAAAAACATTGTGCTGCAGGAATTGAACCAAATTATAAAATGATTGAAAAGCAATTGAATAATTCATTAATGTTGGTCACTTCACTTAATACCAAAATAGGATATTATAAGGCAGCAGAAATAGCTAATACAGCTCATAAAAATGGAACTACTCTCAAAGAAGCGGCTCTTAGCTTGGGGTATGTAACCGAAGCGGAATTTGATTTATGGGTACGACCAGAAGATATGATCGGAAATTAACTTAGTTACTTAATTTTCTGTTTCTCCAATAAGCTAACATACTCAACAAGAATACAAATGCAGTAAAGTACCAAACAAAACTTGGAGTAACTGGTACATCTCCACTTGCATATGAATGCAAACCTGTTAAATAAAAATTAACACCAAAATAGGTCATCATAATAGAAGCATAAGCTACAACGGCTGCAAAATTAAAAGTCCATTTACCTCTTAAACCAGGAATGAGTCGCATGTGAAGCACAAAAGCATAGATCATTATACTAATCAATGCCCAAGTTTCTTTTGGATCCCAACCCCAATAACGCCCCCAACTTTCGTTAGCCCATTGACCGCCTAAAAAATTCCCAATAGTTAAAAGAATTAGACCAACCGTTATAGCCATTTCATTAATAATAGTTATCTCTTTAATGTTCAATTGCATTTTTTTTAGGTTTTTCTTTGTACTTAAAACCATCAATAAGAGTGAGGTAAGTCCTAATATCATTCCTAATGTTAAAGGGCCATAGCTTGCCACTATTACGGCAACATGGATCATTAACCAGTAACTGTCAAGAACAGGTTGTAGATTAGAAATGGAAGGATCTATCCAATTTTCATGTGCTACCCATAAAATAATAGCTGCAACGAAAGCCGTAGACGCAATTGTTAAATAACTTTTTTTACCCAATGCTAAACCAAAAAACACAGTTGCCCATGCTACATAAATAATGGATTCGTAGGCGTCACTCCAAGGGGCATGGCCACTTATATACCAACGAGCAACTAGCCCTAATGTTAGTAGAACGAATAATATCCAAATTATATATTTAAATAATTTAACTGTAGAATCAATAATTTTGTTTTCTCTAAATATTTGAACAATGATAAAAACAAACATTAAAATTCCAAATACAGCAAAATATTTATATAATTTGTTAAATATATCAATTTTATTATACCATATCTCTGCGGTAATTTTGTTTTGGGATGGCATTACTTTATTTCCATATTGATTTTGAAATTTCAAAAGTCCTGATAAAATTACGTCAGCATTTGTGTAATCTCCTGTTTTTCTTGACTCTCTTAAGGTTTCAAAATAATAAGGTAGGATAGTTCTAACTACAATTGAATCTTGTTTGTTATAATTTACATTATCAAGTTCTGGATAGGATACCCATCTATTATTTTCATCCTCGGGTATTGGAAATATTTTTAGGATACTGCCTCCTAATGCTTCATTCAATAAATAAAAGTTTTCATAAGCCTTCATGAAATCCTTTTGAAACTGATTTTTATTGATGGTTTTTGAGGCTTCTTCTATATAGGGTCCTAGTTTGTTGTTTCCATTATTATCAATGAGATCCATAAGTGAAAAATGTTTTGCATCTTTTACTTCGAGTATTTCTCTAATGCTATCATTTTGCCATTTTAAGGACATTATGGGTGCTTCAAGCCATAGGCTAGGAAATTCGGTCATCGATAAAAATACTTGATTGGCGTCGAGCCCAGCATAGCTATTCTTTCTACTTATTTTTCTTAATAATTCACTAGCGAACGTATTGATGGGTTTCATACGACCGTTGTCTTGGACAACCAATGTTGCAAAATTTGCTGCGTGTTCCTTAGAAACAGAATTAGCAACTATAATGGAGTCGATTTTTTCTTTTGAAATTTTTATTTTGTGATTAGTAGTATTTTGAGAAAAACTTGAAAAAGAAATAAATAAAATTAGAGTTGTTATAATAACACCTTTCTTTTTCTTTACTTTTTGAAGCATCTTTCTTAAGTTAGCAAATCGAGTGTGTTTATCAAATAAAATAGCTAGCATCGCTAAGTATAGGAGTGTATATCCAATATAGGTAATCCATGTACCCCAAAAATCGTGATTCACTGATAAAATGGTTCCTTTTTCGTCTCCGTCAAAGGAGGATTGAAAAAAACGATACCCCTGTTCATCTAAAATGTGATTCATAAATATTTCATAATCGTAAAAGTCGGAATCACTTTTGTTGACGGTAACTTTACTTTTAAATGCGGAATAATTTTTTTCTGTTCCTGGGTATTTGTCTGCTATAAAATCGTTTAAAGTTATGCTAAATGGCAACTGGTATTCCTTAGAACCGTAGGTGATAAAAACTTTTAAGCCAGCTAATTCAACAGAAATTGGACTCTTTGTGTTTCCTATTCCTCCAAGTATGTCTATAGTTTTAGTCTCCTGGTTAGAGCTAACCTCAAGTATTACAGCATTCATATTGGTAGGTTCTTCTTTTGGAGCCTTTACAACACCATATTCTCCAGACATTACCATTTCTGGTATCACAAAAGCCATATTTGCGACTTGGTACAGTGACCTGAGATTTAAAGATTGAATGGAGTCTAGGATCAATTTACCTTGCTCTCTATCTGCCATTCGCATCCACTGACCTTCAAATGGTGAAGAAATTGAATAATCTCCATCGTCATGAAATAAATTAATTGCGCCTTCTGTAGGGTTATTAAATGCTATTAAAACGTTATGCATGTTTAACACTTCACCATCTCCAATCCAATGATCGTGGCGTTCTCCCCCACTTGCTTCAACAATTTTTAAAAAATCTTTTCCGTTTTCAGAAGGGATCACTCCCTCTTTAGCATTACTGATAAATTGTTTAAGTTTAATTTTTACTGATTGACCATTGTAATCCGTATTTAATTCAAAATCATTATCTAGTTTTTCAGAGAATCTCACCTTTTTTGGTGAAATAGTTCGTCGTTGTGGAACACCACCAATTTCATAGTTGCCATCTATAAAAGTTGTGATATAGGCTTCAGACGATAAAATCGTATTTTCTGTCTCCCCCTCACGAATGTGAATCACTCCTTCAAAACTCACATATCTAGTAATAAAGGCACCAAAGATTATTAATATAAAGGCCAGATGAAAAGTCAGCGTTGCCCACTTTTCTTTTCTAAAAAGACGGTACTTATTTATATTTCCAATAAAGTTTATCATTAACAAGCCCATAATGGCTTCAAACCACCAAGCATTGTAAATTAATTCTCTAGTGTAAGGTGTTGGAGATGTTTCAGCTGAAGCATCCATAAAGGTTCCCGCAGCCATTGCAGCAGCAAATGCAATAAACAAAACAGCGGTTAAACGTGTTGAAAAAAGAATCGAAGATATTTTCTTAATCATGAAAACTATTTTTTGCAAATTTAATAAATTACAATCAGTATTATCTTCATAAAATGTTAATCATTATACTTATTTAGTAGGTTTTATTGTTAATAAAAAAAGGTTGAACGTTTTAATCATTGATACATAAAAAATATTAAAATTTTAAAAGTACTATATTCGTAAAATGAAATCTGTTGTCTTATTTGGTGCTGGAAATGTAGCTACACATTTGTGTAAAGCTATTCACGATTCGAATAGTTTTGAAGTTATTCAAGTTTATAGTAAAACCAAACAAACACTTGATAATTTTAGTTTTAATATCGACAAAACCAACGATTTAAATACTATAAAAAAAGCGTCAATTTATATTATTGCTATACCTGATGATGCTATCATGGATTTTTCCAAAAAAATACCCTTTAAAAATAGACTTGTTGTTCATACTTCAGGATCTGTTCGAATGGAAAAACTTTCGGAAAACAATCGAAAAGGAGTATTTTATCCATTGCAAACATTTACTTCAAATGCGAAGGTTAATTTTTCAGAAATACCTATTTGTATCGAAACTTTTCATCAAGAAGATTTAATATTATTACAAGAACTAGGAAATTCAATATCAAACAATGTGCAAATAGTAACTTCAACTCAAAGAGAACATATCCACTTGAGCGCAGTTATCGTTAACAATTTTGTAAATCATTTATATCTAATTGGTCAAGATTTATTAGTGAATCAATCTTTAACTTTTGATATTTTAAAACCTTTAATTTTTGAAACTGCTACTAAAATAAAGAATATAAGTCCTCATAAGACTCAAACAGGACCAGCTAAAAGGAATGACTTAAAAACAATAGAAAAACAATTACATTTGTTGAAAGATAGTCCTTACCAAGAACTATATAAAAATATTACAAATTCAATTTTAGAAAAATACAAACATTAATATGAGCTATAAAGAATACTTGAACAACATTACAACTCTGATTTTTGACGTGGATGGTGTTTTGACTGACGGAACCATTTTAGTTGCAACCAATGGGGATATGTTTAGAAAGATGCACACAAAAGATGGCTATGTGCTCAAACATGCAGTAGATTGTGGTTACCATATCTGTATTATATCTGGTGGAAATAATGAGGGAGTCCGCAAGCGATTAAATGGTTTAGGTATTGAAGATGTTTATTTAGGAGTTCATCATAAAATAAAAACTTTGGAAACATATTTACAAAAAAAAGGTTTAAAAATGAAAGAGGTTATGTACATGGGGGACGATATTCCAGACTTAGAGATTATGCAAAAAGTAGGGCTGGCCTGTTGCCCTCAGGACGCTGTCCAAGAAATAAAAAAAACTTCTCATTATGTTTCCCATAAAAAAGGAGGTAAAGGTTGTGTTCGAGATGTTGTTGAACAAATATTAAAAGTTCAAAACAATTGGTTAAACAAAGACAAAATAAGTGCTCAATACGATTAATTTTTTTTCCTTGAGTTATATAAATTCAATTCATTACAAAAAGTTAATATTTATAGTTTTTATTCAATATCTTTTGCGTTTTGCACTCTGTATTCCTTTGGGGGCAAATTTAATGCTAAATAATTTTTATTTTAATATTTTGGTAATTGCAACTACTTGTATAGCTGCAGGCGGATTGATAATTAATCAATCTTATACTGTTTCAACAATTAGAAATCAACTTGAAAACCAAGTTGTTGATAAAAGAATTACTAAGAAAAACGCTTATTGTTTATTTGTTATTTTAAACGTATTGGGAGTTGGTATTGGATTTATCATCACCAATCACGTCGAGCAACCTGACCTTTTTGGTTTTTTTATAGTTTTTTCTGCGCTGTTTTATCTTTATGCTTCGTTCATAAGTAACATTCCGATATTTAATAATATTTTAATTTCAATACTAGCAATTTTTCCATTATTAATTGTTGGAATAATTGACTTACTTCCTGCTATTACATCCATCAATCAATCGCTCCAAACTTTTGTGTTTAGCATAATTTTAAATTATTCTTTTTTTCTATTTTTTGTTTGTTTAATTCGGGCGTTGGTTCATGACATTGTTTTTATTGATGAAAACAAAAAAGGAAACAGAAACACCCTATCGATATGGATAGGAATAAAAAGAACTTCATATATTATTTTTTTTTTAGTGATGGTGTTTTTATTTGCAATCATTTATTACAACTATACAGTTTTGTATAAAAATACTGTCGCAGTTATCTATTCCTTATTTTTTGTTTTGGCCCCTCTTCTTCTTTTATCTGTGAAAGTTTGGGAATCTTCAAATAAAATTGATTTTAAATTTCCTCTAAAATTACTGGATTTTGTTCTTTTTTTTAGTGTTTGTTCTTTATTTTTATTTCTACTTTAATCCATTTAATTTAATTCTCATGCTCTCAAATAAACTTTCTAATTATCAAATTATTTTAGCTTCGGGCTCTCCAAGAAGACAACGCTTTTTTAAAGAATTAGATATCGATTTTGTAATTAAAGTAAAATCAATAAATGAGGTCTATCCCTCTAATTTAAAAAAATCAGAAATTACTGATTACTTATCGAAGTTGAAGGCGTCCGCATTTAAAAATATTTCCGAAAATGAAATTGTAATTACTAGTGATACTATTGTTTGGTTTGATGGAAAGGCGATTGAAAAACCAAGAAATAAAAAAGAGGCATTTAAAATGATTCGTTCCTTTAGCAATGGGATGCACACAGTTTTCACTTCGGTAACTTTTACAGGAAAAAATTTCCAAAAAACTATAAATGATTCAACTAAAGTATGGTTCAATAAACTAACTGATGAAGAAATTAATTATTATATAGATACATATCAACCGTTTGATAAAGCTGGCGCTTACGGGATTCAAGAATGGCTTGGTTATATAGGGATTAATAAAATTGAAGGATCATTTTTTAATGTTATGGGCTTGCCAACTCATAAAGTTTATCAAACCCTACTAACTATTTAAAATTAACTGATAAAACCTTATTGATTGTTAAAATACTTTAAAAGATTTTTTTGCCCATTTGTCTTTTAGCTATATTTGATAATTACCAAATAACCGTTATGAAATTAACTACTTTTATTTTTTCTGTATTTTTATTTACAATGAGTATAGTAATTGCTCAACAACCTGAAAAACCAACATCTTCTCAATTATATCATCAACTTCAAAATTTAAATTTTCTGGGATCTGTTATGTACATAGCTGCGCATCCAGATGATGAAAATACTCGTTTAATTTCTTATTTATCTAATGATATTCACGCTAGAACTGCTTATTTATCGCTGACAAGAGGCGATGGTGGACAAAATTTAGTAGGTTCAGAGATCAGAGAATTATTAGGAGTTGTTAGAACTCAAGAATTAATTGCAGCCAGAAAAAAAGATGGTGGAGAGCAGTTTTTTACAAGAGCTAACGATTTTGGCTACTCTAAACATCCTGACGAAACTCTTGAAATTTGGAATAAAAGTGAAATTTTGAGTGATGTTGTTCTAAATATTAGACGTTTTAAACCCGATCTTATCATCAACCGATTCAATCATAGAAATCCTGGCAGTACTCATGGTCACCATACATCGTCAGCCATGCTGAGTTTTGAAGCTTTTGATTTGGTCGGAAAGGCTAATGAATATCCAAATTCAGCCAAACAATATGGAGTTTGGCTACCAAAAAGATTATTATTTAATACTTCCTGGTGGTTTTATGGATCTAAAGAGAATTTTGAAAAAGCAAATAAGAAAAATCTGTTAACTGTAGAGACCGGTAATTATTATACAGCATTAGGTTTGTCTAATGGTGAAATTGCTGCCTCAAGTCGAAGCATGCACAAATCTCAGGGATTTGGTAATACAGGAGTTCGAGGTAAGCAAACTGAATATTTAGAATTTTTAAAGGGCGATTTTCCACAAAACAAGTTGAATTTGTTTGATGGTATCAATACAACTTGGTCGAGAATTGAGGGTGGTAATAAAATTGGTGATATTCTTTACTCTATGGAGGATAATTTTAATTTCACAAACCCTTCTACGATGATTCCTAAATTATTAAACGCTTACGAGCTACTTTTAAAATTACCTGAAAGCCATTGGAAGGTTGTTAAATTAAAAGAATTGAAAGCATTAATTGCAAATTGCGCTGGGCTTTATTTAGAGGTAGTTTCAAATCAACAAAATATTGTTCCCAATGGTGATGTTACGTTCACAGTTGAAGCCATAAACAGATCGAACACTCCAATAACTATTAAACGTATTTCATCGCCTCTAGTTATTTTTCCAGCTTCACTTAAAGAATATACTTTAGAAATGAATGAAAAGTATAATTTGGAAAGTACCTTAGGCACTTTTTCAGGTAAAGATTATAGTAGTCCTTATTGGTTAAACGAAAATGGTACCATGGGAATGTATCATGTTAATGATAAAAGTATTTTAGGATATCCTGAAAAATCAATGAAATTTCCTGTTAAATTTCATTTATCAATTAACGATGTTGATATAAATTTTGAGAGAAATATTGTATATAAATTTAATGATCCTGTAGATGGAGAAGTTTATCAACCTTTTACTATATTACCTGAAGCTACTTGCAGTATTAAAGAAAAAGTAATCATTTTTTCTGATCAAAAAAGTAAAATAGTCCCTGTACACATTCTAGCTGGTAAAGATAATATTGAAGGGTTTATTACCTTAAACTCACCAGAAGGTTGGGTTATAAAACCTCAAAGCCATCCATTTTCAGTTGAAAAAAAAGGAGATCAATCAATCGTATATTTTGAAGTTTCGCCTCCAAAAAAAATAAGTGAAGGTCAACTTAATCCAATTATTCAAATTGGAGAAAAAACCTACGATAAAGAATTACACATCTTGGATTATAAATACATTCCTCTCCAACAAGTATTGATGAAATCTGAATCAAAAGTTGTCCATTTGATTCTACAAAAAAAAGGTGAAAACATTGGTTATATTGAAGGTGCAGGTGATTCAGTTCCAGAAAGTTTAGAGCAAATTGGATACCAAGTTACTCGTATCAAGCCTGCAGAAATAACTTACGATAAACTAGTTAAATTTGACGCTATTGTCATGGGAATTAGAGCCTATAATACGGTTCCAGAATTAGAATTTAAACAAGTTGAATTAAATCGATATATTGAAAATGGTGGGAACTTAATACTTCAATACAACACAAGCCATCGTTTGATTACAAAAGATATTGCTCCATTTCAAATCGAATTGTCCAGAGATCGGGTGACAGATGAGTTTTCTGAGGTATCGTTTTTAGCTCCACAACATCCCATATTAAATTATCCAAATAAAATTAGTGTGAATGATTTTGAGAATTGGGTGCAAGAACGTGGTCTTTATTTTCCGAATAAATGGGCTAAAGAATTTACCCCACTTTTGGGAATGAACGACAAAAATAATAAACTTACGAAAGGTGCTTTGTTAGTTGCACCATACGGCAAAGGATATTACATTTATACAGGAATTAGTTTCTTTAGAGAATTACCTGCAGGAGTTCCTGGAGCATACCGTTTATTTGCCAATATGTTATCAATTGGAAAATAAATTTTATAAATTAACTCAATGATGGAGGAAAAAAATAAATTTAGTTGGAAAAAAAGCTATACATGGGTGATTGTTTTAAATACACTTTACATTGTACTTTTTTACCTATTAATGATTAGCTTTTAACCGTATGCAATTAATTGATTGGATAGTACTTGGAGGAACCTTAGCTTTTATTGTATTGTATGGTACCTACAAAACACGACATAATAAAAATGTAACAGATTATCTAAAGGGTGGCAATTCATCTAACTGGTGGACTATTGGACTTAGTGTCATGGCTACTCAAGCGAGTGCCATAACATTTCTCTCAACTCCAGGACAGGCTTTTCATGACGGAATGGGTTTTGTTCAATTTTACTTTGGGCTTCCAATAGCAATGATCATCATAAGTATGGTATTTATTCCGTTATATCATAAACTAAAAGTATTTACAGCATATGAGTTTTTAGAAACCAGATTTGATTTAAAAACCAGAACACTGACTGCTGTATTGTTTTTAATTCAAAGAGGTTTAGCAGCTGGGATTACTATTTTTGCCCCCGCTATTATTTTATCTGCTGTTTTAGGTTGGGATTTAGTTACCTTAAATATTATCATTGGTTTATTAGTTATCATTTATACTGTTAGTGGTGGCACAAAAGCTGTTAGCATAACTCAAAAGCAACAAATGGGTGTTATTTTTGCTGGAATGTTCTTAACTTTTTTAATTATTTTAAATTATTTACCTCTTGATATTTCATTTGCTAATGCTATTGAACTTGCAGGAGCTAATGGTAAATTAGATATTTTAGACTTTTCTTTTGACTTTGATAATCGATATACTTTTTGGAGTGGTATAATTGGTGGTACTTTTTTAGCACTCTCCTACTTTGGAACTGATCAAAGTCAGGTTCAACGTTACTTAAGCGGTAAATCGGTGCGCCAAAGTCAAATGGGTTTAATAATGAATGGATTGCTAAAAGTTCCGATGCAATTTTTCATATTATTGGTTGGAGTTATGGTATTTGTTTTTTACCAGTTTAATGAATCTCCCTTAAACTTTAATCCCTCTGCAATTGAAAATGTAAGAAATTCTGAATTTTCATCTTCATTAATTGATTTAGAAAATGAAAAAAAAGAGTTAGATCTTGTTATTAGAGATCAACAAATTCTCTATGTGAACACTCAAAATAATAATGAGCGAAAAGCTATATCAGAAAATATTCTCCATTTAAATTCTATAAAACAAGATTTAAGAGATCAAACTAAAAAATTGATTACAAAAGCGAATCCAGAGGCAGAAACAAATGATAAAGACTATGTTTTTATATATTTTATTTTAAATAATTTGCCTCGAGGTTTAATAGGTTTGTTATTGGCAGTAATCTTGAGTGCAGCGATGTCTAGTACAGCCTCCGAATTAAATGCATTAGCCTCTACTACCGCTATCGATTTGTATAAGAGGAATATTAGTGATAAAAGTGACAAACACTATGTAAAAGCATCCAAATGGTTTACTTTACTTTGGGGAGTTATAGCAATATCGATAGCCTGCGTAGCAAATCTTTTTGATAATTTAATTCAATTAGTAAACATTATTGGATCTATTTTTTATGGCAACGTCTTGGGAATATTTTTATTAGCATTTTTTATTAAATATGTACAAAGCACCTCGGTATTTATAGCTGCCTTAATAACACAATTTTTTATTATTTACTTTTGGTATATCGATTTAATGCCTTATTTATGGTTAAATTTGGTAGGATGTTCCTTAGTGATGTTTATTGCTATTCTTATACAATTTAGTGTCAAAAACAAGACCAATCAACCTAGCTCATAGTCTATGCTTATTTTATTATAAAATTATCACACTTTTTTGTGGATATTAATTTATTATCTTTGATATGTAATTTTTAAAATATGTTGGTAAATATAATTATTGGTGTTTTAGTAATTGGACTAACGATCCTTATCCACGGTTATGGTACCATTTATTGGATAAAATTAATCAGAAAAAAATATAAGAAAAAAACGACAAAGTCTTTATCTAAAAAAATTGTTTGGATTCTTATTTACTCAGCGATCATTTTTACTTTCATTAAATTTTGTAGAATGTTTATTGCTATTCTTATACAATTTAGTGTCAAAAACAAGACCAATCAACCTAGCTCATAGTCTATTTACCACCTTAGGTTATGGGGATATTACTATAAATTCTGCAAACCGAATGTTGGCAGGTTTTGAAGCAATGAATGGAGTCCTTCTTCTTGGTTGGACAACCGCAATGATGTTTTCATTACTACAATTAACAGTAAAAGATTTATTGAAAAAAGTAAGCAACGAATGAAACAAATAATTTTCTAAAATAGAAATCAATTCCTAGGATGTGCTAGTAATATTTTGTTTTTGCTAAAGATTTTTTATAGATCTCCTCATAAAGTGGTACTATTAATTTTGTTTCAAATCGTTGCGCATTCTCTTTAGCTTTTCTTTTAAACAGTTGGTGAGTACCATTGTTTTCAAGAATTTTAAGGGCGTTTTCAGCCATTTCATCAACGTTTCCTACATCACTTAAATAGCCACTCTCACCATGTATATTAACTTCTGGTAAACCACCTGCATTACTTGATATGACAGGAACCCCACAGACCATTGCTTCCAAGGCTACTAAACCAAAACTTTCATGTTCTGACGGAAGTATAAATAAGTCACTAAAACATAAAATTTTATCAACTTCGTGGCTATTTCCAACAAACAAAACTTTTTCGTCGATTCCCTTTTTTTTACATAAATTTTCTAAGGATTCTTTTTCAGGCCCATCACCTACTATAACTAGTTTTGCTGGTAATTTTTTTTGAATTCGATCAAATATTTCTATAACATCGTCTACCCGCTTAACTTTTCTAATATTACTTATGTGAGTAATTATTTTCTCATTTTTGGAAGCAATTAATTCTCTTTCACAATCTGAATAAAGATTTTCATATTTTTTTGTATCGATAAAATTAGGAACCACCTCTATTTCTTTTTTGATATTAAAAAGTCTTAACGTATCGTCTTTTAGACTTTGCGATACGGATGTAACGGCATCACTATTATTAATACTGAACGTAACAGCTGGTTTATAGAAGGGATGGCTCCCTACTAACGTTATATCAGTTCCATGAAGTGTTGTCACCATTGGTATAAAGATACCTTCTTGCGCTAACATTTGTTTAGCCATATAACCAGCATATGCGTGCGGAATGGCATAGTGAACATGAACTATTTCTATTTCATGCAATTTTGCCATATTTACTAACTTACTAGACAAAGCTAATTCGTAGGGCTGGTAATGAAATAAAGGGTAGTTAGGGACACTTACCTCGTGATAATGAACATTATTATGTAAAAGTTGCAATCGAACAGGTTGCTTGTAGGTTATAAAATGAATCTCGTGACCATGTTCTGCCAAAGCAATACCTAATTCAGTTGCTACTACTCCACTTCCACCAAAGGTTGGATAACAAACTATTGCAATTTTCATAAGGTTATTTTAGTTAAACAAAATTAATAAAATTTTAATCTTCAATTGATTCATAAATTAGGCCTTGAATATCACTTCGTAAATTATTTTCAATGATACTTTTATTATCTGCAGATGGGTAAGTTCGATTTGATAAGAAAACATAAATAATTTCTTCATCTGGATCTGCCCAGGTAAAAGTACCTGTAAATCCGCTATGACCAAAACTATTCATGGAAATACAACCACAAGTTGGTCCAATATCATCTAGTTGGGGTTTGTCAAAACCTACTCCCCGTCTTACATCAGCGTCACAAAAATTACAGGAGTTAAATAGATCTATAGTTTCTGATTTTATGTATTGATCGTTTCCATAGCTACCATTCCACAAATACATCTGCATGATTTTTGCGATATCATTAGCATTACTAAACAATCCAGCATGACCACTAACGCCTCCTAAAAGTGCAGCACCTTGGTCATGAACAAAGCCATGAATTTTCTGCATTCTAAAATATTGATCAATTTCTGTTGGAGGTATCATGTCTAAAGTAAACTTCTCTAATGGTAAAAAAGTGGTACGATTCGCTCCTATTAGTTGATATAACTCATTCTGAACTAAATCTTTGAATTGTTTATTATGGTGACGTTCTAAAAATTCTTTAAGAATATAAAAAGGTAAATCACTATACTTATACCTTAACCTATTATATAACTCACTTTCCTTGATCTTCAGGTATATCGAATCTTTCATATCATTTCTCACATATAGGTCATTAGCTACCTGAATTTCAAAATCATTAGATTTACTTTTTGAGTAATATTTTTTATCTGGTAAATTTAAAGAATCTAAAGTTTCGAGGTAAAAAGGGATCCATGATTTAATCCTTGCATAATGCGATAGCATTTCTTTGACAGTAATATTTTCTTTGTTAGTTGCAAAATATTCTGGAAGTAATTCTGAAATTTTAGTATCTAAGCTTATTGTACTATCATCAACTAATTTCATTACCATTGGCAAGGTTGCTAAAATTTTTGTTAACGATGCTAGATCATAAATATCATTCTCAGAAACTTTATTTATTTTTTCTTGAGTATGATACCCAAAAGCTTTATTGTAAATGATTTTTCCTTTTCGGGCAACTAGAACTTGTGCGCCTGGCATCATATTCTCTTTTATTCCATAATTTACTAATGAATCAATTTTTTTCAATTTGGTTGAATTAACTCCAACACTCTCCGGAGTTCCATATTGTAGTCGTTTTTGTAAACGTGTAAAGTTTGTGGTATTTACTGGAAATTGATTTCCGATTGAAACTGGTAAAGAACCTTTGGCAGTAATAGAACCAAAAATTAATTGTGCAGATAATTCTTGCGATATTTTGCTATTTTGATACGACAATAAAATACCGTTAATATTAGAAAATGATTGTATATCATTTATTGCGTAAGGTCTTGTAAAAACATCTAAAATGACTTTATTAGTCCTTGATATTTCGTAAAGTTTAGTCAGTTCATGATCACTAAATTTATATTCTTTCCATGGGTTGGCATTTGATTTATGAAAACCTATAATCGTAAGTTCGTATTCTTTTAGTTTTTCTTTATATTCAGTAATTGAATTAGCTTTAATCCAATCTACTTGGGCATATTTATTTAATTGGTTAAAGAAATAGGTTCCAGTATCATCTCCCATGTGTACATAAGCAATCTTTGTTTTTTCTATTTTTTTGATTGGTATGATAAGGCGATCATTTTTAAGAACAGTTAGTGCATTTTCTATAGCTTTTTCGTAGAGCATATCATCATACGGAGTATTTAAATCTGATAGTAAAGAATTTAACTCGATAGGTTGATAATTATTTAAGCCTACTTTATATTTGGCGAATAATATTTTTTTTACTGATCTCGATAATCTTTCTTCTGATATTTTACCCTTCCTAAAGGCTTCAACAATAAGTTGATGCGCTTTGGGAATACTTTCTGATATTAACAACACATCATTTCCTGCTAAAAATGCTGCTAAATCTATCTCACCTGGTTTTTTAAAATTTGATGCTCCTTTCATATTTAGAGCATCTGTAAAAATTAAACCTTGGAAATTTAAATCATTCTGTAACAAATCGGTAACTATTGCTTTAGAAATTGAAGACGGAAATTTTTTTCTTTTTTCTAATGCTGGAACATTTAAATGTGCTACCATTACGCTCGATAACCCCTCTTGAAATAAACGCTTATAGGGATGCAATTCAATACTATCCAATCTTTTTTTTGTAAACGATATCGTAGGTAATATTTTATGTGAATCTAAATCAGTATCACCATGACCGGGAAAATGTTTAGCATTTGCTAATATTCCAGTACTTTGCATACCTCGCATATATGCTAAAGCTTTATTCGTAACATTATCTCGATCTTCACCAAAAGAGCGATTACCGATGATAGGATTGTCAGGATTGGTATTAATATCAACTACAGGAGAAAAATTAATATGCATGCCCATTCGCTTTACATGTGCTCCAATTTGCTTACCAATATCATAAACAATTTCATTATCAGCGATAGCACCTAATGTCATATTCCAAGGATAGGCATAAGTAGAATCCAAACGCATTGCTAAACCCCATTCTGCATCCATTGCCATTAATAAAGGAGTTTTTGAAATTTTTTGATATTGATTACTCAATTTGGCTTGACGAACAGGACCACCCTTAGAAAAAATAATACCACCTATATAGTAATCTTTGATTAGTGAATTTATAAGGTCAGTTTTATCCTTTGAATCTTTTGAAAAAACATCTACCATAAAAAGTTGCCCAACTTTTTCTTGAATTGACATTGAGTTGTATATACTATCTACCCATTTCTTTTGATTTGTTTGGTCTTTTTCTGATAGCAAAGGATAAAACTCCTGTGCTGATAAGAAACTGAAAAAAAATAGAATTAAAGTAGTGATGAAAAGTTTTTTCATAGGTAAATGAAGTCAACAAAAATTATGCTAAAAATCTTGCATGCCAACTATCTTTTGCCGGCACTTCCCAATTTTCAAGGTAGTCTACCTTGGTGTTTACTAAATTATTAAAAACAATTGTATTTTTAGAAATTGACTTTGCTTTGGCCATTTTTTTAAAATCAATTAATGATTTATGGGCTATAAATTCTCCATTGTAGTAGGTAACATTCATTTTGTCCAGAAGATCTATCTCTAAATCATTTTCTATAGTTTGAATAAAATTAACAGAGGCATCAATACTGCAACCAGATGCTGATGCGTTTTCTTGATTTAATCCAAAAACAATGAAACGATTGTATTTAATTTCAAAACCAGCCTCCAGATCTTTCCCATGAGCAGTCCAGGTTTTTAAAAATGTTAAAATTTTTGGTTCTAGTAATAGTATTTCACTATCACTGAGTTTTCTATTTGATTGGTAAATCCATATTCGTGAATTTTCCGGAAGTTCGTCAAAGTTGATCACCATTATGTTATATCTTCAGCATTAACAATCATTTCAGCAATATCCAAAACCTGTACTTCAGCCTCTTTCTCCTTTGACTTAACTCCATCGGTTACCATTGTATTACAAAATGGGCAACCAGTTGCAATTATAGAGGGTTTTATTTCTAAAGCCTCTTCTGTTCTTTCTACATAAATTTCCTTTGTTCCTGCTTCTGCATCTTTAAACATTTGAGCTCCTCCAGCTCCACAACACAATCCATTAGATTTACATCTCCGCATTTCTATAAGTTCAACTTCTAATTTCTTAAGTAAATCTCGAGGTGCTTCGTATTCATTGTTAGCTCTTCCCAAATAACAGGGATCATGAAAAGTTATTCTTTTCCCTTTAAATTTGCCACCTTCAACTTTTAATCTTCCTTCATTTAATAAATCTTTTAAAAATTGAGTGTGATGCATTACATGATAATGACCTCCTAAATTTGGGTATTCGTTTTTTAAAGTATTAAAACAATGTGGACATGTCGTGACAATTTTTTTAATTTTGTATTCATCCAATGTTTGAATATTAGCCATCGCCTGCATCTGAAAAAGAAATTCATTACCAGCCCTTTTTGCAGGATCACCGGTACAACTTTCTTCTGTTCCTAAAACTGCAAAGTCGATACCACAGTTATTTAATATTTTCACAAAAGCTTTGGTGATTTTTTTTGCTCTATCATCAAAACTTCCGGCACATCCTACCCAAAATAAAACTTCAGGACTTTTACCCTGAGCAAGATATTCTGCCATTGTAGGTACTATTAATGCTTCACTCATGTTAGCTATTTTTATATATAATTTAAAGTTTTTTAAACTTTATTTTAATCATCAAACACTTGAATTGTAACTTCTTTATCAATCAAATCAGTAAATTTACCGTTGTATCGTGTTGCCTTTACAAGGTGGTTATCTACCCAATGATAATTTCCACCTCTGGGTTTTCCCATTAATAAAGAGTGGTAATTAAAACCATGTTTTTTTAACCATATTTCTGTATTTCCTCTATGTTCTTCAGTTCGTGATGTGAAAAAACATATAATATGTCCTTCATCATACCATTTATTAAGAGTTCGTAAAGCATCTGGATAAACATTTGCTGTTAGCATACGTTCTGGTTCCTCATTAGGTATATCATCACAAACAGTACCGTCAATATCTATTAAGTAATTTTTAATACCATTGGGTAAAACAGGACTTACAGATTCTCCTGATTCTGTTTTATTATTTAATAATTTATCTATTTCATTTCTGTTCATATTAATTTTTTTTCCAGTTTAATCGATCCATTTGATTATATGGCCAGGGAGCCCCATTATTTTCAATATTTGTCATAGAAATATTTAGTTCATTTGGTGCTGCTGATTGTTCCATTACTAAATATTGACGCATATCCATGATGATAGATAATGGGTCTATACTAACCGGACATGATTCTACGCAGGCGTTACAAGTAGTACAAGCCCACAATTCCTCCCTTGTAATATAATTATCTAATAATTGTTTGTTATCGTCTTTAAAGTGACCATTTCTATCTATATTTTTTCCTATTTCTTCCAAACGGTCACGAGTATCCATCATAATTTTTCTTGGAGACAACTTTTTACCTGTTTGATTAGCAGGACAATTACTTGTACAACGTCCACACTCAGTACAAGTATATGCATTTAATAATTGTGTTCTATTCAAATCTAATACGTCACTTGCACCAAACTTTGCTGGAACATCCGATTCTGTAGTAGGTGTTGCAAACGGATCTTGATTTGGATCCATCATTAATTTAACTTCAGTTGTAACAGATTCTAAATTTTTAAATTTCCCTTTGGGTTCGACACTGCCATGATATACATTTGGAAATGCTAATAGGATGTGCAAGTGCTTAGAGTAGTATAAGTAATTTAAAAACACAAAAATTCCAATGATGTGAAGCCACCATGCGGTTCGTTCAAAGATAATTAAGCTCGTCTCTGAAAGATTTTCAAATAGCGGTAAGAGATAGCTACTAACTGGGAAACTACCTGCAGTGTTGTAATGATCAGCTCCTAATATTTGGAGTTGTAGGTCAGAGACATTCATTAATAAAAATAACGACATCAATACCATCTCAAAATATAAAATAATATTTGCATCATTTTTTGGCCAACCTTTCATTTCTGGAGACCAAAACCGCTTAATTTTTTTAAAATTTCTTCGAATCCAAAATATGACCACACTAACTAAAACTAAAAGTGCTAAAATCTCGAAGGATGCAATTAAAATATTATAAAAAATTCCGAGACCAGAGAATATACGATGGGTACCAAATAATCCATCAATAATGATTTCTAATACTTCAATATTAATAACGACAAATCCAATATAAACGATAATGTGAAGAAGACCTGACAAAGGACGAGCCACCATTTTTGATTGACCAAGTGCTATTCTGAAAACATTATTCCAACGTGTTTTTTTATGATCTGAAATATCTACTTTTTGACCTAGTTTTATATTACGAATTATTTTTTTACAATTTTTGATAAAAAACCCTATCCCAAGAAATAAAACGATTAAAAACAGAATATTTGGAATATATTGCATAGCTACTTATTATTTGAATCATTAGGTTCGTATTCTTTTGCTTTTTTTCCAAAAACGGAGATATGAACATATCGCTTAGGATTTTCTTTTAAATCTCTTAATAATTCCTCTAGTTCTTTTGAGGCAGCTTCAAGATTTCCATAAAGATTTTCATCGTTAATCAATTTACCGATGCTTCCCTCTCCATTATTAAACTTATTCATTATTGAATTAAAACTCTCCAGAGTAGTCTCTAAATTAGTAGCAATGGTATTTATATCTATTTGTGTTAGAGAATCTGAAAAGACTGCTAAATTTCCGCTAGTAGTCTCTAGATAAGAAAAGGTACTGTCTAATTTTGGTTTGTTTTCTTTTAACAAAGAATTTAAATCTGAAGCAGTGTCTTCAAATGAGTACATTGTTTTTGTTAAACTATTAATGGCAGTTTTTAAATTATTTTTTGTGTCTTTATTTAAAACCGAATTAAAACTACTCAGCAGTGAGTCTAATCCTGAGAGCGTTGTATACATCCGATTTTCTAAAGGTTTTAGTCCAGATGTAAGTGATTCAAGCATACCTTTTTCAATCTCACCGTTTAGGATATCACCATCAAGTGCGATACTATCTTTATCTATTTCTGGTATAATTGCTAAAGCATTACCGCCAATAACACTGGTACTATATATTCTTACGATACTATTTTTTGAAAAATTAAAATCCTTATTGATGGAAAAAGTAACTAATAATCCTCCTAAATCATTTTCAAATTCTATTTTATTGACATGACCAACAACATAACCATTAATGGTAACAGGTGCAGAAACTGTTAAACCAGCAACATTGTCATAGGATACATAGAATGTTCTTTCATTTGAAAATAGATCAGAGCCTTTCAAAAAACTATAGCCGTAGATTAATAATAAAATGGCAAATAATGCCAACATTCCAGTCTTTATTTCTTTAGTGATTTTCAATGAATAATGTATTTAGATTTAAACAAATTTATAAATAAAATGGTGAAATAAGTTTATTTGTTTGTAGAATTTAAAACATCTGATAATTTTAACTTTATTCCATCTTTAAAGGCAACAATATAGGAGGTTTTATATCCTTTTTCTATTGCATTTATTTTTAATGATCTAATTTTGTTATAGTCAGAAGTAGAACCATAATAGTATTTAAATAAACTTTCTTCTTTTTTTCTTTGAACATTATTAAGTCCATTAAAGTTGTAAGGTTTAAGTTCTAATTTTTTACTAGAAGCAGCAATTTGTATTCTAAATTCAATTCCTTCATAATTATTTTCCGACTGATTGTTGTTTTGAAAGTTGTTTTTTTCTATTTGATTCGCAGCGTCTAGAATTGTTTCGTTTGATAGGGATAGGCTTTTCTTGTAGGTGATGATTCCTTTTGCAATTTCGTTTGCAATCTCATTTTGACCCCTAGTTGAATTTAAATAAGCACCTTCTTGTTTATTTGTTAAAAATCCGGTTTCAATTAAAATACTTGGCATATAACTTTTGTAGAGAACCATAAACCCTGCTTGTTTTACACTTCGGTCTTTCCTATTTAAATTTTTGGAAAAATTATTCTGAATTAGTGATGCTAGTAGGATACTTTGGTCTAAATACTCTTCCTGCATTAAAGTCATTCCAATCAAAGATTCAGGTGAGTTTGGATCAAATCCTTCATAATTTTCTTCATAATCGTCCTCTAAAAAAATAACTTCATTTTCTCTTTTAGCCACCTCGAAATTGGCTTGAGACCTGTGCAAACCCAAAACAAAAGTTCCTGCACCAAAAGCATTATTAGTAAAAGCATCACAATGCACGGAGACAAATAAATCTGCATCCGCTCTGTTTGCTACTGGAGCTCTTTCGTGTAATTTTACAAATACATCAGTTTTTCGAGTGTAAATAACTTTAAAATTTGGCTGTTTCTCTAGTATCTTACCTACTTTTAAAACAATTTTTAAAACGATATCTTTTTCTCTATAACCATTGCCTAGATTACCAGGGTCATGTCCTCCGTGACCAGCATCCAAGACTATAATGAAAGGTTTATCGGGGTTTTTATAATTTTTGTTACTAGAATTCGAGTTCGTCACAAAAACTAAAAAGACAATAAAAAAAATATAATTAAAATTAATAACCATTTAACGCGTTTTAAACTTTAGGTTTCTTTGTATTGGTATTGTAAAAAAATACTTTAAAAAAAAATCACTTAAAAAATATGCTTATTTTTGAAAATTGTATCTCTTATTAATTTATTTACAATCATTAAGCCAAAATTACAAAAAAAAGGTATCGTAGCATTGCAAACTTTTAGGCATTTTACAGTGGCAACTTTGTTGCTTGTTTTGTTTTGCAATAGTTATGTGCATTCGCAGGAACTACCCGTAAATAATGAAACTATAATTCCTCTAAAAAAAGGTAATGACTCTATTTCTTTAAAAAACCTTTCCATAAAAAAAGAATTGAAAATAGTAGAACTTGATACTGTAAAAGTAGACACTATCAAAACTAAAGACGAATTATTAACTGGAATCATTGATTATTATGGAGATGATTACGTTTATTTAGATAAGAAAGAAAATAAGGTTTTTATGTATAATAATGCCTACATTACTTATGAAGATATGCGCATTGAGTCTGGGTATATCATTTTAGATTACACCAAAAATGAAATCTATGCAAGAGGAATTGACAGTGCAGGTGTTTATTCTCAAACACCCATATTCACTCAAACAAATAATAAAGTGATTCCTGATTCTATTCGATTTAATATGGATACAAAAAAGGCATTAATTTATAATTCAAGATCTGGTCAAGACGAAATTAATTATAAAGCGGAAGTTGCAAAAAAAGTAAATGACTCTGTTTATTTTTTACAAAATATAACATTTACCACAGCAAAAGATATCGATAATCCCGAATATTACTTTTACACACGAAAAGCAAAAGTTGTTCCAAATAAAAAAATTGTAACTGGTTTTACTAATATGTATATCGCAGATGTGCCCCTACCCTTGGGTTTACCTTTTGCTTTTTTTCCACTAACTAAAGATAGAACTTCTGGATTTATAATACCTAGTTTTGGAGATAATAGAAATCGAGGTTTTTTTCTTCAAAATGGAGGATATTATTTTGCATTAAGTGATTATGTAGATTTAACAGTACTTGGTGATTATTACACCAATGGTAGTTATGCATTACGTGGAGAATCTTCTTACGCTATGCGTTACAAATTTAAGGGAAATGTCAGTTTTCGTTACGAAAAGTTAATCAATGGAGATCGAGGTTTTGATGATTTTAGTGAAAGTGCAATCTACAACTTTCGATGGAGCCATAATCAAGATGCTAAATCGAATCCTAGTTCTCGCTTTTCAGCGTCAGTTAACCTAGGTAGTAGCCAATATTTCAATCAGTCAATCAATCAAACCAATAATGCTAGTTCACTTGTTAATACTTTGAGCTCTTCAATATCGTATTCAAAAACATTTGAGACAGTTCCACAAATAAATTTTTCTGTAGCAGGCACACATTCACAAAATACAAACACTGAGGAGATAAATATGTCCCTACCAAATTTTAATGCTAGTGTTGCTAGAATATTTCCATTTGAACCAAAAATAGGTGCTAAAAAAGGAATTATTGAAAATATAAATTTACAGTACAATTTAACTGCTGAAAATAGAATTAAAACAACGGATTCAGAATTTTTTACATCTGAAATGTTTGATGGAGCCAAATTAGGTGCAAGACACACAATTCCCATCAGCACTAATTTTAAAGTACTTAAATATTTAAGTTCATCTTTGAGTACTACTTATCAAGAAACTTGGGTTTTTGATACTGTTAAAAAGGATTACGACCCATCGATAAATAACGGCGAAGGTGGTGTTGTTAAGGACACCATAAGTGGCTTTGATAGTTATAGAACTTATAATTTTTCTGCAAATTTAGGAACAACAATGTATGGTATGTTCAATTTCGGAAAAGGTAAAAAAATTGAGGCTGTAAGACATGTTATTAGACCTTCAGTGAGTTATAATATCAATCCATCCTACGAACATTTTTATGATTCTTATCAAGATCCAAATGCAATTGATGAAAATATTGAATATTCAAGATTTGAACAATCTCTGTACGGGGCTCCCTCTAAAGTAAGATCCAGTAATGTTGGAATTTCTGTAAGCAATACAATTGAGGCCAAGGTTAGAGACAATGACACTACAGCTATTAAACCAAAAAAAATAGTGCTTTTAAATAATTTAAATTTCAACACCGCCTATAATGTTTTAGGAGATTCTTTGAATTGGAATCCCATACGTTTTTCTGGGAGTGTTCCTATTGTAAAAAAATTAGATTTTAATTTTAACGGAACTCTAGATCCCTATGCCTTAGATAATAATAATGTAAGAATCGACAAGTTTAATATCAACAATGGAGGAAGTCTTTTTAGGCTTACTAATGGAAATATAAGTGTAAACTATAGTTTTTCTAGCTCAGATTTTAAAGCAAAAGAGAAAGATGATTTTGAAACTGAAACTTTTAAAAATGGTGGTAGGCCTGACGATTTATTTGGTAATTCCACTCCGATAAATGATCGTAGTAAGTTTGATGTAGATTCTGAATCTTCCGGTTCTGATTACAATTGGTATAATTTTTCAATTCCCTGGGATTTAAGACTTGCTTACACGATGACTTACCAAAATACTGCTAGACAAAATAAAATTACCTCTCAGTCTATAATGATTAGTTCTAATATCGAGTTTTCACCCAAATGGAAAGTAGGTTTTTCCTCCGGTTATGACTTCAAAAATAATGGAATTACATTAACACAATTTAGATTTCAAAGAGATTTAGAGAGTTGGAGGTTAAGTTTTAATTGGACTCCTATCGGGAGTATAAATACTTCTTGGTATATGTTTATTGGAATTAAATCTTCACTATTAAGTGATATTAAATATGAAAAACGAAGAGAACCAGACAAACGATTATAATTAGACTAATATCAATGAAAAAAATAATACACACAAAAAATGCTCCTTCAGCTATAGGCCCCTACAATCAAGCGGTTTTAAATAATAACATCTTATACACCTCAGGGCAAATCGCAATTGATCCTAAAAATGGTACTTTAAAGACAAGCGATATAAGAGAGGAAACTAAGCAGGTCATGGAAAACCTAAAAGCCGTTCTAAATGAAGTTGGTATGGATTTTTCAAATGTTATAAAAGTCACTATTTTTATTAGTGATATGAACAATTATTCTAAGATAAATGAAATTTATGCATCCTACTTTGATGAAAAAAGTGCTCCTGCAAGGGAAACTGTTGAAGTTTCAAGATTACCAAAATCAGTTCATATAGAAATATCAATGATCGCTTCACTTTAGTTATTTACTGAATTGGATTTAAAATACGCTATTTGTTATCCATGGGTACTATATTCTCCTCTGGAATTAAGTCTACTTCTAGTCCAAAAAGCTTCTCCATTAAATTTTTAATAGTGTCAAAATCTACTTGATAAGACACCCCTGCACCTTGTTCAAAAGTTTGGTCTTCTCCAATAAATTGTAACTCAGCTTGTCGATTAAAAAAATTAATTCGTAAACTTCCATCTTCATTTACTAACCATTGTACGTCAACATCACCAGCCACACGCGACTCATTAATTTTTCCAACAGGGATTCCAACTTTTCCGTTGACCACTATACGCTCGCTAATTTGAGATGAAAATTGAACTCCAAACTCATCTTGAGTCTCAATTTCTTTGGTATCAATACCCATATCATAATAAGGGGCAATATTAATAACAGCATCGTCGTCTGTTAATATTTGTGCTAATATTGCATTAACACCATCTGTTACCGTACCAGATATTGCACTCTGTCCTGCAGTTTCACTAATAAATGAACCCGTAGTCAATAAAAACAATGCTTGTTTTTCTCTTTCTTCTTGTGTTTGTAACTTGTATTCTAACTCACTTCTAACAGTTGAGCTTACCTCTGGAAAATCAATATCAAATAGCAATTCTGGTTGTGAGATTTTATCTGTTAAATCTATATAAACGTCCACAGGTATTTTTCTATTAATAGTAGGATCATCTAACAATGCAGAAGGATTTGCCTTACTTTTGTATATGGCTTTGAGATTTAAATCTGCATTACTTGCTAAACCGTTCCAAGTAATAGTTCCACCTTTTTCAACTTCAATTTCTTTACGTATAATTTTACCATATCTAAAATCATAAATTCCTTTATATACAATAAAATCGCCCCACATATTAAATTTACCAAGGGTATTAATTTCGATGAGTAATGTTCCAGCTCCTCTACCTCGTAAGGCAGATTTCGTTTCTTGATCGATTACTATTTCTATTTCAGCATTTTTATTTATATCTAAATCAAAGTTTAAGGTTAATCCTTTTAAATCGTCTGTAATGATTGTCTCTCCTCGAAGTTTTGCATCTTTTTCTTTTGGTGAAAGAAATTTTATAAATGAGTTATCTCCAATAGACTCGGTATCACTCAACGGAATTTTAAATTCAGTATTTTCTTCAGTGGTTGCTGCAACATCTATAACTAATTCATTTATAGGGCCGTAAATATGGGTGTTACCACTAATGAACGCTGTACCGTAGTACAATTGATTTTCGTCTTTTTGAGTATCTAAAGCAAGTAAATTATTAGAATCGACAGTTAAATCTAATTTCCAATTTCTAAAATTAGTGTGTGTAGCAAGTCCTGAAAGTGTTCCATTGGTGAGATACTTAGAATCAGTCATTGTAGTGTTTACTATTTCTAGTTTTTCTCTTGTAACTAGTAAGTCGGTGTCAGGGTCTAGGGAATAATCAATATTTAAATAGGGAACATTTAAACCACCATCAAGTATCTTAAAATCTCCAAAAACATTAGGTGAATTTAACTCACCGGATACTTTACCATTGCCAGATAAAAAGCCTCTTATATCACTGATTACAGTTCCGCCAAAAGGACTTATTGTAGTTAAATTAAACTTATTTAATGCTACATCTAAGTCTATTTTTGCCTTATCACTAGAAGCATCTATGTATCCTGTAGAGTTAATAGATTTAATATTATTATTGGTTAAGGTGGTAATTAAATCGTAACGAGTTAATTCATTATTTCCTTTAATATCAATAACCATATTACCTAGAAGTGTTTTGTTAAAGTCTATAGCGTCTATTGTAATATTAGAACTCGGATAATAAAGACCTTTTCTTTGTAATATATTTAGGTTACCGTTCACTATTCCTTTTAGATTTAAATTATCAACTTTAGGCACTAATTTTCCGAGATCTACACTATTAAAACTAACTTTCAAGTTCTTATAAGTGCTATCATTAGTTGATCCAGCAAATCTTATAAATTCGCTGTTATTATTTAGAATTATAGAATCAAACTTTATATTATTTAAATCTTTATCAAAAATAATTTTATTGTTTTTATCATTTTTCTCATTTAAAAACCAAGTATTTCCATTGTAATTTACAGTTGATTTTTTAACTCCAACAACAGAATTGTTTTCTTTATCAATCGTGTGGTATAAAGACAACTTATATTGATCTTTGTTTTTTCCTCCCTTAAAATTGGAATTTACATAAAGAGTGTCATTTATAGTTTTATTAATGAAATTAAAATCTTTTATGTTGTAAAAACCATTATCAATTGTATCGATAGCGATATAAGTATTATAGAGTGGATTGTGATTGTTAACGTTAAATTTAACATTGCCCAAATAGTTTTTAAAAAGTATAATTTCTGGTGAATCAAAATCAAATTTTAATTTGGAATCATTTGAGAAAACGGTCCCTTTAATTCGTGTATTTTCACCGAATTGAAGATCAGGAATAAATATTTCAATAAGTTTATTGTAAATTTCAAAATCAAAATCTAAAAATTGATTTTTAGAAATTTTTAAAGGTTTAAAATTGGTATAAACACTACCTATACCATTAATAAATAGTGAAGGAATTTCTTCGATTAAAAATTCACCAACTATGGATCCCGTAATAATATCAGGGGAGTTTATTTTAATTATTCGTTTTAAATCTTCTCGATAGGATGTGATTTTAAAATCATTAAAATAAAAGTTGTCAATTTCATTTTGATAGAATGTTTCTTTAAATGAGATGGCCCCAAATAAAGTATTTAAATCATTTCCAATCATCTCCATATCAACTTTTCCGGCAAAAATGGATATACTATCTCTTTTTACAATATTTAATTGTTTTAATTCAGCAAATTCGATCTTTGCATTAAAATCAAACCTATTTAATTCTTCTGAAATATCAACCAACCCTTTAAACTCTAAGTTTAAATTAGGATCATCGATTACTAGCAAACCATCAAACAGGGGGTTTTTAAAATTTCCTGAAAGTGTTATGTTTTGATAGTTATAATTTTCAAAAATAAAAGAGTTAATTACCCCGCTAACTTTAGCATCTAGCGATTTCTTTGAAAAACCAATACCTTCAACTTCAAGAGTGGCGGTTATGGTCCCTAATCGTTCTGATTTGGCTAATCCTCCTAAATTAAAATCATTAAAATTGATTTCTCCAATATAGGATGCATTTTCAGTATTGTTTAAATTATTTATATTAATTTTTGTTTGAGCTGTACCTAGAGAACTGACTAAATTACTGGAGGAAGTTAAAGTGGACTGCGAAATGGTTGTGCTACCGACAAATTTTATATTGCCCAGATAATCTATTTCTTTTGGCAAAGCCCTTCCTAAAATAGTAGGCATAAAACGTGAAAGAGATTTATAATCCGCACTAATTGAATGATTGGTTGCATAAATAACGAAATCATTATTTTGTTTAAATAAATTTTTAAAATTATAATTTCCTCTAATTTTAATTTTGTTACAATCAATTAATCCATTTGAAAATTCAAAATCATTTAAGGTTCCATGAACGTCTCCATTTAAAGTGATCATTTGATTTTTACCAAATTCGTTAAAAAAAGTATTTAAATCGTTCGTGTTTATTTTGGTTTCAGTGAATTTAAAATCAAGGTTTGCCTTGTTCAAAAAATCAGAAATTTCACCTTTTTTATAATTAAATAAAAAGTCACCTTTCAACAAAGACTCTTTGGTTTCTAATTTGAGTGAATTAAGCTTTATTGAATTTGGACTGTAGGAAAAATCACTTTTTAAACTTTTAATTTCAAATCCTCTTTTTGCTAAGAGTGAAAGTTTTGTAATGGTTATATTTACTGCAGGACCTTTGATACTTAAATCATCTGTTTTGATAACTATTTTTGATAAATTAAAAATTTCTGAAGTATCTAAATTTTCATTAATAATTTTAACCTTACCATTATTTAAATTTACGGCTCTGGCATTTAATTGAAACACATTTTCTTTTTTTGAAGTTTTAGAAACAAACTTATTTGCAAAAACTGAAACATTATCGTCTTGCTCACCTTCATAAGTTTTTAGGAAAAATTTAGGATCCTCTAATTTTATTGTGCCAAAATCTAAATTTCCCTGCACCAGATTATTAATACTTAAAATGTTGGTTACTAGCCTTTTTGAATAAATTAGCGTGTCTTGATAATGATCTTTTATATAAATATCTCTAACATCAAGTTCTCCTTTCCAGTTTAGCCCCAAACGGTTGATATGAATACCTGCATCAAACTTTTCATTAATTATATTCGTCAACTTATTTGCTAGATAAGTTTGTACAACCGAAGAGGAAAAAAAAATAATGATCAGGGCTGATAAAAGTAAAATTATCGCTAAAAGTCTTTTTATTATTTTTTTCAGTTTTTTGATACGCCTTAATGTTTTATTTTTACAAACAATAAATATGCCTTTTTAAAATTGACACCAATACACACATATATTTTAGGTATCGAATCTTCTTGTGATGATACTGCTGCAGCTGTAATTAAAAATGGCAGTATATTATCGAATGTTGTCGCTACACAAAGTATTCATAAAGAATACGGGGGTGTTGTTCCTGAACTTGCTTCAAGAGCACATCAACAAAATATCGTACCTGTTGTTCAACTTGCCTTACAAAAAGCAAATATCGACAAAAAACAATTAAATGCCATAGCCTTTACTAGAGGACCTGGATTAATGGGTTCATTGCTCGTTGGAACTTCTTTTGCTAAATCATTAGCAATGGGTTTAGAGGTGCCACTTATCGAGGTAAATCATATGCAAGCTCATATTTTAGCACATTTTATAAAAACTGATGAACAATCGATTCCTACCTTTCCCTTTTTAGCAATGACTATTAGTGGTGGACATACACAAATTGTAAAAGTGACCGATTATTTTCAGATGGAAGTAATTGGGCAAACTTTAGATGATGCTGTCGGAGAAGCTTTTGATAAAAGTGCAAAACTTCTAGGCCTACCCTATCCAGGAGGTCCTTTAATCGACCAATATGCTAGTTTGGGAAATCCTAAAGCTTTTCTTTTTCCAAAACCCAAAGTTGGACCATTAGATTTTAGTTTTAGTGGTTTAAAAACTGCTGTTTTATATTTTATAGAAAAAAATTCAAAAGACAATCCTGAATTTATAAAAGAAAATCTAAACGATATTTGTGCTAGCTTACAATTTACCATTGTCGATTACTTAATGGATAAAGTTAAAAATGCTGTAAAGCAAACAAAAATAAAAACAGTTGCAATTGGTGGCGGAGTCTCTGCAAATTCTGGAATACGTAAAGCACTCCAGGAAACTGAAAGTAATCTGGGATGGAAAGTACATATTCCAAAATTTGAATATTGTACGGACAATGCTGCTATGATTGCTATTGTCGGTGAGTTAAAATATCAACAAAAACTATTTACTAGCAATGCTGTTGTTGCTAAAGCTAGAATGAAATATTAAACAAATGCAACTGTTTTACAATGCTTCTATAGATACCAACACAAAAGAGTTTACTTTTGATAAAAGTGAAAGTAAGCATATTATAAAAGTTTTAAGAAAATCAGAAGGTGATCAATTATCGATTACTAACGGGAAAGGTGATTTTTTCGATATAATTATTTTAACAGCAAATCCAAAAAAATGTATTGGCAAAGTAATTAATATAAAATCTGTAAATCAATTACCTTACAACTTACATTTAGCGGTTGCTCCAACAAAACTAAATGATCGCTATGAGTGGTTTTTAGAGAAGGCTACAGAAATTGGAATTACAGAAATTACACCTATTATATGTGATCATAGTGAACGAAAGATCATAAATTTAGACCGTTTTGAAAAAAAAATACAAAGCGCTATGAAGCAATCGTTGAAGTCGTACTTGCCTAAATTAAATAAGGCCACAACATTCAAAAATTTCTTGATATTACAAGAAAATAATACTCAACAGAAACTTATTGCACATTGTGAAGAAACTAGTAAAAAAACTCTTAAAAGCGTTTTGAAAAAAAGAGGAGATACTACCATACTTATTGGACCGGAAGGTGATTTTTCTAGCGATGAAATCAATAAATCGCTTCGCATTGGTTTTACTCCTATATCATTAGGTAATAGTAGACTTCGAACCGAAACCGCAGCGGTAGTTGCCTGCCACAGTGTTGCTTTTATAAATGAATGATTTTTTGTCCAATTTAATATAATTGAAACTTCTATAGAAGTTGTATTTTTGAAACTATGCATTACAAAACCATATTTATTTTAACGTTTTTTATAAGCACCCAGTTATTCTCACAGGATATTGCTGTAATTCAGTATAACGGCGGTGGGGACTGGTATGCTAATCCAACAGCATTGCCTAACTTAATCAAATTTTGCAATGATAATATTAACACTACTATCAATAAAAAACCAAAAGTAGTAAGTCCTAGCAGTGTCAATTTATTTGATTACCCTTTTGTACATATGACTGGACACGGCAATGTATATTTTACCGATGACGATGCTAAAAATTTAAGAGACTATTTACTTAGTGGAGGGTTTTTACATATCGATGATAATTATGGGATGGATGAGTATCTAAGGAAAGAGCTCATAAAAGTATTTCCTGATAAAAAATTAGAAGAAATTTCTAAAAACCATCCGCTATTTAATAAACCTTTTCCTTTCCCAAGTGGGCTCCCAAAAATTCATGAACATAATAGAAACAGGCCTCAAGCTTTTGCAATTTATGTTGAAGAAAGAATTGTTTTACTTTATACTTACGAAAGTGATTTAGGAGATGGTTGGGAAAACTCAGAAATTCATAATGACCCACAAGAAATTCGGCTTAAAGCTTTACGAATGGGAGCTAATATTATCAACTATGCATTTTTGAATTGATGAATAAGCAATTATCGCATATGGAATCTAATCAAGCACAAAAAAAATTTCCATTGGCTCTAGTTGCAGATGGCCTGCAGAGTCCTGCTAATGTAGGTTCTTTGTTTAGAGTTTGTGAAGCTTTTGGAATTGAAAAAATTTATTTCTGTAATTCACGCATAAATTTTGATTCACCCCGATTAAAAAAAACAGCTAGGAATACTCAAGATAATGTGCCATTTTCGATAGAAGCGAATACCTTAGATAAAGTAAAAGAACTAAAAAAAAAGGGTTATACGATTGTTTCATTAGAAATTACAAATTCAAGCCAATCGATCGAGTTACTCGAAACGATAGCACCCTACAAAATAGCTTTAATCGTGGGAAATGAACAAGAGGGCATATCGGAGGATGTATTAAAATTTAGTGATATTTGCACACACATTCAAATGTTCGGAATTAATAGTAGTATGAATGTAGTACAAGCATCCTCCAATGCTAACACGATTATTAATAAATTTTATACTTCCAAAAAATGACATCAAAAGATATTACCAAAGGAATTTTAAGAGCAATCGCATACACGTTAGGAGTTTCATTATTACTATTGTTTATATTCAAAATCCAAGCTATTATATTTTATATCATTATAGCTGCTGTAATTTCGCTAATTGGGTTGCCAATCGTTACTTTTTTGAAAAATAAGTTTAAATTTAATAATACGATTGCTGTAGTTGTAACTATGATCTTTATAATGGGCCTTCTTACGAGTATCGTAGGCTTGTTTATTCCATTGGTAATGGAACAAGGTCATAATCTTTCTTTACTGAATATAAAAGAATTACAAAGTAGTATGGAGAGTTTAAACCAGAAAATTATTAGTTATTTATCAAATAAGGATATTGATTTCGGGCAATCATTAACAAAAAACAGTATTTTTTCAAAAATTGACTATACCATAATTCCCAATTTTTTAAATTCTGTTTTAAGTGGTTTTGGAAGTTTTAGTATCGCTCTTTTCTCTATTATTTTTATATCATTTTTCTTGTTAAAAGATAGTCAATTATTGCAGCATGGAGTTTTAACATTTGTAACAGACCGAAATGTTGAGGGGACAAAACGATCAATGAACAAAATTAAAGATCTTTTATCAAGATATTTTGTTGGACTCATTTTACAGATTACAATTCTTTTTATTATTTACACCATTGTCTTACTTATTTTTGGAGTGCATAACCCTATTGTGATTGCATTTTTATGTGCATTGTTAAACTTAATTCCCTACGTAGGCCCAATAATTAGCGCTTTTTTAATGACTTTTCTTACGATGACTAGTTTTATTGGAAGCGACTTTCAATCGGTGATCTTGCCAAAAACAATATATGTTTTGATTGGGTTTACGATTGGTCAACTTGTCGATAATTTTTTCAGTCAGCCTTTTATATTTTCAAAAAGTGTTAAATCGCATCCACTCGAAATTTTTCTTGTCATTATGATCGCAGGAGTTCTCTTAGGTATTATTGGTTTAATTGTAGCAATCCCTGTTTATACCGTTATAAAAGTTATTTTAAAGGAGTTTTTATCCGATAATCAAATTGTACAAAAATTAACTAAAGGCATATAGTATTTGTATCAATAAAAACATATTATCTCCAAAAATTCAGGAATTTATAATTACTAATAGTAAAAGTATTTCAGCGCTTGCTTTTTTCCGGAAGTCCATTTCCTAGCGTAAAAATTAAAGATCTTATACAACAAATTGAAAGTAGGGATAAAGCAGCACATAAATTACCCACTTGGTTTCTAAATGATGCCATTTATTATCCGCCAAAACTAAATTTAGAACAGACTTCCTCAGAAATTACTGCAAAATATAAGTCAACTCTTGTAAAAGGAAGCGTTATGGCTGATATAACTGGTGGGTTTGGAGTCGATAGCTTTTATTTTTCAAGACATTTTACTACTGTTATTCATTACGAAAAGGATGAGTGTTTATCGGCCATTGCCATGCATAATTTTAAACAACTAAAAAAAACAAATATTACATGTGTTGCTAAGAATGGTTTAAACGAAATAGCCAAACATTCGTATGATTTGATTTATATTGACCCTTCTCGTCGTCATGTAGATAAGGGAAAAGTTTTTCGTTTGATTGATTGTGAGCCCAATATTCCTAAAGAAATCAATCAACTCTTTGCGAGTACAGAACGTCTTCTAATAAAAACCTCTCCAATGTTGGATATTACTCAAGGAATTAAAGAGCTTAAAATGGTATCACAAATTCATGTTGTAGCGGTTAATAATGAGGTAAAAGAGCTGTTATGGTTACTTCAAAAGGATAACAACGAAGCCATAGAAATTAAAACAATTAATATTGATAAGCAGGAATCTCAAAAGTTTAATTATCGGTTAAAAGATAGTTGTACACCTAAATTTTCATTGCCAGAAAAATATTTATATGTACCCAATGCTGCCATTATGAAAAGTGGTGCATTTAATTTAGTATCAGAACGTTATTCGATCAATAAATTACATCAAAACAGTCACTTATATACTTCTACTAATTTGAAAGAGTTTCCAGGAAGACGTTTTTTAATTAAACGTGTTTACAACTTCAATAAAAAGGAATTAAAAGAGTTAAAAACCATAAAAAAAGCCAATATAAGTACTCGAAATTTTCCAGAAAGTGTAGCCAACCTTAGAAAAAAATTAAAAATTACCGATGGCGGAGATTGTTATCTGTTTTTCACGACGGATTTAAACAATAATAAAATTGTTATCGACAGTACAAAAGCTTGAAAACAAACTTCCTACAAAATTTAAAAAAAAAGCACCCTTTTTGTTTGCGTTATTACAAATGTTAAAGTAGATTTGCATCCGCAATTTAAGGTGTTTATTCACTAAAAATTGGAGAGGTGCCAGAGTGGTCGATCGGGGCTCCCTGCTAAGGAGTTGTACTCTAACGGGTACCGGGGGTTCGAATCCCTTCCTCTCCGCATCAAAAAATAGAATTAAATTTCTAGATAACCTATTCGGGGTGTAGCGTAGCCCGGTTATCGCGCCACGTTTGGGACGTGGAGGCCGCAGGTTCGAATCCTGCCACCCCGACCAAAAAGCCTAATTGTATAATTAGGCTTTTTTTATTTTGAAGTTGAGTTTTAATAATCCTGTAATTTTTTTTTAATTTTTATTAATTAATTATTAATTTAGATTGCATCATAAATTTTTACTAATGAAACAACTTTGGAATTGGACTTTAATATTATTTATTTTTTTAAATTTTAATGACTTCATCCACGCTCAAGAAAATACTCCTAAAAAAGACTTAGACACCCTAACAAATACCGATACTCAAGATAAACACTCCTTACTAAAAGATCGTTTAAGTGTACAAGTTGGTTTATATAGTTCTAATAAAGGAATTAAAGTTTTAGTGAATGGTTCCTCTGAGAATGAAATTATTAACTTTAGCGAAAAGGCTAATTTTAACGAAAATGAATTGACACTTTTTTTAAATATCAATTGGAGATTTTCTCGAAAGTGGTCTTTAAGTGCTGACTATTTTGCTGTTGGAAACGGTATTAAAAGGACTATTGACGATCAAATTGAATGGAACGATCAACTATACAATGGCGGTGCTGGACTCGAACTAGGATTAGATTTAACAATGTTTCGCCTTTTGTTTGGAAGAATAATTTCAAAGGGGCAAAAGCACGAATTAGGTATGGGCCTTGGCGCACATGTTTTAGATGTAAAAACCTATATTGAAGGGTATGCGGAATTAAACAATAATGATACAGGAGAAAATGCCACTACTGAATTTAAACGAAACTCGGTGAGTGTAGTTGCTCCTCTACCCAACATAGGTGCTTGGTATTTTTATGCACCACATCCCAAATGGATACTTAAAACAAGAGTTGATTGGTTTGCCTTAACCATTGGCGAATATTCTGGCGGTTTATGGGGTTTAGGAGCTGGTTTAAATTACCAGTTTCATAAAAACATAGGAGTAGCAATTAACTATCGTTATTTTGACTTTACTGCAACAATTGATAAGTCCAATTGGGATGGTAAATTTAGTCTGATATTTCAAGGTCCTCTGCTTAGTATTAACGTAAATATTTAATTTAAAAAACAATCCTTTTTTAATATAATTTGTATATTCGCAGCCGCAAAAGAAACCATTTTGTAAACTAAAATGGGCTCGTAGCTCAGCTGGATAGAGCACCTCCCTTCTAAGGAGGCGGTCATAGGTTCGAATCCTATCGGGCTCACATCAACCCTTCGTATCGCTACGAGGGGTTTTTGCTTATTAGCCCCTACTCCTATTGGGTTCGTTACAAGCAGAACTCTTTTGGGATTTGTTAAAATCAAATGTAAATATATGTGTGAAATATTTTTAATCATTTCAACGACTACAAAGTACTTTTTAACAACAGTAAAACGTCATACAGCTACATTTAATCGTTTTTTTCTTGTTTTATTAAATAAACTTATATACTTTTGTCCCGTAACAAATAATACTATATTAAAATAATAATGAAAAATCTACTTTATTTAATTTTAAGTGTACCAAAACTAGTAAGAGCTTTTTTCTTATATCACTTAAAGCTAAATAACTCTAATGGTATAGAATTAAATTAAATTAATGAAAATTTATAAACTAACGCATCCAATAGTGATTGACAGGCTTTACAAAGAGGGTAAACTTTCCCTAAATGAAGCTGGTCAATTAATTGATAACTGGTTAAAATCAACAAAAGAAGAAAAAGAACCTTTATTGAATATCAATTAAAAGCTAAAAAAAAGAAATGAAAAGATCAGCAATCGAGTTTAACAAATTGATGTCTCAAAATGAAATCATAGCTTCAGTACGACAATTTATGGATGAAGATGAAAGATTAAAGGAACGAAAGGATTGGAGTAATTTGAAACTATTCAACCATTTAAACGATTCTATTGTCATTTATAAAAAATTAAAAAAAGAATTAGGCGATTTGGATAAAACTAGCAATGAGCTTACTAATTTAACAAGAGAAAAACAAGTGATTGAATGTGACTATTACATTGCTTTATGCGAAGAAGAATTGCAAGATTTCATGAATAAAACAAAAACTTTAAAAATGTGTTAATATTATAATTGTTTGTTTTGAAAGTTGAAAAGCATCCTCATTTTTGGGTGTTTTTTTTTTAATAAATAAAACTGATTGAACACTGTTATAAAACCGTTAATACTTTTTTATTTAATTATAATAATTTTAAATTTGCGTTTAATTTTTTTTTAAAAAATATGCAAAAAATAATTGTTAAATTAATCATAATAACCTTTCTTGGTTGTAGTGCTGATACTGAAAATCCAAATAATTCTCAATTTTGCTCTGATGAATCTAAAGTATATTTAGACGATAATGGTATAACCATAAAAGCGTGTGATGATGCTAGTATCGGCGAAACGGGAACTATTGATGGTGTTATATATACGATAGTAGATGAACTAACATTGAGAAGTATGGTAGATTCCGATTTAGATGTTACCAAAGTGGTAACCTCCCGTATTACGAATATGCGAAGCATGTTTAAACTCGTGCCAAACTTCAATCAAAATATTAACTCTTGGGATGTAAGTAGTGTAACTGATATGGAAGCTGCGTTCAAAAACACTACAAACTTTAATCAACCCATCGATACCTGGGATGTTAGTAATGTAACTTCAATGAAAAGAATGTTTATGGCTGCGGAAGCCATAAATCAGGATCTAAGCTCCTGGGATGTCTCTAATATTGAAAATTGTTTGAATTTTTATGAAAATGCTACGCAATGGGTATTACCAAAACCCAATTTAGATCCAAGTTGTCTAGAGTAAAAATTCAAAAAAATATTATTTTTAAAATAAATAATTGCATTATATTTAACTTTTAAAAAAAAAATTATGGGCGTTGGAGGATTATTGATATGGACTGTAGGTTTTATCCTGATTATGGTGATTGCAATTGTCGTAAAAGAACATTAAAATCACATATTAACAAGTTTATTATCAATAAATTATAATTTAATTATAGTAATAACCTTTAGCTTCAATTAATTCTTTTATTAATAAAAATAAATAGTAAAATCCTTCCCCAATCGTATTTCTACTAAAATTGTAGTCTTCAAACTAATTGAAAGCTCTTTAAAAGATACTTATTTTACATTATAAACCTCTCCCAAAAATTTAGCAATTAAATAAAATATTTTTAAATTTTAAAAATAAACAACATTTAAAAACCATTAATAATGAAAAAAAATATTGAAAAAGAAAAATTGACAAGTATCTTGTCTGATGATAAAGTATTTAGAAAAGTTATTATTGAACAAAATAATATTATTGTTGAGTTACTCACTCAAATCGCTATGTCCCAACGAAATTCACTAGCAGACGGCTTTGTGGTTAGTATGAAAAGTAAATATTTAAAAACGATGGAAACATTAGCAAATGAAGCAATTGAAGAAAAAACATTTCTAGTATTGCTTTTGGAGGAATAGATTTAAAAACTATTTATCTTGGCTGTTTGTTGGGAAAACAAATAGCAAAATTTAATTCAGAAATTTTTATCGGTCACTCCACCTGCATCATGCGTAGTAAGACTAATATTTAAAACATTATAAACATTAGACCAATTGGGATGATGGTTTATTTTTTCTGCCATTAACGCTATTTGTTTCATCACAAAAAAAGTATCTTTGAAATCGTTGAATTTGTAACTAGTCTGAATTACTTTATTTTGGTAGGTCCAATTAGGGATCTTTTTAATTTTTTTAGATATTTCAATTTCTGTTAGTTTTTTCAAAATAGATAAATTTTTATACAAATATAACATTATAACTCTTCCACTATGAAAAACTATATTTTTGCGCTTTTTTTTATTTTATTTACCTACAATCTTCAATCTCAAGTTCTTATTGCATTGCTACTAGGCGATAAACTAAATAGTGGAAAGATTGAATTTGGATTGGATGGTGGTTTAAATTATTCATCTATTTCGAGTTTAGAAACCGATAATTTTAAAAGTGATTTTAATTTAGGTTTCTATTTTGATATCAAATTAAAAGACCATTGGTATTTTAATACTGGAGTGCTAGTGAAATCATCCCTTGGTGTGGATCAATTAACCACTGCAGATGTAGCGCAGTTAGGGGCAGATTTTTCTTATTTGGTGGATGCTGACAACGGTGATTTTACTCAAAAAATTAGTTATTTTTTGGTTCCAACTTTAGCAAAATATCGTTTTGAAAATCAGTTTTATGTTGAAGGAGGGCCTCAATTTGGGGTCATGTATAATGCATTTATCGAATACAATTATGATATTGATGGAAATTCAGCACGAATTAGAGAGGACAACAAAGATTTTTTAAATCGTATGGAAGTCGGAGCAGTAGCTGGTATGGGTTATCGATTATTAAAAGGTCTAGGATGGACTATTGGGCTAAGATATCATTATGGGTTTACCAATGTTTACAAAAATAATTCCAGTGCTAAAAACAGTTCGTTATTCTTAAAAGTCAATATTCCTATTGGAGTTTCAGAAGACAAAAAAGCTGCAATTGATACGATCAAAGATGCTAACAGGGAAGAGAAAATGGAAAAGAAAGAAGCGCGTAAGTCAAAAAAAAATACTCATTAAATCACAATCTACAATAAAAAGCTACTTCTAATAAATTGATTTTTATGTAACTTTTTATTGTTTTTATACTCAATTATTGAATCTAAAATGTAGCATATTTATTTTTCTAATTCCAGTATTTATATTTTCTCAAGAGAAATTAATACTCGAGGATAGTATACCCAATAATTCTAAATTTATAGAAGATTATTCAAATCAATTAAATATCAAATTTGATGTGACTAACGACAGAGTTAGTTATTTTATTCCTTTCGAAACAAGTCAGGCTGAAATTAGATCTAACTTAAATATTAGTTATGGTTTGGTATTTAGTTATAAATTTCTTTCGGTAAGATTAGGAATGAGACCAAAATTATCAGAAAATGAACTTAAAAACAAAGGGGAAACAGATCGTTTTAGACTTCGTGTTAAGTTTTTATTTGATAATTGGACGCATCGTTTGGAATATAATTATACCCGTGGATTTTATATTGAAAACACAAGTGAATTTGAAAATGATATAAAAAATTCAAATTTTAAAGTTCAATTTCCTTATTTAAGAACTAATATCCTCTCTGGTTCCAGCAACTACAAATTCAATGGAAACTATTCTATGAAAGCTTTAGAATCGAATACAGAAATCCAATTAAAAAGTACAGCTAGAGCTGGTTTTAATTATGCATTATTACTTTGTAAATGGAACGGATAGAATAAAATTAGAAAATCAAGAACTACTTCAAAGAACTTCCTACAACGATTTTTCGGGGTTTAGTCCTGTTTTTTACATAGGATACCACTATACATTCGTTTTTCACAATTATTGGTATTTAAATGTATATCTAGATCCAGGTATGGGTATCGATTTCTATCAAAACAAATTTTACAATCAGGGAGAAAACAACGATAACCTAAATACAAATGTTTTTTTTCAAGTTAAATCTGGCTTTTCTGCAGGTTATAACGGACGTAAAATTTATTTTGGTGGAACTTTTAAATACAATTATAATTCTGACAAAGTAGAAAATAATACCTTGGGATTACAACCTATAAAAAATAGTTTTCATTTATTTTTTGGCTATCGATTTAAAGCGCCTAAACAAGTAACTAAGCCTATTGAATATATTGAAAAAAAAGTGCCAGTATTAAAACAAAACTCTATTTCTGTTTTTGTAAACTTTTTCAAGTCATATAATTTTTCTCCCTATTGAGGGTATTCTACTCTTAGATGGTACATATTATTAAGTTTCTTTTTTAAAACTTTTTTAATTTTTTGAATTTCTTTTAGCGTGATATTGGCATTTAAAAACTGGCCTTGATTTAACTGATTGTCAATAATATTTTCTACAAAAGAATCTAATTTAGACGATGTAGGTTCTTTCAAACTTTTACTAGCAGCTTCAACACTATCTGCCATCATTAATATAGCTGTTTCTCTTGAAAAAGGAGTTGGACCTGGATATGAAAAATCTGCCTTATTAACCTCTCCTATTTTCTCTGACTCTTTATTATAAAAATAATATACTAAGCTTGTTCCATGATGTGTTCTAATAAAATCAATAATTCTATCGGGTATGTTATTTTTTTTAGCAATTTCAATACCATTAATTACATGATCAATAATAATTTCTGCACTTTCCTTGGGGTCCAAATCATCATGTGAGTTAACTGAAGAAATTTGATTTTCAGTAAAGTAAGTAGGTTGCACCATTTTACCAATATCATGATATAGTGCTCCTACTCGAGTTAACATAGCGTTAGCACCAATTTCATTGGCTGCCGCTTCAGCTAAATTAGCAACATTTAGTGAATGATGAAACGTTCCTGGTGCTTTATTAGAGAGTTCTTTTAGTAATTTTGAGTTAGTATCACTTAATTCTAGTAAAGAAACGTCGGATACCAAACCAAACATCTTCTCATAGATATATATTAAAGGGAAAGAAAATAAGGTTAATAGTCCACAGAGAATAAAATACATGAAATAATCCCATTGGATCAATTCTACATTTCCTTCTTGAATGATAAAAAAGGCAAAGTAACCAAGTATATATACAAAGGTTATCTGAGCTACCGATATAAATAAGTTTGCTCTCTTGTATAATTCGGATACTGTCAAAATAGTAACCATTCCTGCTATTGTTTGTAAAAATAAAAACTCAAAACTACTAGGAACAGTAAATCCAAGTAATAAAATAGTGAGTACGTGTACAAACAAACCCAATCTTGCATCAAAAAAAGCTTTAAGAATCAAGGGTAAAATACATAAAGGAGTTATGTAAACTAATTTCGCATCGTATTTAACTACCAAGGAAGTAACGAATATCATTAAAACAACGTTAAATAAAATGAATGTCATTTTATTATTGTCCTTAAAAATTTCTTTTCTGTAGTTTTTCATAAATAAAAATAACATCAAGAAAACAAGTGAAATTAACAGCGAATATCCTAATAACAACCAATTATAATTAGATTTACTCCATACTTGTGATTGAAAAACTGCTTTGTAAGAATTTAATATTTGAAATTTATTTCCTTCAACAACCTCTCCTTTTGCTATAATCCTACTTCCTTTATCTATTACCCCCCGGTTTGGATTAATTTTTTCTATTCTCGATAAAATGATAGATTCTGTTAATTTACTATCTAAATTCACATTAGAAATTACGGCGTTTAATAGTAGCTCTTGCAAAAAAGGAGATGGCTTTTCATTAAATCCATCAATCATTGTGCTAATTATATTATTTAAATCCCCAAAATAAATTAATTGATGGTATCCTATTTCCTGTAGTTCGTTTCCCTTTTTTAAATAAATTATTTTTTCTGCAGGGAAAGAATATTTTTCGTTTGTTATTCCGTAAGTATACAATTCATCAATAATTGAAGTGCCTATAAAAGTATTATTGGTGTTTACGGAACCAATAATTGAATCATTTTTTTTCAAATAGGATAAAAATAACGATTTAGAAGAAGCTTTTTTTGATATATCAACTTCAAAATAAGGTATGTTATCCCCAATAATCATTTTTTTCTCTTCTTCAATGGATGCATCACTTTTTTTAATAGTAAAAGAAAATGGCGCATACAGATTCTCATATTGCCAGGGTTTACCTTTCTGAAAATTATATTTGAATTGTCCTCCTTTTGGCAGTAAATACATGATTAAACCAGTCGAGAGTACAAATAATAATATCTTGTATATAAAAGATTGATTTTTTGTAAAAGAAGTAAAATAGTTTTTCATCAATATCAATTTCCTGATAGTTGGTATAAATATCGTTTGTTTATTTACAATTACATAATTATCGAGAAAGATTTTTTAATATTAAATGCTTAAATTTGCACTCAATAAAATCAAGTCTAAAAACTCTTATTTAAATGAATAAAAAAGTTGTTATAGTGAGTGCAATAAGAACTCCCATAGGAAGTTTTATGGGAAGTCTATCATCTTTATCAGCGTCTAAATTAGGCGCTATAGCCATTAAAGGCGCTATGGAAAAAATAAATTTAGATCCATCCTTAATTGATGAAGTTTATATGGGAAATGTTGTTCAAGCTGGAGTTGGACAGGCTCCTGCAAGACAAGCTGCTATTGCTGCTGGTATTTCTGATTCAGTTCCTTGCACTACTGTAAACAAAGTTTGTGCTTCTGGAATGAAAGCTGTTATAAATGCTGCTCAAGCTATTGCATTGGGAGATGCTCAAATTGTAATAGCCGGAGGTATGGAGAGTATGAGTAATATTCCGCACTACCTTTATTTAAGAAACGGACACAAGTTTGGATCAAAAGAAATGGATGATGGTATGCAAAAAGATGGATTGGTTGATTCTTTTGATCAAGAAGCAATGGGAGTTTTAGCAGATTTATGTGCCTCTGAATATCAAATAACACGTGAAGAACAAGACAATTTTGCTATAGAATCCTATACTAGATCACTGAAAGCCTGGAAAGAAGGAAAGTTTAGTGAAGAAGTGATCCCTGTTGAAATTCCCCAACGAAAAGGTGCACCTGTAATATTTAATGAAGATGAAGAATATAAAAATGTGCGTATGGAAAAAATTCCAAACCTACGCGCAGTCTTCACTAAAGAAGGTACTGTAACTGCAGCTAACGCGTCTACCATTAATGATGGTGCTGGAGCTATGATTTTGATGAGTGAGGAAAAAGCCTTAGAACTAGGTTTAACACCCTTAGCAACTATAAGAAGTTATGCAGATGCAGCTCAAGATCCAAAAAGGTTTACAACTTCGCCAGCAAAAGCTTTACCCATCGCTTTAGAAAAAGCAGCTTTGAAAATTGATGACATCGATTATTTTGAATTGAATGAAGCATTTGCTGTAGTAGGGCTTGCAAACATGAAGCTTTTGGGAGTGGACAATTCGATTGTAAATGTTAATGGCGGTGCAGTTTCCTTAGGCCACCCCTTAGGTTGTAGTGGCGTTAGAATATTAATTACTTTAATTAATGTTTTAAAACAGAATAACTCCAACCTTGGTGCAGCTGCTATTTGTAACGGTGGTGGTGGAGCTTCAGCGATGATATTAGAAAGAAATTAATTTTACACCTATAATTAATGAATTACGGACTCTGTAACCTAAATATTGTTCCATTACGAATAGAAGATTCTGATTGTAGTGAGATGGTTTCACAAGTACTCTATGGTGATTTATTTGAGGTTCTTGAGCTCTCCGAAAAGTGGTGTAAAATTCGTCTAATTGACGATCAATACGAAGGTTGGATCGACAGCAAACAATATAAAAAAATTTCACCCTCTGAATTTCAAAAATTGAGTCAAAAACCTCCAATGCTTACGACTCATTTATTAGACGTGATAACTACAGCAAACAATACGCTTTTACCAATTAGTATTGGCAGCAACACTGCAATTTCAAAATTTTTAAATCATTCTTTTGAGGGCGCAACTACCTCAAAAAAACTGAACAAATCGAACCTTACAGAATTTGCGCAAATGTATTTAAATAGCCCCTATCTTTGGGGAGGTAAAACACCTTTTGGGATTGATTGCAGTGGTTTTACACAAATGGTTTACAAACTGTGTGGATATCAATTGCTAAGGGATGCAAGTCAGCAAGTAACTCAAGGAGAAGTTTTAAGTTTTATAGAAGAAAGTGAAGCTGGTGATTTAGCTTTTTTTGATAATGAAGAAGGAGAAATTATACATGTTGGGATTTTATTAGACCACAATCATATTATTCACGCGCACGGTAAGGTGCGAATAGATCAATTAGATCATTCTGGAATTTTTAATATCGAAAAACAAAAACATACTCATAAACTTAGAGTCATCAAACGAATGATATAAAAAAAGCTTCTATTTTCTAGAAGCTTTTTTTACTAAAAATAAATATTGAGTTTAGTTTTGATCTAATATAAGTCCCATTTCTTTTTCTTTTGCATCCATGCTTAAAAGACCATAGATTCCTTTTAGAGTTCTGACAATATCCATTGAATCTGGGCGTAGTCTTGAGGCAGATTCTAAATATGGTAATGCATCACTATATAATTTATTCTTTTCTTCTTTTAGAACATCATAACGATCATAATCTGCATTAGAAGTCCCAAGACTATTCATTTCATCAATAATTGTTCTTTCACCATCAAGTATTAATTGAGCTTTATTAATTAAAGCTTCCGCATAGTCGGGATTGAGTTCAATAGCCTTAGAATAGTATCCCATAGCTTCCTTTTTTTCGCCATTCCTTGCACTTGCAACACCTAGATTATAATATAAATCAGGGTTATTTGGATCACTTTTAATAAGTTCATTGATGATTTTTTTATAGTTTGTCATATCACCACTGGTATAATACAACTCAGCTTCCGCATACATTAAGCTTTTATCGTCAGGAGAAGCTGCTCTAGCTTTCTTCATTAACTCGGTAGCTTTTTCTTTTTCTCCTTTGTCAAGATATATAAAGGTCATATTTTTTAAAATAGTTCCTTTTTTAGATTTTGTAAATTTACTTCTAGGGATTACATACTCACCTTTTCTTATCATTAGGTCTCTTTCTACTTTTGAAGAAAACTTTATTTCTTCCTTAGTACCTTTTTTAGTGGCATAAAACTCTTCTGTAATTCCAGTATAACCAATTTCCATAAGTTCTTCATAACGTTTTATAGCTAAATCGTAGTCTTTTCCGTCTGTGGCTAAAGAGGCTGCATAATATAAAAATATAGTATCATTTTTTCTCAAGGTGTAACCTCGATAGATTTTTTTAGAACCTTCGATATATGCTTGATTCTTTTGGTCTACCTGAGCACTATTAATAAGAGCAATTCCTACTTCTTCTAAACCTTTATTTGCGTCAGCAGCATATTTACTACTTTTATTCAAGGATAATACATTTTCAAAAGAATTTACTGCAGTATTTAATTTTTCAAAATCGTTATTAGCAGCACCTAAATAGGCTTGTCCAAGTATTAAATTGTACTGTTCTTTGATAACAGAATCGGCTTTATCTACCAAAGCTTCAATAGAGGCTAATGTGCTAATTGCCTCAGAAAAATTTCCTGACTTAATTGATTTTTGAGCAGTTTTAATTTCTTTTTTCTGAGCAAATGTAATCGTAGAAACTAGTAATAAACCTATTACTATAAATTGTTTTTTCATTATTAATTTGTTTTATTTTCTATTCTTCTTCTTTAGTTATATCAGAATCATTTTCATTAGCGTTATTTTCTGGAACGATTACATTACCATCTTCATCGATTTCTATATCATCATCATCGGACATAACTTTAGCTACTGCTGCTATGGCATCTCCATCTCTAACTTTAATTAAACGGACCCCTTGGGTAGCTCTTCCCATTACCCTTAAATTATCAACCTCTAAACGAATAGCAATTCCTGATTTATTTATAATCATTAAATCATCACTATCAGTTACATTTTTTATAGCTACTAAAGAGCCAGTTTTTTCTGTAACACTTATAGTTTTTACTCCTTTTCCACCTCGATTGGTAATTCTGTAATCTTCTAAACTTGATCTTTTTCCATAACCATTTTCTGAAACCACCAGCACATCAGACTCAGATTCATTGATGGTAATCATACCGATAACTTCGTCATTATCACTGTTCAGTCGGATACCCCTTACACCTGAGGCATTTCTACCCATAGACCTTGTTTTTTCTTCTTCAAAACGAATCGCTTTACCAGACTTAACCGCTAACATTACCTGGCTATCACCTGTGGTTAACTTAGCTTCTAATAACTCATCGCCATCTTTGATAGTGATGGCATTAATTCCATTAGTTCTCGGGCGCGAGTATTGTTCTAAGGAAGTCTTCTTTACCTGACCATTTTTGGTCGCCATAATTACATAATGACTGTTAATGTATTCTTCATCTTTTAGATCTTGTGTACAAATAAAAGCTTTTACTTTATCTTCTTGACCAATATTAATCAAGTTTTGAATAGCTCTACCTTTTGATGTTCTAGTTCCTTCGGGAATTTCGAATACACGCATCCAAAAACATTTACCAGTTTGGGTAAAAAACAACATGTATTGATGATTGGTACCAACAAATAAATGTTCTAAAAAGTCTTCATTTCGAGTAGACGAAGCTTTTGCACCCACTCCTCCTCTATTTTGTTTTTTGTATTCAGATAAGGAGGTGCGTTTTATGTAACCAGCATGCGAAATAGTAATTACTACTTTTTCATCTGGTATTAGATCGGTAATACTAACATCGCCACCAGCGTACTCAATTATAGATCGGCGTTCATCTCCGTATTTACTTCTAATTTCATTAAGCTCGTCTTTAATAATGGACATTCTTAATTCCTTACTAGCTAGAATGTCTTTATAACCTTGAATGGTTTTCATTAACTCGTCGTATTCACTACGTAATTTATCTTGTTCAAGACCCGTTAATTGTCGAAGTCTCATTTCAACAATTGCTTTAGCTTGAATTTCAGTGAGTTTAAAAGCTTCAATAAGACGCTCTCTTGCCTCGTCAGCATTTTTAGATGAACGTATCAAACGTATAACTTCATCGATATTATCAGAGGCAATTATTAAACCTTCTAAAATATGAGCGCGTTCCTCTGCTTTATTTAAGAGATATTTGGTTCGTCTAACTACAACTTCATGTCGATGTTCAACAAAATAATGGATTAACTCTTTTAAATTAAGTAAACGTGGACGTCCATTAACCAAACATATGTTGTTAACACTAAAGCTAGATTGTAGCGCAGTGTACTTATATAACATATTTAAAACGATGTTAGGAATAGCATCTCTTTTTAGTATGTATACGATACGCATTCCCTTTCTATCAGATTCGTCTCGAATATTTGAAATTCCTTCAATTTTCTTTTCGTTCACTAAATCGGCAGTTTTTTTGATCATGTCTGCCTTATTAACCTGATAAGGGATTTCAGAAACAATAATACATTCTCTACCATTAACTTCTTCAAACGAAGCTTTTGCTCGCATGACTATTTTACCTCTTCCAGTATGAAAAGCATCTTTAACACCTTCATATCCATATATAACTCCACCAGTTGGAAAATCTGGAGCTTTAACATGCTGCATTAATCCATCAATATCAATTTCGTTGTCATCGATGTAAGCCATCGTACCGTCTATCACTTCTGTTAAATTGTGAGGTGGCATATTGGTAGCCATCCCGACTGCAATACCAGAAGCACCGTTAATAAGTAAGCCTGGGATACGAGTAGGTAAAACAGTAGGTTCTTTTAGGGTATCATCAAAGTTTAATTGATGATCAACAGTATCTTTATCAATATCAGCAAGCATATCCTCAGAAATCTTTTGCATTCGAGCCTCTGTATAACGCATCGCAGCTGGACTATCCCCGTCAATTGAACCAAAGTTTCCTTGTCCATCAACCAGCATGTAACGCAAACTCCATTCTTGAGCCATTCGAACCATGGCATCATAAACAGAAGTATCTCCATGGGGATGATATTTACCTAAAACTTCCCCAACAATTCTTGCAGATTTTTTGTGAGCACCTGTTGCTCTTATTCCTAATTCATGCATGCCAAAAAGAACACGCCTGTGCACTGGCTTCATTCCATCTCTAACGTCTGGTAAAGCACGTGACACAATAACTGACATTGAATAATCAATGTAAGCTGATTTCATTTCATCCTCAATATTGATGGGGATCAATTTTTCACCTTCAGCCATATATATTTATTTTTTATTTTTAGTAGTAATTAGTAAAAAGCAAGATACATTAATTGCATATTTTTTAACATAAAAACTAGTCAAAAATTAACTATTTTATTAACAAATAAATAGGTCTAAAACGTTAATAACTATCTATGTTATTATTTTGAAATTTGTAAGTTTTATATTGTAAAATTGGCTTTTTTTGAAAGTATAAAGACAATCAAAATAATTAAAAATAATCATGTTTTTTTTTGTACTTTCATTAGGGATAAATTTTTGACTTTTTGGTATAATTATATATGGTACGTTTATTGTTTTTTTATGAATCGATTTTATGGTTTAATAATTATTGATAAAAAATAGTTAAAGAGAATAAGTGGTTAAAAACAATCATTATATTTGTTTTAATTGCAGTAAAGAAATTGAATAACATTAAAATAATGCTTGTCACACTCAACGCCTAAAGTTTGTTAAGTGTTTTAAATAAGAAAATTAAATATGGATGATAATTTTTCACCGAGAGTAAAAGATGTAATTGCCTTCAGTAAAGAGGAGGCTTTACGCTTAGGACATGAATTTATTGGTACCGAGCACTTAATGTTGGGATTGCTTCGTGATGGAAACGGTAAAGCAGTTTCGATTTTAAACACTTTAGATATAGACTTGAATCATCTACGAAGAAAAGTTGAAATATTAAGTCCTGCTAATCCGCACACGGAATCCAACAGCAATGATAAAAAAAATCTTCATTTAACAAGACAGGCAGAAAGAGCTCTAAAAACAACTTTTCTAGAAGCTAAACTTTTTCAAAGCACTTCTATAAATACTGCTCATTTATTGCTTTGCATATTAAGAAATGAAAACGATCCAACGACCAAACTATTAAATAAAATGAGAATTGAATATGATGGCGTCAAAGATCAATTTAAATCCTTAATCTCAAATGATGAAGATTTCCAAGACACTCCTACTTCAGATGCATTTCCAAATGAAGATTTACCAGCTGATCAATCTGGAAAAGAAAACCTGTTTACTGGAAGTACAACTAAAACTAATAAAAAATCTAAGACACCTGTTTTAGACAACTTTGGACGCGACTTAACCCACATGGCCACCGAAGGCAAGTTAGACCCTGTAGTGGGTAGAGAAGGAGAAATACAACGTGTTTCTCAGATATTAAGTAGAAGAAAAAAGAACAATCCCCTATTAATCGGTGAACCTGGAGTTGGTAAATCTGCTATTGTTGAAGGTTTGGCTTTAAGAATAGTCCAAAGGAAAGTTTCGAGAATTCTTTTTGATAAAAGAGTGGTTACGTTGGATTTAGCCAGCCTAGTTGCTGGCACAAAATACCGTGGACAATTTGAAGAACGGATGAAAGCGGTAATGAATGAAATTGAAAAAAATGATGATATCATCTTATTCATTGACGAAATTCATACCATCGTTGGTGCTGGTGGAGCAACAGGATCTTTAGATGCATCTAACATGTTCAAGCCTGCTCTAGCAAGAGGTGAGCTACAATGTATAGGAGCAACAACATTAGATGAATACAGACAATATATTGAAAAAGATGGTGCTTTAGAACGAAGGTTTCAAAAAGTAATAGTGGAACCCACCTCCGTAGAAGAATCAATTGAAATTCTGCAAAACATTAAAGACAAATATGAAATTCATCATCATGTAACTTATACTGATGAGGCGATTCTTGCTTGTGTAAAATTGACCAATCGTTACATGACAGAACGCTTTTTACCAGACAAAGCTATAGATGCTCTTGATGAAGCAGGATCTAGAGTACATATTACAAATATTCATGTTCCAGAAAAAATATTACAAATTGAAAAACAATTAGAAGAAGTTCGAGATTTAAAAAACTCGGTAGTCAAGAAACAAAAATATGAAGAGGCTGCTAAACTGAGAGATGATGAAAAGAATCTTGAAAAAGAACTTTTATCTGAACAAGAAGCTTGGGAAAAAGAATCCCAACTGCATAGAGAAATTGTTTCTGAAGCCAATGTAGCTGAAGTTATTTCAATGATGACGGGAGTACCCGTTAATAGGATTGCACAAACAGAAAGCACTAAACTTGCTGCTTTACCCGAAAGAATCAAAGGAAAAGTAATAGGCCAGGATGACGCTGTACAAAAGGTAACAAAAGCGATACAACGCAACAGAGCAGGATTAAAAGATCCCAACAAACCGATTGGTTCATTTATATTTTTAGGTCAGACAGGGGTAGGAAAAACACAGCTAGCTAAAGTATTGGCACAAGAGCTTTTTGATTCTGATAACGCCTTGATTAGAATAGATATGAGTGAATATATGGAAAAATTTGCCATATCTAGACTAGTTGGTGCCCCTCCAGGATACGTAGGTTATGAAGAGGGCGGGCAATTAACCGAAAAAGTAAGAAGAAAGCCCTATTCCATCATTTTACTTGATGAAATTGAAAAGGCTCATCCAGATGTTTTTAATATGATGCTTCAAGTTTTAGATGATGGGTTTTTAACTGATAGTTTAGGTCGTAAAATTGATTTTAGAAATACCATTATTATCATGACTTCTAATATAGGTTCCCGACAATTAAAAGATTTTGGTCAAGGTGTTGGTTTTGGAACATCAGCTAAAACCAATCAAGCTGACACTTATGCAAAAGGAGTTATTGAAAATGCGCTAAAGAAAACATTTGCTCCAGAATTTTTAAATCGAATTGACGATGTTGTTGTCTTCAACGCGCTATCAAGAGAAGATATTCATAAAATTATCGATATTGAATTAGATAAATTATATGCTAGAATTGACGGATTAGGCTACCAATTGAAACTTTCTAAAAATGCTAAGGATTTTATAGCAGACAAAGGATTTGACAAACAATATGGAGCTAGACCCCTTAAAAGAGCAATTCAAAAATATATTGAAGATGCCTTAGCAGAAGAGATTATAAATACGAAGCTAAAAGAAGGAGACAGTATTAAAATGGATTTGAATAAAAAAACCAATGAAATTGTTATAAAAATAACAGAGAAAAAGGAATCTAAATAGTAAAGAGACTAAAACAAAATTTTATGGTCTATATCTAGAGAATCAAAAAATAAAATTGTTTTTTCGATGTCCTTAGCTAAAATACGATCATTTTCAACCAAAGGAACTTCGTTACGGTAACTCTTGATAAAATTATCTATTGTACTTGACGATTTTAATGGGCTTCGAAACGATAGAGCCTGTGAAGCATTCATTAATTCTATAGCCAAAATTCGTTCGAGATTATTGACAATCTGTAAACATTTCGTAGCAGCATTCGCACCCATACTTACATGATCTTCTTGTCCATTTGATGAGACAATGGAATCTATAGAAGCGGGAGTTGCAAGCTGTTTGTTTTGACTAACTATACTAGCTGCAGTGTATTGAGGAATCATAAAACCACTATTAATCCCTGGTTTTTTTACTAGAAAGGAAGGAAGATTTCTTAATCCAGCTATTAATTGATACGTCCGTCTTTCCGATATATTTCCTAATTCAGCCAATGCTATGCCTAAATAATCAAGAGCCAACGCTAAGGGTTGTCCGTGGAAATTTCCTCCTGATATAATCTTATCCTCTTCTATAAAAATATTAGGATTGTCAGTCACTGAATTAATTTCAGTTTTAAAAGTTTTTGTTACAAATACAATGGTATCTTTTGAGGCTCCATGTACTTGAGGGATACAACGAAAAGAATATGGATCTTGAATACTTTTATTTTTTTGATTTCCTATTTCGCTACCCTCTAATAAATCTAAAACTCGTTCAGCAGTTTTTACTTGACCTATATGAGGACGAACTAAATGAACAAGCGGATCGAAGGGATCCATATTACAATTAAAAGCATCGATTGAAATACAGGAAATTAAATCTGATAGATAGGAAAGTTTATGACTTTTTATTAATGAGAAAATTCCATAAGCGCTCATAAATTGAGTGCCGTTCAATAAGGCAAGCCCTTCTTTTGCTTCTAGATTGACTGGTTCTAAGTCAAGTTTTTTTAAAATATCTTTAGAGTGGCAAATTTCATTTTGATAATATACCTCTCCTTTTCCAATTAAAGGTAAAGCCATATGAGCAAGTGGAGCTAAATCGCCCGAGGCTCCGAGACTACCTAATTCATAAATTAGTGGAACGATATCTAAATTATAAAAATCGATTAAACGTTGTACTGTTTTTAACTGTACTCCACTGTAACCATAACTTAAAGATTGTACTTTAAGTAATAGCATTAATTTTACAATTTCTTTTGGCACTAAATTACCAGTCCCGCAGGCATGAGACATTACAATATTTTCTTGAAGCTTAGCCAATTCATCAGATGCTATTTTTACATTGTAAAGAGAACCAAAACCAGTATTAATACCATATATGGGTTGGCTGTTATTTAATATTTTTTTTTCTAAATATTTTTTTGATTTTTCAATATTTAAAACTACTTCTTTAGATAATTCAAGGACTTTATGCTCTTCGATTATCGATTTAATTGTAGCTAAATCAAGTAACTCAGTACTTATATAATGGACATTTGGCATAGATATAAATCAAAATTAAAAAACAAAAGTACTAATTCCTTGTTAAGAAAATGAGAATTTTTAAAACAGTATAAATATTATAGTACTTTTACAAAATTAATTAATTAAACCATTATGAGAAATATATTGTTGTTACTATTTTTTATTACTTTAATATCTTGCGAAAACGATTATAAAACTTCATATGTTATTATAGATGGTGAATTAATAAATAACAATTCAAGTACAGTTAATATCTCTGGTAATGGTTTTGAAAAAGAAATTTTTGTTTCAGAAGACGGAAGTTTTTCTGACACCTTATTTGTCAATAAAAACGACTATTATTCGTTGAGAATAGGTAGAGAAAGTTCGCCTGTTTATTTAAGAAAAGGGGGTACATTGACATTAATGATAGATATTGAACAATTTGATGAAAGTCTAACTTACTCAGGAAGTATAGCTCCTGAAAACAATTATTTAGCAGCAAAATACTTAGTTTCTGAACAGGAGATGGCTTTTGATAAAGTATATGTGTTATCGCAAGAGAAATTTATACTTGAAGTTAATAAAATTTACAAAATTTACACCGACTTGTTGAATGCTAGTCAAGGTATTTCAGAAGAATTTAAACAGAAAGAGTATAAAGAAATTGAATTTGCTCACATTAATAATATTGAAAATTATGAACAATATTATCAATACCTAACTAAGGATTTAGATTTTAAAGCAGAAGAAACACTTTATAAAGATTATAAAGATTTTAATTTTAATGATACAGAGGCCTATGAAACTTCTAATGCTTACAAAAGATTGTTAGAGACTCATTATCAAAGAATTGCTCAAAATGAAGCTAATAACAATAGAAAAGATCTTACCCTTACTTATCTTGAAACTATCAACAACAGTTTCTCAGATGGATCTGTAAAAGAACAACTAATGTTCAACTATTTGCGTTATGGAATGAAAGCAAATGATGCTCTAGAAAGTGTTTATAAGCTATATAAATCCTCTAGTCAAAATTCTGACAACTTATCTAAAGTAACTAGTTCTTATAAGGTCTTGACTAAACTAACACCCGGTAAAGCTTCTCCTAAATTTATTTATGAAAATTATATTGGCGGTATGACTGGTTTGGAAGATTTGGCAGGTAAAATAGTCTATATCGATGTTTGGGCTACCTGGTGTGGACCCTGCTTAAGAGAAATACCAGCTCTAAAAAGTTTAGAAAACGACTATTATAACAAAAATATAGCTTTTGTTAGTTTATCAATTGACGAAAAAAAAGACTATCAAAAGTGGAGAACTATGATTGCCGATAAAGAATTAACCGGTATTCAACTTATGGCAGACAATAACTGGAATTCTAGTTTTGTAACTTCTTATGGTATCAAAGGAATTCCAAGATTTATATTGATAGATACGGTAGGTAATATTATTAATTCCGACGCTCCAAGACCATCGAATCCAGAAATACGCAAAATTCTAGATGAGCTACTTTAATCATTTACTTTGCTAATTTCTTTAGTTTTTTATTCATAATAAAAAACCAAAGTGGTTGTAATACAGCAATTATCATCATTCCAGGATAGCCGGTAGGCATTTGAGGACTGGATTCTATCGATTTAAGTAATTGATATTTTTTACTCCCATTATAGTGATGATCGGCATGACGTGATAAGTTAAACATCATACTTCTTCCAACAATATGGTCCGAATTCCAGGAATGGTAATGTTTAACTTTTTCATATCTACCATGCTCATTTTTCTTTCTTAAGAGTCCATAATGCTCAATATAATTAACGGTTTCTAAAAGTAATATTCCAATTAAGGCTACTAACAAATACGACAAAAGTACTTTGAAACCAAAAATAAAATAAATAGATGATATAAGTATAACATTCAAAATTGTATAAAAAACCATCCTATTCTTAATAGAAAAAAGGAAATTATTAGTAGTTCGCATCCTTCTAATCTCTATTTTCCATGCCTCCATATAACTCCCAAAATGAGAACGAATCCAAAAATAAATAGTAGTTCATTTTTTCTAGCTGTGGCAGCATCCTCTGGGGTGGCAACATTTAAATGATGTCCAGCATTATGATATGGTAAAAAATGAGTGTTTAGAGAAGTTAATAGCAATAATTCACCGAGATATTTTAAGCCTGTATTATTTCTGTGACCTAACTCGTGACCAAGGTTGATTCCCGTGACTCCTAACAAAATACCAATACTTGATATTCTACCAAAATACTCTATTGAACCAACTTCTGTAGTATCAATAACAAAAAAGAATTTAACTAGTAGAAACACGTGCAAGGGAATAATTAAATAAATAACCCATTCGTAAAATGGATCCTGTTTCATTTGAGACTCAAGATCTTTACCAATATTTGTGGTGTCAGGTTGAAAAAAAAGTTCAATAAGTGGAACGAGACCAAAATAAATTAAAATTGGTAGTAAAGTACTCCACCCATTGCTAATTAAAGAAATATAAACAAATAACGGGAGGCTGTAAATAAATAAAAAGTAATGTTTTTTCATGAATGCTAGTTGCTATGAAAATATACCATTGTTAGAATGCTAATATACTAAAATTAAGTGTTTTATTTTAACGTGCCCCCTACCTACAATAACAAAACAAAATAATATATTTGTGGTCTTAAAAATTGGAATTACATATAAACTCTGTTTTAACAGTAAACAACATATGATAAAAGAAATAGCATTATCTGAAACACACAAAGGGCTTGGTGCAAAAATGGTTCCATTTGCTGGCTACAATATGCCCGTTTCGTATGAAGGCGTGAATGTTGAACATGAAACTGTTCGTAATAATGTCGGAGTCTTCGATGTATCGCACATGGGTGAATTTTTAGTTTTAGGCCCTAATGCACTTGAGTTAATTCAGAAAGTAACTAGTAATGATGCCTCTAAAATAGTTGATAACCAAGCTCAATACAGTTGTTTTCCAAACGCTACTGGTGGTATTGTAGATGATTTAATCGTTTACCGAATTAATAATGAAAAATGGCTCTTAGTAGTCAATGCTTCCAATATTGAAAAAGATTGGAATTGGATTAACAGTCACAATAGTGTTGGTGCAGAACTTATAAATGTTTCAGAGGATTACTCCTTATTTGCAATTCAAGGGCCAAAAGCTGTTCAAGCGATGCAATCTCTTACTTCGATTGATCTTAAAAATATAAAATTTTATCATTTTCAAATTGCTGATTTTGCAGGTATAGAAAATATTATTATTAGTGCTACTGGTTATACTGGTAGTGGAGGATTTGAAATTTATTGTAAAAACAACGAAGCTGAACAAATTTGGAAAGAAATTTTTAATGCTGGTAATAATTTTGATATAAAACCGATTGGATTGGCAGCAAGAGACACCTTAAGACTGGAAATGGGTTATTGTCTTTATGGTAATGATATTAACGATACTACATCGCCTATTGAAGCTGGTTTAGGTTGGATAACTAAATTCACTAAAAATTTTATCAATTCTGAAAATTTATTAAAACAAAAAGAACAAGGTCCAGACGTAGGTTAGTAGCGTTTGAATTGGATGAAAGAGGAATTCCACGACAAGGTTATGATATTTTAAATAGTGAAGGGGATAAAATTGGTGAAGTAACTAGTGGAACTATGTCACCTACATTGGCTAAAGGAATTGGAATGGGTTATATTCCAACTTATTTAAAATCTGTTGGTACGAAACTTTACATTCAAATACGTAAAAAAATAATTCCAGCAACAATAGTAAAGTTACCTTTTTACAAAGTTTAAAATTTTATGACATCTTTGGGGAATAGAATTTTAATACTAGGAGCAAGCGGATTTATAGGTAATAAATTATACAAGGAACTTCTTCCCTACTTTGATGTATACGGAACCTTTAAATCACCAAATAAAGAATTTGATGAAAATACTATCATGTTTCATTTTGACATGAATAAAAACACTATTGAAGCAATCCTAACTGAGGTTCAACCAAATTTTATAATATCTACTATAAAAGGTAATTACAAATCTCAACTTAGCCTTCATCAAGAATTATTAAATTATGTACTTGCAGCTATCGATTGCAAATTGCTATACCTATCAAGTTTTAGCGTTTTTGATGCAAAAGGAAAATTTCCTAGCTACGAAGAAGATCTCGTTTCATCCAACACTTTAGCTGGAAAATATAAAATAAAGCAAGAAAAGGCAATTAAAAAACTTCCATCTTCAAAGTATGTAATTTTAAGATTACCAATAGTATTAGGAGTAAATTCCCCTACTATAGTTCAATTAAAGGAAGCTTCTAAATACAATGCAGAATTTGAAATATTCCCAAATTTAGTAGTTAGTGCAACTACATAAATAAAATAGCACAACAAATTCATTACATAATCAATAAAAATCTAGAAGGTATATTTCATCTTTCCAGTAATGATATGATTCATCATTCCGAATTGTTTTATGAAATAACCGATAAGCTTGGGTTAAACAATGTGATCTTTAAAAAAATATACAGCTCCAACAAAGATAGCTACCTAGCTATACTCCCAAAACAAAATCTACTCCCAAAGAATTATCAAATAACTTTTAATCAAATTATTGAGTGATTGTGTATTGCAAGAAGCAATCGATCCTTAAAAGAATAATTAAATAAAAAAAAGAAGAATTCCACTTCACTTGGTGGTTTGGTGCATTTTTTTATTTTTGTAGAACTTAAAAAATTAATTATGGGAAGAGCATTTGAGTTTAGAAAAGCGAGAAAAATGAAACGTTGGTCTGCAATGTCCAAAGCCTTTACTAGAATTGGAAAAGATATTGTAATGGCCGTAAAAGAAGGTGGGCCCAATCCAGATTCTAACTCTCGTTTACGAGCCGTTATTCAAAATGCAAAAGCAGTCAACATGCCCAAAGATAATGTTGAAAGAGCCATAAAAAAAGCTACTGAAAAAGGTCAAGGAGATTTTAAGGAAGTTTTATTTGAAGGATATGCTCCGCATGGAATTGCCATTCTTAGTTGAGACAGCTACGGATAATAATACTAGAACAGTTGCTAATGTTAGAGCATGTTTCAGTAAGTGCGACGGTAATATGGGAACTTCTGGATCCGTAATTTTTATGTTTGATCATACGTGTAACTTTAGAATTAATCCTAAAGAAGTTGATTTAGAAGAATTAGAATTAGAATTAATAGATTACGGTGTGGAAGAAGTTTTTGAAGATGAAGATGGAGTACTAATTTATGCACCTTTTGAAAGTTTCGGAAGCATTCAAAAAGCATTGGAAGAAAAAGATTTTGAAATTTTATCATCTGGTTTTGAACGCATCCCTCAGGTAACGAAAAAGATTTCTAAAGAACAAGCAGCTGATGTAGATAAACTATTAGAAAAATTGGATAACGATGATGATGTCCAAAATGTGTATCATACGATGGACGAATCGTAATTTGTTTGTAATATAATTTTAAGTGTATTTTTTTATCTTTCCAACACTACCAACAAAGAACTTTTTTAATATTTTTAAATCTGTTTCAATGTCACCAGTAGGGTCAAAAGATTTACCGATAGTTATTGTTTTGGTTTTGTAATCCATAGAAGTTGGAATAATCGGAACTTTTGCTTTCAACGCTATATAATAAAATCCTGTTCGCCATTTGTCAACTTTTTTTCGAGTTCCTTCAGGTGACATTCCTAACCTAAACTCCTTTTTAGAGTCAAAAATAGAAGCTATAGCATCCACTTTATTATGATTCTTTGATCTATCCAATGGGGCTCCCCCAACCCACTTAAAATAATAGCCAAAGGGCCAAACAAACAATTCTTTTTTACCAACAAAATTAACCATTACACCAAGAGCTTTTCTTGAAAGTATCGCTATAACAAAATCACTCCAACTAGTGTGAGGAGCAACAATAATAATCACCTTTTTAAGGTGGTCTTGATTGAAATCTCCAATGATTTTCCAACCCAAAATATTGTACAGTATGAATTTATAAACATTCATTTTTTTTCTATAAAGTAAATGCCCAATATTATTAAGATATAGGCATTTTTTTATTTCTATTTTTTTATTAAATAATTACATTTTTAGGTACATAGCTCTTACTTTTTCGCGCGTCATTATTTTTTTCCAATCTTTACCTAAAGCGTTTTCCCATAATGGTTCTAAACTTAAAGCCACATTGATCATGGTTTCCATCTGCTCGTCTGAAAGATTAGAACAAATTCCCTTAGGAATATCAATTTGATGTTTTTTAACCATTTTTTTAAAGATAGCAACTCCTTCAGGATAATAATCTTCTAGGTAATTAAAAACGATACAATTTCCAATACCATGTTTAGTTCCTAAAACAAACCCTAAACCATAACTCATTGCGTGAGCTACTCCTACTTGTGAATATGCAATACTCATTCCTCCATGCCAAGAAGCCATCATCAGCTTGCCATTTTTTTCTTCAACTGTTAAGTTATTATCTTCCAAATAAACTTCTAAACACAATTCGTAAGCTTTTTCTCCATAGCTTTGGCTAAAATCGTTTAAAAAGGTTCCTTCCAGAGATTCAACACAATGTATGAAACAATCCATTCCCGTGTAAAACCATTGATTTTTTGATACTCCATCCAACAATAGTGGATCTAAAACTACTTGATCAAAGGTGGTATAATCACTATTGATTCCTAATTTTCGGACTGGACCCGACAACACACAAGTTCTGGAAACTTCAGCTCCAGTTCCAGAAATTGTTGGGATACCTACGTGGTATATTGATTTTGTTTTAATTAAATCCCATCCTTGATAATCTGCTGCACTTCCTTCATTAGTGAGCATTAATGAAACTGCTTTCGCTAAATCCATAATGGAGCCACCTCCTATTCCAATTATGCCAGAAGGAAGTTCGCTAAACTCCGACAGTATATTTTTAACTAATACATCTACTTGAGTTGTTTTAGGTTCTTCTTCAGATGAGGCATAAATTAATTTATCATTATATTTTAATTCAATCCTATCAGCTATAGATCCTGGCTGATCAAAAACATCATCTACGATGAATATAAATGGAGCTTGTTTTTTTCTTTTTAAATCTAATATTGATGTTAATTGGTTAAAACTTCCTTTACCAAAAACTACTCTTGGCACCATTGGAAAATTCCTATATTCGTTGTTTACAGACATGAGAATGTGTTTGCTAATTATTTTTGCTTATTATTTTATTTGCTTTAAGTAAATCTTCTGGGGTATCAATTTCTACGGCATTTTTTGTCGTAGAAATGGCTAATTTTATTTTTTTTCCATATTCTAAATATCGAAGACATTCAATTTTTTCTGAAGCTTCTAGATTTCTCATTGGTAGATGATAAAAGTCCATCAAAGCTTTTTTTCTGAAAGCATAAATACCCTTATGTTCGTAATATTCCATTGGAATATTACGATCTCTTGGATATGGTATCGGAGATCTCGAAAAATATAAGGCATAATTATTTTCATCGACGACCACTTTAACAAAATTAGGGTCATTAACTTCATTCCAATCCGTCATTTTAGTCATCAAAGTTGCTAAATCTACATTAGTAGCGTCTTCACCATCAAATATTTTTAAAACCTTCTCTAAATCTTCTTTAGTAGTAAAAGGTTCATCACCTTGAACGTTAACAACAATATCTACGTCCATAAATTCTATGGCTTCTGCAATTCGATCACTTCCACATTCGTGGTTTTTTTTACTCATAATCGCAAGTCCGCCATGTGCTTTTATTTCTTCAAATATTATTTCACTATCAGTAACCACATAAACTTCGTCGAAAAGCTGCGTTGCTTTTATCGACTCGAAGGTACGAGCTATTACAGATTTACCTCCTAAATCTTGCATTAATTTACCGGGAAATCTAGTTGCAGCGTATCTTGCTGGTATCATTGCTATTTTCTTCATTTTCAGAAAATCTACATTAAAATTTATTCAAAAATATAAAGATTATTTGTGTGAATACTGATTTATTTAAAAGTATTTGATTCAAGTTCTAAAAAAATCGTCTTTAAATCCAATTAGGTATAGTTTTTTTTTAGCCCTGGTGATTGCGGTATAAAGCCATCTTAAATAATCCTTATCGATACCGTTAGGTAAATAAGGTTGTTCTACAAATACGGTATCCCACTGCCCACCTTGTGACTTATGGCAGGTAATTGCGTAAGAAAACTTAACCTGTAAAGCGTTAAAATAAATGTTTTTTTTGACCGATAGAAATTTTTTGTATTTAGAGGTTTCGTGCTCATAATCTTTTAAGACCTCCTGATATAATTTATTCGAATCCTCAAATGATAAAGAAGCTATTTCTGAAGATAGCGTATCTAAAATTAAAACGGTTTCAAATGCAGCCATTCTAGGATAATCAATCATTTTGACATTAACTGTTGCAAATTTAAATCCATATAATTCTTTGATACTGTAAATTTCTAATATTTCAATAATATCGCCATTGGCTATAAACCCGGCTTCACTAGTAGTTTCTAACCAAAAGTAATTGTTTTTAACTACCATAAGATGGTCTCCTACAGACAATTCCTCCTCTTTATACAAAATTCTACTTCTAATATTCTGATTGTACAAAAATGCTCTTTTATTTGACCTAACAATGAAAACGCTTTCTTCGTCTCCAGAATTTAAATAACTGTCTTCAAGAGCACTCATCAATTCCTGACCGTCATAAGGTCTAATTATATCAGGAAAATTTTCTTTTTCAAATTTAAACGTATCATAAAATTCATCTTCTAAACTTTCTCTTATACAAGAGGCGTTCCATAAAATCCCACTTCCCTTTTCTTGACGAACCACCTCGTCCAATTCAATGGTAACAACTTTTTTGTTAAAGTAGTTTTCTAATGTCGCTTTATCAAGGGCTGGGCTGATATCTAGTTTAATTGGAGGGAGTTGCGCAGTGTCACCTATTAAAATTAATTTACATTGATGACCGCTGTAAACATATTGGATTAAGTCACTTAATAATGATCCTTTATCAAATAATATCGAATCAGGGCTAGTATCTGGAATCATTGAAGATTCATCCACTATAAATATTGTGTTTTTATGCTTATTTTTTTGAAGTGAAAAAGAGATTCCACCTCCTTTTTTAGATTTAGGATAGTATATCTTTTTATGTATTGTAAAAGCTTCTTTATTTGAATAGTTACTTATCACCTTAGCGGCACGACCTGTTGGTGCTAATAAAACTAGATTCTTATTAATTTTCCAACTATTTTTAACTAATGTTCCAACAATTGACGTTTTTCCGGTACCAGCATAGCCCTTTAGTAAAAATAATTCCTCATAATTTTGACTTAATAAAAACTTAGAGACCATCTGTAAAGCATTATCTTGCTTGACAGTAGGTTCGTGAGAAAAATCTTTTAATAAATCTAAATAAAAGTTAGTAGTATGCATTATTTCATTAGCTATGAGGCATTAAATATAGCTATGTTTTTTTCAGAAATTACTTTTACGGTTAAAAAAAAATTGTAGATTTGCGTTAAACCATTTTTTTAAAAATCAAACCTTAATATAAACTATGATTTTAAATATTATACTCGGCATTTTAGTTTGCGTTGGACTAATCTATTTAATGGAAAAGTATATTCCTTTAAAGTTTAATCCTACCATATCGGTTTTTCTTTGGGTTGTTATCTTGTTTTTAGGGTACAGTCTATACAAATCTATTATAGGACCTGTAGAATTTAACAAAGTAAAACAGGTTAGATACGCAAAAGTGATTGAAAACTTAAAAGATATCAGAATATCTGAACTAGCTCATCAAGAAATAGAAGGCAAATTTTCAGGGAATTTTGACAGCTTAGTTCAGTTTTTAGACACCGCAAAGTTTGCAATCATACAAAGGAGAGATACTAGTTATGCGGATGTGGAAAAAAATCGAGCATTTGGTTTAGATGCTCAGAAAGGTGGTTATTATAAAGAAGAAATCATTGTTGACACCTTACGTTTTGCCTCTGTAAAAGATTCGTTATTTGGTGATTCTGATCGATACAAAACCATGATGAATATACCTTTAGAAATTGCTGAAGGTGCAAAATTTCAACTCAAAGCAGGAAAATACGAGAAAAACGATGTTTTTTATTCTGTATTTGAAGCAAGTGTAGCAAAAAGATTAATACTTAGTGATCAAGATACTGACCTTATTTATCAGGAAGAACAGTTAGTTTCAGTAGACGGAATTAACGGACCTACAGTGCGAGTTGGTACCATGAATGATATTGATACCGGCGGAAATTGGCCAAAATTATATGACTCTCCAAAACAATAATATAAACCAACAAAATAGCTTTAGACTGTCCGTACAACTAACATTGTCCGGACTTTCTTTTTTAGTGACTAATACCGTTACGAAAGAAATTGATTTTTTTTCAGAAAAAACATTTGAACAAGCTGTCAGTCCAGGAGAACTATTGTTGGAATTAAAGTCGGTTTTGAATGATAATTCAATTTTTAACATCAAATTTTCTGAGATAAATATTATTTATCATACAAGACTATATACGTTAACTCCTACCTCACTTTTTGATGAATCAAAATCCAGTGATTATTTAAAGTTTAATTCTAAAATTTTTGAAAATGACTTTATTGCCCACGATACGCTTCAGAATCATGACATAACTGTTATTTATATTCCCTTTATAAATATTAATAATTTTTTATTTGAAAAATTTGGTGATTTTAATTATCATCATTCCACGACCTTAGTATTAGAAAATATTCTCGAAGATGAAAAAAATATAAAACTCCCGAAGATATACTTGAATATTTATTCGAATACTTTTGACTTAGTAGCTATTAAAAATGGCAAGCTATTGCTTTGTAACTCATTTGAATATAATTCTCCAGAAGATTTTATTTACTTTATATTATTTTGTTTAGAACAATTAAAAATGAATCCTGAAACTATAGATTTGTTTGTGTCTGGAAACATTAACAAGGAAGATTCTAATCATTCTATTTTATATAAATACGTCCGTAATATTTCTTTTTGTAATTCAAAAAAAGACATTAAAATTTCAGACAAAGACAAATCGCACTATAACCTTCTATTAAAACACTTTCATTGAGAATTATTTCTGGAAAATATAAGGGGAAAAGATTGGTTGCTCCAAAAAAATTACCTGTTAGGCCTACTACAGATTTTGCTAAAGAAGCACTTTTTAATATTTTAATGCATCGCATCGATTTTGAAGAAATAACCTTGTTAGATCTTTATGCAGGGACCGGTAACATAAGTTACGAGTTTGGATCAAGAGGAACTAAAGATATTACTGCAATCGACTCTTATTACGGTTGTGTAAAATATATTAACAGTATTTCTGAAGAATTAAATTTTTTAATAAAAACTATAAAGTTAGACGTATTAAAATATTTAACGACGACCTCTAAAAAGTATACGGTTATCTTCGCTGATCCACCTTATCAACTACCTATTGAAAATTTTATGTTAACTGTTAATACCGTTTTTAAAAGAGATTTATTAGATAATGGGGGTTTTTTGATTATAGAACATTCAAAACACACCGATTTGTCAAGCAATCAGTATTTTACTGAAGCGCGACGTTACGGTGGTTCTGTATTTAGTTTTTTTGAAAAATAAAAAAAAGCAGACCTATAAGCCGGATTCTGTATTAACAAAAGTTAATTCTCATCATTTATCTAAAAAAACTGTTACCAATTTTCTTTATCTGCCTACCCTCCTACATCGGGCGGGAACCCTCAATTGTAGGTTTACATGGCATTGCACCGCATAGAGTTTACCTGGTTTCACTACAGCATTACCTGTACATTCTTTCTGCTGCACTAGTCCTAATACATCTATGTATCGACGGCTGTTAGCCGGTATGCTTCCCTCTGGTGTCCGGACTTTCCTCCTTAATAAATATAAATTAAGACGATGAGACGGTCTGCGAGGCAAATGTAAAATAAATTACTTACTTGTTAATAAAAAGACAAAAATAAGATTCGGTTTCTTATTCAAAAAAATTTGACTATTTCTATATTTGTTTGAAGCTAATTTTATGGAACATTTTATTGTATCTGCTAGGAAGTACAGACCCACACAATTTAAAGATGTAGTAGGGCAACAAGCTATTACAAGTACTTTAGAAAGTGCCATAGAAAACAATCATCTTGCTCAAGCGCTACTATTTACTGGACCTCGTGGGGTTGGAAAAACTACATGCGCACGAATACTTGCAAAAAAAATTAATCAAGATGATTCCGTCAATGAAAATGAAGATTTTGCCTTTAATATTTTTGAATTGGACGCTGCATCCAATAATTCAGTTGATGATATTAGGAATTTAATTGATCAAGTTCGAATACCACCTCAGGTTGGAAAATACAAGGTATATATCATCGATGAAGTACACATGCTCTCCTCAGCGGCATTTAATGCTTTTTTAAAAACATTAGAAGAACCTCCAAATCACGCTATATTTATTCTAGCCACTACTGAAAAACATAAAATCATTCCAACCATATTGTCTAGATGTCAGATTTTTGATTTTAGAAGAATTAATGTAAAAGACACCAAAAATCATTTAGCAAATGTTGCAAAGTCCGAAGGCATTGAAGCTGCAGATGATGCTTTACATATAATCGCACAAAAAGCTGATGGAGCTCTTCGTGACGCGCTTTCAATTTTTGATAGAGTCGTAAGTTTTTCAGGTAATAAGTTAACCAGAGAAGCTGTAACTGAAAATTTGAATGTCCTAGATTATACCTATTATTTTGAAGTTACCGACTTATTATTAGATAATAATATTCCTAATACCTTAATCTTATTTAATAATATATTGTCAAAAGGATTTGATGGACATCACTTTATAATGGGATTAGCATCTCATTTTAGAGATTTACTAGTTTGTAAAACTCCTGAAACCATTGAACTTTTAGAAGTTGGTGAACAAGTAAAGAAAATGTACTTAGAGCAGTCAATAAAAACATCTCATACCTTTCTGGTAGCTTGCATAGAAAAGTCAAACAACTGTGATTTAAAATATAAAGTAAGTAGAAATCAAAGGCTATTAGTTGAATTGTGTTTGATGCAAATGGCATCAATTACTTTTGATTCTGAAAACTTCAAAAAAAAAAAAAGTGAACTGACTTCCAATGGAATAAACAGTTTAGGTATAATTCCTCCCTCATACTTTAAATCTGAAAATAACAAATTTGAAGTTCAAGAGCTCGAAGTAGCCCTTTCGAAACCAACTATTCCATCTATTGCTAAGGAAGATTCAAAAACAGTTCAAACATCTCCTAAAAGAAATATAGAAACAAAGGCTAAAATTGACTTATCAACCGATCGACCCAAAAAAAAATCTGCATTTTCAATAAGCAGTATTAAAAAGAAAAAGGAACTTTTAAAAATAATAAATGATAATAAACCTGAAGAATCAGAGAAACCTAAAAGTTCATTTACAGAGGAGCAGTTTCAACAGGTTTGGAGCCAATTCACTAAAAAGGTTGATGGTGAAGGAAAATATAATTTATTGTCACATCTAACAATGGCAAAGCCTGTTCTTAAGGGAACTACCATCAATCTAGTTTATCCCAATAATACAATAAAAACAGAGGTAGAAAGAGCACAACACGATATTCTTTCGTTTATTAAAGATAAACTTCAAAATTATGATATCGCTTTAGAAATAATTGTGAATGAAACAGCAGAAAAAAAATACGCCTACACTCCGATTGAAAAATATGATAAACTAATAGAAAAAAATCCTTTATTAGATACCTTAAGAAAAGAATTAGGTTTGGAATTATAATACATAAAAATGTTAGGACTAAAATTACCAACAGATCCAAGATGGGTTAATATCGCAGAAAAAAATATACAAGAAATATTGACGGATCACGCATTTTGTGAAATAAAAGCTGCTTCTACTGCTATATCATTAATGGTATCATTTCCAGAATATACAGAGTTGGTTAAAGAAATGCCTAATCTTGCTAAAGAAGAAATGTGTCATTTTGAATTAGTGCATAATATTATTTTAGATAGAGGATGGACACTTGGAAGAGATCGTAAAGATCATTATGTTATTAAACTACTGTCTTTTTTTCCAAAAGGAGGTAGCAGAACAACACAATTAACACATCGTCTATTATATGCAGCATTGATTGAAGCCAGAAGTTGTGAACGATTTAAACTATTATCTGAAAATTTAAAAGACAAAGAATTGGCTCTTTTTTTTAGAAGCTTGATGGAAAGCGAAGCAGGACATTATACGTTATTTTTAAATTTCGCTAGAAACTATGGTGATCGAAAAATTGTCGATGAAAAATGGCAAAAACTTTTAATATTTGAAGCAGAAATTATGAAAAGTTTAGGAAGTAAAGAGACAATTCATGGATAGTCTATAGTTATTTGTTTTGATATAAACTTCGAATAATTCCATCAGAGAGTCCAATTTTAGGCACATAAATTTCTTTTGATCCACTCCATTTCATTGCTGATATATATATATTTAAAGCGGGTAAAATCACGTCTGCTCGATCTAAATTCATATTAAGTTTAGAAATTCTTTCTTCATAAGAAAATGATTCTACCGTTCGAAAGTATTTTTTTAAATAATGATAACTTAAAGGTTTGCCTAGTTTAGTCCCACTGAATTTATAGGTGCTATTTATATTTCCTCCAGTCCCTAAGAGTGTTATTTGGTTGTATTTTTTAGTATGCTCCTTTATCCATAATTTCATTTGATTCCAAATACTATCTGGCACTAACTCATTAATTAAACGAACTGTACCAATTTTAAAAGACTTAGAAAGGACTGATTTTCTCTTTGAATAAATAGTTAATTCTGTGCTTCCCCCTCCTACATCAACGTAAAGAAAAGTTTTATCATGAACTAAATATTTTTTTAAATCTGTTAAGGCTATGATTTTTGCCTCTTCATTTCCGTTAATAATCTCAATACCGATTCCTGTACTCTTTTTTATTTTTTCGGTGATGTTTTTACCATTCTTAGCCTCACGCATTGCAGAAGTTGCACATGCTCTATATTTTGAAACATTATGTACTTTCATTAATAATTTAAACGCTTTCATCGAATCTTCCATACGATTATAATTATCGTCGGAGACTAATCCTAGTTTAAAAACATCGTCTCCAAGTCTTATTGGAACTCTAATTAATGAAGTTTTTTTAAATTTTGTTTCACTATCATACTGCTCAATAATAGTTGTTATGAGTAACCGTATCGCATTGGAGCCAATATCTATAGCTGCATATTTTTTAATTAACATACTATACATTTTTAGATTTTAAATCTCTTGGAAAAATAATATTCTTAGTTTGCCCGTAATTAGCAAACTTCCAATGTTCAATTGCGAATTCTATATGTATAAAACCACAAGTTGGTAGGTCTTTAATAATTGCGTCTCCGAGCATATTTACTATAGATGTAAATGCATGGTTATGTCCAACAATCATAACAACATTAAAAGAATCATTCAATTCTTTGATAACTCTTAAAACATTTTTACCCTGAAAATCATACAAAGATTTATTTATAAATAATGAATCAGATTCAAGATTAAAAGCTTTTTTAAAATATAAAGCGGTAGCTTTTGCTCTTTCTGCATCACTCGTTAACAAAACATCAGGTTTTGAAACAAGATCTTTAATATGGTCCGAAATTAAAATAGCATCTGAGACTCCTCGTTTTTTTAAAGGACGTTTATGATCATCGACTGGTAATTTCCATGATGATTTTGCATGTCGAACTAAATACAAATTTTTCATAAATATAAAACACTAATAAATAGCAGGTTAAATAACTTTACGTAAAGTTAAATTTAAGGTGAAAGTCTTTCGATAATCCAGTCTAAATGACTTAACCTATACCTGATACGATCATGCAGTCTGTTTGGCCTACCCTGCCAAAATTCAATAGAAATTGGCGACACCAAATAACCTCCCCAATTTGCTGGTTTTTTGATTTCTTTATCGAAATATTGATTTTCTAAAAGTGCTAATTTATTTTCAATCACTTTTCGATTTTCTATGACCTCGCTTTGATTAGAAACTAAAGCTCCTAATTGACTGCCTTTAGGTCTATTGTTAAAATAGTTGTTTGAATCATCTTCTGAAGTTTTTGACGCTGTTCCTTTAATGATAATTTGTCGCTCTAAACTCGGCCAAAAAAATGACAAGGAAACCTTATTATTTTGTGCTATGGACTTTCCTTTTTCGCTTAAATAATTGGTATAAAAATAAAAACCGCACTCATCATATTTTTTTAATAGCACTACCCTCCCCTTTGAAAACCCGTCAAGACCAACAGTTGTTAAGGTCATTGCGTTTACTTCCTCTACACTTTCTGAATCTTTTGCTTCATAAAACCACTTTCTAAACTGTTGTAAGGGATTTACATCAACCTTACTTTTGGTTAATTCACCTTTATTATAGTTTTTTCGATAATCATGTAAATTATCACGCATAATTTTTCAATTTAATGCAAGTTACGAGTTTTAAATTTTAAGAAAAATAAGTTTTAAATTAAATTTTATAAAGTTTAATGTTTGAAAACATATAAAAACTAATCTCTTTTAATTATTACTTTTTTGGTGATACTTTTAAAATCATCAGTAATTTTAATTAGATACACGCCTGCATATAAAGTTTGAACATCAAAATAAGCTATGGTACTTCCTGGATAAATAGTAGTTGTTTTTAACAATTTACCAGAAGCATCATATAATTCAACCTTTAAAGTATCGGTTACCAGGCCACCTAATTGAACAGCTATTAAATCTGACGTTGGGTTAGGAAAGACCTTTATATTTTGTTGATTAAAAATAGTTTCGGAGACATTTAAAACTTCTTCATATAACGTTGTTTCTTCAGTAATTGAAGTTACTATTCTATTTTCAAAATTCCCATAAAAAGAGGGCCCAACTGCATAAGGATAGGCAGAGTTCCAGTTCTCATCTACCGTTGCAAAATAGGCATATGTACCCGCTGGATATTCAGGAGTCACACAAAATCTTCCGTTATGCTCATCTAAGTAGTATTCTTCAGAATGAGATATAAACTCATAATCTTCTCTAAAATAACCTAGAAAATAAGTGCCATTGACATCAGGTCCATCGTCTACGTCTGTTCCATCTGCCCAATGTGTTCGTTCTGTTATATCTCTTAATTGATATCCTGATTTAATTCGCTCCAAGCCTCCAGAACCGTCTGCGTTTCTATAACCATAAGCTCCATAAATTGGAAATCCGTCAAAAGCAAAACCAATAAGTGGTGAGTGTATTGTTTCATCTATAAAATAAAGACCATCGGCATCATATAAGTTACAAATGTCTGAGACAATTTCTAAATCTAATTTAAAAGCTGAAGGGTTTTGATGATGATGATAATTCCCCATAGCCGGATGTCCTTTAGAACAATCAAAGCCAGCCATTTCAGCAGGAATAGCATCTCTATTCCAATCCATTGATGCGTTTGGTCCTCCGGGGCAGGGAGGGTTTCCAGGACCTCCACACAAAGAATTGGTATCAGGATTCCAAGCCACACCATCTCTATAATCAAATAAAGCGACACCATTTACAAAAACACCTATATTTCCACCTACAGTATCATCTGGAGTACCTGTGTTTTCAAGAGGCAACAAGGGTATTTTGATAATATTATTTTGGTTTTGTGCATTAGAAGGGTTGCCATCTAGAAAAGGGCCTGTTGGATAAGCTGGAACACCAGTAGCGGTTATATAAACAAAATTGTCAGAATATTCTACTTGTTGACAGTTTACAAGAATATTATTATTGATTGCAGTTGAGTTTCCAGAAATATAATAGCTTCCTGTTTCGGTATTGTTTTGTAAAAAAGAGGTGATAGCAGGGCTTAACTGAGCATACGAATTCATAAAAGTAAAGACAAGAGTTATAATGGTAATAATTGTTGTTTTCATGATGTAAGTTTTTATGATTTAAATTATAGCTGGATTATGGATAAATATTTGGGTTTTTATGTTTTTTATTTAAGATGAATTTTTGATCATTAAGAGTTAATAAAAAGGCAATTAAATCAACTTTATCTTCCGCAGATAATGAGATACCTTTTTTTAAACTCGGTGCTAAATTATTGTTTAAAACTACTTCGTTTGAATAGTGATTTAATACTTTATTTAAAGTATTAAATCTGCCATCGTGCATGTAGGGTTTGGTATAGCTTAAATTTCTTAAAGAGGGTGTTTTAAATTTTAAACTATCCCTCGATACTTTCGTAATATTCCACCTTCCAAAATCATTTAGAAAAGTATCTACTTTTAATCCGTTATTTTCGTATTTATTTTCAAAAAAAAGGGGTTCCTTATGACAAGAGTTACAATGTTCAAGAAATAAATGATATCCTTTTTTTTCTTGTTCTGAAAAAACATCAAATCCTTGTCTTACAGCATCATATTTAGAGTTAACAGATAGCAAAGTGATCTGGAATTGTGATAAGGCTATTAATACCTGTTCTCCAGTAATAACAGTATCTTTAAAAGCCTCATAAAAAAGTTTTGGATAATTTGGATGTTGATTTAGTTTATTCACAACAGAACCTATATTAGAGCCCATTTCCAGCGGACTGCTTATTGGAGCTAGTGGCTGAAAATCTAAATGATTAATAGCACCATCCCACATAAATGAACTCTGCCAGGCAAGATTAAATAAAGGGGGTGCATTTCTAGTTCCAATTTGATCATTAATTCCATGACTTAAATCATGATCTGTATGAGCGAAAGCATTATAAGATGAATGACAACTTGCACAAGAGACACTATTGTCAGCAGATAGTATGGGGTCGTAGAATATTTTTTTTCCTAATTCTATTTTTTGTTTAGAAAGAGGTTTGTCTATTAGATCGTAAATAGGTTTAGGGAAATAAGAGGGATATTCAAATACTTCTAAACTCAAATAACTAAACCCAACACAACAGAATGTCATTATAATTATGATAATTACTTTTATTTTTTTTATCATTCTTCTACGTAAAAAACTGTTGAAAAATGTTTGGAAACCACTATAGCTTTTCTATTGGGACTCAATATTGTATGGTATTTAGTTACATCAAGATTTGAAAAAAAATCATCGATATTTATTAATATTTCAATTTCTTTATTTTGAGTAACTTCAAGAGTTATGGTCTGCATCGAAATAAAAGGGCTCATATACCCACCTAAATGAAAAGCATATCTGTTTTTTCTAGTTTTAAACTTATTTGAACTACCTTCTAATTTACAGTTGATATAACCACTATTCCAGGTCCAATACATTCCATTTGTAGGATCTAAATCTTGACCATACACACCTGAAACATTTGTAATACTGTCTATTCCAATATTAAATCTAATTTTATTAAATTTTAAGGTATCACTAATTTGAGTTTTTATTCTTTTACTCAAAACATCTTCAAAGTTTATTAAGAAATGTTTTTTATGAACAGACGCCAAAATGGTTTCATCCTTTATAAATTTTATATTGGTTATATAAAACTTAAGAACGTCTACCTGAAGACTATCTTGAATAGATTTAAAGTAATAGCGTTTTTCCAATTCTAAAGTATCCTTGTTATTAACTAAAGAATTAAAATTTAAACTTACAGTAGAAACCTGCGCAGATAAATTAAAAGCAGAGATTATTAAAATAAATAAACAGATATGTTTCTTCAAAGATTTTAATTATTTTGACTACAAAAAAATAAAGAAGTTTAATTTAATAAGATTAAATTTTAAAAACAAGACCATCTTTAGCTAATTCAACATTTTTAAAAATTTGTTTCGCTTCAGTTTTAAACTTTTCAATATTTGGATACCTAGTAGAATAATGTCCTAAAATTAATTTTTTTACATTGGCTTGTTTAGCAATTTCGGCAGCTTGTTTAGCGGTGCTATGTCGTGTTGCTGCACATAAATGCTCATGTTCGTCTAGAAAAGACGACTCATGGTACAAAACGGTAGTGTTTTTTATGATAGGAATACAAGCAGGATAAAATTGTGTGTCAGAGCAAAAAGCATAAGACTTTGGAGGTTCAGGATTAAATGTTATATCATCATTTGGTATGGTAACTCCTTTTTCATTAATAACATCAAAACCTTTTTTAATTTTTTGACAGTAGCTAATATCAATATGGTTCTCTTTTACTGAATCAATGTCTACTTTTCGGTCTCCTATTTTTTCCTTAAATAAAAACCCATTCGTATATATTCGATGTTTTAGAGGTATCGTTTGAACTATTACCTTTTCATCTTCAAAAATAATTTCAGAATCTTTACTCTCTAATTCATGAAAAGTTAAAGGAAAATTAACCCAAGATTTACCAAGTTTTAGCTGAAGCATTATCACTTCTTTTATCCCTTTTGGTCCATAAATGTGCATTTCAGTCTCTCGTCCTAACAATAAAAAAGTTGAAATCAAACCTATCAAACCAAAATAGTGATCGCCATGCAAGTGAGAAATAAATACATGTTTAATCCTTGAAAATTTAATTTTACAATTTCTTAGTTGCACTTGAGTTCCTTCTCCACAATCTATTAAAAATAAATGATTTTTTATCGATAGTATTTGAGAGGTCGGTCGAGTTTTTGGCCGCGGAGTTGCAGAGTAACAACCAAGTATTGTTAATTCCATAAAAAAAGTTTACATCCCTAATTCACGTTCTATAGTTTCCATCTCAACGATGTCTTCAGCTTCTTGAAGCGATGGAACAACCAAAATATCATCTGGTATTTCATTAAGATTAATTTGATTGTTTACAATAACAAAAGAATTATTATATTTTCTAAAAATAGTAGCTAATTCAGAAAATAAACTTAGTTTTTCTAAACTAAATTCATCAAATTCTAATAAATCAATAATTATATTTTTACCACTTAATTTAACATTGGATTTTGGATTTAAAGAAGTTATAAAATCTTCAAAATTGTTGATGTTCTCTTTTACAATAATGAAATTTTCATGAGTATCAATTTTCATTTTTTTGGAGTTTTGAAGCTAATAAATATAAAACCGCCATTCTTATAGCTACACCGTTTTCAACTTGATTTAAAATTATTGCTTGTTTGCTATCTGCTACATCACTAGTGATTTCAACACCCCTATTAATAGGCCCTGGATGCATTATTATAATTTCTTTATCTAAAGAATCTAAAATCTTTTTATTTAATCCAAATTGTTGAGTATACTCCCGGGTAGTTGGAAAATAGCTGATATCCATCCTTTCATTTTGGACCCTTAACATATTTGCAACATCGCACCATTCTAGTGCTTTTTTAAGATTTAATTCTACGGTTACTCCTAAAGAAGTGATATGCTTTGGAATTAATGTTTTCGGACCACAAACTTTTACATTTGCTCCTAATTTTTTTAAGGCAAAAATATTAGACAAAGCCACTCTTGAATGTAATATATCACCAACAATTAGAATGTTTTTACCAGCAACTTCTCCAAATTGTTCTCTAATAGAATAACTATCTAATAGAGCTTGTGTAGGGTGTTCATGAGCGCCGTCACCAGCGTTAATAATGCTTGCGTTAATATGTTTTGATAAAAAAATACCAGCTCCAGGATTGGAATGCCTCATTACTACCATGTCGACTTTCATAGAGAGAATATTATTTACGGTATCTATAAGTGTTTCCCCTTTCTTTAATGAAGATGAAGATGCTGAAAAATTAACTACATCAGCTGACAAACGTTTTTCAGCTAACTCAAAAGACAATCGAGTTCTTGTACTATTTTCAAAAAAAAGATTAGCAATAGTAATATCTCTTAAGGAGGGTACTTTTTTAATTGACCTATTAATTACTTCTTTAAAATGATCTGCTGTTTCAAAGATTAAATTAATATCATCTTTATTGATATACTTTATACCTAATAAGTGTTTTACACTTAATTCACTCATAGTTTTTTTTTAATTATTAATTAAATAAACTGCGTCTAAACCATCATTTTCTTTCCAACAAACTTTTACTTTTTCGTTATTAATTGCATCTACTTGTCTACCTCTATAATCCGGTTGAATAGGCAGATGCCTACTAAAACGTCGATCAATAAAGGTTAATAATTCGATTTCTAGAGGCCTGCCAAAGGACTGTATAGCAGTTAAAGCTGCTCTGATGCTCCTTCCTGTGTAAAGCACATCATCAACAAAGACTACTTTTTTATTTTCAATTATAAAATCTATATTCGTTGTGCTGGGTTCAATTGGTTTGTCGTTTCGTCTAAAGTCGTCTCTATAAAAAGTGATGTCTAAATAACCTAATTCAATATTTTTAACCTTATAAGAGGTTTCTAAAAGTAATTTTATTCTTTCTGCTAAAAATATTCCTCTTGGTTGTATTCCAATTAAAACAGTTTCTGAAAAGGTATCGTGATTTTCTATTAATTGACAAGCCAAGCGATGAAGCGCAATATTCACTTCTGTAGCATTGAGTAACACTTTTTGACTCATAGGTAGATTCTAAACTTTTGTTCAGGACACAAAAATACTATTTTTTTTGTGTTTTTCAATTTTGTTAAAAAAAAAGCCTCACTAATATTAGTGAGGCTTTTAGTTTAAAGTATAAAATTATTACTTTTTACCATCCATTTTATCCTTAAGAGCTTGTAATTTCTCATTAGCATCTCCTAGGGTTGGTTTAGCTTCCTCAGCAGCTTTTGCTTGCTTCTTTGCAGCTTGCTTTACTATTTTTGCTTCTTCTTCTTTATGTATCGTCATGTGAGAAGCTACTACTTTTTTGAAATCTTTATTAAATTCAATAATTTCAAATTGCGCTTCTTCTCCTTTTTGAAGTTTAGAGCCATCTTCTTTCTCTAAATGTCTAAACGGTACAAATGCAACTATTTCATCATTAAAATTGATTGTAGCACCTTTATCTACTATTTCAGCAATTGAAGCTGTATGCTTTGTGCCAACAGCAAATTCCTCTTGGAATTTATCCCAAGGATTTTCTGTAGTTTGCTTGTGACCTAAACTTAACTTACGTCCTTCTACATCAAGTTCCAAAACTACAACGTCTAATTGATCACCAACATTTGTAAATTCACTTGGATGCTTAATCTTTTTAGTCCAAGATAAATCACTAATGTAAATCAATCCGTCTATACCTTCTTCCATCTCAACAAAAACACCGAAGTTCGTAAAATTACGTACGATTCCTTTATGACTTGAACCTACAGGGTATTTTTTGGTAATATCGGTCCATGGATCAGGGGTGATTTGTTTGATACCTAACGACATTTTTCGAGTTTCACGATCTAAGGTTAAAATTACAGCATCGACTTCATCACCTACAGTAACAAAATCTTGAGCGCTTCTTAAATGAGTAGACCAAGACATTTCACTTACATGAATTAAACCTTCAACACCATCAGCTACTTCAATAAATGCTCCGTAATCAGCAATGACAACAACTTTACCTTTAACTTTGTCACCAACCTTAACTTCTTCACCTAATGAATCCCAAGGGTGCTTGCTTAATTGTTTTAAACCTAATTGTATACGAGATTTATTCTCATCAAAATCGAGAATAACTACATTTAATTTTTGATCAAGTTCAACAATCTCATTTGGATGGTTAATTCTAGACCAAGAAAGGTCAGTAATATGAACCAAACCGTCTACACCTCCAAGATCAACAAAGACTCCATAAGAGGTTATATTTTTAACTACACCTTCTAAAACTTGACCTTTTTCTAATTGACCAATAATTTCTTTTTTCTGTTCTTCTATATCCGCTTCGATAAGTGCTTTATGAGATACTACAACATTTTTAAATTCATGATTAATTTTCACAACTTTAAATTCCATCGTTTTATCAACATAAACGTCATAGTCACGAATTGGTTTAACATCTATTTGTGAACCTGGTAAAAATGCTTCAATTCCGAATACGTCTACAATCATACCTCCTTTGGTACGACACTTTACAAATCCATTAACAATTGTTCCTTCATCATGTGCTTTATTTACACGCTCCCATGCTTTAATTGTTCTAGCTTTTCGGTGTGATAAAATTAATTGTCCCGTACTATCTTCTCGAACATCAATAAGTACTTCTACTTTATCTCCAACTTTTAAGCCAGGGTTATATCTAAATTCATTCAAGGATATAACACCTTCAGATTTTGCATTGATATCAATAATAGCATCACGATCAGTGATAAATACAACTTCGCCATCTACAACCTCGTCGTCTAGTGTGTCGACAAAGTTATCCGCTACTAGTTTTTCAAATTCTTCTAATTTACCGTCATCAATAGGATCAATTCCTTCTTGATAGTTGTGCCAGTTAAAATCTTTTAAAAAAGCTGCTGGATCTTTTTCTTTAAGAGAAATTTCTTTTTTTGGAGCTTCACTTACAGGTTGTTCTGGAGTTTCAACTGTTGCTTCTGCAACGACTACATCCTGTACTTCTTCTTTAGTTTCTTTTTTAGCCATCTGCTAATGTTTTATTTTTAGTTTCATAAACTAAAAATATGTTTTTTTTGTATTCTGTGTTTAAAAAGAAATTATGCAACTTCAACACAGAAGCGTTAATTATTTGATTTAAATTTTTTCCTTTTTTTCTTAATTGCTGCTAAAAGGAGTGCAAAATTACTGCTTATTTATTAATTTTCAAAAAAAATAAATGCAAAAGAATTGTATCAATTGTAATCATTTTGAACGATTTAAAGGTTTTTAATCCATAAAAAAATAAATAAAGTATAGATTATAAAATCCTTAGTCCGTTTTCAACTAATAAATTAGGTTGAATAACGGTAACTTCTTTATCTTTTACCGTACCTAGAACTAAACATTCACTCATAAAATTTGCAATTTGTTTTTTTGGGAAATTAATCACCGCAATAACCTGTTTGTTCATTAAATCCTCTTTCTTGTAGAGTACTGTAATCTGAGCAGAAGATTTTTTAACACCAATTTTTTCACCAAAATCTATCGTTAACTTGTAAGCAGGGTTTCTTAATTCAGGAAAATCTTCAATATTAATTATAGTTCCTACTCTCATATCTATTTTTTCAAAATCGGTCCAACTTAATTTATTCATATTATTATTGTAGTTTTAATCAATATATAAAATTACTAAAAAAATGTCATTGACTCCATCTAATATGGTTCCTTTAGGCACAAAAGCTCCAGATTTTAATTTAAAAGATGTCATTACGTTAAATCAGGTTTCTTTAAATTTAATAAAAGGTCAAAAAGGAACATTAATAATGTTTATTTGTAATCATTGCCCTTTTGTGGTTCATGTAAAAAATGAAATTGTCAAAATCGCAAATGAATATCTAAAAAAAGGTTTTGGGTTTGTAGCTATCAATAGTAATGATATTGTAAAGTATCCGGAAGACTCTCCTTATAATATGCTAAAATACGCAGTTAAATATAAATTTAGTTTTCCCTACCTTTTTGATGAGACACAAAAAATTGCAGAAGCTTATGGTGCTTCCTGTACTCCAGACTTTTTCTTGTTCGATAAAAATCTTGAATTGATCTACAGAGGGCAACTTGACGACTCAAGACCAGCCAATAAAAAACCAGTAACAGGGTATGATTTAAGAACTGCATTGGATAGAGTGATAAATAGGCAAGCTCAAAAAAGAGAACAAAAACCAAGCATTGGTTGCAATATTAAATGGAAATAAAAAGCAGCCCTTAAGGCTGCCACTAATTATAAAAAAAAATGTTATTATTTTATATCCATTAACTCAACATCAAATATTAGAGTAGCATCAGGAGGTATTACTCCACCAGCACCAGCTTCACCATAGGCCAACTGAGATGGTATTACAAAACGAGCTTTATCACCTTTGTTTAACAATAAAATTCCTTCATCCCAACCAGGAATTACATTACCCATTCCAACTGGAAATTCGATAGGATTTCCTCTTTTATAGGAGTCGTCAAAGACACCACCATCTAAAAACATACCTTTGTAATGAACTGACACAATTTGCCCCTTGTTTGGTTTAGATCCAGCACCGTTTTGGATAATTTTATAACGAAGTCCGGTGGACGTCTTCTCAAAACCCTCAGAAGCTTTTCCTAATAATTCATCTTGTGTTTTCTTTGCTGCTGCTAAACGCTCTGCTTTTGCACCAGTAAATTGTCTAAAAGTTTCAACAGAATTCCAACTTTCAGCTTCTTCACCAACTCTTAGTATAGTTACTTTATCCATAATATCGTCTTGCTCTATGGTATTTACAATATCCATTCCTTCGATAACTTTACCAAAAACAGAATGTTTATTGTCTAACCATGGAGTTTCCACATGAGTAATAAAAAATTGACTACCATTAGATCCTGGCCCTGAATTTGCCATTGAGAGAATACCTGGTGAATCATGTTTTAATTCTGGATGAAACTCATCATCAAATTGATATCCAGGACCACCAACTCCTGTACCTTGTGGATCACCCCCTTGAATCATAAAATCTGGAATAACTCTGTGAAATTTTAAGCCATCATAGTAAGGAGTGCCTTGATTTTTAGCATCGTTCTCAAGTTTACCCTCAACAAGCGAAACAAAATTTCCCACGGTTCCGGGTGTTAATTTATAGGTAAGGTTTATTAAGATATCTCCCTTAGCTGTTTCAAATTTTGCATAAATACCTTCTTGCATTTTTATATTTTTTTAAATGAGGTGCAAAGGTACATATTCAATTATCTAATTCATAAAGTTTTTGTGAAGTATTATTGAAATGCAGTATAGGTTTTAATTAGCTATTTCACTAAAAAACTTAATTCTATAAAGCCGCAACTCTTCTTCTTCATAATCCCCATCAAATTCTTCCATAGCAACATCTATATTAGGAGTTTCAGCATCTTCTAAAAAATATTCATGAATTTCCTCTTGTTGATCTTCATCTAGCACCTCATCGATCCAATAATTTATATTAAGTCTTGTTCCACTATTAACAATAGCTTCCATTTCCTTAATTAAATCATTCATTTCCATTTTTTTTGCATCAGCAATATCTGTTAAAGGTAGTTTTTTATCGACATTGGTTATAATATATAATTTAAGTGCACTATTAGAACCCGTAGATTTAACTATGAAATCGTCAGGACGCATCACTTCATTTTCTTCAACGTAGGTCTTAATAATTTTAATAAAAGTTTCTCCGTATTTTTTTGCTTTTCCCTCTCCTACGCCGTGAACATTGGCTAATTCGTTTATTGAAAGTGGATATTTTAAGGCCATATCTTCTAGGGAAGGATCTTGAAAGATAACAAACGGAGGTAATTTTAATTGATCTGCTACTTTTTTTCTTTGTGATTTTAAAATTACGAAAAGCTTTTCATCCGCAGCAACTCCACCTCCTTTTTGATTGGTAATGACATTATCGTCATTAGCATCTTTAAAGAAATGATCCTCAGTCATCAAAAATGATTTTGGCTGGTCTAAAAAAGCCAATCCAAGTTCAGTGATTTTTATTAAACCATAGGTTTCAATATCTTTTCTCAAAAAACCAGCGACTAATAGTTGACGTAATAATGCCATCCAGTAATTAGCTTCGCGTTCAGAACCAGAACCGAAAAAATCTTGATTTTCAGTTCTATGAGACTTAATTAAAGCATTGGAATGCCCAATTAGTACGTTGACAACCTCTTTAGATTTATAGCGTTCATTGGTTTTAGCAACTACATTTAACAACTTGACAACTTCTGACTTTGCTTCATTTTTTTTCTTTGGAAATTTCATATTATCATCCATATCACCACCAGCTCCCGTTTCATTATCAAATTTTTCTCCAAAATAATGTAAAATAAATTTTCTTCTCGAAACAGAAGTTTCAGCAAAAGCAACAACTTCTTGTAATAATGCGTGACCAATTTCTTGTTCTGCCACGGGTTTACCACTCATAAATTTTTCAAGTTTTTCAATATCCTTATAAGAATAATAGGCAAGGCAAATGCCTTCGCCTCCGTCTCTACCAGCTCTTCCAGTCTCTTGGTAATAGCTTTCAATACTTTTCGGTATATCATTATGTATTACAAATCGAACATCTGGTTTATCGATTCCCATTCCAAAAGCAATTGTAGCAACCACAACATCAATATCTTCCATTAAAAACATGTCCTGATGTTTTACTCTGGTTTTAGAATCTAAGCCAGCATGATATGGGACTGCTTTGATTCCGTTAACCTGCAGCGCTTGGGAAAGCTCCTCTACACGTTTACGGCTAAGACAATAAACAATACCGCTTTTTCCATCATGTTTTTTAATAAAACGAATGATGTCTGCATCCACATTTTTAGTTTTTGGTCGCACCTCATAATAGAGATTAGGTCTATTAAAAGAGGCTTTAAATGTATTTGCATTTTGAATACCCAAATTTTTTAAAATATCTTCTTGTACTTTTGGGGTAGCTGTAGCGGTTAAACCAATTTTTGTTATGTTCTCTCCAATGCGTTCAATTATTTTTTTTAGATTTCTATATTCAGGTCTAAAGTCATGCCCCCACTCACTAATACAATGAGCTTCGTCAATAGCAACAAAGGAAATCTTTACCGATTGTAAAAATTCTACATTTTCGTCTTTTGTTAATGATTCTGGTGCAACATATAATAATTTTGTAATTCCAGATTCGATATCAAACTTAACTTGTTTAACTTCAGTTTTATTTAAAGAAGAATTCAAAACATGGGCAACACCTACTTCTGAGGATAAAGATCTCAATGCATCAACCTGATTTTTCATTAAGGCAATTAAGGGAGATACAACTATAGCTGTGCCTTCTTGCATAAATGCAGGAAGTTGGTAACACAGGGACTTGCCACCCCCAGTTGGCATAATTACAAAAGCATCTTTTTTTGCTAAAACGCTTTTTATGACCTCTTCTTGTAATCCTTTGAATTTTGTAAATCCAAAATACTTTTTTAATGCTGAATAAATGTTTTTTTCTGCCAAACGAATGGTAAGATTAAATTTATTATTTACCTCAAAATAAAAATTGTTTTAACAAACTAACAATTGTAATTTAGCAATTATAATTTGCTTTGGTTTAATAACAAAGATGGTACTTAATTTTTTTTATTAATTTAAATATAATACATTCTTAAATAGTTACAACTAAAAAAAGTCAAAATTTTGAAAAAGCGAGAACAAATAATTTCAGTAGCTAAAAAAACTATTGAAACAGAAAGTGAAGCCATAAAAAATCTGGCTACGCTAATAGATCAGTCGTTCACTGATGCTGTTGAATATATTTATAATTCAAATGGAAGAGTAATTATAACTGGCATAGGAAAAAGTGCTATTATTGCTAACAAAATTGTAGCGACCCTTAATTCAACAGGAACTCCAGCGATATTTATGCATGCAGCAGATGCAATTCATGGTGATTTAGGTACTATTTTAGAGCAAGATGTAGTCATATGTATCTCCAAAAGTGGAACTACTCCAGAGATAAAAGTTTTAGTTCCTTTAATAAAAGTCCGAGGAAATAAATTGGTAGCAATTACATCAAATAGAGATTCTTTTCTAGGACAACAAGCAGACTTTATTTTAAATGCATTTGTTGAGAAAGAGGCTTGTCCAAACAACTTAGCCCCTACTACAAGTACCACAGCGCAATTAGTTATTGGTGATGCTTTAGCGGTTTGTTTATTAGACTTAAAAGGGTTTTCTAGTAAAGATTTTGCAAAATTTCACCCTGGAGGATCCTTAGGTAAAAAATTATATTTAAGAGTAAGCGATTTAACAAAAATTAATAAAAAACCAGTTGTTCAACTTGATACAAACATCAAAGAAGTAATCGTAGAGATTTCTGAAAATATGCTCGGTGTTACTGCTGTTATCGATAAAAATAAAGTTGTGGGTATCATTACCGATGGTGATTTAAGAAGAATGCTTGTAAAAGCAGATAGCTTTCATGGATTAACAGCTAAAGATATCATGTCTAAACATCCAAAAACAATTTCTAACAATGCTATGGCAGTGGAAGCTATAGAAATTATGGATAAAAATGGAATCACCCAAATTATTGCTGTTGACAATGGGATATACTGCGGCATCGTTCACATACACAATTTGACAAATGAAGGTATTTTATAATGGCTAGGTTTAAAAATACAGATAAAGAAATGTCTTTTTTAGACCATCTTGAAGATTTAAGGTGGCATTTAATTCGATCTTTTTTATCTGTTATTGTGCTTGCATCTATTGCGTTTCTTGCTAAAGATTTTATATTTAATGTATTGATATTTGGCCCTAAACATTCTGATTTTCCGACTTATAAAATACTTTGTGAAATTGCTCAATTTATTGGCTTTAAAGATAGTTTTTGTTTTACTGAATTACCTTTTAGGATTCAAAGCAGAACAATGGGAGGCCAATTTTCTGCTCATGTTTGGACCTCCATAACAGCAGGTTTTATCATTGCGTTTCCATATATATTACATGAAATGTGGAAATTTATAAGTCCAGGCTTAAAGGTTAAAGAACGTAGTTCAGCAAAAGGATTTATTTTGATAGCATCATTATTGTTTTTTATTGGTGTTTTATTCGGTTATTATGTAGTAACTCCACTATCAATAAATTTTTTAGGAACCTACCAAGTTAGTGGTGAAGTACATAATGATTTTGATTTAAGTAGCTATATCTCGTTAGTTCGTGCATCAGTTATAGCAAGTGGTCTAATATTTGAACTACCAATACTTATTTATATTTTAACAAAAATTGGTGTAGTTTCTCCAGAAATACTCAAAAAATACAGAAAAATATCCTTAGTGATTGTACTCATACTTTCTGCGATTATTACTCCACCAGATATAGCAAGTCAAGTTATTGTTTCGGTCCCAATTATAGTTTTGTACGAAATCAGTATCTATATATCTAAAGCTGTTATTAGAAAACAAAAAAGATTATTAAAAAAGCAAGCTAAAAATCAATAATAAGGTTTACCGATATTAACTATATTTGGATTATGGAAAAATCAAAAATATCAATAGGAGCAGGAATTGGTTTAGTAGTAGGAGTTATAATTGGTAGTGTTACTGATAATATTGGTCTATGGATTTCATTAGGTCTATGTTTTGGTGCCGGTATTGGAACAGTTTTAGATAAAAAGAGTAAATAAAAACATCATTAATGACGGATTTATTAAAGCTAAATTAATGTGTCGATTGATTTTAAAAAAATATGAAATTAAGAGCTGAAAATTTAATTAAATCATACAAAGGACGAAAAGTTGTTAAAGGCATTTCTGTTGAAGTAAATCAAGGAGAAATTGTTGGTTTATTAGGACCAAATGGTGCTGGGAAAACAACTTCTTTCTATATGATTGTTGGACTCATAAAGCCAAACGGAGGGAAAATCTTTTTAGATCAGAAAGAAATAACGAGATATCCTATGTACAAACGTGCTCAAAACGGAATTGGATATTTGGCTCAAGAAGCCTCAGTTTTTCGTAAATTAAGTGTTGAGGATAATATTTTAAGTGTTTTACAATTAACTAATTATTCAAAAAAAGAACAGATCGAAAAAATGGAATCCTTGATCGAAGAATTTGGTCTTGGACATATTCGGAAAAATAGAGGTGATTTATTAAGCGGAGGAGAACGAAGAAGAACCGAAATTGCTCGTGCTTTAGCTACAGATCCTCATTTTATATTATTAGATGAACCTTTTGCAGGAGTAGATCCAGTTGCAGTTGAAGATATTCAAAAAATAGTTGCAAAATTAATAACTAAGAACATTGGAATTCTAATAACAGACCACAATGTTCAGGAAACTTTAGCCATTACGGATCGAACTTATTTAATGTTTGAAGGGAGTATTTTAAAACACGGAATACCTGAAGACTTAGCGAATGATGAAATGGTAAGAAAAGTTTATTTAGGCCAAAACTTCGAACTTAGAAAGAAAAAGATTTCCTTTTAAACATCAATTAGCGGAAATAGTTTCTTGTACATTTTAATAAATGTAACAAATTTTTAGATTATTCGTCTTATTCTTAATTAAAGCAAAAAGAAATCTGTGCAAACTATTCTTACCCTAAACAATCTCACCAAAAAATTTGGCTCGCTTACTGCTGTTGACAACCTTAGCTTAAAAATAAACAAAGGATTTGTTTATGGCATATTAGGTCCCAACGGAAGTGGAAAATCAACCACTTTAGGTATGTTACTTAATATAGTTAACAAAACAGCTGGAAACTATCATTGGTTTGATGGATCTGGAACTACGCATCGTGCTTTAAAAAAAGTTGGAGCAATTATAGAGCGACCTAACTTTTACCCCTATATGACTGCAAGGCAAAATTTAGATTTAGTTTGTAAAATTAAAAATGTTCCAAATCACAAAATAAATGAAAAACTTAAAATTGTTGGTTTATTGAATCGAAGCGACTATAAATTTAGCACCTTTTCATTAGGAATGAAACAACGTCTTGCCATTGCCTCGGCACTTCTTAACGATCCAGAAATTTTAATTCTAGATGAACCAACAAATGGTTTAGATCCTCAAGGAATACATCAAATAAGAGAAATCATAAAAAAAATTGCAGCTAATGGTACTACCATATTATTAGCTTCTCATTTATTGGATGAGGTAGAAAAGGTTTGTTCACATGTGTTAATACTGAGAGAAGGCAAAAGTTTATATTCCGGAAGTGTAGAAAATATGATTGCAAGTCATGGTTTTTTTACTTTACAGTCAGATAATTTAGATTTATTAAAAAAGGTATTAGAGGAGCATCCCTTTATAGATACTATTAAAAAAGAAGAAAATCACCTATTGGCCTATTTAAAAGAACCTTTAAGTGGTTCCGAATTGAATAAAATACTTTTTGAAAAAGGGATTAACCTTTCTTATTTAGTGCATAGAAAAGAAAGTTTAGAAGAGCAATTTTTAGAACTTACCAAATCCAACTAATTGAAAACTAAATCTGCTAGTATGTTACGTTTATTGTCAATAGAACTCCACAAACTAAAATATAATAAGTCGGCAAAAGTTATTTCAATAGTATATTTTATTTTGATAACTTTTATAGCTTTAATAGCTTCCATTGAGTTTAAGTTTGGAGATTTTAATTTTAGAATTGCTGATCAAGGAATATTTAATTTTCCATTCATATGGCATTTTAATACTTGGATAGCTAGTATTTTAAAGTTATTTCTTGCAATTGTTATAGTTTCTATGATGGCAAACGAATACAGCAATAGGACTCTTAAACAAAATTTAATTGACGGTTTAAGTAAAAAAGAGTTTGTTATTTCAAAATTTCTAACTGTAGTATTATTTTCAGTTGTTTCAACTTTATTTGTTTTTATAGTGTCTATAATGTTAGGACTTGTATTTTCCGACTATAACGAATTTGGAATAATTTTTAGCGATATGGAGTATCTTTTAGCTTATTTTATTAATCTAATTGGTTTTTTTTCATTTTGTTTATTTATTGGAATACTAGTAAAAAGGTCTGCATTTGCTTTAGGTTTTTTGTTAATATGGAGTATTATAGAAGGTATAATTTACGGTTTTCTAAAATGGGAAATGTTCAAGAATACTGATTCAGTTGATAGCATCATGCAATTATTCCCATTAACATCCATGTCTAATTTAATCAAAGAACCTTTTTCTAGGTTAGGTGCTGTACAGTCTGCTGCAAGTCAATTAGGTGAGGCATTTGACAAAGATTACAGTGTTCAATTCATAACGGTACTGATTGTTTTAATATGGACGTGTTTATTTGTATATGGATCCTACGCTATTCTTAAAAAAAGAGATTTATAAATTGTTTTTATTTACGAAGCGAGATTGTGCATAATTGAAATATATTATTATTTTTTGTAATTTTATAAGTTCAACTATTTATCCAATGTGTTCATTTAAATTTAAACAATCTGAAATAGTTTTATCAATATTCCGTAAAAAAACATTAAGCTTTTTTCTTTTTTTAGTACCTCTTTTTTGTTTTTGTCAGAATATTGAACTTTATAAACAGTATAATGGAAAGTACGATTATAAAGCTTTTGGAAATACGCTAAATATATCTCCAAACTCTTGTAATATTCAAACCCAGAGTAGTGCTGTCTTTAGCCTTTCTCCCTCACAAAATTTAATATCTGCATACTTATATTGGTCTGGATCTGGGGGGCTTATAAATGACACTTTCCCAGGCGACTACCAGGTGAGTTTAAATGGGATTACTGTATCTGCAGAAAGAACTTTTATCAATAACTTACAGGATAATAAATTTTACGGAGCTTTTGCTGAAGTTACTGGCATATTAAATAATTTTGGAAATGGCACTTACACTGTATCTAATTTTGATTTGACTGGTAATATCTTTCCAGGATCTCCCTATTGTAACAATGAAACTGATTTTGGAGGATGGACAATAACAGTGGTTTATCAAGATAACTCGTTACCTCTAAATCAAGTAAATATATTTGATGGATTTGAGTCTGTGTCTCAATTTAATAATAACTTAACTATTCAACTCACTACGCTCAATGTTATGGACAATATGGGTGCTAAAATTGGATTTTTAGCATGGGAAGGAGATGCTAGTCTTGCTGTTAATGAAACCTTAAGGATTAATGGAAACATTTTGAGTAATCCTCCTTTAAACCCTCAAACTAATGCATTTAATGGAACTAATAGTTTTACTAATTCAAGTCAACTTTACAATATGGATGTTGATTTCTATAGTATTGAAAATTATATCCAAACTGGTGACGTAAGTGCAACTATATCTTTGACATCTGGTCAGGATTATATAATTGTAAATAATATAATAACTGTTTTAAATTCGGAGCTACCAGATGCTACTGTAAGCTTCGAAAATATAGAAATTATTTGTAATAATTTAGTCGAAATTAACTACACTGTTTTCAATATTAATAGTACCGGTATTCTCCCTGCAGGTACTCCAATTAAATTCTATTTAGAAGGAAATCAAATTGGGCAAGCTCTTACAAACAATAACTTACCAATTGATGGTCAGGAAACTGGTACAATATCACTGACCATACCTACTGACACTGTTCCAGATCCCTTTACGATTAAAGTAGTCGTTGATGATGACGGTGGTGGGATAAGTACCGTTACAGAAATCAATGAGGATAATAATGAATTTCAACAAATTATAAGTTTAGCAGAAGTTGTACTAAATTTAACATTGGATCCAGATATACTAATAACTAACGATGACGCTATTTGTGAAGGTGAAGATCAAGTTATTGGCATCAATTCCCTCACACCTATTGAAGCAGCTGGGGCAAATTCAACCTATCAATGGTTTTTTAATGGTACTTTAATTCCAGGGGAAACTGGCGAACAATTAACTGTTACTCAAGTAGGAACCTATCAGCTTGAAGTTACCTATGAAGGCTGCAACGTAACTGACGATATTCTAGTTGAGTTTATTATTAATCCTATTGCAGGAACTCCAACTCCTTTAATTATATGTGACCAAACTCCAAATGATGGAATAGCCGACTTTAACTTAACCGAAGCTGATACCGATATTATCAATGGACAGACAAATAATTTTGTAACCTATCATGAAACACTAGCTCAAGCCGAAGCAGGAACCAGACCCTTTAGTAAGTCCATACACCAATACAGTTCCTAACATACAAACCATATTTGCAAGATTAGAAGAGGACGTTCTGGGTTGTTACGATGTAACTCAATTAGTACTTCAAGTAGATCCGGCACCCTCAATTACAGAGCCTATAAGTGATTATCAACTGTGTGATAACGATGGTGATGGCTCTGAAACTTTTGACTTAACTTCTAAATATGAAGAGATTGTAAATACACTAACCGATATTACACTTACCTATTACAATACGGAGGCCGATGCGAATGCAGATACAAATGCTATCGCAACACCTTCTACCTACATTAGTAGTGGTGCAGAAACGATTTGGGTAAGCGCTATTAATACAGAGGGGTGTACTAGTGTAGGTTTTTTTAATTTAATTATTGACACAGTACCTTTATTTACCGAGGTTCCTTTATTTCAAATCTGTGACGATACTACACCTGATGGATTTACAGAATTTGATTTAGATAGTCTGTATCCAACTATTGTCGCTGGGGCCTCTAACCTTACTGTTAGCTATTACTTAACTGAGGAAGATGCTGAAGCAGGTGCAGTGTCACCTTTATCAAGTCCTTACACAAATACTATAAACCCTGAACTTATTTGGGCACGTGTCGAAGATGATATAACTGGATGCTATGGAACCTTTGTAATTGAACTAAATGTGATTTCACCACTTGCAGGAACTCCAACTCCATTAATTGAATGTGACCAAACTCCAAATGATGGAATAGCCGACTTTAACTTAACCGAAGCTGATACCGATATAATCAATGGACAGACAAATAATTTTGTAACCTATCATGAAACACTAGCTCAAGCCGAAGCAGGAACAGATGCTTTAGTAAGCCCGTACACCAATACAGTTCCTAACATACAAACCATATTTGCAAGATTAGAAGAGGACGTTCTAGGTTGTTACGATGTAACTCAATTAGTACTTCAAGTAGATCCGGCACCCTCAATTACAGAGCCTATAAGTGATTATCAACTGTGTGATAACGATGGTGATGGCTCTGAAACTTTTGACTTAACTTCTAAATATGATGAGATTGTAAATACACTAACCGATATTACACTTACCTATTACAATACGGAGGCCGATGCGAATGCAGATACAAATGCTATCGCAACACCTTCTACCTACATTAGTAGTGGTGCAGAAACGATTTGGGTAAGCGCTATTAATACAGAGGGGTGTACTAGTGTAGGTTTTTTTAATTTAATTATTGATACAGTACCTTTATTTACCGAGGTTCCTTTATTTCAAATCTGTGACGATACTACACCTGATGGATTTACAGAATTTGATTTAGATAGTCTTATCCAACTATTGTCGCTGGGGCCTCTAACCTTACTGTTAGCTATTACTTAACTGAGGAAGATGCTGAAGCAGGTGCAGTGTCACCTTTATCAAGTCCTTATACAAATACTATAAATCCTGAACTTATTTGGGCACGTGTCGAAGATGATATAGCTGGATGCTATGGAACCTTTGTAATTGAACTAAATGTGATTTCACCACTTGCAGGAACTCCAACTCCATTAATTGAATGTGACCAAACTCCAAATGATGGAATAGCCGACTTTAACTTAACCGAAGCCGATACCGATATAATCAATGGACAGACAAATAATTTTGTAACCTATCATGAAACACTAGCTCAAGCCGAAGCAGGAACAGATGCTTTAGTAAGTCCATACACCAATACAGTTCCTAACATACAAACCATATTTGCAAGATTAGAAGAGGACGTTCTAGGTTGTTACGATGTAACTCAATTAGTACTTCAAGTAGATCCGGCACCCTCAATTACAGATCCTATAAGTGATTATCAACTGTGTGATAACGATGGTGATGGCTCTGAAACTTTTGACTTAACTTCTAAATATGATGAGATTGTAAATACACTAACCGATGTTACACTTACGTATTACAATACCGAGGCCGATGCGAATGCAGATACAAATGCTATCGTAACACCTTCTGCCTACATCAGTAGTGGTACAGAAACGATTTGGGTACGTCTATCTGATAATTTTACACAATGCTACACAATTGGAAATTTTCAAATTGAAACGATATTTTGTCCATTACCAGATGCCACAGTATCCATTAATAACGATCTTTACGCTTGTAGAGATCGAGATTTAATTATTGAATATCGTGTTAATAATATAGACGGAACTGCTATACTACCAGCTTTCACACCGATTTCATTTTATTTAGATGAAATACTAGTCGCTCAAACTCAAACTTTAAATGATATTCCTATTAATGGAAATGAAACTAATTCGATTGAGATAAATTTACCAATTAATACTCCTAATTTATTTGAAATTTTAGTTAGAGTTGATGATCTTGGTTTCAGTGAGGGTATTATTGAAGAATTGGATGAGCTAAATAATGAGTATTCAGTATCAATAGAATTTGGTACCATACCTCCTATCCTACCTTTATCAAATCTTATAGAATGTGACGAAGGAAATGAAAGTGCCAACTTTAATTTAACGCAACAAAACAATTCAATATCAACTAACACCAACGATATTATTACTTTTTATGTTTCAGAGGAAGATGCTAATCTAAATGAAAATGAAATAACTGATACTGGAAATTATCAAAATACATCAAATCCTCAAACTATTTTTATAAGATTAGAAAATGAAATATGTTTTACGACGTCGTCATTTGAGATAGAAACTGAAAATTGTATTCCATTTATTCCAGAGGGATTTTCTCCGAATAATGACAATATAAACGATGTTTTTGAAATTGATCATCTATTAAATGTATATCTTGATTTTGAGCTTAAAATATTTAGTCGATATGGGAATATAATATACAAAGGTACTCATGAAGACGGTTTTTGGGATGGTATTTCTAACGAGGGCATTACTTTAAAGCATCAATTAGTTCCAACAGGAGTTTATATTTATGTTTTACAATTAAACGATTATCGCTATCCAGATAGCTTTATTGGTACTGTTTATATAAATTATTGAATAAGATAAATAGAAAGAAATAATAAAGTAAAAAGTTATACTTTTACATGAACTAAAAAACTAACAGCTTTGAGATATATTTATGGTTTTGTTCTAATTTTCACCTTACTTTTATGGAGTTCCTGTCGTAAAGATTTTGAATCTGTTCCTAGTTCAGGGAATTTAGAGTTTTCACAAGACACCATATTTTTAGATACAATTTTCACTAATATTGGATCCAGTACTCGAACACTTAAAGTTTATAATCGCAGTAGCGAAGATATAAATATCCCTAACCTGCAATTATCAGGCGGAGAATCTTCAAGTTATCGTTTAAATGTTGATGGTATTCCGGGCAAAATATTTCAAGATATTAATATTTTAGCTAATGACAGTATTTTTGTTTTTATTGAAACTACCATTGATATCGATAATTTTCCAAATCCAGACAACTCATATTTATACGAAGACAGAATTGTATTTGACTCAGGCACCAATACTCAAGATGTTAACTTAATTACTTTAGTAAAAGATGCTGTTTTTCTTTTTCCTGAACAAAGTTCAGATGGAACTGTAGAGACTTTAAATCTTGGTACCGAAGATGAACCTATTTTAATAGAAGGTTTTTATTTAAACGATGATCAACTAAATTTTACCAATGAAAAGCCATATGTTATTTATGGGTATGCAGCGGTAGCACCAAACAAAACGTTAATAGTTGAACCTGGAGCTAGAATTCATTTCCATAGAGATAGTGGTATTTTAGTTGCAAATACTGCTTCCATGAAATCAATTGGATTGGCCAGTAGCGACTCAGAGTCGATGGAAAATCAAATTATATTTGAAGGTGATCGATTGGAACCATCATTTGCTGATGTACCAGGTCAATGGGGTACCATATGGCTAACTGCGGGCAGTACTAATCATGAATTTAGTTATACAACTATTAAAAATTCAATAGTAGGAATACTGATGGATAGTAATGATGGAGATCGTACGTTATCATTAAAAAATGTTGAAATATACAACACCTCGAATGTCGGCTTGTTAGCACGTACTGGCGACATCTATGGTGAAAATCTAATCATAAATAATAGTGGCCAATCATCGTTATCATGTAGCTTAGGGGGAAAATATAATTTTATTCATTCAACATTTGTAAATTATTGGACTAATAACTTCAGAATATTTCCTGCAGTTTCGATAGATAACGTTTTACAGATTGGTGAAAATGAATTTATTACCTCAGATTTAATCGAAGCAAATTTTATAAATTGTATTGTATACGGTAATGAAGCAAGAGAATTAATATTCACTCAAAGTCAAGAGGCTGCTTTTAACTTTAATTTTAAAAATAGCTTAATACGATTTGATGATCCTAACGGAAATTTTGAAGATGATTTGAATTATGATTTTCTAAATGAAAGTCTTTACCTCAATACTGTTAGGAATCAGAATCCCTCGTTTTTGAATACTACACTGAATGATTTTAATATAGAAACCGATGTATCTGGTGCCGACGGAATAGGAGATCCATTAGATGCATTAACAGTTCCACTTGACGGAAATGGAACTAGTAGAAATGTTTCAGCTCCCGATGCTGGAGCCTACGAAAGTATTATTTATCCTGATGAAGGAACATAAAAAAAGCCTTTTCATTGAAAAGGCTTTTTATTAAAAAATGATATTTTATATTAAAGAACTTTCACATTTACTGCGTTCATTCCTTTTTTACCTTCTTTTAATTCAAATTCAACTTTGTCCTCTTCACGAATATCTTCATCGATTAATCCAGAGATGTGAACAAAATGTTCTGTGTTTGTGTCATCTTCAGTAATAAAACCATATCCTTTGGAAGCATTGAAGAATTTAACTGTACCTGTTTGCATTATTTTAAAATTTATTTAATTAAGCCGCAAATGTAGTTTTTTTTATTTAATAAAAAGGTTTTATTAGTTGATAATTAACTTTTTGGTTAAAATTTGCGATTGGTTAAAAATATTAAGAAAATATACACCACTATCAAAATCACTTAAATCAAGACTCGTTTCTGAAGATTGTTGTGACCTATTTAATAAAACCTTTCCAGTAACATCTGTTAAGTGTAATACCATTTTTTCGCTAAAATTATTTATTTTGATATGGAACTTTTTACCTGGATTCGGGTAAACTAATAAGTTTTTATCTTGATTTTCATTTATTCCTAATTCACCGCCTTCTATAATTGTTATATGGCTATTTATAGGAGGGGTTTGAATTACATCAACTTGACCACTTAACCAAGAAACTTTAATATAATCTATTGAATTAGCTGCTCCCAATCCAAAAAACTCATAAGCTGAATTTTGGCCAAGGAATCCTTCGCCACATAAGGTATAATTATATTGTTTATTTCCGTTAATAGAAATTTCTATCCAAGAACCTATTCCCTGACGATTACTATCAATTCCCTCTAGCTTAACTTTTAACCAATTATTATTTTGATTAGTTATATTTTTCCATAAAAAAATGTTGTCAGGTTCGTAGTTTAAGACTGCTATATCTGGATAACCATCATTGTTAATATCTCCAATTGCATTAGAAAAACTTTGAGCTGTATCGTTTTCAAAACCTGCAGAAGAGGGAATGGTATAATTACCAATTCCATCATTTTCGTAAAAAGCAGAAGGTAAAAAACTTGTTGTGCCATCCAAAGCTCCACTTACATACAAATCCAAATCTGTATCATTTTCAGCATCTAAAAATACAGCTCCCCAAGCAGCAGATTCAAACAATGTTCCATTATTTTCAGCAATATTGCTAAAAGTACCATCTCCATTATTTTTTAAAAAAATATTACCTGCTACGGTATTAGTAATATAAATGTCTAACCAAGTATCATTATTATAATCGCCAATTGTAGTAGACATAGCATCCATTGATAAATTAGTTCCTGTCTCCTCTCCTACTTCGGTAAATGTACCATCTCCATTATTTTTATATAATAAGTTTTGTGTATCTAGTTTATCATTTGCAATGTATAAATCTTGCCAACCATCATTATTATAGTCAAAGAAAGCGGAACAGAATGAAAAATGATGGTTATTATCTATTCCAACAAGGTCGTTTACAATAGTGAAAGTTCCATCGCCATTATTGTGGTATAAATAATTTTGTATGTCATCACCTAAATTGCCTCTAGAACATATAAAAACGTCTAATAAACCATCTTTGTCATAATCCCCCCAGGAGCTTCCAAAATTAGAATTATTATTGAGATTTAATCCTGATGATATGGTGATATTGTCAAAAACCATATTTCCGAGATTCTCAAATAATACGTTTGAATCTGAATTACTTGTAATAAATAAGTCATAATCGTTATCGTTATCAAAATCAATCCATTGTACTGTTTTAGTCTCAAATAATTCATCTTCGATACCAAAATCAATTTGAGAAAAATATCCATTAGTATTGTTATAGAATTTTACAGGCTCTCCTTCTTCAGAAGAAACAGTAATATCATCCCAACCATCGTTATCAAAATCAAAAAATGATATTCCACCTCCTAAAGTACCAATTCCATAACAAGAGTTGTCAAATCCAAGTAAAATAGACTCTTCGCTAAATTGTACTTGTGCTAAAGTATTAGGAAGATAAATTATATAAAATAATAATAAGAAAAAAAACCTCATAAAATCAGAATATCACGCTTTGAACAAATCTCTTCCATCCATTAATTCATTGACTTTTAACGCAATTACCTCAAGTTTTTCTGAGTCATTAAAATTCATTATCACCTCGTCTACTAAATCAACGACTAATTGCATATCAGCTTCAACCAAACCTCTAGTAGTAATCGCAGGTGTTCCTATTCTAATACCACTGGTAACAAATGGAGATTTATCATCAAAGGGGACCATATTTTTATTAACTGTAATATCAGCTTTTACCAGAGCTTCCTCTGCTTCTTTTCCAGTAATGTTTTTATTCCTTAAATCTATTAATAACATATGGTTATCAGTTCCTCCGGATATAATTTGATAATCTTTGTCCATAAAAGCTTTTGCCATAACTTTTGCGTTCTTTTTTACTTGTACAGAATAATGTAAAAAATCATCTGTTAAAGCTTCTCCAAAAGCTACCGCTTTAGCAGCAATAACATGTTCTAGAGGCCCTCCCTGATTTCCAGGAAAAATACCACTGTTTAACAATGAAGACATTTTTTTTAAATTTCCGTTTTTTAATTTAATTCCAAAAGGATTTTCAAAATCTTTGCCCATCATTATCAAACCTCCTCGTGGTCCTCTTAAAGTTTTGTGAGTAGTGGTCGTAACGATGTGACAATATGGTATTGGATCACTAATAATGCCTTTAGCAATCAGTCCTGCAGGATGTGAAATATCTGCCAGTAAAATGGCACCTACTTTATCTGCGATCTCTCTAAATCGTTTATAATCAAATTCTCGTGAATAGGCCGAAGCTCCTGCTATAATCATCTTAGGTTTTTCCCGTATTGCAATTTCCTCTACTACATTCATATTAATTAAACCTGTTGTTTTATCCACTCCATAAAAAACAGGATTGTATAATTTTCCAGAAAAATTAACTGGTGATCCGTGAGTTAGATGCCCCCCATGAGAAAGATCAAAGCCCAAGAACGTATCACCCGGTTTTAAACAAGCGAAAAAAACAGCAGTATTCGCTTGAGACCCACTATGAGGTTGAACATTTACATAGTCTGCTCCAAAAAGAGTTTTGGCTCTATCGATTGCTAATTGTTCGACTTCATCAACAATCTCGCATCCACCATAATATCTTTTTCCAGGATAACCTTCTGCATATTTGTTGGTAAGGACGGAACCCGTAGCTTCAAGTACTTGATTACTAACAAAATTCTCAGATGCTATAAGCTCTAAACCTTGAAGTTGTCGTTTTTCTTCTTCTTGAATCAAGTCAAAAATTTGCTCATCTTTTATCATAAGTATTTTTCTAAAAAAATTAAATTCAAAAATACAAAAAGCGTACCTTATAAATTAACTAAAATTATATCTTTGATTAAGATTTTACTAACAAAAAAATAAGACTATATATGCCACTTTCTGCAAACGATCCTTCAAGGAAATCTTGGATTAAAACTTCACTAAATTCAGATTTTCCAATTCAAAATATTCCTTTTGGGGTTTTTCTTACTAGAGGTGATATCATAACCATCGGTACACGTATTGGTGATTATGCAATTGATCTTGGAGCTCTACATCAGCTTGGTTATTTTGAAGGAATAGATTTAACGGATGATATTTTTATGCAAGACAGCTTAAACGATTTTATTGCCGACGGCAGAAAAACGTGGAGATTAGTTCGTAATCGCATATCAGATATCTTTCTAGATAGTAATAATAAACTTCAGGATAATGAAGAACATAAAAAAGTAGTTTTATTTACTCTTGATGAAATTGAAATGCAATTACCGGTAGATATCGGTGATTATACAGATTTTTATGCTAGTAAAGAACATGCAACAAATGTGGGATCCCTTTTTCGAGATCCAGAAAATGCGTTATTACCTAATTGGCTTAGAATTCCTATTGGCTATCATGGACGCAGTTCATCAATTATCCCCTCAGGAACCCCCATCCACAGACCTTATGGACAGACTAAACCAGGAGAAGATGGTATACCAGGATTCGGTCCCTCTAAATTAGTTGATTTTGAATTAGAAATGGCTTTTATAACGATGGACTCCAATTATTTAGGACACAGAATTCCTATCCAGGAAGCTGAAGATTATATTTTTGGATTGGTATTGTTTAATGACTGGAGTGCAAGAGATATTCAAGCATGGGAATACGTCCCCTTAGGACCTTTTTTAGGAAAAAACTTTGCGTCTACCATTTCGCCTTGGATAGTTACTTTAGATGCACTAGAACCTTTTAGAACCAATGGTCCAACACAAGATCCAGCACCACTTCCCTATCTAGCTCATGGCAACAATAAAAATTTTGATATAAAATTACAGGTTGCCATTCAGCCAGAGAATGATGAAGAAACTGTAGTTGCTAATTCTAATTTTAAGTATATGTATTGGTCTATGGCTCAACAATTAACGCATCACACAGTTAACGGTTGTAATTTGCGATCGGGAGATATGATGGGAAGTGGTACAATTTCTGGACCTACTAAAGATAGTTATGGATCCATGTTAGAATTAAGTTGGAGAGGTCAAAACCCTGTTTCTTTGAAAAATAATAAGGAACGAAAATTTATTCAAGATAACGATACTGTCATAATGCGTGCATATTCAGAGAAAAGTGGATTACGAATAGGATTTGGCGAATGTATTGGGAAAATACTACCTGCGCTAGAAAATTAAATGTAATTAACTAGAATAGTAGCGTCTATATCATGATGAGAGCTCTTATGTATAGCTGTTCCATTTTTCAAAATAATTAGTTGTGGGCTTTGATGGGAAACTTTAAAACCTGAAGCAATTTCGTTAGATATGTCTCTGTATAGTAGTAAATCTAAATAATATAGTTTAACTGAGCTCATTTCTATGTTTAATTGTTTCTCAAATTGACGTAAAGCCATACGACTAATTCCACATCGTGTAGAATGTTTAAAAATGGCAACAGGTTTTATATGCGATTCTTTATAAATATTCTCTAATTGATCTAAAGAGGTCAATGAAATCCAAGGAATCTGCTTTTTTATTTCTTTTTTATTCTTATTTTCTCCAAATATTTTTTTTAAAAAACTCATAGCTAATAATTCATTATTAATTTCTAACAAAATTATGTTTTAAAATTAGCATAAAACTACATAAAAAATAAATCATACTATAAAATTAGTTGGTTAGTTATAAAACAAAAAACCTTCAGATACTGAAGGTTTTTTTTAAAATAAATCATTCTATATTATTTAATAATTATCTTTTTTGTTGCTGAGCTAGTTTCAGTAGTTACTTTAACTAAATAAGTTCCTGAGCTTACATTTAGGCTAAAAGCCATATTGTTAGCATTTACATTTAGCGAATACACTTCTCTTCCTATTAAATCAAAAACTTGAATTGTTTTAGCTACTTGATTTTCCATTACTAAAGAAATATTCTGTCCGTTTGATATAGAAGGTACAACAGCAAATTCAACATTTTGAGTATCTGTTACTCCTAAAATTGTACATTCCATAACTTCAGGTTCTAAACCATTAGGGAAAGTTGCTTCAAAAGTTGTAATATCGGTTAAAGGCCAAATATCACGATTCAGAAGAGTTCTATCTGGGCCAATTAAACAAAAGGTAGGATAAGCACTAACTCCAAAATTACTATCTACGCCACCAGCTCCTCCATCTGCACTTACAGCAGGAGGAAGATTAAAAGGACCTCCGTAAGTTTCTCCGTATTGAAGAACCTCTTCATCTGAATCGGTACCGTTATTTATTGATATCATAACTAAGTCACCGCCATTACAGCCATATTTGTCATAAAATTCGCTAAAAGTTGGTTGCCATGTTTGACAAGGACCACAAGTATCAAAAAAGAAATCTAAATAAATGTGCTTTCCAGCATCAGCATATTCGTAAAGATTGTGTTCAACGCCGAAGATATCTGTTACTGTAAAATCATCAACAATATCTCCAACATTGTAGTTGGTTGTTTGAGCAAAAATTAATGTTGTTAATAACAACATTAATAGGGATGTAATTTTTTTCATTAAATTATTTTTAGTTAATTATTAAACACAATATAGAAAAACGTTTTGGATATTTATTTAAAAGTAATTAGAAATAATTATACCATTTGGTATATTTTAAATAAATTTGAAAAAACAGCTAAAGAATGATATCAAAATCTGAAAAAACAACTAAATACATTATTGAAACAGTAGCTCCAATATTTAACCAAAAAGGATACGCAGTGGCTTCAATGTCAGATTTAACTGCTGCAACTGGACTCACAAAAGGAGCAATTTATGGAAATTTCAAAAATAAAGAAGAACTTGCAATTAAAGCGTTTAAATTCAGTATTAATCAAGTATTAAAGAGTATTTCTACGCATCAAAATCAAAATAAATCACCACTACAAAAATTATATTTAATTACAGATTTTTATAAAAATTATTATGACTTTAGTAAAAAAATTGGAGGTTGCCCAATTCTTAATACTGGAGTCAATACTAAAAATCAAAATAAGAAACTACACCATGAGGTGATGTTAGTTATTGATAAAACTCAATCGAATATTGCCAAATTAATTGAACAGGGGAAAAAAAATGGAGATATAAATAAAAACATTGACTCTATAAATTTTGCAAGAAGGCTTTATAGTCATATTCAAGGAGCCGTATTCATGACTTACACAATGAATGACAAAATTTATTTATACGATGCCGTAGAGGACATGAACCTTATAATTAAGAAAGAATTAGAAAAACAATGAAAAAATTAGAAAAAATATTAAAAAGTAAAGCAATAATAAGATTTCAGGATTGCGACCCATTTAACCATCTAAATAATGCAGCCTATTTAAATTATTTTACCAATGCTCGTGAAGATCAAATAAAAAATTATTACGATATCGATATTTACGCAATGGCCAAAGAATCAGGAATTAGTTGGGTGGTAGGAAGTAATCAAATTGCATATATAAGTCCTGCTTTATTAATGGAAGATATTGTAATCGAATCGCAATTACTCAATTATAATTCTACAAGTCTATTTGTAGAATTGAAAATGTGGAATAAAAACGAAACTAAAATAAAAGCTGTCATGTGGAGTAACTTTGTTCACTTTAATTTATTAAAACAAAAGAGAGTAAATCACTCTAATCAAATTATGAAATTATTTGAAGAAGTTCATAATCCAATTGTTACCAAATCATTCGAAAAAAGAGTTGACTTTTTTAAAAAAAAATTTAGAGCATCAAATATTCAATAATATTGTATTAAGTAAAAAAAATACCCCAAATAGTTTACCTATTTTTGTTAGATATGGCAACACAAAAAACCATCAAAATAAAAAATAAGAAAGCAAGATTTGAATATGAAATATTAGACAAACTTGTTGCCGGAATTGTTTTACGAGGCACAGAAATAAAAGCAATTCGTGAAGGAAAAGCGTCTATTACTGAAGCTTTTTGCGAATTTAATAATAATGAACTATTTGTCATTAATATGACAATACAGGAATACTCACATGCTGTACATTTTAATCACGTCCCAAAAAGTGAACGGAAATTATTATTAAATCGTAACGAATTAAGAAAGTTAGAAAAACAAGTTAAAAATACTGGACTTACTATCATACCACTCCTTTTGTTCACAACAGATAAAGGTTTTGCAAAAGTTGAAATTGCATTATGTAAAGGGAAGAAACTCTTCGACAAAAGAGAATCTATGAAGGATCGTGACAATAAGCGAGATTTAAGTAGAATAAAAAAGAATTTTAATAAATAATATGGGAAATCAATTAAAAAAATTAAACCCTGCACTTAAAAATTTCATTGAAAATCAAAAAATATTCTTTGTAGGAACCGCTAGAACGTCAGGAACTGTAAACGTTTCACCAAAAGGAATGGATACATTTAAAATCGTAAATAATAACAAAATCGTTTGGTTAAACCTTACTGGTAGTGGAAACGAAACAGCTGCTCATCTATTAGAAAATAATCGAATGACGATTATGTTTTGTTCTTTCGAAAAGACTCCACTTATTTTAAGGCTCTATGGTAAGGCACAAATATACCATGAGAATGATCGAATTTATGACGAACAAATTGTTTTATTTAAAGACTTTACCGGTGCCAGACAAATTATAGAAATGGAGATCAATTTAGTTCAAACTTCATGTGGTTATGCAGTCCCTTTAATGGAATTTAAGGAAGAACGAACCCAATTAAATGAATCAGACATAAAAAAAGGACGAGCTGGTGTTAAAAAATATTGGGAAGATCATAACGTCCTGAGTTTAGATGGATTTAAGACTCTTTAATTTTTATTTTCCAACAGAGGAACAAAACGAAATTCTCCAAATTCTTCTTTTTTAAATTCAGTCTGAGAAATTCTTGTAATTAACGTCATAATTTGATTCTCAGAACCGATTGGAATAACCAACCTACCTCCTATTTTTAATTGAGACATCAAAGGCTTTGGAACAAAAGGTGCTCCGGCTGTAACTACTATGCCATCAAATGGTGCTTCCTCTTTAAACCCCTTATAACCGTCACCAAAAATTAATTTTTTTGCGCGATAACCTAACTTTGGTAAAAAAAGTTTTGTTTTTTTAAACAATTCATTTTGACGTTCAATAGAAAAAACATGCATACCCATCTCGATAAGAACTGCAGTCTGAAATCCACTACCGGTACCTATCTCTAAAATTTTTGCTCCTTTTTCTAAATTTAAAAGTTCTGTCTGTTTAGCTACTGTAAAGGGTTGTGATATTGTTTGCTCTGCTCCAATTGGAAAAGCTTTATCAATATAGGCATGGTCAACAAAACCAGAATCCATAAATAAATGACGAGGAATAGTACCTATGGCGTTTAATACTTTTTTATTGGTAATTCCTTTTTGGACAAGGATTTCAACCAATTGTTTTCTTTTTCCTTTATGAGCAAAAGTATCTAGCAAAAAATTTAAATTTAATTCAAACCAAAAATAGGTAATCAAGATTCAAATTTGTAAAATTTAATTAAAATAGTTTCAGAAAATTTAAAATAAAATAAGGTTAAAAAAAGTTATATTTGCGTAAAATCAATATCGATGTTAAATGCAGGTGTTATAGGTGCTGGTCACCTTGGAAAAATACATTTAAAACTATTAAATCAATCGGATAAATACAATCTAGTTGGATTCTACGATTCGAATCCTGAAGCTGCAAAAAATATATCTGAAGAATTTGGTTACAGAAGTTATAAAACGATGGAGTCACTCATTGAAGATTGTGATATGGTAGACGTAGTTACCCCCACTCTATACCATAGCGATTGTGCAAAAAAAGTTTTAAATGCTGGTAAACATTTATTTATTGAAAAACCAATTACGAAAACTGTTCAAGAAGCTGAAGAAATACGGGAATTAGCTAAAAAGAATGGTGTACGCGGTCAGGTAGGCCAGGTAGAACGATTTAATCCTGCTTTTACTGCTGTTAATGATCAAATTGTAAACCCAATGTTTATTGAAGCCCATCGTTTAGCAGAATTTAATCCTCGTGGTACTGATGTATCTGTAGTATTAGATTTGATGATTCATGATATTGATGCCATATTAAGTGTAGTGAACTCAAAAGTTAAAACTGTTACTGCTAATGGTGTTTCTGTAATAAGTCAAACCCCCGATATTGCAAATGCACGAATAGAATTTGAAAACGGCTGTGTTGCAAATTTAACAGCGAGTAGAATTTCTATGAAAAATATGCGTAAGTCTAGGTTTTTTCAAAAAGATGCTTACATATCTATAGATTTTTTAGATAAAAAATGTGAAGTGGTAAAAATGAAAGATGCACCCAATAATCCGGATGAGTTTGCAATGATTTTAACCAATGCTGAAGGAATTCAAAAACAAATTTATTTTGAAAATCCAAATGTCAATACAAACAATGCAATTTTAGACGAACTTGAGGCCTTTGCAGATTCAATAAACAATAATACTACACCTACTGTTACCCTATCTCAAGGAACTGAAGCGTTAAGAGTAGCTATGCAAATAATAGAAAATTTTAAAACCTTATAAATTAATTTAAATTACCGATCTCGGTCTATAAATATGAAAAACGTTGCAGTTATAGGTGCAGGAGCCATGGGAAATGGAATTGCACACACTTTTGCTCAATTTGATTATAAAGTACAATTGATTGACATATCCGAACATTCATTAAAAAAGGGAATCATTGCCATATCTAGAAATTTAGATAGAATGGTTGCTAAAGAAAAAATTTCTGAAGGAGATAAGCAACGTACACTTAATAACATAACAACTTATACCAATCTAGAGGAAGGCGTTGAATATGCAAGTTTAGTGGTAGAGGCAGCTACTGAGAATTTAGAATTAAAACTAAAAATATTTAGAGATTTAGAAAAGTTTTGTCCGGATGACACTATACTTGCCACCAATACATCTTCTATATCCATTACCCAAATCGCTTCCGTTACATCTAGGCCAGAAATGGTTATTGGGATGCATTTCATGAACCCTGTACCTGTAATGAAGTTAGTAGAAATTATTAAAGGATACAACACAAGCCAAGAGACCTTCGAAATAGTTCAGAAAATTTCTGAAAAGCTTAATAAAATTCCCGTAAAAGTAAATGACTACCCAGGATTTGTTGCTAATCGTATTTTAATGCCTATGCTTAACGAGGCCATTGAAACTTTTTACAATGGAGTAGCTGGTGTAAAAGAAATAGATACGGTAATGAAATTAGGAATGGCACATCCAATGGGGCCACTACAATTAGCTGATTTTATAGGACTAGATGTTTGTTTATCGATTTTGAACGTAATGTACGACGGTTTTAAAAATCCGAAATATGCTCCTTGTCCCCTTCTAGTAAATATGGTTACTGCTGGAAAGTTAGGTGTAAAAAGTGGTGAAGGGTTTTACGATTACAGCGAAAGTAGAAAGGCTGAAAAAGTATCAAAACAATTTTTATAATTTTTCAAATCACCTCTTAAACAATGGCAAAAATAATTCCTTTTAAAGCTGTTCGTCCTACACGTGATAAAGTTGGATTAATTGCATCTAGATCTTACGAAAGTTATTCGGCAAAGGAAAAAAATGCACGCTTACGCGATAATCCATTTTCTTTCTTGCATATTTTAAATCCAGGGTTTAAATATCAAAAAAGGATTACCGGAGAACGGCGTTATACGTTAGTAAAAAATCGATACAAGGAATTTAAAGAAGAAGGAAGTTTTATTCAAGACAAAAATCCAAACTTTTACTTTTATAAAATTATTAATAAAGACGGACATGAATTTAATGGAATTATAGCTGGAGCTAGCGCTTTAGATTATCAAAATAACGTAATAAGAAAACATGAGAACACTTTGCTAAAAAAAGAAGTGCTATTTGAACAATATTTAAAAACCGTAGGGTTTAACTCAGAGCCTGTTTTATTAACTTATCCAGACAACAAAGACTTAAAAGAAATATTAGAAACTGCTATGCAATCAAGACCTGAGTATGAATTTACAACTACGTACCGGGATACTCATTATTTATGGAATATTGATGATAAATCAATCATTAGTAAAGTAGAAAGTATCTTTTCTGAAATGAACAAACTCTACATTGCTGACGGACATCATAGATCAGCTTCCTCAAGTCTTCTAGCCTTAGATCTTGAAAAAGAAAATCGAAACCACACAGGCAAAGAAGCATATAATTTTTTTATGAGTTATTTAATTCCTGAAAGTGATTTAAAAATTTATGAATTTAATAGATTAATAAGAGATTTAAATGAGCTCAGTAAAGAAGAATTTTTAATTTCAATCGATCAATATTATCGTATTGAAAATCGAGGTTGTGTTTATTACAAACCAACAAAAAAACATCATTTTAGTATGTATTTAGATGGAGAATATTATTCGCTCTACTTAAGAAAAGAGGAATATACAATCGAAAATTCATTGGATAGTTTAGATGTTCAAATTTTATACGATACTATTTTAAAACCTATATTAGGAATACAGGATTTACGTAATAATGATCGAATCGAGTATCCACACGGAAATTCAGATTTGGCTTATTTAAAATCAAAGATTGACTCTGGCGAATTTGTTGTAGGTTTTAATTTACTTCCAGTCACAATCCAAGAATTAAAAAATGTTGCCAATGAAGGACTTACGATGCCTCCAAAAAGCACTTTTATAGAACCTAAATTACGTAGCGGAATTACGATTTATGAATTTTAAAAAATGAGTATAAAAGATAATCTTGAAAATATAAATTTAAAAATTTCCTCTGAAGTTTGTTTAGTAGCGGTTTCAAAAACAAAACCTATAAGTGATATTTTAGAAGCTTATGATTGTGGACAACGAGTTTTTGGTGAAAATAAAATTCAAGAACTAGTTGAAAAACACAAAAAATTACCAAAAGATATCGAATGGCATATGATTGGGCATATCCAACGTAATAAAGTGAAATATATGGCTCCATTTATCAGTTTAATTCATTCTGCAGATAGTTATAGACTAATTAAAGAGATCAATAAACAAGGAAAAATAAACAATAGAGTTATTAATTGTTTGCTTCAAATTAAAATTGCATCAGAAGAAAGTAAGTTTGGTTTTACCGAAACAGAAGCAACTAATTTTTTAAATTCTGACGAATATGTATCATTTAAAAATATTAAGATAGTTGGCTTAATGGGGATGGCAACTTTCACTGAAGATCAAAAAAAAATTGATCAAGAATTTAATAAATTAAAAATCTTTTATGAAAAAGTAAATAGATCGGATAGTCAGATCAATATATTATCTATGGGAATGAGTGATGACTATCCAATAGCTATTCGTAACGGTAGCACTATGGTTCGAATAGGAAGTTCCATCTTTGGTAAAAGGAACTATATAAAAAAATAATCATTTGTATGCAATTCTAGATATAGAGACCACTGGAGGTAAATACAATGAAGAAGGTATTACTGAAATAGCCATATATAAGTTTGATGGCCATGAAATTGTAGATCAATTCAGTAGTTTAGTGAATCCTGAAAAAAACATTCAACCCTTTGTTGTAAACTTGACTGGCATTAATAACAAAATGCTCTACAATGCTCCAAAATTTTACGAGGTAGCCAAGCGTATTATTGAAATTACCGAGGATTGTATATTAGTTGCTCACAATGCACAGTTTGACAATAGAATATTAACTACAGAATTTGCTAGACTTGGCTATTCGTTTGAAAAAGAAATAGTTTGCACAGTTGAATTATCGAAAAAACTATTGCCTGATCTTCCATCCTACAGTCTTGGTAAATTAGTTAGATCTCTTGGAATTCCTATTGCAGACCGGCATCGAGCTCAAGGCGATGCAAAAGCTACTGTTGAACTTTTTAAACTTTTACTTGAAAAAGATATAAAAAAAGAAATTATCTCTAGTATCGTAAGAAAAGACCCGAAAAAGCAATTAGAACCTAAATTACTGGATATTATAAATACCTTACCTACAACGACTGGAGTTTATTACATGCATCGTAAAAATGGAAAAATAATATATGTAGGCAAAAGTAAAAATATCAGAAAAAGAATTATTCAACATTTTACCAATGATAACAAGAAGTCAAAAAAAATTCAGCTGGAAGTCGTTTCTGTTAGTTATGAAGAAACTGGAAATGATTTAATAGCGCTTTTAAAAGAAAGCCAAGAAATTAAAACACTGAAACCTATTTTTAATCACGCCCTAAAAAGAAATATATTTCAAAGCCAATTGTATTCATTTTATGATGATAAGGGTTATTTAAATTTAAAAATTGGAAAAAATACCGAACAAAATTCCAATGATAATGTTATAACAACATTTAGTAACTATCAACAAGCAAAGAATTTCTTATATAAAATAACTGACGAATTTCAATTATGCCAAAAATTAAATCATCTTGAAAAAAGTGAGAGTACCTGTTTTAATTATGGTTTAAAAACTTGTAATGGCGCTTGTATTAATAAAGAAAAAGTATCTGAGTACAACCTCAGAGTACAAAAGTATATTGAAAAAAGCAGTTATCAATTTGACCATATGCTTATAATTGATAAAGGTCGTTTTTTAGAGGAGAAATCTGTAATATTAATTGAAAATGGAATCTATAAGGGTTATGGTTTTTATAATTTAAATTTTCAAATAAATACACCCGAAGTATTAAAATCTATTATTAATCCAATGGAAAATAATAGAGATACCCAACACATCATTCAAAGCTATTTACGTAAATATAAAGTTCAAAAAATTATAAACTTAGAATAGCTTCTAAAAGTATTTTACTTAAATTTATACTTATTTAAAAAAAATTAAAACATTTTACGGAAATACCTGGCGAACTAAACTTCATACAATTATATATGAGGCAGATACTCCTTTGGGAAAACTGTTCGACTTAGTGTTACTAATGCTCATAATCTTTAGTATTGTTCTAGTCATGCTAGAGAGTGTTAAAGAAATCGACAAAATATATCACGATATACTTTATTATGGTGAGTGGATTATTACTATCTTTTTTACAATTGAGTATATAGCAAGAGTTATTACAGTAAAAAAACCTTCGAAATATATTTTTAGTTTTTATGGTATTATTGATTTTATTTCCACCATTCCATTATACCTTTCCTTTTTCATAGTTGGTTCGCAGACACTTCTTACTGTTAGAGCTTTAAGACTTTTAAGAATATTTAGAATATTAAAAGTAACCCGTTACATAGGCGAATCCAATAAGTTAGTTAAGGCATTGAGGAATAGTAGAATTAAAATATTCATTTTTTTATTCGTGGTGGTAATAATTGCTATTATATCAGGTACTTTAATGTATTTAATTGAGGGAGAAGACAGCGGTTTTAAAAATATACCTGTCAGTGTTTATTGGAGTATAGTAACATTGACTACAGTTGGATATGGAGATATTCACCCTGTATCCCCTTTAGGACAGTTTCTCGCGTCTTTGTTAATGATTTTAGGATACGGAATTATCGCAGTTCCAACAGGTATTGTAAGTGCTGAGTATACAAAGTATACTGATGAAGTTCAATTAAATACACAAGTCTGTGATAATTGCAATGAAGAACTTCATAGTGATAATGCTAATTTTTGCCATCAGTGTGGTAAAAAACTTAATCAAAAGATAAGTTAATAATTTAGAATTAATACGTGCAAAGAAAACCTTTACTTATTTGTATTGTTGGTCCTACTGCAATCGGAAAAACTTCGTTATCGATAAAGGTAGCCAATCATTTTTCAAGTGAAATAATTTCAGCTGATTCTCGACAATTTTATAAAGAAATGACTATTGGTACAGCGGTACCAACCAAAGAAGAATTAAAATTAGCCAAACATCATTTTATTCAAGATAAATCAATCCACGAACCTTACACAGTTGGTGATTTTGAAGAGGCTACCATAAAAAAATTAAACGAATTATTTAAAAAAAAATCAAAGGTAGTGATGGTTGGAGGTTCTGGCCTTTATGTAGATGCGGTGGTTAAAGGATTGGATGAATTCCCATTAGTACAAAAATCTATTAGAGATAGTTTAAATATTGATTTTCAAGAGAAAGGAATTGAATATTTACAGAACAAATTAAAAGAAAAAGACCCTAAGTATTATGACATGGTAGATTTAAATAATCACCACAGAATAATTCGAGCTCTAGAAGTTTGTGAGTCGCAAAACAAACCTTATTCCTCTTTTTTAAAATCAGAATGTAAATCTAGAGAGTTTGATACGATTTATATAGGTCTTGAAGCCGACAGAGAAGTTGTTTATGATAAAATAAACAAGAGAGTAGACCAAATGATATCGGAGGGTTTGTTTGAAGAGGCAAAGGGTTTGTTCGCAGACAGAAAACTTAATGCACTAAAAACCGTTGGTTACAAGGAAATCTTTTACTTTATGGAAGGAATCATTACTAAAGAGCAGGCAATACAGGATATAAAAAAAAATACAAGAAGATTCGCCAAAAGACAAGGAACGTGGTTTAGAAAAAACAAAAATATTAACTGGTTTAATTACAAGGCTGATATTATTGAAATACTCAAACTAATAGAAAACTTCCAAACCGTATCTTAATAAATAGAATTTAATAGAAAAAACTCTGTTAATGATCAACTTCACTTTTTATTACTAAACGAAATCCCTCACCATGAATGTTGATTATTTCTACTTCTTCATCTTTACCTAAATACTTACGTAATTTTGCTATATATACATCCATACTACGAGATGTAAAGTAATTGTCATCTCTCCATATTTTTGTAAGCGCAAGTTCACGTGGCATCAAATCATTTTTGTGTAATACCAATAATCTTAATAAATCATTTTCTTTAGGAGATAGTTTTATTGGATTTTCATTGTTATAAGTTAAAAAACGAAGCCTTGAATTTAAAAAGAAATTACCTATTTTGAATTCAAATTCTTTACTTTCAGATACTGTGTCAGTAGTTTTCCTTTGTATGATGGCTTTGATTTTCATTAAAAGAACTTCGCTGTCAAAAGGTTTGTTCAAATAGTCGTCAGCACCTACTTTATAACCTTTTAAGACGTCCTCTTTAAGCGCTTTAGCTGTTAAAAAAATAATCGGAACATCCGTATTTTTTTCTCTAATTTCTTTTGCCAAAGTAAATCCATCCTTGTAAGGCATCATTACATCTAGTATACAAAGATCAAAATCTTCTTTTTTAAATTTCTCAAATCCTTCCATACCATTTTTTGCATGAGTTACATCGTAATCATTCATAGCTAAGTAATCTTTTAAGACGGTACCAAAATTTGGATCATCCTCTACTAAAAGAATTTTTTTGTTTTCAATTTCCATAATATCAAGTTATTAATTCTAATTTAATGATAAAGGTACTACCGTTACCCTTTTCACTTTCAACATTTATTTCAGCATCATGGTCGTCCAATATCCGTTTAACGTAGGAAAGACCCAAGCCATGACCCTTAACGTTGTGAATATTACCCATCTGCTCTCTATAAAATTTTTCAAATATTTTCTTTTGCACTGCTTTACTCATGCCTATCCCTTTGTCTACCACTTTTACGACGACATAATTACTTGCATTTTCAGTATAAATATCTATTTCGGGAGCGCCCTCGGTGTATTTAATACCATTATCAATTATATTTACTATGATATTGGTTAGGTGAAAATCACTACCAAATGTATTTGAATTTTCTGCAAAAAAATGAGTTTTTATGTATCCACCTTTGTTTTCAACAATCAGACTGACATGGGTTACCGCATCTGTTATTATTTCATGTAAGTTAACCGCAGCTTTTTCTAAATCTAATTCGTCTTTTTCTAGCTTAGAGATTCTTAATACATTTTCAACTTGAGTATGCATTCTTCTATTTTCTTCACGAATCATGTTATGATATCGGGATATAAATTCCTTATTGTCTTTAACTTTTGGGTTTTTTAAAGCATCAAGAGCTAAATTTATAGTGGCTATGGGTGTTTTAAACTCATGCGTCATATTATTAATAAAATCTGTTTTTATTTGGGATATCTGACGTTGTTTTAAAAGTTGTTTTAATGCGCTAGCATAGGTAAAAACTATAAAACCAGTAAACATTAAAGAAAGTATTGCCATTCCTATTATAGAACTTAATACAAGGTTTTTCTTGTCAGAAAAATTTACAAAAAGCTGAAAATTCGTTTTTAATTCATTATTAACAAATAATGGAACTCCATAGGTTATCGAGGGGTCCAATATAAAATCTTTTGAACGTATTTTTGTAGAAAGGTCATTACTGTAAACAGCATATTCGAAACTAGTAGTTAAACCTAACTTTTCGAGTTGATTACGAATTAATTCTTCAATTTTTTTTCCTGATATTCTTTTATGAATGGGTATTTTAGTTAGGATATTTTTGTAGGCATTTTCAAACTGATTTTGTTCGTAGTCTTTTAACCTTTTAAATGATTCTGATTTGGATTGAACATTCTTACTCCCATCAACACCTGATGTAATTTTGGTGGTAATTTTCCTACTTGTAATTTTTTTAAATTGGATGCTGTCTATTTCGAGATCCAATGCACTTGTTGATAGTTTATAATTTTCTTCAAGTATGCCGTCTGAAAAAATGTAGGTTTCATCCTCCCTATCATTAGTTATTGTATAAATAAGTTCGTTAAAACTAGCTTGGTCAGGTACTTGTATGGTATCAATAATACTATTGTAAACGTTGTAATACTTTTCAATTTCTTCTAATTGAATTTCTTTAGAGACAGCTATTAAAAGTTGACGCACATTTAGCGTAAACTGCTCTTCTCTACTTTGATACGAATTTTTTATCCAGTATCCCTGTAAAAACATGATTCCCAAAAGGGAAAGAGTCATTAAAACTATCAATAAGGGAAATAACCGGTTATTCATATATCAAAAATATAGTTTTAACATTTAGAGATTAGTCTATTTAACCAAATGTTAACAAAAATTAAATCTCGTCATTCTTAATGCTTTCAAGTAAGTACAGGTGAATTTTCCTTACAGAATCTTTTGTTTTTTCTAATTGGGTATTTTCTATAATCGTATCGGCCAATAAAATTTTTTCATCATCACTCCATTGATTTTTTATTCTAGTTTTGATTTCGAGAATCGTAAGTTGATCTCGTTTCATGACTCTTTGTATCCTAACTTTTTCAGGTGTAGTAATCAAAATTGTGTGATCACAGGACTTATAACTTCCATTTTCAAAGAGGATGGCACTTTCCTTAATGCAGTAAGGCCCTTTTTGTTTTTTTAACCACTTTAGAAAATCTTCAGCAACTTTAGGATGAATGATGGCATTTATTTTTTGTAGTAAGGCTTCATCGTTAAAAATTTTTTTTGCTACATAATTTCGATCTATTTTTTGATTCTGATAAGCATTTTTTCCGAGTAATTCAATAATTTTTTTTCGAACTATTTTTGAAGTATTGGTAATTATTTTTGCTCTTTCATCGGCAATGTAAATTGGAATACCTTTGTTTTCAAACAAAAAAGCAATCGTAGTTTTGCCACTGCCTATTCCCCCGGTTAATCCAACAATTTTCATTTTAAAATTAAGTAATTTACTTTATCCTGGCGTAATTCAACATTCAAAATAGAGTCAGGAAATTTAATTAGTTTTGGGATCATGTAATTCTCTAATTCATTTTTATTGTGATAATCAATTTCAATTAAAAAGTCAGAGGTTTTAATTTTATTAAAACTCTCTAATGATACATCAAAGTCAATAATAATACTTTCAGGTAATAATTTAATATTAGAATCGGTTGGTGAATTTTTTAAAGACACTGGAATTAATATAGATTTTTGTGTGAACTCCTTTACTTCTATAGCTATTGTTACCTCACTTTTTTCGAAAGAAAGTTTTTTTTCAAAACTGGTATTTAAATCTACTTCCATAGAAATATTTTCTGATACATCAGAAATTGAGAGTAAGTGTGTAAAAATTTCATTCAAAGTGTCTAATTGATGAGTAGGACCAGAAACCTCGATAGAATCAGGTATTATTCTAATTGCTCCAACAGCTTTATATCCTTCGGTGTAACTAATATCGTCGATTAGTGTAACTTTCAATCTTTTAGTCTCTAATTTATCAAGTAATATTTCTAATTGATTGGTGGAAATATTTTTTATGATAATATCGCTTTCTAATTGATTCGCTATAATTTTTTTAAAATCATCTGGAGGTATTAAGACTACAGATTTTTCATGGTTATAATATTCTCCTAAATCGATGTAAATTTTAGGTCTATTTATTTTATAAAACAGAAAATCAAAACCACTAGCAGTCAAATCGAAGGAAATGTCATTTTGATTTTTGTCAGAAACAATGATTCCGTGAGGTGTATTTGTATATACAACTTCTACATCTATACTTGCCGTAAAATCACGTGAAAACTTAGAGAGAAACCAAATAAATGCAGCTATCAGCAGAAATAGCAAAAACATCTTTGGCTTACCTTTTTTTTGTTTATTTGAATTGATGTTAGTCATTATAAATATTACTATTTATAAATTTACTTAAAAAATAGTTTAGGAAATTGTTTTTCTGGATCTCTTTTTAAAAAGTTTATTAAAAAAGTAGACTTTAAGAAAGATAAACCATAAGCTGTAAATTGAATAAAAAGAGCAATAAGTGAATACAGTCCAACTAATAAACTTTTATTTTTAAAAGTTGAATCTGCAACAATTAAAAATAAATAACTTAACAAAGGGACAAAAAATAATGAATTGTAGTAAATACCTAAAAATATGGAGCAAAAAGAAAAAAGAATGAATATCGTAGGTAACCAAAATGTAAATTTAGCTGACTTAGGATGCCATTTGTTAAGTATGGGCCTTACCAATCCAAATTTTGAAATTTGTAAATAAAACTTACTCCAAGATATTCTACGTTTATGATATACAAATGCATTTGGTATGAATACCGTTTGATAATTAAGTTCTAAAACTCTATATGACAAATCAGGATCCTCACCAGGATGAATATTTGAAAAACCATTTGTTTTATTAAAAACTTCTTTTGAAAGCCCCATATTAAAACTTCTAGGTTCAAATTTTTGTATACTTTTTTTATTACCTCTAATTCCCCCTGTAGACAATAAAGAGGTCATTGTATAGTTAATTGCTTGTTGTATCGAAGAAAAACTACTGTCAGAAGTGTCAGCTCCACCAAAACAATGATAAAATTCTATCTCTAAAAATTGGTTAACGGTTTTAAGATAATGGGAAGGTAAAATACAGTCAGAATCTAAAATAATAAAATAATTGCCTTTGGCAATTTTCATTCCAAAATTTCTAGACGAACCAGGCCCAGAATTTTTCTTATAATGGTATGAGATATCTAATTTAGAATTGAAAAAAGAGACAATATCATTACACTTTATTGTAGATCCGTCTTCTATAATAACTATTTCAAAATCATCAACAAAATCTAGATTACAAAAACTTTCTAATAATTCATATATTTCGTCAGGTCTGTTAAATACTGGTATTATAAAGGAATATTTAATTGTATTAAGCATTTAATAAGCATTATTAAAATAAGTCAGATCCTTCTGCTATAAATCCTTTACTACCTTGAACATCATCTGAAAAATAAACTATTTCATAAAAGTTTCCATAACTTCATTACTCACTCCCATATTAGAAAATCCACCGTCATTATAAAGATTTTGTAAAGTAACTCTTTTAGTTAAGTCACTAAACATCGCTACCGTATAATTAGCACAATCTAATGCCGTTGCATTGCCTAGAGGGGACATTTTTTCTGCATAAGCAATGAACCCGTCAAAACCTTTAACTCCCTGACCTGCGGTAGTTGGTGTGGGTGACTGTGAAATTGTATTTACTCGAACGTTTTTGTCTCTTCCAAAGAAATAACCAAAACTACGAGCTATTGATTCCAGATAAGCCTTATTATCTGCCATATCATTATAATCTGGAAAGACTCTTTGAGCGGCCATGTAGGTTAAAGCGACAATACTTCCCCATTCATTCATTGCATCCTTCTGGTAAATAACTTGCATAACCTTGTGAAAGGAACCAGCAGAAACATCCCAGCCTTTATGAGTAAAAGAATAATTTTGATCGGTGTATGCTTTTCCTTTCCTTACATTTACTGACATCCCAATAGAATGAAGTACAAAATCTAATTTACCGCCTAAAATTTCCATAGACTTACTAATTAAATTTTCTAAATCTTCCAGATTAGTTGCATCAGCTGGAATAATTTCAGAATTAGTTTTATTTGCTAATTCATTAATTTGACCCATTCTCATTGCTATTGGAGCATTTGTTAAAACAAAACTTCCTCCTTCTGCATGAACTTGTTCAGCTGTTTTCCAAGCTATAGAATTTTCATCTAATGCTCCAAAAATAATTCCTCGTTTTCCTTTCAATAAGTTATATGCCATGTTTTTATTTTATTGCTAATGGGTAAATATACGTTTTAATTTAGTAATTCTTTAGCTTGATTAATTGCAGATATGGATTTGTTTTTACCACCAATCATCTCTGCAATTTCGTTAATTCTTTCTCTTTCATTTAAAATCGAAATACTAGTCTTGGTGATGTTATTGATATCTTCTTTGTATATTTTAATATGTTGATTTCCTACGGCAGCAATTTGAGGCAAATGAGTAATATTAATCATTTGCATCGTCATACTCATCTCTTTTAGTATCGCAGCCATTTTGTAGGCAATTTCTCCTGATATTCCGGTATCAATTTCATCAAATATTGATGTAGGCAACTGTTTATATTGAGCGACAACTGCCTTCACAGCTAACATTATCCTGCTAAGCTCACCACCAGAAACCACTTTTTTTAAAGGCCCAAAATTATGACCTTTATTGGCAGTAAATAACAATTCTAAAATATCTGTTCCATTTTGTTTGAATACTTCGCTATTGGATAAATTAAACTCAAAGGAAGCATTGGGCATCCCCAATTCAGATAGAAAATCAGAAAGTTTTTCTTTTAGAGTGGGAATAACATTTAATCTTCCTGTATGGATTTTTTCAGAAAATTCAACTAATATATTTTTTAGATTTTTTTGTGTGAGTGATAATTTATCAATTTCACTATCTAGATTATTAGTGACAGAAACTTTTTCTTGTAAACTCTCTTGAATAGTGAGTAATTCATGAATAGTCACAACAGAATGTTTTTGCTGTAATTTATATATCTTTTGTAGCTTGTTATGTATTTCATTTAGCAAAGATGGATCAGACTCAATGGATTCAGAAATACCAACTGTTTCATCTGCGATATCTTCTAATTCAATAATTACACTATTTAATCTTTCGTATAAACCATTAAATTCAGTAGATAAACTTTGTAATTTTAAAAGTGAATTTAGAGCAGTTTTAAGTGAGTTTAGTGTTCCGAAATCATCTTCATTAAACACATTGTTTATATTCAATAGAATTTCCTGGATTTCTTCTACATTATTTAACCTTTTATACTTTTTTTCAATTTCTTGTTGATTTACTTGATGTAAATCTGCATCAACTAATTCATTAAATAAGAAAGTATTATAGTCTAATTCTTTAGAGGCAGAGTCTTTCTTATAGATTAATTCGGTAATCGTTTCTGAAATCTCATTATACTCATTGAGTTTTTCTAAATAATTTTTTAAAAGAATTTTATTTCCAGCTAAAATATCTAAAATATCCAATTGATATTTTTCTGAGAATAAAGAGGCGGTCTCGTGTTGGCTATGAATATCAACTAAAGAAGTTGATATGGCCTGCAATTGAGATAATGAAACCGGGGAGTCATTAATAAAAGCTCTTGATTTACTTGATGGTAATAATTCTCTTCGAATTATCGTATAAGGATCAAAATCTAAATCATGATCTTTAAATAAATCCATAAATAATTTATCCTCTAAAAAAAAATCAGCTTCAATAACACATTTATGGGAATTGTCTCTAACAGAATTTAAATCTGCTCTTTTACCTAGAATTAGTTCTAATGCACCAAGCAATATTGATTTACCTGCTCCAGTTTCACCTGAAATAGATGTCAAACCGGATTTAAAATTAATTGTAATATCCTCAATTAGAGCAAAGTTTTTTATAAATAACTTGGTAATCAATATGGTGATTTTTGAAAAATGTTGATAAGACTAAAATAATATAAAATAAAATATCAAAAAAATTAATATCGTATTTTAGACCAACTACTTCTCTTGGTTGGTGCTATTCGGTTTAAGTTATTTATTAATGAGGTAACATTTATGGCCGGTCCATCAGAAAATATACGTTGTATTTCATCAGATTTAGCATCGAAAAAAGTCCTTAACAAATAAGAATTCGGTCTTCTGTCATTAATCCCTTTAAGGGTGTTAATGGCTGCTGAAATTGTTGTTTTAGCAATTTTTGGTGAATTATGCATTTTGTCCATTCCTAATCGATGGTAGTTATACATAACTGTATGAAATTCTCTATATACTTGTGATAGTAAAGCATCATTAAAAGAATAACGTGATTGTTTACCGTCTGTAGACTTCCAGCCTTTGGACCCTCCGGTTGCGGCAGTATTCACAATTTGTTTTGCTGTAGAAAAATAAGACTCTCCTCCATCGATTTCAAAGGTATCAGAATCTAAACCAATTATGGTATAGACATGAAATGCAATAACAGAAACTAAATTTGAGTCAAAGCTATTTACGTTGAATACCAATGGTTGGAATTCTACATATGAAAAATTAAATTGTTTATCGTTATAATTATATATAGGACTCGAATAAGTAGATTGGTAAATCGGTCTAGAAGCTTGGATTTGAATTGTCGCATTAAAAATGTTAGAATCAAAAGAATTTATTATGATAGACATGTTACAATCTATCTTTTCTTGATTGTTATAATTTTTATCAGTCCAAATAGTGGTGTTAATGAATTCAGTAAGCTGAGTTTCTAAAGTTCTAAATATTTGATTATTAGGTTGGCCTGTTTGCTCTGCATTGATAGAAATCGTACAATTTAATTCTTGAGCGTTTATAAATTGAGATGTTATAAAGATGAATAATAAAACTATTTTTTTACACATGAATTTCTCTTATAATATATTTTAAAATATCGAAAGCGACTTCCTTTTTAGATTTAACCTCATAAGGAATAATTTTATTGTCTTTAGATATTAAAGTTATTTTGTTGGTGTTAATTTTAAAACCAGCACCTTGATCGTTTAGCGAATTTAATACAATTAAATCTAAATTCTTTTTTTTAAGTTTTGTTTTTGCATTTTCTAATTCGTTTTGTGTTTCCAATGCAAAACCAACTAGAAACTGACGCTTTTTTATTTTACTTAAAGATGTTAATATATCTTTCGTTTTGGTCAATTCAAGAGTTAAACAATTCTTATCTTTTTTTATCTTTTGGCTTGCAACAGTTTTTGGAGTAAAATCAGCTACTGCAGCACTTAAAATCGCAATATCACAATTATTAAAAAATTCGTGCGACGCTTTGTACATTTCTTCAGCAGTACTTACGTTAATAACTTGGATCGCTTCGTTATTAGTTTTTATACTTACAGGCCCAGAAATTAATTTTACTTGAGCACCAAGACTAGCTGCTGCCTCTGCTAAAGCATAACCCATTTTACCACTAGAGTGATTTCCTATAAACCGAACAGGATCTATTGACTCATAGGTTGGACCAGCAGTAATCAAAATACATTTATTTTTTAATGGAAGTTGATCTAATATATTTTTTTCAACAAAAGAAACAATATTTTGAGGTTCAGCCATTCTACCCATTCCAGAAAGACCACTAGCTAGTTCACCAACCTCAGCAGGAATTTGAAAATTTCCAAAATCATTAAGTTTATTAAAGGTGTCTTTAGTAGAAGGGTGTTTATACATGTCCAAATCCATGGCTGGAGCATAATAAACAGGACATTTTGCAGAAAGATAAACGGCTAATAACAAATTATCACAAGTTCCGCTTACCATTTTTGACATTGTGTTTGCAGTGGCTGGTGCTATGATAAATAGATCTCCCCATTGTGCAATGTCTACGTGGTTATTCCATTGAGCATTATCATCATCTTCGCTGGTAAAGGAAGAATATACTTCGTTTTTCGAAAGCGTTGAAAGAGTTAGTGGTGTAACAAATTCTTTGGAAGCAGGAGTCATTACCACTTTGACATTGGCTCCTTTTTTTATAAGTAATCTGGTAAGAAATGCAGATTTGTAAGCAGCTATACCGGCAGTAACTCCTAGTATGATATTTTTACCACTTAAAACTGACATTTTTTAATTTTCTAATTCTTCGTCCTTGGTATTTCTATGATAAATTTTACTCTCTAGCCACTCTTGAACAGCTATTGCATGAGGCTTTGGTAATTTCTCGTAAAACTTAGAAACTTCAATTTGTTCTTTATTTTCAAAGATTTCTTCTAAACTATCGTTGTAAGTAGCAAACTCATCTAATTTTTCAAGTAACTCTTTTTTAATATCACCATTTATCTGAACTGCTCTTTTAGAAATTATAGATATCGCCTCATATATATTGTTGGTAGGTGCATCTACTAAATTTTTGTCTATGGTAGTAGTATTTGATGGTGCTTCTGTATTTTTTAAATCTCTCATGTCGTAATTGTTAGCTAGAAACTTTAATTGTTTCTATTTTTTTATCTATATCTTTTTTTATTTCTTTTGCTTTTTCAGCCAGTTCACTTTGTCCGTAATATTTCATAAAGTCATTGAAGTATTCAATAGCTACTTGCAAACGGTTCTCTACTTTTTTTGGAACACTTTGTAATGCCAATTCATACTGAGCTTGAAACCTTCCAAAATAAGCGTCTTCTCTAAAAATTGAGCCTGGATGGTCACTAATAAAATTTTCAAAAGCAATTATTGAATTTTTATAGCTGTTTAAAGCCAATCCTGTTTTTAAATATTGCTTTGCAACTTCTATATCTTTTTTCTGAAGCTTATAAGTAAGCTCCTTAACTTTTTTATTTGCTTCTTTTCTATATTCTGAATTTGGATAGGTATCGATAAATGTCTGAAGTTTTTCCAATCCTGTATAGGTGTCTTTCTGATCTAATGAATAGACAGGGGATAATTCATAATAACTAGAGGCTGAGTAATAGGCTGCAGTTTCTACGCTATCACTTTTTGGATAAGATGCGGCAAATCGCTCAAACTGATAACCTGACAAATAATAATCTTCCAGTTTATAATAAGTGTCTGCATACATAAACATTAATTTTTCTGCTTGTGGTTTTCCTCTATAAACAGGTACAATTTGCTCCATTAATTTTAAAGCTTTTTTGTATTTACCTCTTTTGTACAAATTTTCAGACATAGTATATTTCAAACCAGAATCTGGGTTTTTTAACATCTTCTGATATTCACTACATGAAGAAAAAAGAAGAACTAAAAATATAAATCTTAAACTGTTTATCATAGTTTTAAAAACATCGTGCAAAAGTAATCAAAATTAAAATAGTATAAAACTTATTGATGCACTAAAGTTCTTAGGCAGTAATTGATTTAATAGGGATTTAAAAATAGTTAACTGTTAATTTTTAATTTTGAAACAAAGGATTCAATTTTTTCTCTTAACTGACTGGTAACAGAAACTAATGGAAGCCTTACAAAGTCTTCACAAAGCCCTATTTTTTTAAATACTGCTTTTATTCCGGCTGGATTACCCTCTTCAAAAATATAATCGATAATTGGTGACAGTTGATAATGAATTTTATATGCCTTATCAACTTCTTTTTTTAATCCAAAATTTACCATCTGTGAAAATTCATAGGGAAACCCTTCTCCAATTACCGATATAACACCGGATCCTCCTGCTAAAATCATTGGTAAAGTAATCATGTCGTCACCAGATATAACCAAAAATTCTTTTGGACAAATTTCTATTAATTTCATAGCTTGGACTAAATCTCCGGCAGCTTCTTTTATAGCAACAATATTTGTATAATTTCTCGCTAATTTATTTACTGTTTCTGGAGCAATATTTGAAGATGTTCTTCCAGGCACATTATAGATGATTAAAGGTTTACTTGAAATTTTTGCAATTGCTGAAAAATGTTGAAAGATACCTTCTTGAGTAGGTTTGTTGTAAAATGGCGATACAGAGAGTATTGCACTAAAGTTTGTTAGATCTGTGTTTTTTATCTCGTTTATAACGGCGTTTGTATCATTTCCTCCTATTCCTAAAACCAGAGGCAACCTCTCATTATTAACACTCACGACTGTTTTAACGACCACTTCTTTTTCCTGCTTTGTGAGGGTTGCACTCTCAGCAGTAGTCCCTAAAACGACTAAATAGTCGATTCCGTTGTCAATATTATAATTTACAATTTTTTTTAAAGCATTGATATCTATAGATAAGTCCTCTTTAAATGGAGTGACTAACGCAACTCCTGTTCCCATTAATTCTTTCATTATTATTTTTTTTAAAAATACTAATTGATTTTATTCAATACTTTAAAGTATTTTAACAATTCGCTTTTAACATCCAAGTTTTTTTGAGGGTCAACATTAATTATTAAATCGAATAACCGATTGTCAACACCATTAAAACCTACTTTAAATTTCGCTTTACTTTTGGAAGTCATCAAGTTTAAATAATTATTTTTAGTATCGTAATAACTTACTAATACATCTAATTGTGTGTTTAAAAAATCTAAAGCATTGTTGTTATTAATTTCACCTCTCCAATTAAAATGATTACTGAATATTTTGTTCTGAATGAGAGTTGGTGTTTTTGTTTTAATATCTGTAAAAGAAAATATTTTCGTATCTTTTTGTTGTACACCTAAAGCGATTGACATATCAAAAAAAATATCAAAATTAATATGCTCCTCCTCATTCACCAAAAAACCTATCGTTGTTAGAGAATCATTAACACCGAACATGGTTCTCTTTTTCAGGTTTTTCTTTATGTTCCTCGTAAAAAATATTTTTTGAATTCTTTTAAACATTAGCTAAAAAATTACAAACACAAAAATACATCTTTTTAAATTTTGTAATTGTTAATTTAAGAAATCATTGATAAAAATTCATCTTCAGAGAGAATAGTTATTCCAAGATTTTCCGCCTTAACTCTTTTACTTGGCCCCATTTTATCTCCAGCTACAACATAGTTAGTTTTTTTTGATATAGAACTTACTACTCTCCCACCATTTTTCTCAATTAATAGCTTTAATTGATTTCTTGTTACTTTTATAAAAACACCAGAAACTACAAACGCATTAGATTCTAATATATCCGTTTGCCCAGTCAATTCAGTTTCAGAAATCTTCAATTGTATTCCAGCTTGTTTTAATTGGCTAATTATTTTAATATTTTTTTCTAAAGAAAAAAAAGAAACAACACTTTTTGCAATGACTTCGCCAATTTCATCAACATTGATTAATTCCTCTTCAGACGCAATAGCTAAAGCCTCAATATCTTTATAATGTTTCGCTAGTTTTTTTGCAACTGTTTCACCAACATATCGTATCCCTAAAGCGAATAAAACTCTTTCAAAAACTATTTTTTTTGATGCTTCTACCCCAGCAATTAAATTATAAGCACTTTTTTCAGCCATTCGATCTAGTGGTAATATTTGATCAATAGTAAGATCATACAAATCTGCATAATTATTAATTAAACCATTTTTAACCAATAATGTCACAGTCTCGGAACCTAAACCATCAATATTCATTGCTTTTCTTGAAATAAAATGTTGGATCCTACCCCCTATTTGAGGAGGGCAATACTCACTATTAGGACAAAAATGTTTTGCATCACCTTCATTTCTAATTAAGTTAGAATTACATTCAGGACAATTGGTGATATAATTGGTTTTCAGTGAAGCTGAAGATCGGTTTTCAATGGAAACATCTACAATTTTAGGTATAATTTCTCCGCCTTTTTCAACAAAAACAACATCTCCCAATCTAATATCTAATTTTTCAATCTGGTCGGCATTATGTAAAGAAGCTCTTTTTACAATCGTTCCAGCAAGTTCTACAGGCTTTAAATTAGCTACAGGAGTAATAGCACCAGTTCGTCCAACTTGATACGTGATAGCCTTTAAAATAGTTGAAACTCGCTCTGCTTTAAATTTGTAAGCTATTGCCCACCTAGGTGACTTGGACGTATGCCCTAATTCTTCTTGTTGAAATAAACTATTTACTTTGATAACAACACCATCTATTTCATAAGGGAGATCATGTCGATGTTGATCCCAATATTCAACAAACTTTATAACTTCTGGAATAGTAGTTACAAGCCTTGAAATTGTCGGTACTTTAAAACCTAATTTTCTTGCTAAATCAAGACTCTCATATTGTGTTTGAATAGGTAACTTGTCCCCAACCATATGATAAAGCAAACAATCAAGGGGTCTTTTTGCAACTTCACTGCTATCTTGTAATTTTAAACTTCCCGATGCGGTGTTTCGGGGATTTCGATAGGGCTCCTCACCTTCTAATATACGTTGTTTATTCATATTATTAAAACCTTCAAATGGAAGTACTATTTCTCCTCTAATATCGAATCGATCAGGAAAATCACCTTTTAATTTTAATGGAACGGAATTAATTGTTTTTATGTTTCTAGTCACATCGTCTCCCTGAGTACCATCTCCTCTTGTAACTGCACGCAATAAAACTCCGTTTTCATAAGTAAGGTTAATAGAAGCGCCATCATATTTTAGCTCACAAACATAAGCTACAGCTCCTTCAATAATTTTTCTATTTCGTTTTTCCCAATCCTCCAAATCACTTTTTGAATAGGAATTCGATAATGAATACATTTTAAAGTCGTGTTTTATAGTTTCAAAATTTTTTGTGATTCCGCCTCCAACTCTTAATGTTGGGGAATTTTCGTCATAAAACTCCGGATGTGCCTCTTCTAAATATTGAAGTTGTTTTAGTTTAATATCAAAATCAAAATCAGAAATGGTAGCTTCATCTAACACGTAGTAATTGTGATTATGTATTCTTAATTCGTCCCTTAACAGATTTATCTGATCTTTTGCATTCATTTAACAAATATAAAATTCAAAATCAAAACAATCAATAATAGAAAAAACTGTTTATAAACAAAAAAGCTGATCTTATTAAGACCGTTTTATGGGATAAAAATCTACTTTACATTCAGGAATTGCTTTTGCTAATAAATTAAGCTCTTTTTTTGTTTAGCCACTTTGGTTTTTGTGGATCTTTAAAGTTTTTCATTTTTTCCAAAAGACAATCAATTTTATCGTCAACAATTAGCAGTTGTAAGTTATCAATTGCTAAAAAACCTTTCTTAACCATTTTCTCCATCATTAATATTAAATCATCATAGTAATGATTTACATTGAGTAAACCTATTGGCTTGGAATGAAGCCCCAACTGTAACCATGTTAAAATCTCAAATAGTTCCTCAAAAGTTCCCATACCGCCTGGCAGGGTAATAAAACCATCACTTTTAATTTGCATTTGCATTTTACGATCATGCATGTTGTCCGTAATAATAAGTTCACTTAAGCCCAAGTGCACTACTTCTTTAAGTTTTAGAAATTCAGGTATTATTCCAATAACGTTTCCTTTTTTTGACAATGCTGCTTTAGCTACTAAGCCCATAATACCAATTTTTGCAGCTCCATAAATTAAGGTAATGTCATGTTCAGCCAGTGAATAGCCTAATTCAGTAGCCGCATCAATAATCTTTTGATCGTTTCCCTCTTTGCTTCCACAAAAAACACAAATACTATCTAATTTTCTCATGTTACCAACATTTTATCATTCGATTTTTTCCAAACATATCTTTCTTCAATTCAACATGTTTAAAACCTGCTTCATTTAACATTTTTTCCATCTCTACACCAAGATATTCATTTATTTCTAAATAAAGAGTTCCATTGTGTTTTAAATACTGTCTACTTAATTCAGATATTCTTCTATAAAACAATAATGGATCATCATCTTCAACAAACAAAGCAATATCAGGTTCATGATCAATTACATTTAATTGCATTAACTTTTTTTCTTGCATTCTAACATAAGGTGGATTAGAAACAATAATATCAAATTTTGATTTCCATTTATCTTGAAGTACTAATTTATCTTCAAAATTAAGCACATCAACGCTACTATATTCTACATTTACATTATTTATCAATGCATTTTTTTTTGCTACTTCTATTGCTTTATTTGAAATATCTATTGCTGATACAACAGCGTTATTTAGTTTTTTAGCTAGAGATATTGCAATACAGCCACTCCCAGTACCAATATCAAGAATAGTAGTTTCTTTTTTATCAACATCTTCAATTATCCAAGAAACTAGTTCTTCTGTTTCAGGTCTGGGAATTAAGACCTGTTTGTTCACCAAAAACGGATAGCCAAAAAACTCTGTTTCTCCCAATATATATTGAACGGGTTCGTAAATTTTTAAACGATCAATGGCTTGATTAAAATTAATTTCTTCATCAGAAGTTAACGTATCATCAAGTTGAAGCGTAATATCAATTCTTGATAAGTGTAGCAGTTTTTCAGCAAGTAAGTAAAAAATTGATTGTAATTCTTCAATTGAGTATAGGTCCTCTAATGAATTGATGAAATATTGTCTGTATTTCTTTATTGTCAAAGTTGAATATTTTTTAACATGTGAATTGGACAAGAATAATGCCCCGTATTGCCTAATGGACCATTGATATATTCAAAACCATTTTTTAAATATAATTTTTGAGCAACTTTCATATAGGTCATAGTTTCTAAATAACATTTTTCAAACATAAAATCTTTTGCTTTTTCAATGCAAAAATTAATCATTTGTGTTCCTAAACCTAGTCCTCTGGCTTTCTCTAAAAAATACATTTTTTGTAATTCGCATATATTTTCTTCACAATTGTCCAGTTGTGAGATTCCTCCGCCTCCTATTATTTTTCCGTTTAAATCAATTACAAAATAAATAGCTTTTGGTTTCTGATATGCCTCATATAATGAATCCAGTGCAACATCAGCATAGGCAGTGCCAATTTTTGGAACACCAAGATCAATTAAAACCTTTCGTATTACCCTAGCTATATGAGGATTGTCTTTTTTTAAAATAGGACGAATAATAGCTGTGTTCATATTAAATTAATCGGTGTATTTTTACATTGTGAATATACACGAAAAATACATGAGGCGATGTATCCAACTAGCTAAAAATGGACTGGGGACTACTTATCCTAATCCTTTAGTGGGTAGTGTTGTTGTATACAAGGATAAAATTATAGGAGAAGGTTGGCATAAGCAATCCGGTAAGTCACATGCAGAAGTAAATGCAATTAATAGTGTAAAAAATCAAAAATTATTAACGAAAGCTACTATCTATGTTAATTTAGAACCATGTAGCCACTTTGGAAAAACACCTCCTTGTGCCAATTTAATAATCGAAAAAGGTATTAAAAATGTAGTAATTGGTAGTAAAGATCCAAATCCAAAGGTATCAGGTAAAGGTGTCAAGTTACTTAAAGAAAATAGTTGTAACGTAATTCAAGGTGTTTTAGAAAAAGAATGTAATGATCTAAACAAACGCTTTTTTACTTTTTTTGGCAAAAAGCGTCCTTATATCATATTAAAATGGGCAGAAACACTAGATGGTTTCATTTCGCCTAAATTTAAAACCAAAAAAAAACCTGTTTGGATTACCAATAAAAATTCTAGGCAGTTAGTGCACCAATGGAGGTCACAAGAGCAAGCAATTTTAGTAGGTACCAATACTGTAATAAAAGACAATCCGTGTTTAACCACTCGAGATTGGATCGGGTGTTCTCCTATTAGAGTAGTCATAGACAAAAAGCTAAAAATTCCATTTGATGCAACTATTTTTGATTGTAACATTAAAACAATTGTTGTTACTGAAATAAAGAAAGAAAATAAATTAAATCTAACTTATCAAATTATTGATTTTTCTAAAAATATTACTCATCAGATTTGTGATTTACTCTGTGAACATAAAGTACAATCATTAATTGTTGAAGGCGGCACAAAAACACTTCAGACATTTATTAATCATAATCTTTGGGATGAAGCTAGGATTTTTAGGGGTAATACACTTTTTTATGAGGGAACAAAAGCTCCCACAATAAAAGGTCAAGAGATATCAGAAACTAAAATTGAACAAGACTTTTTAAAAATTTTATTAAATGATTAAAACCCTCTTATTTGATTTTGGTGATGTATTTATAAATTTGGATAAAGAAGCTCCAAATATAGAAATGAAAAAAATCGGAATTCATTCTTTTTCAAATGAAATGATGGAAACCAATAAACAATATGAAACAGGTAAAATAGCTACTACACAATTTTTAGATTGGTATCATAAAGCATTTCCTTGTAGTTCAAAAAAACAGCTTTCTGATGCTTGGAATTCTATTATTTTAACTTTTCCTGAATATAGACTAAAGTTTTTGGAAGGTTTAGCAAATTCGAAACAGTATCAACTAATTTTGTTAAGTAACACGAATAATTTACATATTGAAAAAGTAATTGAAAATATGACTTTGAAAAGATATAATCGTTTTAAAAATTGTTTTGATGCTTTTTACCTTTCTCAGGAAATTAATTTACGAAAGCCTGATAAAAACATTTATGAATTTGTTTTAAACTCGCATAATATCAACCCAAACGAATGCTTATTTATCGATGATACTAAAGAAAATACAGAAACAGCAAAAACACTTGGAATTCATACTTGGAATATTATTCCAAAAAAAGAAGATGTTGTAGATTTATTCCAAATAAAAAAGGTTTTATTTTAAAATTCATATTAAATTACTTAAAATTTTTAGCATTTGATTTATTTACTCCTCAGCATATTAGCATCCACAATAATTTTTATCAATTTTAAATTATTTGAAAGATTTAAAATTAATATATTTCAAGCCATAGTTGTAAATTATTGCATTGCTTTTATAACAGGAATTATTGCATATGATGGGACAGTTACTATATCGAAATTGCCAACCTATGATTGGTTTTACTTTACATTAATTCTAGGTGGATTATTTATTATAGTATTTAATTTAATGGCAATTACCACACAAAGAAGTGGTCTTTCTGTAGTTTCTGTAGCAACAAAAATGAGTGTTGTTATTCCTGTCTTATTTGGGCTTATTTATTATAAAGAAAGTTTAGGTGCTATAAAACTTATCGGTATTGGCATTGCTCTATTTGCTGTATACCTTACTTCCAATAAATCAAACCAAGGAATTAGTATTAATAGAAAATTAATTCTTTTACCCATATTAGTTTTTGTTGGTAGTGGAATTATTGACACAAGTATTAAATTTTTAGAAGATACTTTTGTTGCAAAAAATGATGTACCCCTATTTTCAGCAATAATATTTCTAGCGGCTGCAATTTTAGGTTTTGTTTTTATTATCATTCAAATTATTAAAGGAAGTTTTAAGTTTGAATTTAAAAATGTTATTGCAGGTATTTGTTTAGGTGTTCCTAATTATTTTTCTATATACTTTTTAGTAAAAACATTGCGTAGTGACATATTAGATAGTTCTGGGATCTTTGCTATTAATAATGTCTCAATAGTTACATTATCTACTTTTACTGGAATTATACTATTTAAAGAGAAGCTTATACGGAAAAACTGGATAGGTATTATTTTGGCAATTTTAAGTATTATTTTAATATCAATATAGTATTGGATAAAGATGTATATAAAACTATTGATAAAGTTTCAACTGAAGCATTATTTAAAGATCGCGGAAGTAAGTTTTATGGCTATGCATTTCCTGTAACAAACGAAGAGGAAATTAAAGAAAATATAGAGTTTTTAAAAAAACAACACTATAATGCACGCCATTGGTGTTACGCATGGCAATTAGGAAAGAAATATGAAAAATATAGAGCTAATGATGATGGAGAACCTTCCAATAGTGCAGGAATGCCCATATATGGACAATTGCAAGCTTTCGAAGTCACTAACGTTTTAGTGGTTGTAGTACGGTATTTTGGAGGTACAAAATTGGGGGTTGGTGGATTAATACAAGCCTATAAAACAGCGGCAAAACTTGCTTTAGAAAATTCGGAGATTATTCAAAAAACAATAAATGAAGAGTTTATTTTACAGTTTAATTATTCAGAAATGAATAAAGTTATGCGAATTGTAAAAGAAGAGCAAATTTCAATTATTAATCAAAAATTAGACTTGAACTGCAGGTATATCATATCGGTTAGAAAAAAAGAAGCTGCTAAAGTTTTTAAGCTTTTTGACGAAACATATAAAGTTTTGATTAAAAAAAAGGACAACTAATTCTTTACAGAAGTTTTTCTAATAAATAACCAGGTGCTTTTATTAATTTTCTTGTAATACTGTCTATAAATACTAAAGAGGTCGTAGCGGTAACCAAAAGTTCATCATCCTGATTATGAATTTCATAATAAAATTTAATTTTTACTGAAGGTATTTCCAACAAAGAAGTTTTAATTGTTAGTAAATCATCATACTTTGCAGGTTTCTTGTAGTCGATATTGAGGTTGATCACAGGTAACATAACTTGGTGTTCTTCCATAAACTTATAGGTTAACCCTAGAGACCTTAACCAATCGGTTCTGCCTTGCTCTAAGTATTGAGCGTAATTTCCATAATAAACAATACCCATTTGGTCAGTTTCAGAATAACGAACACGTAATTTTGTTACAGAATTTTTCAAGAAAATAGGAAATTATAAGAAAGTTTTGTTGTAGATTTATCTGGATCATAATATGAGAAAAAAAAACTGAAAATTCAATAGCTATTTTGTTTTTTTTTTAACTTTTTTGTTCACATATTTGCAATGTAAAGAAATTGTTCGGGGGATACTAATTTTCTTTTCAAAAAAAAGATTTTTTAAATAACGAATACCTTGGATACAATTATGAGCAAATCTGCCGACTTGGTTTGGGACAAGTGTCTCACTTTTATAAAAGATAATATTACCGCTCAAGCTTTTAAAACCTGGTTTGAACCAATCAAAGCTGTAAAATTGGCTGACGATGCGTTAAGCGTTCAGGTTCCAAGTAAATTTTTTTATGAATGGTTAGAAGAACACTATGTAAAAATTTTAAAAGTGGCTCTGACAAAAGAACTCGGAGAAACTGCAAAGTTAGTGTACATCATAAAAATGGAAAATACTTATGGTAATAAACAGCCTTTTACCGAAAAAATTCCAAGCTCAAACCGAAATCACCTAAGATCTCAAGAGGTTGATGTAGCCATAAAAAATAAAAATCCTATGTTAAAGAATCCTTTTATTATTCCAGGGATTCGTAATGTAAAGATTGAATCTCAACTCAATGCAAATTATAGTTTTGAAAATTTCCTTGAAGGAGATTCAAACAGACTTGCTAGGTCTGCCGGAATGGCCGTGGCTAATAAACCTGGTGGAACTTCTTTCAACCCACTTTTAATTTTTGGTGGAGTTGGATTAGGAAAAACTCACTTGGCTCATGCAATTGGTGTCGAAATAAAAGATAAATATCCTGAAAAAACAGTTCTATATATTTCAGCTGAAAAGTTCACACAACAGTATATTGAATCTGTCAAGAAAAACAATAGGAATGATTTTATTCATTTTTATCAAATAATAGATATTTTGATAGTTGATGATATTCAACTGCTTTCAGGAAAAGCTGGTACGCAAGATGTTTTCTTTCACATTTTTAATCATTTACATCAAAATGGCAAACAAGTAATATTAACAAGTGACAAAGCACCTGTTGATATGATTGATATTGAACAACGTTTACTCTCAAGATTTAAATGGGGCTTATCTGCCGAATTAAATCATCCAGATTATGAAACTAGAATCGCTATCATCAAGAATAAACTTTATAGAGATGGCGTACAAATGCCTGAAGATATAGTTGAGTTTTTAGCTAATAATATTAAAACAAACATAAGAGAGTTAGAGGGAGCAATAATTTCCTTAATAGCACATTCTTCATTTAACAAAAAGGAAATCACTATAGATCTTGCAAAAAGAATAGTTGATAATTACGTAAAGAATACCAGTCGTGAAGTATCAATTGATTATATTCAAAAAATTGTAAGTGAGTATTTTCAAATGGATGTAGATACTTTACAATCTAAAACAAGAAAAAGACATATAGTTCAAGCAAGACAACTAGCTATGTTTTTTGCTAAAAAACTTACCAAAGCATCACTAGCTTCGATTGGATCTCAAATCGGAAAACGAGATCATGCTACCGTTTTACATGCATGCAAAACAGTTGATAACTTGTCTAGTACTGATAAGCAATTCAGAAAATATGTAGAAGATCTCAACAAAAAGTTGACCTTGTAATTGAAAAAATTAAAATTGTTTCTTATTAATATTTTCTGCGATGAAAGTTAAAATACTTATGGTCTGCTTAGGAAATATTTGTCGATCTCCTATCGCAGAAGGCATACTTAAATCGAAACTTAATAGCAATAATTTTTTTATAGATTCTGCAGGAACCGGATCATGGCATGTTGGAAATAAGCCTGATTTACGAAGTATCGCTGTCAGTAAAGCGCATCATATTGATATTAGCAACCAAAATGCAAGACAGTTTACTTATGAAGATTACAAAAATTTTGATCATATTTATGTAATGGATCAATCTAATAAAAAAAATGTGCTTTCATTAGCAAAAACTCTAGAGGATCGAAATAAAGTTCAATTAATTTTAGATGAATTAATTCCAAACTCAAACCTAGAAGTTCCAGACCCCTATTACGATGAAGACCAAGGGTTTGAAAATGTTTTTCAAATGCTAGACAAAGCTTGTGAAAGTATTGTTTATCGTTTTTTAAATTTTTAAATCTTTTTATTATTTTAGTATATTCAAAAAAAAAAAAATGAAAAATTTATTATATACCCTTTTATTTACAATAACATTTTACTCATACGCTCAAGAAGTAAATTTAGAACTATTTAAAAGTGGTTTCACCAGTCCAGTAGATATACAAAATGCCGGAGACGATCGTCTATTTATTGTTGAACAAGCAGGAATTATTAGAATATTAAATCCGGATGCAACCATAAATTCAGAACCTTTTTTAAATATAACAAGTTTGATTTCATCAGGTGGAGAACGCGGATTATTAGGATTAGCTTTTCATCCTAATTATTCTAATAATGGTTATTTTTTTGTTTATTATACCAATACGAGTGGGGATACTCAAGTAGCCAGATATACTATGGATGCTACTGATTCAAATATAGCTGATCCAAATACTGCAGTATTGATAATTGGTGCCGATCAGCCATACAGCAACCATAATGGGGGTTGTATTCAATTTGGCGCTGATGGATTTCTGTACGTTGGTTTAGGTGATGGCGGAAGTGGTGGAGATCCCGGAAATAGATCACAAAACTTGGAAACACTTCTTGGAAAAATACTTAGAATTGATATTGATAATACAAATGGTCAAAATAATTACGATATCCCATCTGACAATCCTTTTGTTGAAGATTCTAATTCTTTAGATGAGATCTGGGCCTACGGAGTCCGAAACCCGTGGCGTTTTTCTTTTGATAGTGAATCAGATGAATTATGGATTGCTGACGTTGGACAAGGAGATATAGAAGAAATAAATAAAGTAGCTCCAGATGCTGCTGGTCTAAATTATGGATGGCGTTGCTACGAAGGATCTCAAACTTATAATACCAGTGGTTGTCCAGATCCTTCTGAATTAACATTTCCAGTAGCAGAATATACTCATGCTGTTGGTTATTCGATTACAGGAGGTTATGTATATCATGGAAACGTATACAGTGATATTCAAGATTTATATTTTTTTGCAGATCTAAATGGTTTAATTGGTACTGTTGATAACGATAATAATTTAATTAATTATGGTAATTATGGAGGTACATGGGTTTCATTTGGAGAAGATGTAAATGGTGAACTTTATATCGCTGATATTTCCGGGTCTATATATAAAGTAAAAGGTGGAGAGATTTTTGACACACAAAGCTTTTCTGAATCACAAGTATCGTTAACACCAAACCCTACATCGAATAATGTGCGTATTATATTGGATGGACATTTAATTTCAAAAATTGATATTATTGATTTAAAAGGAGCTATTGTTTTCTCTGAAAAAAACCTATCATTATCAGAAAAAAATATTTCATTAAATTCAATGAAAAGTGGTGTTTATATTGTTAAAATACTTTCTGAAAATGGGCAGTCTATTTTCAAAAAATTAATTATTAATTAGATTGTGAATTTAAAAGGAAAAATTTATTTAATTCCCTGTACCCTAGGGACTACAAATCCTATTGAAGTTCTTCCTCTAGTCGTAAAAAAGACAATCGAGAATATTGACATCTTTATCGTAGAGAACGAAAAAAATGCAAGACGATTTATCAAAAATATTTGCCCAAAAAAAAGTCAACCCTTACTAACTTTTAAAATTATAAATAAGTACACCCTAGACTCAGAGATCCCCGAGATGTTGAACCCCTGTATGGCTGGTCAACATATTGGAGTCATTTCGGATGCCGGATGTCCTGGTATTGCAGATCCTGGAGCTTCAGTAGTTGAACAAGCACATCTAAAAGGAATAAAAGTGATTCCCTTAGTCGGACCATCTTCTATTTTACTTGCAATGATGGCTAGCGGATTAAACGGACAAAGTTTTTCTTTTAACGGTTATTTGCCCATTGATAAAAAAGAAAGAAAAACAGAAATTAAGCGCTTAGAGAAGTTATCTTCAGATTTCCAGCAATCGCAATTATTCATCGAAACTCCCTATCGAAACAATCAAATGTTCGAAAGCTTGATCAAAAATTTACATTCACAAACTATGCTTTGTGTGGCAGCAGATATAACGTTGCCAACAGAATACATTAAAACATTTACTGTAGATCACTGGAAAAGAGAGAAGATTGACTTACACAAGAGGCCAACATTATTTATATTACAAAAATAGTTGAGATTAAGCTTTTGCCTTTCTGTTGGCTATTACAAAAGAAGTGTCATAACCAGAAAACTTTTTTAAGTAATATTCAATTGAAGTTCCAAACGCATCACTAAAATTGACGGATCCACCACTTCGCAAATATTTTTTTACATTCCCAGCTCCAGCTAAATGGGCAGCAGCTAGAATTCCAGATTCTGTGATTTTAACACCACCGACACGTATCCCCTGAAATTTTTTAATATCTCTTCGCAGGATCCATTTATTTCTTGCAGTATTTGCAGTAAAGGCCTGTTCTTGGAGATAAGAATTGTTTAGAAATTCATCAGAGTCATTAATACCAATTAATTTTAGTGTGTTTTTTCCAAATTGATATTTCCCTAAATAACCGTAAATATTAACTATGGCGTAGTCTCCTCTAGACTCTTTAAAACCCAACGCTTCTTTAAATCCTATGTAAGAATTTCCAAGATAAATGTAGTTTAAGGGTTTTTTTGGATATAACAAATCAACTTCATCTAAATTTGGAACCTGATAACAAAGACTAGTGCTATCAGTCTTGTACTTAGCTAGATCTATTTTTTTGCTTAAAGAAAATCCAGTTAGTAAGATGATCAAAAATACAAACAGGAAAAATATTTTAAATAGATTGTTTATTTTATTTATTAGATGTTCCAATTTATTCTATTTTTTTAGGATTGCAAATATACAAAAATATTTAATATGCTATAATACAAGGCATTAAGTCTTATCTGAAGATTTTTTGTTTAGAAATCCACTGGGTATATTCATTTTTATTACGGATATGCTGTGATAAATTTTTAGCAAATTTGTGATAACCAAAATTAGATACGTCTGCTACAAAAAAATAAAAATTATGAGTTTCAAAATTTAATACAGCATCAATACTTGAGATGTCAGGCATGGTAATAGGTCCAGGAGGAATTCCTGGGTATTTGTATGTATTGTATGGAGAATCAATAACTAGATCTTTATATAATACTCGCTTTATTTGTTGATTGAAATTATTTTCTGAAAGTTTTTTTGAATAAATAACAGTTGGATCTGCTTGTAATAGCATACCTTTATTTATTCGATTCATATACACACCGGCAATTCTTGGACGTTCGTCAATTTTGACAGTTTCTTTTTGGACTATAGCAGCGAGACTGATAATTTGCTTTTTTGACAATTTTATTTTTTTTACTTTTTCTAAACGATTTTTATTCCAAAACCTATTGAATTCTTCAAGCATTTTTTTGTTAAAATTCTCGGGCGTAATGTCCCAATAAAGTTGATAAGTATTCGGGATGAAATTACATAAAGCAGTTTCTTTTGTAAAATTATTTTCTTTTAAAAAATTTTCATTAAGCATCGCATTTAAAAAAGATAAACTATCTGCATCTAATTGCTTACCTAGAGTACCAGCTAGATCTTCTATACGTTCTTGATTGTTGAATTTTACTTTAACTGGAATATTTCCCGTACGTATTGAATTAATAATTTCATTATTATTCATTCCCTTTTTTATAACATAATGACCAGATTTTACATTCGAAGAATACCCCTTTTTATTGGCAACAGTCGTAAAGGCCTCAACATCAATTAATAAAGGAGAAATTTCCACTACAACATCATTGAAACTATCAGATTGCGATATATAAATATGAGCTTCGTTATTTTGAAAAAAGGTATTTGGCACAAAAATAGTTGAATAAACAAAGTAAGAAAATGCAGCCATTACGACTAGGCCACACAATAGTATTGCAAAAACAGTTTTTTTTAAGTTACTCATTAATTAATTGATAAATTGATTCATTTTTAAATCCATTATTTGAATATATCCAATCTTTTTTAATACCTGTTAATTTAAATTTTGAGTTTTCAAATAATTTAATACTTGCTGAATTATCCTCTGTAATATTAGCATACAATTGATGTAGATTTAAATGTGTGAATGCATATTTAACGATCATTTGTATAGCTGTCAAAGCATATCCTTTATTTCTTTCGTCAAGCTTGGAAATGATAATACCGACTCCCACCCTTTTGTGTTTCGGTTCAAAATCAAACAAATCTATACAACCTATTGGTTGATTTTTTTTATTAGTAGCGATAATTAATCTTAACTGTTTGGACTCAAAAATATCTTTATGAGAATTTTCAATGTAATTTCTTAAAATGAACTTTGAGTAGGGACTGGTAGTATTACTAACCTCCCAAAATAATTCAGTATTCTCTAATTGATATAGAAAATCTAAATCTTCTGGTTCCAATGCTCTTAGATGTATTTGCGTTCCTTTTAGCGTTAACATTCCCAGTCTCCTTTATATATTAACTCAGCAGGACCTTTTAAATAAATATCCTGATAAATTAAATTATTTTTTTCAAATTCTACAGATAAATTACCGCCTTTTGTTTTTAGTTGAATAAGATTAAAAAGCGTTTTTTTTAATTCAAACATAGCGATTGCAACTGCAGTGACTCCGGTTCCACAAGATAAAGTTTCAGCCTCTACTCCCCTTTCATATGTTCGAACTTCAAAACTATTATCATTAACTTGTTCAACAAAATTAATATTAGAACCCTCTAATCCATATAGATGATTTCTTAAAAAAGAACCCTTTTCAGTTACTTTAAAATTTTCTAAATCGTTAACCATTTCTACATGATGAGGAGACCCTGTATCTAAATAAAGATAGTCAGTTCTTAAATCAATTTTACTGACATCATTCATTTTTAAAGATATCATTTCATTAACTATAGATGCTTTATGATGGCCATCAATTGCCTCAAAATTGGTTTTACTGTTTATAATATTTAAAAAATTTGCAAAATGTACAATACATCTCCCGCCATTGCCACACATAGTACCTAAATTACCATCTGAATTAAAATATACCATTTTAAAATCTTCAGTATCGCTATTTTCTAATAAAATAAGTCCATCTGCGCCAATCCCAAATTTTCGACTACACATTTTTTCAATCAAATGATGATGATCTTTTGGAAAAATCAGTTCCCTATTGTCAATTAAAACAAAATCGTTACCTGTCCCCTGGTATTTATAAAAAGGTATTATCATATTCCACAAATATATTAAAAGGTTTTGCGTTATAGAAATCTTATTGCTTTGTTAAATGGGAGTTAAAATCTATTATAAAGAAAATATATTAATAAGGTTTCTGTTAAATTTAATAAATAAAAATATTATAACTAATGAAACAACTTATCAAGTTTACATTTATCGCAATAATTTCAAGTTTTATAACCCTCTTGGGAAGTAAATATGTTCAGGGAAAAGACAAAGTGACCATCATACACCAAAATGAAACTTCAAAAATAATTCCTACCAACAATTTAAATAATAACGTATTAAATACAAATGTTGACTTTACTGAAGCCGCAAAAAAAACTGTTAACGCAGTAGTTCACGTAAAAAACACCACACAGCAAACAAATATAAGCTCAAGCTATTACTTTCTAAGAGGCAATAATACAAGGGAAATGATTGGCTCAGGAAGCGGAGTAATCATTTCAGCCGATGGATACATCGTAACCAATAATCATGTCATTGAAAATTCATCTGAACTCGAAGTGACGCTAAACAATAACAAAACTTATATCGCAGAAATAATAGGCACAGATCCCAGTACTGATATAGCCTTAATTAAAATAGAATCTGAAGAGGAATTAACTTATGTTCCCTTTGGAAATTCAGACAATTTAAAAATTGGCGAATGGGTCTTAGCAGTCGGAAATCCGTTTAATCTAACTTCCACTGTTACTGCCGGGATTGTAAGTGCAAAGGGACGTGACCTAAATGAATATGATGGTAATATCCAGTCTTTTATACAAACTGATGCTGCAGTGAACAGAGGAAATAGTGGCGGTGCACTGGTAAACTCAAAAGGAGAATTATTGGGTATTAATACCGCTATAAGTTCAGAGACAGGTTCCTATGTAGGTTATTCATTTGCAGTTCCCGCTAATAATGCAAGAAAGATCATAGAAGATATTTTAGAATATGGCTATGTCCAAAAAGTAATTTTAGGAATTTCTGGCGGAAGTTTAAATACAACTATAGCTGATGAATTGAATATTGATGAAACAGAGGGGGTTTATGTAAACTTGATTGAAAAAGGTAGTGGAGCCGATATTAGCGGAATTAAAAAAGGGGATATTATCAAAAGTATTGATGGTCAAAAAATTGGAAAATTTTCAGATTTGGTTGGTTATTTGGGATCTAAACAACCAAATGATATAGTTTTAATTACTATTGTAAGAGGTGGTGTTGAGAATATAATTTCAGTTACTTTAACTAAATTAGAAACTTATAAATTAAACTATATCGGGCTAGAAATTAAAGAATCTGATGCTGAAGAATTAAAATTATTTGGAGTGAATCATGGGGTGAAAATCAGGCAGGTCTTAAATAAAAATTTAAAAGGATATGGTTTAGAAGATTCAATTATTATTAAAATTAATGACAAAAAAATTACTTCGATAGAGGATGCAAAATATATTTTAAACAATGTAAATAAAAGCAATCCAATTAAAATAACTTTTGTAGATAAAGTAGGTGAATTAAATTCATTTATATTTAGATAAAAATAATTGTTTAAATTCACTTCTAACATTTGATTATTAGTAAGTTTAATTTTCTCTATTATCCTTTATTTAACTCATTAAAAGAAGTATTTTTGCAAAAATTTTTAATCTTAAAATAAAAAAATATGAGTTTTGTTGACGTTTATGAAAAAGAACTGTCTTTTCAAACTGATCGCCGTAAAGCAACTGTTGAATTTATTAAAACTATTAGCGATCTATGGTATGATAAATCTATTGAAATAGTATTATTTAGAAACCAGTTAATTGATCGTAGTGTAAGTAATATCTTAAACTTACACAAATATGCGAACGATTTTGTAGGGAAACCCATTTCAATCTTTGATTCTCTTGAAATCACTAAAGCTATTAATTCTCTTAATTTACCTCCTTCAAAATTAGATATTGGTAAACTTACCTATGAATATCTACTAGAAGAAAAAAAGTATGATAATGCTTTATCTTTTGTAAAAGAAAAATTATCCGATGCCAATAATGTAGAAAATATCACACCCAAAGATGTTGTTCTTTATGGTTTCGGACGTATTGGACGTTTATTAGCACGCGAACTGATGAACAAAGCAGGTAAAGGAACTCAAATGAGACTTCGCGCGATTGTGACAAGAGGTGAAATTGATAAAACTGTTTTAGAAAAAAGAGCTTCTTTACTTAAAATGGATTCAGTTCATGGTGATTTTAATGGCACTGTAGCTGTAGATGAAAAAAATAAAGCTTTAATAATAAATGGTACTACCGTACACATCATATCAGCCAATGCACCAGAAGATATCGATTATACAAAATACGGAATTAATAATGCTTTGATAATAGATAATACAGGGGCTTTTAGAGATGATGTAGCTTTATCTCGTCATCTAAAAGGAACTGGAGTTTCAAAAGTGTTATTAACAGCACCTGGAAAAGGTATTCCAAATATCGTACATGGAGCTAATCATCTAGATTACGATCCAAATGAAGTCGATATTTTTTCAGCTGCATCATGCACTACAAACGCTATAACTCCTGTTTTGAAGGCTATAGAAAATACGTTTGGAGTTAATCATGGGCATTTAGAAACAATTCATGCGTACACTAATGACCAAAACTTAGTCGATAATATGCATAATAAATATAGAAGAGGTCGTGCAGCTGCGCTAAATATGGTAATCACCGAAACTGGAGCTGGTAAGGCTGTTACCAAAGCTTTACCTTCATTCGAAGGAAAACTTACCTCCAGTGCAATTCGAGTTCCTGTACCTAATGGATCTTTAGCAATATTAAACTTAGAACTAGAAAAAGAAACCAATAAAGAAGAACTGAACGCTATTATTAAAAAATATGCTATGGAAGGTGATTTAGTTGAGCAAATTCAATATTCAATTAATAATGAATTAGTATCCAGTGATATCGTTGGAACATCTGCACCCTCCATCTATGATAGTAATGCTACAATTGTTGCTAAAAACGGAAAAAGTGCTGTTTTGTACGTATGGTATGATAACGAATATGGATATAGTCATCAAGTGATCCGATTAGCAAAATACATTTCTAAGGTCAGGAGATTTACTTATTACTAACATAAATAAGCTAATTATGTAAGCTCGATATATTATCGAGCTTTTTTTTTAAATTAATTTAAATAGCTGTTAAATATTAGACAACTTCCTTAAATGATTGGTAATTAACTAAAAATAATACTGTATAAAACTTGAAAAATAGAATTAATCAATTAAATGTATTTTTGTAACAATATAAAATCTCAATAAATGAGAATAGACATCATAACAGCGGTACCAGAATTATTAAAAAGTCCTTTTGAAGCTTCCATACTTAAACGGGCAATTGAGAAAAAATTAGTTTCTGTTTACTTTCACAATATTCGTGATTATTCAACAAACTCTTACAATCAAATTGATGATTACCAATTTGGCGGTGGTGCTGGTATGGTAATGATGATAGAACCCATAGATAAATGCATTTCAAAATTAAAATCGCAAAGAGATTATGACGAAATCATTTATATGACTCCAGATGGAACTACTTTTAATCAAGGAGCAGCTAACAAAATTTCTTTGATGAAAAACATTATCATATTATGCGGTCACTATAAAGGAGTAGACCAAAGAGTAAGAGATCAATTTATTACATTGGAAATATCTATTGGGGATTATGTCTTAAGTGGTGGAGAATTAGCTTCTGCTATTATTTGTGACTCTGTAATACGACTAATTCCGGGTGTCCTTGGAAATGAAACTAGTGCACTTACCGATTCTCACCAAGATGGTTTATTAGCGCCAGCTGTTTATACTCGACCTTCAGAATATAAGGGCTGGAAAGTTCCCGAGGTGCTGTTAAGTGGTCATTCAAAAAAAATTGAAGAATGGCGTGAAGAAGACGCCTTAAAAAGAACAGAATTAAGAAGACCAGATTTGCTTGAATAATATGAATTCTACTGATTTAGAAATTATTGAATCGATTGTAATACCCATTTTAAATAACAGAGAACGTGTATCAGATTATCTTCCTGGAAACTTTAATAGTATTTACTCTAAAAAAGGGGTCAAAAAAGCTATTAAAAGAGGTTTAGTAACCATTAATGGTAAAAAAGCATACACAGCCGATTATGTGTTCGGAAATGAAAGAATTGATTTATTTCAATCGCCTTTAGCCAAAAAAAGAAAAATAGTAAACATAATACTTGAGATTGTTTATGAAGATGATTATTTAGCTGTTATCAACAAGCCAGCTGGTATTCTAGTAAGTGGGAATAAAAAATATACTATTGAAAATGCTTTGTCGCTTGCTTTGGAAAAAAGCAAACAACAAGATGGATTGTTATTCCCATTACCAATTCACCGGCTTGATTACCCAACAAGTGGCCTACTTCTTATTGGTAAAACATCACGATCAGTGATACTACTAAATAAAATGTTTGAAAATAAGGAAATCATTAAAAATTATGAAGCAATTACAATTGGTGAACAAAAAGATCAAGGTGTCATTAATACAAAAATTGATAATAAAAAATCAAAAACAACATTTAAAGTAATTAAAAGATTGAATTCAATTAGATATAAAAATTTAAATCTTGTAGAATTGATTCCACATACAGGAAGAACACATCAACTAAGAATACATATGTCAAAAATTGGTAACCCTATTTTTGGTGACACAAAATACGGAATAGAAGGTTTAATAAGTAAGGGTAATGGAATATATTTACAAGCGTCAAAACTTACTTTTAAGCATCCATTTAAAGAAAAGGTGCTTGAAATATCAATTCCAAGATCAAAAAAAACAAGTAAACTTTTTCCAAAAAAATAAAATAGATATTTGCGTATCATTTATAAAGTACATAATGCAAAAAAAGTCTTGTAAAGACAATAAAAAAATTTTACTTTTGCAGCCGTCTATAGAATAATAGACGCCTTTAATCCAACCTCTGGCGAAAATCGTGGATGTTGTTTTAAAAATCATATTAACAAACAAATAAAATGGAAGAGTTAGTGAAATTTGTTCAAGACGAGTTTGTAACAAAAAAAGAGTTCCCACAATTTGGTGCTGGTGATACCATCACGGTATATTACGAAATTCGTGAGGGTGAAAAAACAAGAACTCAGTTTTTTAAGGGAGTTGTAATCCAAGTTAAAGGAACTGGTACCTCTCAAACTTTTACAATAAGAAAAATGTCAGGTACAATTGGAGTAGAAAGAATTTTCCCAGTTAACCTACCTGCTTTACAGAAAATTGAAATCAATAAAAAAGGTAGTGTAAGAAGAAAGCGTATCTACTATTTTAGAGGTCTTACTGGTAAAAAAGCAAGAATTAAAGAAAAAAGAATGTAGAAGACAGAATTACTATATTTTATCAAAGCAACTCTCCTGAGTTGCTTTTTTTATTAACAATAGTTAATAAACTAAGTTCATATATCGTTAATATCTAATGAGTTGAAAAATTTGTATATCTCAATTTGTATTTTATATTTGATTATCAAAACGAGGTAACAGTAACAATCGTTTTAAATTAAAGTAACGTTCTTTAAAATTTTTTTTAATCAAATTTATATTAACGAAACCATTGAAAAATGTATTGGTAATGTAAATTTAGGCAAATAGCTGATCTACATAGAGCAATCTAAAAAAATCAGACCGAAAGCATAACAAATCTTGAAATAGAGATGAGTTGTAACTTTCGAGAAACAAATTTCGCTTTTAACCTTTTAGGTTAAAAGAGTTCTCGTCTTTTGATAAATTTCAAGAGATCTAGATCAAGAAACGAAATATAGAGGCCTGTAAGAAGTCCTTAACTAGTTTAAGGATCAATTTATTTGAAAATGGTTTTACTAAATTCAATTAAGTAGCACAGACAACCGATAATATGGACACAAGAAATTTGATAGCTTTTAGCACAAAAATCTTTAATTAGAATACGTGTGAAGATTAAAAAAAGGAGTTCATCCTTACAAATTTTCTGTAGCCTAGCCACAGTAAAATTTTGCTGGGAGACTCGTTTGAAACAAATCACGACTGCAAGGGTTTAATAAACTTGCTTTAAATTGTAATGATTAGTCGGCAAAGGTATGTTTCACAAGAAGCCATATCAATGTAGAAATACGATGATATGGCTTTTCTTGTTTATATTAAACAATAATTTTATAACACTTTCAGCTTTTAAAAGCCACCGCAAATTTGTAAATTTGTAGTTCGAAAAAACGATTCCATTTCGTTTTAATTTTAGAATAAAAATTCAACCCTTTATGTCAAAATTAGCGACTATAATTTATACAAAAACAGACGAAGCACCAGCTCTTGCTACTCAATCTTTTTTACCTATTGTTAAAACTTTTACTTCTTCTTCAAATATCCTTGTGGAAACCAGAGATATATCATTAGCTGGAAGAATTTTATCTTTATTTTCTGAATGCTTAAATGAAGAACAAAAAGTAGCTGATGATTTAACCGAGTTAGGAGAATTAGTAAAAAAGCCTGAAGCTAATATTATTAAATTACCAAATATTAGTGCTTCTGTTCCACAATTAATGGCTGCAATTAAAGAGCTACAGTCAAAAGGCTATAACATCCCGGATTTTCCGAAGAAACCAAGTACACAAGAAGAAAAAAACATACAGTCAAAATATAATAAAATTAAAGGTTCCGCTGTCAACCCAGTATTAAGAGAAGGAAATAGTGACCGCAGAGCTCCAAAAGCAGTTAAAAATTATGCGAAAAGTAATCCTCACTCAATGGGTAAGTGGAGCAGTGACTCCAAAACTCATGTGGCTACCATGGATAAAGGTGATTTTATGCATAACGAAAAGTCCTTAACGATTCAAAAAGCTGATTCAGTATCCATTATATTTAATGATGATTACGGAAATAAACACATTTTAAAAGATTCAATAGCTTTATTAGAAAATGAAATAATAGACGCCTCAGTTTTAAGTAAAAAAGAATTATTAAACTTCTTAGGATCTCAAATAAAAGATGCAAAAGAAAAAGAGGTTTTATTTTCTTTACATATGAAAGCCACTATGATGAAAGTTAGTGATCCTATCATATTTGGTCATGCTGTCCGAGAATTTTTTAAGGATTTATTTAACAAGCATCAAGAAACTTTTAATAAAATTGGTGTTAATGTAAATAATGGATTTGGTGATTTAATAAGTAATCTATCAAAATTACCAACCAATAAAAAAGAAGAGGTATTAGCTGATATTGCCACAACCTTTGAAAATGGTCCAGATTTAGCAATGGTAAACTCAGATAATGGAATAACGAATCTTCATGTACCAAGTGATGTAATAATAGATGCATCTATGCCAGCTATGATTAGATCATCAGGTAAAATGTGGGATCCAAGCGGAAATCTAAAAGATACAAAAGCAGTTATTCCAGATAGTAGTTATGCTAAAATTTATAGCGCTACCATTGATTTTTGTAAAAAGAATGGCGCTTTCGATCCAACTAAAATGGGTACCGTTCCAAATGTTGGTTTAATGGCACAAAAAGCCGAAGAATATGGATCTCATGACAAAACATTCGAAATACAGAATGATGGAATCGTGCAAGTAATTGATTCAGCAAATAATACTATACTAGAACATACAGTAGAAAAAGGTGACATTTGGAGAATGTGTCAAGCTAAAGATGCTCCAATTCAGGATTGGATTAAACTTGCAGTTACCAGAGCTAGAGCTTCTAAAACTCCTGCTGTTTTTTGGTTAGATAAAAATAGAGCCCATGATGCAGAATTAATTAAAAAGGTTAAAACTTATTTACCTAATCATAACACTAATGGTTTAGATATAAGAATTCTTTCACCAGAAGAAGCTACACAATTTTCTTTAGAAAGAATTAAAGAAGGGAAAGATACTATTTCTGTAACAGGAAATGTATTGCGTGATTACTTAACAGACTTATTCCCAATTTTAGAATTAGGAACCAGTGCAAAAATGCTATCAATTGTACCTTTAATGAATGGTGGCGGTTTATTTGAAACTGGCGCGGGAGGTTCTGCTCCAAAACATGTACAGCAGTTTGTTTCCGAAGGTCATTTACGTTGGGATTCTTTAGGTGAATTTTTGGCATTAGCAGTATCTTTAGAGCACTTAGGTACTACATTTAATAATCCTCAGGCGGTTCTTTTGTCAAAAACTTTAGATATGGCAACTGAAAAGCTATTAGCTAACAGTAAAGGACCATCTAGAAAGGTAAATGAACTTGATAATAGAGGGAGTCATTTTTATTTAGCTTTTTATTGGGCTGAAGCCTTATCAGTTCAAGATGAAGATGAAAATTTTAGAAAAGAATTTCTGCCGATTTACAATAAATTTAAAGAAAATGAATCTAAAATTCTTTTTGAATTAAATGATGCACAGGGAAAATCAATTGATATAAATGGTTATTACTTTCCAAATGATGAGTTAGTATCAAAACAAATGAGAGCTAGTGCTACTTTAAATTCTATACTTGGTCAATAATTATATCTAAAATTTATAAATTCAAGCTATCAGAATTCTGATAGCTTTTTTTATGCTATTTAAAACTATTGTAAATTTGCATATGAGTTTTACAAAAACAACTGAAGAAAGTTCTAAATACAACCATCTAGAAAAAATGTCAATTTCAGAAATAGTAACAAATATTAATTCTGAAGACAAATCTATTCCATTAGCTATTGAAAAAATAATTCCAGAAATTGAAAACCTAATTCAAAAAGTAGTAATTAAGTTGAAAAATGGTGGACGTTTATTTTATATAGGTGCTGGCACAAGTGGACGACTTGGAATCTTAGATGCAAGTGAATGCCCCCCTACATTTGGTGTTTCACACAAATTAGTAATTGGAATTATCGCAGGGGGAGACAAAGCTATTAGAAAAGCAGTTGAAAATGCTGAAGATTCAAAAACACAGGGCTGGATTGACTTAAAAAATTATAAAGTTTCTTCTAAAGATTTTGTAATTGGTATAGCTGCCTCCGGTACAACACCATATGTAATAGGAGCATTAGAAAAATGCAACTTTAAAAAAATAGAAACGGGTTGTATAACATGTAATATTGGAAGTCCAATAACTAATACTGCAAAATATCCTATTGTAGTTAAAGTAGGTCCAGAATTCGTTACCGGAAGTTCAAGAATGAAAGCAGGAACTGCTCAGAAGCTTATTTTAAATATGATCTCAACTGCTACGATGATTCAATTAGGTAAAGTTAAAGGAAATAAAATGGTTGATATGAAGCTTAGTAATATTAAATTAGTTAATAGAGGTACCAAAATGGTCATGTCAGAACTAAAAATATCTGAGGTTCAGGCTAATAAATTGTTATTAAAACATAAGAGTGTTAGAAATGCAATTAATTCAAAATTAAAATGAGTCAGAAACATACAGATCCTAATTTATTAAAAAAAGGAATTAAATATTTAGCTTTTAGTCTTCCGCTATTATTTTTATGTCCTTATATATTAACATTGGCTTTTATAAATAAAGAAACTATATTTTTATACCTATTTTTTATTGCTGGATTAATTTTTGGTTTTTTAGCATTTTATTTTCTATACAGAGGTTTCAGGACTTTATTAGCGGCCTTATTTGATTAAGTTTTCGATCATGACCACACCTCTTTACATTA
>CAJIZF010000007.1 GCA_905181835.1 uncultured Flavobacteriaceae bacterium
CATTACTACATCTTCTTTTGAGAAGAAGAGTGTAGAATGGAAAAGGGTTTACGACTACTACCTTCCAAACTATGGACACGATACTGCATCTAGGTATGCCGATAAGAAAAGCGGATGGAATTCAAAAATATATTTAAAACAAAACTAAAACAAAAACTAAAACAATCAAATTATGAGCAACAAAACTTACACAACATTCAATCTATACGAAGAGGTATTCAATCCTAACTTCGATACCTTTACAGCTGAACACCATATAATGATGGGAGTAATGTATAATATTACAAGCAAAGGTAAACATGTATTACACAAAGGAGTTCTATCTTCTTCAGTAAATGATATTCTAAAGCAGAACCTGCATAGGTTTAACATAGAGAAGAAACCAAAGAATAGTCAATGGTATAGTTACCTTGAAGAATTAACTGCACTAGGTTATCTTAGAAGGCTTAACGATGTAATAGGATATTCTGATAGACCTAACGGTAGATTTGAAGTTAAGAATCCTAACTATATTATTACTGATGAAGGTATGCAGTTATTTAAACATGCAGACAAACCTACATACGACCTAACCAAGTTATTCTAATATATAGTATATGAGCGGAAGAAGAGGACCAAGAGAAGGATTTCAAGTAATGTGCTGGGTACCAAGCCTAGTACATGCAATGGGTGATCAATTAACTGATAGACAAAAGTTGTTTTGTTGGTTCATCTATAGTTTACATAAGCAAGCCAATAGATTTGAAAGAAGAGCAGATGATATGTTTCATATAGCTAATAATGATTTTCAAAACATATTAGGTTGGAAAGGAACTGTTACTGACTATAATAAGAATCTTGAATCCTTAAGAATGATATTTACAATAGCACAAGCTGGAGGTTACTGGAGAATACAGTTTAGTGATGATACCATGAACTTTAACCCTCCTAAGACTAAGAATATTTGTAGTTATAATTGGGTGTATCTAGCGGATCCCCATGCAATAGCAGTCTATTATTACCTTATTGCTAAATTTGCTACTACAACAATGATATCAGATTGGGAAGAAGGTATGGACATGAATGAATTCTATAAGGAACCTGTATTAAGAAGAAGTGAATATAACATATTAAAGTTTAAAAAAGATTTGTATTATAACGATGCTAGTTGATATACCCGCAGACCAATTTAGAGAATATCCTAAGTTAAATGATAGACAACAAACCCATGTTCAATGGTTAATGTGGGATTACTATCGTTTAGCTTGGCATGATATATGTCGCAAGTTTCCTTCTATAGAAGAATGTCCTTATAGTATTATAGATATGATGTATGAGGATATTAATGCACACGAACTCAATGAAGAGTATGAGTGTTGTAAATTATTAAGAGATACTATTGAAAATAGTGAACACTTTCATAAGCAAGCGCTACGAGGATATCGTTCTTATGACAAAAAGGATTTGTAAAGATACCAAAGAAGATATAGAAGACATTGTAGTCTAGTATAGCGCAATTCCTAGAACACCCAAGAGCTGAAGAACTTGTAAATAAGAAAGAAGCAATGAAGTTCTTAAGCGGTGTTATATGGAGAAGCTTTCATTCATCTACATCACCTTATCATAAGATCTATAGACAGAGTGGTAGAGTACATGAGTTATACGACCATACAGCTAACAAGCTTTTAGATGAACAATATGACTTTGATATAGATCTTACAATAGAAGCGATACAAGGTCTCTTAGAAGAGATGGAAGCAGAAGGAGTAGAACAATGGTTTAGAGCTACGTTATTTAAGATGTGGTTAGAAGAATCTAATTATTCAGAATTAAGTAGAATAACACAGATACCAAGAACAAGTATTTCCCAAGCAGTAAACGAATGTAGAGAATATATACAACAGACACTTAAACAAAGAGGAATAGAATGATAACACTAATAACAATAATAGGAGCAGGATGCTTTGGAGCGATGGTAATGAACTTTGAACTATTACCAGAAGTTACTTAATAGATGTAAGCTTACAAGACACTAAGCCTTTCTCCTGTACACTCTGCTTAACCTTCTGGCTTACAATAGGATATTGGATAGCCGTTACAAGTTCAGTGTCCGCTATATTTCTAGCTGCAGCCAGTTCAGTAACGGCAGAATTCATAGATAGAAAATTAAATAATTATTAAATGATGTTAACAAAAGAACAATACGATTTCTTAAAAGAGAATGAAATGCATTTAGGTAATGTTAGAACCGACAAAGACTTAATAGGTCTCTTATTTGCAATACACAATTCGGCAACAGGAGAGAACAAACCAGTAACTGGATGTGGTCGTTGCGTATTAAACGTAAAGAAAAGATTAAAAATAGAAATAGAAATATATGAAGAGTTTCACAGTATACAGAACAACTAAAGGTAACTTAACCTTTAAAACACAAGAACAAGAAGCATACACTATCAGAGCTAAATCACAAGAGAAAGCAGATGAGATGTTAAAAGAATTAAAACAAATAGAAAAACAATCACAAGGACATGGCATTTAGAGGCGGAGATGAAAACATCAATAGAGCAGGTAGAAAACCTGGATCTAAAAACAAGGCTACTAAAGAAATAAGAGAAGCCTACCAAAGATTAACAGAAGATAACCTAGACAACATGTCTACTTGGTTAAGTCAAATAGCAGGAGACGATCCAGCAAAAGCAATGGACCTAATGTTAAGACTATCAGAATATATTATACCTAAACTTAGCTAGACAAGAAGTAGTAGGTAATGATGGTGAAGACCTATTTAAAAATGTTAAGTTCCAGTTCGGACCAGATATTAATAACGAAGAAGACAGAATAGAAGAGTAATGATATACGAAGGATTTACACCACATCCTAAACAACGAGAACTTATTAATGGTATTATACAATCAAAGTGTAAATATCATATAGCAAGTATAGGTAGACAGTTTGGTAAATCCTTAATGGGTATTAACTTAGCTCTCTATTGGGCTATCAACCATGGACCATGTAAGATACTTTGGATCTCTCCAGTATACTCACAAACAACCAAGGTTCACAAAGAACTAATGCAAGCCATCGGCGGCACCAACATAGTTCAATCTAATAATTATTCTAGTAATGAAATACAACTAAGGAATGGTTCAACTATAATGTTCAGATCAGCAGAAAGATATGATAACATTAGAGGACTTACCTTAGACTACGCTATAATAGATGAAGCAGCATTCATTAAAGATGATGCCTATGCAGAAGCCATTAAACCAACCTTATTAGTAAGAGGTAAGAAAGTCTTATTCATCTCAACACCCAAAGGAAAGAATTGGTTCTATAACTTATACCAACTCGGACTAAGCCCAGATTATCCTAACTACAAAGCATACGCAGGCTCAAGTTACGATACACCTTATATAGATAGAAAAGAAATAGAAGATGCAGAAAGAACTATACCAAAGAATGTATTTCAACAAGAGTACCTAGCACAATTCATAGATTCAGGTGGAGAAGTCTTTACAGATATAGATAACAATACATTCCCAACATACACACCAGCCCAAGGTAAAGTCTATTGTGGTATTGACTTAGGTAAACAAGAAGATTATACAGTAGCAACCTTCATAGACTCAAAGGGAAAAGTAATAGACATATATAGAAACAACAAACAAGAGTGGACCACGATGACCCAAGACATCTTAGTCTTAATCCGCAAATACAATGCAACCACCATGGTAGAAGTAAACTCTATAGGTGATGTAATCTTTGAACAGATTAAAAGACAGTGGTCAGACACCCATCCATTTGTTACAAGCTCTAAGTCTAAGAATGAAATCATTGAAGGCCTAATCTTAGACATGAATAATGCAGAGGTAAATATACCATTCTAAGGACCTCTTTCCTCCTCTGTATAGTGAACTATCAGTGTTTACCTATGAGTACAATCCAAAGACTCGAAACATCCGATACGGCCATCCAGCAGGTTACATGACGATACAGTAATCTCTCTAGCAATTGCAAACTATAATCGGAAACAAAACAAGACCTTAGGAACCTATGCTGTTCACGGTCGTAGGTAGTTCAATCTAACAGCTGATATATATTTCTATATAGTATGGCAAAGTTAAACCTAGATAATAAGAGTTACAACATCCCTGAAAGACTTACAGTTGATCAGTGGTGTGCTGCTATGTCCTATGACTTTACAGATCCTAAGTTCTATCCACAAATCGTGGCACAAGTAACAGGAGCACCAATACAATTATTAGCAAAGGCCAAAGAAGAGGCCTTAGTACTTGCAATCTCTCTGATAGTAAGTAAGTTAAATGAAAGAAGAGAGTTAAAGACACTCACTCTAGATAGCCTTCTCTTCGGCGAGTTTGTAGACATGGATGTATGGTTAAACTTAGGAACACCACAACACCTACAAGAAATGGTAACTGTCCTAGGTCTTAAGACTAAGTGGGCTGATGAAGCCACTTGGGCAGTAGACAAATTCTCAGAATATAGAATGTATATCTACAGACAATATAAGTTACTCTTTGGTATTAATGACTTAGACCTTGAGAGTAACGACCACACCGACATGCAAAGGCTTGATTTAGCCAGAAGTTGGTATAGAGTAATAGTAAACTTAGCAGGTGACAATGTACTCAATATAGACAAAGTAACAGAGGAACCTTTAAAGAAGATCCTTAACTTCATGGCCTTACAGAAAGAAAGAGCCTTAGAAGAAGAACAAAAAAGATTAGAACAAAAGAGAAAGTATGACTTACAAAGACGTAGTAGATAGTGTAGCCCTAGCGGTTCGACAACACAAGATCCTTAGGGACTTTGGGTATGGAGCTATCACAGATATTAAAACAGTAGCGACCGATAGCGCTAGTCCTCAGACAGTAGACTATCCTTACGTATTCTTAAACCCTACACAGGGAAGTCGTAACGGCCAAGCTATAACATATAGATGGAACCTAATAAGTATGGATGTAGTACAAGAAGATCCTGACAATGGTTACGAGAACTATCTTAGAGTGCAATCAGAGTGCCAACAATATATTGATGATATATTAGCTTACTTAAGATTTGAATCACCTCTAAAGAAATATGACTTAACACTTAATGTTCAGCTAACACCATTTAAAGAAAGGTTCCAAGACTCAGTTGCTGGTATGACCGCAACACTAGAGGTCGAAGTACCACAATCACTTAATAATTGTATTACACCTTTCACACCTATCATTCCACCTCCACCGGCTGGTGGACTTCAAGTAAGTGTAGTCTCTACTCAAGATCAGTTATTCAGACCTGATAGTGCACAGTCTCCGTGGAAAGCAGAAAACATTATTGTCGATACTCAAGGTGGTTGGAGACCTCCATCAGATGGTGGTAACTTCTATCGACCACAAGTTGATGGAACATGGAATTGGGTTTTTGAAGGCACAACAAGACTTTTCCTAGATGCAGGAGATTGGCCTAGTAATCCAGAGATGGTATACCAGGACGGTACTCTTAATCAACCAACCTCATCGACATGGCCGGCAACACAACCAGGTGCCGGAGTCGACGTACCATTTAGAATAGAATGGACCGGCTTTCCGTATACACCAAACAATCAGTTCATTACATGGAATTGGATTAACGATCCACAAGCAGAAGATGAATTTTACATTTTAACAGGAACAACACTAAAAGGATATTTCACACCAGCATAATATGAGTTGCAGTAACATAACACAAGGAATAAGTAAAGGTTGTAATAATAACCTAGGAGGTATTAAATCAATTAAGATTGCTGATAGACCTATAACAGGCTACGTAATGACAGGCAATCAAGTCTATTACTTTACACCATTCAATATAGTATGGTTAGAAGTAGAAGCAGATCAAGGAACAGGTAACTTCACAGAAACCTATGAGATTAATCAGAGTGGTTCAATCATAGCCTTTAAGCAATCAGTGACCTTTCAAATCAACGACCTATCGGCTTACAACCAACAAAGAATCGCAGAGCTTGCAGAGTCCACTAACTTAGGTGTAGTAGTCGAAATGAACAATGGCAAACTATATACAGTAGGTCTAGATAGAGGAGCCTACATGGAAACTGGTAGCACAGGCTCAGGCACTGGATATGGTGACCTAAGCGGATCAACTATAACTATTACAGGTATGGAAAAGATATCATCTCTAGAAGTAAGTCCTGGAATATTCATAGATTTACAACCAACACCATATGTTATCAATGCAGCGTTCAGAACAACTATCGTACCACCTGTTAGCGATATACCATTTGGCGCAAGCTTTGGTTATACAGCAGAAACCTCTAGAGACTTGGTAATCGCAGAGATGCCAAATATATGTGATCAGACTTATGCAGGATTTACAGGTGCTTCATACTACCTTAAAGTAGGTGATACCTTTGAAGTAGGAACACAACTATATGATTACTTTGGAGGAACCTTCCCAGTATCAGATGCTTATAAGTATGGCTTTTGGTACGCACTAGGAACTCCAGGAGGACCATCTTCCCAACCATATTGTACAGATCTATTAACAGAAGTATTTCAATTAACATTTACAGCTGATGCTAAGATAGCAACAAAAACACCTTACGGACAGGTATGACAGTAAACGAATTTGAACAACAACTAGGTGGCTTTGGCGAATCACTACAAGACATCACAGCAATCCTGTTACAAGTTGCAGGACCTATAGTAGATGATATTAAGAGGAGATGCGCCTGTTGGTGACACTGGTTAGCCCTAAAACAATCCGTACAAGCCAGAGTACAAGGTGACTCTCTTTTCATAGAGATGTTCTACTATGGTATGTTTCAAAACTTTGGTGTTAACGGTACTCGAAGACTAGAATAGCACGACTCCGAAGTTCCGTCCTCGGAGTAAGTGCAAAGACCCACATCAGAACCTTTCTACCGCCATTCTAAACAAAGCACGATTCGGTCTCACCTGCAAGAGGTTTCTTTGATGTAGACTTAATTACAGAAATAGTAGCCGATGGAGTGGCTCAACAATTAACACAAGAATTTTAATATGGCATCAACAGTTTCATTATCACAAAACCCAGGAGACTATAACCTAGCTTATGGTCCTAATGCAGTTACTCTAAGTAGTCTAACTACAGGAGCAACCAAGTTTGTCCTACAAGTAAGAACAGTAGGAGGTACTATCTTAGCAGATATTAGACAAACAGCTAACGTACAAGGAAGAGCAATCTTTGATATACAAAATATCTTACAGAGTTATGTACATCCTAGTCCTATTAACACAGAACAAATAGGTGTAGGTAATCAAAGTCCTGCTAACTTACAAAACTCTTTACAAGAAGTAGATGCTTATACTCTAAGAATAGGAGATGAGACTAACGGAACCTTAGACTTAGTAACAACCGTCTTTGGTCCTTATAATGTAATAGGTGGTAAGAAACCATTCTTTGATATAGCATGGTCAGAAGGCCCTTATCAAGGCGCAATACAAGGCGATGACTCTAATCCACCATGTACAAACCTATATGCTAACGGTCAACCTCTAAGTGATTGGAATCCTTATGTATTAGGAAGTGAATTAGTGAGCTATATACCTACAGGTAATACAGATTACCCAAGTGGTATTGGTGCAAACACTAGAGTACAAATCTGGGATGTTAATATGAATGACTTACATACTACAAGTTATTTCAATGCTCTCTATACTGGTGGCTTACCTACGCCAAATGCAAATGCTCAAGGTATCGAAGCCTTAAGAATTAGTCAATTTGAAGTAGACGGTACAGCTATCACTGATACTATTATACCTAACACTGTTGAGAATGGTGGTGGCCCTAATGTTAACTATGGTGATGGTACAATACCCTCTAATAACACAGCAGTAATTACAGCAGGTGTAGGTCCACAAAACATAAGCTCATTTACTTATATAGATGGCTTAACAACTAATAACTTTGTTTTAGATCCATTATGTTCTTATTACTTTGTACAAACAGTAGCCTATAATCCAGGAACTTGTTTAGCAACTCATACTGGTTATACAGACGAGTCAATACATTATCCACAGATGTTTAGAATCTTTGGTCGTGGTGCAGCCTTTGCTAACACACCTTGTTTAGACTATGATCACATGCAATTCTCTTGGTTAAACTCATTTGGTTTTAGAGACTATTTTACATTTACTAAAAAGAATGTTAGATCTACTAGAAGAAGAGCCAACAACTATTTAGATGGCACTGCAGACTATAACTCTAGTAACTATAATACACAACCAGGTAATAGAGGTTATACGACTTACTCGCAAGAGATACAAGAGAGTTTTACAGCTACTACTAATTACCTAACAGACGAGCAAGCAGATTACTTAGAAGGCCTCTTTAACTCACCAGATGTTAGAGTCAGACTAGGTCAATCAGCACCTGGAGTTGGTTACGAACAATATTTCTTTGGAGCTAATATTACTTCAACAAGTTGGACAGAAAGATCATTCAGAAAAGATAAGCTGTTCCAATACGAAATCAAGTTTAAACTAGCTAACAACTTAAAATCACAAAGAGGATAATATGATTCAATTAAAAGTATACGATAGTCAGAGTAAGGCATATCAGTATTGGTTAGACTTATATGAGACACAACCAATTAAGCTAAACCTATCAATAGAAGATATTACAAATGCAGAGGCTAAGTCAGTCTTTAGTAGAACCTTTAAGGTTCCTGCTACTCCAGCTAACAATGAGTTTTTTAAACATGCCTTCTTAATAGATGGTATTGATTATGATGTTACTGTAAAGAAACCTGCAGAGATAATAGTAGATGGTGCCGAGTTTAGACAAGGACATATTAGACTACAAAGAATCTTCATTAACGGTGCACAAGATAAGATAGACTATGAGATAATTTTCCTAGGTGAAACCAGAGACTTTTCTAGTGCTGTAGGAGATGCTACAATGTGTAGCCTTAATATTACAGACCTATCACATGCAATTAACTTTGAGAACATTACAGAGTCTTGGGCAGCTAGTCCTAGTCAATTTAAATGGGATCCTGCTACTAATGATTTTGTGAGTCAAACACCTACACTAACTAGTGGTCTTAAAGGTGGTGATATTGTCTATCCTCTAATTAACTTTGGTAATTCATATGATGATAACGATGAAGTAGAACAGGCTTCAATAGAAATAGGAACTCAGCCTTCAGGACAGCCAAAACCTAAGACATTTAATATGGGTCCTTCTAATGATGCAGATTACTCGTTAGAGATTGATAGGTTTAAACCTATGATTAGAGCTAAGAGACTAGTAGATGAAATATTTTCAAATGCTAACTATACCTTTACAAGTGTATTCTTTGATAGTGATCTATTTAAACAAATGTATGTTAGTGCTTTTGGTAATGAAGCCTCAGTTACAATTGATGCAGCCGCAAGTGCTTCTAATACAATGGATGCTTCTACAACAACTACACAAAACCTTACATCAATACCTGGTTTTCAACCAATAGCGGTTTCAACTACGATTAATGATCCTTCTAGTGGTAACCCTTATACAGCTGATGGTAAAAACTATACAGCTAATAATACTGTAAGTTACTATACAGCGCCAACCACAGGTCAATATACAATTACAGCCTCTGCTAACTGGCAAGCTTGGACTTCACCGACATGTCAACCTACTGGTAATCCAGTTGCTGGTAGACTTACTCTTAGAAATAATATAGGTAGTGTTACTTATGCAACAGGAGCCTATGGTGGTGGAGCTTATGGAACTAACCTTACAGTACAAGGTCTTATTAGCTTACAAGCAGGAGATCAAGTATTCTTATACATGGAAGCTCAAACAAGTTTCTGTCAAGCTTCAATTAGTCAAGCAACATTTGAAGTAGTTACTGCACCAGGTAATTCACTACCTACAAGTTACTTAGATTGTAGCTACAAACAAATAGATTTCATTAAAGATCTCTTAACTACTTTTCGTCTTGTAATGAGTCCGGATCCTTTAGATGCTAGAAACTTCATCATCGAACCCTTTGTTGATTACGTTGCATCTGGTGACCTCTACGATTGGTCTGATAAGTTAATGAGAGAGAAAGACTTTGTAATAGAACCTCTATTTAACACACAGTCAGATCAAATAGATTTTAAACATTCAGATGACGGTGATTTCATTAACCTATATCATACACAAGCCTATAAGAATGTATTTGGTTACTTAGAGTTTGATAGTGGTAACGAATTACTAAAAGGAACCAGAACAATCGAAACTAAGTGGGCGCCAACTCCTGTTACACAAGTAGCAAGAGCTGGAGCAAACAGTAGATTCATAATTCCACAAATACATACAAATACAGCAGGTGAAGAGATTATACAAAACCTACCTATTAAGCCTAAGACAAGATTCTTATTCTATAATGGTTTAGAGAACTTAGTAAGTAATGCTAATCATTGGTTCATGTTTGGTCAGCCTAACACTACAACTGCTCTTAATTATTATCCAATGACGAGTTACTATAATGAATGGCCAATGACAGTAGACTCACAAGTCTTAAATTGGAATGTAGATGTTCCCTATTGGGGAGATCAAGTTAGTGGCTATGATGGTTTAATAACACAAAGAAGCTTATACAATACATATTGGTCAGGTTATATTAATGGCCTATACGATAAGGATGCTAGAAGAGTTACGGCAACCTTTACTCTTAATAATGTAGACTTACAAACATTCTCATTTGATGATGTTATCTTTGTTGATGGTGTATACTATAGACCTGAAAAGATTAACGATGCACAGATAGGGGTTACAGGTCCTGTTAAAGTTCAATTAATTAAACTCCTTAACTACGTACCTACGCCAGTATCAGAAGATGCTCTTAACCTTACAGCCACACCTGCTGGACCTCTATGTTTCAATGGTGCTGATGGTCAAATTACTTATGTATTTAGTTCACCAGTTGACTTCCCAGTTAGTTGGAGTTCTAGTAGTGGTGATAGTGGTCAGTTTAATATTAACCCTGGTTTAATAAGTAATCAAACACCTGGTACTTATTCAATCACTGTGACAGATGCTGTAGGAAGAACCCAAACAGATACTATAGTAGTGCCACAATCTAGTGCTACAGAGCTTTCTACTACTGCAAACATTACAAATCCTACTACATGTTCTTCAACAGATGGTGCTGTAACTATTACACCAGTTGGTGGAACATCTACATATACTATCTTATGGACTGATGGTTCTACTAGCTTTACAAGAACTGGTTTAGCAAGTGCTAATTATACATTTACTGTTACAGACTTTAATGGTTGTACAACAACATCTACTGTACTTGTAAGTTGTGAAGTAGTAATTCCTAACGGTGATATCGCATACATTAGAGAATATACTGTTGGTGGACAATGTCAAGGAAGTTCACCTGGTGAACAAGATAATCTAGATGTAGTAGTTATTAGAGTTAACTCTGGAAATAGTCCAGCTGAACCTACTGATGGTTTCTATGTCTTTGATGGAGATTACGCAATGTTACAATCAGTGTATGGAACTGGTAATGGAACTATAGTAGCAATGGATCAAATTAATACATGTAATCAATCAGATTGGTATTATGATGCTACTAACTTACAAGATGCAATAAGAATACCGTTTGACAATTGCTACTGTTCAAACACAAATGGATTTGAATTCTTCAACGGTACAATTACCTCATGGCCTTATACCTTTGTAGCACAAATATAATAATTAAAAGAATGATATTAGGAGACCAAGAATTTAACACAGCATACCAGCCAATCTTTGATTTAGATTGGACTGGTTATAGCTTATACTTAGTAGGTAGTTTAACTAACTCTGAATCTAGTAATGACATAGATGCTGTCTTAGCAGGTCCTTACGATCCACCTCAAAGTGTTAGAACTTTTAAAAGGTGTAGAACAGTGCGGACCATGGGATATTTCATATGGAGGTACGAAGCCTAGGACTTGGAAACCAGGAGATCCTGCAGTAAGAGTTCCTAGTGGTAAATCTAAAGATAGGTTAAAACCTAGAGGTAATCCTAGAATTAATCAAAATGGTAAAAGAGGTGTATGGCAAGATGGTATCTATTGGAACCACTTTGATTTACCATGTGCTAAGAGAATAGCAAACCCTGAAAGGTACGGTGTTGACATCGTTCTAATTCAAGATGGCGAACAATTATATTTCTAAATAGTATGGCAGAACAAGAAGTTAAAATAACCTTTACCATCGATGGTATTGAGAAAGAAGTAAAATCCGTAGAGGAATTACAAAAAGAAATGAGTAACCTTGGTAAAGAAACTAAGAAGGTAGCTCAAGAGAATTCGATACTTGCAAAAGGTAAACAAGCTTTCGCAGATATGAAAGCAGGTATTAAAGGAGCAACAGCAGGATTCAAAGGTCTTAAAGGTGCAATTGCAGCTACAGGACTAGGAGCCTTGTTAATTATCCTTACTTCCTTATTTAGTTACTTTAAGAATTCAGAAGAAGGTTCACGTAAGCTAGCCATTGCAATGGAAGCCTTAGGTATTGTAACTGGAAAGATAATGGATTTCTTTAGTAATCTAGGTCAGATGATCTTCTGGGCATTCACAAACCCTAAAGAAGCTCTAATGAACTTTGTGCAGCTCATTAAAGATAATATTATCACAAGGTTTGAAGGTCTCTTAAAACTCATCCCTTCACTTGGTAAGGCTATATCAGAACTATTTAAAGGTAACTTTGCTAGTGCTGGAAAAATCGCAGCAGACGCAGTAGGTCAAGTAGTGTTAGGTGTAGAAGATATCACAGACAAAGTGGCTGACGCTACACAATCTGTAATAGAGTTTGGTAAGACCGTAGTAGCAGAAGTTAAAGAAGCAGTTGCAGTAGCTACCCTTTTAGTAGATCAGTTTAGAGGTATTAGAGATGCACAACAAGCTTTGATCGTAGAGAATGCATTACTTAATAAGGAAATGGAAACTCAGCAAAAGATTGCAGAAGATACCAATAGAACTTATGAAGAAAGAAAAGAAGCCTTAGAAAAAGTAGGTATAGCACAAGTTAAGCTAGCAGAGAATCTTGCTAAACAAGCTAAACTAGAAGAACAAAACTTAAGGTTACAAATTAGCCAAGAAGGTAATTACGAGAAGAGAGAAGAATTAGAGACTTCGTTAGCCGAAGCTACAGCAGCACGTATAGAAGCAGAAACTGCCTTAGAAACTAGAAAGCTTGATGTACAAAAGATAACAGCAGAACTTGAGAATGAAGAAATAGCAAGAAAGCAAACTATTAGAGATAAGCTAGCTGAAATGCAATTAGAAGATACAGAGAATGAATTCTTAAGAGCTCAAGCAGAATTAGAATTAGCACAACAAAAAGACTTAGAAGAATTAACTAGACTTAAGGCTACTGAAGAAGAAAAGAAAAAAGTAAGAGAGTTCTATTCAGGTAAGATTAAAGTTCTTAAGAAAGCAGAAGCTGATTATGAAAAGCTATTACAAAAGCAAGTATCAGATGCTAACTTACAAGTTGCTTCACAAGCCTTAGGTGCAGTAAGTCAAATCGTAGGAGAAGGCACAGCCGCAGGTAAAGCTGCTGCAATTGCAAGTACTACTATAGATACTTACTTAGGAGCTCAGAAAGCTTATACATCTCAATTAATACCAGGTGATCCTACTTCTCCTATTAGAGCGGCAATCGCTGCAGGAGTTGCAGTTGCTGGAGGTTTAGCTAATGTAGCAGCCATTGTAAAAACTAAAACACCAGGAACAGGTGGCGGTGGAGGTGGTGGTTCTACACCTAGTAGACCAACAATACCTAGCTTTGATCCTACTGCTTCAATTACAGAAGCCTCTGGAGATGCTGATATAGATAATACAGTAGGTCCTGAGAATGCAACACAACAACAAGGTGGAGTTATTAGAGCTTATGTAGTTGCAGAAGAGATGACAACTCAACAAGAAGCAGATGCAAAAATTAATGATTTAGCACGATTATAGTATGAAGAAAATAATAGAATTAATGATAGACTGGGAAAACCTTGAGTTTGAAGACTTAGGAGTTGATGTTATGTCTATCGTCGACAAACCCGCAATAGGTGTTAACTTCTTAAAGTTTGCACATCAAGAATTTGTAGAACCAGAATCAGGAGAATCAGAAGACGACTTTGTTGGAAGATGCATTCCTGTGTTAATAGAAGAAGGCTACGACACTGAACAAGCAACCGCTATATGTTACAGTAGTTATATAGACGAAGACTTTAGAGAGAACCCAGAGTGTCCTGATGGCTTTGAACATAGAATGCCAGATGGTACATATATGTGTGGTAAAGAACATGGCTATGATGAAGTCTTAAGACAAGAAGAAATGGAAGCTGCAATAATTACCTTAGCAAAAGAATATGGTGATACAGTAGACTATGAGAAAGCAGTATACATTGATGGTACACAAACTAAGTTTGAAGGAGTAGGAGACTATTTAAAAGGTATTGTTGGCCTAGATATATTAGGTAAACAAGACTTAGAAAAGAAACCTGAAACTAAATATAGATATGCTGGACCTCTCTCCAGTAACACACGTAACTTCTGTAGAGCTATGGTTCGTTTGAATAAGATATATTCAAGAGAAGAGATAAGCTCTATGGATTCATCTATTAACACCGGATTCAGGCATAATGGCCAAGCTTACTCAATCTTTGATTTTAAAGGCGGTGTAAACTGTAACCATTATTGGGAAGAGCTAGAAGTATACAAAGAAGGTAGAGACACAGTAATCCTTTCAAAAGGTAGAGCTAGTGGCGATGCTGGCCGAGTAGCTTCAAGTAGTAACAACTATTGGAGATATCCTGGAACCTTTAATCAATTTGCTTTTACTAGTGATGATGAAATGGTTGTAGTAGGACCGGCAATGATACCTGATCAATTAATCTTAAGAAAAGACGAATTAGGTAAACCTTTCCATGTATTCTTTTCAAAAGAAACTGTAGCAAAGATTGCACAAAAGTTTTTTGAATATAATAAGCAAAACAATACTGACATCAATCATGATGACGATATAACAACCAATAATACTCTATTAGAATCTTGGATAGTAGACGATCCTAAGATGGATAAGTCTACATCACTTGGTTTCAATGTACCTAAAGGAACATGGATGACAAGCTATAAGATTAATGACATGGAGACTTGGCAAAAAATTAAAAACGGTGATTTAAATGGGTATTCGATAGCCGGAAACTTCATTGAAAAAGCTAGCAAAATATAATATGACTAACGAGGTGAAAGATACGGCAGCAACTGTAACTACAATAGTGGGCGGTGGTGCCTTTGTAATGGGAATTAATGAAATATTAACACTTGCCTTATTAGTAACAGGTATAGTTCTTAATATTATACGTATTAGAGAAGCTCGTAGAGAGAAAAAGAAGGACAAATAGTCCTCCTTTAGTTACTCCTTATCTATGTAAGTGCGTTAGTCTATGTTTAATATACCTGAGTTGGTGATGTCATCAAAAAGGTTTTTAGCATTATTTACTCTTACTTCTTGAATTGCATCTTCTACCGTTTCTCTAATATCATTAACATTTAGATCACTATCATATAATATGTTTGTAATTAGTTCATGAAGAAATATCATTCTTGTTTCTTGCCAATCACATCCAGTTTGGGTTGAATGTGATATAACTTCACTTGATAATCTTTTTAGCCTTTGATACTGAACATAAGGTTGTGATTCAGCGTCTTCGAACATTTCTCTTACTTGTTTTGCGGTGTGTGTTTTCATTTTGTTTTGTTTTTGTTTGTTATAGTTATTATATTGATTATTTTAAAAAGGTTTCATATTATCCGTTAGGGTAACATTGACTAAAAGTTCCATTAGCCTTTGATTCTTGTATGAATCCTTTGTAACCTAAGTAGTTACATGTCCAAGCAAAGTCAGTTTGATAGAACTCAGTTGCAATCCATTTACTTAATACTTCTACATCACTTGACATATTAATAGATTTTGCAAAGTAGTAAAGCTTATCAAAGTCCCATCCTTTAGGATCTTCGTGCATTAGCATGTTTCTTAGAAAGGCACCTTCACGACCTAAGTCGTAATCGTACATTTCTTTTAGTTTAGTCCAAGTCAATTGAGATACTTGTTTCATTCGTGGCATTGTTGAGATTGAATTTGTCATTTTTGTTTGTTTTAATTATTAATATACTACTAATATAAGCAAAATATTTGACAAAAAAAAACTTTTAGGCAATTATTTTCAAATTATTTTCAATTCTTCCTTCCTCCTTCCTTCCTCCTTCGCTCCTCGTTCCTGACTTTTGTCAATCGAAGAGCGATATATATTTCTAATTGTCTAGAACTAACTAGATAAGTTTAACTTAAAAACACAATTTTAACTATGAACGTAAACGACGCAATTACCAAGTTAAGAGTTATGCTCGGAGCAGGTACAGAGTCTGTAGTCAAAATGGAAGAAGAAATTAAAGAAGAAGAGAAGCTAGTTATCAAAGCTGCTGAAGCTACTTTAGTTGACGGAACTGAAGTGTACACTGAAGGTGAATTACAAGATGGAGCAATCCTTTTTGTACGAGCTGGAGAAGGTGCTTCTGAAGATCCATTCGCTCCTGAAGGAGTCCATGAGACAACAGATGGTCTATTGATTACTGTTCGTGAAAATGGTGAGATTTCTAAAATCGAAAATAAGTCTGACGAAGTTGAAGCTTCTTACAAAGATAAGGAAGAAGTAGAAATGGAAGAAGAGATTATTGAAGAGAAAAAAGAAATTAAGGAGTTTGATGCTGATGCACTTTTAGAAGGTGTAGCAAATTTACTTCAACCATACACGGAAGAAATCAAAGAACTTAAAGAAGAACTATCTGTTCTGACTTCAAGATTTAATGACGTAGCTGATGAACCAGCTGCAAAAAAGGTTCGCAACACCTTTTCACAAGATGCAGAAACACAAAAATCTATTACTGAAAGAAGATTAGAATCTTTAATCGCTATTAGAAACAAAAAGTAAACAATTTAAAAACAAAAATTAATTATTATGGCATTTGATTTAACTGCACTTAGCGTGTATACCGATGAAAACTCTTTAGACTTAATTGCTAAAGCCGTATTGAACACTGACCTTATGGGTGAGATCGAACTGAAAAGTGGTCTTTCTGCAGGAACAGTAGCAATCAACCTTATGGATGGTGACTTAAACGTTGCTGACCTAGCTTGTGGATGGAATCCTTCAGGCGATGTAGCTTTCTCTCAAGTAGATATTACTATTAGAGACAAGCAAGTAAAAATGGACTTATGTCCAGAAGACCTAAGACAATACTGGTTAAGCCAGAGAATGTCTGCTGGTGCTGACCAAGAAAGTGTACCTTTCGAAGAAGTAATCGCTGATTACTATGTAAAAAGAATATCTAAGTACAATGAGTCTTACTTAATTGATGGAGACGGAACTGGAACTGGTATTAAAGATCAGGTAACTGGTGCTGCTGGTGCAACCGTACCTGCTGGTGCTGCGGCATGGACTTTAGCTAACGCTGTAGACCAAGCATTAGACTTATTTGATGGTATTAATGCAGCTTCTAAAGATAGAGATGATTTAATTATGATCGTTTCTCCTGCTAACTTTAACACGTTACGTAGAGCTTTAGTTGCTCAAAACTATTACCACTATGATCAAGGCGATGGTAGATCTTTCGAATTACCAGGAGCTAATATCAAAGTAGTAAAAACTTCAGGTTTAACTGGATCTAACTACGTAGCTGCAGGACCTGCATCTATGATCGTTGCTGGAACAGGATTAACTGATGATATGTCAACTGTACAATTCTTCTTTGACAAAGGTCAAGATGTTGTAAAGTTCATCTCTAAATGGAGATTAGGTGTTGCTGTATCTCAAGTAGATCAGTTCGCAACTAACGACTTAGCATAATCTGACAATTAAACTTAAAAAAAGAAATATTAAACTATGGCTTGTTCAAATTTAACAGGAGGTTTTACTCTTGATTGTAATGACTCTAATGGTGGTATCGATAAGATATTCATTTCAAACGGTCCCGTAGATTCTATCACTGAATCTTCAGGAACAATCACAGCAATTACAGTTGCTGGTTCTGCCTTAACGCCTAGTGACTTTTTCGATTTTGAGGTTCCTCGTCAGACAAGTTCATTTACAGAAACTATTAATGTTTCACAAGAGAATGGTACGGTATTTTACGACCAAGCTCTAACAATGATTTTCAACAAAATGGAAGCATCTAAAAGAGACCAAATCTTATTAATGGCGCAAGCTACTGATATGGTTGTGGTATTCAAAGATAACAACAACAAATTTTTTAGTGTTGGTATCGAAAGAGGTGCATTCATGACTGCTGGATCATCGTTAAGTGGAACCGCTTATGGCGACAGAAATGGATATGAATTGACTATTTCAGGAATGGAAGAGAAACCATCATTCGAAGTTACTAGTACGATAGTAGAAGCGTAAGCTCTATACTCCTATATGATTAAAAGGGTTGCAGTAATGCAGCCCTTTTTTAGGTAATTACAACTGCGCTCTAAATTATATTTCTATATAGAAACACACAAGTATTATATGACTACAGTAATTAACGGAACAACATTAACCTTATACGCTAACAAACCAGCTACATTTGATTTAACTCAATCCCTTGTCATTACATCACAATATTCACAAAAGATTGTATTAACAGTTACAACAGGTAATTGGACCACAGCTATTGATAATGATAGGTATGTACAAATAGAAGCAACTATTCCTGCTACATTTAAAGATGAGCACCGAAATGGTTATTATACATGGACAATTGGTAACTACAGTGACATTGTTAAGATCATTACGTCACCTGGAGGTGGCCCTGGCGAAGTAGAATATATAAGTAGTAACGAAAATAGAGAGGCGGCAACATACTTTCGCCCTAATTATTAAAAGAATATATGAGAAATACACCAGAAGGATTATACAGCGTAAAAGGTTCACAATTTGAAGCCTTACAATTACCTGTTATAAGAGAACAAAGAGGAAAAGACTATATTAAGTTCGGTTTAGACAACCTATTTCCTCAACAATTAATAGAACTATATAATAATTCAGCAATGAATCACACATGTGTTGATGCAATTGTTGATGGTATGGTAGGAGAAGGAATTGTAGATTACGGTGGCGAGTACGTTAACTCGGAAGGAGAAACAATAGATGAGATATTTAGAAAGATTTCTTTAGATTACGAATTATTTGGTGGTTTTTCCATGAATGTAATTTGGAACAAAGAAGGCAGCAGAATTGCAGAACTATATCACCTCCCTTTTGCCAACGTAAGAAGCGGTAAACCAGATGATGAAGATCATATTAATAGTTTCTATTATAGTTCTGATTGGTCAATGATTAGAAAACACAAGCCAGTAGAATATAGAGCATTCGATCCTGTAGATAATAAGAAGGATAATGCAAGTCAAATCTACTATTGTAAAAACTACGAACCAGGACAAGAGGTATATCCTTTACCTAGTTATGTAGGTGGTTTAAATGACATACAATTAGATGGAAGAGTTTCAAAGTTTCATAATGCAAACATTAGTAATGGTCTTGCACCTTCAATGTTCGTTCAATTTAGAAATGGTATACCTAGTCCAGAAGAAAGAAGAGATATCTATAGAGAGATTGAAGATACATTTACAGGAGAAGATAACGCAGGAAGATTCTTTTTAGCTTTCTCTGAACCAGGAAAAGAACTACAAGTTACTCCTATTGAGAATGCAAATGATGATTACTATATTACCTTAGAACAAAGGATAACAAGTAGAATCTTAACAGCTCATAGAATAACATCTCCGTTACTTCTAGGGATTAAAGACGGTGCAGGTTTTAGTTCTAATAGCGAAGAAATAATAACTTCTTACAGTCACTTCATGAATACAGTTGTAAGACCTAAACAAAAGAAAGTTCTTTCTACTTATGGTTATTTACTTAAACTATTTGGTTTAAATGTAACCTTAGAAATAGAACCAGTTCCAATGCTAATAGGTACAGAAGCTGACGATCCTGCATTAGAAGAAAACATCACAAATATAGCATCAGAATAATATGAGCCAAACAGCCCTCCTCGTTTCAGAGCAAAGATTTAAACAATGGACACAGCTTGATGACAATGTAAGAATGAATGAGATTACTCCTTTCATCTTACAAGCACAAGATATCTATATGCAAGACACCTTAGGTACTAAATTTTACACAAGACTTAAGAATGGAATTATTGCTAACGATCTTACTACTGACGAACAGACATTACTTCGCGAATACATTGGCCCTACGCTAATGAACTACGCATTGTATATGATGATGCCTTCACTTAAATATAAGTTTGTAAATCAAGGAATTGTTTCCGGTACATCAGAAGGCACAACACCAACAACGTTAGATGAATTACAGTATTTAAGACAAACAACCTTAGATACAGCCGAGTTTTACAATAAGAGACTCCTAAAGTTCTTTTTAGATAATCCTTCAATGTTTGCAGCATATACAAATCCTGGAACAGATGGAATGTCACCTAACAAAGCTAATCCTTATTTTGCAGGATTAGTAACACCAAGAAACAATTTAAGATATTATGAAGAAAGATACGGCAACTGTACAGACTGCGGTCCTTCCACAACAATCGTTGGCGACTAAAAACAACGTCAACAAGCTTAGAGTATTTTTAAGCAAAGAAAAAAAGAAGAGATAGTATGTCAACAATAGACAAAATATTAAACAGTTGGATAAGTAAAAAGCTATTTGTATTCATAGTAGCAACACTTCTCGCACTCTTTGGTGAACTTACATCAGGAGATTGGGTAACTATAGCAACAGTCTATATAGGTACACAAGGAGTTATCGATGCTGTTTCTAAGTTAAAAAGAAACAACTCAAATTAAAATTATATTTCTAAATATATGAGTGATATAACAAATTCAGTAAAAGCCTACGTAGAGTGCGCTAGTAGTCCTACGATTACTTCGCCAGTTAACGGTGGGTGCCTTTCGGCTTATGCAATACAACTTGGACAATTAGCACCAGTTAATGGTTCTTGGTTGCAAGCTGTATGTTTAGGTTTAGGTATTACAGCTCCATTAAATGGTAGTTGGGTAATAGCCTTAGCAAATTATTATGGTGTAACACAGCCCTTGAACGGGACTTGGTGGTACGCAATACAAGACGATGTATGTAGTGGACCTCCAACTCCTCCACCATTCATATGGGATTTAGATACAAGAAATTGGGAATCAGAATCCAGAGTATGGGATGTTGGTTAACCGAAATTAAAAATTAAAATTAGAATATATGGCAACTTTAACAGGAAATGCAATTAACACGAGTTACTCTGGTCTCTTAAAAACCACAGACAACGGTGCTCTTACTGCAACCGCAAAAGTAATGACAGATGGTTTAGGAAACAATTCTACACTACAAATGGGAACAGCTGGTGCTATCTTTACAGGTACATTAGATTTAACTGGAGCAACTGTAACAGGTTTACCAAGTGGATCTGCTGGCTTAGAAAACGGTACAGGTACTGACTCTTTACAGTCAGCCTCTTCATTAACAACAGTAGCAGCAAATGCTGCAGGAAATGATTCTATTGCACTAGGTGATAGTGCATCCGCTACAAGAGCAGACTCTATAGCAATCGGTAACGGTGCTACGAATGACTCTTTGAATCAGCTGCTGCTTACTACAACAGCTACTACCTTTGGTGTTGGTGATATTGCAATAGGTAATGCGCTCAATACTTTCACTGCTGCAACTAACCTTACTATGCTGGTGGTGCAGTTGTTTGGGCGATGCAGCTCTTAAAACCAGTGATTATTCATTTGCTCATTAATAGGTGTAGTTGCATTGGTATAAGGAGCTACTGCTGCAAGGATGGAATTGGTGGTGCTGTAGCTATTGGTGCTACGCATAAGCTATGCAGGGCTGTGAGCAATTGGAACTCTAGTATTACAGGTGGACCTATAGCAAGATTCAAGACGCTATACAATAGGTAATCAAACAGATGCTACAAACTCATGTCAATAGCGATTGGTAAATGCTTCTGATCAACGGGTTATCAATCTGTAGCTGTTGGTAGATGCAGCAGCTACTGCAAATGGTGGTTTTCAGAAAGCTCTATAGCAATTGGTAATACGCTTCTGCTCCAACAAGCAGACTGTTATTGGATCTATGCTCAGAAAGCTAGAAAAAATGGATACAATTATGGTCTGTAATCCATTAACTGCTACTGGCAATGGACTTTACAGTTAGGTTCTAATAAGTACTATGCTGGTGCTAACCATAGAGTAGTCCATATATGGTAACCTGATAGATATATCAACTCAGTCAATGCTGGATGTAACGATACGGTAAGATTGGTAACTCACTTGACATGAAGGTGGTGTATTCATCTACAACTGATATCAGTAACTCAGTTCAAATTGGTTTACTATCAAAATTAGGAGGCTCAAACACAGTAGCTATTGGTAGACAAGCTAATGCTAGTTCTCAAGGTGGTGCTGCAATCGGAAGAAACTCTACAGCAAGTGGAGATAACTCTTTTGCTGGATCCTAATTCTACTGCAGACAATCGCTTTCAGCTGCATTTAACGGTGTAAGTTCAACTACAGCAGATACACAGCAGTAGCAAACCTAGAAGTTATCGGTAACGGTAACTCAATTAAACTAACTAGTGCTAACGGTACAGTGTATTCAGTAACAGTTTCTGATGCAGGTGCTTTAGTAGTAGCATAATTAAAACGAATATATAACTAACAACAAAAATTAATCATAATATTATGGCTTTAAATTTCACATCAGTAATTGAACTACCCTCAGGTATCGAATTACAATCAGCTTACGGTAGAGTATACTGTGTTGATCCACAACAAGGAACAGAAATCTCAGGTGCTGTTGACGTATTTGTCAGCGAAGCAGATTGGATTGCTGGTAAAAAACCAGTTGCAGGTTTACCATTTGTAAGCAATGCATCTAAACCTTACGACAGAGCAACTGACGGAGTAGATATCTTAGACTTTGCTCATGACTTCTTAATTGAAGCATTAGCACAACAAGGTTACGCTGCAGAGAAAGATCTGTAACTGAAACTAAACACAGATAGATAGTATAAGTATAGTAGTGGACCCCAATAGTAATTGATCCCTCTCTCGAGGTATTTTGTTTGTTATTTTTTAGTTAATTAATTACTTACCCTACTCAAAACCGCAGAGATGTTTTGTGCCCATGATTTAACTCTGCATTAATGGTTATAGACCCAGGTTACGATTCCTGGGTCTTTTTTTGTAGTAGTGAAAGGGTAGCACTACTTGCTAACCTGAAACCTTTTCTAATTAATATGTATAATAATTATAGTTTCGTGAAAATCACCAAGATTTAACGGATAGATATACTATAACAAAATAATACGGCACTATTATGAACATTAAACAAAGACAATACTATGAAGATATTACACACCAACTTCGAGCTGCTCGCTAAAATACAAAAGCAGTTTAAAACCACACTCACTTTAGAAGAAGAAAGATTACTTTCTATAATAATAAGTTATCGTAAAGAAAAAGACGGTTGCTATTATAGTAATGCACAATTATCTGAATGGCTCAAATGTTCAGACAGAAAAGCAGGTAATGTTAAAGCTAGCTTAGTAAAGAAAGGATTAATTACTAGTACTACTCGTAAAGGTAATTCTTCTATTTTAAAACCATCAAACAAGGTTAGCATAATATGCCAACCGGTTAGCATAATTAAGCAGCCTAGGTTAGCACAGGATGCCAGGAATACTTCTTCTAAAGAAGAAGAAGATACCAATAA
>CAJIZF010000008.1 GCA_905181835.1 uncultured Flavobacteriaceae bacterium
TTGCAGTAATACCTAAGTAATTACAGTAAGCTTGAATCCAACTACCGTTTACTGGTTCTGTTATGTTGTAATAGATACACAATGCAGAAATCCAAGTACCACCGTTAGGTAAAGTTACTCCATTATTAGTAACACATGTTACATAATCTTTTATTACATTATTTATATCCATATTATTGTCTTAATTTTGCTATTGCATCTATTGCTCCCTGTGTGCCTATATATATCCCAGCTATAATTACCCAATCAGAACTGGTTAAAGTTGCAGAGAAGAGCCCGAAACTAGCCACAACGAATACCATTAGCTTCCTGCTAACGTACTTTTTTAATACTGTGTCTATCTTTGCTTTCATCGCTTAAATATATTTTTAATTTCTTAATATTAGTAACCGTGCTTTTAGTTGCAACTGCTACAGTCGGGGTCACAATCGAGCCCGCAGTCTGCGTAGATGTATAAATCATTTCTTAATAAAGGTATTTCGGTTTGTAATCCACTAAAATATGGTGTATCTTTGTTAGGTTGCATACCATCAGTTCCAGGGTCAGTATATGTTGCAAACATTCCAGGATTATCCTGTAAGTACTCTAACATTCTCTGGTTGTAAAACTGAGCGGTGTCTAATGCACTTTCTCTTAGATACTTCATTTCATCTAAGGTAGTAGCTTGAGTCTCTTCTGATGTACCGTTAACGATACCAGCTTCGACCATCTTATACTTTAGATTAGGAAGTAATAAGTATAATGAATATTGAATTAAACAAGGACCAACGTAATCTTTTAAGAATGTTGATTCATTTGTTGTTAAGTCATTTGCTATTACTCCTGCTTTAAGTCTTTTGTAAAACTTAGTTCCTAGTGTGTCTTGTATGTATATGTCCTGAGCTTGTATAATAGATGGAGTTAAGACATCAATACGAATATTGTCATCTAAACTTGTCCATTGTTTCATTCTCTGCTCAGAAACTAAAAGTACGTTTTCCATATTATAGAGATTCTATGTTTGATTGTGGTTCAATATCTGCAACTTCTGCTTCAGGTACTAATTGGTTTGGTGCAACTTTAAGTGCAATGTTGTAACCTGCTAGTTTTAGCATATAACCAAATCCACTTAATATCTTCTTTCTCTTTGGTGTAATTACAGTTCCTTCAAAGTGAGCGTAAGCTACTTTAATTTCTTCTGAGTTACTTGAGAATCCTGATCCAACGCTATCATGTAGTCCTAATAATAAAGGACTTGTTATTCTATGTGCTGTTAAGATTCTACTAGAGATTCTAGTTTCTAATGTTAAATAGTAATCATCATTAGCTGAATCAATTGGCATAACTTCCATTTCTTTACCAGGTTCTGAGAAGGATAAAAAGAATCTACCTGCATTTTCTGTTCCTGTAAAGGTCTTTTCTATTTCTTTATAGACATCTCTTCTTTCTTCTGGTGTCGGTACGCCATTTCTAAACTTAATAAACATTGATGGAGCTAGTCCATTTGCAATATTAGATGCATGAAATCTACTAACTTGTGCATCTAATGAAATATCATTCATAGCTGCTACATAAGCTGGCAGAGGATATACCTCATTACCAGGTGTATAGTTATAGAAATAGAATATTTGTGAAGCATTATCACCTTTATTATCTGTAGCATCAAATGATCTATAAGTATCGTAAGGGTATTTTCTTAGATTACTCCAATCAGTTGAGAACATATATTCATTAACTTTATCTTCTTCATCTGGTTTACCTGATCTTACATTAGCAAATGGTAAATGGTACATCTCTGCTATTTTGGTCCTTTCTTTGTTCCAAATAACATTGATAGCATATCCATTATATAGCGTATAGTCAAGCGCAACCTTTTCAAAGATCTCATCGATCGTTTCTCCCATTGGGTTAATATACTCTGTTCCGATGATTTCGATACCACTGCCAATAATACCAGCTGTGATACTATCAACACAAGTATGATGCATTGCGCTAGTGTCATATAATTCTATTAATCTTTGTGGGAATAGGTTTCTACCTCCATAGAACATAAAGTCTTTTCCTCTTACTTCACTTATGCTGGGTAATTCAATTGCACTATACTCTGATGAGTTAATTGCGTAAATTCCTTCTGGTGTATTTCTCATGTTTCTTATTTAATATTTTAGTACGATGGTCTGTAAAAAACCTCTGATACTCTTTCTTCTGTTTCAGGTGTACTAATAAACTCTTTCATACCTAAGCCTCCGCCTGGATCTGTAACTATTTTAACTAGTCCAGCTTCTAATGTTACGGCGTTTTGTACTAACCTCCAATTATATATCCCATTTTTATGTTCGTCACCAAAGCCAATTGGGAATGTAACTTCTAATGTGGTATATCTTGCGTTAGATTTAACTATCTTATTTACTAATAAAGGTGTAGATTGATGGCTATACTGTGAAGTTAAAGCAAACGTCAGATTACCACCTGCAAACATATTTGGTATGTTTACTGTAAATTGCTGTGTTAACTGTGTTTCAGGTACTAAAATTGTCATAAACTTACTTATATTTTGCTTTATATATATAAATATAAAAGCATAGTAAATTGACATGGAAACTAAAAAGATAAAGTTTGGCTCATATACCAACGATAAATGGCACACCTTAAATGGATTAGACTCTGTTAAACACATTATAGATCTAATTAAAGAACTTAATTGGGATGACTATCAGTTATGGGCAGTAGGTAGTATTCTAAGTGATGTAGATACTCATGATTTAGATCTAATTATTACAGGTCCTATTATACCTGCTAAAGTCAATTACTTATTAGAAGAGATAGTTGAAATTGGATTTGATTGTCAGATATATTGTGATGTGAAATTTAGTGTCTCTGGTGATCTATTTAATCCAGAAGTAGATACTATTAAAACAATAAGATATGCTAACTACAAGCCTCTAATGCATATTGACGGACATCCATACCACTTCGCTAAGGGTTCTCACGGTCTTTACTTATCAGATCGTAATTATCCTATGGCTAAAACACTAAATGCAATGGCTGATGAAGGTAGAGTCTATAAGGCACCACACCAGCTTATATAAAAAAAGGACCGCATTTCTGCAGTCCTTAATTCTTTTACTTTATATTTAAAATTACGCTTCTACTATAGAAGAAGTAACTGTAAACATTGGTGAAGCTTCTAAGCCTCCGATTACGATTTCATATCCGTTACGATCTCCGTAAGCAGTTCCACTTGTAGCGGAAGCTGATACTAAGAAAGCACCTTTTTCGATTCCAATTGACCAGTAGTTACCGTTACCATCTTTAGCAACAACAACCATTGTTGTAGCTTGAGCTAGTAATAATAATTGATCTCTTTTTGCTGCGTCCATCTTATTGAAGACTGCAGTCAATTGTTGATCAAAGAATAACGTACCGTTCTCTTGTGAAACTGTAGTAGTCTCAGTTACAGAACTTACTTGTCTTGGAGTTTCGAATTTGAAAAAATCAGAAGGTGTTAAAGCAGCACCACCTACAGTAATAGCAGAAATGTTACCTGCTGATTCTGTGATTGATTGAACAGGTCCATTCGCGATAAATATTTCTTCAATTCCACCTGTGGAATCGTTACATAAATCTAGAAAGCCTGCTGTAATTGCTGAACAACTCATATTATATTGATTTTTTTAATTAGTTAATAAAGAGGGAACCTGTATGATTCCCTCTATAATTTGTTTGGCTTACGCCATATCGTTAGTACCGAAAAGATTAACTTCTCCAACACCAACTCCAAGTCTCCAAGCAGCTCTAAACTTCATTACATCAGCAGCTTCATCATAGAAGAATCTGAATGAATCTAATTCATCAGTTAAACCAGTAGCAGCTAATATCATTTTACCAGGACCAGCCATTTTGTAATCCGATCCAACAAGACCAGAAGACTTAACAACTGTTACATTAGTACCAGGTAAGATTAAGATATCGTTAGATTCTACTGAGTTAAAGTGATATAAGTTCTGTGCTACTAAAGCTCTAACTAAAGCTCTGTAAGCATCAGGAGATACTACCATAATTAAATCGTCTCTGTCTTTTACAGACTCGTCGATTGCATCATATAAATCTAATGCTTGAGAGAATGCGTTAGCAGCAGTCCATGCAGCAGGTACACCAGCTTGTAGATTTGCTCCGTTTGCAGAAGTAATCTGTGCTTTAATTCCTGTTCCAGTACCGGCAGCGCCAGCTCCATTGATTAAGTAACCTTCATTATACTTTCTTAATTTATCAGAATAAGATTCAGAGATTACATTCTCAAAAGGAATGAAATCGTTACCTGTACCTGCATTCATAAATGCTGATTGGTATACTGATCTTAAATCTTCAACACACATAGTTGTTTTAGATTGTAAAGAATCTATTGTTACGTTTACTTGTGAGTAAGTTACCTGACCATCAGGTGTAAATCCACAAGATAAAGCAGATACTGGCAATGCAGCGTCTACTAAGTTAATTGCAACAGTACCTGAAGTGAATCCTGATCTTAGATCAACGAAGTCAAGTAGGTCTGTTTTTAAAACTACCTTCGAAATTAAATCTAAAGATAGTTGGTCTGTATAAGCAGGCAATGCTGCTACGTCAAATCCAAATGCCATAATTGTTTGTTTTTATTTTTGTTAAAATTAGTGTTTGCGGATAGCTCTTAATGCATCCATTCTTTGTGCCAAAGCTTCATCCTTCTTAATTTTGTTTTCAGAGAAGGTATTTCTGATTGGCGTTGCTGCAGGTTCGTCTGCGATTTTGTTAAAACGAGCTTTAAGTGCCGTTACTTCTTCTGTTAATGCAGCGATCTCTTCAGTGAAAGGTGCGATCATCTCAGCAATACCTGTTAACAACTCTGCAGTTGCTGGCATAGCCTCTTCAGATACTGGTGCTTCTACTACTACTTCATCAAGTTCTTCTTCAACAACTTCTTCTGTAACGGTATCTTCACCTGCTTCTGTGATGTCCATAATTTCACCATTAGGACCAACTCCGATTAACAATCCGTCTGTAGTTTCATGTATACCTTCTGGTGCGTAAGGCGATTCTTCACCTTCTGGAGTTCTAATTAGTAGAGCAGCGCCTACTTCCAATTCACCATCTGTATATACAACTGTTCCATCAACTAGTTCCGCTTCCGCGAACTTAGCTTCAGTCACAACTTCAGTGTCAGCTGCGAGCATTACTCTCAACTTTTTAACCATGTCGTTTACTGTCATAATATATAGTGTTTTTTAAATTTATCTGGTACTTTACCAGACATATCTAAATATAGCATAGCCTTGTATTGACAAAAGTCTTATCTATAATGAATATAAATAAGCCTTTTTTTGAAAATAGTTGCCTCTGGATTTTTTTATGTCAATAATATTGTGTATATTAGTAGTATAATATTAATCATTAAAACAAAAACAATGGAAAAATCACAAGAAATCACAAGAGCACAAGCAATGGTCAAAGAATCTGCAATCGAGTTTATCGACTCTTTATTATCTGGAGTATCTACTGACAACTTCGAATTATGGGATGACCTAGTCGAACTTATGGATATGGTCGAACAAGGTGAAATGGCTCCTAGCGATGCTGTTACTAGAGCAAGTTTCTTATTTAGAAATAATAATTAAGAACCAAATGAAACAAAAGGGCAAACGAATATATAATAAGTATAACTAAATAAAACAAATCAAAATGAGACATTCAAAAATTAATTTCAACGAAGTAGTTACCTACATTGGAAAACCTATTACCTATAAAGGTAAAACACTTCTAAACACAAATGACATTGTTCACATCGAAAGACAAATGACTGCAAAAAAAGTAGTTGTGTTTGCAATCAAAGAAGGTAATGGACAATTCACTATTAAATCACCACGTGCAGATTTTAAAACTTTACCAGGAAGACCTCACATGCAACCTTTTACTAGTCTTGAAGACAGAAAGATTGATGGTCTAGATATCGTTAATAGAAATGTACGCTACGTAATGGGCACAATGCTCTAAAATTAAACAAAACAATTATTATGGAACAACCAAAAGGAAGAACTCACATGAGTGAGGCAGAGAAATCAATCATTAGAGAATACCGAAGTAAAGGTTACTCACTAGAACAAATTGCAAGATTTGTTGGAAGATCATCAACATCAGTAAAGCGTGTAGTATATGGCTGGTAAACACAAGAAGCTTCCTCGTAAGCTATCAATGGAAAGTGCTAACATCATTCGAGCGAGATATCTCGAAGGTGATAGCATTAATCAGTTGTGTAAAAGATATGAGATGCAACGTAACTCTATTAAGTGTATCTTAAAGGGTATTACATATAATGATTGTGATGAACACAAAAATCTTATGGAACAAAAGAATTCAAGGGTAGCTAGTATTTTCTAGTTATCCTTTTTCTTTCTTCTTCTAATGTCAGCTATTCTGACTATGTTAAATATGATACCTGTTATTAATAGTACTAACGTTAGGGTTTCATTCCATCCCATTACAACACTTCCTGTTCCGAAGATAGTGGTTGCATTTGCTGCTGTGTCTTTGATATTATCCATTTGATTGTATTTTTTCTAAGAACGATCCAGCAACAGAGAAGCCATTAAGCTCTCCAGCTTTAATCTTATTCCAAGTATCTTTGTTATTGATTTTGTAACTTACCATCCATGTTGATTTAGGTACATTGAAACCCATTGCAGTAGACTTATCCATCTTAGGATCTTCTACTATCCAGGACTCTAATAGAGTGTTCTCTTCAACTATATTATCATCGTGATTGATATCTGTTACATGTGCATTATTGTCCGCTAGAAACTTCCTGGCAACCTTCTCAACAGTCTCTTTAGAAAAGTATACATGGAATAGATTACCCATCTCATCTTTTCTTGCTATTAAGTGCATTTGGTATCATAGCTGGTCCTGTGATAATCATTTGATCGTCATCAGAGAATGACCAGTTCTTACTCATTAAGTATGCATTGTTTGCTACTGCACCATTAGGTGATGGATCGCTAGAGTTATTAGTTTCTCCAGCATCTCCTGTTGCAGGTCCATTACTAACTAATACATTTCTTGTACCATCTTGGAATTGTACCAGTTCTTCCCAGTAATGTTGGCAGTTAGGACCGCCTTTATATTCAAAAATGGAATAGGAATTACTTCCGTTAGGTCCGAAACCTGGATTTAATCTATTCATTCTAGTTATATCTTCTCTAGTATAGATTTTGTTAAGTCCTTTTAAGGCTCTACAAAAGAATCTTTGACCGCTAGGTCCTGCATATCTATACATTAATCTAGCTGGTGTATCTTGTGGTATATCACCTAATGCTGCGATTGCTCTAGCACCTTGTAAGAAGTCTCCTACTGTTGCAAAGTTTTCTTTAGTACCATCTACATATATGATTTCTTCAGGATCGATAGTATCACCAACTTCTCGTGCTATCTTTAAAACATCTTCTTGGAATTGTTTATCTTTATTCTCATCAGAAAAAGAACTATAACATACTGCGGCTGCTTGATCTTCTGCCATTCCTTCACTAATTAGTTGAGGTATGCAACGACCCATGTAATCATCTTCTGATTCACCTGGTATCTTATCTACAAATTCTTCAGTGTAACCACCCATAGTTTTACCACACATCCAAGTACCATCAGGCATTTCGTGTTCAAATCCATCTGGACAATCTGCATTCTCTCTGAATTCCATTTCATCCTCGTTAAAAGCCATCCAACCTACTTCGATAGCAGGCTTGTCTACTAATGACATTATTTCTACACCTAGATCATCGAATTCGAATTCTTCTAGATTGATTATTAGTTCTACTATCTTGTTTATCATAAGTTATATATTATAGTCTTGCTAAGTCGTTTATCTTCGCATCAGCTTCTTGTTGTCCTGTAACTTCTGAACTTACTACGTATGCTCTAATTACTGCAGGTCCACTTCCAGTTTGTTCTCCTGTTGTTACTTGTGTAGTTGCATCTTGATCAGCATTGGCTCCTGCTTCTAATGCAGTAGTTGGATTAAATGCTGGTGCGGCTGGCACTGTGATTCCTGGAGGTGCACCAGCGGACTTATTACCTGGTGTCTTTGTTGCTACTATCTTTTTGATAGACATTAGTCCAGCGGCCACTGCAACACCTGCAGCGACTGGTGCTAAAGCTGGTCCTACAACTGGTATACCAACTACAGATTTATATGCTGCGGTAGCAGAACTGTAAGTATCTATAGTAGTCTGTGCAATTGCTGCAGCTTTACCTACGGCAGAACCTTCACCTACGATACCAATAATACCACCAAGTACTTGACTACCTGCGGCTAATGCATTATCTACATCTTGTTCATTAAGAGCCTCTTTAAAGTCAGAGTTGTCTTGTTCTAATTTCTTTGATTTATTATCATAACGCTGATTGATACGTGCAATCTCATCGGCAGTTGCTCCTGCTTGTGTAATCTTTTCAATATCAGCTTGTCGTTGTATCTCTAATTCTGCTTGTGCTCTATCGTAAGCACTTTGTATTAGGTCTAAATCAGCCTGTTGTAATAGATCTTTAACTATTTGTGCATCTGCTATTTCTTTTGCTAATCTAGTAGCAGCTTCTGCATCTTCTTTATCTTTGATTGCTTTCTTGTCAGCGGCAAGTTTCTCTGCGGCAGCCAATTCATCAGCGGTCATTTTCTCTCTATCTGCTTTGGCTTTATCAGCCGCCGCCTGGTCAGCTTTCTGACTCTGGAGTATGATACCATCTCTTGAGTTTTTAAGCTTAGTAAGCTGTGCCTCAGTCTCTTTTATGGTAGCATCACCTTCCGCTGCTACTTCTTCAGGATCAAATATCATTTCAGCGATACCTCCTGTGAAGTCATCTGCTAGATTAGTCCCTATATCAATTCCAGGTATTAGAGAAAGGGCTTTAGTCATTGCATCAACAGTACCTAATAGAATTGTAATAGGTAGTGTTAGAAAGGCTATAACACCTTGTGCGATATCTCTATTACGTTGAGCAGCGGCGACCTGTGCATCTTTGGTCTTCTTCATCTGCTCTAACTGTAAGATAGTAGCCTGTATTACTTCATCTGGTTTGCTGTATCTTAAGATCTCTGATCTCTGCTTCAGTTTTACCTTGTAACTTTAAACTATTCTCTTGTGCTGAGATTGCATCTAGTGCTTCTTGTTGTGCTGCGACATTAGCTTCTACTTCTTTGTTAAGTTTCTTTTGTTCTGAACTTACACCAGATACTAAGCCAACTATATCATCCCAATAGGCAACGATAGTTGCTAAGGCAATAACTAGTAAACCAATACCAGTGGCTGCGATACCTTTCTTTAATGAACTTGCTCCTGCAACACCAGATTTGAAAGAGGCCTTTAGAGCGACTCCCATTTTCTTTACACCTACTATTACATTTTTAAACCTACTAGCTAAACCACCAGTAGCCTCATCAAGTACAGAGACTGCTCCTTCACCAGCTTCACCAGCATTCTTAGATTCTTCACCAAGTTCTTTAAATCCATCAGCGGCACCTTCAGCGGCATCCTCTGTTTTCTTAGCTTGAGTCTCTAATTGCTGTAATGCAACTTTAGCATCGTCTATATTCGTGACCGACTGCTCTAGGCCGTCGATCTCAAAGGTTATTTTTACTACTTTATCTGCCATACTATTAAATATAAATTGTTAGTCATTTGAATTACTCCGCGCAATGTATTGTGTCTCCACAGAAGTACGATACAAATGGGTTAGCTAAGTATGCATTTAATGTGGTACCTGTATAGTTTATGACGGTTCCACAATACCTAGCACCTGTTCCTTGTGTATTTGCATAATACTGTATTACATCACCTATTTGGAATTGACTACCTTGATCGTCCATTGTAAATAGAGCGCTAGTTGCACAATCTTCAATAGTATAAACACTTGGAGGAGGTGGGCCAATTAAACAATCGCCTGGTTGAGTACATGCATTACCTTGATTTGTAATTGTAGCAGTACCTGAAGTAGTTACAACAGAACCAACAACGGCACATATTGAACTTGTAGTACCAGGTTTAACTGTCCAAGTATATGAAAGTCCATTAAGAGTATAAGTACCTTGTGCTATTGCTAAACTTGAATTTTGAATTAGGTGACAGTTTTGTGCTGGTGGTGGTGTTACACCGTTACAAGCATCACAGTCTTGATATAATAATGTACCACTCCATGTGTATATTGCAGGTCCATTAGTTTCTTTGTATACTGAACCACAACCAGGACCAGGTGTAATATCTATAAAACTACCTAATGATAATTGTACTGGTGATTCTATCGGTCCGTCAAATGTACCATCACAACTTAAGAAGCCATAGTAGTATACTGGCGGTGTTGATAGACATGTTGCACAATCTGCATATATTGATGTAACATCTGATGTTGCTGCTACAGTTGAATCACCGATTACTATGTAACAACCTGATTGATTATTTAATTCTACTACATTTCCAGGTACAAGAGCAGCTCCAGTTCTACTAGCATAATAAGTATTGGCGCCAGTGTTACATGTTTCTACTTCATAACTCAATGGAGTTCCACCGCCATTACATGCTGCACATGATACATTTAATGCATCTATTGTATATAGAGGTGTGGCAGTACTTATAGCCTGAACGTAATAACATCCAGCTCTTTCGTTAAGTGTAACTGTTTGGTTAATTGGTAATTGTGATGTAGAACTAGCAATATATGTAGCCGAACTAGATTGAGTACAGTTGTTTAGGTGTTCTCTAAGCTGATAATAATATAGAGTAGTTTGACATGTTAATGTAACGTCATAGATATCAGATTGACATCCGTTAACATCTTCTACATAGTACTGATAATTACCAGGACATAATCCAGTTCTATCTTCAGCGGTAACACCATCATTCCATATTACAGTGTAAGGTGCTCCTGCTCCACCAGCTGGTGTTACATCGATTTCACCATTACATGTAGTAGCTACTGTTAATTGCTTTCCTATGATGCTACCAGTGTTTTCCCATTTACCATTCCAATCACTATTAGTTGCACTGTTTTTAAGTACTAAGAAATCCATTGTTGGACTAGGTGATATACCAGCGGCTCCGTATTGTACAGGCAAACCAGTAACTGTAACTGTAAATGAAGTGCCTACTGGTGGTAGATTAGTTGGCCAACCACTAATATATTGTGATGGTATTACAGTAGGTGTAAGGCCATCAGGCCCACTATAACCTAATTCATACTGTGACCAGTTAGTAGTAATAAAACTTAGATTAGTCCAAGTAATAGTACCACTCCATTCTGTTGTTAGGTTAGGGTATGTAGTAGTATTTAATCTAAAATTATAGTCTAAATTAAATGCATTAAAACCAGTACCACTTGCTGGTAGAGGTCTAGCTACTTGAGACTCTAATAGATCTACAACTTTAGTATTAAAGATTGCGTAGTTACCATTAGTTGATACTGGCTGTGCTACTGTTGATTCATAATTTACTATAGTAGTTTCTACTACTGGGGTATTACTACATATTGTAGGTTGTACAACTGAATTAGTAGATGTTACTTGTGATGCAGTACTTGCTGGTACGTTAACCTGTACTACTGCAACTCTACCAAGTGAATCAGTTACTGTAAGTGTATCAACACCTACTGGTGCTGGAATAGTAAAAGTAAATGGTGCACTACCTGATGGGTTTACATTACCTTGTGCTCCACTCGCATCAAGCTCCCACGTAAACGCTGGTGTACCGTTTGTTGTTATCTGTATTTCACCTTCTTGACCAAGACAAGATGTATTAGAGGCTACTACAGAGAATCCTGTGAGTGGCTCTTCTAACCATATAGGTCTCTGATCACCAAGAGTAATTAGTTGACATGTTACTACAGTCTCAGCACCTACTTGTGCATCTATAATCTTTTCAGGTCTATAGTACTTACCATTGACAAAGATAACATCATCGAATGTAAGATCTTGTAGATCCACATTGTTTAAGATAAACTTTGCAGTTAGTCTTCTACTAAACTTATTATAGAGTGATGAAATGTAACGTGACCAGTATTCATCAAATAGAGTTGAACCTTGGTCAAAGTAACCTGTGCCCGGCGATGGGTTAATATAATATCTAGTGTCGTTAGAGAAATTTAAATTTAATGACGTCTGTTGTACTGGCCAATTCTCATAAGGTGAGACTAGTGGATAGTTTGTTTGTAATACTCCGTTACCACTATCATTATTTAGATACCATTGATGTTGACTAACTGTAATAGGTTCCTTACCATTATAGAATAAGAATCTAGTTTTAGGTTTAATAGGTAATTGTTCTGGTCTAGCTGGATTCGAACTGGTCTGTTCACCTGTTACTTCTACAATACTTGGTAAAATAAATGTAGGCTCTGGATGATTACCAGTAGTATCTAAGATTTGATCTATTGGTGTTGGTGCAATACCTTTTACATCTATCTTACGAGTACCTTTTAGTAACTCATTGGTAGAATTAAACTGTAACCAACCATAAGGGTGTTTGTTATTATCGAAGTGGAATTTATTAATGAAATCCTCATCTTGTGCAAAAGAGTATTCTATCGTAGCAGACTGTGTATTAAACAGAGGCTCTAAGACAGAGTCCATATCTTCTACTAGTTTATGAGACCAGTCGTAAGTTGTACCACTACCAATAAACTCTTGCCATGGTTCTATGATAAAGTTATTAGGTCTCTTATTATCAGGTTGCATTACTAACCTAAACATAGTAAGGATGTCTTTAATGTAGTCTATTTGTTTGTGTTCACAATCTAAATCTAGAGGTGCATAGTAATCACCAGGCGCTGCGGTACAATCCCAATAAGTATTATCAGCGTATGAGTAATCTACAAAACCACTAGAAGTATCTAAGTAGACTTGAATAATCTCTCCTGCTACAAGTTGATCCGCCGCAGGTAAGTTACGTGAATCAAAGTTAATTGTTGAAGTACTTCCATTACCTGCATTATTACCAGTTGCTAGAGTTCTTTGAATAGTTCCACCTGGTGTATTAACAACAACTAGTCTTAAGAATGCAGGTACTGATATGTTAGGTCCATTTGATTGTTCTACATACGCTGCAAGTTCTGCACTTGCTGACATGATATAGAAGTTATCTCCCAGTCCGATTCCGGAATCACCAGGACATGTAAAGTAACTACCATTACCACCCATATTAGTATTAGAACTACCTACTGTGTAATTACCTGCTATATTTGTAATAACATTATCATTATACATGAATGCATTAATATCATTCTCACCACTAGTAGGGTTGTTAGACTCGAAGTTAGTTCCAGTTACTTGATCAATCTCCATACCAATCTGTTCGTTGTTACCAAAAGCACTAATATACATTTGATGAAACTTGTCAGAGTTTAAGAATGTAGATGAGTAAGTATAACCTGCATCTTCAAAGATCTGATCCCATACTCTCTTTGCTCTAAACATTGGCTTCATTCTTGTTAGCGCTAATGAGTTTATTTGGTGTGTAAAAGATCTAATACCTTGTCCTGTTGCACCTAAGGCTATTGTACCCTGTTCAGGATCTCCATCATCATAAGTATTACCATGATCTATAAGTGGCATGATGATATCTCCATCGGCATAACCTGCAGTTAGTGATGCATTCTCAGGGAAAGCATTCCAACTTACAACTATATCATTATACTGAAACGGTCCTGTGAAGTCTGCCGCATTAGTATAATTCTGTGGTAAACCTTCCCAATTAAAGTCTGTCATTGTTAATTGACATAGAGTCTTCTCAGCAATTGTACTTGAAAAGTCTCTAGTCTCACCTAAGAATAAGAGTTCGTAATCTATACGATCTAAGTCTTGGTTTCTAAAGATCTTCTGTAGTCTGATGTGTCCTTCTCTAAACTCGGCACCATCTACTAAGATCTCTGCGTAGTTCTTTAAGGTTACATCAAAGAAGATTCCGTCTACCTCATACGCATTCTCAAAGAACTCGTTGTTATGTCTGGTAGCGGGAACTCTGAACGTCTTAGAGAATACCGAAGTAGCATCTGCTTGTGTGATATCCTCTATCGATAGAGTCAACTTAATCGGCTCAGTCTCATATAGATCTAAGAAGAGAGCGGTGCTACTATCTCCTTTTGTTTTGTAAACCTTAAGTTGTATCATATTATCCTCTTTGTGATTTAATGTTGTTGGCTAACTTATAGTTAACTGTGTATTGGAATAGTCTATCCTTTCTATATGACTTCTCAGTGTATGATGAACTAACAAGGTTAATAGGAATCCATTCGTTTGCGTATTCACCAGTAGAGAATCTTACATTAACTTCTGGTGATTTAAACATAGACTCTATTAAGGCTACTTCTTTATCATTCATATAACCTGATGTAGCAGTCCAATCCTCTTTAATAGATTGTGAGTATGTTGTGAATCCTCTTGATTGCTTATCGACGATGTATCTAGTATCATTGTAATCTGCGGCTTCTTTAAGGAAGTTATTTCTTTTAGTATTTATCTTCATCTCATTACGCTTAGTAAACGTGAATTGATCTCTAAAGCCTTCTGAGTTCAACCAAGCAAACTGTACATGTGGATAATCATTACATGGTTTATCTAAGATGTTATATCTCTGTATTCTCCATGCTGCTTCTGACATTAAGGGTGCTTGTGATAGCTCGTCAGTTGTACAGTTAGTAGGTGATAGTGGTGTCCAAAGTACTGGCACTATATAGTAGTGATCACAAAGAGGTGATAGTGTACCTACTGGAAAGTTAGCAGGTCCTGTAGCAAGTGTGATTACATTAAAGTTACCTGTTGGTATTAGACCTTGTCCTAGGGTTATATTAGGTCCACCACCACTTGATTGTGTGTTAGCTAAGGTAGATACATTAAAGATACTACCTGCTGCGTTAGATTGTAGTACATAGAATGCTTCTATACCCTGTACCGCTGTGTTAGCTGGATAAGGTCCTGCTACTCTTGCAATGTTTTGCCAAAATGATTTAGTACACTGATCATCTCTATATACGTTATGCACATCTATCCCGCCGGGTGAAGGGTAACCACCATTAATTGTAAGTAAGTTATCTCCAGTCTCTGTGTCTGCAATAGTCCATGTGTTATCTGAGAGTGGTCTAGCCCAATAGTTAATGTCTGTACATCCATTGACATCAGCATCTACAATAGGTATAAACTCAGCGCCTTCATCATAAGGTACTTGCCAATACTCTTTGCTACCTCCTAGTGTTGTGTAGACTATAGGGCTTACAGTAAACGGATCATCTAATTGGCCGTTAGTCTCTGTAGTATACCCTATCTGGTATTGTACTAGTTCTCCATTGGCTATTCTCATTCTTGTATTCTGTTGTGCGAATCCACTTGCTGAGTAGTGTAAGCCATCGATGTTATTCTTACTAGGTTCTACTTGAGTCTGTAAGATATTCTGTATATCAAAGATAGCACGACCGTATCTATTAGGTGATTGTCTAATATCTGCGATCGGTGTCGTCTGACCTACTACAGTGATCTGTAAGGCATACTTCTGTTGTGAGGGTGTTATACCATTAAGTGTAATAGTATTTGCACCATAGGCCATATCAAATGGTCTGTAAGGGGTTTGTTCTACGTTAACTGCCATAATTTAAAAGTCTGTTATTTGTTCACCTAAGCCTTCGGCTATAGTATCTATTATTGTGTCGTAATTAAAGAAGGTCTGATTTCTTAGACCGAACCTTCTCTTTCTAAATGAGTAAGTGTTACCTACTCTTGGTGGTAATAAGCCAAATGGAACTGGTAACCCTCTCGAGTCTTCCGTTCCTTTTACTCCATAGTTCTGAAACATACCATAGTATAACATATCGAAAGTAATCTGATTACCATTAATGATGTAGCCTATAGAGTTGCGCAATGCACCAGTGTCTACAGGTGCTAACCTTTTCATTTCTTCAGTTATACCTGTTCCAATCTCTGTAAGTATCTGTTGAGGATCCGAGAGCTCTTCTCCGAGTGCACTAAGGTCTGATATGAAATCGTCTACTGTCATTACGGTGCGGCTGTGTATATTTTAATAGTACCTCTTATTTGTTGGATAGCATCAACTTCTTGTACTGGAGCAGTAGTTGGATTTGGGTACCATGGACCACTATTATTGTATGGAGTACCCCATGTAAAGAATAGGTCATTGTCATCTGCGCCAGGTAGATCTCCTAATACTAACTCAACAGTTTGTCTCATTTGTTGTACGCCTCTGTCAGTACCACTAAATTGAATATTTCTAAGGTCTCTTTGTGACTCGTCGTTAGCGTCTTGTTTTATTCCTAAGAATGGTGTGTCGTAGGGTGTTGGATCCTGTGAGATATCATATAAGACTTTAAAGTCTATGTCTATCTCTATTCTATATTTCTCTGGAGGTCCAAGCGGTATATCATAAACAGCTATAGCTGATAGTCATTATAGTCGAATAGTCGTGTACTAAGAGTCTTTGTACTTTGTAATACCCAATTATCATATGGTGCAATACATTCATTAAGTGGTGTTGGTACTTGTATTGTTATAGTTGCTGTCATGCCCGCTACTACATCTTGATACTTCTCTTTGAATGGAGTGTATGTGATGCCTGTTAGTTGGATTTCTGGTTGATCCTTATAGAAGTAATAGAGCTGCGCTAGGACATCATCTATATACTGTTGGCACTGTGATTGAATAGTTATATAGTTATCAAACTTGTCAGTGTTAGCGCCATCCTCAGGTCTAGCCATGTCCATTACTATCATGTTAAAGGAGTAGTTCATGACAACTCCGTTCCTTGTAGAACTTGATGGCAGTAAGTATAAGTAAGGATAGCTTACTCGCTCTTCGTCTGTGCCTAATTGGCTTACATACTTTAAGTCTGATAGATCTCCATAGCCGAAGTCCTCTAACATTAAGTGGTTATCAGTTATAGTTCTGAATCTGTTTATGATCTCTTTATATGTCATAGTTTCTTGTTTGTTATTTTGCGAGCTTCTTGTGCCTCTTTAATCTTTAGTTCCTTCTGTATCTGTAAGAAGGTTAGTGTCTTCTGTAGTGGTTCCTCTGTTACCTCATCCATCTTAAGGATGTTATTGTTAGCGAGTTCCATTATTACCATGTACCATCCACGAGCCACCTCTTTAGGATCATAGAACTCATCATCGTTAGGTAGTCCATCCTTGTTGTTTAGTCCGAATAACTGTGAGTACTGTTTGTATATCGTAGCTCTCCATTTAAGGTACTGATCTATTACAGCTAAGGCTTCATCGGCCCATGGCGTATCGACTCCAAGTGTCTCAAGTATCTGAGCGATATTCTTCTCTACTCCTAAGGCTAAGAAGCAGTCTAGATCTACAAACTGACCGAACTTTAATTGATTGAAGTCAGGCTGTACCTTGAGTGTTCTCTTATTACATGCCGCTATTAAGAATCCTATAAACAATTGCATACTATCTGGATCTGCATTGTCAAACTCTCTGGCATCAAATGAACTTATAGTACTAACGATCCATGGCCAATGAGCCTGGTTAGTGAACTCCCATTGCTGTAAGTCCCGCCATTCCTCTATGGTAACACGAGTAGGTATCTCCCACTTCTTATCATTTATGTTAACTGTTACTGCCATATAGTATTAAATATAAATCTTAGTCAATATGAATTACCTACTACCCATCACAGCATAGGTTCCCATAGTCTTGTTTTGTTTACGATTGTAATTAGCAATGGCCAGTGAGATCACCGTGTCATCGTGCTGGCCACTTGGGTGTCCGTATTTAATCGATCTTGTCTTAGGATTGTAATCATATGTAAACATTGAAAGTTCGTTGTAGAGCCACGAGAATAGCTGAGGCTGAGGTATACTAATTACTGTATCATTCATATCTAAGATCAGGCCTTCTATTATCTCTTGCTTTGATTTACTTGTAGTAATAAAAGGGTGTGTGTCTTGCCATTGCTTCTTAACCATCTCAAAGATTACATCTCCTATTGAGTTTACTTCTATCATTGTAGTAGCGTTCCATTGTCTAATTCTTTGAACTATCTCATTAACCATGGTGGTCCACTCTTGTGCATTGGATCTATAGATGTCTACTATCTTTCCTCTGGAATCTACAAAGGTTGCTACTGTATAATCTTCTTGCTTACCTAAATCTATTCCACAAAATACTTTTCCTATTGGTGGTGTGTAAGCCGCGAATGTGTTCTTATCTAAGTTAGAGAATACTTCACCACCTGAGTCTATGAACGCTGCTAAGTACTCTTGTTTAAAGACGTTCTCTGGCAGTGTTTTCTTGGCATCTGTAATATCTATTGGATCTATGTAAGGAGTGTCATAGGATGTACCTGTGTAGTTCTGGTATTGTGGATAGTCTTCGCTAATACCTAACTGGTATAACTCATAGAAGAAGTTCTTACCTTTTGGTGTGGAGATGAATAAGACTTTCTTGCCTCTTACCATAAAGACTGGTCTTATTGCTTCTTGCCAGGCTTCGTCTTTACAAAATGCTGCTTCGTCAATAACCCCATAGTCACATGTAAGGCCACGGATATTATCATATCGCTCAGCAGATCTAAAAAGTATTTGAGTACCGTTCTTAAGTGTGATTTCATTTGATGAATAGTTACATGATTTTACTAGGCCAGAATCACCAATGGCTGCCATCAGTTCTTTCTGTACTTTATCTGTTTGTGAATAAACTGGTGAGACCCATAAGATTTTAACTGGTCCTTTATTAATACCCCAGTATAAGACTAGGTTCATTGCCATTAGGGATTTACCGAACTGTCTACCTACACAGGCTACATGGAACTTTGACTTACTCTCTAATATAGAGTTAATCATTTCCTTTTGTTTAGTATGTGGTGTGAAGCCCGTAAAATTCATTATCCCTTTGGTGCAAACTGGTCAATACTAGAGTCTCCACCTTCGTGATTAACCTGGTTCTCTGTCATTAACATCAGGTCCAAACTTAAATGAAATGTTTTTAAATAGATCTTCTCCATCATTACCACTTAGTTCTGTTCTTGCTAGCTTAGGTATAATATATTCTGATAGTCTTATCATTATATCTAGTGCTTTCGCTGGGTCATCGCCAGCTACTTGACTAATCCATATAGACATGTTATCTAAGTTATCTTCAGTAAGCTTCTGATATGCTTCCCTAATAGCCTTGGTGTTCTTGTTAAGAGTTCCTGGTTTCTTACCAGCTCTATTGATGTTGTGGTCTCCTCCTTTAAATACGCTCATCTTCTTTAAGTGCTTTGTTTAGGCCATCTAATGCAGTTTGTGCATGTGCCTTTGTGGTTGCTTTAATAATTGCTACATGTTCTCCATAAGGTTTGAACGTGTACTTCTTTGTCTTTTTAGTCTCGTAGACTTTATATTCTTCCATAGTGAAATAGTATTTGTTTTTTAGTTGTTTCTATACAGCGGCCACATCTAGTTACCTTCTGTGGTGTATTAGTTACATCAGCCAGTATCTCAAACATTTTAGCTAATTGTTCTGGTGTATACGATCTTGATTGTGTAAAGAGTAACATGTTGTCCTTTACATATTGTCTGTGTTCTGGTTTCATACTGTATATTTAAATATAATTTGTGCTAAGATTGCAATGCAAGCTGAGTATAAGATTCCTGTTGGTCCATATTGTATTAGCATTGGACCTATTGATATCCAGAATGCAAAGCACTTATCACACTTAAATGGTTTAGTTGGAATCCAGTCTTTATCTAATGTTACTATAAAGTCTACTATTAGATGTGCTAGTGCTGCATATCCTATTATCTGTACTATTAGGTTACTCATAATTTATGTTATTGTTTTTAAGTTGTTCTTGTATATAAGTTCTTGCTTCCTCTATTGCCTTTGCTATTGATGTTCTAGGTATTTTAGTTTGGCGCGAAAGTTCTGAGCAATTACTCTCCTTCATATACATTTTAAATAGTGTAGCACGAAACCATGTCTCTATAGAACCTGCTTCCATATCCTCTAAGATACCTTGGATAGCCTCTGTTGCATTATCTTGTTCATAGTTATATTCACTATCATCTTGTCTATTGAATTGTTTCTGTGTCATCTGGTGCATTCTACCTTTTTGTCTGTATACTGTGTGGTACTTACTAGTAGAACTATGAAATGATCTGTGTATCATACCTGATAAGAAATTCATGGCTCTACCTGCTTCTACTAATTCTGTTGCACGTTCATGTTCCATAAATTCTGCCATAACATAGTGTGCTACTTCTTCTGACTCACGGCTTGCTCTGCAAATCTTCTTAGACATAAGGACTATATCATTATACTTATCTGTTAAAAATCTATTTAAACTGTTCAAGATATTCAAATGCTTTTTTAAGTCTTGCACATACTTCATACTCTTCTTGTTTTTCAAACATAAGTATATCTTCTGCTATCATGTGCTTAGCCCCTTCTATTATATCTGGATGAATATCTGGCCAGTCTTCGGCTATAGCTACATAATTATTAGCTATTTTCCAGATTCTCTTTTCACTTCTTCTATGTTTCATCTTAATATCTATCGTATTATTTTTTGATATCATATGATCTAAATAGTTGATGTTCATTCTCATTAGTGAAGGCGGTTGATTGAGGTGGTCTGGCGCCATAATAATCTTTATCTAATAAGTTACTATTCATGCAACCTAAAAGGTAACACCACACTCTTATATGTCTCTGGTCAGTCAACGGTACACTAACTAACTCATGTATCATTACCCTTTTCATTCTAAACTGGTACTCTTCATTATATGGCTGAGCTATATCAATCCATTCAAGGTAAGGTTTTAATAAAGTTCTTATGTTCTTTAGTCCACCTTTAACTTTATTAACATCTTTTAAGTGGAAGTTATACCATTCATCCCAACCATAACGATGGTTTATCTTAACCATTAGAGCTATGAATATGATTAAACCTTCATCTTTAATATCTACTGCCCAAAAGGGTACCTTTATATTAATATCTTCCATAGGTTATTTATCTATCATTAATTCTTTGCCCTGTAAGTACCTTTTAAAGCGTATGCGGGACGATCGTTAGCTAAGATCAGATTCGTATCCCTTGCTAATACTCGGTGTAGGTACACTAGTTTACCTCACCTGGTATAGTTACATACCCTTTAGGGGTATCTGGTGGCTCTTTTTGACCTTATTGTGTTATGGCCAACATTGATCCATCTTAAGCTTTAAGTTTAGTAATGTAAGTGATTGTCATTGATCATTGCTATTTCCACATACGTTTATGTCTACCATGATTTAATAAACACTAAGTCTTTAGAGTCTTCGAGTACTTGCATATCTCGTTGAGTAGTTTTAGGAGATACTCCAATTAGTTTACCAATAGTTACGTAGCCTCCAATCAATGGCTCTGTCTTCTCTTTGCGAATGAGCCTAGCTATATTTAGCTAGTAGCATGTTGACTTTAGGCGTATAGACCTACACTTTGAAGTACCATTGGGTCTATGATAAAGAACCTTTACTGTATGGGATTTGCATGTTGATAGTGATTTGTTTAGTTATTATACTCTATATATCAACATTGTTTCTAAAAAAAGTCAGATTGACTGAAACAAAGAGGAAGATGGATATATAAGGTATGTAGATTAGATGTTTTGAACGACAGTGATTTGTTTAGTTTATTTTTTTATTCTTTTACTAATCTACTAAGCCCGTTAGTTTTATGCCCATTTTGACTAGCGGGCTTTTTTATGCGCAAAAAAAGGGTCCTACTTTCGTAGAACCCCTTTCGACCTAAATAAACTTATAGCAGCGCAGCTATTAGTCGTATGTTATAGTACCTTGATAGCTACTACGCCTTGCTTTGCTAATTCAGCAATAAGACCATCGTGTGCTATATTAAGAATATCAGTACCGTCTATGTCTCTGTTGTAAGGTACACCACAGTCTTGAATAAATCTTGTTTTAACTGCGTTGTCACCTTCTAGCCATGCTGCTTCTGTTACATAAATGTCAACATGTCCTTTTACTGTAGTACCAGGATAGCTGTCAGTTGATGATACACGACCATAAGCGTTCTGTATAATAAAACCATCTCTAGTTTTAACGTCTGTTTGAAATTGTAATGCCATAATAATTGTTTTGTTTTTGTATTAAGTTTATATATTTATGAAATAACTAATGCTCCTGCATCAGATACTGTTAATTTGTATTCTGTTCCGTTTGGTGATACCATTGTAATACCTCCACCTGCTAATTTAGTTTCTAATTCTGTTACAGCAACTGTTGATGCTTTAGCCGCTACAACATCTCTACCAATAGCTACTGCTCTTGCTGCGGTTGCTGAAGAGTCTCTACCTATTGCTATAGCCGAATCGGCTGAAACATTAGCTTGAGTACCCATTATGATACTATCTGGAGAACCTGAAACTGTAATAGCATTACCTAATGCAACAGCTCTATCTGAAGTTGCAAGATCTACATTGTCTCCTATTGCAATACCTTCTGATGCAATAGTACAACCATTAACTCCAATTACAATTCCTCTATTAGCAGAACAATCAGATGCATCACCAATAGCTATTTGACCATCAGCTCCAGCATTGTCAGCAACTGATCCAGCACCTATTACTACGGTACCACTACCTCTAGCAGATGCATTGGCTCCAATTGCCACTGCATTATTATTAGCTTCAGCATTTAGTCCAATACAAATATTAGGATCGTTTTGTAAACCAGTAGCACCTTTACCAATTGCAACACCATTAGCTCCTGGATATGTGTCTACACCTATAGTAACTGAATTATTTCTAAAGGCAATACCAGTTCCACCGCCAGGTCTAATTAAAACAGAGTCTGTAGAGTATGAACTCATGTTGTTGTTATCTCCTATGTTAATAATGTTAGCACCGTCAGTTAAATTATTAGTACCAATCGATACATTGTTTATTGTTCCAGCAGTTGCGCCACTACCAAGTGCAATAGAAGTTTCTCCATTTGCAACTGCGGGATTTGTTAATAGACTAGCATCAGCCATAAGCGAACTAGTTCCATTTCCATTTACTAATCCAGCTGCTGCACCACCTGATGCGGAGGCAGGTATTTCTTCTACATATATGTTAGTACCTCCATCTAATGTATAAAAAGATAGGGTAACAACATCTCCTGCAGCAAAGGCAGTTGTTATAGGGTTTTTTACTGATGATGGAAGAGTAACAGCCGCGTTACCAAAATCTAATTGATAAAGACTACTAATATCCTGTTTTGCTACAATTAGAGTTTTACCATCTTCTCCTGCACAGAGACCATTCCATGTTCCACTACCAATAAGTGCTAAATCAAATTCTTTACCAGAATAAGTAGCAGTTGAAATATCCCAAGCAGTAGTTAAATTATATGAAAATAATTTATCATTTGAATTACCAGACATAGTAAAACTTAAACCATCATCTGCAATAAGAATTCCGTAAGGGGTTAAGTCTTGTGCCCTATCACTACACTACCATCTACTACCGCTGTAGTAATATCATAAGCAGTTGACATATTGTATTGCCAAGCACTATTACTACCATCACCCATAATAAAGAAACTAGTACCATCTGGTTTAACTTGTATACCATTAGGAGTACCGTCTTGAGTTCCAACTGAAAATGAGTTACCAGAATAACTAGCAGTACTTAAATCCCAAGCAGTAGTTAATGTATATTCATATACACTATTATTTTGTGAACCAACTGCCCAAAATGTAAGACCGTCAGCCTTCCAATTATGACCAGTCATTACGTTATCTTGAGTTTGTAAATCAAAACTAACAACTTGTGATCCAGCAGTTGTAATATCCCAAGGAGTACTTAAGTTAAAAGATTTTAAAGCATCACCTGAAGTGTTACCTCTTTGTATAAATAAAATAGTACCATCTGATTTAAAACTAGCATCTACTCCACTTGCACCACTAAAGGTTGCGTTTACAGTATTATATGCTATACCGTCAAATTGAAAAGGATCTGTTGCTACTATATAAGAGTATGCAAATGTTTTTTCTGTAGGTATATTACTAAATGCTAATGTAGTAGCTCCTGAAAGTGTACCACCATTACCAAAGTTATATAGACTTAAGTCTAATGTTTGTGCCGTTCCTGATAAATTTACTGGACTGAATGAATCACCAACTGGTATACCAGTTACAGTACTACCTGTAAAGTCCACAGTACCACTAACAAAGTTAGTAGCTGTATTGCTCATCTCTATGTTAGTAGCTCCTCCTACACCGTCTTGAATACCTTTAGCGGTACCCGTAAGAGCTGCGTTATCGTTTGTTTTTAATAGACCTTGATAGGATAGATCTATTTGTTGTCCTGTTAATGTTGCCATATCTTGTTTTTTATTTTAAAATTTTTATGTTAATGAGAATGTTCTTGTTTCTGCTTCCCAGTTATTAGTGTTTTGATTCCATATAAATGGTGGAGCTGGAGGAATACCGTTACATGCTTCATCAGCAATTGCGTACCACCAACTACCATTTTTAGGTTGTGTAATAGACATACTATTAGCTAAAGCAATAGTCCAACTTCCGTTCACTG